>CBIHNO010000010.1:0-156315 GCA_966211915.1 uncultured Rhodanobacter sp.
TTCGACGTCGGCCTGCGCAACCTCGACCTGATCATGGGCTGCGAGCGGCGCGTGGTTTACGATTTCGTCAACGTCGTGCATGGCGAAGCCACGCTGAAGCAGTCGCTGATCAAGGACAAGCGCCACGACAACCTGTACGTGCTGGCCGCCAGCCAGACCCGCGACAAGGACGCGCTGACCCAGGAAGGCGTCGAGAAAGTGCTCGACGGCCTGTCCGAAGACGGCTTCGACTACGTCGTGTGCGACTCGCCGGCCGGCATCGAGAAAGGCGCGCATCTGGCGATGTACTTCGCCGATCACGCCGTCGTGGTGGTCAACCCGGAAGTGTCCTCGGTGCGCGATTCGGACCGCATCCTCGGCCTGCTCGCCAGCAAGACCCGGCGTGCCGAGCGTGGCGAAGGCCCGGTCGTCCAGCACCTGCTGCTGACCCGTTACAACCCGGCCCGCGTCGCCATCGGCGAAATGCTCAGCGTCAAGGACGTCGAGGAAATCCTCGGCATCGAAGTGGTCGGCGTGATCCCCGAATCGGAAAACGTGCTGACCGCTTCCAACAACGGCATCCCAGTGATCGTCGATGCCAATTCACATGCCGGTCAGGCCTATAGCGACACGGTGGCCCGCATCCTCGGCGAAGTGCGCCCGTTGCGCTTCATCGACGTGCCCAAGAAGGGCTTTCTCCAGCGCGTGTTCGGAGGTTGATCACGATGGGTATTCTTGATTTCCTGAAGCGCAAGCCGGAAGCCACCGCGACCGTGGCCCGCGAACGCCTGCGCATCATCGTGGCGCAGGAGCGTTCCAGCCGCGGCGCGCCGGATTACCTGCCGATGATGCGCAACGAATTGCTCGAAGTGATCAAGAAATATGTTCACGTCGACCTCGATGCGATCAACATCAATTTCGAGCGCGACAGCGGCCACGAGATCCTCGAGCTTTCGGTGACCTTGCCGGAAGGCAAGCCGGCCGCCCGGAACGAAACCAAGAACGAAGCCAAGACTGGCTGAGTCTTGCGCCGGACGATGATCGCCACAGCTTGTCCGCCGGGCGATCCAGCGTCGCCCGGCGTCATCAACCCGCCTGGTCATCTGCGCCCATCGCGCACGCACATGCATTTCCACTCCCCTCCCCGTCCCGATTCCGACGACCCGGCCAGCACCGTGATGCGGGTGGGACAGATCGGCTTCGATGTCCCTGCCGCCCTGCTCGCCCGGCTTGGCCTGCGGTTGCAGCGCGTGGAACCCGGCGAGCCGATCCCCGGCAGTTTCTGGGGCGACGAGGAAGCCGGCATCATCGGCAACACCGTGTATGCGCGCGATGACACACCGGTGCACTCGCTGCTGCACGAAGCCGGTCATCTGATCGTATTGCCGCCTGAAAGACGTCTGGACGTCCATACCGACGCCACCGATTCGATCGAGGAAGAGGACGCCACCTGTTACCTGCAGATCGTGCTGGCCGATCAGTTGCCCGGCGTGGGGCGCTCCCGGCTGATGGCCGACATGGATGCCTGGGGCTATTCGTTCCGGCTCGGCTCGACCCAGGCGTGGTTCGAGCACGATGCGGGTGAGGCACGGCAGTTTCTCGAAGAGCGCGGACTGCTCTGAGCTAACAAAGCCGCGTCTACCTGGCATGCCAGTCGCCGTCGTCGCCCTTGCTGTAATGCTTCTTCACCGCCGCCCAGGCGACCTTGTGCGCCGCTTCCTCGCGCGATTCGTCGCCGCGCCGATCGGCCTTGTCGGCGTATTCGCTCCACGCATGGTTGAACGCTTCCTTGTAGATTTCCTGCGCGTGCTTCGGCACGTGCTCGCGCACCGAATCGGGCAAGTCGCTGATGGCTTTGTACGGCATGCGAATACTCCGCTGATGGGGTAATGCCATTCATCGCGCATGCGCAGTCAAACGGCCGTCAACATTGCGTCGTCTTCACGAAAATCCCCACTCGCAATTCAGTCACCAGCGCACGCAGCAGGTCGTCGCGCCGACTCGAACGGCCGCCAGCTGCGGAGCCCTTTGCCTCGTCGATCTGTTTCTGCATGTCCAGGTATGTTCTGCCCGTGCCGCGGTCGACGGTGAAGCCGGCAGCGTACGCTGCATGCCGTTGGCGCGAAAACAGCTGGAAGCACCGGCAAGCCCGGCACTGGTCTGGCGACGCCTCGCGGCCTAGAGTCGGCCCAGGGAAACCACGACCGCGTCGGGGGCATCATGGCCACACGCAGGCTGGTGCTGCTGTTCGATGGCACCTGGAACAAACCGGAGTCGAACACCAATGTGGAACGGCTGCGCCAGTTGATCGCGCCGCACGATCCGGCCGGTATCGAGCAGCTGGTCAACTACCTTCCCGGCGTCGGTGTGTCGCCAGGCCTGACCCATTTGCTTGGCGGTGCGTTCGGCTACGGCCTTTCGGACCATGTGATCGAGGGCTACCGCTGGCTGTGCGAGGTATGGCAGCCCGGCGACGACGTCTATCTGTTCGGCTTCAGTCGTGGCGCGTATACCGCACGCAGCCTCGGCGGCATGATCCGCAAGTGCGGCCTGCTCAGGCGCGGCGCCGATGGCAGCGTGACGAAGGCGGATATTTCCGCCGCGTACGAATTCTATCGCGAAGTCACGACCAAGCCGGATGATCCGGCCGCGCTGGCGTTCCGCGCCAGCCACGCGACCGAGATCGAGATTCACTTCATTGGCGTATGGGACACCGTCGGTTCGCTTGGCATACCGGACACCGCATCGTGGTTCCCGTATGCCCGCGCGCGCTATCAGTTCCATGACACCGAGCTCAGCAAGATCGTCAAGTACGCCTACCAGGCGCTGGCGCTGGACGAGCACCGCGCCGACTTCGCGCCCACCGTGTGGACGCGCAATCCCTACACGATAAAACCCGGCGAAACCCTGACCTCGAAGAAACTCGAACAGATCGAGATCGAACAACGCTGGTTCATCGGCTCGCACTCCGATGTCGGCGGCGGCAACGACCGCGATGGCGCCGGCCGCAAGCCCGATCCGCTGCCGGAGCTTCCCTTGGCATGGCTGCAACGCAAGGCGATCAATGCCGGCCTCGCCTTCGACGAACTGATCGCTCCGGCCATCGATGCCGACATGGGCATGCCGCGCAATTCGTATGCGGAGTTCATGTACGGCATCTACAAGGAATTCAAGCCGCCGTTCGATCGCACGCTGGGTACCGGCATCAACGAGAAAGTGGACGGTTCGGTCTGGCAGCGCTGGCTCGCCGATGGCAGCTACCGTTCGCCTTCGATGGTGCAGGCGCTGGCGCGCGCCACCGTGCTGATGTCGGCCGATGCCGTCGTGCAGATCACACCGGCCAACGCGGATCAGCCGACGCCATCGGCGTAGCTCCCGTTCAGCGCGGCTCGACGATCTCCGCCTGCATCGCCGCGACCGGATCCTTGCCTGCCGATGATTGCTCGAGCGGACGGCGGGTCATCGCGTGATACCACCACCAGGCCAGCATGCCGCTGAGGGTCAGCGCCGACGCACCGAGCGCGAGACACAACATGCTGACCGACAGCAGCGGCGACAGCACACCGGCGACGAAGCTGCACAGCAACAGGCTGGCGAATGCCTGCACCGAGGAAATGCCGCCGCGCTCCCGCGGGAAACGATCCAGCAGCAACAACGTCAGCGTGGGGAATGCCAGCTGCACGCCGACGCCGTGCAGGATCAGTGGCAGCATCGACCACGGCAGCCGCGGCATCGGAAATACCCATGCCAGCACAAGGTGCAGCGTGCAGGCCAGCAGCATCAGCGCATAACCCAGCTTCACCGTGAACTCCGCGCTGTGTCGCTCGGCCATCCGGCCGGACAGCCATGCGCCACCGATCAGGCCGGCCACGACCGGCATGAACAACCACGGAAATCCCGCCGCCGACAGATGCAGCAGCTCGCGCACGATGCGTGGCGCCGAGGCGATGTACAGGAACAAGCCGGCAAAGTTGACCGAGCTGGAAATCAGCAACGGCCAGAACGGCCGATCGCGACTGAAAGACAGATAGCTGGCCAGCAATGGCCGCGGCGCAAACCGGTTGCGCAGCGCTGGCGGATGGCTTTCTTCCAGCTGCCACGCCAGCGCCAGCGCCAGCAACGCGGTGAACCCGGCCAGCACCCAGAAGATGCCGTGCCAGCCGCCCAGCGGCAGCAGCAGCGCGCCGACCATCGGCGCAATCACCGGCGCCACGCCGAAGATCATCATCACCCGCGACATCAGGCGCTGCGCGTCGGCACCTTCGAGGGTATCGCGAATCACGGCGCGCCCCACCACCAGACCCGCGCCAGCCGACATGCCCTGCACCGCACGACAGCTCAGCAGCATCGCAAACGAAGTCGACTGCGCCGCACCTACCGAGGCCAGCGCGTACACCAGCATGCCGGCAACCATCACCGGCTTGCGCCCGATCGCGTCGGAGATTGCGCCGTGGAACAGGCTCATTGCTGCATAGGTGACCAGGTACACGCTGATCAGCTGCTGCAGCGCGACGTCATCCACCGCAAATCCGGCACCGATCAGCGGAAACGCCGGAAACACCGCGTCGATCGAGAACGGTCCGATCATCGACAGCGCCGCCAGCAACCATGGCAGGCTGCGCCGCACGATGCGGGGGGATGGGTTCATGACGACGCCACTGTATCGACGGGGCCACGCAGTATAGAACCGCCGCAACCATGCACCGTGCTTGACGACGGGGCCGCCAGATCGACTAGGATGCCCACTCGGGAGATGGCATGCCTCCCGTTCCGGGAAATCTTCGGCCGCCCTGGAACAAACCACCTCTCGTCCGTCGTTGAGGTTGATGATGCCTGCACCACCGGCTTCCGGCGGCGCAGGCGTGCCTGCCATCGCGGCAACCGGACACATTCATTGTCAGGAGACGCGCTCGTGGGCTTTACCGGATTTTTTGCGATTGGCATCGGCGGCGCCATCGGCTGCTGGCTGCGCTGGGGTTTGGGCATGCTGCTCAACCCGTTGTTTCCCACTCTGCCGCTGGGCACGCTGGCGGCAAACCTCGCCGGCGGCCTGATGATGGGTTGCGTGATGGGCCTGTTCGACCACTTCCAGACCCTGTCGCCGGAACTGCGATTGTTCGTGTTCACCGGCTTCCTTGGCGGCCTCACCACGTTCTCCACCTTCTCGGCCGAATCCGCCACGCTGCTGCTGCGCCAGCAATACCTGTGGTTCAGCGGTCACGTGGCCGTGCATGTGGTCGGCTCGCTGGCGATGACCGTGCTCGGCATCTTCCTTACCCGCGGCCTGCTGCGCCATTGATCCGGGGAATCGCATGAATCAGGAAAACCTGCAACAAGGCGTGCATCTGTACTTCTATTGCCACCTGCGCGCGAAGCACGACGGCATGCTGTTGTCCGAGTGGTTGCTGGAACAAGCCAGGCAGCATGGTCTCGGCGGCGGCTCGGTATTCCGCGCGATCGCCGGCTTCGGTCGGCATGGCGTGCTGCACGAAGAGCAGTTCTTCGAGCTGGCCGACGACCTGCCGATCAAGATCGAATTCCTGTTGCGCGAGGACCAGGCCGAGTTGCTGCTGCAGTTGGTGCGCACGGCCGGCGTCGACGCGACGTATGCCTATTCGCCGGCAAGCTTTGCCCTGATCGGCAAACGCTGATCAGTATCAGCCACAGCATCAGCAAGTGCTGATTCGCACGAACCCCACCGCCGCGAGGCACTCATGAGCCAGGACGATCTGAAAAACCGCGCCAGCGAACTGCTGGAACAGGCCGGCATCCACATCGACGGCGACGCGCCGATCGATCTGCGCGTGCATGACGAGCGCCTGTACGCTCGCGTGTTCGCGCGCGGCTCGCTGGGTCTGGGCGAGGCGTACATGGACGGCTGGTGGGATGCCGACGACCTGCCCGGCCTGTGCACGCGACTGTTGACCGCCGGACTGGATCAGGAACTGAAAACGCTCGACACCCTGCTTGCGCATCTGAAGGCGCGCTTCCTCAACCTGCAGCGCGGCGAGCGCGCGTTCGAGATCGGCAAGGCGCACTACGACCTCGGCAACGATCTGTTCCAGGCCATGCTCGGCAAGCGGATGGTGTATTCCTGCGGCTACTGGGCCAAGGCCGACAACCTCGACGACGCGCAGGCGGCCAAGCTCGACCTGGTCTGCCGCAAGCTTCAATTGCAGACCGGCCAGCGCGTGCTCGACATCGGTTGCGGCTGGGGCGAAGCTCTGAAATACGCGGCCGAACACTACGGCATCGAGGGCGTCGGCATCACCGTGTCACAGGAGCAGGCCGATTACGCGCGCGAACTTTGCGCCGGGCTGCCGATCGAGATCCGCCTGCAGGATTACCACGACATCAACGAGCACTTCGATGCGGTGTATTCGCTGGGCATGTTCGAGCATGTCGGCGGCAAGAACTATCGCGCGTATTTCGAAACCGTGCGCCGCTGCCTGAAGGGCGACGGCCTGTCGCTGCTGCATTGCATCGGCAGCAACAGTGCGCCGGCGCAGACCGATCCTTGGATCGAGAAGTACATCTTCCCGAACTCGATGATCCCCGCCGCCAGCCAGGTGGCCGCCGCGCTGGAAGATCTGTTCGTGGTCGAGGACTGGCACAACTTCGGCGCGGACTACGACCGGACCCTGACGGCCTGGCGTGACAACATCGAAGCGGCATGGCCGACGCTGCCGCCAAGCTACGACGAACGCTTCCGGCGCATGTGGCGCTATTACCTGGCCGTGTCCGCCGCGGTGTTCCGAAGCCGCCGCGACCAGCTGTGGCAGATCACGCTCAGTCCGCACGGCGTCGCCGGCGGTTACCGCGTGCCGCGCTGAGCGGCGCTCGTTACTAGCGGCACATACCGACGTGCCGACGGCACCCTAATCTGCCTTCAGTTATCCAGCTGAAGGGCGCAAGGCCATGGAATCCAGCAAGCGCATCGCGAGAACGGCCGGCTTGCTGTATCTGGTCAATGTGCTGACCGGCATGTTCAGCCTCGCCTATGTGCCGTCGCATATCAACACACACGCAGATGCGTCGGTCGCAGCCGGCCATATCGCGGCGTCCCTGTCTTTATTCCGCTGTGGCGCGCTGAGTGAGCTGATCATGGCGGTAACGTTCCTGCTGTTGCCCTTAGCGCTGTACCAACTGCTTCAGCAGGTGAACAAAAATATGGCTCTGCTCATGGTGGTGCTCGTCGCCGTGAGCATCCCCATCACGTTCGTCAACGTGGTCAACAAACTGGACCTCCTGTCGCTGCTGGGCAACGCCCATTTGTCGCAAGCATTCACCCACGAGCAGTTGAACGCCCAAGTGATGATGCACTTGGTCGACTACCGCAACGGGATGCTCGTCTCCCAGATATTCTGGGGATTGTGGCTGTTGCCGTTCGGCTATCTCGTCTTCAAGTCGGCTTTTCTTCCGCGGATTCTTGGTGTGCTGCTGATACTGGGTGGTTTCAGCTATCTGATCGATTTCTCCGCGACCATGCTTTTCCCCGGCTACGGAAACACCGCCTTCTCCGATCTGATCATGCTGCCGCCGAGCCTCGGCGAAATCGGCACCTGCCTGTGGCTGCTGATTGTCGGCACGCGAGTTCGAACACACCAGTCACCTGACACAAGCACAGCCAAACAATGGAGTGGCGCATGAATAATCCGAAGGCCAATGGTGCGCTGGAAGATTTCCAGGTGCCGGTGAAGGTGAAGCTTTCCGCGCTATGGACGGCCGTGATGTTCTGCTACGTGTACGGCGATTATTTCGGGCTTTACAGACCGGGACAGTTGCAAGGCGTGCTGGCAGGAAGAATGGAGCCGCTTGGCCCTACGACCCAGGGCGTGCTGCTGGGAACCAGCCTCATGATGGCGATCCCGGCCGTGATGGTTTTCCTGTCGCTGGCGCTGAAGCCCTCAATTAATCGCTGGGCAAACATCGTGCTTGGCACTCTGTATACGCTCATCATGCTGGCCACCATGCCGGGCGCATGGGCGTTCTATATCTTCTTCGGCGTAGTGGAAGTCGTGCTCACTGCACTGGTTGCCTGGTATGCGTGGCGTTGGCCCCGGCTGAATGTGCGTTGAGGTCGCCGTGCTTCTCACCATGACGTGATTGGAGTTGCCGGCAACGCAGCCACGACGCATAGTCCAGTCTGACCTTGCACTAGGGGAACACTGATGAAACGTCGCATCATCACCTTGCTGGCTGGCTTGACCATGATCGCCGCCGCCATGGCCACCGGCACCACACCTACCACCAGCGCTCCCGTCTCCAGCTACTTCGACAACATCGGTCGCGACGACGTGCTTGCCGGCGGCGTCAAGATGATCGAGATCAACACCCCCAAGGGCAAGTTCCACGTCTGGACCAAGCGCGTCGGCAACAACCCGAAGCTGAAGGTGTTGCTGCTGCACGGCGGCCCCGGTGCGACCCACGAATATTTCGAGGCGTTCGACAGCTACTTCCCTGGCGCCGGCATCGAGTACTACTACTACGACCAGCTCGGCTCGGCCTATAGCGACCAACCGAAAGACCAGTCGCTGTGGACCATCGATCGCTACGTCGACGAAGTGGAACAGGTACGCCAGGCACTGCACCTGGACAAGAGCAACTTCTGCCTGCTCGGCCACTCGTGGGGCGGCGTGCTCGCCATCGAATACGCGCTGAAATACCAGCAGAACCTGAAATGCCTGGTGATCTCCAACATGATGGATTCGATCCCGGCCTACAACATCTACGCGAAGAACGTGCTGATGCCTGCGATGGATCAGAAGCAACTGGCCGAAGTGCAGAAGCTGGAAGCCGAGCACCACACCGACGATCCTCGCTATATGCAGATCCTGACGCCGATGCACTACGAGCAGCACATCCTGCGCATGCCGGCCGATCAGTGGCCCGATCCGGTCAAGCGCGCCTTCGCCCACATCAACGAACAGATCTACACACTGATGCAGGGCCCCAGCGAACTCGGTGCCAGCGGCCGACTGGAACACTGGGATCGCAGCGCCGACATGCACCGCATCGCCGTCCCCACCCTGGTCATCGGCGCCCAGCACGACACGATGGACCCGAAGTACATGCAATCGATGGCGAAGAAACTGCCGCGGGGACAATTCCTGCTATGCCCGAAGGGTGGCCATATGGCGATGTATGACGATCAGCAGACGTACTTCGATGGCTTGACCCACTTTCTACAAGGCGTTGAATCCAAGTGAAGCAAAATGGCGCGCCGAAACGCCGCAGAATTACACTGTAATTTGAAATCCACTTAGCGTTAGGTATCACATGGCGAAAACATCGCGCGTCATACGACCGAAGGGTGAGCTAGTGCGGGAACTGCATGAGCAAATCACACTCCTTGAGCACGCCTGCACATCATTTGACTCTGGCCTAGAGGCAATTGGAAAACACATTGCTCTTTCACTGCGGGTCTTACTCCATCACAAAGGAAACTCTCGGTCGCTTTTGGAGCAGCTCAATCTTCGCGGCGGCTTTTTTTATGAATCCGCCGGCGCGCTCAACTCCAAGAATCTCATAACCGAGTGCAACCTTGTCATGCTTCGGATCGGTCCTGATGGGGGTTCTTACCAACCGCTCGTTGCTGCGGGAGAGCCGCCTTTTCCGCCCAGGCTAATCTCATTCTCCGATTGGTGGAACGCTCCTGTGCTAAGGGATATAAAGGGTCGCTTTCTCAACCGCCGCGAGCTTGTGTGTAATGTCGCTGACACTGACGGTGGCGCGCACGTAGACCCAGAACTCGACGAGGTCTATATGGATCTATCTCGTAACAATTCATTGGGATGGGTGTTTGAGAACAACAGCATCACTGAACCAATGAAAGGGCGGCCTGAGCTAGCTTGCATACGCCAGATTGCTCATGAGCTTCTCCTCACATTACGTCGACGGCATCCATCTGCATTCGCATCGCTCGCGGCCAACGAGACCTAACATCTTTTCAAAGCGGGCGGGGATAGTTGCTACGCTTTAGTGCAGTAAATGTGGTCAGGTTCAAAGAAATGAACGCCAAAAACTTTCCCAAGGAGCCGAAATGGATAGCCCGAACAAGTACTGGTTTCCCGCCAAGCGATACGGCTGGGGCTGGGGACTGCCGGTTCGGTGGCAGGGCTGGGTTTGCCTCGCCATCTATGCGGTATGTGTGGCACTCGTCATTCATTTCCTGCGCCCGGCGGCTGATCCCGTCATGTTCGCGATCAGCCTTGCGTTGCTCACCCTCGGCCTGATGGGCGTGTGCTGGCTGAAGGGCGAGCCACCACGCTGGCGTTTGGGCAGCTGATCCGGTTTTTGGCACAGCGCACGGCATCGCAACGATTCAGCCAGACGGGCAGGATATTTTCTGCGGCGGTTCTTCTTGTTTCGGCACGACGCGACTCCACCGGAAGCGAACCATGAACAAGCCAACCCCACTCTCCGAATACCTCGTCCTTTCCCGCGGCCAATGGGACAAGGGCGCCTCGCGCGAAGATATCCAGGACGCGATCGACCGGTTCTACGCGTGGTACGACCGGCTGGTGAGCGAGGACAGGATCGCACCCGGGCATCGGCTGACGCGCGAAGGCAAGGTGGTGTCGCGGCGGGCGACCATGGACGGACCGTTTGCCGAGGCCAAGTAAGTGGTTGGCGGTTACTGGTTCATCCTGGCCGACAGTCTGGACGAGGCCGCACGCATCGTGTCGGAAAACCCCTGCCTGGCCTACGGACTGGTTTGCGAGGTCCGGCCGATCGACCCGGCGCGCGGCAGCGCGTATGCATTGACCAACGAAACCCCGACCGGATAGCTGGATTGAACTACCGTGCGCTTGCCGCAACACTGGCTGGCATGAAACATCTGCTCGCCCGCTTCGCGATCTGTCTGCTCCTGCTGCTGCCTGTCGCAGCCATCGCCCGTCCTGCGCTGTGGGTGGTGAAGGACGCCGACACCACGATCTACCTGTTCGGCACGGTGCATCTGCTGCCGACCGATACCGACTGGCATTACCCGGCGCTGGATCAGGCGATGGCGGACAGCCAGACGCTCTACATCGAACTGACCGACGACGATCCGGCGACCATGACCGCGCTGGTGTTGCGCTACGGCATGGACATGTCGCATCCGCTGCCGACCCTGCTCAACCATGCCGAACAGCTACGACTGAACATCGCGGCGAACAAGGCCGGTGTGCCCGGTGGCACGCAGACGCTCAGCATGATGCGTCCGTGGATGGCGGCGCTGACGCTGGCGACGGCACCGCTGCTGAAGGCCGGACTTGATCCCGAACAAGGCGTCGACAAGCAGCTGAAGGCGCAGATGAGCGGCGCCGGCAAGCAGGTACTTGGACTGGAAACCGCCGAGCAGCAGATCCGATTTCTCGCCGACATGCCGCGGTCGGTCGAGCTGGCCTTCTTGCGCTCGAGCATCCGCGATGTCGACAAGGGCACGATCGAACTGACCGAACTGATCGACGCCTGGAAGAACGGCGATGTCGCCACCATCGCCCGCCTCGAAGACGAGGACATGCGTCAGACCGAGCCGAAGCTGTATCAGCGTCTGCTCGTGCAGCGCAACGGCATCTGGGCCGGTAAAATCGCTGAAATGCTGCAGCAGCCCGGCGCCATCTTCATCGCCGTCGGCGCCGCGCACCTGGCCGGACCGGACAGCGTGCAGGCGCAGTTGCACAAGCTGGGCATCGACGCGGTTCGCCAATAGCGAGAGGGCTGCGGCAACGTATCCCGAACCATCAGATCCAGCGCATCACCGCTTCTGCCGTGTCGGCCGGCGAGGAGTTGAAGCATATCTTCGCGCCAGGTGCGCGCTCGTGAACCAGGTTGATGAGTTTCTCGAACAGCAGCAACTGCGAAGGCGAACGCAGTCCGGCGCCGATCATCACGCAGTCGAAGCTCCCTGGCTGGAGATGCTGCGCGACAACCGCTTCGGCGGTCTCACCCGCGTCGACGAGGCAGCTTTCCACTGCATACCCCAGACCGCGCAACCGCTCCAGCTGGGCATCGATGAACGCCCTGATGAGATCGGAGGTGAGTTCGGGAAATTCCGAAAGATCGGCAAATACGGGATCCAGTCCGAGGGCAAGTACGCTTTTCGACATGTTTCGACTCCGATGCGTGCGTTTGATCAGTCGATACCGGCGACAGCATGCGGCAGGTAGTGTGCTTCAAGCGTCTCGATCTCGGCCTCCGGCAGTCGGACCGCCAGCGCTGCCACGGCTTCTTCCAGATGCTGCGGCTTGGTCGCACCCACGATCGGCGCGATGACCACGGACTTGTGCAGCAACCACGCCAGGGCCACCTGCGCACGCGGCACGCCAAGCCGCGCGGCGACCTCGCCGACGCGATCGACCACCGCCTTGTCCGCCGCCTTGCTCGCGGCGTACACGCCATCGCCCCACGGGTCGGAGCCGCCGCGCACCGTACTGGGTTTGTCTTCCCACGGCCGCGCCAGCCGACCACGCGCCAGCGGACTCCACGGCACCACGCCGATGCCCTGGTCCGCGCACAGCGCCAGCATCTCGCGCTCTTCCTCCCGGTACAGCAGGTTGTAGTGCGGTTGCATCGAGACGAAGCGAGTCCAGCCGTGCAGGTCGGCGGTGTACAGCGCCTTGGCGAACTGCCACGCCATCATCGACGATGCGCCGATGTAACGCGCCTTGCCTGCCTTCACCACATCATGCAGCGCCTCCATCGTCTCCTCGATAGGCGTGGCGTCGTCCCAGCGATGGATTTGGTAGAGGTCGACGTAATCGGTACCGAGCCGGCGCAGGCTGGCGTCGATCTCGGTCATGATCGCCTTGCGCGACAGGCCGCCGCCATTCGCGTCGCCGCGCATCGGATAGAACACCTTGGTTGCGATGACGACCTCCTCACGCCGCGCGAAATCGCGCAGCGCGCGCCCCAGCACCAGCTCGCTGTCTCCCCTGGAGTACATGTTCGCCGTGTCGAAATAGTTGATGCCCAGTTCAAGCGCGCGCCGGATAAACGGTCGGCCATGCTCCTCGTCCAGAGTCCATGGCCTCTCTTTGATGGGCGTTACCGAATAGCTCATGCATCCGAGACAGATGCGCGAGACCTTGAGGCCCGACTTGCCCAGATTGATGTAGTTCATCGTGATTCTCCTGCTGGTTTCTCGGTTATGTACGGCGTTCATCGGCGGCTGACCCGGTGCAGTTTGACCCCGACGATGACCAGCGCGATGCCGGTCATCTCGATCGGGCTCGGCATCTGATGCAGCACCACGATGCCGATCACGCTCGCCGTGGCTGGCAGCAGCGCCAGCAGCAGTGCGAACGTGGCGCGCGGCAGTCGCGCCATCGCGAGCTGGTCGCAGACATAGGGAATCACTGACGATGAAATGCCGATGCCAATGCCGGCCGCCAGCAAGCCAGGGCTGGCCAGTGCCACCGCCGCGTCGTGCAGGCCAAACGGCATGACCAGCAGCAACGCCACCAGCATCGCCGCGGCGAGACGATCGATGCCCTCGCCGCCACCATCCTTCGCCGCGCGATGTCCGAGCACGATGTACAGCATGAACAATGCGCAGTTGGCGAAGGCGCAGACAAAACCCAGCGGCGCACCGGCGAAGCGCACGTGGGTCAGCATCCACACGCCGGCCACCGCGACAGCCAGCGCCACCACGTTGCGTTGGGTGCGCGTGCCGGCCAAAGCCAGCGAGATCGGCCCGAAAAATTCGATGGCGCCAACCGTGCCCAGCGGCAGGCGGTCGATCGCCAGATAGAAACAGATATTCATGCAACCAAGCACCACGCCCAGTCCCACGATGTTCCAGCGCGCCGCGACGCCCTGCTGCCGAAAATAGCGCCATGGCCGTCGCCACATGGCGAAGATCAATGCAGCGCTGGCGATTCGCAGCCAGGCAACGCCTAGCGGCTCGACGCGGGCAAACAGCAGGACGGCGAAGGCCGGGCCGAGGTAATGAAAGACCGCACTGACAATGAAGTACACATGCGGTGGCAGCCGATCGCCAAGCGCGATCCGTGTTGATGTCAGCCGGTGCATGACCGGGATACTCTGTTCGTCGTCCATGGCGACACTTTTACAAAGTATCGGCGCATGATCCATGCCGAAAGAAAGGATTGATCGATCAATATTTCGCATATTGCAGGTGGAGTGACCCATATGCCTCAGATTTCGAATCTCATGACCGATCCCCGCAATGTCGCCCTGCTGCAGGCGCTGCAGGAGGACCCGCGCCAGTCCGTCACCAGGCTGGCCGCCAGCGTCGGCATGTCCGCGCCGGCGGTGAAGGAACGCCTCAGCCGACTGGAGGAAACCGGGGTGATCCGCGGCTACCGGCTCGATCTGGATCCGAAGGCGCTCGGTTGGCCGATCACGGCGTACGTGCGCGTGCGACCCACGCCAGGACAGCTGCCGAAGGTCGCCGAACTCGCGCAGAAGATGCCGCAGGTCGTCGAGTGCCACCGCGTCACCGGCGAGGACTGCTTCATCATGAAAGTGCATCTGGATGCGCTGGAGAACCTCGACCTGATCCTCGACCGCTTCCTGCGCTACGGCCAGACCACCACCTCGATCGTGCAATCCACGCCGGTCCCGCTGCGCGCGCCGCCGCTGCCCGCCGCCAACGGCAACAGCCGATGAACCGCCGCCGGCCTTGCGGCACAACGGCGGCGTCCCCGCAAGCTGTCCCGGGCCGGCACGTTCTGGCACCATCGACCGGCTATCCGCGCTCTGCGCGCAACTCATCAGACGTCCCCGCATGAACCTGCAAGCCAATTACGAACAGATCCCGCTGAAGGAATACGCCGAGCGGGCCTATCTCGACTACTCGATGTACGTGGTGCTGGACCGCGCGCTGCCGTTCGTCGGCGACGGCCTGAAGCCGGTGCAGCGGCGCATCATCTACGCGATGAGCGAACTGGGCCTGGCCGCCACCGCCAAGCCGAAGAAATCCGCGCGCACCATCGGCGACGTGATCGGCAAGTTCCATCCGCACGGCGACAGCTCCTGCTACGAAGCGATGGTGCTGATGGCGCAGCCGTTCTCGTACCGCTATCCGCTGGTCGACGGCCAGGGCAACTTCGGCTCACCGGACGATCCGAAGAGCTTCGCGGCGATGCGCTACACCGAGTCCAAGCTCAGCCCGATCGCCGAGGCGCTGCTGGGCGAACTCGGCCAGGGCACGGTGGACTGGGTGCCGAACTTCGACGGCACCATGGACGAGCCGAGCTGGCTGCCGGCGCGCGTGCCGCATGTACTGCTCAACGGCTCGATGGGCATCGCAGTGGGCATGGCCACCGATATCCCGCCGCACAACCTGCGCGAGCTGGCCAGCGCCTGCATCCGCCTGCTGGACGATCCGGACGCCACCGTGGCCGACCTGTTCGAGCATGTGCGCGGACCGGATTATCCGACCGAGGCGGAAATCATCACCCCGCGCGCCGACCTGCTGGCGATGTATGAGAGCGGCATGGGTTCGGTGCGTGCCCGCGCGGTGTATCAGCGCGAAGAAAGCAACATCGTGATCACCGCGCTGCCGCACCAGGTCAGCCCGTCGAAGATCCTCGAGCAGATCGCTGCGCAGATGCGTGCGAAGAAACTGCCGATGATCGAGGACCTGCGTGACGAGTCCGATCACGAGAACCCGATCCGCCTGGTACTGGTGCCGCGCTCCAGCCGCGTCGATGCGGACGAGCTGATGCCACACCTGTTCGCCACCACCGATCTGGAGAAAAGCTTCCGCATCAATCTCAACATGATCGGCCTGGATGGCCGACCGCAGGTGAAGAATCTCAAGCGCATCCTCACGGAATGGCTGACGTTCCGCACCAGCACGGTGACCAAGCGCCTGGAACATCGCCTGGCGAAGGTCGAACGCCGGCTGCACCTGCTCGAAGCGCTGCGCATCGCCTACCTCAATCTGGATGAGGTGATCCGCATCGTGCGCAGCGAGGACGAGCCCAAGCCTGTGCTGATGGCACGTTTCAGGCTCAGCGAGGAACAGGCCGACTACATCCTGGAAACCCGCCTGCGCCAGCTGGCGCGGCTGGAGGAGATGAAGATCACCGCCGAGCGCGACCAGCTCGAAGAGGAGCGCGCGAAGATCAGCGTGCTGCTGAAATCGCCGGCCAAGCTGAAAGGCCTGATCAAGGAAGAACTGCGCGCCGACGCGGCCAAGTTCGGTGACGACCGCCGTTCGCCGCTGGTGCAGCGCGAAGCGGCACAAGCGCTCGACGAAAGCGCGCTGGTCGCCAGCGAACCGGTGACCGTGGTGCTGAGCCAGAAGGGCTGGGCGCGCGCCGCCAAGGGCCACGACATCGACGCCGAGGGGCTGAACTATCGCGAGGGCGACGGCCTGCTCGCCACGGTGAAGGCGCGCACCACCCAGCAGGTGGCGTTCATCGATTCCACCGGCCGCAGCTATTCCACGCCGGCGCATACCCTGCCCTCGGCCCGCGGCAACGGCGAACCATTGACCGGTCGCTTCAGTCCCGTTGCCGGCGCCAGTTTCGATGCGGTGATCGCCGGCGACAACGACACCCGGCTGATCCTCGCCACCGACTTCGGTTACGGCTTCGTCACCCGTTTCGAATCGCTCACCGGCCGCAACAAGGCCGGCAAGCAGATCATCAGCCTCAGCGACGGTGCGCATGTGCTGGCACCGCAGATCAGCGCCGACCCGGCACGCGACCGCATCGTGGTGGTCACTACCGAAGGCCATCTGCTGATGTTCTCGGTGGCTGAACTGCCCGAGCTGGACAAGGGCAAGGGCAACAAGCTGATCGAGATACCGAAGGCCAAACTTGCCAGCGGCGACGAGCGCGTGGCTGGTGTGGCCGTGGTCAGCGAGGGCAAGGGTGAGGTCACCATGTATGCGGGCCAGCGCAAACTCACGCTCAAATGGGCCGATCTGGTCGAATACGGTGGCAACCGCGCTACCCGCGGCGGCGTGCTGCCGCGCGGGCTGCGCCGGGTGGAGCGGATCGAAACCACCGGCTGACCTGCATGCGCAGGTTCTTGTCTTCGGAGCGGCAGGAACTTGTCGGCGTCCGGCATTTCCAACAGGGACGTACACGCCAACGCGGCATCGCGCGTTGAATACGTGACAACCCCGGAGTACGCATGAACATCCAACGGTTTCTTCCCGCCCTGCTGATCAGCCTGCTGACTACCTCGGCATGGGCGCAGACGACCGGCAAGCCGCTGAACCTCAAGCTGCCACCCAGCGACGTCCCGGCGGCCAGTTCGACGGCAGCCAAAACAGCCAGCGTGGCTCCCGGCGTGTATTACGGCGATACCAGCGGCCGCATGGGCAACAACGACACTGCCACGGCCGCGACCTCCAGCTGCGACGACTACAGTTACAACCAGCCGCAGGTCCACGGCAGCGTCGGCATGGGCGTGGTCAGCGGCAACCATGCCAGCGGCAGCTACCAGACCGGCACGGTCAACCTCACCAAGGCATTCGGCAGTTGCGATCACCCCACCGGTGGCGTCAGCATCTCGATCGGTGGCGGCACCGGCAACTTCCACGGCCGCGGCCACTGATCGACAACACGACGCAGACGGAAACCACCCATGCACGGCGAATACAAGATGCCAGGCGGCAAGCTGGTGGTGATCGACCTCGACGTGCGTGACGGCCGGCTCGCCGATGTACAACTGAGCGGCGATTTCTTTCTGGAACCGGACAGCGCGCTGCACACCATCAACGCCGCGCTGGAAGGCCAGCCGGAACAGGTCAGCACGGCGGAACTCACCGAGGCCGTACTCGACGCGCTGCCGCCTGATGTGATGATGTATGGCCTGTCACCGGAAGCGATCGCGGTAGCCGTGAGCCGCGCCCTGCACAAGGAAGCCGAGGCATGATGCGTACCGATTGGCGCGACCACGACTGGCAGCTGATCCACACGATTCCGCAATCACCGTCGCTGCACATGGCGCTGGACGATGTGCTGACCCACGAAGTCGGCGCTGGTCGTCGCCAGCCGACCCTGCGCATCTGGGAATGGGCTGCCCCGGCGGTGGTGATCGGCCGCTTCCAGTCGCTGCGCAACGAGGTCGACGCCGATGCGGCGCAGCGCCACGGCATCGAGGTGGTGCGCCGGGTCAGCGGCGGCGGCGCGATGTTCATCGAGCCGGGCAACACGATCACCTATTCGATCTACGCGCCGCAGTCGCTGGTCAAGGGGCTGTCGTTCCAGGAAGCCTATGCCTTCTTCGACGCGTGGGTGCTCGAGGCGCTGGCCGAACTGGGCATCAAGGCGTGGTACCAGCCGCTCAACGACATCACCTCCGAAGGCGGCAAGATCGCCGGCGCCGCGCAGGTGCACCGCGGCGGTGCCGTGCTGCATCACGTGACGATGGCCTACGACATCGATGCCACGAAGATGCTGGACGTGCTGCGCATCGGCCGCGAGAAACTGTCCGACAAGGGCACCGTCAGCGCGGCCAAGCGGGTCGATCCGCTGCGCAGCCAGACCGGCCTGCCGCGCGAAGCGGTGATCGAACGCATGGTCGCCACCTTCCGCCGGTTGCATGGACTCGCAAACGACAGCCTGCGCATCGACGAACTGGCCCAGTCCGAAGCACTCGCGCAGAGCAAGTTCAGCAGCGCGGCCTGGATCGCCGACGTCGCCTGATCTCGCGCACCGCAGTGCTTTTGTGGGAGCGACCTCAGTCGCGATGCTCTTTCTTTGGGATTCCGGCGGAGTGCATCGCGACTGAAGTCGCTCCCACAGTGCGGCAGGAACTCCCCCATTCGTCACTTGTGGACCCTGGTCGATCGCAGGACGATCGGGCTTCCGTTCGCGTTGACAAGGAGACGTAGATGCGCGCTTCACGACTATCCGTACTGGTCGCCGGGCTGTGCCTGGCCTTCGCCGCCCACGCGGCCGACACCGATACCTGGAAGCTGCCGGTCGCGGTGAAGAAACTCGACAACGGCCTCACCGTGGTGGTTTCCGAGGACCACAGCTCGCCCACCGTCGGCATCAGCATGGTCTACCACGTCGGCATGCGGCTGGAACCGCAGAACCGCACCGGCTTCGCCCACCTGTTCGAGCACCTGATGTTCGAAGGCACGCCGGACGCGCCCAAAGGCACCTTCGAACGCGTGATCCAGGGTGGTGGTGGCGTGTTCAACGGCTCCACCCGCGCCGATTACACCAACTACATCGCCTCCGCGCCTTCGTCCGCGCTGGCACCGATCCTGTGGATGGAAGCGGACCGCATGAAGTCGCTCGACTTCAGTGCGAAGAACCTCGCCAACCAGCAGAACGTGGTGAAGGAGGAGATCCGCGTCAACGTGAAGAACCAGCCCTACGGCCTGTTCTACTGGACCGACCTCAACCGCCTCGCGTTCGACAAGTGGGCCAACAATCACGACGGCTACGGTTCGTTCAAGGATCTTGACCACGCCAGCATCGCCGACGTGAAGACCTTCCACGACACCTTCTACCAGCCCGCCAACGCGGTGCTCGGCATCGCCGGCGACGTCACCCCGGAGCAGGCCTTCGCGCTGGCGCAGAAGTACTTCGGCAGCCTGCCCGCCCACGCGCTGCCGCAGCGGCCGGACGTCTCCGAACCGTTGAACACCAAGCCGCGCCATGAAGAACAGACCGACGCACTGGCCAAGGTGCCGGCATTGGCGATCGGCTGGAAGATGCCCGCTCGCGGAAGCAAGGATCAGGTGCCGATGATGGTGCTGTCGCAGTTGCTGGTCGGCGACGACGCCTCACGCTTCTACCAGGGCCTGGTCAAGGGCCGCGAGCTGCTGCTGAACATCAACGGCGGCGTGAACTTCCCGCTGGGCGACGGCAGCGACTACGCCGGCCCGACGCTGCTGGGGCTGTTCGCGCTGTACAAGCCCAATGCCACGCCGGAGCAGGTGCTGGGCGCAATCAACGAGGAGATCGGCAAGGTCGCCAGCGACGGCGTCGACGACGCCACCCTGACCCGCGTGAAGACCAAGATGCTGTCCGACTGGTATGGCGGGCTGGAATCCTTCCTCGGCCGCGCCGACACGCTGGCCAAGCTGCAGACGCTGTGGGGCGATGCCAATGTCGCCAACCGGATGCCCGGCTGGATCGAGGCGGTGAGCTCCGATGACATCAAGCGCGTCGCCCGCGCCTATCTCACCGACGCCAACCGCAGCGTGATCGTGCGTCGCCCGACCGCCGCCGCTGCCGCGCCCGCCCCCGCCGCCAAGGCATCCGCCAAGTGAGGACCGCCATGAAGACGAACACGACATTCAAGACGCTTGCCATTGCGCTTGGCCTGGCACTGGCCGGCATAGCCCAGGCATCCACCGCGCCGCTGCCGAAGGATCTGCCTGCCTACGGCCCGGACAAGCCGCTGCCGACTCCGCAGATCGCCCAGCGCACCCTGCCGAACGGACTCACCGTATGGGTGGTGCCGCGCGACGGCCTGCCCAAGATCAACGTGGCGCTGTCGGTGCTCGGTGGCACCGCGGCCGATGACACAGCCACACCGGCACTGTCGGAAATGATGGCGCGCCTGCTCGACGAAGGTACCGCCAGCCGCAGCTCGCGCGATATCGCCGAGGCACTGCAGGCGATCGGTGGCGACTACAGCGCTGGCGCCGGCGACGACGCAGTCAGCATCCGCGCCAGTGCGCTGTCCTCGCACGCCTCGCAACTGCTGGCGCTGGTCGCCGACACCGCGCTGCACCCGAGCTTCCCGGCGAACGAGGTCACGCTGGCCAAGGCCAATGCTCTGCAGAGCCTGAAGGTGCAGGAGGCCGATCCGGACTGGCAGGCACAGCGCGCCTTCGGTCACGCCGCCTACGGTGACCATCCCTACTCGCGCGACTCGCTCACCGAGGCCAGCGTAGCGGCCGCCTCGCCTGATTCGCTGAAGACGCTGCACGATGCGCGTTTCCGGCCGGATCGTGCCCTGTTGGTAATCGTCGGACGGATCAGCGCAGACGAGGCATTCAAGCTGGCCAAGCAGCAGTTCGGCGACTGGAAAGCCAGCGGCGCAGCGCTTGCCGATACCACGCCGGCGCCGCGCGCAGCGACACCACAACGGCTGATCGTGCCCCGTGCCGGCGCGGTGCAAAGCAATATCCGCTACGGCCGTCCGGCGGTAGCGGCCAATGATCCGGACTACATCCCGCTGACCGTGTCCAACACCATCCTGGGCGGCGGCTTCACCAGCCGCATCACCCAGGACATCCGCGAAGACAAGGGCTACTCGTACAGCCCGTGGTCGCGCTTCAGCGCGAACCGTGTCGGCGGCAGTACCGTGGCCACGGTCGACGTGCGCAACGAGGTCACCGGCGCCACCCTGGCCGAACTGGCCAAGCTGTACGGCAGCATGGCCAGCCAGCCGGCCAGCGCGGAAGAGCTGGACGGCGCCAAGCGACTGGTCGGCGGCATCTACCTGCTGCGCAACCAGATCCAGGGCTCGCTGACCGGCACCTTGGCGAACTACTGGGTCGACGGTCTGCCACCGAGCTTCCTGGGCAGCTACGTGGCCGAGGCGAACAAGGTCACCAAGGAACAGGTGCAGGCGATGGGGCGCAAGTATTTCGCCCCGGAGGACCAGAGCATCGTGATCGTCGGCGACGCCAAGGCGATCGACGCCCAACTGAAACCCTACGGCACATTCACCGTGTTCAAGCCCTGAGCAAGACCGGTGCCGTGGCGGCGACGCTGCGGTACCGGTTCACGCTCGGCATGCAGTGCGGACACGCACTCGCCATGGCGACAGGATGTACTCGCAGCCCAGCCGGGCGATCAGCACGTACGGTGCGGCCGGGTCGATCCAGCGCAGTTCCGCGCGATTTCTGCCTGCACCGCGATCGCGCCACTCACAGCCGCGTATACGACCACGACTGCATGCGCCCATCCCTGTACGGCATCACGCCATGGAACGGGCGCGGATCGGCATCGAACACCAACGGCAGGAAATGGCGGTCGCCTTCCCACATCGGCAGCGTCAGCAAGCGTTCCAGGGCGACCCACTCCAGGGTGCCCTCGGGATTGGCCGTGAACGGGGTGCCGCTGTAGCGGTCGATCACGAAGATGAAGCCGAGCCAGTCCTCGCCCTGCTTGCCGAAGCCGGGCCAGTTCAGCGTGCCGCGCAGCTGCATCGACTCGCAGCTGATGCCGGCCTCCTCGAGGATCTCGCGCTGCATGCAGCTGGCGATGTCCTCGCCCGGCTCCATCTTGCCGCCGAGGCCGTTGTACTTGCCCAGGTGCTGGTCGTCCGGACGGGCATTGCGATGGATCATCAACACTTCGCTGCGGTCGGGCGACAGCACATAGCCGAGGGTTGCCACTATCGGGGTATAGGGCATCGCAGTAGCACCGCAAAAAGCCAAGTTTAACGGCAGCTGCACTTCTCCGCCGAATCAGGCTGAACAACCGCCTTCGTCGGGCTTGCACCCGCGCGGCAGGGCGGCGACCATCGACGCATGCACCGATCCCCCTCACTCCTGCTCCGCATCTGTCACGCTCCACGATTACTGCGTCGCTTGCTGCTTGCGATGCTGCCGCTGGCCCTGCTCGTCAGCGCGCCTGGCTGCACACCGGCCGCACAGGCGCTGGACAGTGGCGAACTGGCGTTCGAGGGTCAGAACTACCGCATTGTCCATCTGGATCTGAAGCGCGAGCAGCTCGGCCTGCACTGGCGCGATCCGCAGAGCGGCGAGCCGTTCGGCAGCATCGAGACCTTGCGCCAGTGGGGCGCGGCGCATGGCCAGCGACTGCTGTTTGCGACCAATGCCGGCATCTACGACCACAAGTTCGCCCCACTCGGCCTGTACGTGGAAAACGGCAAGACCGTGGTGCCGCTGAACCTGGCGCATGGCAATCCCGCGTCCGGCAATTTCTCGTTGCTGCCGAACGGCGTGTTCGCGATCTATCCGGACGGGCATGCCGCGGTACGCACCAGCGCCGCGTTCAAGGCCGAAGGCAAACCGGCGCAGTGGGCCACCCAGTCCGGTCCGATGCTGCTGATCGACGGCAAGCTCAACGAGCAGTTCGTCGATGATTCGTCCAGCCTGAAATGGCGCAGCGGTGTCTGCGTGAAAACTTCGCACGAGGTGGTCTTTGCGGTGAGCGAAGCGCCGGTGAACTTCCACACGTTTGGACGTCTGTTCCGCGACCGGCTCGGCTGCCGCGACGCACTGTACCTGGATGGCAGCATCTCGCAGCTGTACGTCGACGGCGAGGGCTACACCGGCGCACCGGCCTTCATGGTCAAGCCCTACGCCGGCATCTTTGCGGTATTCACCAAGCCATGATGACGCGGCGCTGGCGTGTCCTGCGCGCGCTGCTGCTCGTCCTGCTGGCGCTGTTGCTGATCGCGTTTATGGCTGGCTGGTACCTGCTTGCCGGCAGCCGCGCCCAACTCGATGGCGTACGCCGGATCGCCAGCCTGTCGGCGCCCGTCGGCATCAGCCGCGACGCACTCGGCACGGTCACCATCGAAGGCAGCAACCGTACCGACATCAGCTACGCGCTCGGTTACGTGCATGCGCAGGAACGCTTCTTCGCGATGGACCTGATGCGCCGCATGCCGGCCGGCGAACTGTCTGCGCTGGTCGGGCCGGCGGCGTTGAAAACCGATCTCAACCATCGTCGCCATCGCCTGCGCGCTGTGGTCGAGGCGGCCTATGCGCAGTTGCCGGCGGCGCAGAAACACGAGCTCGACCGCTACCGCGACGGCGTCAACGCCGGGCTCGCCGACATGCGCGTGCGGCCTTGGGAATACCTGCTGCTGAACGCCAAACCGCAGCCGTGGCGATCGGAAGACAGCATGCTGGTGATCGCCGCGATGTACCTCGACCTGAACGGCGACGGCCGCAACGAGCGCGAACTGCGCTTTGGCCAGATGCGCGCGGTGCTGCCCGATCCACTGGTGGATTTCCTGCTGGCGCCGGATCCCGACTGGGAGGCACCGCTGAGCGGTCGGCTGTCACGTTCGCCGGTGATCCCCACGTCCGAAGTGTTCGACCTGCGCCATCTTGCAGCGGCGCAACGTTCCGCCAGCCTCACCGCCGCGCTGGCGCCGGCAGTCGATGCGCCGCGTCCCGGCAGCAACAATTTCGCGGTCGTCGGCACGCTCACCGGCAACGGTGCGGCGATGCTCGCGAACGACATGCACCTGGGCCTGCGCGTGCCGAACATCTGGTTCCGCACGCGCCTGCGCTATCCCGACGCCACCGCACCGAACGGCCAGCGCGACGTCAATGGCGTCAGTCTTCCCGGCACGCCCGCCGTCGTGGTGGGTTCCAACGGCCAGATCGCCTGGGGCTTCACCAACAGCTACGGCGACTGGCAGGACTGGGTGCGCGTGTTGCGCGATCCGGCCGATCCGACGCGCTACAAAGTGCCTGATGGCTGGGCGACGATCGAACATCACGACGAGCACATCCGGGTCAAAGGCAGGCCCGACACCATCCTCAAGGTCGAGGACACCCGCTGGGGCCCGATCATGGCCAAGGACGCCGACGACACGCCGCTGGCACTGGCGTGGATTGCCGACCGCCCGCGCAGCTACAACCTCGACCTGATGCAGCTGGAACACGCACGCAACGTGCCCGCGGCGTTGAACCTAGCGCCGCAATTCGGCATGCCGCCGCAGAACCTGCTGGTCGCCGACAACGCCGGGCATATCGGCTGGACCATCGCCGGCAACGGCATTCCGCTGCGCGTCGGCATCGACCCGCTGCTGCCGTCGGACTGGTCGACGCCCGGCAGCGGCTGGCAGGGTTGGGCCACACCCGCGCAATACCCGCGCATCGAAAATCCCGACGACGGCCGCCTGTGGACGGCCAACAACCGCACCGTCGACGGCGATGCGCTGACCCTGCTCGGCAACGGCGGCCACGACCTCGGCGCCCGTGCACAGCAGATCCGCGACGACCTGCAGGCGCACGGCAGCTTCACCCCCGGCAACCTGCTCGACATCCAGCTGGACAACCGCGCCCTGCTGTTGACCCGCTGGCAGCAGTTGCTGCAGCAGACACTGGCCGACAGCAAGACGCCGGCGCTGCAGCAGTTGCGCCAGCTCACCCAGTCGTGGCGCGGGCGTGCCGCCGTCGACAGCGTCGACTACCGGCTGGTGCGCGAATTCCGCAGCCGGGTCAGCGCGCTCGTGCTGGCTCCGTTTGTCGCGCAGGTGAACCAACGCTTCGCGGACTTCAGCTGGCCCGCCGAAAGCAGCGCCGAGGCGGCAGTGTGGGAGCTGATCCGTGCCCAACCACCGCAATTGCTCGATCCGAAATATGCCGACTGGCACGCCCTGCTCACCGATGCCGCCAGCCAGGTGGCTACCGAACTGGGCCGGCAACCCGGTGGCCTCGCCGCACGCAGCTGGGGCGAGTACAACCGCAGCGCGATCCATCACCCGCTCTCCGCCGCATTGCCGCACTGGCTCGGCCGCTTCATCGACATGCCCGATCAGCCGCTGCCCGGCGACAACAACATGCCGCGCGTGGCCACACCCGACTTCGGCGCGTCCGAGCGTCTCGACGTATCGCCCGGCCACGAAGCCGAAGCCGTGCTTGAGATGCCCGGCGGCCAGAGCGACAACCCGCTGTCGCCGTACTTCGGTGCCGGACATGCGGACTGGGTCAACGGCCGTCCCACACCGCTGCTGCCGGGAAAGACCGAGCACACGCTGACCCTGCAACCGCCCGCTTCGTGAAGCGTGCGGGGATCGCAAGCCGTCGCCACCAATGGCATCCGGCACGACATCGCCTTCATACTGCGGAAAGTACCCTCGGTCCGCTTTGCACCAAGATCGACCGGATCGACTCCTTCGTGACAACAGGATGGTTTGCCCATGAGTGTCAGCAGCCCCGCCGAGCGTGACGAGCTGAATCAGCTGTTGCAGCAGACCGGTCGCAACGATCAGAAGGCGTTTGCCGAGCTGTACAGGCGCACCTCATCCAAACTGTTCGGCGTGTGCCTGCGCATGTTGCGCGACCGTGGCGAGGCCGAGGAGGTGCTGCAGGAGACCTACACCACGGTGTGGCGCCGCGCCGGCAGCTTCGATGCAAGCCGGGCCAGTGCGATCACCTGGCTGGTCACGCTGTCGCGCAACAAGGCGATCGACCGCCTGCGCCAGCATCGCGAGGAATTGCTGGACGACCCGTCGCGACTGGACGAGACCGTCGACGAACAACCCACGCCGGCGGCCGGTGCGGAAACCAGCCAGGAATATCAGCGGCTGCAGCAGTGCCTCGATGAACTGGAGCCGCAACAGCAGAGTTCGGTGCGTGAAGCCTTTTTCACCGGCGCTACGTATAACGAATTGGCGACACGCTGCAAGGTGCCGCTGGGAACCATGAAAAGCTGGATCCGCCGCAGCCTGATGCAACTTCGCACGTGCCTCGATCAATGAATACACCCATCGAAGACGGCAACAACAATCTGCGCTACGCCGAGTACGTGCTCGGCGTGCTCGATGCCGACACGCGTGCCGAAGTGGCGCATGAAGTATTGGTCTCCGGCGAAGCGGCGACCGCGGTAGCCCTGTGGCAGCGTCGCCTGATACCGCTGACCGACGCGATCGGCGACGTCGCCCCGGCACCGTATGTGTGGGCGCGCATTCACGATGCGTTGCAACTGGATGCACCGGCCAGGGTCACGCCGCGCAAGGGGCTGTGGGACAACCTGCAGCTGTGGCACTGGCTCGGCATCGGCGCCAGCGCGGTGGCCATCGCGCTGCTCGTGGTGGTGGCGCTGCCACGGCCGACCACGACGCCGACCGTGGTCGCTGCCGGCTACATGGCCTCGACCATCCAGCAGGACAACGGCAGCACCGGCTGGACCGCGACCATGGACTTGCAGCACGCCCGCATGGTGGTGGTGCCGGCAACACCAGTCGCATTCGAGCAGGGTCGCGCACCGGAGCTGTGGCTGATTCCGGCCGGCGGCAAACCCATCTCGGTGGGCATGATCGCGCGCGACAAGCCGACCACGCTGGCGCTCGATCCGACCCTGCTGGCGCAACTCGGCCCGACCGCCGCGCTCGCCGTTTCGGTCGAGCCCGTCGGCGGTTCGCCGACCGGTCAACCGACTGGTGCGGTGATCGCCAAGGGCGCGATCGGCGCCGCGCCGGATGCCGGCGGCAAGGTGGCCATGATTGGCACCAGACAAACGGACCATACCCGGGTTTGATCAAACCCGGCCTGATCCGTTCATGAGCACAGCCCTGGTCCTGTTCCGACGCGATCTGCGTCTGACCGACAACCCGGCATTGAGCGCAGCGTGCGCGGCGCATGCGCAGGTAATCCCGGTCTTCATTCACGCGCCCGACGAGGATGGTGAATGGACGACCGGTGCCGCCAGCCGCTGGTGGCTGCACTATGCACTGGCAGCACTGGACAACCGGCTGCGCGCACGACACGCCGGACTGCATCTGCGCCAGGGAGACACGCTCGACGTGCTGCACGCACTGATCCGCAGCAGCGGTGCCACCGCGGTGTACTGGAACCGCCTGTACGAACCGGCCTCGATCGCCCGCGACACGCGCATCAAGAGTGCACTGCGCGAGCAGGGCATCGCCGTGCACAGCCACAACGCCGCGCTATGGTGCGAGCCGTGGCAGATCGCGACGCAGCAAGGCCAGCCGTACAAAGTGTTCACGCCGTACTGGCGCAACCTGCGGCCACAGTTGCAGGCGACCGAACCGCTGCCGGCGGCGCGCGTACCGGGCTGGCGCGAACTGCCCGATGGCCTTCCGCTCGATGCACTGGCGTTGCTGCCGCGCATCGCCTGGGCCGCTGGCTTGAATGAGCACTGGCAGCCGGGC
The DNA here is from genome assembly GCA_966211915.1 of uncultured Rhodanobacter sp. Taxonomy (GTDB): domain Bacteria; phylum Pseudomonadota; class Gammaproteobacteria; order Xanthomonadales; family Rhodanobacteraceae; genus Rhodanobacter. The sequence goes on from CBIHNO010000010.1 coordinate 27,751, forward strand.
GAAGCCGGTGCACAGGACCTGCTGGAAATCTTCGGTGACGACGCGATCGGCGACTACGCGCATGCGCGCGACCTGCCCGCGCGCCATGGCACTTCGCGGCTGTCGCCGCATCTGCACTTCGGCGAGATCTCGCCGCGGCAGATCCATGCCGAGCTGGATCGTCGGGCCCAATGCGTGGACGCGAAACGCCGGCCCGACATCGAACCGTATCTGCGCGAACTGGGCTGGCGCGAGTTCGCCCATCACCTGTTGTTCCACTTTCCGCAGACGCCGACCGAAAATTTCAACCCGCGCTTCGCCGACTTCAGCTGGGCAGCACCCGACGAAGCGCTGCTCGCTCGCTGGCAGCAAGGCCGCACCGGCATCCCGCTGGTCGACGCCGGCATGCGCGAGCTGTGGCATACCGGCTGGATGCACAACCGCGTGCGCATGATCGTGGGCAGCTTCCTGACCAAGAACCTGCGCCAGCACTGGCTGCACGGCGCGCGCTGGTTCTGGGACACCCTGGTGGATGCCGACCTGGCCAACAACACGCTGGGCTGGCAATGGGTGGCCGGCTGCGGCGCCGACGCGGCGCCGTATTTCCGCGTGTTCAATCCGGTGACGCAGGCGAAGCGTTTCGATCCGGAGGGGCACTATCTGCGGCGCTGGTTGCCGGAGCTGGCGGATGCGCCGTTGGCGTTGCTGCATGAGCCGTGGCGGGATGCCGACTTGCTTCGACGCACCGGGTATCCGGCGCCGATGGTGGATCTGGGTCAGTCGCGGCAGATGGCGCTGGATGCTTACGGGACGCTGGCACGTTGATGGGCTGCTTTGACTGCCGGATCGGCGCGGCGAACTGGCAGTTGAGATAAAAATCCTCGGCGCTGAGGTTCAACTGCCTCAGCGTTGAGTCGGAATGGCTCATTCGTGAGTTCCGGCGGGTCATCGGTGAGGCAAATACACTCATCGATGAGTGGAAAAGACTCAACCGTGAGGATGGGGCGCGTCACGCTTGAGTATCGGGAGCCTTATGCGTGAGTCTTTTCGGGTCATCGTTGAGGCAAAAAGACTCAACGGTGAGTGGAAATGTCTCAACCGTGAGTATCGGGAGCCTCGACCTTGAGTATCGTGAGCCTCATGCATGAGTCGTTTCGGGTCGACGATGAGGCGAAAAGACTCGACGGTGAGGCGGATTGGGTCATGGGTGAGTCTTTTTGCCTCATCGATGACGCTGAAAGACTCAAGTGGCATGTATTGGAGTGTGGGTCGGTGCGTTCGGTGGACTGTCAGAGGACTGTCGGGAATATTGTGTTTGGACGTCCAGTGGCTGGCGCCGGGTGTGCACCAAGACCCCACCCGTTTTTTGGGGGCAGGATTAAGTCGCAGTTGATTAGCCTGGACTCGCGACCTATTGCGCTTCGCTTCCGTCATGGGTTGGCCAGTCGGGTAGTGGCTATCTCTTACGCCAGTCCTTGGTAAACAGGACCTCATCGTTGCTCAGTTGGAGGACACACCTGGCTTTGAGTAGCCGAATTGTATCCACCCCATATTTTTCGATCTCATCTATAGCCACAAACGACTGTTTTCGCGTTGCCGCGTAAAGATTGAAAAGACGCGCAACTGAGTCGTTCTCGATGTTCTTGTACAGAAACGAGTCGTGCGCAATCGCAGGAAGTGCGGTTAGCAGAAACACCGCCAAATCGAAGGCGACCAACGCGGCATAGGCAGTGCCTGTACCAGTGTCCTCGTAAACTTCATACGAGTAGCTATTTTCACGAAGCTCCAGTCTGGGGCTCTTGCGCTCAGGCCCATAAACTAGGGTCACGATCCGATGCAACTCGTCGTTAACCTGACGCTGCACTAGATCGAGAACCTTTTCCTTTCCCGAGGTCAGACGGACTTTGAGTCCCCTCACTTCTTCTTTGAATTTTTCTGCGGTGTCGAACAGACGGTTCTCATTTCTCGCGGCGCTTAGGTTGTTTGCGAGGTTGTAGACGCGATCAACGACAACGGCAGGCTGGTCAACGGTTTTCAGAATCTGCCCGAGACGCAAATCAATTTCTGAAAGTTCGGACACCAGGCGCTCAAGTTGAGCCTGCAATTCACTTTCCGAGGCCTTCAGTTCAGAGCGGAGTAGCCCAACGAGCTTGCTGTGAAACTCCTCGACCTCCCCCAAGCGCTCAACGTTGATCTCTGGGAAGAAGTTCGTAAGTCCCTCGAAATGCTTACTCTTTATGTGCCTGTTGTTCTGCAAGTTGGCCCGGATACGAACTAGCTTACTTTCAACGAACAGCTTGCTTGCGAGCAACCTATCTTTTTGAACCTTTAACTCAAGCACTTCTCGGTTTACAAGCTCATCAATGTTGGTGGCGAACTTCGCCAAGCTGACCTTGATTTCTTCAATCTCCTGTTCCATCTGATCGATTCGCTCAGCGTTCGCCTGATGCTCCTTCTTGCCGATCTTCGGGACTATTCGATTTCGAAAGGCCTTCTGAAGGGAAGTGCGCTCATCCTCCTTTCTAGCAAGCTCTGCAGTTAGCGCTCGAATCTCCCCATACCTACCAAACGTCTTTATTAGGTTATTGACGCACTCCGACGCAGACTGATTCTTTACAATGTGCAGCGGCCGATGGACATCATGATTTTCCTTTCCCCAGACGCGCAGGTAGAGCCCAACTAGCGAGCGAAAGGAAATGTCTTCCAAACCAATGGCGTACTCTGCCTTCAGAAGTGCCCGATAGTCCTCTATGTCCACCGCGTCTTCGGGAGTGAAGTCCTCCGAGCACCGATATACCAATTCGGAATCATTGGTCCCACGCCTGAATCGATAAGTCTCGCCTCCAAAAACAAAAGTAAAGAAATAGTAATGATGGGTGAGCTCGTCTACTAAGTCCTTGTTGTACTCAAGCAGCGAGCCACCGCCAAACGCGAAATCAACGATCATCAGGAGGCTAGACTTGCCGATCGAATTGGTGGCGTTTTCGTCCCCAAGAACGACGTTGAGCCCCTCTTGAAACTTTATCGGTCCCTTGCGGAATACGTCTGCTCGAATCTCAACCAACATTTGAGATTATCCCCGTTTCGAAATCTACGCCGATACGGCCCAGCACGAATAGCATGTCAACCGTCAAGATAAATTGATCAATGCTTTCGAAGTGCTTGGATGTGCGCTCTTGGAGGTCCAAAATTGACTCGGAGTTCGTTGCCTCCTCGAGCAGAACCTGTGCCAGCCCCAGCGCCGATTTGGCCAAAGGCACTACCTTATTTGGCGTGATCATTCGAAAACCTCACAGCTCTGGACGAAATACGACGCAACTATCTCCGCGGCCTCAACAGTCTTGGGCTTGGTCTTCGCGACGAACCAATTAACAACATTTGTAAATATCACATGCTGCGACAGCTTCAGAGCCTTTTGCTGAACGTAGAACGCTCTCACCTGAAGGGAGACCAATTCGGACAGATTGGGGCTTTCGCGTTCTAGCTCCTGGAATCTCATCTGGACGTACTGGTAGTAGTCCGCGACGTTGTGCTTGATCTTGTTCTTGGTGAGAAGCGGCATGCTCGTATCAAGTTTATCGTCGACCTTTTTCGGGTCGTAGTTCAGATCAACGCCCGCTAGCGGAACCGCGACCGAGTCCAGCCCGTTTATCACATGTCGGATGTCTTCTTGCAGGTGATACTGCCTCTGAATCTTCCGCTGCTCGGCCCGTTGAAGAAGGGTTTTCTTCAACGCCACCAGTTCACGATATTCTTCGGCGGTTCGCAGCTTGTCGAGCTCGGTGTGGCACCCAACGCATAGTGCAATAAGGTTCTCGAAGGCATTCAAGTCAGTGCTGATACGCTCCTCGATTTTTAACTCAAGGACCTCTTCCGCCTTGGCGTTAAGGGGGTAGATATGGGCGATCTCGTACCGCTTTAGCTTCCTTCCTCGCTTACCGAAAAACAGAGGGTTTCCACACTTCGGGCACTGACCGTCGACCTCCGTAGTGAAGGCGAGTTCTTCCGCTGCCGTGAAGCCAGATCGCTTGCCACCCATCGACTATCCCCTCCCCTAGAAGTTGGGCCGATAGCACTTGAGGCCTCAGCCTAGCCGATTGTGGATGGGTAGGGTACGAAGCCGGTTTTCAATCCCCCTATCGACCAATGCCTGCACTCGACATCGGTAAACCTCAGGGGCAGAGTGAATTTTCGAAAAATCGACACTGCCCCCGGCTTCGGCGTTCAATCACTCGGAGCCAAGCACTCGAGTCATGATGATGTCGCGCTGCGGATCGGTTCCCACGGCAAAGGTGTGGTCACCCACTTCCGAGAAACCCCACTTCCTGTAGAAGGCGATGGCGCGTGGATTGTGTTCCCACACGCCGAGCCAGGCCTGGTCGGCGCCGGAAGCTTTTGCCAGTTCAAGTGATGCGGACATGAGATCCTGCGCCACGCCCTTGCCGTGCCACGCCTCGCGGACATACAGGCGCTGGATCGCGGCGGGCCGCTCGGTCTTGATGCAGTCGGGCGGACGGCCCCAGCGAAGCTGGGCGAAGCCGACGAGTTGGCCATCGTGATCACAGACCAGCGTTGCCATTTCCGGGTCCGAGATTTCCCGCGACTGGATGGCCTCGCTGTAATGGGTCGCACAATGAAGGCGCATGTCTTCGGGCGTGTTGGTCGCCTCGAAGGTGTTTCGAAACGTCAGCTCCGCCAGTTCAGCGAGACGCGGTGCGTCGGAGGGTTCGGCTCGGCGAATGACGGGCAAGGCTGGCTCCAGGGCAACGTCTGGTTGCATGAGGCTGCTGGGGTCTTGAAGCCTGCAGGCTGCCTGGGGAAAAAGCCAGTCATGGACGCCTGCTACGTTCGGAACGCGGCAGCGACCGGAACCGCCGCGTTCTCCGCGCAACTCACCCCAGTATCCCCGGATTCAAATGCCACACGGCGAAGTTCAGCGCCGAGGCGAAGCTGACCCAGCACAGGTACGGCAGCAGCAAGGCGCCGGCCAGTGGCCGCACGCGCCAGAAGCCGATCACGGTGGCGGCGATCAGCAGCCACAGCAGCACGATGTCGGCGAAGGCCAGCGCGCCGTGGTGCCAGCCGAAGAACAACCAGCTCCACAGTGCGTTCACCGCCAGCTGGATCACGAACAGCGCGAGCACGCCGGGTTGCCGGCGCCTGCCGCCGTCGCACCAGACCAGCCATGCCGCGATGCCCATCAGCGCGTACAGCACTGACCACACCGGGCCGAACACCGACGCTGGCGGCGCCCAGGATGGTTGCGCCAGCTGCTGGTAGAAGCTGGCGGCCTGCACAGAGGCGACGGCGCCGATCGCGGCGGCGGCGAAGCTGAGCAGCAGCCAGCCGATCAGTCCCATGGCCTGTTTCAAACCTGACATGCGTGTCTCCCGGTGATGTGGTCGGATACGTAGGCCGTGGCCCTGCGGATGCGTTTCTTCGCACGGGTCGGGGGGAGGCAATGTGAAGCCCGGCCAATTGCGGGGGCGTGCATCCGCGGCGCGGGTTGTTCCGTATCTGTCATTGAACCGCTGACAGGTATGTTTACATGGCCACCCCCCAACCAATCGTGATGACGCCACCCAGCCAGGCCGAGGCCTCGAGCCGCAGTGCGGCCGATCGAGGCAGCCCCGGGCATGCCTGGCTGGTTCGTACCATGCGCCGCTGGTTCGATACCGGCGTGGCCGTCGAGGTCGACGAGAGCCGCGAGGATCGCGTCGACTGGCTGCGCGCCGCGCCGTTCGTGGCGATGCATCTGGCCTGCCTCGGCGTGCTCTGGGTCGGTGTCTCGCCGGTCGCCCTGATCGTGGCCGGGTCGCTCTACGCCATCCGCATGTTTGCGCTGACCGCGTTCTATCACCGCTACTTTTCGCATCGCACCTTCCAGACCTCGCGTGCGGTGCAGTTCGTGTTCGCGCTGATCGGCGCTTCCTGCGTGCAGCGCGGACCGCTGTGGTGGGCGGCACATCACCGCCATCATCACCGGGTGACCGATACGCCGGCCGATCCGCATTCGCCGGGCGTGCACGGCTTCCTGTGGAGTCATGTCGGCTGGTTCCTGACCCCGCGCAACTTCCGCACCGATCTGGCGCGGGTGCCGGACCTGGCGAAATTTCCGGAGCTGCGCTGGCTCGATCGCTACGACATCGCGATCCCGGTCGTGCTTGCCGTCACCCTCTATGCGCTGGGCGTGCTGCTGCATCACGTCGCGCCGCAGCTCGGTACCAGCGGCGGGCAGATGCTGATCTGGGGTTTCTTCGTCTCGACCATCGTGCTGTTCCACGCCACCGTGACGATCAACTCGCTGGCGCACCGCTACGGCAGGCGCCGCTTCGACACCAGGGACGACAGCCGCAACAACGTGTGGCTGGCGCTGCTCACCTTCGGCGAGGGCTGGCACAACAACCATCACTTCTTCCCCGGTTCCAGCCGGCAGGGTTTTCATTGGTGGGAGGTCGATCTGACCTGGTACGGACTGAAGCTGATGTCGGCGCTGGGCCTGGTGCGCGGGTTGAAGCCGGTGCCCGCGTGGGTCCTCACGAAGGCGCGGAGCTGAGCCATGCGCATCGCCGTCGTCGGATCGGGTATCGCGGGACTGGCATCGGCGTGGCTGCTGTCGCGCCGGCACGAGGTGACGCTGTTCGAGGCCGGCAGCTATTTCGGCGGCCACACGCATACGCATGACGTGGAGCTGCAGGGTCGCCGCTATCGCGTCGACAGCGGTTTCATCGTGCACAACCCCGATCACTACCCGCTGCTGACCCGGATGTTCGATCAGCTCGGCGTGGCCTCGCAGCCCACCACGATGAGCTTCTCGGTGCACAACGAGGCCAGCGGACTGGAATACAACGCCAGCACGCTGGATGCGCTGTTCTGCCAGCGCAGCAACCTGCTGTCGCCGCGCTTCATCGGCATGGTGCGCGACCTGATGCGTTTCTATCGCGAGGCGCCAGCCTTGCTCGACGTGCCGGGCGAAGGCCCCACGCTGGGCGACTATCTCGCCGAACACGGCTACGGCGCCGCATTCCGCGACGAGCATCTGGTGCCGATGGCGTCCGCGCTGTGGTCGTCGCCGGCCGCGCAGATTCTCGGTTTCCCGGCGCGTTATCTGGCGCAGTTCATGGCCAATCACCAGATGCTGCAGATCAGCGACCGTCCGCAGTGGCGCGTGGTGCGCGGTGGCTCGTCCACCTATGTGCAGGCGTTGCGCGAGCGCTGGTCGGTGCGCGAGCGGCTGCTGTGCGCGGTGCGCTCGATTCGCCGCCATGCCGCAGGCGCGGAGATCACCAGCGCCGCCGGCGTCGAACACTTCGATCATGTCGTGCTGGCCTGCCACAGCGATCAGGCACTGGCCCTGTTGCGCGATGCCGACGAACGCGAGCAGTCGATCCTCGGCGCGATGCCGTACCAGGCCAACGACACCGTGCTGCATACCGACGCCAGCGTGCTGCCGAAGCGGCGCAAGGCGTGGGCCGCGTGGAACGCATGGCTGCCGCGCGATCCCGACGAGGCGTGCACGGTCAGCTACTGCATGAACCTGCTGCAGGGGATCGAATCGCCGGAGCCTTTCGTGGTCACGCTCAACCGCACGGCCGCGATCGACCCGGCCAAGGTGCTGGCCCGCATGCAGTACCACCACCCGGTCTACAGCCACGCGTCGGTGGCGGCGCAGACGCGCAAGGCCGAGATCCAGGGCCAGCGCAACACCTGGTTCGCCGGCGCGTACTGGGGCTGGGGATTCCACGAGGACGGCATGCGCAGCGCGGTCGAAGTGGCTAACGCACTCGGCGTGCGCTGGCCGGTTGGTGTGGGCGCCATCCATGCAGTCGAATCACGCGCCAAGGAGGTCGCGGCGTGAACATCGAAGCACTCCAGGCGAGTTCGCCGCTGGCAAGCGCGGTGTATGAAGGCGTGGTGCGCCATCGCCGGCTGGTGCCGCATCCGCATGCCTTCGATTACCGGATGGCCCAGCTCTATCTGGATCTGGACGAAGTCGATCGCGTGTTCAGGCAGCGCTGGCTGTGGTCGAACGAACACGGCAACGTCGCGCAGTTCCGTCGCAGCGATTACCTCGGCCCGGTCGAACTGCCGCTGGCCGAAGCCGTGCGTCAACGGGTCGAGCAGGCCACCGGGCATCGCCCGGTCGGACCGATCCGCCTGCTGACCCATCTGCGCTACTTCGGCCTGGTGTTCAACCCGGTCAGCTTTTACTACTGCTACGCCGAGGACGGCGTGAGCCTGGCCTGCATCGTGGCGGAGATCACCAACACGCCGTGGAAGGAACGCCACGCCTACGTGCTGCCGATCGAGACCGCACAGATGCAGGGACGTGCGCTGCACTGGACCTTCCCCAAGACCTTCCACGTGTCGCCGTTCATGCCGATGGCGCGCGAGTACGACTGGAGCTTCACCGTACCGGGCGACCAGCTGCATGTGCACATGGACGTGTTGCGCGATGGCCAGCGCGAGTTCGACGCCACGCTCACCCTGCAACGCAAACCCCTGACCGGCGCCTCGCTCGCTCGCGTGCTGTGGCGCTATCCGCTGATGACCGCGCAGGTGGTCGGCGCCATCCACTGGCAGGCGTTGCGACTGTGGCTGAAGCGCAACCCCGTCCACGATCACCCAGCTGTTTCCTGAGGTTTGCCATGAACGACATTGCCAAGACCGCCGACTACGAAAGCCCGAAGAGCGGCACTTTCGATCGATTCCTGCGCCAGCAGTTGCTCGGTCAACTGAGCCAGCTGCGGCACGGACGATTGCTGCTGACCGACGATGGCGAACAACTCGAATTCGGCGACGCCACGGCCGACCTGCAGATCCACATGGAGATCCTCGACCCGGCCTTCTATCGCGCCGTCGCCACTCACGGCAGCGTCGGCGCAGGCGAGGCTTACATGGACGGGCTGTGGCGCTGCGATGCCCCCGGATCAAGTCCGGGGCAGGCTCTGGTGGGGCTGGTGCAGCTGCTGGTGCGCAACCGCGACATGCTCGACGGCATGGAGAGCGGCCTCGCTCGCCTCGGCGGCATGGCCATGCGCGGCTGGCATGCACTGCGCCGCAATACGCGCGACGGCAGCCGTCGCAACATCGCCGCGCACTACGACCTCGGCAATGATTTCTTCAGCCTGTTCCTGTCGCCGGACCTGATGTACTCGTCGGCGATCTGGACGGACGAAGCCGACACGCTGGAGATTGCTTCCGCACGCAAGCTCGAGCGTATCTGTCGCAAGCTCGATCTGAAGCCGACCGATCGGGTGATCGAGATCGGTACCGGCTGGGGTGGCTTTGCGCTGTACGCCGCGCAGCACTTCGGCTGCCACGTCACCACCACCACGATTTCGCGCGAGCAGCATGCGCTGGCCAGCGAGCGCATCACGGCCGCGGGCCTGGATGATCGCGTCAGCTTGCTGCTCAAGGATTACCGCGATCTCGAAGGTCAGTACGACAAGCTGGTCTCGATCGAGATGGTCGAGGCGATCGGCGCGCCGTATCTGGACGTCTATTTCGAGAAGCTCGGCAGCCTGCTGAAACCGAATGGACTGGCGCTGCTGCAAGCGATCACGATCGAGGATCACCGCTATGCGCAGGCGCTGACGTCGGTCGACTTCATCAAGCGCCACGTGTTTCCCGGCAGCTTCATCCCGTCGATCAATGCATTGCTCGCATCGAAGACGCGCAGCAGCGATCTGGCGCTGACCCAGCTGGAAGACTTCGGCCATTCGTATGCGCTGACCCTGAAGGCCTGGCGCGAACGCTTCATGGCGCATCTGTCGCAGGTGCGTGCGCAGGGTTTCGACGAACGCTTCATTCGCATGTGGGAATTCTATTTGGCGTATTGCGAAGGCGGCTTCCGCGAACGCTCGATCGGCGTCGCACACCTGCTGCTGGCCAAGCCCGGCAACCGGCGCGCGGCGTTGCTGCCGGAGCTTGAATCGGTCGGCGGGATGCCTGCATGAAATTCTGGGCCAGCCTCATCGGCTATCAGCTGGTCTGGTTCGCCGCCGTGATCGGCGCCGGGCGTGGACTGGCGTGGCCGGGAATCGTCGGCATGCTGTTTTACGCTGCATGCCAGTTGGTTGGTGCACGTCATTACAAAGCCGACCTGTCCCTGATGGCGACGGCGATCGTGCTGGGGCTGCTGGTCGATGGCGGACTGATTCGCGCCGGGCTGGCCAGCTATGCCGCCGCGTGGCCATCCGCCGCGTTGGCGCCGGCATGGATTCTGGCGCTGTGGGCCACCTTCGCAATGACCTTCACCCAATCACTGAGCTGGCTGCAGACCCGCCTCTGGCTCGCGGTGTTGCTCGGAGCTGTTGGCGGCCCGCTGGCCTATCTGAGCGCCGCGCGCGGCTGGCATGTGGTGAGCTTCGCCGATCCCGCATGGCGCGGCTTGTTGTGGCTGGGCATCGGCTGGGCGCTGGCGACACCGGCGCTGGCGTGGCTGGCCAGACGCTGGTCGACCGATGCGGTGCCGGCAACGATTTCCCTGCAAGGTGATGCACCATGAATCCGTGGATCCAGCTGGTCTGCCTGTGGCTGCTCGCGGCGTTGATGATGAGCCTGGGCTGGTTGTGGCAACGTCCGCGTTCCAACGCCGGCATCGTCGATGTGTTGTGGGCCGGTGGCGTGGGCGGCAGCGCGGCGCTGTTCGCCCTGCTCGGTGACGGCGACTTCTGGCCGCGCGTGATCCTGGCCGTGCTCGGCGGTCTGTGGGGAACCCGGCTGGCCATGCATCTCTGGAAGCGGGTTCGTGGCGAGCCCGAGGATGGCCGCTACCAGAACCTGCGCGCGCACTGGCATGGCAGCCAGTTCAAGTTCTTCCTGTTCTTCCAGTTCCAGGCCTTGCTGATCGTGCTGTTCTCGCTGCCGTTCCTGGCGGTGGCGCGCAATCCACGCACATGCGATCCGTGGATGCTCATCGGCATCGCGATCTGGTTGGTCAGCGTGATCGGCGAAGCGGTCGCCGACCGGCAGCTCGCGCGCTTCCGCGCCGATCCGGCGAATCGCGGACACACCTGCCGCGATGGCCTGTGGCGCTATTCGCGTCATCCCAACTATTTCTTCGAATGGGTGCACTGGTTTGCCTACGTCTGCATCGCGATCGGATCGCCGATCGCGTGGCTGGCCTGGGCCGGCCCACTGGTGATGTACGTCTTCCTGCGCTGGATCAGTGGCATCCCATACACCGAAACGCAGGCTCTGCGCAGCCGCGGCGACGACTACCGCGCCTATCAACGCAGCACCCCCATGCTGATTCCCTGGTTTCCGAAAAGGAGCGAACCATGAACACCGCCGCCACGGCTTACGACGAACTGCCACAGGAGCGCCCCGCCACCGGGCTGCTGGGCCTGGCCGAGCGAGGCCGCCTGCCCGATGCGTTGTTGCGGCAGGGCATCCGCCGCATGTGCGCGCAGCGCCTGCGCGAGGAAATGGCCGGCGGACTGGATCAGCAGGCCGCGCGCTTTGCCGAACGCATCGACATGCTGCGGCACAGCCCGGTGGCGATCCACACCGACGCCGCCAACGCGCAGCACTACGAACTGCCGCCGGCATTCTTCGAGCTGTGCCTCGGCAAGCGCCTGAAGTATTCGGGCTGCTATTACCCGCGCGGCGACGAGTCGCTGGATCAGGCCGAGGAGGCCATGCTCAAGCTGTATGGCGAACGCGCCGAACTGGCGGATGGCCAGAAGATCCTCGAACTCGGTTGCGGCTGGGGTTCGCTCACGCTGTGGATGGCCGAACGCTATCCGCACGCGAAGATCACCGCCGTCTCCAATTCGAACCAGCAGCGCGAACACATCGAGGCGACGTGCCGCAAGCGCGGCCTGTTCAACGTGCGGGTGATTACCCAGGACGTGAACCGGCTCGAACTGGACGCTGCGCAGTTCGATCGATGCGTCTCGGTCGAGATGTTCGAGCACATGCGCAACTACGACATCCTGCTGGGCCGCATCGCCAGCTGGTTGAAGCCCGGCGGCAAGCTGTTCGTGCACATCTTCGCGCACAAGACACTGATGTATCCGTTCGAGACCGCCGGCGAAGACAACTGGATGGGTCGGCATTTCTTCACCGGCGGCCTGATGCCGGCCTCCGACACCTTGCTGTGGTTCCAGCGCGAGCTGCAGATCGAGCAGCGCTGGCATGTCGACGGCACGCATTACCAGCGCAGCGCCAATCACTGGCTGGCGAATCAGGACGCGCGCAAGGATCAGGTGATGGCCACGCTGACCGAAGCCTACGGCAGCAAGGCTGCACCGCTCTGGTTCCAGCGCTGGCGCATGTTCTGGATGTCCTGCGCCGAACTGTTCGGTTACGCCGATGGCCAGGAATGGCTGGTGGCGCACTACCGCTTCGTGCGGCCCTGATCCCTCTGAAAAGACGGCAAGCGAATCGCCCGGAGCACGTCATGCAAATACCGAAATCACTGCTGATGATCTGCAGTCTTGCCATGGTGGCCGTGACGGCCTGTGCCAGCGACATGGCGCCGATCAAGCCGGTCGCCCATGTCGACCTGCCTCGCTTCATGGGCAGCTGGTACGTGATCGCGTCCATTCCCTCGTTCCTGGAGAAGAAGGCGTACAACGCCATCGAAACCTACAAACTGCAGCCCGACGGACGCATCGACACTTCGTTCCGCTACCGCAAGAGCTCGTTCGACAATCCGGTGAAGACCATCCACTCCACCGGGTTCGTGACACCGGACACCGGCAATGCCGTCTGGGGCGTGCAGCTGGTCTGGCCGATCAAGGCGCAATACGTCGTGGCGTATCTGGACGACAACTACAGCCAGACGATCATCGCTCGCGACAAGCGCGACTATGTGTGGATCATGGCGCGCACGCCGACCATTCCGAAGGCTGATTACGACACGCTGATCGCGCGCGTCAAGCAACTGGGTTATTCGATCAACGAGATTAGCAAGGTGCCGCAGGCATGGCCGGAGAGCGGACACTGAAATATCTGCAGCAGGAATGACGATGTGGTCGCGTCAGCCACAGGCTATGGCGACCGGCATCGGTGAGGTACTGTACTCGCAGGGGGCCTTGGGGCCATGACATGCGAAACCGACGTTGCGGCCTACGGCAGCGGTGTGGGGCTTCGCCAATTTGACCTTGCGGGAGTCATCAGATGCAGCGTATCGCCGCCGCCGTCGCTTGCGTATTCATGGGTTGCCTGTCGCCAACGCTCCGCGCGCAATCAGTCGCGCCACCAGCGACAAAACATGCCTTCAGCTATTGCTCCGTTACCGACACGGCGGGACACAAGGTCTGGGCGTCTCCGGTGTTCGAGTACGAATATGACCCCGCCAACGCGGGCCAGTTTTCGCGCACGCAGGACATGGCCACCGAGTTCCACGCCTTCGTCGGCAGCATGGGTGGCGCGGGAGACAAGGATTGCGTGCTCGCCGAGGGAGGGCAGCCCGAGATCGAGGCGCATCGCAATGAGATCCGCGCCATCCTGACCAGACGCTTCATGGGCATCGTGAGCACCCATAAATGGATGGATGTCACCTGGACACCCAAGCCCTGGAGTCCCGCCACCGCCGCGACGAAATCCGCCGCCGTCACCAAATACTTCTACTGTTATGCGAGCGACATGGCACCCGACAAGCGCGCGACGGTGGCTGCGCTGGTGTTCGAGATGAGCGTGGACAACTCGGATCCGGCCGCTGCCTATGCGCAGGCCACCGCCTACGGCAGGGAATTCACGCGCGACGTGGCCGCAGCACACGGCTTGGCCCAGGCGTATCCGGAATGCTATTTCAAGGACACGCGCGCGGAAGCCGAGAAGGCGCTGCACGACTACCGCAAACTGTTCAGCGGATTCAATCTGAGATTCACGGATGTCACGTGGCGGCCCACGCAGGAATCAGCGGCAACGCCACCGGCTACCACTACTCCCGTAGCTCCCGTAACTCCCGCCGTGGAGTCCGGCGCAGCGCCTGCGCAAGGCACGCTCGGCATCAGGGTCGACGCAGTCACGCCGTCTCTCGCACTGGCACTCGGCATGGACCGTGCGCGTGGCGCACTGGTGATCGAAGTGCTGAAAGGCCGCCCGGCGGAAGTGGCCGGGCTCAAGCCGATGGATGTCGTGCTCGGCATCAACCAGCAAGCCGTTGAACAGGCCACTGACCTGCCGGCGATGACCCATCGTCTCCCCGCGGGAACACCGGTTACGCTGCGGCTGTGGCGCGAGCGAGCCGAGCATGAAGTGCACGTGGACTTGTCGGGACAACCTGCAACAGTCACTGCGCAGACTGGCACTCTCGTCGCGCCATCCACGGATGCCGCGACGGCCGTAACGATCCCGCCGGCTGCGGGAACCAGCAAGTACTGTCACGTCTTCATGCAGTTCGTCAGCAAGCCAGGCGGCGTCCACAGCAAGGTTTGGGAGAACCGCGACTCGGACGGGAGTGAAGCCGCCATGACTGCCAGCCTCGCCGCCTTCACTGCGCACATGCACCTGCAGCAGCCGAAGGTGTGGCAGGAATTCACCGGGCGTTCCCCGAAGTGCGACATGAATCTTGGCTACTGCTACAACATGGTCGTCCGCCACTTTGGCGGCGCGTCACAGATCGCCGGCCAGTTCTGCAAGAAAACTCGCGAGGAAGCCGAAGCCGATTGGGCGCGTCTGACTCAAAACAGTCCGGGGATGGAGATGGTTGCCTGGCCTGAGGCGTCCTGAACGAGTCGGGGATTGACCGTCGCGCGCATGACGACGGTCTAGCCCAGCAACCGCTCGCACACTGCCCGGTACACCGACGGCAATTGCTCCAACTCTTCCAGTGCAACGCACTCATCCACCTTGTGGATCGTCGCATTGACTGGGCCGATCTCGACGACTTCGGCACCCATCGGCGCGATGAAGCGGCCGTCGGAGGTGCCGCCGCCGGTGCTTTGCTCGGGATCGAGGCCGCACAGTTCGCGGCAGATTGCCACCACGGTTTCGCGCAACACGCCGCCTGGCGGCGTGAGAAATGGCTCACCGGACAGGTTCCACTCGAGCACGAAATCCAGACCATGCCGATGCAGGATTGCCTCGATGCGCGCACGCAGATCCTCGGCGCGACTGGCGGTGCAGTATCGAAAATTGATCAGCGCCTTGAGCTCACCGGGAATCACGTTGTTGGCGCCGGTGCCGGCGTTGAGGTTGGAGACCTGAAACGAGGTGGGCGGGAAGTCGCTGTTGCCTTCGTCCCAACGCTCAACCGTCAGCTCGGCCAGTGCCGGCGCGAACGCATGGATCGGGTTCAGCGCCTTCTCCGGATAGGCAACGTGCCCCTGCACGCCACGCACGTTGAGCGTGCCCGACAGCGAGCCGCGTCGGCCCACGCGAATCAGGTCGCCCAGCCTTTCCTTCGCCGACGGCTCACCGACCACGCACCAGTCGATGCGCTCGCCAACCGTACGGAAGTGCTCGACCACCTTGCGTACACCATCGAGGTTGGTCGGCCCTTCCTCGTCGCTGGTCAGCAGCAGACCGACCCGGCCGCGGTGATCCGGATGCGCCGCCACGAACTGCTCCAATGCCACCACCATCGCCGCCACCGAGCCTTTCATGTCGGCGGCACCACGGCCGTATAGACGGCCATCGCGGATGGTCGGCTCGAACGGCGGGCTCTGCCACGATGCTTCCGGTCCGCTCGGCACCACATCGGTATGCCCTAGGAAGGCCAGCGTGGGTCCGGCCGTGCCATGCGTAGCCCACAGGTTGTCCACCTCGCCGTAGCGCAGGTGCTCGACGTGAAACCCCGCGCGCTGCAGGCGCACGCCGATCAGCGCCAGGCAACCGGCATCTTCCGGCGTCACCGAGCGGCGACGGATCAGGTCACAGGTGAGATCGAGAACTTCGGACATGGACACTCGCCAGGCGCAACGGATCGACAGCGCTGCAGCATAGCAAGCGCACCGGCACGAATGCGCCCGCGATCAATGCGCCTGCTTCGCGCTGACCCCACCCTCGATGTTCAGCCGCCCCACCACACCGAGCATTTCCAGCGGCGCGACACCATCGCCATGCGTGGTGACGCCGCCGTCGATGTCGATCTCGCGGGCAGAGCCGCCGGGCTTGACGCTGAGTGCGATGGCCGAGAGCTTCAACACCACGCCCTTCACCAGTGAGTCGCCCGTGCCGCCGAAGGTTTCGAGACCGCGACGCACGCTGAGGTAGCCGATCGGCTGGCTTATCTGGATGCCGACCGCCCCATCCGCATGGGTGGTGATGCGGTCGAACACTGCGCGATTGACGGTGCCGGCGTACACGTTGAAGCCGCGCGCGCCCTGCCCGAACGTCTCGATCGGCGCCTCGACCTCCAGCTCGTTGACCAGGCCGAAGTTGACGAAGCCGATGCCGCTGGGGCCGTACGAGGTGATCTTTTCCTCGGCGACCCAGTGATCCACCGAGCCCCAGTTGTCGAGCACCATGTCGTTCTGCCCGTAGGTCACTACCGGACCCAGATTGCGCACGGTATCGACGAAAGCATTGAACACGGTGAACACGCCACCGGTGATCATGTCCGGCGTGCCCGGCGGGATGCGGCCATCGCTGTGGATCTCGCCGGTTTCCAGCAACGACACGGTGAGCCGGCCGCCCTCGAAACCGGCACCGCTGACGAAGATGCCGCTGCCGAGTACCGGCGCGGCCGGCCGTCCGGCGGACAGGCCGACCAACCGTGCGCTGATCACCACCGTGGCGTCGGCCTGCATGTTCCACAGCGTGAAGGCGCCCTGCAGCACATGCACGCCAAAACCCTGCGGACGGTCGGCCTGCGCACGCGCATCGGCGCTGACCACATCCAGGCCGGCCACCTCGACGTGACCGCTGCGCACTTTGTCGCGCGCGAGGATCTGCACTTGCCCGATCGTGGTCACTTCACCCAGCACCAGTCGGCCGAGGCTTTCCACCGTGGTGTCGTTATGGATCGCGCGCCGATCCGATGACGCGACCAGATGGAGGCCGTGGACCTCGTTGTCCGTGGTCAACTGCAATCCGTCGATCCCGACGGCAAAGATCAACGCCGCATCATCGCCCTGCCCCAGCAGCACCTGTCCGGGCAGCAGCCGGATCGCGGGAACCTCGGTGAGCTCGGCACTGACCACGATCTGCCGGATGCTGGAATCCTGAGCCGCACGGACCAGCTCGGCAACGCTGCTGACGACGATCGAGGAAGCAGTCATGCGATTCTCCAGAGCGTGGCGAACCGCCATGCTAAGACATTTGCGATCGCTTCAAACCGTCTTTTGCATGGTGAACGCCTGCCCGACAAGTTCTTGCGAAACCTCGCATCAACCCGTGATCGCCGCGCCCAGCAAGTGACCCACCGCATACGTAATGGATGCCGCAGCCACGGTGATGCCGAACTGACGCGCGATCGAGAACAGCATGCTGCGTCCGGTGAAAAGCGAGGTGCCGATGCCGATCAGGATCAGCCCGATGGCCGTGGAGCATGCGCTGGCCAACAGTGCCGCGTGACCGCCGAGGAAGAAGTACGGCGCCACCGGAAACAGCGCTCCGCAGGCGAACAGGCAGAACGACGAAATCGCCGCACCATACGCCGAACCGCCGAGTTCACCCGGATCGATACCCAGGTCCTCGCGCACCAGCATGTCCAGCGCCGCCCGCGGCGTTTCGGCGACGTGCTCGGCCATGTGCTCGGCAGCGGCTGGCTGCAGCCCCTTCTCGCGGTAGATGCCGGCGATGTGCTGCAGGCCATCTTCCGGCGCCACGGCAAGACGCTCGGCGCGCTCGGTGATCTGTGCCTGATAGAACTCGCGCGAGCTGTTCACCGACAGCCATTCGCCCAGTGCCATCGAACAGGCGCCGGCGACCAACCCGGCCAGACCGGCCAGCAGCACTGCGCGATCACCCGACGACGCGCCGGCCATGCCCATCACCAGACTGACATTGGAGACCAGCCCGTCGTTGGCACCCAGCACCGCCGCGCGCAGCGTGTTGCCGCTCTGCGTGCGATGCCGGCCGACATGCGCACCGAGTTCATCCGGCGGCACGAAATGATCGCGATGGCCGCTGCGATCCACCGGCGTGTCGGCGTGATCGGCATGCTCCAGCCGCACCACCGTCGGCATCACGAACTCGGTGCCGAAGCGTTGCGCGAACCAGCTCAATGCACGTACGCGCAAGCCGATCCGTGCCGGTGGCACGGCCACGCCAAGCTCGCGCAGACGCGCTTCCCAGAACCCCGCGTTGGCCTGTTCGCCGGCGGCGATGCGCCGGTAGACGCGGCTCAGCCGTGGATCGGTCGCCAGTTCGGCCAGCCGCGCGTACAGCGCTGCGTTGTCGCGCTCGATCCGCAGATTGATGCGGAACCGCCGCGCACGGTGATGGCTGATGTCGGCACCCTGCTTCGGCATGGCCGCCTCAGCGCCCGAACAATTTCTTGAAGCCGTTGTCGCTGAAGCCCACGCTCACCGAACCGTCGGACTGCAGCAGCACCGGGCGACGGATCAACGCGGGATACTCCTTCAGCAGCAAGGTCCACTCCGGATCGCTGCCGGGGTTCTTGCGTTGCGGCAGCAGGTTGCGCCAGGTGGTGGACGACTTGTTGACCAGCTGCTCCCAGCCGCCGAGCTTTGCCGCCCAGTCCTTCAGGGTGGCCGCCGGCACCGGGTTCGCGCGGTAGTCGACGAAGTCATGCGCCACTTCGAAACGGGCCAGCCAGTTGCGTGCCTTCCTGCAGGTATCGCAGTTGGGAAGTCCATACAGGACGGGATTCATTCGCCGCTCCGCAGCAGTTCGTTGATGCTGGTCTTGCCGCGCGTCTTCGCATCGACCTGCTTGACGATGATCGCGGCGTACAGGCTGTGGCTGCCATCCTTCGCCGGCAGGCTGCCCGATACCACCACGCTGCCGGCCGGCACGCGGCCGTAGCTCACTTCGCCGGTGGCGCGGTTGTAGATGCGGGTGGACTGGCCGAGGAACACGCCCATGCCGATCACGCTGCCGCGCTCCACCACCACGCCCTCCACCACTTCCGAGCGCGCGCCGATGAAGCAGTTGTCCTCGATGATGGTGGGATTCGCCTGCAGCGGTTCCAGCACGCCGCCGATGCCGACGCCGCCGGACAGGTGCACGCCCGCGCCGATCTGCGCACACGAACCCACCGTCGCCCAGGTGTCGACCATCGTGCCGGCGCCGACGTAGGCACCGATGTTGACGTAGCTCGGCATCAGCACCGCGTCTTTCGCGATATGCGCGCCGCGACGCACCAATGCGCCGGGCACCACGCGTGCGCCCAGCTGCTGCAGTTCGGCGTCGTTGCCGTGGGCGAAACGCAGCGGCACCTTGTCGAACGCCTGCGCCGGGCCGCCATCGACCACGCGGTTGTCGTTGATGCGGAAGTACAGCAGCACCGCCTTCTTGATCCACTGGTTCACCGTCCAGCCACCCTGACCGTCCGGCTCGGCGACGCGGCGTTCGCCGGATTCGAGCAGGTCGAGAACCTGGCCGATGGCGGGCCGCAGATGGGTTTCGATCTCGGCCTGGGTCAGTTCGTTGCGACGTTCGAAGGCAGCGTCGATCAGGGATTCAATGGCTTGCATGGGACGGGTTCACTGGTTGAAGAGAGAGACAGGTGCCACGGGGCTGGTCGCAAAGAGTACACGCTGCGGCATGCCCATACCGCAGCGGCGAGCAACATCGCCCCCCGATTCGGCTACCAGTCGCGATGACTTCATCCGCCTTTAACCCGACATGGCAGTACATTGTCCGGCCGCGTGCGACAACGCACCGGCAACCTCGGCAAGTCTGTCCATTCTGTCCACCGCACCATCCCTCGGAGTCCCGCCCATGAGTCAGCTGAAGATCGCCGTTTTCGTCGGCAGCCTGCGCAAGGACTCCTTCAATCGCCGGCTTGCCCGCGCGGTGGAAAAACTCGCGCCGGCCGAGTTCACCTTCAACCATGTCCGGATCGACGACCTGCCGCTGTACTCGCAGGATTTCGACGGCGCCTACCCGGCCGTCGCCAGCCGGCTCAAGCAGGAGGTCGAAGCCGCCGATGGCGTGCTCTTCGTCACGCCCGAATACAACCGCTCGATTCCCGGCGTATTGAAGAACGCCATCGACATCGCCTCGCGTCCCTGGGGCACCAACTCGTTTGCCGGCAAGCCCGCGGCAGTCATCGGTGCGTCGATCGGCACCGGCGGCACCGCGCTGGCGCAGCAGCACCTGCGCAATGTGCTGGCCTATCTCGACGTGCCCGTACTGGGTCAGCCCGAGGTATTCATTCACTTCAAGGACGATCTGATCGCCGACGACGGCACGATCCACAACGAAGGCACCACAAAATTCCTGCAGGGTTTCATGGACCGCTACGTCGCCTGGGTCAGGCACTTCGCACATTGAGCAGGATCTGACCACGGCGCCGACCACGACCAGACTGCCATCGGCGCCCCATTTTCACCATGCCGAAACGACGGGTATGCGCATCATGCGCCACCCGCTCGCTCCGGCACGGCACCACCGCTCGCCACGCACCCTGACGCGAGACCCGTCCCGTCACCTGTCACAGGGGTCGCATCATGCATGAACAAATCAGCGAAGGATTCATGGTCTTCGTCTCCGATGGCGACGAAGGCATCGGCTCCGTCCGTGAAATCAGGCACGGACTGCCCGAGCTGGTCGTCTACATCGAGAATGCCGGCGACTTCGTGGTACCGCTTTCGGCGGTCAAGGATGTCCATTCCGGCAAAGTCGTCCTGAACATCGATCGGCTGGACATCCGCCTGCGCGATGCGATCCGACACGCACGCGATTCGGAAGATCCGAACTACGTGTCGCCGGCTTCCACGGAAGACGAAGACAGCTGACCGAAAACCGGAACGCCGCCCACCCCGTATGCAAAAACGGCGCGAACCTTGAAGGTTCGCGCCGTTTTGCATTCAAAGTGGTGGGCGGTACAAGGATCGAACTTGTGACCCCTACCATGTCAAGGTAGTGCTCTACCGCTGAGCTAACCGCCCGTCTCACGCTGTTCTAACGACCGCGCGAGCCGCGCAGTATACGGTAATGAGCGATACTCGACAACATCTCGAATATCCGTGCCGGCAACTCAGCGCAAGGCCTGTTCACGCAGCTGGTGGATCTGGTCGCGCAGCCTGGCGGCGTCCTCGAACTCCAGATTCTGCGCGTGCTTGTACATCTGCGCCTCCAGCTTCTTGATCGCGCCCGCTGCCTGCTGCGGGTTGAGCCCGACGTAATCGGCCGCCTGCTCGGCCACCGCTGCGCGGCCACGGGAAGACTTGCTGCCGCGGCGGTTGCCCGCTTCGCTGCGCGCACCTTCCATGATGTCGGCGATGCGCCGCACGATGGTGGTCGGCACGATGCCCTGCTGTTCGTTCCACGCCAGCTGCTTCTCGCGGCGGCGCGCGGTTTCGTCCATGGCCGCCTGCATCGAGCGGGTGATCTGATCACCGTACAGGATCGCCTTGCCGCGCACGTTGCGGGCAGCGCGGCCGATGGTCTGGATCAGCGAGCCGGTGGAACGCAGGAAACCCTCCTTGTCCGCATCCAGAATCGCCACCAGCGATACCTCGGGCATGTCCAGGCCCTCGCGCAGCAGGTTGATGCCGACCAGCACGTCGAACTCGCCCAGACGCAGGTCGCGGATGATCTCGCTGCGCTCGACCGTCTCGATGTCCGAGTGCAGGTAGCGCACCTTCACGTCGTGCTCGGCCAGGTATTCGGTGAGGTTCTCCGCCATGCGTTTGGTCAGCGTGGTGACCAGCACGCGGTCACCGATCGCCACGCGCTTGTGCACTTCACTGAGCAGGTCATCGACCTGGGTGCGCACCGGACGCACTTCCACTTCCGGGTCGACCAGGCCGGTCGGGCGCACCAATAGCTCGACCACTGCCTCGCCGGACTTGTCCAGCTCATAGGCGCGAGGCGTGGCCGAGATGAAGATCGAGCGCGGCACGCGCTGCTCCCATTCCTCGAAGCGCAGCGGCCGGTTGTCCATCGCCGACGGCAGCCGGAAACCGAACTCCACCAGGGTTTCCTTGCGCGAGCGGTCGCCCTTGTACATCGCACCGAGCTGCGGCACGGTGACGTGCGATTCGTCCACCACCAGCAAACCATCGGACGGCAGGTAATCGAACAGCGTCGGCGGCGGCTCGCCGGGCTCGCGCCGGGTCAGATGGCGCGAATAATTCTCGATGCCCTGGCAGTAACCCACCTCCGCCATCATCTCGATGTCGAAACGGGTGCGCTGTTCCAGTCGCTGCGCCTCGACCAGCTTGTTGTCCTTGTACAGCTGTTCCAGCCGCTCCTTCAGCTCGACCTTGACCGTCTCGATCGCGTTCAGCACGCTCTCGCGCGTACTGGCGTAATGCGTGCGTGGGTAGACCGTGTAGCGTTGCACCTTGCGGATCGTCTCGCCGGTGAGCGGATCGAACAGCGACAGGTTCTCCACCTCGCCGTCGAACAGCTCGATGCGCAACGCCTCGATTTCCGATTCGGCCGGGAACACATCGATGATCTCGCCGCGCACGCGGTACATGCCGCGACGCAGCTCCATCTCGTTGCGGGTGTACTGCAACTCGGTCAGCTGATGGATCAGCTTGCGCTGGTCGATGCGCTCGCCCTTGGCCAGGATCAGTCGCAGCGACAGGTAGTCCTCCGGATTGCCGAGGCCGTAGATCGCCGACACGGTGGCCACGATGATCGAATCGCGACGCGACAACAGCGCCTTGGTCGCCGACAACCGCATCTGCTCGATGTGCTCGTTGATCGAGGCGTCCTTCTCGATGAAGGTGTCCGACGCCACCACATAGGCTTCCGGCTGGTAGTAGTCGTAGTAGCTGACGAAGTACTCCACCGCATTGTGCGGGAAGAACTCCTTGAACTCGCCGTACAGCTGCGCCGCCAGCGTCTTGTTCGGCGCCATCACGATGGTCGGCCGTTGCACCTTCTCGATCACATTGGCGATGGTGTAGGTCTTGCCCGAGCCGGTAACGCCAAGCAGGGTTTGCGCGGCCAGACCAGCCTCGAAACCTTCGGACAGGCGCTGGATCGCCTGCGGCTGGTCGCCGGCGGGCTGGTAGGGAGCAACGAGCTGGAAGCGGTCAGTCATCGGCTACAGATGTGGGCGCGGCAGCGCATTTTAAATCGGGCCTGCTGACAGAGGGCGTCAGCAGAGGCCGACACTCACACCTCCGTCGGGCTACTGGCCGGTCGGCACCAACGCCTTAGCATGAGCCTCCCGGACAACGCAGGACGCGACGCCGTGACAGCTCTCCGGAACTCCAAGCCAGCTTGCCGGCAACATGGCATGACCCTGATCGAACAGATCATGGTGATTGCCATCATCGCAGCGCTCACCGGCATGGCCGTACCACCCATGCGCAAGCTGCTTGGCCGAAACCAGCTGCAGGTCGCCCAGACCGACTTCATCGCGGCGCTCCAGCATACCCGTGCAACCGCGATCACCAGCGGCAAACGGACACTGTTCTGTCCGACCCGCGACGGCAACAGCTGCAGCAATGACATGCGCTGGAACAGTGGCTGGCTGCTTGCTCACGACACCGATCGCGACAATCAACCGGACCACGGGCCGCTGTATGTCGGTCACGGCTACAGCGACAAGCTGATCATCCAGAGCAGCACCGGGCGGCGTCTCGTGCACTTTGGCCCTGACGGCAGCGCCAGCGGCAGCAATCTCACGCTGTTGTTCTGCCTACCCTCCAGCGCAGAGCATGCGCTCAGCGTGGCGGTCTCCAATTCCGGACGCGTCCGCGGCGCCCCGGCCAGCGTCAGTCAAATCGCAGACTGCTCGCAAATGAACTGAGCGCATCTCATCGCAGCAGAAAACAAAAAGCCGGCAGTATGCCGGCTTTTCGTCGAATGTGGCGCCCGAAGCTGGACTCGAACCAGCGACCCCCTGATTAACAGTCAAGTGCTCTAACCAGCTGAGCTATTCGGGCGTGAGCTGCGTAGTTTGTCGAGAGCGCGACGAGCTGTCAAGCCACCGCGGACAGATTTTCGGGTGTGATCAGGAGGTCAACACCCGGTAGCACGGCACGTATGCCGCGCCGCCGGGCAGCTTCATGCGGTGCTGTTCGACGAACGCCTGCAACAGCTTGTCCAGCGCACGCATGATGTCTGCATCACCGTCGATATCGAACGGGCCATGCTGCTCGATCGCCTGCACGCCCTCTTCCTTCACGTTGCCGGCGACAATGCCGGAGAAGGCCCGACGCAGGTCCGCCGCCAGCTCATGCCGTGGACGGTCCCGATGGATCTGCAGCGCACGCATCGCCTCGTGGGTGGGGCGGAACGGCAACTGGAACTCCAGTGGAATCTGCAGCGCCCAGTTGAAGAAGAACGCGTCCTTGGTGTCCAGCCGGTTGTGGCGCACCTTGTCGATACCCCTGACCATCGCCCGCGCCACCGCCGCCGGATCATCCACGATGATCTGGTAGTGCTGCGCCACTTCGTCACCCAGGGTCAGGCGCAGGAAGCGGTCGATCTGCTCGAAGTAAGCCGCCGATTCGCGCGGCCCGGTGAAGATCAGCGGGAATGGCGTGCCGGCATTGTCCGGATGCAGCAGGATGCCGAGCAGATAGAGGATTTCCTCGGCCGTGCCGACGCCGCCTGGGAACACGATGATGCCGTGGCCCATGCGCACAAACGCCTCGAGCCGCTTCTCGATGTCCGGCATGATCACCAGATGGTTGACGATCGGATTCGGCGATTCGGCGGCAATGATGCCTGGCTCGGTGATGCCGATGTAGCGATTGTGCCGGCGCCGCTGCTTGGCATGTGCGATGGTCGCGCCCTTCATCGGCCCCTTCATCGCACCCGGCCCGCAACCGGTGCAGATATCCAGCCCACGCAGGCCAAGCTGATAGCCGACCTGTTTGGTGTATTCGTATTCGTCGCGCGAGATCGAGTGGCCGCCCCAGCACACCACCAGGTTGGGATCGACATGCGGTTTCAGAATGCGCGCGTTGCGCAGGATCTCGAACACACCCTGGGTCAGTCCGGCCGAGCCGCCAAGATCGATACCGATCTGCTCCAGCTGGGTCGACACGTAGACGATATCGCGCACGACCGCCACGAGCAGTTCATTGATACCGCGAATAATCTGGCCGTCCACGAAAGCCTGTGCCGGCGCATGACTGAGCTCGATCTTGATGCCACGATCCTGCTGCAGCACCTGGATATCGAAATCCGGATACTGCTCGAGGATCGCCCGCGGATCGTCACTGATGCCGCCCGAGGTCAGCACCGCCAGCGCGCAGCGGCGCAGCAAGGCATGCAGACCGGAGTCGCTGGCGCCGCGCAACCGTGCCACCTCGTTGCGGGAAAGAATATCCAGCCCGCCGACCGGTGAAATACGTGCGCTTACAGTGGCCGACTTGCCAGCTTGGCCGGCGTGTGTGTCATTCATGCATCCATCTCCTGGCCGCAACCCGCGGCATACGTCCGCGCACAGCTGCAGCAGACCCGCTAGCTTCCTGCGTCGACCATGGCGCGGTCAAGCCAACAAAAAGCCGGCGCCCTTGCGGGCGCCGGCCAAGGTTTTCAAATTGCCGCTTGCTCAGAAGGTGTAACGAACGGTTGCCAGGATCGACCAACGCTGGGTCGGACCATTCAGCTCATCCGCGCGCGGGAGGGCCAGCGGGCTGTAGTTGCCATTGCTGTCCTTGTAGGCCGCCTTGCTGATGTCGTAGATGTACTTGCCATTGGCATCGACGCCGGCGAAATCGGCGAGGTTGCGTACCAGCGGGAAGCTGGCGCGGTGATCGACACCCCACTTCTTGTTGAGCATGTTGCCGAGATTGTAGACGTCAAGGCGGAGCATGCCCTTGTTGCCCTTGAACAGACCCGGAATTTCCTGAGTGAAGCTCAGGTCGACCTGATTGATCCAGGCAGAACGGGCGCCGTTGCGGCTGGCGATCTGGCCCTTGTGATCCTTCAGATACTTGTCGTTGTCGATGTACTGCCAGAACGAGTCCTGCTGCGCCTGCGTGGTACCCGGCGCGAAGGTGATGTCACCCTTGTTCGGGATGTAGGCCAGGTCGGAGGTGAAGCCGTCGCCATTGGCGTCGTTGCCGAAGCGCCAGCTGTACGGGGTACCCGAATGACCGTCATAGAACACGGTGGCGCTCGTGGCGTAATCACCAAAGAAGCGGTGCTGCCAGGTCAGCGACGCGATCACGCGCTTTGGAATCGAGTAGCTGGAGGTGCTCGCCTTGTTCTCGTTCGGGTTCACCCAGACGTTGTTGCTGTAGCTGGAGCGGGCCACGCTCGAGGTACCCGGGTTCACTTCCGTGGCGCGGCTCCAGGTGAAACCGGCCATGGCGGACCATTCGTCCGCGAACGGCTTCTTCAGCGCGAGGCTGAGACTGTCGGCGCTGCCCTGGTCGCTATTGGCCAGGTTGATCACAGCATCGCCGAAAGCCTGGTTGGAGTTGGCGCGGGCGGTGTTACCCGTGCTGCCACCCTTCGGATTCTTGTAGTAAGTAAACCGGCCATCAGGCAGCACACCGGTGGACGTGCCGATATTGAGGTTCTGATACCAGATCGCGTTGCGGTTCTTGATGTGCTCGTAGTCGGCAGTGAACACCACGCCCCACCACGGCAGCTCCCGGTCAACACCGAGCGACATCTTCCACACGCTCGGGATCGCGAAATTGTCGCTGACCGTGCTGACCGCCATCTGCGCGCCCTTGGCGCCCGGAATCGGCGCCGAACCCGCATTCTGGCCGTTCGGGTCAGAGCTAAACGCCGGATAGCCAACGGAGCCCGGCTTGCAGGCAGCCGAGGCCGAAGAGCTCGGACCGCAAGCGAACTGCACCTGGGTCACACCGGAGTTCTGGTAGATATTGCCCAGCCACACGCTCGGCGGATTGGAGATAAACAGACCGGCGCCACCACGCAACTGCGTCATGCGCTCGGTATCGAAGGTGTAGTTGAACGAGGCGCGCGGCTGCACCTGGCGATGACCATTGATGGTGCTGGTGTTGGTGCGGCCGAAGCCACCGGTGGCCGAAACGCAGTTGGCAGCAACCACACTCTGCCCCGGCGCAGCGGCATAGCAGGGGTTGTACAGCGGCTTGTCGCTGGTCAGCGGAATGTCGACGCGGAAACCGTACTGCACCGACAGGTTCGAATTCACCTGCCAGGTATCCTGCAGGAACACGCCGTACTCTTTCAGCTCGAAGTTGGCGGCCACATCCTTCAGGCCAAGCCCGGCGGCCGGCGCGTTGAAGCGATACAGATAGTACTTGCCGCTATTGAAGTCGGCCAGGGTATTGAACTGATAGCTACCGAAAGCATTCTGCAGGAACAGGTTGTAGTACTGCCCGCGCTGGAAGTCGAAGCCACCCTTCACGGTGTGGTCGCCCAGATAGAGCGTACCGGCCCAAGCGGCATTCAACGTCTTTACGTGCAGCACGTTGGCCTGGCTGGAGTATTCGGTACCGAATTCCACACCCGGCGAGCTGGTCGTGGCAGCGCAACCAGTCGTGCCGTTCACGCACACCGAGACATCCGGCTGGGCGATGCCGTTGTACGGGCCGCGATTCTGCTGGAAGTCGGCGTAGGAAACGGTGGTGTCGGTAGAGAAGACATCCGACCAGTCATCGTAGAAATGCAGCGCGTAGCTCTTGTTGTCGACGTTGGTCTTGTACCAGCCGCTGGACAGCACCAGGATGTTGTTGTTGCCGGTGATGATCGGCTTGTTTTCCTTGGTCTGGCTGTAGGTGAAGCTGGCGCGGTGGTTGTTGGTGATGTTCCAGTCGATCTTTCCCAAGTAACGCTTGTCCTGCAGATCGGAATTACCACCACTGAGACCACCCACATCAAAGCCCTTGGCCTTGGCTGCCGTGGTGATGGCGTCGACATTCTGCTGGGTCAGGCCACGGACCTCGGTGGCGGCACCAGAGCCCTGCACGCCATACTGCGAAGATGGGCCAATCTGCTTGCTCTTCTCGTACGAGGCAAAGAAGAACAGCTTGTCCTTGATGATCGGGCCGCCAACGGTAGCGCCGGCAGTCCAGGTGCGACGGAAGCCGCCGTACGGCTTGTCGTTGTAGTCGGCAATCATGTCGCTGCGATTCTGGAACGCGTAATACGCCGAACCGTGGAAATCGTTGGTGCCACTCTTGGTCACCGCATTGACGATCGCACCGACGCCGCGGCGGGTGGCTACGTCGTAGTTGGCGGTCGAGATGTTGTATTCCTGGATCGTGTCCTGCGAAATCGGTGTGCCCAGCGTCGGCAGGCCATTCGCGTTCAGGCCGAACGGGTCGTTGGCGCTGACCGAGTCAACCGTGATGTTGTTGTAGCGGCTGTTCTGGCCGATCGCGGAAATCTCGCCGCGGTCACGGTCGGAGATCACGATGCGCGGATCGAGGCGCACGATGTTCTGGATGGAGCGACCCGGGGTCGGGGTTGCCTCGATTTCCCGCTGCGAAACGTTGGTCGAGATGCCCTTGTTGTCCGACGAGAATGTCTGGGCCAAGGCATTGGCCGAGACAGTCACGCCCGAGAGATTCTGAACATTCTTCGCCTGCTCCGCGCCCATGGTCAGATTGACCGGCGTTTCCTGAGCCAGCTGCAGGTAGACATTGTTCTGCACAGCCTGAGCTTGTCCCGCCTTGGATACGGTAACGTCAAATGGACCGCCGACACGCAGACCCTGCGCCGAATAGCGGCCGTCCGCACCCGTGGTGGTGATCTTGGTGGTGCCGGACGGCTCATGCACGATCTGCACGGTGGCGCCGGCAACCGGCTGGCCACTGGCGTCCAGCACACGGCCGGAGATCGCGGACGAGGTGTCCTGCGCCATGACAGGCGAAGCAGCGAGCAGTGTGGCGATCGCCAGCGGCAACAGTTTCGTGCGAATGGTGCTTTTCATCGAACATCAACCCCATGGTGGTTCGCAATAAATGACGAGTCAGGACAACAAAAAAAGACACCTCGCCCACCGAGTCATCCCGTAGGGCAATGATTTTTGGTTGTTTTCCCTGACGAGATTGACCGCAGCCAAGCTATCTGGCACTTCGGGCCCGGCTAAAGTTACGCGCATCATATTACAATTTCGTAACTTTCGGCCATGCTCGAAAGTTCTTTCAGTTCCGCCAAGGGGTTGTGGGGACCACAAAAAAAACCGGCACCCGAAGGTGCCGGCCTGATGAGCCACGCAGTCGCTGTCGTGGCATGTGACTTCGCGTTTAGAAGAACGAGGCGCCGAAGGTCAGCATGAACGTACGCCCTTGCAGCAGCGAGTAGTACGGCTGAGAGGCATAGAGGGTCGTGCCGTTCTGGTCCTTGATCTTGGTCGGGTTGGCAGCGAGGAACGCCGTTATGTTGTTGGCGTTGGTGAGCGCCTGACGATCCGTGAGGTTGAACATGTTGAGCTTGATGTATGGCTTGCGGAACCATGACGAGAAGTCCTGGAATTTCCAGCCCGCACTGAAGTTGAGCGTGGCGTAGCCACCCACCCTCTGCGTGTTGGACCAGTCGCCCCAGATCGGGCCACGGTACTTCTCATCCAGGCTGGCCCAGAACGGCCCCTGGTCATAGTTCACACGCACATAGCCGATGTTCTTCGGCGTATTCAGGAGAATCTTGCCGTCGGTGTTGTAGATGCCGTCGCCCGAGCTGTTGAGATTCGCAGCCAGCGTCGACTTGGTGTAAGCGTATGAGCCATACACCGTCCAGTTCGGCGTGATCTTGTAGCTGGCCTCGGTGTTCAGGCCGCGCATGCGCACCTTGGGCAGAGACAGATACACCGTGGCGAAGGTCGTTTCGTCGAAACCGGAAATCTGCTTGTTGGTGAGGTTGGAGGCATAGGCGTCGACACTGGCCGAGAAGGTGTCGTTGTAGAAGCGCCAGCCGAGGTCGGCGGTGGTTGCCTTCTCCGGCTTGTTGATGAAGCTGCTCGCCGGATTGGTCTGGCCGGGGAAATTTGCAGCTGCCGCATTTTGCAGGACAGCACCGTTGATCGGTGCGCGGAACGTCCTGCCCACGCCGAAGTAGAACTGATTCGAGTCGTTCAGCTGATATTTGACGCCGGCGGTCGGGCTCACGTCATGAAACGTTGCGCTGAAATCGGAGACGCCGTACTGCTTGTAGCCGGGACGCACCGAACCCGGATACTGATAATCGAAGCCGCTGCGTTGTACCCACAGGTAGGAGGCGCCCGCCGTGATGGTCCACTGGTCATCCGGCGTCCAGGTGTCCGTGGCGAAAACCTTGCGGGTTTCCGTAGCGGTGTATTCATTATAGGCCTTCTGTACCGCGCCGCTCGGATAACGGATCAGGTCGAAATCCCCCCAGTTATCGGAAGGAACGCCTGTCGTCGGATTGACCGGCGTGAATGCCTGACTCTGCTCCTGGCGCGGACGCTCATACCACACGCCGTACTCGAGGCTGTTGTTCTCGCCGAAATCCTGATTCATCTTGGCAATGACACCGGGGCGCATGGTGTAGGTGTTGCTGATCGAATACGCCAGCGCCTTGTTGGTCTTGCCACCGACCACGCCGTTACCGTTGAGATCCTGATTGGTGTACTGATACCAGTTGGCCGTTTGCGTCGATTCGGTGAAGGTGGAACCGCCGCCGCCGCCGCCATTGCCATACTGGACGTACGGCACCACCGACAGACGCAGGTTATCGCTCAGCTTGAATTCGCCATCCATGCTGACCAGCCAGCTGCGGAACGGGTTGGTGTGCAGCTTGTAGAAATTGGTATCAGTCGGTGTCAGCAGCGTCGCATCGTAGTTCTGGTTGTAATTCTGCTGAGCCTGCGTCTTGGTCAGGCTCTCGTAGCTGTTGTTGAATTCGCGGTTGTACTGGAACGAAGCCGAGATGGAGTTGTTGTCGTCGATGGTCCACAACGACTTGCCATCCACCTTGGTTACTTTCTGCTGGCCCGTACCACGCCACAGGTCAGCGCTGTTATTGGAATAGGACAGCCACGAGCGCACCGGACCGGTATCACCGGTATTCAGGCGCAGGAAGGTGCGGCGGTAGTCATTGCTGCCAAACGTCTGGCTCGCGTCCACGCCGGCGGTGTGCGAGGGATCGATGGTGACCCAGGCGATTGAGCCACCAGCGGCGCCGCCGATGGGCGTGTCCACATCCGGATAACCCTGCAACACGGTGATGTCACCCATGTTCTCGGTATCGCCGTACTCGGTCGAGTAGACCTTGTAGTTGCCGCTGTCGTTGATCGGCGCGCCGTTGACGGTGGTGCCGATCTCGTCGCTGGTAAAACCGCGAATGCTGTAATTGCCGTTGGCGAGACCGGTGTAGTCATCAGTGGAAGCGTTGACACCCGGGATGCTGTCGATCATCTGCACGAACGTGCCGCCCGGCGCAGCTTTGACGATCGCGTCGCGGCTGATCGTGGAAACTGCCTTGGGCGCGGTCTGCACCGACATCAGGCCGCCACCCAGCGCCAGCGACTGCGCCTGCACCTGGATCGTTCCCAGTTGCTGCACGCGCTTGGTGTCGTTCGAGGTGGTCGTGTTGGAGGTGCTCGACGCACTGGCCCGCTGTGCCGGCTTGGTCGTGGCCGCCTGGCCAGCATTTGTTTGATCCGGAGTGCTGCTCTGCGCCAGCGCCATCGAAGACGCCACACCGAAAACCAGCGCAATTGATACAGATAGATAGGTTCGTTTCATTGTGGATTCCATCTCGCAAGTTCAAACAATTGAATGACCGGCTCAGTGTCCGATCGCATAGCAGCCTTTCCATGGCCATCCGGGTGACTGAACATTCTCAACCAGCCCATCCGGCCAAACCGGGGAACGTCGGTAGCCGTTGATGTCCCAAGTGATCCTGATCTATCAGCAGCGGATCTATTCCGCCGGCGTCAAATCGCAAAATTTTGTCTTAAAACCGTGTTTTAGCGAAAGAAAAAACGTGAATCGCGGGCACAAAAAAGCCCAACCTTCGAGTTGGGCAAGAAAATCCGTCTATTTCGAATTTATTTACGGTTGTCCGCGTAATCGCGAATGACGTATCTGGTTGATGACCCTTTTATCGTCCCTGATTTGCCTTACAACAATTTTACAACAATTCGAGCCGTTGCCAATTGCTTGAATGACCAAGCCATTCGCCCATAAAACCATACCGACAGGGCCAGCCCGGCAGCCGCGTCTACCCAGCCCATCAATGCCTCTCGGCTCACCATGCATGGCATCGCCTACTGGTGACAGTTTCGAATCTCGGCGCTGTCCACCAAACATCCCTGCGGCGGGACAGCAACCCGCCAGCTCTTCGCAGCGGGGACGTCTAAACCGTCATGCCGGTTTGCCAAGATAGCGCGCACGCTTGGCCGGCTTGAGCGAAGCCAGATCCAGCATCACCAGGCCATCCACACAACCGGAAAAATCCGGATCCTCGCCGAAGTCGAGGAACTGCACGCCTTCGGGTTCGACCAGGTCGACGTACTGGCGATACAGCACCGGCAGGCTTACGCCCAGCGCATCCAGGTGATGCTTCAGCTTGCCGAGGCCGGCTGGCGCATCAAGACCTTTCAGTGCCGCGCGCACGCCTTGCACCACTTCAGGCGAGATAACGAACGGCTGCCGCGCCGCGGCCAGTCCCGGCGCACCGAAATAATGCTGGTGTGCCGCGGCGATCCACTCGCGCGCCTCGCGCGGCAGGCTCACCGACATGCTGACCGGGCCGAACAGATAATGCAGCTCTGGATGCCGCTGCAGATACAGGCCGATGCCCTGCCATAGCTGATCGAGCGCGCGGGAACGCCAGTACGCCGGTGCCACGAAACTGCGCCCCAGCTCCATGCCCTGCGCCAGCCGCGATTCCAGCGCCGGCGAATAGCTGAACAGGCTGGAGGTATACAGCCCGGCCATGCCGCGTTCGGCGATCAGCCGCCCGCCGTGCCCGAAGCGATAGGAACCGACGATGCGCAGCGCCTGCGGATCCCACAGCACCAGATGTTCGTAATGAGGATCGTAGGCATCCAGATCGCGTCGCGCGCCGGTGCCCTCGCCGACCTTGCGGAAGGTCAGTTCGCGCAACCGGCCAATCTCGCGCATGACCGCGCTGTCGAGCGCTCCCTTGAACAGCCACGCTTGCTTGCCGTCGCCGAGATCCGCCAGTTTTTCGGATCGGAGCAGTTCCGCTGCCACCTGTTCGGCCGGTTCCGGGAGCGCCAGCGGCGCCTGTCCACCAAAGATCAGGCCCCGATGCTGGCCGACCCGATACACGTGCCGGCGCATCAGCTTGGTGGCCTGTTTCGACGAGCCACCGCTGCGCTGTTCGAGCTCCTCGGCGCTGACCAACGCACCGATGCTGAAACCGATCCGCCGCTTGCCCGGCGCCACCGCCTCGCGCGGCAGCATCGCCGTGCTCAGCGGCTTGGCCAGCATCGACAATCCATAGAACATCGCCGAATTGCGTGCGGCGACATGGATCGGCAACACCGGCGCCTTGCTGCGCAGCGACAGCCGCGCAAACCCATCCGACCACTGGCCATCACGCACGCCACCCGGACGCACACGCGAGACTTCACCAGCGGGAAACACGATCAGCGCCTCGCCGTTGTCCAGCGCACGGTAGATGCCGCGCAGACGCGATGCGGCGCCCTTGCCGAACACGTCCACCGGCAACATCAGCTTGCTCAGCTGCGGAATCACCGCCAGCCAGTCGTTGCCGAGAAAACGCACGTCGCGGCGCACCGAGCCGATCAGCTGCAGCAAGGCCAGCGCGTCCTGCATGCCGAGCGGATGATTGGCCACCACCAGCAACGGGCCATCGACCGGGATGTGCTCGCGTTCGCGCGGATTGACCTGATAGCTGGTACCCAGGATGTCGAGTACGCGCTCGACAAAATCGAAACCCTCGGCGGCGCCGACTCGCGCCAGCACGCGATTGAAGCCGTCTTCGTCGGCCAACCGTCCTAGCATGCCTGCCATCGGGCGGCGAAGTCGGGGGTATTGCGCCAGCCATGGCAGGCGCTCGGTCAGGGATTGTTCGATGCTCAGCATGTCTGCGCCCTCGGATTTCCCCCATCCTGCCGGTCGATTATGACAGCTGGGCCATCACCTGAAGCACTATGACAGCAGATCCGGCCGCGCCGTTGTTTCAAACGCTCAGGTGCAGGAACGACGCCACGCCGGCCATGAACATCTGCACCGACAGCGCAATCAGCAGCATGCCCATCACGCGTTCCAGCGCCGTCAGCACACTCTCGCCGAGCCAGCGGAACAGATAGGTCGCACTGAGCAGGATCAGCGAGGTGGCCAGCCACGCCAGCAGCAACGCGATCGTCCAGTCGGCCGTGCGGCCGGGCTGGGTGTTGGTCAACAGCAGCAGCGCGGCCATCGCCGATGGGCCAGCCACGCCGGGAATCGCCATCGGCACGATGAACGGCTCGCCCTGCCCGGGCTTGCCGAAGATGCCACCGCCGTCGGCCGGCGGAAACACCATGCGGATGCCGATCAGGAACAGCACGATGCCGCCGGCGATGCTGATCGAATCCGGCTTCAGCTGCAGCAGCTTGAGGATGTGCTGGCCGCCGAACAGGAACGCCAGCAGCACGCCGAGCGCGATCAACAGCTCGCGCACCATCACCCGGCGCCGGCGCTTCGGCGGCACGTCCTTGAGCAGGCTCAGGAAGAACGGGATATTGCCCAGCGGATCCATGATCAGAAACAACATGATTCCCGCCGACAACGTGGTCATCTGCGTTTCCAT
Organism: uncultured Rhodanobacter sp.; assembly: GCA_966211915.1. GTDB lineage: Bacteria > Pseudomonadota > Gammaproteobacteria > Xanthomonadales > Rhodanobacteraceae > Rhodanobacter. The sequence continues at coordinate 62,431 of CBIHNO010000010.1, forward strand.
CTCAACTCCATTCTGGTGAGGCGATCACGGCACCGGGTGCCGCTGTTCAGTCGACCCGCAGATCCAGTACCGCGCCACGTGCCGCCACCCCCTGTGCGCTGAGCAGATAGATCGCCGCGGCAGCGGCGGCATCCGGCAGCGCGCGCTGCATGATGTCTTCGCCGAAGTACGCCTGTTGCCGCAGCGATGTGCGCATCGGTGCCGGCAGCATCGCATGAACTCGCAACGCGCTGTCGTCGGTTTCCTCGTGCAGGATCGCCACGAAGCGCTCCAGCGCCGCCTTCGACACGCCGTAGCCGCCCCAATGCGCACGTTGCAGCAACTCGGGATCGTCCAACACGAATACCGCCGCGCTGTCGTGGGCCTGAGTCAGCAACGGCAGGCAGGCCTGGGTCAGGGCGAACGGCGCATTCACGTTGACATGCATCGCGCGCAACCAGGCATCGGGCTTGTGCATGGTGATCGGCGTCAGTCCGGAAAAACTGACGGCGGCATGCACGATGCCATCGAGCCGGCCGAAATCGCGTTCCAGCCCTTCGGCCAGTGCGGCGTATTCGCGCGGCGTCGCCACCTCCATGTCCAGCGGATGGATCACCGGCTCTGCCAGGCCTTCGGCGCGCATCGCGTCATACAACTGTTCCAGCTGGCGTTTGCGCTTGCCGGTAATCACCACCGTGGCACCCGTGCGTGAGGCCGCGCGCGCCACCGCGCCGCCCAACCCGCCATAAGCGCCGGTCACCAGCACCACACGATCGGCCAGGGTGTCGGCAGCCGGCACCCAGCCGGCCGGCAAACGGGAAACCGGCAGCGTCGTCAAGACGCCGCTCCGGCGACGTCGCTGGCCATGCGGGACAGCTCACCGGCGGATTTCAGATCCTCGATGATGTCGCAACCGCCGATCAGCTCGCCCTGGATGAACAGCTGCGGAAACGTCGGCCAGTTCGCGAAATGCGGCAACGCGGCGCGTATCTGCGGATCGGCCAGCACATTCACCGTGTGGAACACGGCGCCGGCTTCCGAGAGCGCCTGGGCGGCGCGGCTGGAGAAGCCACACATCGGAAATTCCGGCGTGCCTTTCATGAAAAGCACGATGGGATGTTCGGTCAGGATCGCCCTGATTCGCTCGTTGATGTCCATAGTTCGGTGTTTCATCTTTACAATGCAGGCAGACCGATATTGTATCAGTCACCCGTCGGCTGCCGTCCGCTGCGCCGGCCTATCTCCCCCAGCTACCGCTAAGGAGCCTCATCATGGCGATCGAACTTCCCCCGCTTCCGTACGAAAAGAACGCACTGGAACCGCACATTTCCGCCGAAACGCTGGAGTATCACTACGGCAAGCATCACCAGGCCTACGTGACGAACCTCAACAAGCTGATCGAAGGCACCGAGTTTGCCGGCGCCGCGCTGGAAGACATCATCAAGAAATCGTCCGGCGGCGTGTTCAACAATGCCGCGCAGATCTGGAACCACACGTTCTACTGGAACTCGATGAGTCCGAAAGGCGGCGGTGCACCGAGCGGCAAGCTGGCCGACGCGATCAACAAGGCCTTCGGCTCGTTCGACAAGTTCAAGGACGAGTTCAGCAAGTCCGCCGCCGGCAACTTCGGCTCCGGCTGGACCTGGCTGGTGCAGCGTCCGGACGGCTCGCTCGGCATCGTCAACACCTCGAATGCTGCCACTCCGATTACCGGCAGCGACAAGCCCCTGTTCACCACCGATGTGTGGGAACACGCCTATTACATCGACTACCGCAACGCCCGTCCGAAGTATGTGGAAGCGTTCTGGAATCTGGTGAACTGGGACTTCGCGGCCAGCAATCTGGCCTGATTCACTCGGCCTGATTCATCTGCACTGAAACAGAAACGGAGCCTCACGGCTCCGTTTTTTTGTGGCTGGATCGGGACTTGATCAGCCCAACGCCTGCAGCACCGGCGCGACCTGCGCTTCACGTCCGAGCGCCCCGGCAATCACGGCCAGTCGTGCCGCCAGCTGCCTGGCATCTGGTGCGCACACAGTGGCGTGACCGACCTTGCGGCCCGGCCGCGCCTGCTTGCCGTAGTCGTGCCAGTGCGCGTCGACCGCCTGCAGCACCGGTGCCGCATCGGGCAGATCGCCGATCCAGTTGAACATCGCCGAGAGGCCACGCGCACCGGTATCACCCAAGGGCAGTCCAAGCACCGCGCGCACATGATTCTCGAACTGGCTGGTGTGCGCGCCCTCGATGGTCCAGTGACCGGAGTTGTGCACCCGCGGCGCCATCTCGTTGCCGAGCAGCTCGCCATCCTTCACGAACAGTTCCAGCGCGAACACGCCCACGTAGCCCAGCCGCTCGGCCAGGGTGCGAGCAAGTTCGGCAGCACGCTGCTGCAATTGTTCGATGTCCGACGCCGGTGCCAGACTCATCGCCAGCACGCCATCGGTGTGCCAGTTGCGGGTCAGTGGCCAGGTGCGGAAATCGCCATCGCGGCCACGCACGGCAAGCACCGACAACTCGCGCTCGAACGGCACGAACGCCTCCAGGATCAGGCCATGCTTCGCCGCCTGCGCACCGAGCGCGGTCCACGCGGCATCCGCATCAGCGGGTTCGCGAAGACGGAACTGACCCTTGCCGTCATAGCCGAGTCGGCGGGTTTTCAGAATTGCCGGCGCGCCCACTGCGGCCAATGCCTGATCCAGCTGCTCGCGCGTGTCCACCGTCATGAAATCCGGGGTCGGCAGGCCGCACTCGCGAAAGAGGTTTTTTTCGGCCAGACGATCCTGCGCCACTGCCAGCGCCTGCGGCGCGGGGAATACCGCCACACGCTCAGCCAGCCAGTGCGCCGTCTCGGCCGGCACGTTCTCGAAATCGAAGGTGACCACGTCGACTTGCGCGGCAAACGCCTCCAGCGCCGCGTAATCGGTCCAGTCGGCCACCACCAGTGGCGCGACCTGCCCGGCACAGGCGTCGGCGGAGCTGTCCACCACCAGCGCCTTCGCGCCCAGCGGCGCCGCCGCCAACGCCAGCATGCGCGCCAGCTGGCCGCCACCGAGAATGCCCAGCACAGACTGCCGTCGCTCGCTCATTGACGTGGATCCGGCTGTTCGAGCACGGCTTGCGTCTGTCGCGTCCGCCAGTGATCCAGTGCGCTGGCCAGCGCCGGATCGTGCAGCGCCAGCACCGCCGCGGCCAGCAGGCCGGCGTTCACCGCGCCGGCACGGCCGATCGCCAGCGTACCGACCGGAATACCGGCCGGCATCTGCGCGATCGACAGCAGAGAGTCCATCCCGTTCAGCGCCTTCGACTGCACCGGTACGCCGAACACGGGCAGACGGGTCTTGGCCGCCAGCATGCCTGGCAGGTGCGCGGCGCCGCCGGCACCGGCGATGATCACCTGGATGCCACGCGCCGGAGCCTGTTCGGCGTAGCTGAACAGCAGATCCGGCGTGCGATGCGCCGATACCACTCGAACCTCATGCGGCACGCCCAGCTCGGTCAATACGTTGGCCGTGTGCTGCATGGTTTCCCAATCCGAACGCGAACCCATTACCACGCCAACGCGCAGCGGCTTGGTTGTTCCTGTCATGGCCGGACCGTCCAAAAACGGCTATTGTACGGGCTTTCCCAGCCTCGGCACACCTGTAAAAACCCATCATGGACAAGCGCCTACTCGACATCCTGTGCTGCCCGGTCAGCAAAACGCCGGTGCGCCCACTGAGCAAGCATGAACTCGATGCGCTGAATGATGCGATCGCTGCCGGCAAGGTCGATTCCGTCGCCGGGGTGGCGGTCCGCGAACGGATCGCCGAAGCCCTGATCACCACCGACCGCAAGGTGATCTACCGGGTCGAGGACGGCATTCCGGTGATGCTGCCCGAGGAAGGCATCGGCACCTTGCAGCTGACGGACTTTCCCGCCACGGCCTAGCCGCCGCACCCTGCCCATGCGGGCCGTGCATGACACGGGTGCCTGCTTTGGCTTATCGTCACCATCTGCGCGATCGGCTCGGGTTTTCTCGCGCACTGCAATGTTTCAGGGGGTTGGCGATGAACGAAGCCAGTGATCCATCCAAAGTCGTTAATTTGAGCCAGCGCCTGGATCCTGCCAGCGAGCGCGTCGGCGAGTTGCTGAACGCGGTGCGCAGCATCGCCGGTAAGCGGCTGCAGCAATGGATCGGCAATGCCTTCGAGCATGTCGATGACGCCCTGTTCGACCTGGCCGAGAAGGCCGAGAACAACGCCGCCCAGATGCACTACTTCGATGGCATGCGTGAAGTGCGCAAACGCCGTCCTGCGGTGGAGCGCAGTTTCCTGGGCGCTATCAGCCGCGACATCGGCGAACTGGCCCACCCGGCGCAGCCAGCGTCGAACGCCACGACATTCATGTCGCAGGGCACGGTCGAGCTGTCGCTGGTGGCCGACAACGAACTGGAGGAGTCGCTGGCGATCACCAGCATGATCGGCAAGAACGAATCGCGGCTGTCGCGCGACCTGTTCGCGGTCAACCAACGGTTGTCGGTGATCTGCGGCGGCCACAGGATCGATGACGCCAGCAATCCGGTGGCGCCAGCGATCCTGGCGCAGGCATTTCGCCAGGCGCTGCATGAACTCAGCGCGGACATGCGCGTCAAGCTGATCATCTACAAACTGTTCGATCGCTACGTGCTGTCGTCGCTGGAAGAGCTCTACCAGGAAATCAATACCGAACTGGTCCGCGCCGGCGTGCTGCCGCAATTGCGCCACGAAGTGCTGCGCGGCGGCAACGCGAAAGCCGCCACCAGCGGCCAGGTGGACGGTACCTCCGCCGCGATGGCGGACGAGGCCGGCGAGATTCCCAGCGATCTGCTGCAGACCTTGCACGCGCTGTTCAGCGCACGGCGTGGCCCCGCTGTCGGCATCGGCAGCGACGGCGGCATGCATGCGATGCCGAGCGGTCCGCTGCCATCGGCGAACGAATTGCTCGGTGCGCTCAGCGTGCTGCAGAGCCAGATCGCCAGTGCCGGTCCGCTGCCGTATGCACGACCCGACGATGCGGCCGAACTCAGCCGCGAAGTGCTGCAACTGAAGGGGCAGCTGCTGACCCAGATCGGCGCACTGCGTGGCGAACGGCCCAGCCACGTCGCCACCATCGATGAGGACACCATCGACCTGGTCGGCATGCTGTTCGAATTCATCCTGGAAGATCGCAACCTGCCCGCCGCGATGCAGGTGATGCTGGCCCGACTGCAGATTCCCTACCTCAAGGCGGCGATCCTCGATCGCAAGCTGTTCGCCCATCGCCAGCATCCGGCGCGCCGACTGCTGGACTGCCTGGCCGAGCAGGCCAAGGGCTGGTCGGAAGAGTCCGATCGCGACCGCCGCCTGCACGAAAAAGTGAAGTCGATCGTCGACCAGCTGCTGCACGACTTCGACGACGACATGGGCATCTTCGAGCGCCTGCTGGTCGACCTGCAGCAGTTCCAGGACATCAACAAGCGCCGCTCCGAACTGGCCGAGCAGCGCGTCGCCGAATCCACCCGCGGCCGCGAGAAACTCGAGCAGGCGCGTCGCCGCGCCGCGCGCGAGATCCTCGATCGGATCGGCGACCAGAAACTGCCGCCGCTGGTGCATGGCGTGCTCGCGCGGGCCTGGGCCAATCATCTGGTGCTGACCTTGTTGCGCCAGGGTGAAACCTCGCCCGAGTTCAAGAGCGCGTTGCGTTTCATCGACGATTTCATCGCGACCACACGGCCGGCAACGAATCCGGAAAGCCGCCAGGCGCTGCGGCAGATGCTGCCCGGTGTCGAGCGTGCGTTGCGCCAAGGCTTGACCAATGTGGCGTTCCAGGAACAGGACATCGAGCGCCTGCTCAGCCAGCTGCATACCTACTACCGGCAACAGCTCGGCGAGACGCTGGGTGCGACCGAGGTCGTCACGGTCGACGAGGACGCCGCCATGCTGGCGATCCCCGACAGCATCCAGCCGGTCATCGACCGCGATACCGCGGCAGAGGATCTCGCCGAGGACGAGGAAATCGTCGAGGTGCCGCTGGACAGCCCCGAATGGCATCAGGTCCAGGCATTGCAGCCAGGCACCTGGCTGGAGTTCTGTCTCGCCGATGAGGCGATGACTCGCGCCAAGTTGTCATGGATCAGCCCGATGAGCGGACGCTACCTGTTCGTCAATAGGCGCGGCCTGAAGGTGGCCGATTACGCACCACAGGAACTGGCAATTCTGCTCGCCAACGGCCAGGCCCGTGTGCTCGCCGCCAACGCCTTGTTCGATCGTGCGATGAGCGCGATCGTGGGCAAGCTCAGTCAACCCGACGCCACGCCATCCACGCAAGCGCCAGCCAAGAGCACCGATACCGAATGAGTCACGCTCCATCGTTTGCGCTGCCGGATGCCGCACAGATTGCCGTCGATATCGAACGTGCCCTCACCGAAGATCTGGGTGAAGGCGATGCTACCGCCGGGCTGTTGCCGATCGACGCCCATGCTCATGCCGAACTGACCTGCCGCGACGCAGCGGTGATCGCCGGCACGGCATGGTTCGATGCCTGCTTCCGCCGACTCGATCCCGCCGCGCAGATCGACTGGCAGGTCGGTGATGGCGAGCGGGTCGATGCCGGCACGGTGATTTGCCGCCTGTCCGGTCACGCCCGTTCGCTGGTCACTGCGGAACGCTCGGCACTGAATTTCCTGCAGTTGCTGTCCGCTACCGCCACGGTCACCGCGGCCTATGTGGCTGCCGTCGCCGGTACGGCGGTGCGCGTACTGGACACCCGCAAGACCATCCCCGGCCTGCGCATCGCGCAGAAGTACGCGGTGCGGTGCGGTGGCGGCCACAATCAGCGCATGGGCCTGTACGACGCGATCCTGATCAAGGAAAACCACATCATCGCCGCCGGCAGTATCGCCGCCGCCGTCCAGGCGGCGCGCCAGCTGCACCCGAACCTGCTGCTGGAAGTCGAAGTGGAGAATCTCGACGAGCTGGCGCAAGCGCTGGCCGCCGGCGTGGACCGGATCATGCTGGACAATTTCGAGCTGGCGCAGATGACCGAGGCGGTGCAGTTCACCGCCGGTCGCGTACCCCTGGAAGTCTCTGGCAACGTCGACCTGCACACGATCGGCGAGTTTGCCCGCACCGGCGTCGATTTCATCTCGGTCGGCGCACTGACCAAGCACGTGCGGGCGGTCGACCTGTCGCTGCGACTGCAGCTGGACTGAACTTGCACGCAGCCGGTCGCGCCCACACACTGCCGGGATGAGCGACCTTTCCAACCTGTTGCTGTTGCTGGTGCTCGGCGCCATCGTCGGGCTGTGGCTGAAGCTCAGCGTGGGGCGCGAACGCGCCGTGCAAGAGGCGCGGCGGCAATGCCTGCAACACGGCCTGCAATTGCTGGATGAAACCGTCGGACTGCGCGGCGTGCGCCTGCGCCGCGTCAACGGCCTGCGCATGATCGAACGCTGCTACGGCTTCGAGGTAAGCATCGACGGCCACGACCGCGAGCCCGGACGGTTGTGGATGATCGGCAATGCGCTCACCAGTCTGAGTCTGCCCACCATCGAGCTGCTGCCGCACGAGGAAGCGATTGTCGGCACAGCATTGCCCGCGGCACCAGGCAGCAACGTCGTGCCACTGCGTCCACGCACGGACCATCGGCTGCACTGAACACCGGGCCTTACATTCGACCCGATGAAGCGCAGCAAGGCGTTACTTGACCACCCGCAAATGCGGCGCGCCACGCTTGGGCTTGTCGCCGTCGTCGGCGGCTGGCGTGGGCGGCGTATCGTCAGGCTCCGGCGCCGACGGCGGTGGCATGTCGCCACCTTCCTCGTCCGCCGGAAACATCATGCCCTGCCCGTTTTCCTGTGCGTACAGTGCCAGCACTGCCTGCACCGGGATCTGGATAGTCTGGCTGACGCCGGAAAAACGCGCCTGGAAACTGATCCACTCGTTGCCAAGGTCCAGGTTCGCCACCGCGCGCATCGCCAGATTGAGCACCACCTGACCGTTCTTGACGACCTGCGGTGGTACCCGTACGCCGGCGAAACCGGCGTCGACCAGCACATAGGGCGTCAGGTTGTTGTCGCTGATCCAGTCGTAGATCGCCCGCAGCAGGTACGGGCGATTGGAACTCATTGCCGCTGTTTCATTCGTGCTCATGGACTTGCCGCATCGCCTTTTCCTGATCGGTCATGCTGCGCGCAAAACCCTGACTGTGAAACAAACGCTCGCCGTAATCGACGATCGGCTTGCCTTCGCGCCCCAGATCCACGCCCAGCCACGGCAGTCGCCAGATCACCGGCGCCACCAGGCAGTCGGCCAGGCTCATCTCCGGATTGAGGAAAAATTTGGAGGCCTTGAACAGCGGCAGCGTGGACAGCAGCTGCTCGCGCAAACGTTTGCGTGCCGCCTCGGCTGGCCGGCCACCGGCGCGGATCGTAGCCACCTCGGGCAACCAGTCCTTCTCGATACGCACCGCCGCCACCCGCAGTCGCGCGCGCGATTGTGGATCGATAGGCATCAGCGGCGGATGCGGATAACGTTCGTCGAGGTATTCGCAGACCACCGAGGTATCGAACAAGGTCAGGTCGCGATCGATCAGGGTCGGCGTGCTGGCATACGGGTTGAGATCGATCAGATCCTCCGGCGGCTTGCCCGGATCCACCAGTACCCGTTCGTAGCTGACCCCTTTGGCGGCCAGCACCAGTCGTGCACGATGACACTGGATGTCATCGGCCGTGGTGTAGAGCGTCAGTACGGTACGCGAGCGAGCGCTTGGGACCATGCGCGATTCCCCATCGGTGAGACGATTGCGGCGGCTCGTGGCCGCCGCAATCGGATAATACTATCCAGGATCAGACCATCCGGCTCAGTGGACGTCTTTCCAGTATTCCTTCTTGAGCATGGCGGCCAGCAAGGTGAAGAACGCCAGGAACAGCAGCACCCAGATACCGTAGTGGTGACGTTCCAGCGCAGCCGGCTCGGAGGCGTACTCCAGGAAGCTGGTCAGGTCGCGGGTGGCCTGCTGGAACTGCGCCGGGGTCAGCTTGCCCGGCTGCGACAACACCAGCTTCTCCACTTCCGGATCCGCACCGGGCTTGGCCGGCTTCATCTCGGCCGTCTGCAGACCCTGCAATTCCCACAGCGGGAACGGCATCGACGCATTCGGGAACACCGTGTTGTTCCAGCCCACCGGGCGGCTCGGATCCAGATAGAACGAGTTGAGGTAGCCGTAAACCCAGTCGGCGCCCTTCGCACGCACTTCCAGCGACAGATCCGGCGGTGCCTTGCCGAACCACTTGGCAGCCGAGTCTTCCGGCATGTGCGAAACCACGGTTTCACCGAACTTGGCGCCGGTGAAATTGAGGTTCTGCATCACTTCCTGTTCGGACAGACCCAGATCCGTGGCGATCCGCTCATAACGCATGTACTTCAGCGAATGACAGCCGACGCAGTAGTTGAAGAACAGCTTGGCACCGCGTTGCAGCGAAGCCTGGTCCTGCACATTGGTGCCGGCCGACGGCAGGCCGCCGTCTTCCGACGCCTGCACCGACGCGCTGCCGACGATCAGACTGAACGCCAACGCCAGCGGGAAGATGTATCGCTTCATTAGCAGCTGCCGCTTAGTCATGCGTCGTCACCCGTTCCGGAACCGGCTTGGTCTTTTCCCAGCCGAAGTGTGTATAGGCCCAAAGGAAAGCGAAGAACCCGAAGTAGATCAGCGTCATCACGCGGCCGAACAGGTTCTCCCAGAACGTCACGTCGACATTGCCGAACCACTCCGGAATCACCTCGGCGGTGATGCCCGCGCCAACGGCGCCGAGCATGAAGAACGACAGCACGAACAGTCCCAGCGCCACCTTGTAGCCGGTGCCGCGATAGCGGATCGACTTGACCTGACCGCGATCGAACCAGGGCAGCAGGAACAGCACCGCGATGGCGCCGAACATCGCCAGCACGCCCCACACGGCCGAGCCGAGGAACGACGGGATCATGCGCACAATCGCGTAGAACGGGGTGAAGTACCACACCGGCTTGATGTGCGACGGGGTCACCAGGTTGTTCGCCGGGATGAAATTGTCGTGCTCCAGGAACCAGCCACCAAAGGTCGGCGCGAAGAAGATGATGAACGCGGCGATCAGCAGGAAGAAGCCCACGCCAACCAGGTCCTTCACCGTGTAGTACGGGTGGAACGGAATGCCGTCGGCCGGCTTCAGCGCATCCCAGCGGTTGCCCTTGGGACCCTTCTTGATCTCCACGCCGTCCGGGTTGTTCGAACCCACTTCGTGCAGCGCGGCGATGTGCAGCACCACCAGCAACAGCAGTACCAGCGGCAGCGCGATCACGTGCAGCGCGAAGAAGCGGTTGAGCGTGGCATCGGCCGGCAGGAAGTCGCCCATGATCCATTCCACCAGCGTGCCGCCGATGTAGGGAATCGTGCCGAACAGGGAGATGATCACCTTGGCACCCCAGAACGACATGTTGCCCCACGGCAGCACGTAGCCCATGAACGCCTCGGCCATCAGCGCCAGGAAGATCAGCATGCCGAGCAGCCACACCAGCTCGCGCGGCTTCTTGTACGAGCCGTACATCATGCCGCGAAACATGTGCAGGAACACCACCACGAAGAACAGCGAGGCGCCGGTGGAGTGCATGTAGCGGATCAGCCAGCCCCACTCCACGTCACGCATGATGTATTCGACCGAGGCGAAGGCTCCCGCCGCGCTCGGGTTGAAGTTCATGGTGAGGAAGATGCCGGTGACGATCTGGTTGACCAGCACCAGCAGCGCCAGCGAGCCGAAGTAGTACCAGAGGTTGAAGTTCTTCGGCGCGTAGTACTCGGTCATGTGCTTGCGGTACGCCGGCATCATGTTCGGCGCGCGCTCGGTGACCCAGTCGCCGATGTTCGTGAATACGTTGGCCATTAGCCAGCCTCCTTCGGATCCACGCCAATCTGGATGGTGCTGTCGTCGATGAAATGGTATGGCGGCACCTGCAAGTTCTTCGGCGCCGGAACGCCGTTGAACACGCGGCCGGCCAGGTCATAGCGCGACTTGTGGCAGGGGCAGAAGAAACCGCCCTTCCAGTCCGGATCGAACGGCTCAGGCTTGATCTCCGGCACGAACTCCGGCACGCAGCCCAGGTGTGTGCAGATGCCCACGATCACCAGCCATTCCGGCTTGATCGAACGGGCTTCGTTCTGCGCGTACTTCGGTTGCTGCCCGGCGGAAGCGCCGTCGGACTTCGGGTCGACCAGACGCGCGTCCACCATCGGCAGCGTATCGAGCTGGGCCTTGGTGCGATTGAGCACGAACACCGGCAGGCCGCGCCAGGACACGCTCAGCATCTGCCCCGCCTCGATCTTGGCCAGCGACTGGGTAACCGGAGCGCCAGCGGCCTTGGCGCGCGCGCTGGGTTCCCACGACTTGATGAAGGGCACAGCTGCCGACACGATTCCGATACCACCAACCACCGCGGTGGTTGCTGTCAGGAAACGGCGGCGGCCGTGATCGACGACTTCGTTCGCCATCAGGCTCTCCGGTACTTGCAATGTCTGTCTGAGGTGGGGTTTGGGACCCCGCAAAAATCGCGTTAGTGTAGCGTCAGGCCCTGCCCCGTACAATAAACGCCATCGCGGCGAACTCTATCCCCCGCGACATTCACCACGACCTGCCGGGATCCACTCCTTTCGACATGAAACATGCCGCCGGCACACTTCTCTTCATTGCACGCTTCGCCGTCCTCGGACTGGCGATGGCTTTCGTGGTCGGCCTGTTCTGGCCTGGCAGCGGCGAGCATCTGCGCGCCCGCTTCGGCCTTAGCACGCCGGCAACTGCGCCCGCCACCCAACAGAGCCATGTCGGCAGCGGCCCGGTCTCCTATGCCGACGCGGTGGCCGCCGCCGCACCCTCGGTGGTCAACATCTACGCCAACAAGATCGTCACCGAGCAAGCCGTGCGCATGTACGACAACCCGGTGCTGCAGCAGCTGTTCGGCGGCCAGCCCACCACTTACCAGCACCGCGAGCAGACCCTCGGCTCCGGCGTCATCGTCAGCGCACAGGGCCAGGGCTATGTGCTGACCAACAACCATGTGATCGCCCACGCCGCCGACATCCAGGTGCTGCTGTACGACGGCCGCATCGCCAAGGCCGCCCTGGTCGGTGCGGACGAAGAGTCCGACCTGGCGGTATTGAAGATCGACGCCAGCAACCTGCCGGTGATCCGGATGGCCGACCAGCAGCCGTTGCGTCCCGGCGATGTGGTGCTGGCGATCGGCAATCCGCTCGGCCTCAACCAGACCGTGACGATGGGCATCGTCAGTGCGATCGGGCGCCAGTTGAACAGTTCCAGCGCCGAGGATTTCATCCAGACCGACGCGGCGATCAACCTCGGCAACTCCGGCGGCGCGCTGGTCAATGCCGAGGGCGAACTGGTCGGCATCAACACCTTGCTGATCGGCAAGGCTGCCGGTGCCGAAGGCATCGGCTTTGCGATTCCGGTCGCCACCGCCCGGAAAGTGCTGGAGCAGATCATCAGCACTGGCCATGTCGTGCGCGGCTGGATCGGTGCCGACTACACATTCGTGCCAGTAGCCGCCAACAGCGGTCTGCCATCGGCAGCGCGCGGTGCGCAGGTCACTGCGGTCTATGTCGGCGGTCCGGCCGCACTGGCCGGCATCCAGCCACGCGACATCCTGTTGCGCATCGGCAATGAGGACATTCTCGATCCGACCGACCTGCGCCGACGTGAGGCCGCACTCAAGCCCGGCAGCAAGGTCGAGATCTCCGGCTTGCGCAACGGCAACCCATTCCACCTCGACGTCACCTTGGCACAACGCCCCTTGATGAGCACCGGTCCAACCCCGGACCAGTGATTCAACCGGGTCCGCGTGACGCCAGCGGCGGATGGATCGCCGCGCCATAGCGCTTGCGCAGGGTGCTCACCCGCTCCACATACACCTGCGTTTCGGCGTAGGGCGGCACGCCCTTGTAGCGCTGTACCGCGCCCGGCCCGGCGTTGTAGGCGGCCGCGGCCAGCCGCTCGCTGCCGTCGAAATCGTGCAGCAGCAGGCCCAGGTAGCGCGCGCCGCCGCGGATGTTCTGATCGGAGTTGAACGCATCCAGCACACCCATGTCGCTGGCGGTGCCCGGCATCAGCTGCATCAACCCTTGCGCGCCCTTCAGCGACAGCGCACGCGGGTTGAACGCACTCTCGGCGTGGATGATCGCGCGCAGGAAGGCCTCGTCGACACCGTACTCGATGCTGGCCGCGCGGATGGTGTCGGCATACGCGGTGAGGTTGAGCGACACGCTGCCCCAGCGGATCGTCGAATGCAGATCGCAGGCGACGCAGCTGGCAATATAAGTGAACAACATCGTCACGGTATGGTCTTTCTGGCCGGCCGGACGCAGATTGGTGTATTCCACGCTGCCGTCCGTCCGCACGATGCGATACACCGCTCCGCGCAGCACGCGCGTATCCGGGGCATCGGCGACCGCCGCCAGCGGCGCTTCGGCACCGCGCGACTCGTGATAGTTCCACTGGCCCGGCGTGCCAGCGCTGGCCGTTGCCAGCGGAGGCTTCGCGGTGGTTTCGACCGAACCCAGCACCGCCGCCAGCGAGGCACGCTGTACCTTCGCTTCGCCGACTTCGCGCGCGCTGGTCGCGACCGAGCCCTGCACATTGATCAGTGACATCGACTCGAGCCCACCCGCAGCGAGACTGCGCGCCGTGGTCGCCACCGATCCACTCACTCCGGTCAACCCAATTCGTGCTGCCGGCGGTGGCGGTGCCAGGCGCCGCGGCGCCGAATCGGCATAGCTGCTGATCACCTTGCAGCCGCGATAACCGGCCTTGCTGCTGCTGAACACCGTTTCGCCGCTGGAACCGGTGCACTGATACAGCGCACCGGCCTGCACCGTCGGCCACCACAACAACGCACAGACCAGCACGACCCCGGACAGGATCGAGCGAATTGGGAAGCCCCCGGCAGGCCGATCGACGCTTCCCCCATGACATGCGACGTCGAACATGGGCCGCAGTGTGCCGCCATGCGCCGCCAACGCCAAGTGCGCACCGGCGATTTCGTGCGCCATGCAGCGTTCCTCAACCTGTCCCGAACCCGATGCACCAACGCAAGATGAGCATTGGCCACCGGCTTTCGAAGAGCCCCGTTCGCCCTGAGCGTAGCGAAGCGGAGTCGAAGGACCTCACGGCAAACCCCTCGACTGCGGCCCGGCGGGCCTACGCTCAGGGTGAACAAAGGTGGGAGCGACACCGCGAACACTAGCAAGCGCACTGCAGCCATGCGGAGCCGTCGCCGCTCAACCGGCGCAAGTGCTTGATCTGGCATGCCGAATTACTGGCGAGTACGTCGCCACGCGGGTAAACTGCGCGGTTCAGCGGATCGTATGTCCTGCTTCACGAACCACGGTATCCACGCCATGAGCGGCAAACTCTTCATCAAGACCCACGGCTGCCAGATGAACGAGTACGACTCGGCCAAGATGGCCGACGTGCTGAAGGCGTCGCACGGCATGGAGCTGACCCAGGACGAAGCCGAGGCGGACGTGATCCTGATCAACACCTGCTCGATCCGCGAGAAGGCCCAGGAAAAGGTGTTCAGCCAGCTCGGCCGCTGGAAGCAGCACAAGAAAGACGGCAAGCCGGTGCTGATCGGCGTCGGCGGCTGCGTGGCGTCGCAGGAGGGTGAGGCGATCGTCAGGCGCGCGCCGTATGTCGACCTGGTATTCGGCCCGCAGACCCTGCATCGCCTGCCCCAGCTGATCGAGCAGCAGCGCGCAAGCGGCAAGCCGCAAGTGGACATCAGCTTCCCCGAGATCGAGAAGTTCGACCGCCTGCCCGAACCACGCGCCGAAGGTCCGACCGCCTTCGTCTCGATCATGGAAGGCTGCTCGAAGTATTGCAGCTACTGCGTGGTGCCGTATACCCGCGGCGAGGAACTCAGCCGTCCGTTCGACGATGTGATCGTCGAAGTCGCCAAGCTCGCCGCGCAAGGCGTGCGCGAAGTGAACCTGCTCGGCCAGAACGTCAACGCCTATCGCGGCCCCACCCACGACGGCGGCATCGCCGATCTCGCCGTGCTGATCCACGCGATCGCGCAGATCGACGGTATCGGCCGCATCCGCTTCACCACCTCGCATCCACTGGAGTTCTCCGACTCGCTGATCGAGGCTTACGCGAACGTGCCGCAGCTGGCCAACTATCTGCACTTGCCGGTGCAGGCCGGCTCGGACCGCATCCTCAGTGCAATGAAGCGCGGCTATACCGCGATCGAGTTCAAGCAGAAGATCCGCAAGCTGCGCGCGGTGCGCCCGGACATCTGCGTGTCGTCCGATTTCATCGTGGGCTTCCCCGGCGAGACCGCCGAGGATTTCGAGAAGACCATGAAGCTGATCGACGACATCGGCTTCGACCAGAGCTTCTCCTTCATCTTCTCCTCGCGCCCCGGCACGCCGGCGGCGAATCTCGCCGATGACACGCCGGCGACGGAGAAGCACGCACGACTGACGCGATTGCAGGCGACCATCAACGCGAACGCGAAGAAGATCAGCCAGGCGATGATCGGCAGCGTGCAGCGCGTACTGGTGGAAAAGCCCAGCACGCGTGATCCAAGCGAACTGACCGGCCGCACCGAGAACATGCGTTTCGTCAATTTTCCGGGCAACCCGCGCCTGATCGGCCAGTTCGTCGACGTGGAAATCACCGAGGCAATGAGCAACTCGCTGCGCGGACGAGTGAAAACCGCCGACGTCGTCGTCGCCTGATCTTTAACTCCATCCCCTGCCTGCAGGGGATGGTTGGGGAGGGGTCGCTCTTGATCTGAAAGTCAAAAGCTTTACCCCCTCCCGACCTCCCCCTGCGAGAAGGGGGAGGAGCCCTAACTTCCCATCGTGATCCCATGACCAACGGCCTCAATCAGCGTGACTTCACCCTCGATCCCGAGGACAACGCCCGTCTCGCCAATCTGTGCGGGCCGTTCGACGAGCATCTGCGTCAGATCGAACTGCGCCTCGGCGTGGAGATCAATCACCGCGGCAGCATCTTCCAGGTGATCGGCGAAGACGCGCCTGCCAGGGCTGCCGAAAAAGTGTTGCGTTCGCTGTACGCCACCACCGAAGATGAGTCGCTGACCGGCGCGCGGATCAACCTGCACCTGGCCGAATCCGGCATCGATGCGATCACCGCGGCGTCGACCGAAGGTACCCAGGAGGTGGCGATCCGGGTCAAGCGCGGCGTGATCAAGGGCCGCGGCGCGAACCAGGCGCGCTACCTGCACGCGATCGCCAGTCACGACATCAATTTCGGCGTGGGGCCGGCCGGCACCGGCAAGACTTATCTGGCTGTGGCCAGTGCAGTCGAGGCGCTGGAGGCGAACCGCGTGCAGCGTTTATTGTTAGTACGCCCGGCGGTCGAGGCCGGTGAAAAACTCGGATTCCTGCCTGGTGACCTGTCGCAGAAGGTCGATCCCTACCTGCGCCCGCTGTACGACGCGCTGTACGAAATGCTCGGCTTCGAGAAGGTGGCCAAGCTGATCGAGCGCAACGTGATCGAGATCGCGCCGCTGGCGTACATGCGCGGGCGCACCCTCAACGATGCGTACGTGATCCTCGACGAGGCGCAGAACACGACGGTCGAGCAGATGAAGATGTTCCTGACCCGTATCGGCTTCGGCACGGTGGCGGTAATCACCGGCGACGTCACCCAGGTCGACCTCCCGCGCAACACGCGATCCGGCCTGCGCCAGGCGGTGGAAGTACTGCGCGATGTCAGCGGCATCAGCTTCACTTTCTTCACTTCGCGCGACGTAGTGCGCCACCCGCTGGTGGCGAAGATCGTGCGCGCCTACGAGGCGTTCGAGCAGAAGGAAGAAGACGCTCCATGAGCCAGCCGAGTCATGTGGTGCACATCGGCTATGCCGTACCACGCGCTGGCCTGCCTTCTGCCGCCAGCTTCCGCCGCTGGGTGGAAGCGGCGCTGCGCGGTGCCAAACGGCGCAAGCCGGCGGAGCTGGCGATCCGCATCGTCGACGCCGACGAAGGCCGTGCACTCAACCGCGATTATCGCGGCAAGGACTATGCCACCAACGTGTTGTCGTTCCCCGTCGAACTGCCGCCCGGCGTGACGTTGCCGCTGATCGGCGACCTGGCGATCTGCGCGCCGGTGGTGCTGCGCGAAGCCACCGAGCAGGCCAAGCTGCCGCGCGACCACTGGGCCCACCTGACCATCCATGGCGTGCTGCACCTGCTCGGTTACGACCACATCGAAAACGGCGAAGCCGAAGCGATGGAAGCGCTGGAAACCCGCATCCTCGCCAGCCTCGGCATCGCCGATCCGTACGTCTGAGCTGTGCACCCTCCCCTGCCTGCAGGGGAGGGCTGGGCGACTGAAGGGAGCCCTTCAGGTGAGGGGTTCGCCTTTGATCTTCTCTGCCAGCCCAAGCAACCCCATCCCAACCTCCCCTGCAAGCAGGGGGAGGAGCAAAGCCGTTGGCATTCCTCCACTGCGCGGGGTAGGGATGCCACGCTTGTGCTCTGAACCGTCACGATTTTTCCGCTAGAATCGGCCTTCCGCCCAGTCACGGGCTGCATTCAAACGAGTGATGAACGACGACCCTGGCAGTACCAGCGGCCCGGCACACCGCACCTGGTGGGACCGGCTGGGCCACATGTTTTCCGGCGAGCCACGCAACCGCAGCGAACTGATCGAGGAGTTGCGCTCCGCCCAGACCAACGGACTGCTGTCCGTCGACACCCTCACCATGGTCGAGGGTGCAATCAAGGTCACCGAACTGAGCGTGGACGACGTCATGGTTCCGCGCGCGCAGATCGTGATGCTGGCGGCCGAGTCGCCGCTGCCCGACATTCTTGCCGCCGTGGTCGAATCCGGCCACTCGCGTTTCCCCGTGCACGGCGACGACAAGGACGAGATCCTCGGCATCCTGCTGGCCAAGGACCTGCTGAAGTTCTTCGGCGCCGCGGAGCATTTCGACATCCACGCGATCCTGCGCCCGGCGGTGCTGATCCCCGAGTCGATGCGACTGAACGTGCTGCTGGAGGAATTCCGGCGTTCGCGCAACCACATGGCGCTGGTGGTCAACGAATACGGCGGCGTCGCCGGCCTGATCACCATCGAGGACGTACTCGAGCAGATCGTCGGCGAGATCGACGACGAGCATGACGATGAGGAAGAGCCCAAGCTGATGCACGAACAGCCCGGCGGCGACTGGCTGGTCAGCGCGCTGACGCCGATCGAGGATTTCAACGAACAGGCCGGCACCGAATTCTCCGACGAGGAATACGACACTGTCGGCGGCATGGTCACATCCGAATTCGGCCATCTGCCCGAGGTCGGCGAAGAGGTCAGCATCGGCGATTATCTGTTCCACGTCACCGAAGCCGATGACCGCCGCGTGCAGCAGTTTCGTGTCGTACGGCAATAACTCGCTTCGCTCCCTCCCCTGCATCCAGGGGAGGACTGGGGAGGGGTAAAGCTCTTGCCGTTACACTGCAAAAAGCACTCCCATCCAGCCTCCCCTGCGACCGAAGGAAGTCCCTTTGAGATAAACAGGGGGAGGGGCAAAAGCGCACAGGTCTCGAATGACTTTTTCCTGTCACCAAACCCGCCATTTCCGTCTGTACACGCTGCTGCTCGCGCTGCTGCTGTCCGTCCTGCTCCCAGCTGCCCACGCCAGCGTCGCCAACGCACCCGGCGCCAACCTCCAGGTGTCGCTGATCACCTACGGCCCCGGTGAAACCTACTGGGAGCGTTTCGGCCACGATGCGATCGAACTGCGCGACAGCGCGTCGGGCGAAGCGATCAACTTCAACTACGGCGTGTTCGATTTCGACGAGAGACACTTCTTTCTCAATTTCGCCCGCGGCCGCATGCACTACCTGATGGACGCAGGGTTCAGCAATCTCGACCAGAGCTACTACGTCGAAGCGGGCCGCTCGGTCACCCGCCAGCAACTGGCCTTGACGGCCGAGCAGGCCGGCGCGTTGCGCGATTTCCTGCTGTGGAACCTGCGCCCGGAAAACGCCGGTTACAACTACGACTACTACGCCGACAATTGCACCACCCGCGTACGCGACGCGCTGAACAAGGCGCTCGGCGGCGTGCTGAAGACCCAGCTCGGCGCGCGCGCCGGTGGCATGACCTTCCGCCAGCAGACCGTCCGCCTGATGAGCGCGCAGCCATGGCTGATGCTGCTGATGGACCTGGGCCTGGGTCCGTATGCGGATCAGCCACTCAGCGCATGGCAGGAAAGTTTTCTGCCCGAAGTGCTGCAGATGCAGTTGCGCGAAGTGCGCGTCGACGACGGCCATGGTGGTCTGCAGCCATTGCTGCAGAGCGAACAACTCGTCTCGCCGAATCGGCTGGACGTGCCACCGGTTGCCGCACCCGACCTGTGCCTGCCGCTGGCACTGGCCGGTCTGCTGCTTGCCGCATTGATCGTGGTGAGCCGACGCTGGTGGCCGACCGGTTACGCCCTGCTCGGCACACTTTATCTATGCGCGGCCGGTGTCATCGGCCTGGTGCTGCTGGCGCTGTGGACGCTGACCACCCATCATTCGGCCTGGTCCAACGCCAACCTGCTGCTGTTCAATCCGCTCGCATTCCTGCTGCTGCCGACATTGTGGCGCTCGCGTCGCGGCTTCGCCGCCTCGCGCATCATGGATGGCGTGATTGCACTGCAACTGCTGGCCATCCTGATCGCCGTACTGCTGCACCTGCTGCCCGGCATCGTGCAGCAGAACCAGCCATGGCTGTTGTTCGCGCTGCCGTGCTGGCTGGCGCTGGCCTGGAGCCTGCGCAGGAACCGCTAGTGTCGCTGTGTAATTGCCCCGTCTTCCGTGGCGGGGCATGATGCGCGCATGAATCTGATCACCCCGCCGCCACCGGTCGCACCGTCGACCACCGATCAGCCGATGGTGGTCAACTGCATCGCGTATCACAAGGATGGCAGCCGGATCGGCGACGTTACCCTCGACGCGATCAGTGACGTATTGACGGAACCGGGCACCTTCGTCTGGGTCGGCCTGCATGAACCGGACGAAGAGCTGCTGCTGAAGTTGCAGGATGAATTCGGCCTGCACGATCTGGCGATCGAGGACGCGCATGCCGCACATCAACGCACCAAGATCGAGACGTATGGCGACTCGCTGTTTCTGGTAGTGCAGACCGCCCAGCTGATCAATGGCCACCTGGCCTTCGGCGAAACGCATATCTTCTTCGGCCCGCGCTATCTGGTTACCGTGCGGCACGGCGCGTCGTTGTCCTACGCACCGGCACGGCGCACCTGCGAACACACGCCCACGCTGCTGGCACTCGGTCCCAGCTACGCGCTGTACGGCGTGCTCGACTTCATCGTCGACAACCTGCTGCCGATCGTGCGCGAATTCCGCGAGGAATTGCAGCAGCTGGAGCAGGACATCTTCGCCGAGACCTTCAAGCGCAGCACCGTGCATCGCCTGTACGACATGCAGCGCGACTTGATGACGCTGCGCCTGGCGGTGGCGCCACTGCAGGACATCATCAGCCAGCTCGTACGTCTGCACCCGCAGCTGATCGCCGACGAATTGCGCCCGTATTTCCGCGACGTCTACGATCACGTGTTCCGCGTCAACGAATCCATCGGCGCGATGCGCGAGATGCTCGCCGCCGCGATCAATGTCAATCTCTCGCTGGTCACCTTCGGCCAGAACGAAGTGATGAAGAAACTCGCCGGCTGGGCCGCCATGCTCGCCGCGCCAACCCTGCTCACCAGCTGGTACGGCATGAACTTCACCCACATGCCCGAACTCGACAAGCCATGGGCGTATCCAACGATGATCACCGTGATGATCCTCGTCGTCGGCGGCATCTATCTGGGGTTGAAGCGGGCGAAGTGGTTCTGAGCTGGCCGCAGAGTCACACCTGTTGTGCTCGCCTCATTTACGCTTCATCGCAACGAGTTCCCGCGAGCATGGCACGCACAGCCGATAGCGTCTTGATCTTCCCGCCAGTCCCGAGCACCCCTCCTGACCTCCCCTGCGTGCAGGGGAGGAAACAAAAACGGCGACCCGAAGGTCGCCGTTTTCATCACAACGTATGGATCAGTTCGACGCCGCTTTCGGCGCGTCCTTGGCCGTCCATTTCTTCAACCAGTCGTTGACCGCGTCATGCCACTGCACACTGTTGTGCGGCTTAAGCACCCAGTGGTTCTCGTCGGGGAAAGTCAGAAACTGGCTCGGGATGCCGCGGCGCTGCATGGCGGTGAATGCGCCCAGGCCCTGGGTGATCGGGATGCGGAAATCATCGCCGCTGTGAATCACCATCATCGGCACGCGCCAATCCTTGACGTGGTTGAGCGGGTTGAATTTCTCGTAGTTCTCCGGGTGCTCGTACTGGGTGCCGCCATTCTCGCGTTCCTCGAACCACAATTCCTCGGTGTCGTAGTACATCGCGCGCGTATCGAACACGCCGTCGTGGTCGATCAGGCACTTCCACGGCTGGTTCCACACGCCGGCGATCCAGTAGGTCATGTAGCCGCCGTAGCTGGCACCCATCGCGCAGGCGCGATCGCCATCGAGGAAGCTGTACTTGTCCAGCGCGGCCTTCCAGCCGAGCTTCAGATCTTCCAGCGGCTTGCCACCCCAGTCGCCGGAAATCGCGTCGGTGAACGCCTGGCCGTAACCGGTGGACCCGTGGAAGTTCACCGTCACCACGGCAAAGCCCTGACCGGCATAGGTCTGCGGATTCCAGCGATAGCTCCAGCCATTTTCCATCGCGCCCTGCGGCCCCCCATGGATGATGAACGCGACCGGATAGGTTTTGCCCGGCTGGTAGTCGACCGGCTTGACCACGTAACCCTGCACGGTCTCGTTGTTCCAGCCCTTGAAGGTAAAGAACTCCGCGTCACCCATCTTCGTATTCTTCAGATCCGCCGCGTTGTAGTGGGTGACCTGCTTCAGGCCGCTGCCGTCAGTACTGGCAACGTAAACATCGGACGGTCGTTTCAGATCGTCGCGCGTCAGCAGCAGCTTGCCGCCTGCCATCGAATAGCCGCCCACCGTGCCATCGCCGACCAACTGGCTGACCTTGCCGCTGGCCGCGTCGATCGCGAACAGCGGATGCTGGCCGTTGTCGTCGGCCGTCGCGTAAAGCGTCTTGCCATCGGCGGAAATCGTCAGGCCACCGGGTGAACGATCCCAGCTCGGATCCACTTCGTGTTTGGTACCGCTGGCCAGATCCAGCGCCATGATTGCGAAGCGGTCAGCCTCGAAACCCGGCGTCTTCATCGCCAGGTAGTACAGCGTCTTGCCGTCCGGCGACGCCACCGGAAACGCGTCCCACGCCTTGTTGTCGGCAGTAAGATTTCTCGGCAGGGTCGAGCCATCGACCGGCACGCTGTACACGTCGAAGTTGGTCGACCATGGCTCGCTGGTGCCGGCAATGCGCACGTCGAAATACACGCTCTTGCCATCCGGCGCAAACGCGAACTCGCTCTCGTCGCCAAACGGCTTGCTCGGCACGTCGCCATCAATGCCGCGGCTCAGCAGCTTCGGCTCGGCCGCCAGCTGGCCCTTGCCATCGAAGCTGGCCACGAACAGCTGGTTGCGCCGACCATTCGCCCAGGCATCCCAATGCCGCACGAACAGCTTGCTGTACAACGTGCCGCTGGCCTTGTCCTTGTCGCGCGCCGCGACGCGCTGCTGGGTGCACGCCAGCGTGGCGCAATCAGTGAACACTTCATACGACAACAGCACCTGCTTGCCATCCGGCGACAACTTGTAACCACCTAGATCCAGCACGGCATGGCTTACCTGCACCGGGGCCGCATGCTTGGCCAAGTTCAGATCGCCCTTGCCCCCCAGATCCACCCGCCACAACTGCGCCACCCCCTTGGCCGGCGCCACGAAATACAGGCTGCGCCCATCTGCCGACCAGCGCGCCGAACTACCCTTGTCGACCACCTTCACCGGCTGGCTATCCTTGCTCAAGTCCAGCACATACAGCGCATTGACGCCCTTGTTCGCCGCGTAATCGGTGCTGCGCACGCCAAACGCTGCATAGCGCCCGTCCGGCGACAACTGCGGATCACTGACCCGATCCATCATCACCAGGTCGCGCACATTGAACGCGTGCACGCTTTCGGTCTTGACGAACGTAGTATCCACAACATCGCCCGCCATCGCAGGCGCAGCCACCAGCGCAAGCAGCAGCGCGGCTATCAGAGGTTTCATGGTCGGCGTCCCCGGTTGAGTAAAGCCGTGACGGTAAGCGCCAAACCTGTCCCAGGCAAGTTTTGCCTGGATCGGCACTCGCAGGAGCGCGCCCCCGGATCGAGTCCGGAGGCGCGCTCCTGCACCTGTGCGATGCTCCTCTGTAGGAGTGACTTCATTCGCGATGCTTTTCAAGTCTTGGTGAAACCAGAGCCATCGCGGCTGAAGCCGCTCCCACGACCGCAGGGAGTCCCTCGTGGACAAAAACAACTCCATCCCAGACGCATACCAGCTGCATCGGCGCATACGACATCGTATATTTCGCCCCGACCTGCTTTGTCCATCATCGTCAGAGCCACGCCATGTCACGCTGGAAAGCCGCCACCATCCACTTGTCGATCAGCCTGTCCGTGGCTGCGATCGTCAGCATCTTGCTGTACACCTTGTGGTTCCCGCCGCCGTATTTCCGCGCCGCCGGGGCCAGTGACCTGATACCGCTGTTGATGGGTGTCGATATCATCATGGGTCCCCTGCTGACCCTGGTGGTGATCAGCCCCGGCAAGCCGAAAAAGCTGCGGCGGCTGGACCTGTCGATCATCGTGGCATTGCAGACGGTTGCGTTCGGCTATGGCTTCTATGTCGTGTGCCAGGCGCGCCCGGTATTCATCGTGGCGGAAAGCGATCGGCTGGTGATCGTGGCGGCCGACGAACTCACGAACGCGGATCTGGCCAAGGGCAACCGTCCGGAATACCGCAGCCGCTCCTGGCGTGGGCCACAGCTGGTGGGTGCACTGCCGCCGACGGGACCGCAGGTGGCCGAGTTCACCATGAAGGTGCTCGCCGGCGGCAAGGATATCGACCGGCTACCCGAGTACTACGTCCCTTATGAGCAGTTGGCCGATCGCCTGATGAAACATGCGCTCCCGCTGGATCTGCTCAAGCCGGTGGATGCCGAACAGCGCAGACAACTCGCCGCGCTGGAGGGTGACGCCGCCAGGCGCGGACAGACCCTGCAGTTCCTGCCGTTGCAGCGTGGACCCGAGGATTACGCGGCGATCATCGCGCCCGGCCAACGGCAACCGGTTGCCGTTTTGCATGTCGACCCCTGGGTTACCCCGCCCAAAAAGTGACGTGTCGCGTCACTTGCTGACGCTTATTTGCAACTCGTTGCGGCATGACGCGACGCATTCGACAAATCCTCACATTGACCCGGTTTTCCAGGTTGCCGCCTTATGTCTAGGCGCGCACAATCCGGTGACCTGCCAGGCGCAAATACCGGGCTGGCAAGGGGATGGCATGTGACGTGCAAGATCTGCCATGAGCTTCCTGGTCGTTACTGACCAACGAGTATGGGGTCCGATCCCGTCTAGGGGGATTCGGGACCGGGGCTCAGGGGGCATCACTTACGGTTAGCTAACCACTACAGAGGAACCACCATGAAGAAGATGCAGAAGGGCTTTACCCTGATCGAACTGATGATCGTGGTCGCGATCGTCGCCATCCTGGCTGCCATCGCGCTGCCGGCCTACCAGGATTACCTGGTCAAGTCGCGTGTGTCGGAAGCGATGGTGCTGGCGGACGGCCTCAAGGTCGTGGTGGCTGAGAACGCCGCCAATGGCACCAGCGACCTGAGCACGGGTGCCACGTTGATTCCCGGCGCTTCAGCAGCGACCCCCAACGTCGCGTCTACCGCGATCGACACGGGTAATGGCACGATCACGGTCGGCCTGACCGCTAAGTCGGGCGGCGCTGGTAACACTGTTACCTTGACCCCCAAAGATGGTACTGGCGCGGCGCTCGCAAGCAAGACGGTTCCGAGCGGCAACATTTCGTGGGTGTGCGCCGGCACCGTCAAGCAGAAGTACTTGCCGAGCAGCTGCACGGGTGCTCCTTGAGGCTTTGCGCTACAAGATGAATGGCGTCATGTCTTGACTTGACGTCCATCGACAGCAACAGAAAAACCCCGCCGCCCGGCGGGGTTTTTTTTCGCCCCGGGTATTCCAACGCATGGGGCGTCCAGTTGGCACAAATCTTTCTTGCCCAAAGCATTGGCGAACAGGGGTTCGGCCACCAGGGGAAAACCATGGCACGCACGCACGCACGCGGGTTCACGCTGATCGAACTGATGATCGTGGTGGCGATCGTCGCCATCCTGGCGGCGATCGCGCTGCCGGCCTACCAAGATTACCTCGTCAAGGCGCGAGTCTCCGAGGCTTTCGAGCTGGCCAGCGGATTGAAGGCCAGCGTCGTCACCAATGCCTCGGAGAGCAGCAACGACCTCGCCGCCAATGCGACCCTAGTCACCGCGAGCGACAGCACACCCAATGTCGCCTCCACGGCCGTCGATACCAACAACGGCACGATCACCGTCACTACCACCGAACGCGCAGGCCATGGCGTGCTCACGCTCAAGCCTAGCGACGGCACGGGAGCCCCGCTGGCAGCCGGCACGCAACCCAGCGGCAACATCCAGTGGGCCTGCACCGCAACGATCGCGCAGAAGTACCTGACAAGTACCTGCGCGGGTACCTGAGCCTGCCGCGACTGGTCCGCACCCGGCAAGACGACGGGTCGACCTCGGGATGTGAGAGAAGCGATGTGCGCTCAGGCGCAGCGGAAGCCCGTCCGCTGCCGTAGGATGCGCGTGGTTCGCCAACGTCTTCATCCTCAATCGGATCATCGCCTCCCATGACAGCCATCCCGGCCACCACGACCACTCATGCGTTCCGATCCCCCTGGACGTGGCTAGCTCTGGTTCTGCTGCTGACGGCGGCAATCTACTGGCCGGGTATTTCCGGTGGCTGGCTGTTCGACGACTACTCGAGCATCGTGAGCAATCACGCGCTGCAAATCACCGATCTGCGACTGCCGAGCCTGATCAACGCCGCGCTTTCCTCCACCGCCAGCGCATTCAAGCGCCCGCTGGCCTCGCTGAGCTTTGCGCTGAACTATCGCGCGACCGGCCTCGATCCGTACTGGATGAAGCTGACCAATGTGGTCATTCACCTGCTCAACGGGCTGCTGGTGTTTGTGCTGACGCGGGCGCTGCTACGGTCATCGTTCCGCGGAAAATCCCTCATCCCTGTGGGAGCGGTTTCAGCCGTGAATGGACTCCCACGCTACGCGATGGGCAGTACCGCCGCGAAGAGCATCGCGACTGAAGTCGCTCCCGCATTCAAGGGTGGGGACATGATCGCCGTGCTGGTAGCTGCCGCGTGGATGCTGCTGCCGATCAACCTGACCGCGGTGCTGTACGTGGTGCAGCGCATGGAGAGCCTGGCGAACCTGTTCGTGCTGCTGGGCCTGATCGGTTATGTCGCGGGCCGCCGCCGCATGCTGGCCGGTGCCGACGCGGGCGGCCTCGTGTTGTGTGCGGCCAGTCTGGTCATGGCCACCGCACTGGGACTGCTGGCCAAGGAAACCGCGGTGATGCTGCCGCTGTATGCGCTGCTGGTCGAATGGGCACTGTTCCGCGGCATGCGCGTGGATACGGGCGTGCCGGGTGGGCGGCGCGACTGGCGTATCGCCGGCCTGTTCCTGATCGTGCTGGTATTGCCGATGCTGGTCGGCCTGGGCTGGCTGCTGCCCGGCCTGCTGAAGCCGGAAGCCTGGGCCGCGCGTGACTTCACGATGCGTACCCGCCTGCTCAGCGAGGCACGCATCGTGCTGGACTATGTCCACTGGACGCTGCTGCCGACCCCGCGCGCGCTGTCGTTCTATCACGATGACTTCGTGATCTCGTCCGGCTGGCTGACACCGTGGACCACTCTGGCCAGCGTGCTGGGATTGGTAGCGTTGACCGGGCTGACTGTATGGCTGCACCGGCGTGCGCCGCTCGCTGCGCTCGGTCTCGCGCTTTTCCTGGGTTGCCATCTGCTGACCGGCACGATCCTGCAGTTGGAGTTGATCTACGAACACCGCAACTATTTCGCCAGCTTCGGTCTGATGCTGGCGCTGGTGCCGCTGCTCGCTGCGCCGGAATCAGACTCGGCCGATGGTGCTGCAAGCACAGGCACTCGCGGAGGGTACGTCGTACTGCCCTATGCCAGGCTGCGATACCTGATGCTCGGCCTGTTGCTGATCGTCTGGGCGTCGCAGACGATGCTTGCCGCCCGTGTGTGGGGTTCGCCGTTGCGACTGACCCAGATGCTCGCCGCGGTAGCGCCGGAATCGCCGCGCGCCCAGTACGACCTTGGCCGCAGTTACAGCGTCTATACAAATTACAATCCGAGCTCGCCATTCACACCGCTGGCGCTTGCCGCGCTGGAACATGCCGCGAGTATTTCCCCGGGATCGATCCTGCCGGAGCAGGCGCTGATCTTCATGAGCGCGAAGATGAACCTGCCGATCAAGGATTCGTGGTGGGACAGCCTGATCGCCAAGCTCAAGGCGCGCCCACCCAGCTCGCAGGACCAGGGTGCCGTGATCGCACTGTCGACTTGTGCGGTCAATCGTCACTGCGCACTACCGATACCGCGCATGGTGGCCACGTTCATTGCAGCGCTCGACCACCCCCGTCCCACCGCCGAGCTGCAGGCACGCTACGGCGAATATGCCTGGAACGTGATGGACGACAAGGCCCTAGCCGAGCGCATGCTGGCGGCAGCCATGGCCGCCAAGCCGGGCTACCCCGACTATCGCGTCGAACTGATCCACCTGCTGGTCGCCCAAGGCCGCACTGCGGATGCCCAAAGCGCCCTGCACCAGCTGGAAGCGCTGAACGTGGGCGGCAGCCTGGATCAGACGTTGCGTGAATTGCGTACGTTGCCTGGCATGCACTGATACGCGTACAGCCATATCCGTACCGCGGATTTGACTGGCGCGCTACCGCTTGAACTACAGTTGCGAGTGGCGCCGCGCATTCGCGCTGCCCAGCTCGCACGAGGAGTCCTGCTGATGAATGCACAACGAGGCAAGTCCAACGTCACCATCATCGTGACGATCCTGATACTGGTCGTAGTGGCCGTCATCGCGATTCCCGCATGGCGCAATCGCCAGACCGGCAGTCATATCGTGGACGCCCTCAAGGTTACCGACGCGGCCAAACTGGTGGTGATGGAGTCGGCCAGCGTGCATGGCGGGCTGGCCCACATCCAGGCCGGTGAACTGAACTATAGCCCGGCAGCAACGGCCAGCCCGTACGTGGCGAACATCACGATTGCCGCTGACGGACGCATCACCCTGACCACGCGGGACACCGGTGCCACACCGGACCCGGTACTGCTGCTGAGCCCCGCGGAAAACGCCGGCGACAATAACGCCGCACCGATCAGCTGGAACTGCAGCGTGGTGGTTGGTGACCCCGGCCTGGTTCCGCCCAACTGCCGCACGCTCACACCTGCGGCAGCGGCTTCGATTGCACCAGCAAGCGCGGCGACGGCGGCAGGCGTGTCGCCTGTCCATTCGTCCTGAGCATGATCGTCACACGGCAGAGTGCGGAAGATCGCAAGCCACATGAGCGTGCCTCGAGCATGGTTTGCTCACCGAGGCCTGCCGTCATGAGCAGCAACCATGGCTCGGTCATGTTCCACTCGGTGACGGGTTTCACCGGATGATCCCCAGATACCTCCGTCGTCACGCGGGCGCCGGGCTGCTTGTTTTCGCGCTGCTGCTGGTAACCGCGATCTACTGGCCCGGCCTCTCCGGCAGCTGGCTGTTCGACGACTATCCGAACATCGTCGACAACCATGGCGTGCAACCGAGTGAAGTGAGCATTCCGGCGCTGGTGCGTGCCACGCTGTCGTCGCCCGCCAGCGATTTCAAGCGGCCGCTGGCCTCGCTCAGTTTCGCTGCCAACTACCTCGTCAGCGGGCTCGATCCGTACGCGATGAAGCTGACCAACCTGGTCATCCATCTGTTGAACGGGTTGCTGGTGTTTGTGCTGGCGCGGATGCTGCTGCGATCTGCTGGTGTAGGAGCGCAAGAGCGCCACGCCGGCATCATCTCTGCGCTGATCGCGGCCGGCTGGATGCTGTTGCCGATCAACCTCACGGCAGTGCTGTATGTGGTGCAGCGCATGGAAAGCATGGCGAACCTATTCGTACTGCTTGGACTGATCGGCTACGTCGCCGGACGCCGCCGGATGCTGGCGGCATCCACTTCCCTGCCTACCCCCCACGCCAGATTTCGGTTGGGTCGCTTTTCTCCGGATGCACGCGGTTTCGCCCTGTGCCTGCTCAGCATCACGCTGCCCACGGCGCTTGGCCTGCTGGCCAAGGAAACTGCGGTGATGCTGCCGTTGTATGCGTTGCTGGTGGAGTGGATGCTGTTCCGCTTCCACACATCGTCAGGCCAACGTGACTGGCGGATTTTCGGCAGCTTCGTGGTCGTGCTGATGTTGCCGATGCTGATTGGCCTTGGCTGGTTGCTGCCCGGCCTGCTGAAACCACAAGCCTGGGCCACTCGCGATTTCACGCTGGGCACGCGCCTGCTCAGCGAGATGCGCATCGTGGTCGACTACATTCGCTGGACCTTGCTGCCGACGCCGGATGCGCTGTCGTTCTATCACGATGATTTCCGCATCTCGACCGGACTGCTGTCGCCGTGGAGCACGCTGGCCAGCCTGTTCCTGCTGGTCGCGCTGGTGGCGCTCATGCTGTGGCTGCGCACACGTCGTCCGCTGGCTGCGCTGGGCATCGCGCTGTTCCTTGGCTGCCAGCTGCTGACCGGCACGATCCTGCAGCTGGAATTGATCTACGAGCATCGCAATTACTTCGCCAGTTTCGGCCTCTTGCTGGCGATCGTACCGCTGCTGGCGGCACCTGTTCCTATTCGCAAGGGACGGGTCGCAGTTGTCCTCAAGGGACTCCCTTCGGTCGTAGGAGCGACTTCAGCCGCGAACCAGAATAGCCCCACCAGCAAGAGCATCGCGGCTGAAGCCGTTCCTGCAGGGGCACTGCCATTTGGGCGGCGGGCGCGTCGTGCACTGCTGGCTTGCCTGATGCTGTACTGGACGGTGCTGACGGCGCTCACCGCATATGCATGGGGCAACCCGCTGCGACTGGCGAAGGATCTGGCCAGCCGTGCGCCGCAGTCGCCGCGTGCCCAATACGAACTGGGCCGCACCTACATCATCTACTCCCACTACGATCCGGCCTCGCCATTCACCGCGCTGGCGTATGCGCCACTGGAACAGGCTGCGAGCCTGCCCAAGTCGTCGATCCTGCCGCAGCAGGCGTTGATCTTCATGAACTCGCGCATGCATCTGCCGCTGAAGGACGCATGGTGGGACAGCATGGTCGCCAAGCTGAAAGCGCACGACCTCGGTGTACAGGACGAAAGTTCACTGGCCGCGCTGGCGCAGTGCGCCCGAGACGGCTCATGCCCCTTGCCGACCGATCGCATGGTGCAAGCATTCGAGGCTGCACTGGATCACCCCAAGCCCAGCGCGCGACTGCAAGCCACCTACGGCGACTACGCATGGAACGTGTTGGACGAGCACGCTTTAGGCCTTCGCATGATCGAGGGCGCGGTGAACAACGCGCCGAACGAACCGGCCTATCGCATCACGCTGGTGCGCATGCTGCTCGCCTCAAGTCGTCCCGATGCCGCGATGCATCAGATACAGGCACTCCAGCAGCTCAATATCGGAGGACGGCTGAATAGCAGCATTCGTGAACTCCGGCAGCAAATCGAATCAACCGCCAAGTCCAAGGAATGATCCACGCATCATCGACATGGCTCGAGCGTCGCGTTTTCGCACTGGTAAGATCACGACATGAATTCGCCCGCACAACTCGCCCGCCACGAAGACCCGGACCTGCGGTTCGCGTTCGGCCGCAACTGGAAATCCTTTCTCACAACGCTCGACCAGCATCGGATCGACGAGGCGCGGCGCAGATTGTGTGAGTCCCTTGGGAGAGATGACTTGCGCGGTATCCGAGTGCTGGACGTTGGCTCCGGCAGCGGCCTTTCGAGTCTGGTGATGCACCAGCTCGGAGCCGATGTCGTTGCCTTCGACTATGACGCCGATTCAGTTGCATGTACGGAAGAACTGCGCAGGCGCTTTGCCCCCCGTGCAACGAATTGGCAAATCATGCAGGGCTCGGTGCTGGATCCCGCATTCATGGCCAGCATGGGTCAATTCGATTTGGTTTACAGCTGGGGCGTCCTGCACCACACGGGAGCTATGTGGCCCGCCATTGAACTGGCTCAGTCACGGGTAGCGCAACACGGCTCCTTGCTCATTGCGCTGTACAACGATCAGGGTTGGCGCTCGCAGACTTGGCGCGCAATAAAGCGTCTTTATTGCAGCGGCGCCCCCGGACGTTGGCTGGTTGGAGCGGCGTTCTACCCGCTATTTTCCATGTACGCCCTGTGGCAAGACCTGCGGCATTTCCACATGCCAGGCACCCATGCACGGGAGTACGGGCGGAAGCGGGGCATGTCGATCGTCCACGACTGGCGGGACTGGCTGGGCGGATACCCGTTCGAGGTCGCAAAACCGGAAGAAGTTGTGCGCAAATTGACCGCCAGTGGGTTCGAGTTGCAACACCAGACTCTCACGCGCGGGTTGGGTTGCAACGAATTTGTATTCGCTCGATGCCGCGCGTAACCCGCACCCCGACCTCCATGAAAGGCCCCATAGCGCGCGGCACCATCCGTACAACCTTCATATTGGCTTTGTATACGCTGGTGCAGGCAGGCACCTTGCTGCTAGTGGCGCGGATGCTGGGACCGCACCAGTTCGGCGCTTTTGCAGGCATCGCATCGCTGGCTGTGTTTCTTGGAACGCTTTCACCCTTCGGCACGCATATCGTGCTCCTGGCTGAAGTGGCAAAGGAGCCGGCACGCCGCGATCCGGTACTGACCTATGCGATCCCGACCACGCTGCTTTGCGGCAGTGCACTGCTGGCCATTTATCTCGCCATCTGCATGCTCGTGCTGCGCGTCGCCCAGGTACCCTGGATGGTACTGTTGGCCATCGGTATCACCGAAATATGGCTGCAGGCATTGTTCCGTCTGACCGTCTCCGAACACCAGGGGCTTGGTCGCATTGCACGCTCGCAGCTACTGAAGACCTTGCCGATGGTTCTGCGTTTCGTCGCTGCCGCCGGCGTGTTCATTGCACATCCCATGGACTCTTTGCTTGTCTACGGTTACGTCTATCCCGTGGCCTCGTTGCTTGCGCTCCTGCTGGCAGTGCGGACGTTTCCATCCGCGTGGCCAGCCCTGCGCAGATGGCGCTTGCCGGAAACGAGCGAACTGCGCAGCAACGCCGGTTACGCCGCCTTGGGCATCACCGCAAGCGGCCCAGGCGAACTCGACAAGACACTTGTCGCCAAGTTGTTGCCATTGTCAGCCGCCGGCTTATATGCGGTCGGCACTCGCATCATTGCCGCCACCATGCTCCCGGTCAGTGCGATGACGGAGTCGGCGTTGCCCAGGTTGTTTCGCGAAGGCAGCGAACATCCGACGCGCACCGGTCGACTACTGCTCTGGATATTCAGCGCCGCCCTCGCCTACAGCCTCGTCATTGCGGTCGTGCTGTGGCTTGCAGCGCCGTTGTTTGAATGGGTTTTTGGCGTCAAATATCATGGCCTCGACCATGCAGTTCGTTGGCTATGCGTGGCACTGCCAGGAATGGCTCTGCGCATGTCCGTGGGCAATGTGCTGATGGCGCTGGGCCGACCGTGGGTGCGGGCGGGATTCGAAATCGTCGGCGTGGCGGTACTGATGGCTGCAGCCGTTCCGCTCACGGCCCGGCTCGGCGTGACAGGCATGTCGCTGGCGCTGGCCTGCTCGGAGTGGTCGATGGCCGCGATTGGCTGCGGATCTATAGGGATCACTTTGCACCACGCCAAGCACAGTCCCGGCAACCTCGCTCGATAGCCACATAACGTACCTGTGGGGCAGAATAGAAGCCTCCTTGCAGTCTCCTACCGTTGCACGCTGCAGCGTTATCGCATCATGCAGTCATACAGCCTCCTGCAATATCGACACTCCAATCTCCAGGTGACAAGTCCCCGTGACCATCCAAAGCGACTCGCCGATCACCACGCACACCTTGAAACTGAGGCTATTGCTGTGGCTTCGTGGCCTGGGAAACGTGCTGTCGCTCGGTGGACGCTTCCGTCTTCCGCAATTCCTGTTGCAGGCCTGCTTCCGCCACATCCACGGCAAAGCGCGTGTTACCAACTTCGACGGGAGTCTTGATCTGGACCTCAGCCTGTCCGATCACATGCAGCGCCGTATATTTTGGACCGGCTATTACAATCGGAGGATGGTTGTGCTCTTCGACCGCATGCTTCGCCCAGGCATGACTGTGATCGACGTAGGCGCGAATCTCGGCGAGATTTCAATGACAGCAGCCAAACGGGTGGGCCGCACAGGCCACGTCATCGCATTCGAACCTGTGGATGCCATTGCTGACCAACTCCAGGCGAATGCAACCCGCAATCATCTGGATCAGATTACCATCATGCGTACCGGCCTCTCGGACGCACCCGCAGACAATGTCCCCGTGTACGCATCCTGCGGACAAGGCCTTCCAGATGATGAGCACCATGGACTCGGCAGCTTGTATGGAGGGAAGAAGGGTGCGCCCGAGCTACAACGCATCCCGATCACGACGCTAGACATCTGGTTAGCCAAGCACCCCGTCGACCGCATCGACCTGATCAAGATCGACATCGAGGGTGCCGAGTTGCCGTGCCTGCGGGGCGCGGAAGGCACGCTTCGGCGATTCAGGCCTTTACTCATTGTGGAAATCCAGGACACCACGTCAACGACCGCCGGCTATCAGGCCAGCGACATTCTGGCGTTCCTCTCGGAGCTGGGCTACACCTTCGAGACGATTCATCACGGCGGTCGCCTGACCGCACTGACGGAAAATAATCTGAAGGCGTTCCAGAATGTCCTGTGCATGCCGGCTGCGGTGCCACGCGAAGCCTGAAATGCTTTGTGGCCTGGGTCGCCAAGCACGGCGATGATTCAGTAGCCGCCGCGGCCGAGCTGCCATGCGCCACTGCCAGCCGCAGTCACACTGCATCCAGCCGGCGCAACAACAACTCCCATTCGTCGCCAGATTTCGACGACGCGAAATCGTGTGCGCGTTCCAGCAACAAATCAGGATTGACTTTACGCTGGCCGTCCATAGCCTGTTCAATCGCCTCAGCCATCGCACCCACGTCCTCGACCGGCACCAGTTTGCCCAAACGTCCATCCTGCAGGATTTCACGCGGCCCATGGGGACAGTCAGCAGCAACGATCTGGCACTGGCATGCAAGCGCCTCAACCAGGACGTTGCCGAAACCTTCGTATCGTGATGGCATCACGAATACATCGGCGTCACGCATCACGCGAAAGGGATCCGATGCGTAGCCACATAGTTGGATGCGATTCTGCAAACCCAACTCGGCGACAAGCCTAGCGAGCCTAGGACGTTCCGCGCCATCACCCCAAATGGCAAGTTGCCACGAGCCGCGTACACGCGCCATCGCGTTTACAAGAACATCGAACCCTTTTTGAGGCGCCAGGCGGCCCACGGCCACGATCCGACACGAGCCGCCGCCATCCCTCCTTTGCGTCCGCGGCCACCCAAGCTCAACGTCTGGAACGACTGGGTTGTAAAGCATCGCAACCCGTCGCGGATCGAGTGCGTGCTCGCCTGTGAGCTCCGCGCGCACCCCCTCCGAAACCGCGACCACTACGTCGACACGTCGATGCACAAATTCCGCCGCTTGACTTCGCATACTGAATCGCAATCTGTCCAAAATTCCGCCACCAGAATCCGTCACGGCATCCGTAACATCGACAGTGTGTATCCACTTCGCACGGCTGCTCGCCAGTCTGAGCGCAAGCCAAGTCAAAATGCCAACGTCCGGAAACGCGGTAACTACATGGGTCGGCTTCTCACGTTTGATCAGACGCACCAGTGAAGGGACGAACTGATATAGACCACGCGGTGCGAGCTCATCGACTGGCGCGAGCTCTCGAGCGCGATCAAGCAACTCGCCCCGACATTGGCACAAAGCGAGGCGACATTCGATACCACGGGCGGAAAGGTGTTCAATCAGCATCAGGCGAACCCGCTCGACGCCACCGACTGCGATGTTTGGAAGCACGAAAAGAACCTTCATGGCGATAACTCGGATTCCGCAACACTACTGCCGGTGCTCGCCCGGGTTAATGTGTATGCGAGTCGGATCATGACGAACCTTCCACACATGTACCATCCAGTAAAGCCAGGTAATACGACGCAATGATCCGCGGTTGGTGGGCGGCGAGTACTATCTCGGGTCCGGGTGATAACCGCTTTAGTTCCGCATCCATCGCACTCGCCAATGCAACTGCATCGCCAACAGGCACAAGGCGACCATAGCGCCCGTCATCGAGTATTTCGCGTGGGCCATGCGGGCAATCGGTGGCTACCACTGGAACTCCCAACGCCAAAGCCTCCAGCAGGACATTCGGATAACCTTCCCAGCGGGAAGACAGAACATGCAACGAAGCATCGGCCAGCACGCGATACGGATTGTCCATCGCCCCCGTGAGCACGACACGATCCGCCAGCCCGAGATCCCGCATCAGGTTTTCCAGGTTCGTGCGTTGCTCACCTTCCCCGACAATGATGAGGCGATGGCTACCGCGCAATGCGCTGGTTGCGTACGCCCGCAACAAGGTGGGGAGATCCTTCGCTTCGGTCAAGCGTCCCAGCGAGACCACGTACGGAGCGTTGTCCTGCAACGCTGGTGGCAAGCCGATGGCTGCGAGCTGCCGCAGCCGTTCGACATCCACCGGGTTGCGTATGACATGAGTGCGGTCATCCGCAAGACCCAGTCCACGCAGATCCTGCGCAACTCCCGCTGACACCGCGACCAGCCCGTCAGCGCGCCTGTAGAGCCAGCGCATCGCCTGTCGTTTCAAGGCACTTTTCGTGTTGACGAGACTGGATGCTTCCCGCAAGACAAGACGGGTACGGATGCGCGCCCGCATGCATGCCAGCACGACCAGCAAATTGGTGCCTGTCATCGTGCTCAACACGGCATGTGGTTTGACCGCGCGAATGAGCGATGCCAATTTGGGGAGTGCCTTCCACGCCAGCGCAAGGCCCTTGGACGCGTCGCCGGCATCGATCAGCTCATGCAACGTCACAGCGTCCGGAACAGCCGAACGTAGCGGGCCACCGCCAAGCAGGACAGCCACGTGCACTTCCCGCCCTGCCGCCAGAAACGATCCAGCCAGTTGCAGCAACACACGTTCGCCGCCACCGCGTTCGAGGCTCGGCAAGACAAGCAAGATGCGATCAGCGCGTGCAGTCATACGGTCAACCGGCGCGCCAGCGCAGGTAGGCATAAGCCAACCACAAAGGTTGGGAGTGATCGGCGCGTCCTGCTCGATGCTCACGCAGGAGCGCGCGCAATCCCGCAGCGTTCACCACACCCGTGTCTCCTGGACCCGTCATGGCCAGCAGTTCATCGCCCAGCCAGTTGCGCAGCCAGTGACTGACCGGCGAGGCAAATCCCTGCTTGCGACGATCCCAGATGAAGTCGGGCACGTGACCGCGCATGGCCGCCTGCAGCAGGCGCTTTCCGCGCAATCCCGAGAAGTGCCATTGCCAGGGTACGCGTATCACGAATTCAAACAGCGCCTTGTCAAGGAAGGGGCTGCGGGCTTCGAGCGAATGCATCATCGTCGCGCGATCGACTTTCTGCAGGATGTCCTGGGGCAAATAGACCAGGCAATCCATCAGCAGCATGTGCCTCAGTTCGTCCGGATCATCGGGCCATGGCCGATCGGGCATCGGGTTTCCTGCACCCAACCCGGGCACCAGTTGCGCGAGCGTTTCCTTGCGGATGGCTGGCGGCCCTATGTAGGTATCCCTGTCCTCGCGCGCCAGCCGCACGAAAAGATGTGCGCGCTTCAAGAGGCTGCCGCTGTGATGCGCATATGGCTCAGGTGTTGCCAGCACGCCTCGCTCGACGATCGAGCGCAACGAGGCCGGCAGCCGGTGATACCGCTGGCGCAGCAACCGACCCGCATATCTGGCGTAGCCCCCGAATATCTCGTCGGCACCATCACCCGTCAGAACCACCTTGACGTGCCGTGCCGCCCCCGAAGCGACCAGCGCGCTGGGAACCAGGGAGGAATCGCCGAACGGCTGGCCCATGCGACGTGGGAGTTCCGTTGCAAGGGCTGCCGCAATATCCGGCTTGATCTCTTCAGCCGTGTGCAGCGTACCCAATTCGGCTGCCGCCCGGGCCGCCGGCGCGCGCTCGTCGTAGGTCGGTTCGGCAAAACCCGCGGTGAACGTGCGCAGCCTTCCGAACCCCGATTCCTGCGCAAGCGCACACACGGTCGTTGAATCGACTCCGCCGGAAAGGAATGCTCCGACTTCGACGTCGGATGCCAACTGGCGTCGACGCACGCCCTGCGTCAACAGTTCGCGAACCTGCTCGGCCGCTTCCTCGAAGCTGCCAGTCCAGGGTTCTACCGATGGCGCCCAATAGCGCTCCTGGACGATGGAACCATCCGCGCGCAGCCGCAGCGTGTGTGCCGGCAAAACCTCCCTGACGCCCGCCACGCAAGTCGTTCCGGGCAGCGCGTAACCGTAACGGAAATAATCCGCGATGCCCGCGGCATCTTCCGTGACGGTCGCATCCGGAGTCAGCACCTCCAGTGCCGGCAATTCGGATGCGCAGGCAAACATCGCGCCGTGGTGGCGGTAATACAGGGGTTTCTTGCCAAAACGGTCCCTTGAAAGCAACAAGTCGCCGGAAACGGCATCGTGCAACACGAATGCCCACATGCCATCCAGGCGTTCGACAAACCTTGCACCTTCCGTGACCAGCCCGGCCAACAACACTTCGGTGTCGCTGTCATCCCGGAAGTTCCACCGCTCCGCCAATTGGGCTCGCAGTTCCCGGTAGTTGTATATCTCACCGTTGAACACCAAGACCCAGCGCTCACCGGGATCGCGCATGGGCTGGTGGCCGCCCTTGAGATCGATGATCGCCAGCCGCGTGTGTCCCGCCACGAAATCGTCGCCGACGAGGCGCCCGGATTCGTCGGGGCCGCGGTGCTTGAGTCGTCGCAAGGCCGCGTCCATGCGTTCGCGACGCTCCCCGGGCGAGACCGTCGGCGCCCGGAGAAAGGCTATCCCGCACATGAGGGGCGCTGCCTCCTGTCTGACGTCAAAGCTGTCCGGAACAACGCCTCGTAACAACGCGCCGTATCCGCCCACGTCCCGATCTGGATGCGCGCGGCCGCGCGTGCGCGTTCACCGCGGCGGTGAAGTTCTGCGCGATCGGTGACCGCCTGATCCAGCGCAGCGGCCAATGCATCTGGGTCATCGACGGCGACCAGCCAGCCGGTGTCACCATTCCTGACCATTCCCTGCACACCCTCCAGATCGGTGGAAATGACCGGCAAACCGCCAGCCAAAGCTTCCACGACAACATTGGGCCGCCCCTCCGAACGGCTGGAAAGGACGAACACATCCGCTTCGGAAATTCGTTTCGGCATGTCGGTCGCGGGCACGGTTCCGGCAAATGTGAAACAGGAAGACACACCACGGGATGCCGCCAGAGCGAGCAGCGCTTCCCGTTCGGGTCCGCCGCCGACGATGCATGTATGCATTTGCTCACCATGACGCGCACGCGCGACAGCCTCGATCAACACATCGAAGCCTTTCAGGGGAATCAGGTTGCCCACCGCCAGCACCCGCAAGCCAGTGTCGTCGGAGGCGCCCCTGTTGACCTGGAAGAATGCCTCATCGGCACCATTGAGGCATGCATGGATGTCGGCAGTACGACGCGGGAATTGCATACGCAGCTGCTCTGCCATCGCCTCAGAAACGCAAATCACGATCCGACTGTTGCGCACGGCCAAGCCGAGGATCATTCGGTCCAACCACGAACGTGTCGCGCGCGTTACGTCGCTGCCGCGCAACGTTGTGACCACGGGCTTCCTCCGCAAACGCCCGACGATGCCCGCCACGGCCCCGCATACAGCCCAGTTGGCATGGATCAAATCTGCATCACCCGTGCGCAGCAAGCAACGCCAAAACAGTCCGAACAGCAATCCCGGTAGCAACAATACGTACCATGGCGCGCGCCGCAAGCCCGTAACGATTCCACCAGACTCCTGGGCCAACTTGCGCCACGCCCGGGGAGCGTAACGCACCGCATGAATGCGAATGCCCGTTGCCGCGCTATCGTCGAATGTCGCCTTCATGGGCTTCGAATCAGCAGGGCAGACGACGTCTATGGCGCATTCGACTGACAAGCGTCGATAAAGACTTTGGACGAATACGCCAGCGGAACTACCCGGGTACAGCGGATATGACGTCGTCAATGCGAGCAGGCGCATTTTTCTCATGGCTGCATCATGCAAATCGACCTACGCATCGCGCCGATAGGTCAGCGACGTAATCTGCTCCGAAATCAGGCCGATCAGGAAAATGATAACCGAGGCGCTCCACAGCGCCACACTGACCAGACTCAACCGATGGAATTCAAGAAAGGTATAAGCCCAATACGCCCAACCAAATGCGAAGAACGCCACGGCGGTCGGTGCGAACAGTTTCAGTGGTGCGTACAGGGTCGCGATCTTGAAGATGATCAGCAGGAACCGGAAGCCGTCGCGCACCGGTTTGATGTGGCTTTTGCCGACGCGCCCGGCGGCCTTGATCGGCACGTAGGCAACCGGGTAGGCGCTGCGGAAGAACGCCATGGTGCTGGTGGTGGGATAGCTGAAACCGTTCGGCAGCAAGTGGATGAATTCGCGGAACTTGTCTGCGCGCACGGCGCGGAAGCCGGAGGTGAGG
Organism: uncultured Rhodanobacter sp.; assembly: GCA_966211915.1. Classification (GTDB taxonomy): domain Bacteria; phylum Pseudomonadota; class Gammaproteobacteria; order Xanthomonadales; family Rhodanobacteraceae; genus Rhodanobacter. The sequence continues at coordinate 102,395 of CBIHNO010000010.1, forward strand.
TCCAGCACGGGGTGGCCGGTCATGCGTGTGGCAAGCCAGTTGTACAAGGTATTGGCGAGGCCCCGTCCGACGCCGGCCTGACTGCCCCAATCGCGGGCGCCGACGACCATGTCGTAGCCACGATTCAATTGATCCAGCAGGCGGGCGATGTCGGCCGGATCATGCTGGCCGTCGCCGTCCATGAAGATGATGATGTCGCCGGTGGCGGCACGTGCACCGCGTTTGATCGCCGCGCCGTTGCCCATCGAATACGGCGAGGACAGACATTCGATGCCGCTGCTCTTGCAGATGCTGCGTGTGTCGTCGGTGGAGCCGTCGTCGACCACGATGATCTCGGCTTCGGGATGCGTGGCGCTCAGAAGCGGTAGCAGCGCGGCCAGCGCGGGGGCCTCGTTTTTGGCAGGCAGGATGATACTCAGGCGGTTCAACAGATGGCTCCCCGGGTGAATGGGGATCATAGCGTGAAGGCTGAGTGAGGGTTGAGGACGGGTTGGGTTTTGTACTTTTCCGCCTTTCCCTGTTCATTGCCAAGCGCTGAGGCAAGGTTGCGCTTGGCATGAGATCAAGAGGTTTATCCCCTCACCCATAGGACTCTCTATAGGTCGCTTACCTCCCCCTGCTTGCATGCGGAGGAACAAACGCCAAAGAACCTCGTGCCAAATGACCTTGTGCACCGCATCACCCAGCTGGTCACGAGTCACAGGGAATGGATGACCTGAGGGCCGGACTGCGGTAGATTCAACTACATACAGAGGCAAGGTCGAGTAGGTTATGTCATCTCAGTTGCAACCGTCACTCGCGGGTCTGTCCGGCATGGCGCGCCGCTTGGTGTCCGAAGGGCTGCTGCCGGAGGCCGATGTACGCAAGGCAATGGCCGACAGCGGCCAGCAGAAGGCCTCGCTGGGTGCCTGGCTGCTCGATCACAACCTGGTCGACAGTGGCCAGTTGACCCGGATCGCCTCGGCCGAGTTCGGCATGCCGATGATGGATGTGGCCGCGCTGAATCCGGCGACCATGCCAATGGACCTGATCAGCGAGGCGCTGATCACCAAGCACATGGCACTGCCGCTGTTCCGCCGCGGCAAGCGGCTGTTTGTCGGTATTGCCGATCCCATGCAGTCGCATGCGTTGGACGAGATCAAGTTCCACTCCAACTGCATGGTTGAACCCATCCTGGTCGAACGCGGTTCGCTGCAGCGGGTGATCGAGGGCCTGCTGAACAACATGCGCGACACCATGCCGGACATGGGCGGCGGGGATCTTGACGGCCTCGAGCTTGAGGTCGGCGACGACGAGGTCGAGTCGACCGGTATCGACGCGAACGCCATGGACGATGCGCCGGTGGTGAAGTTCGTCAACAAGATCCTGGTCGACGCGATCCGCCGCGGCGCCTCGGACATCCATTTCGAGCCGTTCGAGACCCAGTACCGGGTGCGTCTGCGCATGGATGGCATGCTGAAGGCCGTGGCCAGCCCACCGATGAAGATGGCCAACCGCATTGCCTCGCGCATCAAGGTGATGGCGCAACTGGACATCGCCGAGAAGCGCGTGCCACAGGACGGCCGCATCAAGCTCAATCTGTCCAAAACCCGTGCGATCGACTTTCGTGTGAGCTCGCTGCCGACCCTGTTCGGCGAAAAGATCGTGCTGCGCATCCTGGACGGCTCGTCGGCCAAGATCGGCATCGAGAAACTCGGCTACGAGCCGGAGCAGCAGAAGCTTTACATCGACGCAATCCACAAGCCATACGGCATGGTGCTGGTCACCGGCCCGACCGGCTCGGGCAAGACGGTGTCGCTGTATACCGGCCTGAACATGCTCAACACCGCCGAGCGCAATATCTCGACGGTGGAGGACCCGGTGGAAATTCGCGTCGAGGGCATCAATCAGGTGCAGCAGAACGTGAAGCGCGGCATGACGTTTGCCAGCGCGTTGCGCTCGTTCCTGCGCCAGGATCCGGACGTGATCATGGTCGGCGAAATCCGCGACCTGGAAACCGCCGAGATCGCGATCAAGGCAGCGCAGACCGGCCACATGGTGTTATCCACCCTGCATACCAACGATGCCGCGCAGACCATCGCGCGCCTGATGAACATGGGCATCGCGCCGTACAACATCACCTCATCGGTGACCCTGATCATCGCCCAGCGTCTGGCGCGACGCCTGCACGAGTGCAAGAAACCCATGGACTTACCGCCGGCCGTGCTGCTGGCCGCGGGTTTCAGCCAGGCCGACATCGATGCTGGCCTGACCGTTTACGAAGCCGTCGGTTGCGACGGCTGCAACGAGGGTTACAAGGGCCGCGTGGGCATCTATCAGGTGATGCCGATGCTGGAGGACATCCAGAAAATCATCCTGCAAGGCGGCAATGCGCTGCAGATCAGCGAGGTGGCCAAGGCCGCCGGCGTGAATGACCTGCGCGCGTCGGCCCTGCTGAAGGTGAAAAACGGACTGACCAGCCTGACCGAGATCGATCGCGTTACCAAGGAATGAGCGGCGGAATGGGACATCCGTAGCACCGAACTTGCGTCCGGCGCCACGGTTTACTGCCGCAGAAATGACATAAGCTGTACAAATAGCTTGCCAGTCGCTGACTTGGGCGGCTCCGGGACTGAATCACAGGGGGAAGATGCGCATGGCCACGGCTACCGCAAAGCTAAACGCAGACAAGACGCGTGCGCTCGGGGCGCAACGTGCCGAAGTCAGCCGGCTGACCACCTACGAGTGGGTCGCGCTGGACAAACGCGGCAAACGCATGAAGGGCGACATGCCGGCGAAGAACGCTTCGCTGGTCAAGGCCGAATTGCGTCGCCAGGGCATGAACCCACAAACCGTGCGGGAGCGCTCCAAGCCGCTGTTCGGTGCTACCGGCAGCACGGTCAAACCGGGCGATGTCGCCGTCTTCAGTCGCCAGATCGCCACCATGATGGCCTCCGGCGTGCCGATGGTGCAGTCGTTCGACATCATTGCCGACGGCCAGAAGAACGTCCGCTTCAAGAACATCCTGCTCGATGTGAAGCAGAACATCGAAGGCGGTGCGGCACTGCATGAGGCACTGGCCCGTTATCCAGTGCAGTTCGACGAGCTCTATTGCAACCTGGTACATGCCGGCGAGACGTCGGGCGTGCTGGATACCGTGCTGGACACCGTCGCCACCTATAAAGAACGCACCGAAGCGATCAAGAAGAAGATCAAGAAGGCGCTGTTCTACCCGATGATGGTGCTGGCCGTGGTGTTCGTGGTGTGCCTGATCATGCTGCTGTTCGTGGTGCCGGTATTTGCAAAGACCTTTCAGGACGCCGGGGCGCAATTGCCCGCCCCGACCCAGCTGCTGGTCACCGCCTCTCAGTTCATGCAGAGCTACTGGTGGGTCGTGATCGGTGTGATCGTGGGTGGCATCGCCGCACTGATCATCGCCAAGAAGCGCTCGGTGAAGTTCGCGCATTTCCTCGACCGGATGTCGCTGAAGATGCCCGTGATGGGCAATATCGTGCGCAACTCGGCGATCGCACGCTTCGCCCGCACGCTCGGTGTGACGTTCCGTGCCGGTGTGCCGCTGGTTGAGGCACTGGACGCGGTAGCCGGTGCTACCGGTAGTGTGGTGTACGGCGATGCCGTAAAGCAGATGCGCGACGACATCTCTGTCGGCCACCAGCTGCAGCTGGCGATGAAGCAGACCGGCCTGTTCCCCAACATGGTGGTGCAGATGACCGCGATCGGCGAGGAATCCGGCGCGCTGGACAACATGTTGTTCAAGGTTGCCGAGTTCTACGAAGAAGAAGTCAGCAACGCGGTCGACACCCTGTCCACCCTGCTTGAGCCGATCATCATGGTCGTGCTGGGCACCTTGGTCGGCGGCATGGTGATTGCTTTGTACCTGCCGATCTTCAAGCTTGCCGGCACGTTCTAGGCTTCCAAAGACACCATGCAAAAGCGGCGGGCATTGCCCGCCGTTTTTGTTGTACGAAGCGCCCCGCGTGCACGATGTCCTGATGCTGATGATTGCGAAGAGCATCGCGCATGACCAAAGGAAGTTCCTTGTGGGTAGGGTGCGCTCCTACCCGAAGCACCGTACCCTACGCCCAACCCCTCCGCGGGGACTCAAACCATAAGGCTGACGCATGCCCGACCTCCCCTTTGCCGTGTGGATTGCCCTTGCCGGGGTGCTCGGCCTGCTGGTGGGCAGCTTTCTCAACGTGGTGATTCTGCGACTGCCCGAGCGCATGGCGGCGGACTGGCGGCGTGAGGCGCGTGATGTGCTGGAACTCGAGGTGGATACGACACCGCTGCCGCCCGGCATCGTGCGCGAGCCTTCGCACTGCCCGCAGTGCAAGCACCCGTTGTCGGCGCTGGACAATATCCCGCTGTTCGGCTGGCTATTGCTGCGCGGGCGTTGCCGTTACTGCAAGGCGAAAATCTCGATCCAGTATCCGTTGGTGGAACTGCTCAGCGCTGTATTGAGCGCCGTAATCGTGTGGAAGTTCGGGCCGTCGTGGGCCGCGCTGGCAGGACTGGTGCTGACCTGGACCCTGATCGCATTGTCCGGTATCGACTTTCGTACTCAGCTGCTGCCCGACCAGCTGACCTTTCCCCTGCTATGGCTGGGCCTGTTGCTGGCACTGCTGCCGATGTTCGTCACCGCGCCCTCGGCGATCATCGGGGCCGCTATCGGTTACCTGAGCCTGTGGAGTGTGTACTGGGTGTTCAAGTTGCTCACCGGCAAGGAAGGCATGGGCCATGGCGATTTCAAGCTGCTCGCCGCACTCGGCGCCTGGATGGGTCCGGTGTCGTTGCTGCCGATGATCCTGCTCTCCTCGCTGATCGGTGCACTGGTCGGCGGCATCCTGATCGCACTGCGCAAGCATCAGCGGGAAATCCCGATGCCGTTCGGCCCGTTCATCGCCGCTGCCGGCTGGGTCTGGTTCGTCGCCGGTGATGGCCTGCTGCAGGGCTATATGCAACTGACCGGGCTGCGATGAGCGAACGACCACATGCCCTGGTGATTGCGCTGACTGGTGGCATCGCTGCTGGCAAGACGGCAGTGGCGCGGCGCTTCGAGGCACTCGGCATATCGGTGCACGATGCCGACGTGGCAGCACGCGAAGTGATCGAGCCGGGCACTGCCGGGCTGGCCGCCGTGATCGATGCGTTTGGTGTCGGCGTGTTGGACGACACGGGCCGGCTGGATCGCCCAACCATGCGTCAACGCGTGTTTGTCGATCCCGGCGCGCGCAAGAGGCTGGAGGCAATCATCCACCCGCGCGTGCGCCAGTGGTTGCGCGAGCGTGCACTGGCCGAACGTGGGCCGTATTGCCTGCTGGCAATTCCGTTGCTGGCCGAAAACATCGCGCCCTATCGCTGGGTCGATCGCGTGCTGCTGGTCGACGTGCCCGAGTCGGTGCAGATGACACGCTTGATCGCCCGCGACGGCATCGACGAAACGCTGGCCCGACGCATGCTGGCCCAGCAGGCCAGCCGCGCCGAGCGGCTGGCACTGGCCGATGACGTGATCGAGAACAGCGGCGACGAATCCGCGCTGGACCGCGCTGTCAACGAACTGCACCAGCGCTATCTGGTACTGGCCCACGCGCGCTGATCCTGATCTGTCGTTTCTAAGGCCAGAACTCGCGAATGCCCGCCACGCCCTGCCCGCTGCACTGGCGGGCCTGCGTGATATGCGAGGGCGCCATGCCGCCAAGCGCATAGACCGGCAGCGCAGCGGCTTCCGCCAGCGCATGGAATCGGGGCCAGCCCAGCGATGGCGTTTGCGGGTGACTGCGGGTGCCCGCTACCGGCGACAGCGTGGCGAAGTCGGCACCGATGTCCGCTGCGTGTGCCAGATGTACCGCCTCGTGGCAACTGGCACCGACCAGTTGCAGCAGCGGCAGCGGGCGCTCGGACAAGGCGGCCAGTTGTGCGCTCTTGAGTTGCACGCCGATGCCCAGCGTCAGCGCGCCGTCGATATCGCCATCAAGCAGCAATTGGGCACCATGCCGACGGGCCAATGGCAACAGGGCCGCGGCCAGTCCGCGCACGAGCTCGCGCGGCCATAACGGCAGACGCAGCTGCACCAGTGGCGCGCCGTGCCCGATCGCGTGGCCGATGCGCTCGAGCCAGATGTCGCGTTGATCCGGGCGCACTTCCGCCGGAGTGATTTGATAACGACGAGGCAACCGCACGGCCTGCAGGATCGCCCGATCGGCCAGGGTCAGCATCGCCGGATCGACCTGCGCCGGCAGCCGCCACTGCAACGCCTGCCCTTCCAGCGATTGCGGCACGCCTTCCCATTGATCGGTCTGCCAGGTATCCAGCAGCAGCTCGCGCTCGACGTGATGGCACGGCACCCGGATCAGCGGCTCGGCGTGTTGTAAGTTGACGCCGAGCTCTTCGTGGAGTTCGCGCGCCAGCGCCGCCAGCGGTGTTTCGCCAGGCTCAAGCTTGCCGCCGGGGAACTCCCACATGCCGGCCAGATGCTTGCCAGCCGGTCGCTGCGCCAGCAGCACGCGCCCGTCGCCGTCATGCATGACGGCAGCCATCACGTGCATGACCGGCTTCCGCGCGGCAGCAGCAGTCATCAGCCGTTGCGCAGATATTCGACCATGTCGAAGGCGTGGGCGTGCTCGGCATCGGCTTTGTGATGCACGCGCGAGACCTCGGTCCAGTCGCTGAAATGCACGCCGGGAAAGAAGGTATCGGCACCGTCGATCGCGGCACTGACCCAGGTCAGATACATGCGGCGGGCGCGCGGCAACGCTTCGGCGAACACCAGGCCCCCACCGATCACCATCAGACCGGTGTTGTCGGTGCGCGCCTGCGCCTCTTCCACCGAGCGCACCGTGATCTGGCCGGGGAATGGCGCCTCGTGGCGACGCGACAGCACCAGGTTGACCCGATCCGGCAACGCGCGGCCGATCGACACGGCGGTGTTGTAGCCCATCAACACATTCTTGCCGGTGGTCAGCTGCTTGAACCAGCGCAAGTCATCGGGCAGATGCCAGGGCAGTTGACCCTTGCGGCCAATGGCAAAATTTTCGTCGAGCGCGGCAATCAGCGAAATAGCCATAACGAGTCCTTGAAGGCTTGATCTGTGAAGTGGCCTGCGCCTGCAGATGGCGCCGCCCATGGCGTGGAATCTTAGCAGGATGCGGCTGCCGCGGCTCCGCGCAGATAGTTGCGAAAAGATCCGCTGGATGCCCGTTCCGCGCGCGCCGAAGTGCTGCTAGACAGCCACCTCGGCCTTGATCGCCGGGTGCGGCTGGTAACCCTCGATCGCGATGTCCTCGTAGCGGAAATCGAAGATCGAACGCACCTGGGGATTGAGCTTCAGTTGCGGTAGTGGTCGCGCTTCACGGCTCAGCTGCAGCCGCGCCTGCTTCACGTGATTGTTGTACAGATGCGCGTCACCTAGGGTATGCACGAAGTCGCCCACGCCAAGTCCGCAGACCTGCGCGACCATGTGGGTGAGCAGTGCATAGCTGGCGATGTTGAACGGGACGCCGAGAAAGATGTCGCCCGAGCGCTGGTACAGCTGGCAGCTCAACTTGCCGTTCGCAACGTAGAACTGGAACAGGCTGTGGCATGGCAGCAACGCCATCTTCGACAACTCACCCACGTTCCATGCGCTGACGATCAGGCGGCGCGAATCCGGATTGCGCTTGATCTCGTCGATCACCCACGAGATCTGGTCGAACACGCCGCCATCGGCGGTCGGCCACGCGCGCCATTGCCGGCCATAGACCGGGCCGAGATCGCCGTTCGCATCGGCCCACTCGTCCCATATGCGCACGCCATGTTCTTTCAGGTAAGTGATGTTGGTATCGCCACGCAGGAACCAGATCAGTTCGTGCACGATCGATTTCAGATGCAGTTTCTTGGTGGTGACCAGCGGAAAACCCTGGTTGAGATCGAAGCGCATCTGCCAGCCGAACACGCTGCGCGTGCCGGTGCCGGTGCGGTCGGTCTTTTCGGTACCGTGATCGAGGACATGGCGGAGCAGATCAAGATAGGCGCGCATGCTTCAGGCCTTCGCGGCAACGGGTGCGAGCGGCAGCGTCGGCGCCCGCCGCGACAGCGCGATCAACACCAGTCCGATCGCGATCAGTGGCAACGACTGCATCTGCCCCATCGTCACCCACTGCGTGCCGAACAGGTAGCCGAGCTGCGCATCGGGTACGCGCACGAATTCCACCGCGAAGCGGAAACAGCCGTACAGCAGCGCGAACAGGCCGGAAACCAGATAACGCGGCCGCGGCTTCAGCGACACCAGCCACAGCACCACGAACATCACCAGACCTTCCAGCAGCATCTCGTACAACTGCGAGGGATGCCGCGGAAGCCGATCCGGCGCGTTCGGAAAGATCATCGCCCACGCCACGTCGCTGGGCTTGCCCCACAGCTCGCCGTTGATGAAGTTGCCGAGCCGGCCAAGACCGAGCCCGATCGGCACCAGCGGCGCCACGAAATCGACCGTGTCGAAGAAATGCAACTTGTGTCGGCGCGACCACCACCAGCCAGCCACCAGCACGCCGAGCAGGCCACCGTGGAAACTCATGCCGCCGTCCCATACCTTGAACAACGTCTGCGGCGCGGTCCATATCCAGTCGATGTCGGCATAGAACAGCATGTACCACACGCGTCCGCCCACGATCACGCCCAGCATGCCGTAGAACAGCAGGTCGCCCAGCGCATCACGGTTGACCGGCAGACGCCCGCGCCGACGCCGGTACTCACCCAGCACGGCGACAAAGAAAAACCCGAGCAGGTACATCAGCCCGTACCAGTGGACCTGGATCGGACCGAGCTGGAAGGCAACCGGATTGATATCGACGACGAAGGGCTGGGACATGGGGACAAGGCTGGCTGGCAAAGACCAAGTGTAGCGGGCCGGGAATGCCTGGCGTCAGCACCTCTTTCGATCGCGCCCGCGTGAGCGCTAGAATCATCGGCAGACACTGCCTGTACCGGGGGGAACGGGAGCCACGCAAGTGTCGTTACATCGTCAGGGATGCCCGCATCCAGCCATGCCGTCGCGCTCCAGACGAGCTGGCTCACCACACGGAGCGTGTCAGGGGGAAACCGATGTCTTACCGTTTTGCGCGGACCATGCTGTCCGCTGCCTGCCTGTTGTTGCCTGCGGCCGCCGCAGCGGCCGATCTGATTCCGGTGGAAGATTTTGCGCACCACCCGCTGTTGACGATGCCGCGGCTCTCGCCGAATGGTGAGTATCTTGCCGTGAACATGAATGACACCGACGGCGACTCGCACATGCTGGCCATCTACAAGGTGGATGACATGAAGCAGCCGGTGAGCGTGTTGCGCCTGCCCAAGTACGAGGTGGCGGCAGGCATCACCTGGGTCAGCAACACCCGGCTGGTGGTGGACAAAGGCAAAGTATACGGCTCGATCGACAAGCCCTTCTTGACCGGTGAAGTGATCGCCACCGATCTGGACGGCAAGCATCAGGACTATCTCTACGGCCGCGATAGCGTGAAATACGGCACACGTGCCGCAACACGCGGCACCGACCGCGGCTGGGGCACCGTCGACAGCTTGCCGCTCCCGACCAACGGCCACTTCTACCTGGCCACGCAAAGCTGGGAGAACAACGACTTCAGCACGCTGTACGACGTTGACGCGAGCAAGAACACCCGTCGTCTGATCGGGCAGATCAACGTCGGCGGCATGAGCTTCATGGTCGGCACCGATGGCAAGGCCCACTTTGCGTACGGGCGCAACGACGACTTCGACTATGTCGTCTATCACCAGCAGGCAGGCGGCTGGGCGAAAATGTCACAGGCCCAGGTCGGCGGCACCTTCACACCGATCTTCTTCACCCCTGACCAGCAGCGCATCTATGCCCGCTACAACGCTGGCGGCGGTCCGACCGAGCTGGTGGAACAGGACGAGAACGGTGGCAACCGCAAGCTGCTCGCCAGCGACAGCTTCAGCAGCATCGGCAATGTCGAATGGACAGCGTTGCCCTATCAGCCGTTCGCCACGGTGCCCGCCACCGGCATGCCCAAGCTCAACTATATCGATCCGAACCTCCCCACGGCGAAACTGCACCGGGCGCTGAGCCTGAAATTCCCCGGCAGCTACGTCCACTTCATCGACTTCAGCGAGGATGGCGGCAAACTGCTGTTCGGAGTCAGCAGCGACCGCGATCCGGGCACCTACTATCTGATCGACACACACAACTACAAGGTGATCAAGCTGTTCGAAACAGCGCCGTGGATCGATCCTGCCAAGATGGCCGAGCGTCGCCCACTGCGCTTCAAGGCCAGCGACGGCATGGAGCTGGAGGTGATCCTGACGATTCCGAACGGTGCCAATCTGGTCAACCTGCCGATGATCCTGCTGCCACACGGCGGTCCGATCGGCGTGCAGGACGACTGGTCTTACGACAACGATGCCCAGTTCCTCGCCAGCCGCGGCTACCTCGTGCTGCAGGTGAACTATCGCGGCTCCGGCGGCCGCGGCGAGGACTTCAAGGAAGCCGGTTACCTGAAATGGGGCACCCGCATCCAGCAGGATCTGATCGACGGCGTGAAGTGGGCCATCGCCGAGAACTATGCCGATCCCAAGCGCGTCTGCGTCTACGGCGGGAGCTTCGGCGGCTACTCGGCGATGATGACCACGATCCGTGCACCGGGCATGTTCAAGTGTGCGGTCGGCTATGCCGGCATCTATGACCTGGCCATGATGTACAAGAAGGGCGACATCAAAGAGAACAAGTCCGGTCGCAGCTATCTGAACACGGTCATCGGCAAGGACGATGCCGATCTCGCCGCCAACTCGCCCGACAAGCTGGCCGACAAGATCGACGTGCCGGTGCTGTTGATCCACGGTGAGGACGACAAGCGTGCGCCGTTCGCGCAGGCCAAGGCGATGCGCGCCGCGCTCGATGCCGCGCACAAGCCATACGAATGGCTGAGCAAGCCCGGCGAAGGCCACGGCTTCTACGCCGAGGCAAACAACATCGAGTTCTACAACCGTCTGCAGACTTTCATTGCCAAGTACATCGGTCCTGGCGACACCACGCACTGACGCTTGCAGTACAGAACGATCCTGGGAGGCGCTTCGGCGCCTTCTTTTTTCAGCATTTGCAGCGCAAGCGTCACACATGCTGTTGTGTGCCTCACGTAGCCACATCGTAATTTAACGACGTTTTTTCTTGCAGTTTGACTGCACTTTGACTTAACGTCGGGTTTACATCGTCATTCCCCCATGCACGACGATGCCGTGGCGCGTAGCCCTAACCCCAGGTGAGACGCGCTGTCCCAAAAGCCTGAATGACCAGCTTTTCAAGCCGGTCAATGGCTGTTTTTTGCTCGGAGTTTTACCCCACACATGAAACAGAAGACCTTGCTCGCTGCCGCCATCTCGGCAGCGTTGATGCTGCAGACGTGGACAGTTTCCGCGCAGGACGCGCCCTCGTCCACGGCCCAGGACAGTGCCTCCACCGACCAGGCCAAACAGCTTGATACCGTCACGGTTACCGGTTCGCGCATTCGCAGCGTGGACATGGAAACCGCACAACCGGTGTTTACGATTGATCGCGCCGAGATTCTGAAACAGGGATATGTCAGCGTTGGCGACATCTTGTCGCACATCACCGCTGCCGGCTCGCCGAGCTATAGCCGCTCCGCCGTGCTGACCTCCAATACCTACGCCGGCAGCTCCACTGTCGAACTGCGTGGCTTGGGCGCCGCCCGCACGCTGGTGCTGGTGGACGGTCGTCGTTGGGGTACCAATGCCGACGGCTTCACCGATCTGGACACGATCCCCTCCTCGATCATCGAGCGCATCGATGTACTAAAGGACGGCGCTTCGGCCATCTATGGCTCCGATGCGATCGCCGGCGTGATCAACATCATCACCCGCACGAACATCAAGGGCGGCGACGCCAATGTCTATTACGGCCAGTACGGCAAGGGCGATGGCGCCCAGCAGCAGTACGACTTCACCTGGGGCAACAAGATCGGCAAGCTGTCCTATGTGTTCAGTGGCACCTATGCCAAGGAAGATCCGGTATGGGCGAGCGATCGCGACTTCTCGCGCTATCCGAATGGCCCGCGCCATCCGACAAAGGGCTTGTCGTCCTTTGGTCCGGGCGGCCTGATCCTCAACGACCCCTCCGGCGACGGGCTCAAGCTCAACCCGGGCGGTGATCCGACCAAGATCGGCGACTATCACGCCTACTCGGCTGCCGATAACTACAACGCCGACCAGCAGATGATGCTGCTCAACGGCGCCAAGCGTAAGTCACTGTTCGGCAAGACCACCTACGAAATCTCCAGCGACATCAGCGCCCACGCCGACGTAGCCTACACCGAGCGCACGGCGAACATTCAGGTTGCCGGTTACCCGCTCGGCACCAACACCACGGGCGTGGTGCTGGACAAGGACAGCTATTACAACCCGCTGGGCAGCCAGCAGGGCTACGCCGATCCGCAGGATGTTGAGTTCCTGCGTCGTGGCGTCGAGACCCCGCGCGTGACCAAGAGCACGTTGAAGACCTACCGCGTCGGTGCCGGTCTCGACGGTGTGTTCCAGATCGGTGAGCGCAACTTCAACTGGGACGTCAACGGCTTCTTCATCAAGAACCATGGCTCCGTCTACGGCACAGGCAACTACAACCTGCTGAACCTTGCCAAGGCGCTCGGCCCGTCCTTCAAAGACAGCGATGGCGTGGTCAAGTGCGGCAGCCCGGGCGCGGTGATCGCCGGTTGCACACCGGCGAACATCCTGTCGGGCGCGGGTGGTCTGACCCAGCAGATGCTCGACTATATCGGCGTCAACACCAATGGCACGTATGGCACCCAGACCACCGGTTTCGCCGCCAATATCGGTGGCGATGTGGTCCAGCTGCCAGCAGGCATGGTGCAGTTTGCCGCAGGCGTGGAATACCGTCGCGAGGCAGGCTACAACCGCCCGGATGGCTTCTCGCAGTCGGGCAACTCCACTGATCTGGCTTCGGACTCTTCGTCGGGCAAGTACAACACCAAGGAAGCCTACGCGGAGTTGAACATTCCGCTGCTGGCCGACCTGCCGGGTGCGAGGCTGCTGTCGGTCGATCTGGCCAGCCGCTTCTCTAAGTACAGCACCTTCGGCAACACCACCAACAGCAAGTTCGGCATCCAGTGGAAGCCGATCGACGACCTGATGGTGCGTGGCAGCCTCTCGGAAGGCTTCCGTTCGCCGACCATCAACGATCTGTACAGCGGCCTGTCGCAGACCTTCGACAACTACACCGATCCTTGCGACGCCACCTTTGGCGCCGTGGCGAACGGCAACGCCAATGCGATCGTGGCATGCCGCGCAGCAGGCTTGGGTGCGAATTTCCACCAGACCGACTCCTCCGGCCTGCCGGTCGATTCTGCCGATGCACAGTCCACGACGCCGTTCATCTCCGGCTCCAACGTGAAGCTCCAGCCGGAAACATCGCTCAGCAAGACGCTGGGTTTTGTCTACAGCCCGAGCTACGTCGACGGCCTCAACCTGTCGCTGGATTGGTACAACATCCGCATCAAGAACTTGATCAGCTCGATTTCGTCCGACGATGTGCTCGAAGATTGCTACCTGCGCAACATCCAGGCCTCATGCGGCCAGTTTTCGCGTGACAGCAACGGTCAGGTGATTAGCCTGGTCCATACGTTGACCAACCGCGGCACGCTGGAAAACGAAGGCTACGACTTCAACGTCGCTTACCGCCTGCCCAAGCAGTCGTTCGGCCAGTTCAAGATCAGTCTGGATACCAACTACGTCACCAAGTACAACCTGAACCCCGGTTCCGGTGCTCCGATCAGCTATGACGTGGGCCAGTACTCCACCTGGCGCGTCCGCTCCAATGCCAGCCTGGACTGGAACTATGGCGACTTCGGTGCCACCTGGGGCGTGCGTTACTACTCGGGCCTGAAGGAAGGTTGCTCGTTCGATATCAATGAAGGTCGTGGTGGTCCTGAGTGCGGCTTGCCGAACTACTTCACGCCGGGCGTAGGCATCACTCCGAAGCGCCAGGTTGGCGGCATTGCCTTCAACGACCTGTCGGTGCGTTGGAACACACCGTGGAATGGCACCATTTCGCTAGGCGCCAACAACCTGTTCAATCGCCAGACTCCGCTGTTCTACAGCGCAGCGAGCAACTCGATCGGTAACAGCGGCTTCGTTGCCAACCCGTCGTACGACATCGGCCGTTTCTGGTACGTGCGTTACAACCAGAAGTTCTGATCGATCGCTTCAAGCAAAACTAAAAATGGCGGGCCACTGGCCCGCCATTTTTATGTCCGCTATAGGAGGCTTGCGCTTTCCTGTGGGAAAGCTTCAGATGGCTTACAGCAATACTGGCCGATCCGGCAACTCGTCCGGTTTGGTCTTGTCGCTATCAGGGAAATGCCACGCCAGCAGCGCATGCGCGGCGGAGATGCCTTCGAGACTGCCATCACGCCATTGCCCACGGGCATAGCACTCACGCATGCGCGCGCAGATCGCATCCCATTCGGCCGTCGTCACCCGTGCGGCGATGCCGCGGTCGGCAACGATCTCGATGCGGTGTTCGGCCATCAATACGTAGAACAGCACGCCGCTGTTGTGTTCGGTATCCCACACGCGCAGTTGGGTGAACACCTGGCGCGCGCGGGCCGGCGCATCGAGGCCATCCAGTACCGCCAATGGGGCCAGTCGCGACTCGACCGCGAAACAGACTTCGCCAAGATGCGTGCGCTCGCCGGCAGCAATCGCCGCAGCCATCTCGTCCAGCAGCGTCGCCGGGAAACGCCGGCGCAGTTGAAACCAGCCACCGAACAGATTGGTCAGCAGTCGCTGCATGCGTGCCATCACCAACTCCCCGACGAACCGCCGCCACCAAAGCTGCCGCCACCGCCGCTGAAACCGCCACCGCCAAAGCCACCGCCTCCACTGCCACCACCCCAGCCTCCGCCGCCGAAGCCACCCCAGCCGCCGCCGCCGATCGAGCGTCCGGCACCGCCCGGCAACAGCATCAGCACGCCGCCGACCAGCGCGCCGATGATGCCGGCGCCCATCGAAATCAGCAGCCACAACAACCCGCCGACCAGCAATGCGCCCAGCGGCGCCCGCACCCAGGGCGTGGCCCGACCCAGCATGCTGCGCAGAAACAGGGCAACGAACACGCCGATCATCAGGCCATTCTGCAGGCCCGGGCCGGAACGTTCATCGACTGAATTGCCCTGCACCGGTGGCGGCAACGCCTCGCCGTTGATCAGCTGGGTCAGTGCGCCGACGGCGTCGCTGATGCCGCCGAAATAATCGTTGCCGCGAAATTTCGGCGCGATGTATTCGCGGCGGATTCGCTCGGCAGCCGCGTCGGGAATCGCGCCTTCCAGCCCGTAGCCCACCTCGATGCGCACGCGGCGATCGTTCTTCGCGACCAGCAGCAACACGCCGTCATCGGTGCCCTTGCGACCGATCTTGTTCGCCTCGGCTACCGCCAGCGAATAGCTTTCGATGTCCTGCCCCGCCGTGCTGTCGACCATCAGCACGGTCAGCTGCGAACCCTTGGCCTTCTCCAGCGCGACCAGTTGCGCATCCAGCTGGTCGACCTGCTGCGCCGTCAGCGTGCCGGTGAGATCGGTGACGTGACGGGTCAGCTTCGGCACCGCATCGGCCGCATGCAGCAACGCCGGTGACAGCAGCGCCATCGCCAGCAGCAGACACAGGCGCGGCCAGCGCCGGAACATCATCAATGCGTCGAGGCGGCGGGTGCCGGCGTGCCGGTGCCGAAGTCAACGGTCGGCGCGGTGGAGATCGCCTTCTCGTTGTCCACGCTGAAGTTCGGCTTGACCTTGTAGCCGAACATCTTGGCGGTGAGGTTGTTCGGGAAGGTGCGGATCATCTCGTTGTACTGCTGCACCGCCTGCACATAGCGGTTGCGCGCCACGGTGACCCGGTTCTCGGTGCCCTCAAGCTGTGCCTGCAAGTTCTGGAACAACCCGTCGGCCTTGAGCTGCGGATAGTTTTCGCTGACCACCATCAGGCGCGACAGCGCGCTGCCCAGCTGACCCTGTGCAGCCTGGAATTGCTGCAGCTTCTGCGGGTCGTTGAGCGAATCCGCATTGACCTGCAGGCTGCCGACCTTGGCGCGGGCCTCGGTCACCTCGACGAAGACTTTCTCTTCGTGCTGCGCATAGCCCTTGACCGTGTTGACCAGGTTCGGCACCAGGTCGGCGCGGCGCTGGTACTGGTTGAGCACTTCGGACCAGGCGGCCTTGACCGCTTCATCCTGCCGCTGCATCGCGTTGTAACCGCAGCCGGTCAGGCTGACGGCGAGCAACAGCAGCACGAGATTGCGCAGAAGTTTCATGGGGTCGCTCCGATCCGGTGGAAGATCATTCCATCATCCCATACCGTCCGGCGCAATCGTGTCGGTGCGGAATGAACGCCGGCCGCTCAACCGAACAGGCGTGGCCCCAGAATCAACGCCCAGCTCAACGCCACCATCACCAGCAGCACGAACACCGCCGCCGAACCCATGTCCTTGGCGCGTCCGGCCAATTCGTGGAATTCCGGACTGACCTTGTCGACCACCGCCTCGATCGCCGAATTGAGCAGCTCGGCCGACAGCACCAGCAATGGCGCCACGATCAGCGCGAATTTTTCCAGGCCGCCGTCACCGAGCCACAACCCAAGCGGCACCAGGACGACCACCAGGCAGGCTTCCAGCCGGAACGACGCCTCGTGGCGCCAGGCCGCCTGGAAACCCTTCATCGACCACTGGAACGCGTTCCAGAGCTGCTTCGGACCACGAAAACCTTCGGCGGCCATCGCGACGCGCCCGTCAGACAGCCGCCGGCAACGGCGACCTAGCAAGGGCCATGACGGCAGCAACGGAGGGCAATAGCTCGACGATCGGCATAGGCGACAACTTCCCCTCAGACAGGCTGATTCAAGCGGTCATGATGCCACAGGCGTCCGCGGCAAGCGGCTCGCCATGGCCCATGGCACGGACGCCCTGGCGCCGCCTGGCATCTGTCGCGGGCTTTTGCCATGCCGCAGTGCAGCTACACCCTGATGGCGAATAGGTTACGCTTCGTCGGTTGTGACCCGTTCAGGATCACAGGACGAAGGCGCGTGCCAGCACGCCGCCATGGTTTGAATCACGCACGGAAAAGATATGGCAATGCAAAACCCGCCCGTCTCGCAGACGCGCTCCTTCACTACCGTCTTCATGATCGAGATGTGGGAGCGTTTCGGCTTCTACGGCATGCAGGTATTGATGGTCACCTTCCTGATGAAGAAGCTTGGCTTCGTCGACACCAAAGCCAATCTGGTCTGGGGTGCAGCGGCGGCACTGATCTACGCCACACCGGCGATTGGTGGCTGGGTTGGCGACAAATTGCTGGGTACGCGTCGCACCATGCTGATCGGCGCGACGGTGCTGGCGATCGGTTACGGCATCCTGTGGATCCCGCCGGAGACGCTGGGTCTGACCGATGGCGGCAGCGGCCTGATGGCCTTGCTGACCCCGGCCAACCTCACCTATTTCGCGCTAGGCGTGATCGTGGTCGGCAACGGCTTCTTCAAGCCCAACGCCGGCAACCTCGTGCGCAAGATCTACGAGGGCGACGACACCAAGATCGACAGCGCCTTCACCATCTACTACATGGCGGTGAACATCGGCTCGATGATCTCGATGACGGCCACGCCGTGGATCCGCGATGTCGTCGGCAAACGCTACGGCGATTCGATGGGCTGGCACACCGCGTTCGGCGTCTGCGCGATCGGCCTGATTCTGGGCCTGGTCAATTACCTGTTCATGCGTCGCGCGCTCCGGCACATCGGTTCGCCTGCAGACGACCTGCCGATGAACATGCGCCGTGCGCTGCCGGTCTTCGGTGCGGCCTTCCTGCTGATCTTCGTCGTCGCGTTCATTCTCCATAGCCAGGCCGTGGCGAAGGTCTGCGTCTACGCTGCCGGCGTGCTGATCCTGGGCGTGTTCGCGCACCTGATCCGCAGCAGCAAGCCCAGCGAGCGCGCCGGCCTGATCGCCGCATTGGTGCTGACCGTGCAGACGATCTTCTTCTTCATCTTCTACTCGCAGATGGCGACGTCCCTGAACCTGTTCGCGCAGCACAACGTGGACCTGTCGTTCAACGTATTCGGGGTACACCTGTTCAACTGGATCCCCGAGCAGTACCAGAACCTCAACGCGATCTGGATTGTTGTCCTGAGCCCAGTGCTGGTGTTCGCCTACAACTCGCTCGGCCGGGTCGGCAAGGATCCTTCGATCGCACTGAAGTTCGCGCTGGGTTTTGCCGCGGTAGCCGTGGGGTTCTTCATGTATGGCGTGGGCGCAAGCGCGGCAGTGGCCGGCCAGGTGTCTTCGTGGACGATGGTCTGGGGTTATGGCTGGTATTCGCTGGGCGAGCTGCTGGTCAGCGGCCTGGGCCTGGCGATGATCGCGCGCTACGTGCCTTCGCGCATGGGCGGCTTCATGATGGGCGCGTACTACGTGGCCGTTGGCCTGTCGCAATATCTCGGCAGCATCGTGGCCAACTATGCGCACATCCCCGACAACATCACCGATCCGGTGCAGTCGCTGACGATCTACGTAAGCCTGTTCAACAAGCTGGGTTTCGTCGGCATCGCCTGTGTGGTGATCGCTCTGGTCATGCTGCCGCTGATGAACAAGCTGTCGGCCAGCCACTCCGATCCCGCGAACAACCACGATCCGCTGCCCGCCGTGCGCAGCGAGGAATTCAACAACCCGTGAGTCCGGTGAACCCGCCGCCAGCGGCGGCGGGTTCCACAGGTTTCTGATCAGCCCATGATCGCGATGTCCCATCGCAGTACCACCCAGATCGGCCCGTTCGCACTGACACGCACACTGGCCTGGCTGCGCCTGTGCGCGATCGCCGGGCAGAGCGTGGCCGTGCTGGTCTGCGCGTGGTGGATGCAACTGCAGATCCCGTTGCTGCCGCTGCTGGTCGGCATCGGCCTGCTCGCGGTGTTCTCCGTGTTCGCCGCGTGGAGGCTCCGCCAGCCATGGCCGGTGCGCGAATGGGAAACCATCGGCCACATCGCCGCCGACACGCTGGTGCTCGGCTACCTGCTGTATTTCACCGGCGGTGCCAGCAATCCGTTCATCACCCTGCTGCTGGTGCCGATCGCGCTGAGTGCCGCGGCGCTGTCGGTGCGCGCGATCCTGGCGGTGGCCGCGCTGGCCGGCGTTGCGTATGTGATCCTGTTGTACTGGCATGTACCGTTGCCGATGCCGATGCACGGCGAAGTGCGCGGCGGCTTCTCGCTGCATGTGGCCGGCATGGCCGTGAACTTCGTGATCAGCGCGTTGCTGCTGGGCTTCTTCATCAACCGGCTGGCGCACGCGTTGCGCGTGCAGCAACTGGAAGTGCAGCGGGTACGCGAGCGCGCGCTGCGCGACGAGGGCATTCTGGCGATCGCCACCCAGGCCGCCGGCGCCGCGCATGAGCTCAACACGCCACTGTCGACGATGCGCACCCTGCTGCCGGAACTGCGCCGCGAGCACGTCGGCGATACGTCACTTGCCGAAGATCTGGCGCTGCTGGAGGGCCAGGTGGATCGCTGCCGCACGATCCTTCGCGAGATGGTCGCGTTCGGCAAGGCGCAGCTGTCGCAGGAACCGGAGCGGCTCAGCGTGGCCGAGTTCATTCACGGCTGTCTGGAACGCTTCCAGCTGCTGCGACCCGAGGCCGAGTTGACCCTGGAACTCGATGAGACCACCGCGAAGATCGCGCTGCGTACGCCGCCGGGCCTGCGCCATGCGCTGCTCAACCTGCTCAACAATGCTGTCGAAGCCTCGGCCAGCCGCCACTCGCAAGTGGTGGTGTTGCAGGTATCGCGCGATGGCTGCTGGCTGCAGTTGAGCGTGCGCGATCACGGCCCCGGCTTTGGCGCCACCGGCGAACTGACCCTGCTCGGCTATTCGCAGAAGCAGGGCGGCCTCGGCATCGGCCTGGCCCTGGCCGAAGCCACCGCCGAACGCCTCAATGGCGAGATGATTGCCCGCAATACCGACCACGGTGCGGAAGTATGTCTGCGCCTGCCGTTGGCGGTGATTGCCGAAAAATGACCCGCCGGCCGACGTGCAAGCACCCGCGCTTCCGGCAAGAATGGGCCTTGCTCCACTTCCAGGAAACACCGCAATGACCGAGTTTCTCCACGCCGCCACAGCACGTCCGCTGCTGCTGGTCGACGACGATGCCACCTTCCTGCGCGTGCTGGCGCGAGCGCTCGGCTCGCGTGGCTTCGAGGTCATCACCGCGAGCAATTTCGACGAAGCCCGCGCGCTGACTCGCCGGCATCACCCGCGCTATTGCGTGCTCGATCTGAAGCTGGGCGAAGACAACGGCCTGCGTCTGATTCCCGAACTGCATACGCTGGTGCCGGACCTGCGCGTGCTGCTGCTGACCGGCTACGCCTCGATCGCCACCGCGGTGGAAGCGATCAAGCGCGGCGCCCACGACTACCTGGCCAAGCCGGTCGACGCCGACGCCGTGATGCGTGCCCTGCTCGATGGCGACAACGACAGCGAAGACAGCGACCCGCCGGACGCCCCGGAACAGCCACTGGCGCTGCGCCGGCTGGAGTGGGAACACATCCAGCGCGTGCTGACCGAGTGCGACGGCAACATCTCCGAAACCGCGCGCCGGCTCGGCATGCACCGCCGTACCCTGCAGCGCAAACTGAGCAAGCACCCGGTACGCGAACGGCCCGAACGGGACGACTGACCAACGCTCGCCCGCCGTCGCAAGGTTGGCGGGCACCTTTCATCACCTGCCGGCATCCCATGCATGCCGGGCGATGCCGTTGCGCATGTGCCGGCACTTCCCTGCTGCGACAACGCGCCATCTGTTGCGCGCCTGACAGCGGATTATCCTTGCAACCCTAGACCCCCATCCAGAGTGTCGCTTGAAAGCCATCCTGCCCGGCCTTTGCGCTGTTGTGCTTGCCGTGTCCAGCAACCCGCTGCTGGCCGCCGATCCCGCATCCGCAG
This sequence comes from uncultured Rhodanobacter sp., assembly GCA_966211915.1. GTDB lineage: Bacteria > Pseudomonadota > Gammaproteobacteria > Xanthomonadales > Rhodanobacteraceae > Rhodanobacter. The sequence continues at coordinate 123,405 of CBIHNO010000010.1, forward strand.
CCACTACCCTGGCGCCGATCTCGGTACATGCCAGCGACACCATGGTGATGGAAACGCCGAGCGTGCGGGTGCGCGTCAGCCGCACGCAACTGCAGCAGCAGAACGTCACCGAGAGCGCCGACGCGCTGAAGTACGCGCCGAACATGATGGTGCGCAAGCGCTATATCGGCGACCCGAATGCGGTGATCAGCGGCCGCAATGCCGGCACCCTGCAGAGTGCGCGCAGCCTGGTCTATGCCGATGGCCTGCTGCTCTCCAATCTGATGACCAACGGCTACGACGGCGCGCCGCGCTGGGGCATGGTGGCGCCCGAGGAAATCGGCGCGGTCGACATCCTGTACGGGCCGTATTCCGCGCTGTATCCGGGCAATTCGCTGGGCACCACGGTGCTGATCCACACCGTCTTGCCGCAGCAATTCACCGCCAGCGCCAGCACGCAGTTTTTCAGCCAGGATTTCCATGATGCGTATGGCGCCGGCGGTCATTACAACGGCCACCAACTCGCTGCCACGCTGGGCGGCAAGCAGGGCCGCTGGAGCTGGCTGCTCGAACTGAGCCGGCTCGACAACGACGGCCAGCCGCTGCAGTACGCCACGGCGAAGGCTGGCGGCAACCCGGCCATCGCCGTGCCGGTGACCGGCGCCACGCCCGACCGCAACCCGAATGGCACGCCGCGACTGGTCTACGGCGCCAACAGCATCGAGCACACGATGCAGACCCAGGCCAAGCTGAAGGTTGGTGTTGATGTAACCGAGCAGATCGCCGCGCTGTTCACCGTCGGCTGGTGGCACAACCGCGCCGAGGATCGCACCCGCAGCCTGATTCGCGATGCCGCTGGCAATCCCGTCAATGGTGGCGTGATCAACGCCGCCGGACAAACCTGGACCCTGCCGGCCAGCGGCCTGGCCCCCACCGCCGCCCGCGACACGCACATGCTGTACGGCATCGAGTTGAACGGCCATCTCGACAACGACTGGCGCTGGACCACAGTGGCCAGTCACTACGACTTCCTGCGCTCGCTGGCCACCACCGCGAGCCGGGCCGAACCCGGCATGCCAATCGGTGGCCCCGGCACGATCGCGGACAGGGGCGGCTCGGGCTGGGACACGTTCGACCTGCGCAGCTCCGGCCCGCTCGGCGATCGGCACATGCTGTACGCCGGCGTGCACGGCGACCGCTACGTACTGGACACCCGCGTGCGCAACGCCAGCAACTGGCTCGACGAGGCCGACGGCACGCCGGTCAGCGCCTTCGCCGGACGCAGCCAGACCCGCGCGGCATATCTGCAGGACGTGTGGAGCTTTGCCGATGCGTGGGCGCTGACCCTCGGCGGACGCATGGAACAATGGCGTGTCTATGGCGGCCTGCTCGGCAATGCCAGCAGCACCCTGCATTACGCGGATCGCCAACGCACCGATTTTTCGCCGAAGGCGGCATTGAGCTGGGATCTCGCCGACGGCTGGGAACTGCGCCTGGCGCACGGCAAGGCGGTGCGTTACCCGACCGTCACCGAACTGTTTCAGGGCACCCTCTCGGCCAACGCGATCGTCAACAACAATCCCGCGCTCAGGCCCGAGCGCGATGAATCCACCGACCTCACGCTGAGCCGGCGCCTGAGCAACGGCCACTGGCGCATCTCGCTGTACCAGGATCGCATCGCCGATTCGCTGTATGCGCAGACCGACATCACCGTCACCCCCACCGTCACCAACGTGCAGAACATCGGCAAGATGCGCAGCCGCGGCATCGAGGGCGAGTTCGGCCTCACCGACGTAGGGACGGACGGACTCGACCTGCAGGCCAGCCTCGCGTTCAACGATGCGAAGACGTTGGACGATCACCAATACCCACTGGCCAACGGCAAATACTTTCCGCGCATGCCGAAAGTCCGCGCCAGCGTGTTCGCCGACTACCGCTTCGCACCGCAATGGGATGCCTCACTCGGCATCCGCCACTCCGGCCGTCAGTACGGCACGCTGGACAACAGCGACTACGTCAACACCTATGGCGCGGTGAGCAGCTTCACCGTCGCCGACGCGAAGCTGCGCTGGAAGTTCGCACCGGGCTGGACTGCCGCACTCGGCGTCGACAACCTCACCAACGCGACGTACTGGGTCTACCATCCCTACGCCGGCCGCACCTGGTTCGGCGAGCTGCGCTGGGAGCTGTGAAAAGCCCTCCTGCCAAACGCATGCTGCTCCGTCCCCTGCCTGCAGGGGAGGGTTGGGGTGGGGTCGCTTTTGGCCACAAAGTCAAAAGCTTTACCCCCTCCCAACCTCCCCCTGCTTGCAGGGGGAGGAGCGAAAATTGGATCTTCGAGGAATCGCGATGCTCCGTCTGCTGATCATCCTGCTCTGCCTGCTGTCTCCCACACTGCTCGCACACGAAGGCATGTCGATGGACATGCCGAAAGGCCCTGAGCTGGGCGCCAGCGCGGCGTTTGACAGCCATGGCCGGCTATACGTGGTCGACGCGGCAAACGGCCACGTGCGCTTGCGCCATTCCAACGACGACGGCCGCACGTTGAGCGCACCGGTCGAAGTGAACGCCATCGCCGAACCGATCTACGCCGAGGGCGAGAACCGCCCGAAGATCGCGTTCGGCCCGCACGACGAACTGTATGTGAGCTGGTCGCAGCCACGCGCGAAACCATGGACTGGCTTCGTGCGCTTCACCCGTTCACTGGATCGCGGCGAACACTTCAGCAAGCCGCTGACCGTGCACCACGACCATGCCGAGATCACCCATCGCTTCGATGCGCTGGCGGTGGATGGGAACGGCCGCATCGTGATCGCGTGGATCGACAAGCGCGACGTGATCGCCGCCATGGCGCAAGGCAAACCGTACCTGGGCGCCGCGGTGTATTACAGCTGGTCCGATGACGGCGGCGCCAGCTTCGTGCCCGAACGCAAACTGGTCGACCAGAGCTGCGAATGCTGCCGCATCGCGCTGGCCCGCCTGCCCGACGGCAAGGTCGCCGCGTTCTTCCGCAACATCTACGGCGACAACATCCGCGACCACGCCTATGCCGTGCTGCGCACGGACGGCCAGAACAGTCGGGTCGAACGCGCCACCTTCAGCGACTGGCAGATCGCCGGCTGCCCGCATCATGGCCCCGGCCTGGCGGTCGGCAGCGACGGCATCCTCCATGCAGTGTGGTACGAAGCCAAGGGCAAGCCGACGATCCGGTATGGCCAGCTCGACCCGGGCCACGTGCCGCAACGTCAGCTGGCGATCGCCACGGCAGGCGCCAGCCATGCCGACGTGGCCGTGCATGAGCGCACGGTGTGGGTGATCTGGAACCAGGTCGATGCGCACGGCTACAGCCTGATGCTGCGTCGCTCGACCGACAACGGCGCGAACTTCGATGCCACTCGCGAGATCGCCCGCAGCAGCGGCGCGGTCGGCTCACCCCAGTTGCTGCAGAAACAGGGGCGCACCTTCGTGGCATGGAACACCGCGACCGGCTTTCGCCTGATCGGGATACCGCGATGAAGCGCCTGCTGCTGGCACTCGTCCTGCTGCCGTCCATCGCCATGGCTGGCTCGCTGCAACCGTTGACCGCGGCCGAGGTGCATGCTTTGCTGCAGTCACCTGCGCATGGGGAACGGATCATCGCGCTGTGGGCACTCGACTGCGCTTATTGCGAACCGAACCTCGAAGCCCTCGCCGCCTTGCAGCGCGCGCATCCGCACGAGATCGAACTGCTCACGGTGACGACCGACAGCATCGGGCAACGCGTGGCGATCGAAGCGCGCCTGCGCAGCATGAAGATGGACGGCTATCCGTCCCGCGCCTACGCCGAAGCCTCACCCGAACAGATCAACTTCCTGCTCGATCCGAGCTGGGGCGGCGAGACGCCGCGTGTGCTGGTGATCCGCGCCGATGGCAGCCGGCTGGGCATCAGTGGCGCGTTGACACCGGAGCAACTGCAGAAGCTGCGCTAGACGCCGGGTTACTCCGCGCTGTCAGCCGGTGCGGGCAACTCCGCCGTGCCATCGTCCTCGTCGCCATAGAGCGCCACGTGCGGCACGCCATCGGCACCGATCCAGCCGCGGTACATGCCATCGGTGTTGAACGGGATCGAGATCTGGCCGTCCGCATCCAGCGCGATCGCGCCGCCGTTGCCACCCATCGAGGGAATTTCCTGATTGATCACCTCGGCGGCGGCACGCTTCAACGGCACACGCATCTGGGTGACCTTCATGCAGATCTCGTGGGCGGCCACCGTGCGGATATAGAACTCGCCCCAACCCGTGGCGGATACCGCACAGCCGGAATTCGCGTAAGTACCGGCACCTATGATCGGCGAATCACCGATACGGCCCCAGCGCTTGTCGGTCATGCCGCCGGTGGACGTACCGGCGGCAAGGTGACCCTCGGCATCCAGCGCTACCGCGCCGACCGTACCGAAATGTTTGGCCGTCTCGACGTCCGCATGCGGCTGCTTCGCCGCGTCTTCCTTGAGCGCCTTCTGCAATTGCTGCCAGCGTTCCTCGGTACGGAAATACGCCGGGTCGACCAGCGGCATGCCGATGCTCTGCGCGAATGCCTCGGCGCCATCGCCGGACAACATCACATGCGATGTCTTCTCCATCACTGCGCGCGCCAGCAGGATCGGATTCTTGATCCGCCGCACACCGGCCACCGAACCGGCGCGCAACGTGTTGCCATCCATGATCGCCGCATCCAGTTCGTTCTTGCCGTCGTGGGTGAATACCGAGCCCTTGCCTGCGTTGAAGTTCACGTCATCCTCCAGCACGGTGATCGCGGCAGCCACCGCATCCAGCGCCGGCTTGCCCGCCTTCAGCTGGACATAGCCGTTCTGCAGCGCCTGCGTCATCGCGGCGCGCACAGCCTTTTCCCTGGCCGGCGTCATGTCGCGCCTGATCAAGCCAGCACCGCCGTGGATCACCAGCACGGGCGAGACGGCGGCGTGGCTAATGCTGGCGATTCCGAAGATGACTAGGGCGATGAACAGACGGTGCGGCTTCACTTCACTCTCCCGATGATCGGGCAAAGTATAGCCAACCGCATCGGTCACTTATTCTCGAAACGCACCTGCTTGCCGTCCAGCACCAGCTTCTTGCCGGCAAGGTGGGCTATCCGTTCCATCGCCGTACCCGCAGGCATGTCGTTGAACGACAGCGTGACGGGAGCATCGCCCAGCACGTCCGGATTGACGAGCACCCAACCCGCTTTCGCCGCTATCGATTCCGCCACTGCGCGCGCCGTGCCGTTCGTGATGTGCTCGGCAACCCTCACCGGAGAGGCGTCGGCAACCACGCGCGACGGACAGCCGGCTTGCGGCGTGATATTGATGGCATACGTATGCTTGCCATCCACAGCAGTACCCGTAACGTGCTGTACCTTGCCAAGCTCGCCATGCAACAGATTATGGGCAACCGGCGCGAGGCCGGCATTGGTCACGGCAAGGTCGATGCTTACCTGCCCATCATCAACAGGTACTGTGGTTGCTTCCACCTGAAAGGCGCCAACGCTTGCCATCGCAGCCTTGCCTGGCGCCACGCACAGCGCAAGATCCACAGCATCCGTATGACGTTTGTGACCATCGTCGGTCGCCAGCTCGATCTGCATGCCCAGCTGGTATTCCGGGTTCTGGCTTTTCTGGGCCGTATGCGACCCTTGTAGCGGTGCACTGACGGCATAAACCGAACCGGTCACAACGATGGCGAGTGCGAAGCCGGCGATCATCCCGGCGTTTCGACGCTGGCGGTTTGGTGAATGCATTTTCAGCATGGCAATACGCTCCGTGAGGGGATGACGAGGTGACCAGGGGCAACCCACCGGCAGTGCAAACAGCGCCGACTGGGTCTTCAACATCGCATTCGCATAGCTGCGCCGATGCGCGCCGTGCTCGCGTAGCACGGCGGCGTCACAGGCCAGCTCCTGGTCGTGGCGCAGTGCGCCGCGCGCCCACCACACCAGCGGATGGAACCAGAACATGGCAACGACGATCTGCGCCAACAGGCACCACCAACCATCGCGCCGCCGCGCATGCATCGCTTCGTGCGCAAGGATCAGCGCCCGCTCGGTGGTGTCATAACGGCGTTCGAAATCGGCGGGCAACACGATCCGGCTACGCCAGGCGCCGATCATCGCCGGCCCGACATCCGCGCTGGTGGCACGCAATACCGGCCAGCGCGAGGGCACGTCGGTCATCGGCGTGGCGCCACGCAGGCGATTGCGGTAACGCCATTGCGCGAATGCCGCCGATACCAGAGCGATCGCGATGCCTGAGCTCCAGATCAACATCACCAGACTGCGCCAGCCGATGCCAGCAGACGCACTGGCATGAGATGGCAGCGCGCTTGCCACCGAGGTGATCATGTACACCAGTGCCGGAAGCGTCGTGAGGTTGGTACTGGTGGCATGCGGCAGCTGGCTGGCCAGCATCGCCAATGGCACCAGTGACCACAGCTGAAAGGCACGCTCGGCGCCGAACCATCGGCGGCAGGGTTTACGCAGCGCGACCACAACAAGTACGGCGGCGGTGAATGCGAGGAGCAGCAAGCAGCCGCGCCCCAGCCCGTCCATCGCCATCCACTCAAGGCTGCTCATCGTCAAGTTCCTTGAGCAGCTTGCGCAGCTCGGCGATGTCCTTCTTCGACAATTTGCGCTGTTCGGAGAAGTGCGCGACCAGCGGCGCGACGCGGCCGCCGAACAGGCGGTCGAGCAGACTCTTGCTCTCCTGCTGGACGTACTTCTCGCGTTTCAGCAGTGGCGTGTAGAGATAACGGCGGCCATCGCGCTCGGCGTGCACGGCCTTCTTCCGCAGCAGGCGATTGAGCAGGGATTTCACCGTGCCCTCCTGCCAGTTCTGTGCCGGACCGACCTCGGCGAGGATTTCCTCGGCGCTGCGCGGTGCTGCGCGCCACAGCACATCCATCACCACCGCTTCCGCTTCGCTGATCATCATGAGTTATCGTTTACGCGTGTAAGTGAATAAATGTTTACATGCGTAAATGCTCACGTCAAGCCCGGGTTTTCCCGCACGGAAGCGGTCCTGCGACCTTGGTACAAGGCGCGGCGCAGGCAATCCATCGTATCCTTGGCAGCTGACTCTCCCTGCAGGAAGGCACGGCAATGAACAAGGTTTACCCGAGCGCGGCGAAAGCTCTTGATGGACTGCTGGTCGACGGCATGACGATCGCCGCGGGCGGCTTCGGCCTGTGCGGCATTCCCGAGAACCTGATCGGCGCGCTGCTGGAAGCCGGCACCAAGGGCCTGACCATCGTCGGCAACAACGCCGGCGTGGACGATTTCGGCATGGGTCCACTGCTGAAGACGCATCAGGTGAAACGCGTATTCGCATCCTACGTGGGCGAGAACAAGGAATTCGAGCGGCAGGTGCTGGCCGGCGAGCTGGAACTGCACCTCACGCCGCAGGGCACGCTGGCCGAGAAATTGCGCGCCGGCGGGGCCGGCATCCCCGGTTTCTATACACGCACCGGCTTCGGCACCAAGCTCGCGGAAGGCAAGGAAACCAAGCGCTTCGGCGACAAGGAATACGTGCTGGAAGAAGCGATCCATGCCGACCTGTCGATCGTGAAGGCCTGGAAGGGCGACGCGCACGGCAACCTGGTGTTCCACGAGACTGCGCGCAACTTCAATCCGATGATCGCCACCTGCGGCAAGGTCTGCGTGGCCGAGGTGGAGGAACTGGTGCCGGTCGGCTCGATCGATCCCGACGGCGTGCACGTGCCGGGCATCTACGTCGACCGCATCGTGCAGGGTGCGAAGTACGAGAAGCGCATCGAGTTCCGCACCGTCGCCGGCGTGGTCGGCGGCAAGGAGAGTCCGATCCGCGTGGCGATGGCCAAGCGTGCCGCGCAGGAGTTGCAGGACGGCTTCTACGTGAACCTCGGCATCGGCATCCCCACCATGGTGGCGAACTACATTCCCGACGGCGTCAACGTCACTTTGCAGTCGGAGAACGGTCTGCTCGGCATCGGCCCGTTCCCGAGCGAGGACAACATCGACCCCGACCTGATCAACGCCGGCAAACAGACCATCACCACCCTGCCCGGCTCGAGCTTCTTCTCCAGTGCGGAGTCGTTCGCGATGATCCGCGGCGGCCACATCGACCTGTCGATCCTCGGCGGCCTGGAAGTGTCCGCACAGGGCGACTTGGCGAACTGGATGGTGCCGGGCAAGATGGTGAAAGGTCCGGGCGGTGCGATGGATCTGGTCAGCGGCGTCAAGCGCGTGGTGGTGCTGATGGAGCACAACGCGAAGGACGGCACACCGAAAATCCGTACCGAGTGCGAACTGCCGTTGACCGGCAAGCAGGTGGTCGACCTGATCATCACCGACCTGTGCGTGTTCAAGGTCAACAAGGGCGAAGGACTGGTGTTGATCGAACTCAACGACGGCATCACCCTCGCCGACGTGAAGGCCAGGACCGGCTGCACGTTCAGCGTGGACCCGGCACTGAAAGCCGGCTGACCCTTGTGCGGGGGCGCATCTGTGCGCTCCCGCGGTCAGGCGCTGGCGGTCGTCTCGACCGGCAGCGGATGCGGGAAACGGATGCGGGCAATGTTCTCCTGCCCGACCCGCGTCTGCAATTCCAGCGGCCAGCCGAAGCGGTCGCTGATCCGCTGGGCTATCGCCAGTTCAAAGCCGTGCCGGTCGGCACCATGCACTCGCAACGGGCGGGAGCTGTCGCCGGGTATGTGCGGATCCGCGTGATTGCTCACGCTCACCATGCCGGGCAACACGCTGACCACCACGCTGCCCTGCTCGGTCTGCTGGCAGGCGTTGCGGATCAGCTGCCAGCACAATACGGAAAAAGCCTGCGCCGAACCTTCCAGCGCAAACCGCGCCGGCTCCTCCAGCAGCAACTCGATCGGCCGGCCGGTCAGCAGTTCGCGGGCGGATTCCAGCTCCCGTCGCAGCACGTCGTTGGCAATGAAGCGTTCGTGGTCCGTTGCGGTGTCGGTCTCGCGGGCGAGGATCAGCAGCGCCTCGACCAGCACCTCCATTTCGCGTGCGGCGCGCTTGATCCGGCGCACCGAACGGGCACCGAAATCGCTGAGACCCTCCTCCTCGGCCAGCATGTCGACCGACATCTTGATCACGGTGAGCGGGCTGCGCAGTTCGTGGCTGGCGTCGCGGGTGAAGTTGCGCTCGCGCTGGTTGTAGTCGGCGATGCGCGTGGCGAACCCATGCAGTCCACGCGCCAGCGAGGCCACGTCGGCATCGGTGTGGGTGGACATCTGATCCAGATGCAGGGATTCCGGATCGAACTGCTGACCATCCCAGCGATTGACCACCCGGGCCAGCGCACGCACCGGCCGCCACTCGCGGCGGGTGGCGAACCACGCGATCGCCGTGGTGAGCACGATTACCGCGATCACCACGACGGTCGGCACGATATTGTAAATACCCAGGATGCAGACGATCGCCACGATCAGAAACTGCAAGCCGAACACCCACGCAATCCGTCGCCGGAACGCACCCACACGGAATGTGACTGCTTTGACCACCCTGCTATCCATTACATGTTTTCGCCCTGTCGATGCAATGTCAGGCTGTCTGGGTTGTCGACGCCACTTCCGACTCCAGATCCGCGAGGCGATAACCCGCCGAATGGATGGTGTGTAACAGGGGATGTGCGAAGGGTTTGTCTATGACCCGGCGCAGGTTGTACAGATGCGAGCGCAAGGTGTCCGAATCGGGCAGCGTATCGCCCCAGATCTCGCGCTCGATGTCGCGGCGGCTGACCACCCGCGGCGATTCGCGCATCAGGATCGCCAGCAGCTTCAGCCCGATCGGCGACACGGTCAGCTCCTGGCCGTCGCGGGTCAGTCGCAGCGTGGCGGTATCCAGAGTCATGTCGCCGACCGTGAGCACTTCGGTGGACACCTGGCGGCGGTCGCGGCGGATCAGTGCGCGCAGGCGTGCCTCGAGCTCGCGCACTTCGAACGGCTTCACCAGGTAGTCGTCGGCGCCCGCTTCGAGACCCACCAGCTTGTCTTCCAGCGTGTCGCGCGCGGTCAACATCAGCACCGGGGTGGATTTCTTCGCTTCGCGGCGCAGCTTGCGGCAGACTTCCAGCCCATCCAGGCCCGGCAACATCAGGTCCAGCACGATCACGTCGTAGCTGTTGGACACCGCCAGATGCAGGCCGCTCACGCCATCGGCGGCATAGTCGACCGAGTAGCCGCGGCGCTCCAGGAACTCGCCGACCATTTCAGCTATCTGGCGGTTGTCCTCGACCAGAAGAATCAGTCCCGCTTGCTCGTCATGTACGGTCATATCGTCCTCACATCAGTGATCTTCACATATGTGAAGAGATAACCTTGCTGGCGGTGAGGATAGTGTGAAATCGGAAACGGACGATTCAGAGCCCGTTGGGTTTTGCGGGTCGATCCAGCAGCGGATGCAGCTGTTTCCACACAGTGTCCAGCACGTGCGGCTCGGCGCTGGCCACCGGATGCAGGCCATCGTCCTGCATCAAGACGGGATCGAGCGCGATGCCGTCGAGCAGGAACGGCACCAGCGCCGTGTGTCGGTCGCGTGCAAGATCCGCATAGATCGCGCGCAGGCCATCGCGATACTGCGGCCCGTAGTTCACCGGCAACTCGATGCCGACCAGCAGCACCCGCACCTTCGCCTGCTGCGCCTGCCCGATCATCGCGGCGAGGTTGTCGCGCAAGGCTGGCAGCGGCAGACCGCGCAACCCGTCGTTCGCACCCAGTTCCAGCACCAGCACCGCCGGTCGGTATTTCGCCAGCAGCGCCGGCAGACGGTTGCGGCCGCTCAGCGAAGTTTCGCCGCTGATGCTGGCATTGATCGCGGTCCACTTCGGCACCATCTTGCCAAGACGCGCATCCAGCAGATGCACCCAACCGGATTCGACCGGTATGTTGTGCGCGGCGGACAGCGAATCACCCAGCACCAGCACGGTTTTCGGCGTCGCCGCCTGGGCGCTGCCGATGCCACACAGAAAAACCAACAGCCATAGGCATCGACGCATGAGTGATTCTTCCCGTCCTCTTCTTGAGGCCTGCGATGTTAGCAAGTCGGTCAGCGGCCCCGAGGGCAGACTGGAAATCCTCAGCAAGGTCAGCCTGCGGATTCCGCCGGGCGAGAGCTTCGCCATCGTCGGCGCCTCCGGCTCCGGCAAGACCACCCTGCTCGGCCTGCTGGCCGGACTGGACACGCCGGACACCGGCCGCATCGCCCTGGACGGTCATCCGCTGGAGCAGCTGGACGAGGAGGCGCGTGCCGATCTGCGTCGTCGGCTGGTCGGTTTCGTGTTCCAGTCGTTCCATCTGCTGCCTGCGCTCACCGCCGAGGAAAACGTGATGCTGCCGCTGGAGCTGGAAGGCAGCAGCGCAGCGCGTCAGCGCGCCCGTGAAGCGCTCGAAGCGGTTGGCCTGACCCCGCGGCGGCGCCACTATCCAGCCCAGCTTTCCGGCGGCGAGCAGCAACGCGTGGCGATCGCCCGCGCGTTCGTGCACGGCCCGCGCGTGCTGTTTGCCGACGAGCCCACCGGCAACCTCGACCAGCGCACCGGCCATCACATCTGCGATCTGCTGTTCGCGCTGAACCGCGATCACCGCACCACCCTGGTGCTGGTGACGCATGACGCCACGCTGGCTGCGCGCTGCGATCGACGGATCGAACTGGAGGAAGGCCATGTTTTGGTGTCGCCCACGGAAACAAACGCATGAGCATGAACACAACGACGTGCCTGCGCTTGTCCCCCTCCCCTGCGTGCAGGGGAGGGTTGGGATGGGGTGCTTTTGATCTATCCGCCAGCCCAGGCCACCCCCTCCCCACCTCCCCCTGCGATGCAGGGGGAGGAGCCAAAAATGCGCAGGGCCACCTATGAACCTGCTTCGTTTCTACCTGCGCAGCCTGCGCCGCGAATGGCACCTGCCGGAGCTGCGCACGCTGGCCGCCTCGCTGGTGCTGGCGGTGGTCGCGCTCGGCGTGGTCGCCACGCTGGCGACGCGGATCGAGCGCGGCATGCTGGCCAGTGCCGCCGAACTGATCGGTGGCGACATCGGCGTGGCCTCACCGCAGACCGTACCGGACACCTTCGCCGCCGAGGGCCGCCAGCGCGGCCTGCAGCTCACGCGCACGGCCAGCTTTCCCAGCGTGGCGTTCGCGCATCAGCAGACCCAGTTGCTCGACGTGCAGGCGGCCGATGTGCACTATCCGCTGCGCGGCACACTGGAGCTGGGCGACGCGAATGGACACTCCCGGAACGGCCATGCACCGGCAGCAGGCGAGGTCTATCTCGATCATCGCGCGCTGGTCGCACTGAATCTGAAAGTGGGCGAACCGTTGCAACTGGGCGGGCGCAATCTGGTCATCGCCGCCGAACTGCTGCGCCAGCCCGACGGTGGCGAATTGTTCGCGCTGGCTCCGCGCGCGCTGATGAATCTGGCCGACGCCGAGCAGGCCGGTCTGCTCGGCGTCGGCAGTCGCGCGCGCCACCGCCTGCTGCTGGCCGGCGAACCTGCAGCCGTGCAGAGCTGGCGTGACTGGGCGCAGTCGACGACGTTGCCGCAAGGTGCCGAATTGATCACGCCGGAACAGACGCAGGAACGCATGCGCTCGGCCTTCGATCGGGCCGGCGCGTTCCTGCGCCTGACCGCCTTGCTGTCGGCGTTGCTGGCCGGCATCGCGATTGCGCTGTCGGCGCAACGTTACGCGCGGCGCAAGACCTCGGAAGTCGCCCTGCTGCGCGCCTTGGGTACATCACGCCGGCGCGTGCTTGGACTGCTGCTCGGCACGCTCGGCGCGCTCGCCCTGCCCGCAACGACGCTCGGTCTGCTGCTGGCGCTGGGGCTGGCGCAACTGGCATGGTTGTTCGCCAGCTCGTTGTTCGGCAGCGTACCGACTGCGCTGCCGCTGGCGCCATCCTTCGCCGCCGCCGCGATGGGCATTGCCGTGCTGGTCGGTTTCGCCTTGCCGCCGCTGGTACGACTGGCCGAGGTATCGCCGGTGGCGGTGTTCCGCCAGAGCGTGCAGCGGCGCGTGCGGCGTTTCGATGCCCTGTACCTGGTTCCGGTGCTGGTCGCCTTGGGACTGATCTGGAGCCAGAGCAGCTCGCTGCAACTGGCCGGCATCCTGGCCGCCAGCCTGCTCGGCGTGGCGGTGATCGCGGCACTGCTGGCAGCCTTGTTGCTGTGGCTGGCACGTCGCGTCGCACCCGGCGCCCATCCGGCGCTGCGACTCGGCCTCGCCGCCCTGGCGCGACGGCGCACACTGAGCCTGATCCAGGCCACCGCGCTCAGTCTCGGCCTGTGCGCGCTGCTGTTGCTGGCGATCGTCGCGCCGGCCCTGCTGCAAGGCTGGCGTCAGGAACTGCCGGCGAATACGCCCAACTGGTTTGCACTGAATCTGCAGGACGATCAGCGTGTCGGCTTCGAACGCGACCTGGCCCATATCGGCGGTGACCAGCTCAACATGCTGCCGCTGGCGGTGGGCAAGCTCACCGCGATCAACGGCCAGCCGATCGACCGGCTGCAATTCGCCGACGAACGCGCGAAAGACTGGGCGGACCGGCAGTTGCGACTGTCGTGGACCGATGCCTTGCCGCCGTCGAATCAGGTGATCGCCGGCCAGTGGCAAGGCGCGCATCCGGCCCAGGCCGAAGTGTCGATCGACACCATGTGGCGCGACATGTTTGCGCTGAAGGTGGGCGACACGCTGAGTTTCAACGTCGGTGAAGGCAGCATCGACGCGAAGGTCGGCAGCGTCCGCAAGGTCGACTGGAGTTCGTTCCGGGTCAATTTCTTCCTGCTGCTCGATCCGGCCCACGCCGGCGACCTGCCGCACACCTGGCTGGCCAGTTTCCATCTGGCGCGCGGGCATGCCACCCAACTGGCGCAGCTGTCGCGCGACTATTCCAACCTCAGCCTGGTCGATGTCGATTCGCTGCTCGACCGCGTGCGCGAGATCGTCGACCGCGTCGGCAACGCGGTGCGCTGGATCCTCGGCTTCAGCCTGCTCGCCGGCGCGCTGGTGCTGGCCGCCGCACTCGCTGCCAGTGCCGCCGAACGCCGACACGAGGCCGCGCTGCTGCGCACACTCGGTGCCCGTCGCAATCAACTGCGCGTCGCCGCCGCCTGCGAATTCGCCCTGCTCGGCCTGGTCGCCGGCCTCACCGCCGCCTTCGGTGCCGCCGGCGCCGGCCTGTGGCTGGGCCACGCGGTGTTCCATATCGAGGGCTTCGTGCCGCCGCTGTGGCCGCTCGCCTTCGCCGCGCTCGGCGCCGCCTTCGTGGTGATGCTGCTGGGGCTGGCCGGGACGCGCAAGGTGACGCGAACGTCGCCGATGCGCTTGTTGCGCGAAGGGTGAGCCGCCGCCAAGATCGCGTGTGCCGAACACGCTGAGGAGATCGCATGTATACGCTCTACTACTCCCCCGGCACCGCCAGCATGGTGGTGCATCTGGCACTGCTGGAGATCGGCGCGCCCCATGAATTGCGGCTGGTCGATTTCGATACGAACGCGCAACACGATCCGGCCTATCTGAAACTCAATCCGCGTGGCGTGGTGCCGACCCTGGTGATCGACGGACGGCCGTTGTCGGAATCGGCGGCGCTGCTGATGGTGCTGGCCGAGCGTCACCCGGAGGCGAAGCTGGCGCCCGCGCCGGGCACGCCCGAGCACGAGGCGTGGCAGCAGTGGATCGTCTATCTCAGCAACACGCTGATGTCGACCTACCGCTTCTGGTTCTACCCGTCCGAACTGGGTACGGCGGAACACACACCGGAAGTGCGCGCCGCCCTGCAACGCAAGATCGAAGGCGTGTGGGTGCTGCTGGATGCGCAACTCGCCGCGCATGGGCCGTACCTGCTCGGCGCAGAATTCTCCGGCGTCGACCTGTTGCTGACCATGCTGATGCGCTGGTCGCGCAACATGCCGCATCCGGCCACCGAGTGGCCCGCACTGAAGCGGCTGGCCGACCTGGTGCGCGCAAGGCCAAGCTGGAAGAGGCTGTACGAGATTGAGGGTTTGAGCGAGTGGTGATGCGCATGCTGGCCGGATACTGACGCATGAGTGATGCGCAGTTGTCATCCGGCACGTCGTCGTGGGTACAAAAACTGCAGGCCGAATGGCTGTTGCTGCTGTTCGCCGCGCTGACGATCACGCTGGCCCTGCTTGACCCGCAGCCGCTGGCGAAGTACCAGCACTGGCTGCAGTTGCCGACGCTGGCCGGCCTGATGGGCCTGCTGATCGCGATCCAGGGCATCCGCGACAGCGGCCTGGTGCAGCACGCGGCGGTCGCCGTGGTGGCACGGGCACATTCGCTGCGCAGTCTTGGCTTGCTGCTGGTCAGCGCGACGGCGTTGCTGTCGATGGTGCTGACCAATGACGTGAGCCTGTTCCTGATCGTGCCGCTGACGCTGGCGATCGGTGGCATGTCGAACCTGCCGGTGCTCCGCATGGTGGTGCTGGAGGCGCTGGCAGTGAATGCCGGCTCCACCCTGAGCCCGATCGGCAATCCGCAGAACCTGCTGCTGTGGCAGCACTCGTCGATGCCATTCCTGCATTTCGTACTGGCAATGCTGCCGACGGCGACCGTGATGTTCGTGCTGCTGGCTGCGTTCACGTGGCTGTGGCTGCCGTACGACCGGATCGAACTGACTCCGGGCAAGATCGATGGTCAGGTGACGTCGAACCGGCTCGGCGCATGGTCGACAGTCGCCTTGGTCGGCATGGTGCTGTTGATGGAATACCATCAGGCGCCGCTGGGTGCCGCGCTGCTGCTGGTGCTGTTCGCGCTGCTGGCGCGCTCGAGCCTGGCGCGAATCGACTGGCTGCTGCTGCTGACGTTTGCGGCGATCTTTCTGGGACTGGGCCACTTCGCCGAACTGTCACTGGTGCGAGAGGTGCTGGATCGCCTCGACTTCAGCCAGCCACTGACCCTGTACGCCGGTGGCATCATCGCCTCGCAACTGATCAGCAATGTGCCGGCGACCGTGCTGCTGCTCGATCGCACGCCGGATGCGATTGCGCTGGCGATCGCGGTGAACGTGGGCGGTTTCGGTGTGGTGATCGGTTCGCTGGCGAACCTGATCGCGCTACGCCTGGCCAAGCAGCCGCATGGCCTGCGCCTGCTGCAACTGGTGTCGATCCCATTCCTGCTGGTATGCGCGCCGCTGGTGTATCTGGCCTGGCGCTGGCTGGGTTGATGTCGGGTTGCTCCTGCCCGCGCATGGCGCGGGCAGGAGAGGTTCAAGTCAGCTCAATCGTCATCGCTGTCATTGTTGTCGTGTGGCACGCTGACCTTGCCCTTCACCCCGGAATGATTGACGTCACCACTGCCCTTGGCGCCGAGACTGAAATCGCCGGCCACATCGCTCACGGTGAAATCGCCGGAGCCCAGCGTATCGGCATGCACGCTGCCGCCGACCTTGCGCAACGTGACATCGCCCGAGCCGACGCTGCCGACCCTGGCATCGCCCTTGATGCCATCGACCTTGAAGTCGCCGGAGCCGACGGAGCCCAGTTCCAGGCTGCCGATATCAGTTGCGTCGACATCTCCGGAACCCACGCTGGTGCTGAACTTGCCGGATACCTGATGCACATGCAGGTCGCCCGAGCCGACGTTGCTCTGCAGCTGCTGCACACCAGTGACGTCGGCGTCGCCTGAGCCCACGCTCAGGGTCACCGGCAGATTCGCCGGCAGCTGCACGGTGACCTCGAGATTCGCGTAGGAGTTGCCGAACAGGCTCATCGAAAAATGATTGTCGCCGCCGACGTCGAGCAGCAACTGGTCGCCCTGGCGCCGCTGGGTAACCTGCAGGCCGTCCAGCGCCGCCTTGTCCGAGGCGCAGGCACGGCCGGTGAGGGAGAGCCCCCGGGCGCTGTCACTGCCGGTCAGGTGCACGTCGTGACTGTGCACCTCGATCTGCACGGCCCGCACGCCAGCCAGATCGAGCTGAAGGTTGCGCGGCGCCTCGTACTTGCACGGGGTGGCGGCGAAGGCAGCGAGCGGCGCAAGCAACAGGGCGGCGGTGAAAAGACGGCGCATGGTGACTCTCCTCGGGTTGTCGACAGGCTTGAGATGCCGCCGGCGGCAAAAAGGTTGCAAGCCCATGCACACAGCATCGCCATGTCAACGCGCCGGAGCCGGAAGCGTTTTCTGTTTACCTACCCAGGAGATTCACCATGCATCGTAGAACCCTGCTCGTTTCCGCACTGGTCGTGCTGATGGCTGGATCGACCGCGTTCGTGATGGCCCAGGACGCACCGTCACCACCACCTCCTGCTGCTGCCCACGCGACCCATGGCAAGGATATGCACGCAGCCGCACGGCCTGATGGTGACCGCGACCATGACATGCGCCAACATGGCTTCGATGGCCAGCGCGGCGGCGTGATCGGCGACCTGCGCGGGCTGGAGCGGCTATACATGCAGGCCGGTCGCAGCAAGGAATTGGCATCGCTGTACAACGACGTGCTGGCCAAGTCGCAGGATCCGCGCGTACGCGATTACGTCTACCAGCATCTGGCCCGCCTGCAGGCGCGCCCGACAAATCTGGATCAGGCGATTGCCACGCTGCGCAAGGGGCTGAACGAGAGCCTCGCCAACGAAGCGAAGATGCGCGCCGAGCGCGAGCAGATGCGCGCCGCCTGGCAGCAGCACCATGGCGACGCCGCGATGCCCGCTGCGCAGCCGCCGGCAGGAAAGTAATCGCGCTGAGATGATCCGACTTGCGCGATGGCTCCGACCATCGCGCAAGCTCAGGGCTTGCGCTCGATCGTCTTTGCGCGCCGCCACAGCTGTTCCTGCTCGGCGAGCGTGCGCTCGTCGAACGCAACACTCTCGGCGGCGGCCAGCTGCTCCATCTGCCGGAAGCGCCGCTCGAACTTCGCATTGGCATGCCGCAGCGCCTGCGAAAAATCGACGCCCGCGTGGCGCGCCAGATTCGCCGTGACGAACAGCACGTCGCCGATTTCATCCTGCAATCGTGCCGGATCGGCGCCGTTGGCGAACTCGGCACGCACCTCGTCCACTTCCTCGACCAGCTTGGCCAGCACCGGCTGCGGATCGGTCCACTCGAAACCGGTACTGGCCGCACGCTGCTGCAGTTTCAGCGCACGCTTCCATTCCGGCAGCCCCGCGGAAATCCCCGCCAGCGCGCTGGTGTCGGCAGACTTGTCCTTTTCCGCGCGTTCGCTCGTCTTGATGTCATCCCACGCACGCTTCTGCTCGTCGAGATCCGCGTAACGCACGTCGCCGAATACATGCGGGTGACGACGCTGCATCTTCGCGCTGATCGCATGGGCGACATCGGCGAAGTCAAACAGCCCCTGCTCCTGCGCCATCTGCGAGTGAAACACCACCTGCAGCAGCAGGTCGCCCAGTTCGTCGCGCAGATCGGACCAGTCGCGGCGGTCGATCGCATCGGCCACTTCGTAGGCTTCCTCGATCGTATAGGCCGCGATCGATACGAAATCCTGCTGCACGTCCCACGGGCAACCCCGCTCGGGATCGCGCAAGCGCGCCATGATCGCGAGCAAATCGTCGAGGCTGTATCGGGGTGAATCGTTCATGCCGTGCCAGATCCCGTCAATACATCGAATCAGCGTCGTATCGCCGCCTGCAATCGTGCCGTCCAATCGATCGCCATATCGCCGACCGCGATGAATTCGGGATTCAGCAGAGACTCTCCACGGTTGTAGCGGAACGGCTGGCCGGACAGGTCCAGCACCGCGCCACCGGCCTCGTCCAGCACGCATTGCGCGGCGGCGGTGTCCCATTCGCTGGTGAGGCCAAGACGCAGATAGACGTCCGCAGCGCCGCGTGCGATCAGGCAGAATTTCAACGACGAACCGAGCGACACCAGTTCGTAATCGTTGCCAATCAACTGCTCCAGCAAGCTGCCCTGCGAGCCGCCATGCGAACGGCTCCCCGCCACCAGCGGCGACTGTCCCAAGGGACGGGTGCGGAGGCGTTGCCAGTCACCATCGGCCTGCGTCTGCAGCCAGGCGCCCTGCCCGCGTGCGGCGAGGTACAGCTCCCCGGTCACCGGCGCCAACACCACGCCGAGCACCGGCTCGCGTTCGTCGATCAGCGCGATATTGACGGTGAATTCGCCATTGCGCTTGACGAACTCGCGGGTGCCGTCGAGCGGATCGACCAGCCAGTAACGCGACCAGTGCTTGCGTTCCGCCCACGGCAGCGCCTTCGCTTCTTCCGACAAGATCGGCAGCAGCGGATCGAGGCTGCCCAGGCCGGCCAGGATGACCTGCTGGGCGGCCAGATCGGCAGCGGTCAGCGGCGACTCATCGGCCTTGGTCTGCACCGCGAAATTGCTGTGGTAAATCGACAGGATCGCCGCGCCAGCGGCACGTGCGATCTCACCAATCTGCCGGGACAGCTCGGGGGGCGTGCGTCCGGGCGCCGTACTCATGTGCGCTGGAAGCGCCCGGCGAGGTATTCGCGGGCCATGAACAGCGCGGCGATCGAGCGCCCTTCGGTCACGTCATCGCGACCGAGCAGGGTATGCAGTTCGGACATCTTCCACGGCACCACCTCGAGTTCTTCCGGCTCGTCACCTTCCAGCCGCTCGGGGTACAGATCCTGCGCCAGTACCACATGCGCCATATGCGTCATGTATGACGGCGACAGCGACAGGTTGTGCAGGATCTTCAGCTTGTGCGCACCGTAGCCGATCTCTTCTTTCAACTCGCGCTCGGCGCCCTGCTCCGCGGTCTCGTCCTGATCCAGCCGGCCCTTTGGCAAACCCAGCTCGTAACGTCCCACGCCACCGCCGTATTCGCGCACCAGCAGCACGGTGTCGTCGTCCAGCATCGGCACGATGATCACGGCGCCCAGGCCGCTGCCTTTCAGGCGTTCGTAGGTGCGCCGCACGCCGTTGGAAAACTCCAGATCGACTTGTTCGACCTGCAGGAAGCGGCTGTCGTGGACATCGCGCGTGGCATGGATGATCGGTAACTTTGGCATCAGAACATTCTAGCGCGCGCCGCTCAGCGCCGCAGGCGCTGCAAGGCCTGCGCGTGGATCACCGGCGTGCCGGCCAGCACGCTGCGCGACTCCAGCGTCAACGGCGCGCCGTCGAGATCGGTGAACACGCCGCCGGCTTCGCGCACGATCACCGCCAGCGCGGCGATGTCGAGGATGTTCACGTCCGACTCGATCACCAAATCCAGGCTGCCGCGCGCCAGCAGATGGTAATGGCAGAAATCGCCGTAACCGCGGATTCGGTTGCTGTCGCGGATCAATGCCCCCAGCGCATCCCAGCGGGCGTCCGCAGTGAGCGTCTTGACGTTGCCGATCGAGAGCGAGGTCTCGCCGATCGTGCTGGTGGCAGCCACCTGCACGCGTTGGCCATCGAGCCAGGCGCCGTTGCCGGTGCTGGCCCACATCGTCTCGCCGTAGATCGGCGCGCTGGACACGCCGAGCACCAGTTCATCGCCATCCATCAGCGCAATCTGGGTCGAGAAGAACGGCGTGCGTCGCACGAAGCTCTTGGTGCCATCGAGCGGATCGACCAGCCAGAGCAGGCCGCCGCGATCGCCTTCGAGCCCGAATTCTTCGCCATGAATCGCCGCTTGCGGCAACGCTGCCTGCAGGATTTTCCGGATCGCCTGCTCGGCCTCGCGGTCGGCGATGGTCACCGGGGTCGCATCGGACTTCAGCTCCACCTCGACGCCGCGCCGCCAGTAATGCCGGATCACCTCGGCAGCGGCTGCAGCGGCCTCGCGTGCGGCGGTCAGCGCCGATACGGTGATATCAGGATTCATGCGGGTCTCGTGTCCTCATTTCGATGGCGGCGTCGACAGGGTGCCAGCCAGCCCTCCGCTGCGCTGGATATGCACGCTGCCGTCGGCAGCCGGCGGCCCCAGCCCGGCCAGCCATCGGCGCAGCGCCGGGTCAGTCTGTCGGGGACGCAGCGTCGCGTCCAGTCGCCAGCCGAGCGGACTCAGCTGCAACTGGCCGTCCGCATGCAACGGTCCGTTTCCGTCGTCATGCACGTGCGCCCGGATCACGCCATCCTGCGCTTGCGCCTGCCATTGCAGTTCGCCGAGCGCCACGTCGCCACCGTGCGTGTGCATGACGGCATGCCGCCATCGTGCCTGTGCCCGCAGCTGCAGCGGCCAGCCGCCTAGCAGCAACGCATGATCGATCGTCAGCTGCAGTTCGCCACGGGGCTGGCCCAGCGGCGACTTCACGTAGGGATCCAGCGCGGCCAGATCGGCCCGCAGGCTCACTTCGCGCCATGCGACCTGATTGTCGGGCAGTCGTTGCATCCCGCCGGAGAAGGCGAGTTGCGGCCCATCGAAATCCAGGTGCAGCTGCAGCTCTCCCAGCAGTGCACGCCGCGATATGTGCCATTGCACCTGCCCCAGCACATGGCCATCGGCGGCCACGACCTGGCCGGCCCGACCATCCCACAGCAGCCCTTGGACCTGCTGCAGACGCAGCCCATGCAATTGCGGCCTGAGCCACGGCATCACCCAGCGCGCCGGCAGAAACCACAGCAATACGGCTGCGGCCAACAGCACCACGCCGAGACCGATCAGGTGTTTTCGCAAGTACTTCAAAGCGTCGATTTCCGGGATGACTCATGCGCGGACTTGAGCGTCCATCGCGCAACGCCGATGATAGCTGGATGAGAAACCCCGCAAGCAGCAACACCGCGTTCGCCGCGCGCGACCTGAAACACCTGTGGCATCCCTGCACGCAGATGCACGACCATGAAAGCGTACCGATGGTGCCGATCGTACGCGGCGAAGGCGCGTGGCTGATCGATGCCGATGGCCATCGCTATCTGGATGGCATCAGCTCGTGGTGGACCAACCTGTTCGGCCACGCCAATCCGCGCATCGCCGCCGCGCTCGCCGAGCAGGCACACACGCTGGAGCATGTGATCTTTGCCGGCTTCACTCATGCGCCGGCGATCGAGCTGGCCGAGGAACTGGTGCGCATCACACCGCCCGGACTCGATCGCGTGTTCTACGCCGACAACGGCTCGGCGGCGATCGAAGTGGCGCTGAAGATGAGCTTCCATTACTGGCTCAACCAGGGTCATGGCGAGAAGACACGCTTCATCGCGCTCAGTGGCAGCTACCACGGCGAGACACTGGGCGCGCTGTCGGTCAGCGACGTGGCGCTGTACCGCAAGACGTATGCGCCGCTGCTGCTGACGCCGTTCCTCGCGCCATCGCCGGATGCCTACGAAGGCGAACCGGGCGAATCGCCGGAACAGACGGCTTCGCGCCGGCTGGGCGAGATGCGCGCCCTGCTGGAACGTCACGCGCACGAAACCTGTGCCGTGATCGTCGAGCCGCTGGTGCAATGCGCCGGCGGCATGCGCATGTATCACCCCAGTTACCTGACCGGCTTGCGCGCGCTGTGCGACGAGTTCGCGGTACACCTCATCGCCGACGAGATTGCGGTGGGTTTCGGCCGTACCGGCACACTGTTCGCCTGCGAGCAAGCTGGCGTGTCACCGGATTTCATGTGCCTGTCGAAGGGACTTACCGGCGGCTTCCTGCCATTGTCGGCCGTGCTCACCACCACCGGCATCTACGAAGCGTTCTACGCCGAATACAACGCCGGCAAGGCGTTCCTGCATTCGCACAGCTACACCGGCAACCCGCTGGCCTGCCGGGTGGCACTGGAGACGCTGGCGATCTTCCGCGACGAGCCGGTGCTCGAACGCAATCGCCAACTGGCCGCGCATCTGGCCCGTCGGCTCGAACCGCTGCGTGAACATTCGCATGTGGCCGACGTGCGCCAGACTGGCATGATCGCGGCGATCGAGCTGGTCGCCGACAAAGCCAGCCGTCGTCCGTTCCTGACAGAGGAGCGCCGCGGCCTGCGTGTGTATCTGCATGGTCTGCAGCACGGCGTGCTGCTGCGCCCGCTCGGCAACGTGGTGTATTTCATGCCGCCTTACGTGGTCACCGAGGCGGAAATCGATCTGCTGGTCGACACTGCCATCGCCGGCATCCGACGCGCCGTGACCGACTGACCTCACCCGACACTGCGGAACACGCCCCTCATGCGCACCATTCGTATCCACGCCGATCTGCCACTCATACCGGGCACCGAACTGTCCCTGCCGGCGCAAGCCGGCGAGCACGTTGCCCGTGTGCTGCGACTGGTGGCAGGCGATCCGCTGACCCTGTTCAACGGTGACGGCAGCGATTACCCAGCCAGCATCCTCGTTGTAGGCAAGCGCGAGGTCACGGTACGGATCGACGCGAGACAGGAGCTGCACAACGAATCACCACTGTCGCTGACCCTGGCCCAAGGCGTGGCACGCGGCGAGAAGATGGACCTGATCGTGCAGAAGGCGACCGAGCTGGGCGTCATGCGCATCGTGCCGCTGCTGACCGAACGCTCGGAGGTGAAATTGGACGCTGCGCGTGCCGAGAAGCGGCTGGCGCACTGGCGTGCGGTGGCGGCCAGCGCATGCGAGCAGAGCGGTCGGGCACGCGTGCCCGAGATCACTCCGGCGTTGCCGCTGTCGGCATGGCTGGACAGTCTGGTCGGTGATGGTGCGTTGCGGCTGGCGTTGTTGCCGGAAGCCACGCGCGCACCCCGTGAACTGCGCTTCACTGCAGCTGGTGGTGTGCTGGTGGTTGGCCCGGAAGGTGGCTTTGGCGAACGCGATATTCGCGCGCTGACTACCGCCGGCTTCGATGGACTACGGCTGGGGCCGCGCATCCTGCGCACTGAAACGGCCGGATTGGCGGCGCTGGCGGCACTGCAGGCCTTGCACGGCGACGGCTAGGCCGTCGCCTGCTTCGGCTCGCCTCAGTCTTCCGCGTCGGACGGTTCGGACAACTCGGCAGATTCCGTCGCGCCGGCCAGCTCGGCGGCATCGAGCAGATCCAGCAATTCGGTCTCGATCCATTCCAGGTCGGGAATCATCGCCACGTCATCGCGCACAAGCACGTGGGCACGCACACCCGGCGGCAACGCCGTGCCATCGTGGGTGGGAATGATCAACTCGGCATTCAACGTGGTCAGGCGCGGAAAACCCTGGGTCAGCACGGCGATGAACGGCAGTTTCGGATTGCCGCCGAGCGCCTTGAGCACCGCGACACGCACGCTCAACTCGGCATCGCCTTCCTCGGTACCGGCGAGTTTCGTGAACGACACCAGCGGCACGCGCCAGCCACGCCAGGCGATACGACCCAGCAGCCATTCCGGTGCATCGGCCACCGGCTCGGGTTTGCTCTGGGTGACCACTTCGGCGATGGTGGCATTGGGCAACAGCAGACGCAGGTTGCCTACCGGCACCAGGACGCAGCGGATTTCACGCGGCAGCGGATCACTCATGAAAACACCTCGATCAGGTGCGCCGCCAGTTCGGGCGGCGTACCGGAAAAACTGACCAGTCGTTCGGCGAATATTCCGCTGACCATGTCGGCAAAATGTTCGCCTGACGACGACTCTACCCAAACCTGACCGCCTCGATCATGGATCGCCTGCGCACCGGCAACGGCATCGTTGCCGCGGCCGGCGAAGACAATCGCCAGCGCATCGTGACCGAAGGCGTTGGCGGCCATGGTCAGGCTGGCGTCGATCGACGGATCCAGTGCGGCATCCGGACCCATCGCCTGCAGATCGATGCTGCCGTCGCGACGCAGCCTGACCTGCTGTCCGGCCGGTACGACAAGCACCTCGCCAACGCTGGCGCGACTACCCTGACCAGCCAGCCGCACCGGCAGCGCGCAGTGCGCAGCAAACTTTTCAACCAGCGCCAGATCCGACTGGTCGCCTAGGTGCTGGGTATGCAGAAAGGTGAGCCGCGTGCTTGCCGGCAACGCCGCCAGGAAAGTACAGACCGAGTCGATGCCGCTGACAGCTGCACCCAGCAGCACGACCCTGCTCAATGCCGAGCCGAGTTCGTCCAGCATCATCTCGTGGTCATGCACGTACGCCTGCGGCGCAATCGCCTCCTCCATCGACACCAGTTCGAGGCTCATTACCGCCTCCATGTCGTGCGCAACCGGCTCGACATCCGGGGCGAGGAAATCGGCCGCACTCAACTTCTCGATGCCGAACGCCGCGGCATCGGGCTTTTCGGCGGGCGCAGGTGCAGCCAGCACCGCGTCATCGTCCAGCAGAGCCCAGGCGGAGGGTGCGCGTACGGTCGGGATGGTACCTGTCAAAACCGGCTCGACTGCTGCGGCCGGGATGGTGGCGACCGATGGATCGGTCAGCGACGACAATTGCAGATGGTCGGTCCGGAATGCAGGTGGCGTCACGCTGGACAAGGTTTCGCTGGCATGGACGCCGGCTGCATGGGTTCCGGCACGCGACGACTCAAGTGAAGCAACGGCAGCCGGCTCGCCGAAATTGCCGTCATGCAACGGCGGCAGTTCCTCGTCATCGAAATAGCGCAGGCCGGGACCGGATTCGTCCTCGCCGGGCGGCAGCTCGCCGGAGGCCAGCAACGCCTCCAGTTCCACAGCCAGATTCTCCGACTCCGCAGCGGCAATCTGCTCGTGCTGATCCGGATCGTCGTGCACGAGGAAGTCGGGCTCCAGTTCCGCATCAGGCGTCGGAGCCATTTCCAGCGTCGCCGATTCCGCACCCGGATCGACTGGCGGAGCGATCGGTGCCGTGGCCTCGATCAGTGCCGCCGGCGCTTCAACCGTCACGGTCTCCACCAAGGCTTGCGCCGGTGTCTCGACGCCGCGGGCATCCTCGGGCCGCGGCGGATCGACATCGCCTGCCGCCAGTACCTTGACCGCCAGATGCCGCGCCCAGCGGGCGCGATCCCAGCCCATCAGTGCTCGACTGGCCTGCGCGTCGTTGAAGACCACCCGCGGCCGATCGCCGTCGATTACCTCGTACAGTTGATCGAGCGCATCGTCCGCGCTGTCGTCCAGGTTGACCACCAGCACATCGGCGCCTACATGCTGCAGCAATTCACGGCTGAGGCTGGATACGCCGCCTTCGTGCACGATCCGCGCGCCGCGCTCATGCAGTGCCTCGCGCAATTGACCGCCCAGCTCGGTGTCGTCGAACAGCAAGGCAACCGCCGGGGCCGTATCAGTCATGAATCGGCTCCACCGCACGCTGTTCCAGCACCTCGCTGATCTGTACCAGCAGCTCGGCTTCCTGATACGGCTTGCCGAGATAGCGATCCACGCCGATGTCGAATGCCCGCTGGCGATGTTTGTCGCCGCTGCGCGAGGTGATCATGATGATCGGTACGTCACGCAGGCGCGGATCGGCCTTCATGTGGGTGGCCAGTTCATAGCCGTCCATGCGCGGCATCTCGATGTCGAGCAACATCAGGTCCGGCACGCGCTCATGCAGTTTCTCGAGCGCATCGACACCGTCCTTCGCCGTGCTGACCTCGTATTCATGACGCTCCAGCACACGGCTGGTGACCTTGCGCATGGTGATCGAGTCATCCACCACCATCACCAGCGGCCGTACCTGCACTTCCTCGATGACCGGTGCCTGTATCGCACTGAGCCCTTCGGCCAGACGCTGATCGCGACGGATGATGCCGTGCCGGACCAGCGGTGCCAGATCCAGAATGATCAGCACCGAACCGTCGCCCATGATCGTCGCACCGAGCAGGCCGGGCACCGAGCTGATCTGCGGGCCGACCGACTTGACCACGATCTCGCGCGAACCGAGCACCGCGTCGATGCGGATCGCAGCACGCAGGTCACCGGCGCGGGTCAGCAGCAGCGGCTGCTGCTCGCCCTCGGCCGGCAGACCGGGCGGCAGACCGAGCAACTCGGCCAGGTCGTGGATGCCGTAGTCCTCATTGCCGTATCGGAACGACGGTTCGTCCTCGGCCAGCAGAGTGGTCAGCTCGTCGGGATTGACGCGTGCCACGCCCTGTACCGAGGTCATCGGGATGGCGAACGTCGCCTCGCCGATGCGCACCAGGATCGCCTGGGTGACCGCCAGTGTGAATGGCAGACGCAACACGAAGGTGGTGCCTTTGCCTTCCTCCGAGTCGATCGACAGCGAACCACCGAGCTGCTTGATCTCGTTCGCCACCACGTCCATGCCGACGCCGCGACCGGCCAGCTGGGTGACCTTGCTGGCGGTGGAGAAGCCTGGCTGGGTGATCAGCGAGAGCAGCTGGTTGTCGGTCGGCTTGGTCTCGGCACGCAGCAGACCGCGCTCGATGCCGCGCTTGCGAATCGCCTCGCGGTTCAGGCCGCGACCGTCGTCGCTGACCCGGATCACCACCTCGGTGGCTTCGCGCGCGACCTGGATATGTACCGAGCCCTCAGCCGGCTTGCCGGCCTTGCGACGTTCCGCCGGCGTTTCGATACCGTGTGCGATCGCGTTGCGCAGCATGTGCTCGAACGGCGCCTTGATGCGGTCGAGCAGGTTGCGGTCCATTTCGCCGTGGGCACCATCCACATAAAGCTGGGCGTTCTTGCTCTGCTCCTGCGCCGCCTGGCGCAGGGTACGACGCAGATTCGGCACCATCGTGTCGAACGGCAGCATGCGCGTGCGCAGCAGACCGTCCTGCAGTTCGGTACTGACCCGCGACTGCTGGATCAGCAGGGTTTCGGCCTGGCGGGTCAGCTCGTCCAGCATGTTCTGGATGGACACCAGATCGGATACCGACTCGGCCAGTGCGCGCGAATACTGCTGCAGTTGCGAGTAACGATCGAGCTCGAGCGGATCGAACGTGGTCAGGCCCGCTTCGCGATGCTCACGCTGGAAGCGCGCGATGATCTGCGCTTCGGTCTCGATCTCCAGCATGCGCAGCTGGCTGCGCAAACGCGCCACGGTCTGCTCGAGCTCCACCAGGTTGAAGCGGTAGCCGGCAACCTGCTGCTCCAGTCGCGAACGATAGATCGCCACTTCGCCGGCATGGTTGACCAGACTGTCGAGCAGATCGGCGCGGACGCGGATTTGTTCCTGCGAGGAGCGTACTTCCTCCTCCATTTCCGGCAGCAGTTCAGGCAGATCGAGCGCGTCGAACGACATCGGGGTCGCCGGTCGCGGTACAGCCCGCACCGGAACGGCGTGCGCCGCCAGTGTCGGCATCGCCACCGCGGCCAGCATGTCGTCGTCGGCCAGGGTCGTTGCACCGGCCAGCACCAGCAGGTGATCGATCGTGGCTTGCGGATAATCCGGCGTCTGGCCCTGCGATATCTGCTGCACCAGCGAGTGCAACTGGTCGAAGCTCGCTTCCAGCGCGGTGATCAGCGTGCCGGTCCTTGCCGCATCGCGGATCGGCTTTTCGAGTAGGGTCTCGATCGCGTGGGACAGATCGCCCACCGGCACCAACCCGGCAATCCGTGCACCACCCTTGAGCGTGTGCAGATCGCGCTGCAACTCGGCCACATGCGCCAGTTCAGTCGGCTCGGCATGCCATTGCGCCAGCACACCATCGGCGTGATCGAGGATCTCGCGTGCCTCGTCGATGAAGACTTCCAGCAAGTCGGCGTCGATATGACCGGAACCGGCCAAGGCATAAGCCGGCTCCTGCACCGCCTCCATACCGACATCATCCGCTTCTTCATTGACAGCGGCGTGCTCGGCGACGACCTGTTCAGCTGTCAACTTCTCGGCAGCTGCCTGCTCAACGGCCAATTTTTCGGCTGCGGCCTGTTCCGCTGCGGCCTGTTCGGCCGCGAGTTTCTCCGCAGCTGCCTGTTCTGCCGCAGCATGCTCGGCCGCGAGTTTCTCCGCAGCTACCTGGTCTGCTGCGGCTTGCTCGGCCGCCAACTTCTCCGCAGCCGCCCGTTCCGCTGCAGCCTGCTCGGCAGCCAACTTCTCCGCAGCTACCCGTTCCGCTGCGGCCTGTTCGGCAGCGAGTTTCTCGGCGGCGGCCTGCTCTGCCGCAGCTTGCTCGGCAGCTGCTCGAGCCGCACTGGCCTCCGCGGGTTCAAAGGCACCCAAAGCAGCCACCAATTCGGCAGCCACCTCGGCGTGATGTGCGTCGTCCGGATGAACTTCCTGCGTCTGCTCAGCTTCGGGCGATGCTGTAGCGGCGGTTTCATCCACCTGCGCGCCGGTGGCCTTGAGCAGGCTGGCGTCCAGCGAAGCCGCCATGTCCGTTTCATCCGCATGGTCGGCCGCGACCGCCGGTTCTCCCTCGTCGGCGTGCGGCTCGAATACGACGTGCGCCACCTGCGACTCGGGGTAGCGGTCGCGCATGGCGATGATCTGGGCGGTGAGCGCATCCACGTTGGGCAGTTGCGGCTCGGCAGCATCGAACTGACCCATCACGTGATCGACCACGTCGACCGACTGGCCAAGCAGACTCACGCCGTCGGACGACAACGGCAGGTTGGCTGCGCGCAGACGCTTGAACAGGCCTTCCAGTGGCGACAGCAACTGCGTCAGCAGCGGAATATCGACCATCGCGATCGCACCATGCAGGGTGTGCACGGCGCGCAGCAATTCTTCACCGATCGGCAATTCGTTCTTGCTGCGCTGGATGGCAGCGCGGATGGTCTGCAGATACTGCGCCACTTCACTGCGCAGGATTTCCAGCAAGACCGGATCCACCGGCGGCATCACCGGCATCGCGATGACGTGGTCGGCCTCAACCGGCGCCTGTCCGGCAGCAGCAGTCTGCGCGTCGGTCACGCTGGCTTCCGGAACACCCTCGGCGGCAGCATCGACTCGCGGCACGCGGTGCCGCACGACGCGACGGACCGTTTCCATGGCTGCTGGTGCGTGATCTTCCAGGCGTACCTGGTTGCCGGCAGCCAGCTGTTCGGCGGTATGCATGATCGCACTGAGCGGTGCGTCCGGCGCACCGTCGCCCTTGAGCGCCGCCAGCAGCTGCGGCAACGCATCGATCGCGTGTCGC
Organism: uncultured Rhodanobacter sp.; assembly: GCA_966211915.1. Taxonomy (GTDB): domain Bacteria; phylum Pseudomonadota; class Gammaproteobacteria; order Xanthomonadales; family Rhodanobacteraceae; genus Rhodanobacter. The sequence continues at coordinate 153,198 of CBIHNO010000010.1, forward strand.
ACCAGTGCCTGCACGTTCTGGTTCGGCTCGATCGTGTTGTCGAGCACGCGGTTGAGCATGTCCTCCACTTTCCACGCGAACTCGCCCAGCACGCCGGCACCGACCAGTCGCCCCGAACCCTTCAGCGTGTGGAACGAGCGGCGGATGCTGATCAGTGACGGGGTCTGAGTGGGATCGACCAGCCAGACCTTTTCTGCCGCACGCAGGTTGTCGATTTCCTCCTGCATCTCTTCCAGGAAGATTTCGCGGATATCGTCGTCGATACCTTCGGCATTGACGTTGAAGCTGGTGTTCGCAGCCCGTACGTCGCGCACCGGTTTCTGTTCGAAGACCTCTTCCTCGATTTCGAGCCAGTCACCATCCGGCTGATCCGCTTCGCGGCCTTCCAGTGTGGCTGGCGCGGTCGCTTCGGTCTGCGCCAGACGCAGTCCATCCAGGTCGTGGACAGGTGCGACATGCGGCTGGGTCTCGCCCACAAACAGGTGCCCCAGATCGTTGCCCGGCAGCAGGCTGACGGACTCGGACAGTTCCGGATGTTGCTCGTGTTCGAAGCCATGAACGGCAGGCACTTCCGCCTCCGCCTCTGCTTCGGGTGCAGCAAAAGCCGCCTCCGACGCCGCACGAGCGGATGGCACCGGCCAGTAGCCAAGCAGACCAAGACTGTGTTCGGCCACGTCGAGGATATGTTCCAGACCGCCGCGATGTTCGCGTGCGGCTTCGAGGTAATACTCCAGTGCCGCCAGCGCATCGGCCAGATGATCCATCTGCGTGCCGCTGGGCACGCGTCGATCTTCCAGCAGCTCATAACCGATGAAACGACCCACACCCTGGGCCAGTTCGGCCGGACGTGGCGACGACAGCATGCGCATGGCACCGGCAACTTCGTCCATCAGCAGCGGTGCGCCGGCGAGACGGTCGTGTTCCCAGCCGGACTCGACGAACGCAACGATCGCGTCCTTCACCTTGCCGGTATTGCCGATCGCTTCCTGCATCAGAGTCGTGACAACGCCCAGCGCCTCGCTGCGCGGCAAACCGCGCATGGCATCGCCGGCGACGGCGCCCGCCTCATCTTCGGAGCCGAGGCTCTCGATGTGGTCGTCCAGCGACGCTTCGACGTACAGCAGCGCACCGGCCACATCAAGCAGAGTCTCTTCGTCGGCCGCACGCATGCGATTGGCAATCTCGTCGAGCACCCGCCGCTGTTCGCTGACCACCCGACGCGGCACAGCCAGTGCGAGCATGCCCAGCGTATCGCCGACACGCTCGAGCACTTCACCCTGAGCCGCCAGTTGTGCCGGATCACCGTCCTGCTGACGCAGGAACAGATCCAGCGCTTCCTTGACGCGCAACAAGTCGTCCTTCAACGCGCGCGATACCGAATCAAGCAGTGCGCGGTTGTGTCCGGCCATCGAGCCACGGGCGTGTTCCAGCTCGCCGGCATCAGGCAGCAAGCTGTCCAATGCATAGGTGGTGCGCAGCAATTCCATCTGCGGACTGCGCTGCTTGGCCTGGGCCACGATGAACAGCAACTTGCAGGCCACATCGTCCGCCTCACCACCGCGCAGGCTGCCCTCACCCTGCTCGATCAACTGGCGGATATTGCGGTCGACCTTGCCGATCAACTGGCGTATTTCGCCGGCGTAAGCCTTGAGTGAACCCTGCTCGAGACCTTCCAGCACCCCGGCAGCGATCCACCACAGACGCCGGCCATGCACGTGATGGCAGCGCGCGGTAATCGCCAGCAAGGTCTTGCGCATGCCGATCAATTGCTGTGCCGCGTTCTGTCCGCGGAACCAGCCCAGCAGTTGCTGCTGGAAACGCAGTCGCAGGTCCACCAATTCGCCACGATGCGCTTCGGCATACGCCTCGCTCATCGCGGCTGGCGCCTGCTCCGGCAGGAACGCGTCGAGATTGGGGTGGAACATCGCCGACTCGGTCAGCGGCTCCTGCTCGCGACTGGCACGCAGGTCATTGAGCAGCGGCAGCAGCACGATCGGCACATCGCGATGACCGCTGGACAGGCGCTCGAGGTAATCAGGCAGCTGCATCAGGCCGCGCATCAGCGCGGCATAGGCTTCCTCACGATAGGTGACGCGATCTTCGAGCAGCGCGATGGCGAGCGCTTCCATCTCTGCGGTCACCATGGCCGCGCCATACAGTTCGACCATCTTCAAGGTGCCATGCACCTGATGCAGATGATCCGCGCAGGTGCGCATGAAATCGCGCTTGCCCGGATTGTCGACGTAGGACTCCAGCGCCTCGCGGGCGATCGACAAGGTGTCGTCGAGCTCCGGCTTGACCCACTGCAGTGTGGTGAAATCGATGTGGTCTTGAAGTCTCATGCGCCTCTCTCAGCGGTTGCACAATGCAAGCATCCTGCAACCAGCGAGACTGCCCCCCGTCAAATGCTTTTCTCAATCGGACTGACATCAGCCCGGCCGATATCAACCCGGTAATTTGAAATGCGCCACCGAGCGCCGCAGATCACTTGCCAGCTGTGCCAGGGTACCGATCGAGTCGGCCGTCTGGCTCGCGCCCTGCGAGGTCTGCGAGGTAATTTCCTGAATCGCGTTCATCGAATGCGAAATGTCGGTCGCCGCCGCGGACTGCTGACGCGCCGCGGTGGAGATGCTCTGAATCAGCGATGACAGATCGTGCGAGACGCGCTCGATGTCACCCAGTGCGCTGCCGGCGTCCTCCGCCTTGCGTGCACCGGCGACCACCTCGGCGGTGGTCTGTTCCATCGAGTTCACCGCCTCGTTGGTATCGGACTGAATCGTCTGCACCAGCGTCTCGATGCGCTTGGTCGCGCTGGTCGAACGTTCGGCCAGTCGCTGCACTTCGTCCGCCACCACCGCGAAACCCCGGCCTGCCTCACCGGCCGAAGCCGCCTGGATCGCCGCGTTGAGCGCCAGGATGTTGGTCTGTTCGGCAATGTCGTTGATCAGCTCCACGATCGAGCCGATCTCCTGCGAGGATTCGCCCAGGCGCTTGATGCGCTTGGAGGTCTCCTGGATCTGGTCGCGGATCGAGTCCATGCCCGAGATCGTCTCGCGCACCACCTCGGCACCGTGCGAGGCGATCTTCACCGAGCGCTCGGCCACGTCGGCCGATTCGG
>CBIHNO010000011.1:0-155964 GCA_966211915.1 uncultured Rhodanobacter sp.
CAGCCATGCAAGCCCGATGTCGTCCCTGATCGGGTCACGAGCGAGCCGCGCGGCACGCGGGAGATTTTCCGCAGATGTCGACAGCGGCACCCGGCCGCGTGGTGGACTCCGTCTGCTTGCTGGATGGGCGCGCCAAACTGGCCGTTGAGGCAAAAACCCTCATCGCTGAAGTTCATCCACCTCAGCGTTGAGCCAGAACGGCTCGTGCGTGAGGTCCGGCACGTCATCGCTGAGGCAAATTCACTCAACGATGAGTGAAAAAGACTCACGCGTGAGTATGCGAGGCCTCATCGTTGAGTAGCAGGAGCCTCATGCGTGAGCCAATTTGGCTCAACGTCGAGGCAAAAAGACTCAACGGTAAGCCGGTGGGAGTCATCGTTGAGGTGTCGACGCCTCAGCGATGACGCCGAAAGACTCAAGCGGCATGGGTTGCTACCGACGCGGCGTGCCCAAGGAAAGTGCAACCTGCCCCCCCCGGCTTTCTCCGACAGAACAATCCAATGCTGATACGCGAAAAGAAAGCGAGGGTGAGGCCTGACAGTGAATCAGGCTATGGGTATGTGGCTCGCACAGCTTGTCTGTGCTCCTCACTCATTTTCGCTTCGATGTCATCCAGCCAGGCGTGGAATTCAGCGAGATTCGAAAGGCTAAATACTTTGACCTTAAACTTCGTCTCTAGGTCGATGCGGCCGTCTTTCATCATTTCCGCCATCGGCCTATCCATCGCTATCGCGTCGCAATACGGTGCATAGTGGGCAATGTGGTCTAGATCGTAGAAGAACCCACCGACGGCCTCAATGGCTCGATCCCTGTTTGCATACGCTCCATTCTTGACTTTATCTTTCAGAAGCGCGCAAACACGAGAGTGAATGTATTGATAGGGTAGCAAGGCAAAATAAGGGGTCATGAAGAAATGGGCGCATTTCCTCAGTTGGTCTCGAACGTCCATCGTATCCGGCAGGTATCGACGCATCCTTTCTATGACCATGGAGAATATTGGGGCCGTAAACATGGCTTCGATATCGCCACTTCCAACCCTCACTGCATAGTCTGCATAGGTGTCGCAGTAGATCTTTGCAATGGACGCTAGTTCCGCTGCTACATCCTGATCGAACGTGGACTGTGATCGACGCCAGCCGTCAAACATGGCGACCAGTGCTTGTGTTGACTTTTCTTTCCTGTCTCGAATTTCGCTTGGGTCGCCAAGTGACCGCCGAACATCCACGAATAGATAGTTGTCCCAGTGGTGAACGTCTTGGGTCAATGCTTCTTGCTGCTCTGGAATGTAGTCAGGGCTTCCTCCATCAAGCCAAGCCTTAAAGCCATTCATTATTTGGATTTGTTCGACCTCGAAGCCCTGATTAAACCTATGGCCTCTGCTTGTTCGTTTTATGAACTCGAGCAGCTCCGCGCCTCGCGCCCATTGGACTGCTTCGGCATCGTGTGCGAACGATCTTGGCGAGGTGAGGAGTTGGTATGCAGAAAGTCGTTGGATCTTGGCGGCTAGGTCAACAAATCGCTGATCTCCTCCGCGGAATGCTCCGCTGAAGAACGGTTGATCTAGGTATAGGACTCGCTTGCGCGTCTCGGGGAGGGGAAGGCGAATTGAGTAGGCACACCTGCCGCAACCCCGGAGAACACTGCCCGGTAGCACCATTACGTTTCCGAAGCGCTCGTGGTTGCACTTCGGGCAATTGCTGAGTACATGGGTAACTATCACTACGCCCCCGTGACGATACTTCATTGCCTCGCAAGTTAACGCGCTCAGGCACAAGCAAAAAGATATCTCGATAGATGGACTTTTCGCACCGAAACGGGATCAGGTTCAGTTATTCAAATGTCTGTCCGAGGTCGGGAGCCGACACTACGCCAGCACCGCCAGTTACATCACTTCGCCAACTGCACCAACACCCGATGCCAGAACTCCAACCCGGCTTCCACCTCCGAAGCCGGCAGCTTTTCGTTGAGCCCATGAGCAAACGTATCGTCCGGTTTGGTGAAGGCCGCATCGATGCCGTAGCTGGGTACGCCGGCGTTGCGGAAGTACATGCTGTCGGACGCGCCGGCGGACATGCCGGGTACCACTTCCACGCCAGGGAAGCGCTGGTGCACAGCTTCGGTCACGGCAGCGACCACGTCCTTTCGTAGCGGTGAGGCAGGGCTGTCCACCGGTGGTGGCGGCAGTACGGCCACGGTGGCGGACTTGTCGTCGATCACCTTGACCAGCGTCTCGCGCACGCTGTCGACGGACGTGCCCGGGAAGATCCGGCAGTTGATGTTGACGCTGGCACTCTGCGGCAGCGCATTGAGCGCATGGCCGCCGTTGAGCATGGTGGCGACGCAGGTGGTGCGGATCTGGCCGACGTAGGCGGGATCGGCGGAGATGGTGGTGGCTGCGGCGGCATCGTCGGGATGGGCGGCGAAGCGGGTCATCGCCGCGCCCAGCGGGCCGGGCGTGTGGGCGCCGAGTGCGCGCAATGAGGCGAGGGTGATCTCGTTGCTCTTGGGCGGAAACTGGTAGGCGGCCATGCGATCGATGACGCGCGCCAGCCGGTAGATGGCATTGTCGTTGTTGGGTTCGCTGGAGTGCCCGCCGGCCGAGGTCAGGCCGATCTGGAAATCCGCATAGGTCTTTTCGGCGGCCTGGATCTCATACAGCGTGGGCTTGCCGGTCGCGGGATCCAGCGTGCCGCCGCCGGCGTCGGCGTTGAGCAGGAATTCGGCGTCGTGGTAGCGCTTCGCCAGTTCGCGGGTCGAGGCCATCGTGGTCTCTTCGTCGCCGGACAGCAGCAGGATCAAATCGTGGCGCGGCTTGAAGCCTTCGCGCTTGAGCCGAATCAGCGTCTCGACCAGCACCACCACCGCGGTTTTCATGTCGGCGCTGCCGCGGCCGTAGAGGTAACCGTTCTCCTCGATAAGGGTGAACGGGTCGCGGGTCCAGTCCTTGCGATTGGCCGCGACCACGTCCATGTGCCCGGACAGCAGGATCGGCTTGCCTTCACCGGTGCCGCGATAGCGCGCCACCAGCGCGGCGGTTTCGCCGACCGGGATGATCTCGACATCGCTGGCGGCAAAGCCGCCGGCCTTGAGCTTGTCGGCCAGATACGCGGCCAGCACCGGCACCTGGTGCTCGCCGTCGACGGTGGGGATGCTGATGGCATGCTTCAGCATGCTCATGGTTTCGGGCAGCGCGTTGGCGGTGGTGCCGGCGTGGGCCGTTCCGATGCCGGCGCAGAAGACCAGTGCGGCCGTCGCGACAGGCCCAAGTGTTCGTGGTGCTCTCATGCGAGGTCCCCCGTGCATGTCTTGAATGAAGCCCGAGTATGCGCGGCGGCTCGTGCGCCTGCATATGCCGGGCTCGCTGCGCCATCGCGTCAACCTTGCCGCCACGTCGGCGGTCAGGCACTGCGCGCCGTAGCGATCCTGTACGAGCATCTTTCCGCGTGATCGGCGCCCATGAAAAACCCGGGGATCGCTCCCCGGGTTCCGTGGTTTTCGTGCTGTCGGATCGCCTACAGCTTGTAGTTCACGCCCAGCATCACCGTACGTCCCCACGTGTCGTATTCCAGCGGCCTGGCCACCTTGACGTTGTTCGGCAAGCCGGCGACCTGCACGGTGGTGTCGGGGGTGTTGGTGAGGTTGCTGACTTGCAGCAGGATCGATAACCCGCTCCAGCGGCCTTCGGAGAAGGCGTAGCCGAGCTGTAGGTCGGTCTGCTTGTTGGCCAGTATCTTGGTGTAGCCGAGCTGATCGAACAGGGCCACGGCCTCACCGGTGAAGGACGAGCGGTAGCGCTCGGCCACGCGCGCGGACCAGCCGTACTTTTCGTAGTACAGCGACAGGTTGGCGACCTTGCGCGACAGTCCCGGCAAGGTGGTGGGGCCGCCGGGGATCGACGAGATCGAACTGACCGGGATGTTGCTGTTGGTCAGCGAGAAGTTGGCCTGCACGCCGAACCCGTCCAGCGCCTGCGCGACCAGCCCGCCTTCCAGCGCGCCGGACAATTCGAGACCCTGCATCTTGCCGCCGGTGCCGTTCTCGGGGCGGCTGAATGAACCGATGTTGCTGCTCGGCGTCAGCGTGGGGTTGTCGTTGATGTAGTGGGAAAAGTCGTAGTCCAGCGTGGTCTGGGTGTAGACATAGTTGAGCAGGTTCTTGTTGAACACCGCCGCCGCCACGTAGCTGGATTTGCCGAAGTAGAACTCATACGACAGGTCGGCACCCACGGCGACATAAGGCTTGAGCTTCGGGTTGCCGCCGCTGCCGGACCACAGCACCTGACCGGCGCCGGGGCCGTCCTGCACCTGCGACACGCTGGCGGAGGTGGCGACTTTCTCGTCGTCGATGCGGCCGCGCGCCATCGTCTTGGCCAGGCCGAAGCGAAGGTATTGCTTGTCGCTGAGCTGCGCCACCAGGTTCAGGCTGGGCAGCACGTTGTTGTACTTGGCACCGTCCGAAATGCGGCCGACCAGGGTATCGCCGTTGGTCTGCAGCGCCTGCGAGGACTGGTCGGTACGCACGAACTGCACACCGACGTTGCCGCGCAGCGGAACATTGCCCAGCGTCGTCTCGATGTTGAACTTGGCGTAGGCGACCGGAACCTTCTCCTCCACCGTGTAGTTGCGGCTCCAGTCGCCCTGGCCGTTGCGCTGGGTCAGGTAGAACTGGCTGTTGAGCGCGGCCAGCACGTCGTAGTTGAGGATGCCCGGGATACCGCCGTAGCTCAGCGAGGTCGGGCCATACAGGAACGCCGGGTTGATCGGCGTACTGAAGTGGTTGTCGTAGGTACCCGCGGTGGAGCCGTTGCCGTTGAGCCAGGCAAAGTCCACGTCGGCCTGCTTGGTCTTGGTGCGGTCGGAGTAATCCACGCCCAGGTTCATGCTGCTGAAGATCCAGCCCAGCGGATGGCTCACTTCCAGCCGGACGGCCTTGATCGTGTCCTTCTGGTGGTCGAATTCCTGGCGGCCGTTGTAGCCGTAGTTGTCCGGGTCGGTGAAGACGACCGTGCCGGGATCGGCCAGGTTCACGCCGGGCGTGAAGTGCGGGTAGCCGTTGCCGAGCGGGGTGCTGAACTGCGCGCTCGTGAATGCACCGCCGGCCAGGCCGCTGAACAGGTAGGCGTCGTGCAGCTTCTTCTTCGCGCTGGAATACGACAGATCCGCGGTGGCCGCCCAGCCGTTGCCGAAGTCGTACTGGTTGTTCCAGCCGGCCGAGAACAGCTTGTCGTGTTCCTTGGTGTATTCGTTCTGCAGGATCGGCGCGAGGCCGTTGATGGTGCCGGAGGTGACGATCGGGTAGGGCTGTGCGGGCGAGATGCCTGCGTTGGAGTAGGAGACGTTGTCGTAGGGGCTGCTCGACCACTGCACGCCGTTGGTGAACTTCTTCTCGCCGAAGGTGGAGTAGTACAGGTCGAGCGTGGAGTGGTAATGGTCACCCGGTGCCCACTCGAGCACGGTCATCAGACCGTTGCGCCGCTGGTTCAGCGACTGTGCGCGCAGCTGCATGCCTTCCTGCGAGATCACGTTGTCGGGCAGGCCCGGCGTATGCGGGCCGCCCCAGTTCTGGTCGATGCCGGCGCTGCCGTTGTCCACGCTCCACCACCACGCCTGGTACTGCTTCTCCTGGATCGGCGAATCGAGCTGGGCGAAGCCGACGGCGAGGCCGAGGGTGTGGTCGAAGAACTGGTCGATGTACGAAATGCTGGCGCGATGCCCGGTGTCGCCGATGCCGGTGCCGGGGTTGAGCGTGCCGTTGCTGGTGTGCTCGCCGCGCAGGTTGACTGCGATGGCGCGGTTGGGCAGGTCCAGCGGCTTGATCGTGTGCAGGTCGACCGTGCCGGACAGGCCTTGCCCGATCAGGCTGGCGTCGGGCGTCTTGTACACCGCCGCGCCGCTGATCAGTTCGGAAGGGTACTGGTCGTATTCGACGCCGCGGTTCTCGCCAATCGTCGCCTGCTCGCGCCCATTGAGCGTGGTGCCGGCGAAGTCGGGCGACAGGCCGCGGATCGAGATCACGTTGGCGCGGCCATCCAGGCGCTGGGTCGCCAGACCCGGCAGGCGCGACAGGCTCTCGGCGATGCTCGCATCCGGCAGCTTGCCGATGTCCTCGGCCGAGATCGCCTCGATGATGCTGTCCGAGTTCTGCTTGGCCTTCATGGAATTTTCGATGCTGCCGGCGATGCCGGTAACGACGATGGCATCGAGGTTGCTCACCGAATCCTCGGATTTCTTCTTGTTCTTGTCGACGGTCTTGGCGTTCTTCTTCACAGGTGCCGTCTTGCTGTCCGTCGGCGTAGGCGTCTGCGGCGGCGCTTCCTGGGCTGCGGCGGCACCGGCCAGCATCAGGCCGAGCAGGGCGGCGGCGCAGGCGGCGGCCAGCGGTCGACGACGGGTAGGAACAGACCGGGCAAGGAGCGACTGCGGCATGCGGCGAGAATTCATGGGATCCCCTGATCGAAATGGTGGGTGCCCCCCGGCACCCTGAGACAGGCAGCGTCAATGCTGCGAGCGCGCCCATGCTACTACTGCCTGTCGGGGCAATCGCGATTTCCTCCGGCCATGCGGCGATGACGGTGTTCGCCGCGATCCTGTGCGTTGCCGCATGAAAAAAGCCGGTGGTCTTTAGTCGCTGCCGGCACCGTGCGTTGCGCCGTGGGGAATCGACGGGCTGGATGGCTGCGTTTTGTGCAGGCCGACATACGCCTTGATCGCCGCGATCGACAGCGGTACCGCGCCGAAGATGATGAAGACCAGATCGCCCGGCAGGCGCAGCCACTCGATCAGGCGTGCGCTGCCGGTGCCGGTGTAGGCGAGGCTGCGCGCGTGCCAGTAGCCGTGCTGCACCACGTCCCATACCTGCAGCACGCCGCCGGGGAACAGGCTGAAGGCCACCATCATCAACAGGCCGAGGTTGGTGCCCCAGAAACTGACCTTGATGTACTTCTCGATGCCCGGCCAGTGTGCATCGTCGGTGGTCTGGCGCAGCACGAACACCATCAGCGCGATCGCCAGCATGCCGAACACGCCCATCATCGCGGCGTGGCCATGGTTGGGCGTGAGGATGGTGCCGACTTCGTAGTAGCTGATGATCGGCAGGTTGATCAGGAAGCCGAACACGCCGGCCCCCAGGAAATTCCAGAAGCCCACCGCGATCAGGTAGTAGAACGTCCACTTGTGCGGCACGGCGATCGACTGTTCGCAGATATCGCAGTCGCCGCGGGTGGTGCGCACGAAATCCCAGGCGTCCAGCGTCAGCAGGGTCAGCGGCACCACTTCCAGCACCGAGACCATCGCCGACATCGCCATGTTGATCTGGCTCTGCCCGGTGAAGTACCAATGATGGCCGGTACCGATCAGGCCGCCACCGAAGTACAGGATGGCATCCAGGTAAATCACCCGCAGCGCGGTATTGCGCCGGGTCAGGCCGAGCTGGAAGAACGTCAGCGCGACCACCGTGGTGGCGAAGAATTCGAAGAAGCCCTCCACCCACAGATGGATGATCCAGAAGCGCCAGGTGTCGACCACGGTGAAGTTGGTCTTGGCGCCGAAGAACAGCGCCGGGATGTAGAACACCGGTATCGCCAGCGCCGCATACAGGAACATCCGCGCCAGCGGTCGCGCCTCCGGGTTGGCCACCGTGCGCGGTCGCGCCAGCCACCACAGCATGCCGAACCAGCCGAGCAGGCCGATGACCAGCAGGTATTGCCAGAAGCGGCCGATCTCCAGATATTCCCAGCCCTGGTTGCCGAACCAGAACCACCAGTCGCCGAGCAGACCGGACAGCCCCGCCCATTCGCCGAGCAGGCTGGCGCCGATCACCAGCGCGAACGCCGCGAACAGCAGGTGGATCGCCGGCGCCAGCCAGCGTGGTTCATCGGCGCGCAACGAGCGGCCGAGGAACAACGCGGCCGCGACATAAGCCGTGGCGATCCAGAAAATCGCCGTCTGCAGATGCCAGATGCGCAGCAGGTTGCTCGGGAAGATTTTTTCCAGCTGGAAGCCGTAGAAGCTGCCGGGGTCGGCGCGGAAATGCGCCACCGCGCCGCCGACCAGGGTCTGCAGCAGGAACAGCAGTGCCACCACCACGAAGAACTTCACCAGCGCGCGCTGGCCGGGGCTGGCCTGTCCGGGAATCACCTGCGGATGCACGTGATGACCACGCGTGACCCAGCCGAGGTAGTCGAATTTGCCGAATGCCAGCAGTACCGCGCCGATGCCGCCCAGCAGCACCACCAGACTCAGCGCGCTCCACAGCAGGGCACCCGGCGGCGCCAGATTGCCGACCTGGGGATCGTATGGAAAGTTGTTGGTGTACGAGTAATTGCTGCCTGGCCGGTTGGCGACCGACGCCCATGCGGCCCAGGTGATGAACGCGGTGAGTTGATGCAGCTCGGTCGGGTCGGTGATCAGGTCGGGCTTGAGTCCGCCGTTTTTCACCGGATCATGAAAATAGTTGGTCCAGTGGATTACCTGCTGACGGTACGCCGCTGCTTCCGGGGCGGTCAGATGCAGCGTGTTGCTGGCCGCATCGAAGCGATTGGTTTTCAGCGTCACGGCCACTTGTGCGCGTACCGCGGCCCGTTGGCCAGAGTCCAGTTCGGCCACCGGCTTGCCGTATTGCTGCTGCGCCAGTGCGGCGGCAGTGTCATCGCCGATATCGTGCAGTGCGTTGGCGGAATAGTCCGGTCCGAGATAGGCGCCATGTCCCCAGATGGTGCCGTTGTCCATCAGGCCGTAACGCAGGAACAGCGCCTGACCGTTGCTGATGTCGTCAGCGGTGAAGACGGTGGCGCCGCTGGCATCGGTGACCAGGCCGGGAATCGGTGGCGCATTGCGATAAGCCAGCGCGGTAATCGCCAGCAGGCCGGCAAAGCCGAGCACCATCACGATCAACACCGAGCGTACCCACCAGGGCGACAGCGGGGATTCTTCGGGTTCGTTCTTCGGTTGTGCGGCTTCGGCCATGATCATTCCCCTGAGTCGGGTTGGAAGTATCGCGGCGGGCCTGGTTACCCGCCTGGCGATGCTGCAACCAGCCGAAGCTGCACCTCGCGACGTGACGACTGAGTGCAGAGTTCCGCGTATCGCGTCTGCACCGGGCCATTGCCGCCGGCAAGCAATCGAGAGTGCCTGAGGATGGGGACTCGCGGCCCATGTGGATTCCGGGCCGGGCACCTCGGCGGCCATCGGCAAATTCCAGAAGATCCGCGGGCTGGATACGACGGGTCAGCTGGACGCCAGGGCAGTCGATGCCTTGCGCGAGTAGCCCGCTGTAACCGGACCAGGTCAGCGGATACAGAAACGGCGCCGTAGCGATACGGCGCCGTTCTGTCTAACTGGTAATGTTGAAGATTCCGGTGCGGATGGAGCCTTATTTCGACTCCTTCTCCATCAGCTTCTCGACCATGCTGGCCGGCACTTCCTCATAATGATCGAAGATCATCGTGAAGTTGCCGCGGCCGCTGGTGGCCGAACGCAGGAAGTTGATGTAGCCGAACATTTCGGCCAGTGGCACGAAACCCTGCACGAAGGCATTGGTACCCTTCTGGCCCTGCTCGGTGATCGAGCCGCGACGACGGTTCATGTCGCCGATCACGTCGCCCAGATAAGTCGCTTCAGTGACCACTTCCAGCTTCATCACCGGCTCGAGCAGCTTCGGCTTGGACATCCTCTGCGCCTCGCGGAAACAGCCGCGGGTGGCGATTTCGAAGGCGAGCGCGGAGGAATCGACGTCGTGGTACTTGCCGTCGATCAGGCGTGCCTTGAAGTCCAGCACCTGGTAGCCGGCGACCTGGCCCTCGCGTGACTCCTTCGTGATGGCCTGCTCCACCGCCGGGATGAACTCGCGCGGCACGCGACCGCCGACCACTTCGTCGGAGAACACGACACCGGTGCCGGGCTCGCCCGGCTCGAAGATGATCTTCACTTCGGCGAACTGACCCGTGCCGCCGGTCTGCTTCTTGTGCGTGTAGGTGTGCTCGACGGTCTGGCCGAAGGCCTCGCGAAAGCTGACCTTGGGCTTGCCCATGTTCGCTTCCACGCCGAGTTCGGTACGCATGCGGTCGATGGTGATTTCCAGGTGCAGCTCGCCCATGCCCTTGAGCACGGTCTGACCGGTTTCCTGGTCCACTTCCATGCGCAGCGACGGATCGGCCTTGACCATCTTGTAGAGCGCGGTCGACATCTTGTCGACATCGCCACGGGTCTTCGGCTCGACCGACACGCTGATCACCGGATCGGGGAAGCGCATGCGCTCGAGCAGGGCCGGATGCGCCGGATCGGACAGCGAATCGCCGGTCTCGGTATCCTTCATCGAGACGAACGCGCAGATGTCGCCGGCGCGCACTTCGTCGATTTCCTTGGTGGCGTTGGCCTGCACTTCCACGATGCGGCCCACGCGCTCCTTCTTGCCGCGGGTGACGTTCAGCAACGTGTCGCCCTTCTTGATCACGCCGGAATAGATGCGGCAGAAGGTCAGCGTGCCGAACTGGTCGTTGATCACCTTGAACGCCAGCGCGCGCGCCGGTGCGTCGTCGCGCACTTCCTGCTCGCCGATGACATTGCCGTCCTCGTCGACGATCGAGATGCCGCCGTTCTCGCCCGGGTACGGCATGTAGTCGACGACGGCGTCGAGCAGCTGCTGCACGCCCTTGTTCTTGTACGACGAGCCGCAGAACACCGGCACCAGCTTGCCGGTGACGCAGCCCTTGCGGATGCATTCCTTCAGCTTCACCGGATCGTGCTCGCCGGTCTCGATGAGGTGGCTGAACGCGTCGTCGTCCATCGCCAGTGCGGTTTCGAGCATTTCCTCGCGCAGCTTCGGCAGCTGGTCGATCCAGTCGTTGTCGACGGTGGAGCCGAACTTCAGGCGCGCCCTCGCTTCCTCGAACGACACAGTTTCCCAGGTGCTGTCCTTGTCGTCCGAAGCCCAGATGTAGGCCACGTTGGCGACCAGGTCGGCCATGCCGCAGAACTCGTCGCTGCTGCCCAGCGGAACCTGGCACAGCAGGGCCGGTGCGTTCAGCCGCTCGCGGATGCCCTTCACGCAATGCGCGAAGCTGGCGCCGATGCGGTCCATCTTGTTGATGTAGCACACGCGCGGCACGTTGTACTGGTCGGCCAGGCGCCAGTTGGTCTCGGTCTGCGGTTCCACGCCGGCCACACCATCGAACACCACTACGGCGCCGTCCAGCACGCGCAGTGAACGGTTCACCTCGATGGTGAAGTCCACGTGTCCCGGCGTGTCGATCACGTTGATCTGGTGACCCTTCCATTCGGCCGTCACGGCCGCCGACTGGATGGTGATGCCGCGCTTGCGTTCCTGCTCCATGTAGTCGGTGGTGGTCGAGCCCTTGCCGTCCTTGGTGTCATGCACGTCGACGATCTGGTGCTTCTTGCCGGTGTAATACAGCACGCGCTCGGTGGTGGTGGTCTTGCCTGCATCGATATGCGCAATGATGCCGATGTTTCGGTAGAGCGAGATGGGTTTCTGTCGGGCCACGGTCTGGATTCCGGATAGGGTTGCGTCAGGACAAGCGTGAGGAGGACAGCAGATGCCGTCCACCGGGAAGGTTTTCAAGACGCCTGCGAGCCTGGGGCTGGGTTTGTGCTGGCCCGGCAGGCCGTTTGCGAGCGCATCGGGCCGCCTATCGTAACCGGCCGGCGGCCGGCCTGCCGAGATCGGTTCAATCGGCGGGCGGCGGCGGTCCCTGGACGTGTGCCGTTTCGGCCCTCTCAGGCGGTGCGCAGTGCGTTCAGCGCCGCGGTCAGCTGCCGGCTGTCATACGGTTTCTGCAGAATTTTCTCGTTGCGCCAGACCTCAGGTACATCCTGGTCGTCGTAGCCGGAGGAAAACACAAACGGGATGCCGCGACGACGCAACACCAGGGCCACGGGAAAGCTCTGTTCCCCGGCCAGATTGATATCGAGGATCGCCACATCGATCGTTGCGAATTCGGCCAGCTCCAGGCATTTGGTCAGGCGCGCGGCCTTGATCACGTTGTAGCCCGAGGCGTTGAGGCGATCTTCCAGCATCATAGCCAGCATCATCTCGTCTTCGGCGAGCAGGATGCAGGGCAGCTGGCTGTCAGTGGTCATCAGGAAATTGCCTCAAGTGGTACATCGATGGTGCAGGTCACGCCGCTGGGGGGGAACTCCAGCGTCACTTCACCATCCAGTTCATACGGCACGCCTTCATTGATCAGGCGCGTACCGAAACCGCGGCGGGTAGGCGGCACCACGGAGGGGCCGCCGGTTTCCGTCCACTGCAGTTGCAGCCTTGGACGTTGACCCTGCATGCGTGTCGTCCAGGTGACGGAGACCCGGCCTTCGGGCACCGACAGCGAGCCGTACTTGCCGGCGTTGGTGGCCAGTTCGTGCAAGGCCATGCTCAGTGCCAGCGCATGTTTCGGTGGCAGGATCAGTTCGTCGCCCTGCAGGCATGCCCGCGCATCATTCGTGCGTGCATCGTCAGGCCGATAGGGTGCCAGTTCGTTGTTGACGAGGCCGCTCAACGGCGCGCCGAGCCATGCATCGCGCGCCAGCAGGTTGTGCGTATGCGACAGCGCCAGCAGCCGCGACAGGAAGCTTTCCCTGAAGGTCGGCAGGTCCGGCGCGTTGACAATGGTCTGCTGGGCAATCGCCTGCACCGTGGCGAGCGTGTTCTTAACCCGATGGTTGAGCTCCGCCATCATCATTTCCGTGTGCCGTTCCGCGCGCACGCGTTCGGTCACGTCGCGTGCGATCAGCTTGCCGGCGAACATCGTGCCGTCCTGATCGCATACCGGCGAGTAGCTGATCGCCAGCGGCACCGAGGTGCCGTCCGGCCGTACCCAGATCATGTCGAATTCGGCCAGCCGCGTCGGTCGCTCGTGGCTGACGAAAAACTTCCTGGTTTCCTCGGATGGATCTGGCGGTAGCAGCATGCTCAACGGCTGGCCGACCGCCTGTTCGGCCGACAGGCCGAAGATGCGTTCGGCACTTGCGTTCCAGCTGCTGATCCGCTCGTCCAGCGAAAAGCCGAAGATCGCGTCGCGCGAGGCGTTCACGATCGCCGCCATCCGGGCGTGCTCGCTGTTCAGCTGCTGGCTCTCGGTAATGTCGACGAAAGTCAGCACCACCCCGTCGACGACATTGTCGAACGTCAGATAGGGACGCATGCGCAGCAGGAAGGTCGGTGCGTCACCTACGCCGCGCAGCATGCGTTCGGTCACCGCCATGTCGTGCAGCACCTGTGCCACGTCGCTTTTCAGTTCCGGGTAGCTGATGCGCGGCGAGATCTCGGTGATCGGCCGGCCCTTGTCGCCGTCACGCAGATGGAACAGCTCGGTCATCTTCGGCGTATAGCTGCGGATATGCAGTTCGCGGTCGAGGAAGATCGTCGCGATCTGCGTGCTGTCGAGCAGGTTGCGAATGTCGTTGTTGAGCCGGTTCAGCGCCTCGTTCTTGCTGTTGAGCTCGGCGTTGACGGTCTGCAACTCCTCGTTGATCGACTGCATTTCCTCGGTCGAGGTTTCCAGCTCCTCGTTGGCGGATTGCAGCTCCTCGTTGACCGACTGGTATTCCTCGTTCGCCGATTTCAGTTCCTCGCTGGCCGTTTCATGCAGTTCGACCGCCGCATGCAGCTGCATGCGGGTACCGCGCAATTCGTCCTCCAGTGCGTTGACGCGCGTGATCTCGCTGCCCGGCTTGCCGTCCGTCGCTGGCTCGATCGAACGCGGCGCAGGTTCGAGCTCGTTGAAGGCGACCACGCACATCTCGACCTTGCCGTCGTCGCGGAGCTCATCCCGACCCAGCGGCTCCACGATCAGCCGCAACGACCGTTCCTGCCCATTGAGCAGGATGGTCAGCCCATCGCGGATCACCTGCTTGCCACTGGCAAATGCCTGCAGCGCCGCTGCACGCACCGCGCCGCGCAACGGCTTGTCGAGCAGCTGGAACAGGTTGAGGCTGGCCGCGCCGGTCGATGGCGCCAGGTAACGCCCGGTGTCGCCGCCGAAGCGCAGCACGTCGTGACTGCTGTTGATCACCACATAGGCCGGCGACCACGGTTCCAGCGCCTGGCGCGCCTGCTGGTCGACCGGATCTCCCACATGTCGCGGCATGGCGTGCTCAGCGCTGTTGAAGGGGCGTGGCTGCATGCTGACAAAATTCCGTGGGCGCGTATGTGCATCGTCGCGGCGCACGTACAGCCGCTGCTTCTTGTCCAGCTCGGTGAACAGGCGCGCGTTCCGCGCCAGCCGCTCCGACGGACCCAGCAGCAGGAAGCCGCCGGGTCGCAGCGCATAGTGGAACGATTGCACCAGCCGTTCCTGCAAATCGTTGTTGAGATAGATCAGCAGATTGCGGCAGGAGACCAGATCCATCCGCGAGAATGGCGGATCCTTGATCACGCTGTGCGGCGAGAAGATGCACATCTCGCGGATCTGCTTGACCACGCAGTAGTCGTCGCGATCCTGGGTGAACCAACGTTCCAGGCGCTCGGGCGAGATACCGTTCGGCGCCCGGTAACGTCCGGCACGGGCGCGGTCGATCGCCTGATCGTCGATGTCGGTGGCGAAGATCTTCACCTTCAGGCCGCGCTGCGAACCCATCGCCTCGCGCAGCAGGATCGCGATGGAATAGGCCTCTTCACCGGTGGCGCAGCCGGGTACCCAGATCCGCAGCACATCCTCGCTGCTCTTGTCGGCCAGCAGCGACGGGATCGCGATGGTGCGCAGTGCCTCGAACGCGACCGGATCGCGGAAGAACTCGGTCACTCCGATCAGGAACTCGCGAAACAGGAGTTCATGCTCGTTCGGATGCTCGCGCAGGTGCTCGATGTAATCCGTAACGGTCTCGGCCTGCACCACCAGCATGCGCCGCTGGATCCGCCGCATGAGGGTCTTTTCCTTGTACTGGCTGAAGTCGTGGCCGACTTCGGCGTGCAGCAGTCCGCAGATGGTATTCAAGTGCGCCGCCACGTCGCCGCGCACGCCATCGGACCCCTTTTTCTGCTGTGCGGCGCGCATCTGTTTCTGGTAGGCGAGCAGCCGCGCCGGCATGTCGGATACCGGCATGACCGCATCGACCAGTCCGGTGGCTACCGCGTTGGCCGGCATCCCGGTCATCGCCTCGTGGTCGAAACCGGATTGCGCCAGCGCCAGTCCGCCGTGATCCTTCACCGCGCGCAGTCCCAGCGCCCCATCGCTGCCGGTGCCGGCCAGCACCACGCATACCGCGCAATCGCCCTGATCCTCGGCCAGCGAGGTGAAGAACGTATTGATCGGCCAGCGATGCTCGCGCGGCGGCGCCGGCTTGCATACCTGCAGCACGCCGCCGGCGATGGTCAGCGTGGCATTCGGCGGGATCACGTAGACATGCCGCGCTTCGACGCGCATGCCGTGTGTTGCTTCGAGCACCGGCATGGTGGTGCTGCGGCCGATCAGTTCCGCCAGCAGGCTGTTGTGATCGGGCGCCAGATGCTGCACCAGCACGAATGCCAGCTCGCCATCGGCTGGCATGTGCGCAAAGAACGTCTTGAACGCTTCCAGTCCGCCCGCCGAGGCGCCGATGCCGACGATCATGGTGCTGGGCGGTGGCAGTTTGCGGGTTTTCGCCGATGAGCTTCCCTTGCCAGCTGTCGCGGCGGGAGTGGGTACGGGTTTCAGATACGACGGCATGCGATGCAGCCTGAAATCCAGGACAACGCCCGAATGAGGCTGCAGCATAGCGCGCATGTCGTGCAGCTCGGGTGATTCCAGCAGGGGTGTGATTGCTGTGCTCGCGCGAATCAGCGCGTCAGCAGATCTTCGTGGAATGCGCCGAACGGCTCGCTTGGATGTGCGATCTGGATTTCGAGTATCCACAACCCGTTCGATGGCGATGCTTCCAGATCGCCGAGATCGCCGCCTTTGTGCACCGAGTGCGGAAAGTCGCTGACCCGGTGACCCTTGATCGCGTGGTTGAATCGCCAGCCCATCGCCGTGGCACGCTCGCCGGCAAACGCATACAGCGCCTGGCCGCTCAGCCCTTGCGTGCGCCACGCGTCGGCCACTTCGCCGAACAGCACGCGTGCCGCGTCCGCGCAGGCCTGCCGTTGCGGCGCATGACCGACCACGAAGGTATCGCCCACATCGCCCTCATGCCCGTCGAACACCAGCCCGAGATCGATGAAGTAGCTGTCGTTCTCGCCCAGCCGCACGTCCGGATCGGAGCGTTGCCGATACGTCTTGGTGGTGTTTGCGCCGATGCGGATGATTACCGGATGCCACAGCCGCTCGAAGCCCAGCTCGCGGAACACCTCGGCCGCTTCGATCTTTGCTTCGTCCTCGCTGATGCCCGGATGCATGCGCGCGCGGATACCGTGCAGTGCGGCCCAGGTTCTTTCGCGGGCGTGTTGCATCAGGGCGGGATCGAAGCGTTGTCCGACCGCTTCGCGGGTAGGTGTCGTCATGAGTGTCTGCGTGATCAGGCCAGGTGGACGAGTACCAGACCAATCGCCGCCGGCAGCGCTTGTATCCACAGAATCTTCCGGGTCGCGGTCAGTCCGCCGAAGATGCCGGCGACCAGCACACAGGCGAGGAAGAATACCTTCACGCTGAAGCCGGCGGCGCCGCCGAGACAGAGGCCCCAGACCAGCCCGGCGGCAAGAAAGCCGTTGTAGAGACCCTGGTTGGCGGCGAGTGCCTTCGACTGCTCGGCAAATTCCGCGGTAGTGCCGAACGCGCGGCGACCGGACGGTCTGGTCCACAGGAACATTTCCAGGATCAGGAACCACAGGTGCAGCAACGCGATGATGGCGACCACGACGTTCGCGGCGATGGACATGGCAACTCCCCTTGGATGGTTGACCGTGGTGCTCCCTGGTCGGAGCGCCTTGCCCGGAGTGTCGCAGCCGTGTCGGTTCATCGCAAATACGAAGAACAACGAACTCGGGGGGAAACCCGGCCCGCCGTGGTTGGGTGCCAGAATGAAAACGGACCCATGGAAACCATGGGTCCGTCTGCAAGGGGCACGGTCGGGAATCGTGCCCCGGTCGGTCAATCGGTGTGGTGGATGATGCGGGTGATCGCGCCGGTGTTCTCGTCGACCAGCAGGTAGTCACCGTTGTCGCCACGCACCCAATGGGATCCATGGGTGGGTTCGTTCAGGTGCTCGGTCTGCCACTTCTGAACGACATAGGTATTGCCGCGATATTCGACAGGTACCACACCGCCCTCTTTGTACCAGGTGGCGTCGGTGCCGTTGAGATGCTGCACGGTGGTAGTCGTCGTTTTGGTGGTCTGGACGGTGCCGCTTTGATCATCGGACTGCGCTGCCATTGCTGCACTGGATGCCAGCAGGGCGGCGCACATGGCCAAGACAAGTTTCGTTTTCATGATGTGTCCTTTGAGGAATGCCAAGCTTGTGGCGGAGCCACAGGTCAAGGACAGCGGCAAATGTCAGCGCACGCGATTGCCCGGAGGTGAAACCGTACCGAAGGCATGGCTACTGCGGATACAGCATCGCAACCCGCAAGCTCGCTGCACGTGAATTCCGCGGCAGTGCGCTGTTCACGCCCGGGCGACGATAAGTGCCGGTTATGCAGCGGCCCGGGCAGCAGTTGTGTCGGGTGCCATGCTGGCCATGGCGACCGGCTTGCCCAGTCGCCGCAGCAGGCGATAGTGCGAGGCGATGCCGGCGCCGAACGTGCGGTGTTCGCGATAGGTCACGCCGTACTCGCGGCATGCGTCTTCCACGACACGCGCGACCAGCGGGTAGTGCACATGCGAGATGCGCGGAAACAGGTGGTGTTCGACCTGGAAATTCAGGCCGCCGATAAGCCAGCTCAGCACGCGGTTGCCGCGGGCGAAATCCACTGTGGTTTCCAGTTGATGGATCGCCCATGGCGTGCCGATCTGCAGGCCGCTTTCGTCCGGCACCGGAAAGGCCGCTTCCTCGACCACATGCGCCATCTGGAACACCAGCGCCAGCAGGATGCCGGCGACCGCCGAAACCAGCGCGTAGAACAACAGCACGCTGCCGACCGGATGGAAGACCAGCGGCAGGCCGAACGCGAGGGTGAAGAACACCAGCTTGCCGATCACGAAGCCGACCAGGTCCCAGCCTTTCGGCCGGTTGAACGGACGCTCGCCGACGGTGCCGGTGATCATGTCGCGGAAGTCGCCGAACAGATGCCAGCGGATGGCGGTGACGCCGTAAAGCGGCCACAGATAGAGGTGCTGCCAGCGGTGCCACGGTCGGCGCGGCTGTTGCGGCGACAGCCGGCCCAGCACGCCGAGGTCGATATCGCTGTCATGGCCGGCCACGTTGACCCAGGTGTGGTGGAAGCGTGCGTGTTTCCACTGCCAGATGTACGAGCTGCCGCCGACCAGGTCCAGCGCCAGCGCCATCAGCCGGTTGATCCAGCGTCGCTCCGAATACGCCTGGTGGCCGCCATCGTGCATGATGTTGAAACCGATCCCGGCCATTGCCGTGCCAAGCACGAGGGCAAGTGGCAGCGCCTGCCACCACGTGACGGCGAAGAACACCAGCGCGACATAGGCCAACGCGAATGTGGCGAGGATCACCGCTGTCTTCAGGTACATCTGCGCGCTGTCGCGCTGGCGGGTGCCGCTGCGCTTGAACTCGGCGTCGACGCGACGGCGCAGTTCACGATGGAACGAGTTGTCAGCGCTGAACTTCAGTCGCTCACCCAATCGATCAGCATGGACATCGGCTGGCAGCGAGTCGGCAGAGGAGTCCCCGCGATGTGATGAATCGAGGGACATGACATGGCCTGGCGAATGATCAAGGGCGCATCTTACGCGAGTGGGCGTAATGCCGGCGTTTCTGTCATGTCAACGCCTTGAACGTCACCACCAGCACATCGCGATGCGCCGGCCGGGCCGGATCGAGCGGCGTCACCGCGGTGACGCCATGAAACACGCGGGCGTCGTCGACCAGGGCCGCATCCAGTGCATGGGTGAGCGTGAAGCTGCCCAGCAGGCTGCCGTCGTGGGCGTGGATGGTGGTGGTGCCGCTCTCGATGTTGGTGCGGTCGATCAGCAGCACCAGCACGTAGTCGACGCCATCGCGATGCACGCCTTCCGGCGTTGGCTCGCCCGCTTCGTCGGCGCGCGCCTCGATGCGGAACTGATGCACCTCGATATGCCAGCGGCGGGTGGCGGGCGCCAGCGCGCCGAAACAGTCGCGGCAGAAGTCGAGGATGGTGTGCAGGCTGGCGCCGTCGGCAATCGCCGGCAATAGCGGTTCGAACCAGCGCTGGATGTCGCCTTGCAGATGGTTGTACTGCAGGCTCTGGTAATGCGGTTGGTGCGGCTGGCGTCGCAACTCGCCGCCCGCGTCGGCGGCGAACGTGGCATGGCGCCGACGCCGGTGGCGGCCGCTGGCGGCGAGATAGCTGTCCGGCGCCAGATCGTCCCAACTGGCGGCGAACGCAGGCCAGTCGGTCAACACCGGCGCCTGCAACAGGCTGCGCATGATATCGGCGGTGACAAAGGCAAAGCCGTCGCGCTGCAGACGGGTGTGCAACGCGGTCGAGTCAGGGTGGGGAGTCATGCGAATACGTTAGCAGGCGGCGCATGAAGCGGCGATGGCTGGTGCGTATGGACCTCGATCCGGAGGTCTGCATCAGTCGATCCGGCAACGGGCGGCTCTTGTTGCGCAGCGGCGTCGGCTTGAACAGCGTGGCCAGGTAGCGCGCGCCGAGGTTGAGCGCCCAGCCGCAGGCTCATGAGGGTTTTGGGCGATGCTGCAATGCGTCTGGCATGTCCGTGTCACGGCATGGCCGTTATTACATAAGCGCATATACGTTTAGATGTTTAGACGTCTATTGACATCCCATGAGGAAAGCCTTCAATATCCGCCTTACTCATCGAGACCGGCGGAGGGATAGGCCCTTTGATGCCGGGGCAACCAGCGGGAAGCGTTCCCGTCGCGGTGCCAAATCCTGCGGAGGCGCCACGGCGCCACCGAGAGATGGGCGTCATCCTGCCGCAGTTCCCCTCGCGCGCACGTGTGACACCCGGCTCCGGCGCCTCCGCAGGCGATGCGACCGGAGAACCGCATGACCTTTCAGCCGCTGCCACTTGCCGACCTCGATGCCAGCCATTCCCCGGCACGCTTCCATGGGGAATCGCGTCGCGAGGACCTGACTGCGCAGCGCAGCACGCGGCCGCTGGTGTTCACCCCGAAATACGGCAGCGGCCCGCGTGAGGTCGAGGTACGTTATCTGTGGTGCGGCGCACCGGATGCGCCGACGCTGATCGTGCAGGGCGGCATCTCGGCCGACCGCGATGTCACCGCGCTGGATGGTCATGCCGCACCGGGCTGGTGGCAGGGGTTGGTCGGCAGCGGTGCGGCGATCGATCTGCAGCGCTGGCGCGTGCTGGCGATCGACTGGCTGACCCCGGGCGAGCTGGGCGCCGGCTCGGTGTCCAGCGAGGACCAGGCCGATGCATTGGCCGCCTTGCTGCAGGCGCTGGATATCCCGCAGGCGCATGCGTTCATTGGGTCCTCGTACGGTGCGATGGTGGCGCTGGCGTTTGCCGCACGGCATCCGCGTAGCGTGGATCGGCTGGTGCTGTTGGCCGGTGCGCATCGGCCGCATCCGCTCAGCACGGCGCAGCGCAGCGTGCAGCGCGGCATCGTGCGGCTGGGTCAGGCCAGCGGCCAGGTCGACGAGGCGCTGGCGCTGGCGCGTCAGCTGGCGATCACCACCTATCGCGGCAGTGGCGAATTCGGTCGCCGTTTTGCCGGAGGCCCGGAATGGCGCGACGAGCGCTTCCATTTTCCGGTCGAGGATTACCTCGAGCATCAGGGCCGACGTTTCGTCGAGCGCTTCGACGCCGACCGCTTCCTCGCGTTGTCCGAGTCGATCGACCTGCATGACGTCAAGCCGGAGCATATCCCCACGCCAGCCACGCTGATCGGGTTTCCGTCCGACCGGCTGGTGCCGCTGGCCGACCTGTGCGAGTTGCAGCGTCGCCTGCATGGTGCGGCCACGCTGGAGGTGATCGAGTCGCCGTATGGCCACGACGCCTTCCTGAAAGAACCCGAGCAGCTCGCGCCGTTGTTGCGCGAAGCGCTGGCCTGAATTCCCCCGTCCCCCAGAACATAGCAAAAACCGGAGATCCACCCCATGAGCGAGTCCGCCCCCTGTACACGCGCCGTGCGCGCCGGCATCGAATCGGATACCCAGCACGGCGCGGTGGTGCCGCCGCTGCACCTGTCGACCAACTACGCGTTCGAGGGACTCGGCGGCAAGCGGCCATACGACTATTCGCGCAGCGGCAATCCGACCCGCGACCTGCTCGGCAATGCGCTGGCGGAACTGGAGCAGGGCGCCGGTGCGGTGGTGACGTCGAGCGGCATGTCGGCGGTGGCGCTGGCGCTGGAACTGGTGCCGGCCGGCGCCACGGTGCTGGCCGCGCACGACTGCTACGGCGGCACCTGGCGCTTGCTGGATGCGTGGGCGAAGAAGGGCCGCTTCAGCGTGGAGTTCGCCGACCTCACCGACAGCGTGGCGCTCGCCGCCGGTTTGGCACAGAAGCCCGCGTTGGTGTGGGTGGAGACGCCGTCCAATCCGCTGCTGCGGATCACCGATGTCCGCCACGTGGCGCAGGCCGCACATGCGATTGGCGCGTTGCTGGTGGTCGACAACACCTTCCTGTCGCCGGCCCTGCAGCAACCGCTGCTGCTCGGTGCCGACGTGGTCGTGCATTCCACCACCAAGTACATCAACGGTCACAGCGACGTGGTCGGCGGCGCCGTGGTGGCGCGCGATGCGGCGGTGTTCGATCAGCTGAAGTGGTGGGCCAACTGCAACGGCCTCACCGGTGCGCCGTTTGACAGCTACCTCACCCTGCGTGGTCTGCGCACCTTGAGCGTGCGCCTGCGCCAGCACCAGGAAAACGCGACGCGCATCGCCGAGCAACTGGACGCCCATGCGGCCGTGCGCAAGGTGTACTACCCCGGCCTGGCCAGTCACGCCGGCCATGCGCTGGCCGCGCGCCAGCAGCAGGGCTTCGGCGCGATGCTCAGCTTCGAACTGGAAGGCGACGTGACCCAGATCGAGGCCTTCGTCGATGGCCTGCAGTATTTCTCGCTGGCCGAGTCGTTGGGCGGCGTGGAGAGCCTGATCGCCCATCCGGCCTCGATGACGCATGCGTCGATGGCACCCGAGGCACGCCGCACCGCCGGTATCGCCGACAGTCTGCTGCGCTTGTCGGTGGGCATCGAGGATGGCGACGACCTGCTGCGCGATCTTGATGCGGCGCTATTGCGCGCGGTCACTGTGGAAAAATCCAAACGCCGGGTAATTGCATGAGCGCGGTGCTGGCCGAACGCACCGTCGCACCGAATGTGCGGGCGAATACCTCGATTGCCATCGTGCTGCTCGGCACCGGCGTGGTCGGCGGCGCGCTGCTGAAGCTGCTCAACACGCCGGCCGCTGCATCGGTGCGGCTGGTCGGCGCTGCCAATTCGCGCCGGCAGCAGACCGATCCCGCCAGCCTCGCCAGTCGCAGCCTGCGCGAGCAGCTGAACCACCAGGGTGATGCCCGCGACAACGCCGGCCTGCTCGCCGCACTCGATGCCAGCAGCGCGGCAGTCCGGGTGATCGTCGACGCCACCGCCAGCGCGCCGCTGGCGTCGCGTCATGCCGAATGGCTGGCACGCGGTTATCACGTGGTCACCGCGAACAAGGCGTTGGCTGGCGGTGAGTTGACCGGCTGGCGCGCGCTCCAGGCAGCGTTGGCGCATGGCGGCCGCTACGGCGACTCAGCCACCGTCGGCGCCGGTCTGCCGGTGCTGTCCACGTTGCGCCGTCTGCGCAGCTGCGGCGATGCGTTGCTCACGCTGGAAGGTGTATTCAGCGGCTCGTTGTCGTGGTTGTTCAACCAGTACGATGGCAGTCGACCGTTCTCCGCGCTGCTGCGCGAGGCACGTCAGCTCGGTTACACCGAGCCCGATCCGCGCTCGGATCTTTCCGGTGAGGACGTCGCCCGCAAGCTGCTGATCATCGCCCGCAATGCCGGCTTCTCGCTCGGCACCGACGAGGTGGATGTGCAGGGTCTGGTGCCCGAGCCGCTACGCGCGCTGGATACGGAGTCGTTCCTTGCGCGGCTGGAGGAACTGGACGCGCCGCTGGCGAAACTGCATGCCGACGCGAAGTCGCGTGGCTGCGTGCTGCGCTTCCTCGCACGCCTCAATCAGCGCGGCCGCGCCCGCGTCGGTCTGGTCGAGGTGCCGCTCAGTCATCCCGCTGCACGCCTGTACGGCACCGACAACCAGTTTGCGCTCACCACCACCCGCTACAACACCCAGCCGCTGGTGATCCAGGGGCCGGGCGCAGGGCCCGAGGTGACGGCGCAGGCGTTGCTGGGGGATGTGCTGGCGCTGGCGTGAATCGGCGCGCACTCACTCGCTGTCGCTGAATCCGATCGACGCATGTGTGCCGTCACAGAATGGCTTGTTCTGCGATTCGCCGCAGCGGCACAGGGTCACACGATTGCGCACTTCGTACTCGAAGCCGTCGGCGCCGGTCAGCTGCACGCCGCCGCGCAGCCAGATCGGCCCGGAGCAGTGCTGGGCAGGATCCTCGATCAGGGCAATCGATGGCTCGAACGCGGGTTCGATCGGCTTGCCGGTTTCGTTGTCCCAGGCCACCAGTCGTCCCGACGGACAGTCACAGGTCTGGCTGACGAAATGCTTGCTGGCCGTGGGGTTGTCCGTTTCGTTGACGAGGTTCCACACCTTGCCGCGCGGATCGCAGAAGCGCGCGAATGCGCACAGGCCTTCGACGTCGGTCAACGACATCGTCGGACCGCGGATGATTTCGGCCTGCTCGAGATACGGCTGGCGACTCGCGGTTTCGCGGCCGTCGAATCCGACCTTCGCATGCGTGCCATCGCAGAATGGCTTGTTCGCGCTGTGGCCGCAGCGGCACAGCGCGTATTGTTCCTGTGCCGGGTAGTGTTTGCCCTTCTCCCACGCGATGGACTCGTCGCCTTCATTGGTGCCGATGGTCTCCTTGTGCAGCGGGAGTCCACCGGAGACGAGATAGGGCCCGTTCTTCGAAATCTTGACTCTCGCACCCACTGGCTTCTGCGGATTCATCTGACGTTCCTCGGTTGATCAACGTGAAGGTCATGATCCAGGAATTCACTGTACATCTTGTGTCGTCGTGGGGCAGCCGGAGGGTGGTGTCCGAAATGAAAAAAGCGCGCGGTGATCAGCCGCGCGCTTTTGGTCTGACGGGAGGATCGAAACTCAGTGCCGGGCGATGCGCTCCGCGGTCGCTTCATCCGGCGGCACCAGAGGTGCGTTCGGGTCGGCCCGTGCCTCCAGTTGCGCCGCCTCCACCGACGGCGTGCGCCAGCCGGACTTCACGCCCCACAGGTAGAACACCAGGCCGATCACCGCGACCACGGCCAGATCGACGCCGTAGGACAGGTAGCCCTGGCCGCCAAAGGTGATGCTGCCGGCCCACGAGACGAAGGCCAGAGTCGGCAGATAGAACACGAGCCACCACGCACCCTTCATCTGCCGCGCGAAGTCGTGCCAGCCGCTCTTCGCCTGGTAGTACAGGTACACCGGCAGCGCCACGACCATTAGCAAGATGATCTCCCCGGTCAGCGGCCACCTCGCCCAGTACAGCAGTTCGGTCGACATGATGAAGGCGATGCCGGCGAGCACCGGCAGGCCCATCAGGCGGAACGGGCGATGCAGTTCCGGTGCGGTGCGGCGCAGCGTCATCACGCTGACCGGGCCGGTCAGATAGGAAATGATCGTGGCCACCGAGATCACCGCCGCCAGCGTGCCCCAGCCACGGAAGAAAAACAGGAACAGGAACGACACCACCAGGTTCAGCCACATCGCCGGGCGCGGCACGCCCCACTTCGGATGCACGCTGCCGAAAATTTTCGGCAAGGTGCCATTGCGCTCCATGCCGTAGATCATCCGCGCGGTGGTGGCGGTATAGGTCATGCCGGTGCCGCTGGGGCTGACGAACGCATCGGCGTAGAGCAGGATCGCCAGCCAGTTCAGGTTGACCAGCACTGCCAGCTGCGCGAACGGCGAGCTGAAATCGATGCCATGCCAGCCCGCTTGCGCCAGCATTTCGCGCGGCACCGCGCCGATATAGGCGACCTGCAGAATCACGTAGACCACGGTGGCCAGCAGGATCGAGCCGATGATCGCGAATGGAATGCTCTTGCCCGGGTTGCGCGCTTCGCCAGCGAGATTCACCGGACTCTGGAAACCGTTGAAGCTGAACACGATGCCGGCGGTGGCTACGGCGGTGAGGATCGCCGCGAAATCGTTCACGTGCGAGCCGCCATGGATGCCGACCGAGAAGTTCTCGCTGTGGAAACCGCTGGCGATCAGGGCGATGCCGGTGGCGGCCGGCACCACCAGCTTGAACACGGTGATCGCGGTATTGGAGCGCGCGAACAACTTCACGCTCCAGAAGTTCAGCAGGAAATAGACGATCACCAGTGCGGCGGCAATCGCCAGTCCGGGCGCCGTCAACTCGCCATGGCTGCCTGGCACGTGGACGTACAGATCCTGTGCCCATTGCCACTTCCAGCCGGCCATGTACTGCACCGAAGCCTCGGCTTCGACCGGAATCACCGAGACGATCGCGATCCAGTTCGCCCACGCGGCGATGAAGCCGACCAGCGAACCGTGCGAGTAATGGCCGTAACGCACCATGCCGCCGGACTCGGGAAACATCGCGCCCAGCTCGGCATAGGTCAGCGCAATCGCCATGATGATCGCCGCGCCCAGCACCCAGGCCCAGATTGCACCGGGGCCTGCCAGTTTGGCCGCGTTCCACGCGCCGAACAGCCAGCCGGAGCCGATGATCGAACCCAGGCCGGTAAGCATCAGGGCGAACGGGCCGACGTCGCGGCGAATCGGACTGGATGAGGACATGGAAGCTCCTGTGCAGGCGTCGGATGCGCCAAAAGAGGCTGATAGTTGCAGAGTTGCCCGCGTCGTGTCACCCCGCAATAGTCATGCGGGGCATGCCGACGCTCCTGACTTTCTCCTCCCCCTGCTTGCCCCAAAGGGACTTCCTTCGGTCGCAGGGGGAGGTTGGGTGGGGGTGAGGGTTTTCGCTCTGTCGTTCAAGATCGAGCTCAAAAGCGAACCCCTCACCTAAAGGACTCCCTGCGGTCGCCCAGCCCTCCCCGGCCAGCAGGGGAGGGAGCGCCTTGCTTACATGCCACCCCGCCCTGCGACTGCGCCGTTGGCGCAGCACGGGCGCGCGAGAACGCCAGCAGTTCGCCCAGCCGCGCACCTTTTTTCGCGCCAATCAATGAAACAGCGATTCGCAGACCAGCGCGTAATGCCAGTGGCGTCCGCCACGCTGTTCCGGCTCCAGCGCATTGATCCGCTCGCACCAGGTGGTGGCTGCCTTCAACTTGCGCTGCACGTTCGGATGGCTGACCTGCTCCTGCGCCTTGGTTTCCACCAGGTAGATCGCGTCAGCCGTGCGCACCAGAAAGTCCGGGATGTACAGCGCCGGCAGGCCATCCTCCTAGACGTAGCGCAGCCGCACGAAGTCGTGGCGGTTCTCGCTGATCTTGCAGAACGCTTCCACGCCGGCATCGGCCTGCGCCCATTCGATGAAGGCGCGCTCCAGGCCGCCGCCAAGGGTGATCGAACCCATCGCGTTGCGCTCGATGCAGGGGGATCTGCAACAGGCCGCTGATCGGATCGCAAGTGAGGCCGAGGTGGTGTTCCCTGCCGATCTCGGCGGCGTTCTCGACCCGATACCGCCGCTTTCAGTCGTGGTCCGGAAGCGCACGGGCGCCGGCGGCTCTTTCGACCATCGTGCGATCACGGGGCGAGCAAAACCACGCAGTCGATCCCTGTCCTGGCCATCTTCGCGTAGGGGCAGATGCGCTCGGTATTGCGCACCAGTTCCTCGGCGATCGCGCGGTCGACACCGGGCAGGCGGATGCGGATATCCGCGGTGAGCGTGAACAGGCCATCGACCGGGTCGCGGCCGAAAGTGACCGAGGCGACGATCTCGGCATCCGGGATCGCCACGTTCGCGCGCGCCGCGAGCAGGCTCAACGCGCCGTGGAAGCAGGCGGCATAGCCGGCGGCGAACAGCTGCTCAGGATTGGTGCCGCCACCCGGACCACCCAGTTGCTCGGGCATCCGCAGCTGCAAGTCGAGGATTCCATCGTCGGAACGGGCCACGCCGGAGGCGCGACCGTGCCGGGATTCACCGCCACTGACGCGCACGGTCGCCGTGTAGAGCGGGAGGAAATCCGCCCCGAGATGCTTGTCGAGCAGGGAGACGGGCGGTGGCTTCAGTTCGGTCATGGTCGGGTTCGGCGTGCTTCGATCGTGGATGACCGGCTGGCCTCAGGCGAGCACGCCCTCTTCGGCAAGGATGGCCGCCTGCACGCCCGGATCGGCTTCCATGCGGCGGGCGAAGCGCATGAGGTGATTGAGGCCGTGCAGGCCGATGTCGTGGCTGACGGCCCAGCGCAGGATTACCAGCAGATAGGGATCGACGACCGAGCGCGTCCCGGTCAGCCAGTCGCGACCGGCAAGCTGTGCGTCGAGCCGTTCGAGCAGCGTGCGTATGTGCAAACTGGCGTTGCGGGCCAGCTCGCCGGCCATGGCTTCTTCTCGAAGAAAAAGCGACGCGTTGAAGATCGGCAGGAATGCCTTGTGCACGTCGGAGTTGAGAAACCCCAGCCAGCGCATCACCTCGGCGCGTCCGCGCGGGGTGCCGTCGCCGAGCAGCCCCGCTTCGGGATGGAGATCGGCAAGGTAGCCGAGGATCGCGACGTTCTCGGCAAGCGTGAAGTCACCGTGTTCCAGCAGCGGCACGGTGCCCCCGGCGTTGCGGGCTCGATATTCCGGTGAGCGAACGCTGTCGTGGCTCATCCTCACCGTTTCGTACGGCGCACCGATCCATTCGAGCACGATGTGCCCGGCGAGTGGGCAGGCACCGGGCAGGTAGTAGAGCTTCACGCTGCCGTTCCGCGGCTGGCGAACATCGAGCGGGCGAACCATGTCTGGAAGTCCTGTGCGCCCAGTCGCGCGCCGTCGCCCGGCAGCAGCGTGTCCGGCTCCAGCACGGCGCCGAAGTAGGGCGCCTTCGGATCCGCGACGACCTTGCGCGAATCGCCGATGGCGGCGAGGAAGCGCTGCACCCATGTGGCCAACGGCGCCTTTTCGGGGCCGCCGATTTCCACCATGCCGTTGACCGCGGTGCCGAGCGCGTAGTCGGTGACCGCATCGGCGACGTCGTCCGAGGCGATCGGCTGCATCAGCCCGCTCGAAAGGTGGATCTCCTGTCCCCTGGAGCCGTCACCGGCAATGCCGTTGAGGAACTCGAAGAACTGGGTGGAATGAACGATGGTGTACGGGATGCCGGCGGCGCGGATCAGGTCTTCCTGGGCCATCTTGGCGCGGATGTACCCGCTGGTCGCAAACGCGGGACGACCGGTGCCCACCACCGACAGCGCCACATGATGCTTCACGCCGGCTTTCTTCTCCGCGGCGGCGAGGTTGCGTCCCGACGTCTGGAAGAAGTCCATTACGGCCTTGTCCTCGAACGAAGGGGAGTTGGCCAGGTCCACCACCACGTCGGTCCCCGTCATGGCCGCGTCCAGGCCTTCGCCGGTGAGGGTGTTGACGCCCGACGACGGTGCGGCAGGTACCGCTGCGTGGCCGCGCTTGCGCAGGCGCTCGACGACTTTGCTGCCGATGAGTCCGGTACCACCGATCACGAGAATTTTCATGGGAAACCTCCGCTTTGCGTTGGCGCCTGGGGCGCGTAGTGAGGTCATGCTAGGCGCGGCCAGCGGCAGCCGGTAGGAGCGCCGGCGGACTCGCGGTGTTGCCTGGGACACACCAATCGCCGCGCCGCGGGCGAAGCGGCCGGATCAGGCAGTACCCGTCGCCAATGCTCTCCGCGCTTCGTGCGGGACCGCCGACGGCTGCGGGGTCAGCCCGATCGAGCAGCCCAGGTCCAGGGCGCGCACGGCGGTGGTCATGTAGTCGATGAACACCCGGATCCGCCCCGGCAGTTGCTGCCGGCTCGGATAACAGAGGTAGTGCCCGCGATCGTCAGGCGCGTATTGCGCCAGGCACGCCACCAGCCGGCCGGCACGCAGGTGCCCGCTGACCTGGTAGCCCGCCATCTGTGCGATGCCCTGGCCGTCGAGCACGGCCTGCAGCACCAGTTCGTCGTCGTTGAACGTGCAGCTGGACGAGGGCAGGAACTTCAGGATCCGGCCGCTGACCTTGAACTCCCATTCGAAGATCCTGCCCGACGGCGTGCGGAAATTGATGCAGCTGTGCCCGGCCAGCTCTTCCACCTGTCGCGGCAGCCCATGGTCGCGCCGATAGGCGGCCGATGCGCAGACCAGCATCGGCATCGGGATCAGCTGCTTGGCAATCACCTGACTGTCGTCCAGGCGCCCGTCGCGAAAGGCCACGTCGATCCGATCCGCAGTGAAGTCCGTGATGCGGTCGTCGAGCAGCAGGTCGACGGCGATCTCCGGATAGCGGGCGCGAAAGCCGTTGAGCAGCGGCGCCACGATGCGGCGCCCGAACCCCGTCGTGGCGCTGATCCGCAGCTGCCCGCGTGGCGGCCCTTCGCGCAGATCGCGCATGTCTTCGAGTGCCTGCACGATCCGCTCCACGCCCGGGTGGCAGTTGCGGTAGAACAATTCGCCTTCGCGGGTCAGCGTGGTGAGCCGGGTGGTACGCAGGAACAGCCGCGTGCCCAACTGGGCCTCGAGCTTTTGCACGCTGCGGCTGACCGCCGAGCGGCCGATGCCGAGGCGGTCGCCCGCGCGGGCGAAATTGCCTTCGGTCGCCACGGCGATGAAGGCGAGCACGCCGGCATAACTCGCCGAGAAGCTCGATGCGAGTGTGCCGCTGTTGGTGCAGTGGGGGTGATCTTGCGAATCAAAGGCCATCGTTCGGGTCCGAAAGGCTCGGGGCTTCGCGCTGACTCCCGCGAAGCGCATCCAGCACCGGCATCGGCCGGCTCATACCTGACAGACGTTTCGGCGTCGGCGCCTGTGACACCGTCGACGGATTGGTTCCTGACGGGCAACACCGCGAGCCCGCCGACGGGCCTACCGCACGCATCGTCCGGAACCTAGGCTGGGCACCGTCGCGCCATCGAGCGCGAGCGGGTGCCTCAGCCGATCTGAGGAATGGCCCCATGCCCAGCGAGAATCCCCATGACCCAGCGTATCGATTATCAGCAGCAAGCCCCCGAGCTCTTCAAGAAACTCGTCGCCATCAGCATGCAGGCGGCCCAGGGCGGCGTCGAGGCGACCATCGGCCACCTCGTCGAGATCCGTGCCTCGCAGATCAACGGCTGCGCCTTCTGCGTGGACATGCATGTCAAGCAGGCGCTGATTCACGGCGAGCGCCCGCTGCGCATCCATCACCTGCCGGTCTGGCGCGAGTCCCCGCTGTTCTCCGAGCGCGAGCGTGCGGCGCTGGCCTGGGCCGAGGTGCTGACCCAGCTGCCTCCCCACGGCGTCCCTGACGACATCTACGCGCTGGTCCGCGAGCAGTTCTCCGAGAAGGATCTCACCGACCTCACCTACGCGGTGATGGCGATCAACGCCTGGAACCGCATCAACGTCGCCTTCACCAGCGTCCCCGGCAGCGCCGACAAGGCGTACGGGCTCGACAAGGCCGGCCTGGCCTGAATCACGACCGGGTCGGCGCCGCCGCGCTGGCCGCATCTTGAACACCCCGGCCTGAGGATGCAGGCCATTCATGAGGAGACATCCATGCACACCTTCAAGACCTTCGGGTTGCTGCTTATGCTCGTTTCCGGCATGGCTGCGGCCCAGCCGGCGGAGCAGGCCTCCCCCACATCGACAGCGCCGATGGCCAGGGTCGCGGACCTGATGACCAGGGCCCTCAAGGACTATCCCGGCAAGGAAGGCAAGATGATCCTGGTCACCTACCCGCCCGGCTCGGTCGATCCGGTCCATCGCCACCACGCGCATGCCTTCGTCTATGTGCTCGAAGGCTCAATCGTGATGGGCCTGAATGGCGACAAGCCGGTGACGCTGGGGCCGGGGCAGACCTTCTACGAAGGGCCGGACGACGTGCACACGGTCGGCCGCAATGCCAGCAAGACAAAACCGGCCAAATTCCTGGTGCTGCTGCTGAAGGACCAGAACAAGCCGGTACTGATCCCGGAGCACTGAGTTTTCCGCTGGATCGCTTCAGCCCGCCGCCATGCACATGGTGAATGCCTGTTCGTCGAGGCGGCGGGCGGGAAGCACCTGCGTCAGCCAAGGCCGAATGCCACCATCCGACACCGATCGGCGTAGGCTGTCACGACCACACCGGCACAAACGTCTTCTCCCATGGACGCAGCCACCCTCACTTTTCACGATCTGCGCCCGAGACTGCAGGGCATCGCCTACCGCATGCTCGGCTCCATGTCGGAGTCCGAGGATATCGTGCAGGACGTCTGGTTGCGCTGGCACGCCGCCGACAAGGGTAGCGTCAACAACGCCGAAGCGTGGTTGGTGGCGACCACTACCCGGATCTCGATCGACCGCCTGCGCTCGGCCAAGGCGCGGCGAGAGCAGTATGTCGGCATCTGGCTGCCAGAGCCGGTGCTCACGGAGTGGCCTGCCACGCCCGAGGACATCGAGGAGCTCTCCAGCGAGGTCTCCGTCGCCCTCCTTGCCGTGCTCGAGCGCCTGACTCCCGAGGCCCGCGCCGCCTTCCTGCTGCGCGAAGTGTTCGACGTGGATTACGGCGAGGTGGCCGAGACGCTCGGCAAGAGCGAGGCCGCCTGTCGCCAGATCGTGCGCCGGGCCAAGGCGCAGCTGCGCCAGGAGCGGCCGCAGCGCGCGGTGCCCAGCGAGGTTCACCAGAAGCTGATGCGACGCTTCGCCGATGTCCTGGCGCGAGGCGACTTTGCCGGCATGAAGTCGATGCTGGCCGACACCGCGGTGCTGATGGGCGACGGTGGCGGCTATGTCACCAGCTTCCCCAGGCCGATGGTCGGCGGGCCGCGCATCGCCCAGCTCCTGTTTGCCCCCACCCTGCGCTACAAGCATGCGTTGCGCATCGAACTGGCGATGATCAACGGCCAGTACGCGGTGCTGCGCTACATCGGCGACGAGCTGGAGTCCGCGCAGTCTTACGAAAGCGACGGCGAACGCATCACCCGCGTCCATGTGCAGCGCAATCCCGAAAAACTGACCCGACTGGTGGCCGCGCTCGCACAGCGGCCCACCCGCCGGCGGCTTGAGGCATCACCCCCGCATGAAAGCCCGTGAGCGGGATCAGCAAAGGAGGAGCGGCGTGATTCCTGTCAGCACTCGATGACGTTGACCGCCAAGCCGCCGCGCGAGGTTTCCTTGTACTTGTCCTTCATGTCGCGCCCGGTGTCGCGCATGGTCTTGATCACCTTGTCGAGCGAGACGCGGTGCTTGCCGTCGCTCTTCAGCGCCATGCGGCTGGCGTTGATCGCCTTGACCGAGCCCATCGCGTTGCGTTCGATGCAGGGGATCTGCACCAGGCCGCCGATCGGGTCGCAGGTGAGGCCGAGGTTGTGTTCCATGCCGATCTCGGCGGCGTTCTCGACCTGCATCACGTTGCCGCCGAGCGCGGCGGTGAGGCCGCCGGCGGCCATCGAGCAGGCCACGCCGACTTCGCCCTGGCAGCCGACTTCGGCGCCGGAGATCGAGGCGTTCTCCTTGTACAGGATGCCGATCGCCGCGGCGGTGAGCAGGTACTCGACGATGCCGTCGTCGTTCGCCTTCGGGCAGAAGCGCAGGTAGTAGTGGCCGACCGCTGGCACGATGCCGGCCGCGCCGTTGGTCGGTGCGGTGACGACGCGACCGCCGGCGGCGTTCTCTTCATTCACCGCCAGCGCGTACAGGTTGACCCAGTCGAGGATGGTCAGCGGATCGCGCAGTGCGGCTTCGGGCGCGTTGCGCAATTCCTCGGCCATCGCGGGTGCCCGACGATGCACTTTCAAACCGCCGGGCAGCACGCCGGGTGAGCGCAGGCCACGGTTGACGCAGTCCTGCATCGCCTTCCAGATCGTCAGCAGGCCGGCGCGGGTTTCCGCTTCGGGGCGCCACACGGTTTCGTTCGCCATCATCAGTTGCGCGATGGTCAGGCCGTGCTGCTTGCACAGCGCCAGCATCTCGTCGCCGCTGGAAAACGGGTAGGGCTGCTCGGTGGTGTCGGCGACGATGCGGTCTTCGGCGGCCTCGTCGGTGTTGACGACGAAGCCGCCGCCGACCGAGTAGTAGTCGCGCGTGGCCAGTTCGTTGCCGTCGGCATCGTACGCGCTGAAGCGCATGCCGTTGGTGTGGAACGGCAGCTTCTGGCGTTTGTTGAAAACGAGGTCGCGCTTCTCCTCGAACTCGATCTCGTGCTTGCCGAGTACGCGCAGGCGCTGCGTCTTGCGGATGCGTTCGAGCGTGGCGGGGATCTGGTCCGGATCGACGGTGTCCGGATGCTGACCTTCCAGTCCCAGCAGCACCGCCTTGTCGGTGCCGTGGCCGCGGCCGGTCATCGCCAGCGAGCCGTACAGTTCCGCGCGCACGCGGGTCACCCGATCGAGCACGCCTTTTTCTTCCAGCCAGCGTTCGGCGAAACGTGCCGCCGCTCGCATCGGTCCGACAGTATGCGAGGAGGATGGGCCAATGCCGATCTTGAACAGGTCGAATACGCTGACGGCCATAGGGTGCTGCTGGGCAAGGAGGGGAACGGGTTATTCTACGCGGCGTCTCCGCCTTTGGCAGTCCATTCGCAAGCGCATGTCCGATCTGATCCTGTACCAGCGCGATTACTGTCACCTGTGCGACCTCGCGCTCGCCGTGCTGGCCGAGGCGCGCGCGCCGGATTTCGACAGCGTGTGGGTCGACGACAGCGACGCGCTGGAACAGCTCTACGGCACGCGCGTGCCGGTGCTGCGCGACGAACGCGATGGGCGCGAGCTGGATTGGCCGTTCGACGCCGCGGCGGTGCGCAGGTTCCTGTCCGCCTGATTCCCTCCCCTGCAAGGCAGGGGAGGGTTGGGCGACCGAAGGGAGTCCTTTAGGTGAGGGGTTCGCGCTTGATCTTGATTTGGAGTCAAAAGCCTTACCCCCTCCTAGCCTCCCCCTGCGAGCAGGGGGAGGAACATGAAGCTAAGCGTGTCGTGACTTCAACCGCTTGAGGATTTCCTCGCGCGCCTCGCGCAAGATCGAATCACGGTCGAGGCCGGCGACGATCTCGGCGACCGCGCGCTTGGCGCCGGCTTCGCCCCAGGACTTGCCGGCGACCAGATAGCGTTCGGCAGCGCGGCCGATCAGCACGGTGGCGTACCAGCCCAGCGCACCTTGCGCGGCGGCGGTGACTACCACCGACAGACCGGCGCTGACGCCCTTCAGTGCCGAGGCGACCAGCTGCATGCCCCAGATCGCGCCCATCAAGGCGGCCAGCTGTGCGGAGATCACCGCTACCAGCCGGCCGGATTCGGCGCGGGTCAGCGGCAGGCCGTAGACGCGCGACAGTTGCACCACCATCGCCGCATCCAGTCCGGCGGCAGCGAGCAGGTCGGCGACGGGAATCGGGTTCAGCGCGACCGCCACGCCCTTGGCGATGCAGTAGTTGTGGATCAGCTTCGCCGCGACCGCCTGCCGTGTCTGCGCGATGCGCGCGCTGACCAGATCGGTGAGCCGGCCGGCGTACAGGCCGGCGTTGATCGCCGATAGCGTCTTGCCCTCGCGCGCGGCAATCGCCAGCAATCGCTCGCGCAGCGCGGCGACATCCGGCGGGTGCGTCTGCTCGCGTGACTGTTCGTGCCCGCGCGCATCGACTTCGACCACGCGCAGCGCCGCCGGGCGCGCGGCCACAGCGAGCACGTCTTCCGCGCGCACCAGTCCTGCCACGCGCAGGCGCAGATGCGCCAGCAGGTCGGCGAGTTCATCGGCTCCGTAGCGGTCGGCCTTGTTCAACGCCAGCAGCAGCGGGCGCTGGGTGGCGGCGAGGGCTTTCAGCGCATCGAGTTCCTCGCGGGTGAGGTCGCCGTCGCCGACGAAGATCACCAGGTCGCTGACCTCGGCTACTTCGAACGCGAGCCGCTCGCGTGCCTCGCCATCCAGTTCGTTGATGCCGGGTGTGTCGATCAGCACCAGTCCGTCGTGCTGCGCTTCATCGAGCACCG
This sequence comes from uncultured Rhodanobacter sp., assembly GCA_966211915.1. GTDB lineage: Bacteria > Pseudomonadota > Gammaproteobacteria > Xanthomonadales > Rhodanobacteraceae > Rhodanobacter. The sequence goes on from CBIHNO010000011.1 coordinate 35,173, forward strand.
CGTGTTCGGCATCGATGGTGGTGCCGTGCAGGACTCCGACGCTGAATGCCTCGCGGCCGAGCAGCGCGTTGCACAGCGCCGACTTGCCGGTGGACACGCGACCGAACACGGCGACGTGCAGCTCGCCGCGTTCGAGCTTGTGCAGCATGTTCTCGATGCGGCCGAAATCGGTGGCCAGTTCGCTGCGCACCGAGGCCGGGATGGTCGGATCATCGAGCAGGCTGCGCAGGCTGTCGGCCACACGGGATGAGCCGACGGCCGCAGGGCGCGGCGCGGGCGTCGAGGGCGCGCCGGTCGCCGGCGCGATCCAGTCGCGCAGGCGCCGCCACAAGCTGTCAGTCGGCATTGCGGCGGATGATTATTTCGGCTCGAGCTGCAGGTGCGCGGTGATCTGTACGGTGGCGCCGATCACCGAGGTGTCGGCGTAGTCACCGTTGCCCACGCCAAAGTCGAGCCGCTGCACGTGTCCTGCCACGTCCAGGGTGGAACTGCCGGGGCTCTGCGTGCGGAACACCACGCTCAGGCTCACCGGTTTGGTCACGCCGCGCAGGGTCAGCTGGCCGTCCGCGATCACCGTGTTGCCATCCTGGTGGAAACCGGTGGTGACGAAATGCGCGGTGGGGAACTTCGCCACGTTGAAGAAGCTCTCGCCGGGCAGCGCGCTTTCCTGATCGGCGTCGCCGGTCTTGGCGCTGGCCAGGGTCACGGTCACGTCGAACTTCGCATGAGCCAGGTCGGCAGGGTCATAGCTTATGGCTGCCGTCCAGTTGTTGAAGCTGCCGGAGAACGCGGCGCCCTGGTAGGTGCCCTGGAAGCCCAGACGGCTCAGTGCAGGACGTACGTTGTAGTCGGTGGCCGCGGCGGCGCATGGCAGCGCGAGGGCAAGCAGCAGGATGGCAAGGCGTTTCATGGTCGTTCTCCTTCGGAAGTCGAACCGTCGCGCAAGCGCACGAACGGCAGCATCCGGCGCAGCACGTTGTCATTGTCCGCCAAATGATGCTTGAGCGCCGCACCGACATGCGCCACCAGCACCAGCAACAGGAACCAGAACAGGTATTCGTGCATGGCATGGGCGAAATCGCGCAGCTCGTCGTTTTTCGCGACCAGGGCCGGCAGGTTGAACAGCTTGAACCACTGCAGCGGTTTGCCGGTGACCGAATTGAACCACCAGCCGCTGAGCGGCAGCGCCACGATCAATACATACAGCACACCATGTACGGCCCGCGCCGCCCACTGCTGCCAGCGCGGCGCCGGCTGCTCGCGCGGATGACCGTCGCCCCAGCGCCACAGCACGCGCAGCAGCACCAGCGCCAGCACGGTCAGTCCGATCGACTTGTGCAGGGCGAGCCAGTTGATCTTCTGCATCGGCGAATGCGCCAGATCCATCAGCAGGCCGAAGGTGCCGTTGCCGAGAATCGCCAGCGCGATGACCCAGTGGAAGAACTTGGCGATCGAGCCCCATTGGCGATCGTTGCTGCGCAGACTCATGGTTGCTCCTTCGATGCGGGATTGGCGTGCTCGTCGCGGATGGCTTCGATCTCAAGCCAGACACTGACCTGCTGGCCGATCGAGCCGGCGTTGGCGGTGATGCCGAAGGCCTCGCGATCCAGCATGGCGGTGGCCGAGAAGCCGGCGACGGTATGCAGTCCGTAGATGGTGTTGGCGGCGCGGTTGAACGTGAACGCGATGCTCAGCGGCTGGCTGATCCCGTGCAGGCTCAGCTGGCCATGCAGCACGCCGTGATGATCGTCCTTGCGTTCGATGCTGCTGCTGACGAAATGCGCGTAGCGGTTGTGCGCGCAATCGAGCAGGGCCGTCTTGCACACGGCCTTGTTCCAGTCCGCGTCGCCCATGTCCACGCTGGCCAGGTCGATATCCAGCTCGGTGGCGGCCGTGCTCCAGTCGTCCGGATCGAAACGCAGCCAGCCGTTGGCGATGTGCAGCCGACCGAACGGACGCGAGTAGCCATCGTGACTGATGCTGAAAACGATCTGGCTATGCACCGTGTCATAGCGATAGCTGGCGCTGGCGGCATGCGTCGGTGCCAGCGGCAGCAGGAGCGCCGTGAGCCACCACAACCAGACATTTGAGTGGAAAGAAAGCATCCGCGAAGTCTGGCCGATCGGCGGCGACGGTGCCAGCGCCCATCGGGGGAACGGAGGGTTTCCGTGCCCGAGCCAATCGGGGGCGGCTGAAACTGCTTCCCCAACGCAGATCGGCAGCAACATCGACCAGTCTGCTGCCGGCGTTTACTTTCCGGCGTGGTCGAACTTGCGGATGAAGTCGCGCACCTGCGGATAGACCGTCTCGCGCCAGCGGCGGCCGCTGAAGATGCCGTAATGACCAGCGCCTTCGATCACCTTGTGCTCGCGTCGCGTGGCCGGGATGCTGCTGCACAGGTCGTGGGCGGCCTGGGTCTGGCCGAGGCCGGAGATGTCGTCCAGTTCGCCTTCGACGGTGAGCAGGGCACTGCGCTTGATCGCGGTCGGATTGACCCGTTCGCCGGCGACGTCCCACAGCCCGCGCGGCAGCAGGAATTGCTGGAACACCTTGTCGATCGTGTCGAGATAGAACTCGGCCGGCATGTCCAGCACGGCGTTGTACTCGTCGTAGAACTTGCGGTGCGAATCGGCATCGTCAAGGTCGCCGCGCACCAGATCCTGATAGAAGTCCCAGTGCGAGTTGAGGTGCCGATTGGGATTCATTGCGATGAAGCCGGCGTGCTGCAGGAAGCCCGGATAGACCTCGCGGCCATGGCCGGGATAGTTCGGCGGCACGGTGTGGATCACGTTGCCCTTGAACCAGGACAGCGGCTGCGTGGTGGCCAGATTGTTGACACTGGTGGGGCTGCAACGCGGATCGATCGGACCGCCCATCATGGTCAGGCTGCGCGGCGCATCTTCCCCGCGCGCGGCCATCAGCGACACGGCGGCCAGCACCGGCACGGTCGGCTGGCACACCGAGATCACATGCAGGGAGCTGGCGCCGATATGCCGGATGAATTCCTGGACATAGGCGATGTAGTCGTCAAGGCCGAAGGTGCCGGCGGTCGTCGGCACCATCCGCGCGTCGACCCAGTCGGTGATGTACACCTTGTGGTCGCGCAGCAGGGTGCGCACGGTGTCGCGCAGCAGGGTGGCGTGATGGCCGGACAGCGGTGCCACCACCAGCACCACCGGATCGTTCTTCATCTTCTCGATGGTGCCGGGGTCGTCGCTGAACCGCTTGAAGCGCTTGAGCTGGCAGAACGGCTTGGCCAGCGCGACACGCTCGATCACCGCGATCTCGTGATCGTGTGCGGTGGCGGTGTGCAGGTCGAATTCGGGCTTCTCGTAATCCTTGCCGAGCCGGTGGATCAGTTCGTAGCCGGCCGCCATTCGTTGCGCGCTGGGCAGCTGTGCAAACGGGCTGCTGTTGTCGTTGAGCATGCGTGAGCTGGCTTGCGCGAAGTAGCTCAACGGGCCGAGCAACGAGCGTTGCCATTCATGGATTTGGTAAAGCATTTGTGTGGGGATGGCCGGAGACGAAATCGTTTCCATCTTAGCGCCGTTTCCCCTCCGTGTGTTGCAATGCCGCAAACGCCAGTGTCCAGCTCAATCAGTGACTTGCCGGCGGGATCGGGCGAGTAATGGGGCTGGAAACTGGGAAATAGCGGCAGCGCAGCAGCACCTCGTCGACGTCCTGCGTGTCGCCGAGGCCTTCGCGCCACTGCAGCGGTTTCTGGAAGTGCAGGCCCAGTGGCATGAACACCCGGTTGTACCACCACATCGCGCGCTCGCGCCGATGGGTCAGAAACCACTGGCCGAGGTCGAGCAGGTGCGAGGATTTCGGCTGCATGCCGTAGGCCGCGCTGTACTCGATGGTGAAACCATGCCGGGCGAGTTTCGCGATGATCTGCGCCGGTTCGTAACGGCGGCAGTGACCGACGAAGTCGTCGAACGCGGTCCACGCTTCCGGATGCAGCGGCACCGACAGCAGCACGCTGGCACCGGACTTCGCCACCCGCGCCAGTTCGGCCAGCGCGCTGTCGTCGTCGGCGACATGTTCGAGAATGTCGAGTGCACAGATCAGCTCGAAGCTGGCGTCGGTGCACGGCAGCGCGCCGATCATGCCGTGCACTGCCTGGGCGCCGTTCGCACGCAGCCGGTGCAGGGCAGCGTGGCTGAGGTCGACGAAGCAGGTACCGTCCAGCGGCAGCCGCGGGCGCAGCCCGGGCGCCACTTCCAATCGACGCGGCGCGGCAGCCGCCAGTTCGCGCAGCAGCGGCCAGGTGTTGAAGCGCTCGGGCCCGATCAGCTTGGCCGCGGCCCACAACGATTCGTAGAAGCCGCGGTTGGCGCGGATCAGTTCGGCGTCGTTGCGGCTTTCGGCGGGGCGCGGTGGCGGCATCGTCGGATTGGACCTTGTACGCGCTGAGGGAAGTGTGAAGCCGGCGAAGTGTTGCAGACATTCGCCACGCCGCAGTCAATCCAGCAGGCGAATCTCGGTATGCGCGGCGAAATCGTGCACGGCGCGGCGTCGCGGATCGAACAAGGCCACGGCAAACCATGCGGCCCATGCGATCAGTAGCGTCCACAGCATTGCGTGCAAACCGATCAGCGGTTCGAGCATCAGCAAGACCAAGGGGGCCGCTGCGACCAGCGCGCGGATCAGCGCCTGCTGCAGCGAGGGCGTGCCGCCGTCATCGCGGGTGACGCGGATGCGCCACGGCCGCATGCCGACGGTCTGCCCGCCGCGGCGCCACGAGCTGATGAAGTACGCCATCACCACCAGCGCCTGCAGCAGCTGATACCAGATCGGCACCACCGCTTTTCCTGCGGTATGGATCAACTGGCCGCCGGTGGCCAGCTGACACAACAGGCCCACCACCATCACGATCGCCACCACGATCAGCAGGTCGTAGACCAGCGCGAGCAGGCGGCGCCACAGCGGGCAAGGCAGGTCGGTGGTGGCGAGGTTCGCGGGCATCGGTCGTCGGTCGCTTGCGTAGTGCGCGCGCAATGGCCAGCATCGTGCGCATGGAGAAGGAAGAAAACCGCACCAGTATCGCCGAAGCCGACCGACAGAGCATTGCTGCATTTGTCGAACGGGTGTGGTCGGAGGATGGTCTGGCCGATCGCACGCTGGAGGCCTACCGCCGCGATCTGGAGGCATTGGCCGGCTGGCTGGCCGATCGCGGCCGCAACCTGCACACGGCGCGGCGCGAGGATATTTCCGCATACCACGGCGCGCAGTCCGTCGCGGTGCGCTCGATCGCGCGACGGCAGTCGGCGTTCCGTCGCTACTACGCGTTCCTCACCCGCAACGAACCGGGCTTTGCCGATCCAACCCTGCTGATCGAGCGCCCGAAGATGCCGCGCAGCCTGCCCAAGGCGCTGGCCGAACGCGAGATCGAAGGCCTGCTCGATGCGCCCGATACCAGGAGCACACTGGGCCTGCGCGATCGCGCGATGCTGGAGCTGATGTACGCCTCCGGCCTGCGCGTGTCCGAACTGGTCGAGCTGCCGCTGACCGCGCTGAATACGCGCCAGGGCGTGCTGCGGGTCACTGGCAAGGGCGGCAAGGATCGGCTGGTGCCGGTCGGTGAGCTGGCGCTGGAGCGCATCGGCGCGTATCTGGCCGACGTGCGGCCGCAGCTGGCCAAAGGCCGCCAGCCGGCGGCGTTGTTCCTCAGCAAGCGCGGCGAAGGCATGACCCGGCAGATGTTCTGGACCTTGGTGAAACGCTACGCACTGAAAGTCGGCATCAACCCGAAACGCATCTCGCCCCACGTACTGCGCCATTCGTTCGCCACGCATCTGCTGAACCACGGCGCCGACCTGCGCGCGCTTCAAATGTTGCTTGGCCACAGCTCACTCAGCACCACGCAGATATATACGCTGGTGGCGAAGGAAGGCCTGAAGCGGCTGCATGCGCAGCATCATCCGCGCGGGTGATAAGTTCGGAAGAGAGCCTGTGACTTCCGATTGGAGTTCGGGGACGCGTTGAATCAAGACCTGCCCACTGAAGATCTGAGGGCTCACTTTCTCCGCGACTCCGGTATCCAAGGCTCACTTGCCTGTGGCAGCGTCAAGCACGGCAAGTGGGTCTTGCTGACGCATCTTCTCGATCAGGCTTTTGGCCTTAACCAGCTGTTCGGGATTGAGCCTTATGCGCATGATGTCGCGGACACTGGCTGCTTCAGGTGGTGCCTGTTCCATGTTCGCGACCGCATAGGCCAGCGCATAGCCGGCGGCCATATCGCTGGGGTGATTGACCCCGGCGAAATACATTTCGGCGATATTGAGCAAGCCGCCGTGTTCGCCGTGCGCAGCGGCTGCCCGGAAAAGCCTCTCGGCGGTCGCCTCGTCTTTCACCACGCCTTCGCCGTGCGCGAACATGGCACCGAGACCGTTCTCGGCGCTCCCAACGCCCTGTTTGGCTGCCGCCGAATACCAACTGAAAGCTTGCGCATAATCTTTGGGCACGCCCATGCCGTACTCATAAACCTTGCCAAGGCAGGCTTGCGCTTCGCCGTAGCCCTGCGCTGCCGCCAATCGATACAAGGCGATCGCGTGTTGCACTTCCTGACTGACACCGAGCCCCTCTTCGTACATCACGCCCAGGCTGCTCTGCCCTTGGGCGTTGCCCAGCGCAGCCGATTTCCCATACCAGAAGGCGGCTTGTGCGTAGTCCTCCGGCTGCTCATGGTCACCGTAGCGATATGTATCGCCGAGGTTGTTCATCGCATCGACGTTTCCCTTCTGGGCCGCCCGCTGATACAAGACCACGGCCTGCGCCACATTGCGTGGCACGCCACGGCCATTGGCGTACATCAGGCCCAGATTGTTCTCTGCCCAGGAGTCGTCTTGAGCCGCAGCAGCGCGATACCACTTGAGAGCCAATGCGTCGTTTCGTTCGAAACCAAAACCCTCGTCGTACATCCACCCCAGCCGAAACTCCGCCGGCCCATATCCTTGGGCAGCGGACAACACGACCCATTTCGCGGCTTCCGAGGAATCTTGTGGCACCCCATTTCCGAAGAGGTAGCTGTCCCCTAGGTTGTGCTCTCCCTTGGCGTTTCCTTGGGCAGCAGCTTGCCGAAAGAGCGAGTTGGCCTGATCAAAATTTTTCGACACTCCCTCGCCCAAGTAGTAAGAAACGCCGAGCGCGTTTTCGCCATCGGCGTTTCCTTGGGCAGCCGAGGCGCGATACAGGACCAAGGCTTTTGCGACGTCCTTAGGTACACCCTTGCCATGGGAATACATGAGACCCAAGCGATATTCTGCATCGGCGTCCCCTTTGGCTACCAAGGAATCGAGCTGCTTGAGCTCTGCCGCTACGTCGCCCGAACCGCTCCCTCCGCCTGTCGACACCGACTGCTTGGGGCCGGACACACAACCGGACAGCGCGACAGCCGCGGCTATCGCCACGATGACCTTCCTCATGACTCCCCCTTGTTGAATCTCCCCATGAACCTCGCGGTTCGCGGCCATACTAACTAACAGCGCGGTAGGCGGCCGAATACTTGTTGAGGCACTTGCCGAGTACCCTTGGAGTGGCCACATTTTTTAAGTAGACCAGTACCCATTTGACCTGACGGATGTAATTGAATGCTGGCCAGGTCCGTCTGCAGACGGCGACAGCGGAATGGATCTTTTGCCTTCTGCCAGGCGTTTGAGCGCGGTGACATGAATCAGCGTTTTACACATCCGCCCACATGCGAAGCAGATTCGCATGCGACTTGCTGACAGCGTCGAACGTCGCGCTTTTGCCTTCGCGGCTGAAGATCTGCCGTTTGGCGTTGTCCAGGTCCCATAGCAGTTCGCGTTTGCCGGCATCGCGTATCTGGCTTTGCACCCAGATGACGGCGGCATAACGTGCGCCCTGGGTCACGGGGCTGACGTGATGCAGGGAGTTGGCCGGGTAGGCGATGGCGGATCCCGCGTCGAGCTTGAACCCGCATTCCATGCCATTGACATCCACGACGAGATCACCGCCATCATAGGTTTTCGGGTCGGACAGGAACACCGTGATCGCGACATCTGTGCGCACCGCACTGCCGACACCGCCCATCACGGGCGCATCGACATGCGGCCCATAGGTCATGCCGATGTCATAGCGGTTGAACAGGACCTGGGTCGTTGCGGCCGGCAGGGTGGCCATTTGCAGCATGGCGCTGCGCTGAAAGGCCGCACTCACGATGTCCTGCAACCTGGCGTAGCTCTCGGTATTGATGGCGACCTGCAGGTTTTTCTTGACCTCGCGCGCCGACCAGCCGGCGGTGCTGGCGCCGTCGACGAACGAAGCGTTGCGAAGTTCGCTGCGTATCGTGCTGAGTTCCTCGGCGGTCAGTACGTTGGGAGCGCAGATGATCACGATGATTCCGCCTTGCAGTTCAAGTTGTTGGATGAGGAGGTCAGTGCGCCGCAAACCACGGCGATGAGCCGTCTTGGGCACTCGAATCGTGGAAATCTATCATTGAACGGCGACCCGGATCACGTTTGTGCGGATACAAGCGGCGACCTCCCGCCATCGTGATCGCCTGGCGCCGCATGTTCTTTCGCGACGGTATCGCGCCCTGCAGGTGACTGCCCACAGTGGCGTGCTGTGCGCCTGAAGAGCGTTCAGCTGCCTGTGCGAGAATGCTTGCTTGACCGCCGCCAGCCTGCGCGCGGAACGGATCGGATGAGGTTGATGGTGATGTTGAAGAAACTTTTGCTGGCGCTGTGTATCGGCAGCTTTTCCCTGAGTGCCTGTGCGGCCGAAAACGGTTCAGTGCCGGTCGTCGCTCCGACGGTCACTCCGGCCGCGGCGCAGATGGTGCAGCAGGCGATCAAGGGCTTGTCGGCGAATATCCAGGTCGACTCGATCGCGCCGGCGCCAATGCCGGGTTTCTATCAGGTGATCGCCGGCGGCCAGATGGTCTACGTCAGCACCGATGGCAAGTACCTGATGCACGGTGACCTGATCGACCTGGGCAAGCACCAGAACCTCGGCGATGACGCCTGGAGCCGCTTCCGCAAGGACGAGCTGGCCAAGGTGCCGGCCTCCCAGCGCATCGTGTTTGCGCCGGAGCACCCGAAATACACGGTGACCGTGTTCACCGACGTCAACTGCGGTTTCTGCCGTGCGCTGCACGAACACGTGGCTGACTTCAACAAGGCCGGTATCGCGGTGGAGTATCTGGCGTGGCCGCGCGAAGGCGTGACCACCACGGCGGGGCGGCCCACGCCGACCTATACCGAGATGGTTTCGGTGTGGTGCGCTGCTGATCGCAAGGCGGCGTTCACGGCGGCGAAGGAAGGGCACGTGCCGAAAGCGGCGACCTGCACCAATCCAGTCGCGGACCAGTTCAACCTCGGGCTGAAACTTGGCGTCAATGGCACCCCGACGATCATCGGCCCGAATGGCAGCACCCTGGGTGGCTTTGTCACCCCGGAGCAGCTGCTGCAGGCGCTGCAAAAGGGCGGATGAGGCTCCGGTTGTGCTCCCTCCCCTGCGTGCAGGGGGAGGGTTGGGGTGGGGTGCTCTTGATCTTCTCGCCAAGCCAGAGCAACCCCCTCCTGGCCTCCCCCTGCACGCAGGGGGAGGGACAAAGCACACCATGGCTATGCCGTATTGCAGCATCGGCTAGAATAGGCGTTTCCTTCGCATGGCGGCCGTTCCCCGCATGATCGCACTCGACGGGCAGAGCGCCCTCTCGCCGTTCCGCCTCGAACGTCTGAATGCCCGCCTGGATGCCCTGCATCGTGGCGTGCGCGTGCAGGCGTCGTGGTTCGTTTATTTCATCGACGTGGATGCCGCGCCGGAAGGTGCGCTGCGCCAGCGCTTGCTGAGCGTGCTGGAAGCGAAGGACGCGACGCCCGAGCCGGCCACGTTGTGGGTGGTGCCACGACTGGGCACGATCTCGCCGTGGTCGAGCAAGGCCACCGACATCCTGCACGGCGCCGGTTTCGACGTGCCCGGCTTCAACCTGCGCAGGGTCGAGCGCGGACTGGCCTGGCAGGTCGCCGGCCTGCCGCCGGTCGAGGCGCCGGATCACGCGGCGATCATGGCCGTGCTGCACGACGCGATGACGCAGTCGGTGCTGGAGCGGATCGAGGACGCGCAAGGTCTGTTCCTGGCCGGCTCGCCCGGCGATCTGGTGCATGTGGCGCTCGGTGCCGATCCGCAGGCGGCACTGGCCGAGGCGAATGCACGGCTGGGTCTGGCGCTGGCCGACGACGAGATCGAGTACCTGGTCGCGCGCTATGCCGAACTGGGCCGCGACCCGACCGACGCCGAGCTCTTCATGTTCGCGCAGGCGAATTCCGAGCATTGCCGGCACAAGGTGTTCAACGCCAGCTGGACGGTCGACGGCGCAGAGCAGGACAAGACCCTGTTCGGCATGATCAAGCACACCCATCAGCGCTCGCCGGCGCATACCCTGTCCGCCTATTCGGACAACGCGGCGGTGATCGAGGGAAGCACCGGCAAGCGTTTCTTCGCCGACCCGGCCGATGGCGTGTGGCGCGGCCACGAGGAGCGCATCGACTACGCGATCAAGGTGGAGACGCACAACCATCCCACCGCGATCGCGCCGTGGCCCGGCGCTGCCACCGGCGCCGGCGGCGAGATCCGTGATGAGGGCGCGACCGGTCGCGGCGGCAAGCCGAAGGCCGGACTCACCGGCTTCTCGGTATCCGACCTGCGTATTCCCGGCCATCCGCAGCCGTGGGAAGTCAATCGCCCGCTGCCGCCGCGCATGGCCAGCGCGTTCGAGATCATGCGTGACGGCCCGCTCGGTGCCGCCGCGTTCAACAACGAATTCGGCCGGCCGTGTCTGGGCGGCTATTTCCGCAGCTACGAGCACGAGACCGGTGAAGCCGGCCTGCGTCGCGGTTACGACAAGCCGATCATGCTCGCCGGTGGTTTGGCCAACCTGCGTGCCGGCCATGTGCTGAAGCGCGCGGTGCAGCCGGGCAACAAGGTGATCGTGCTGGGTGGCCCGGCGATGCTGATCGGGCTTGGCGGCGGCGCGGCCTCGTCGGTGGCCGGTGGCGCATCCAGTGCCGAGCTCGACTTCGCCTCGGTGCAGCGCGACAACGCCGAGATGGAGCGACGCTGCCAGGAAGTGATCGACGCCTGCTGCGCGCGCGGCGAGAGCAATCCGATCGTCAGCGTGCATGACGTCGGTGCCGGCGGTCTGTCCAACGCGATTCCGGAACTGCTCAACGACGCCGGCGTCGGCGGCGTGATCGACCTGTCCAAGATTCCCTGCGATGACCCGTCGCTGTCGCCGATGCAGGTGTGGAGCAACGAGTCGCAGGAACGCTACGTGCTGGCGATCGGTCCGGAAAACCTGACCGAGTTCGAGGCGATGTGCGTGCGTGAGCGCTGCCCGTATGCGGTGGTCGGCGACGCCACGGTCGAGCGCAAGCTGGTGCTGATCGATCCGCGCCGCGAGCTGACCGTGATCGACCTGCCGATGGACGTGCTGTTCGGCAAGCCGCCGCGGATGCATCGCGACGCGAAGCGGATCAAGCCGCGTATCGACCTGCTGCCCGACCTTACCGGCATCGGCATGGACGAGGCGTTGCTGCGCGTGCTGCGCCTGCCCACCGTGGGCAGCAAGAGTTTCCTGATCACCATCGGCGATCGCACCGTCGGTGGCCTGAATCATCGCGACCCGATGGTCGGTCCGTGGCAGGTGCCGGTGGCGGATTGCGCGGTGACCATCGCCGACTTCAACGGCTACGCCGGCGAAGCGATGGCGATGGCCGAGCGTGCGCCGGTGGCGCTGTTGAACAGTGCCGATGCGGCGCGACTGGCGGTCGGCGAGGCGATCACCAATCTGGCCGCTGCGGCGATTCCGAGCCTGGGCGAAATCCGCCTGTCGGCAAACTGGATGGCCGCAGTCAACCATCCCGGCGAAGACGCTGCGTTGTTCGATGCGGTGCAGGCGATCGGCATGGAGCTGTGCCCGCAGCTGGACATCTCGATCCCGGTCGGCAAGGACTCGCTGTCGATGCAGACCGTCTGGCAGGACGGCAACACGCCGCAGCGCACGGTTTCGCCAGTGTCGCTGGTGATCACCGGTTTCGCCCGCGTCAGCGATGTGCGCCGCACGCTGACGCCGCAGATCAAGCTGGATCGTGGCAACTCGATGCTGTGGCTGATCGACTTGGGCGCCGGGCGTGATCGCCTCGGTGGCTCCGCATTGACCCAGGTGTTCAACCGCAGCGGCGGCGTGCCGCCGGATCTGGATGACGCGAAGCGACTGAAGGCGCTGTTCGAGCTGGTGCAGGAAGCGAATGCGGGCGGCCTGCTGCTGGCCTATCACGACCGTTCCGACGGCGGCGTCATCACCACCTTGCTGGAGATGGCGTTTGCCGGTCACTGCGGCCTGGAGATCCAGCTGGATGGCTGGGCCGAGGCGACGCTGCGTGCATTGTTCAACGAGGAACTCGGTGCGGTGATGCAGGTGGCCGAGGCGAACCGCGAGGCGTTCGAGGCGCTCCTCATCAAATACAACCTGGCCGGCATCAGCTATCGCATCGGCCGGCCGAAGGAGAAGCTCGGCATCAAGCTGTTCCTCGGCGACGACACCTTGTTCAAGTGGAACTGGAGCACGCTGTTCAAGGCGTGGAACGAGACCAGTTACGCGATGCAGCGCCTGCGCGACAACCCGCAGAGCGCGGATGCCGAGCACGAATGGCGGCTCGACGATGCCGATCCGGGCATCACGCCGAAGCTCAGCTTCAACCCGGCAGAAGACGTGGCGGCGGCGCTGATCAACAGCGGCGCGCGTCCGCGCATCGCGATCCTGCGCGAGCAGGGCGTCAATGGCCAGGTCGAGATGTCGGCCGCGTTCACCCGCGCCGGTTTCGATGCGGTCGACGTGCACATGTCCGATCTGGCCAGCGGCCGGATCAGGCTGGCCGACTTCCGTGGCTTCGCGGCCTGCGGTGGCTTCTCCTACGGCGACGTGCTCGGTGCCGGTCGCGGCTGGGCCACATCGATCCTCTACAACGAGATGCTGCGCGCGCAGTTCGCCGCGTTCTTCGCCGACGAGACGAAGTTCGCACTGGGCGTGTGCAACGGCTGCCAGATGCTGGCGCAGTTGAAGGAGATCATTCCCGGCGCACAGCACTGGCCGAAGTTCCTGCGCAACGCGTCGGAGCAGTACGAGTCGCGGCTGGTCACGCTGGAGATCCTCGATTCGCCGAGCCTGTTCTTCAAGGGCATGACCGGTTCGCGGATTCCCGTGGCGGTGGCGCACGGCGAAGGCCGGGTCAGTTTTCCGCAGGCGTGCAGCCCGTCGAAATCGAGCGGTGCGGTGCGCTTCGTCGACAACCGCGGCAAGCCGACCGAGAACTTCCCGCTCAACACCAACGGCTCGCCCGGCGGCCTGGCCGGCTTTACCGCCGCCGATGGCCGCGTGACGATCATGATGCCGCACCCCGAGCGCGTGTTCCGCAGCGTGCAGCTGAGCTGGCATCCGGAACAGTGGGGCGAGGATTCACCGTGGATGCGCATGTTCCGCAACGCACGCGTGTGGTGCGGCTGATCGCGCATCGCGTGACACACGACTGAGCCATGGCCGCCTCGCGCTGGCCTGGCTGGAACATCGTGCTGCCGGCGCTGGCATGGATGGTGGTGCTGGCGCTGCTGCCGTGGTGGCTGGGCCTGCCGTTGCTGTTTGCGTTGGTGGCTGCGGTGCTGTTGCTGCAGCATCGACTGGCCGGCGAGCACGCCGAGTTGATCCGGCGCGGGCTGCGCTGGGGTCTGCCCGGCGCGTTGTTCGCGCTGCAACGGGCGCTCGGCGGCGATGCGTTTGCCTGGGGCGCGGCCCTGCTCGGTGCGCTGGCCGGTTACACCTTGCTGGCCGGACTGGAGGCGTGGCTGGATCGGGCGCAGCGTCGCGATCCGACTGTCGCCACGTCTGCCGAATGGCCCGAGCTGGCGCTGGCGCCGATCGGTCCGGCCGCGGAAATCATCGAGCTGCAGCTGCCGGCCTGGCAATCGGCCGATGAAGAGCTGATCGATCCGCTCGCCGATCACGTGGAATATCGAGGCGGCAATTTCCTGTGCGCCGACGGCAGCGGGATCGACGGCGTCGGTCCGCATGCGGCGTTCAGTCCGGCGGGCCGCTGGTTCGTGGCGCGCATGCCGAACGACCGCGGCATCGTGCTGTGGGATCGCGAACGCCAGCGTCGACATCGCCTGCGCGGCTGGCAATTGTGCGGCTGGTATCGCGAGCAACCGTGGCTGAGCCGGCGCGAGGGCGACATGCCGCTGGCGTTGCCGGCCGTGCTGGGCGAGGACGACGAGGATTGAGTCGTCGCTGCGATCGATGACTCCAGGTTATTTTGTCGCGGACGGTTCTCCCGCCGCGCGTCTCCGCGCATAATTGCGTAGTGGATACTTCGGCCAATCATCGCTCGCCGTTTTCGCTGGCGCTCAGCGTGATCGTGGTGTCTGCCGACAGCGGTCCGGCATTGCGCGAATGCGTGCGCAGCGTGCTGGCCAGTTCGTTGTCGCTGGAGCTGATCCTGGTCGACAACGCCTCGCGTGATGGTGTGCCGCCGGCGACCGAGCGCGCGCATGAGCGCGATCCGCGGCTCAAGGTGATCTATAGCCACAAGAACATCGGCTTTGGCCCGGCGGTGAACCTTGCGGCGAAGCAGGCCAACGGCCACGCATTGCTGATACTCAACCCCGATTGCCTGCTGCGCGACGACGACCTGCACCGCCTGCTGGCATTGCTGGCCAGCAGGCCGAAAGCCGGTCTGATCGGCGCGGTGGTGTGCGATGCCGATGGCCATCCCGACCCCGCATCATGGCGACGCGACCCCCTGCTGCAACGCTCGCTCAACAGCCTGCTCGGCCGCTCCGGCGAGACGGTCAATGTGGAGCAGGAGATTCCCGCCGAGGTGATCGAGGTTGAGGCGGTGTCTGGCGCGGTGATGTTGATGACGCGCGCGATGTTCCAGCGTCTCGGCGGTTTCGACGAAGAGTATTTCCTGCATTGCGAGGATCTGGATCTGTGCCGCCGCGTGCGCGACATCGGCTATCAGGTGCTGCTGGCCGGCGATGTGCGCGTGCTGCACGGCAAGGGCAGTTCCAGCCGGCACCGGCCAGTGTTCGTCAGCCGCTACAAGCATCGCGGCATGTGGCGCTGGTTCCGCAAGCATGATCCGGCTGCGCGCAAGCCGCTGGTAGCGGCGGCGGTGTGGCTCGGCATCTGGGCGCATTTCCTGCTGCAGATTCCCGGCCAGCTGTGGCGGCTGGTGGTGAAGAAGGGGAGCGGGGAACGGGGAACGGGGAACGATTAGCGCGCCACACCTGTTTCCCCACGCGCTGTTGGTTACTAGCCGCCGCGCGTAGCAGGTAAACCGGATTTACCGCATGTTTCATGTCCCGTGATCTGCTCTTCCCGTTCCCCGTTCCCCGTTCCCCGTTCCCCGTTCCCCGTTCCCCGTTCCTGGAGCCATCCATGCCCACTCCCCGCGCCATCACCACCCTCGCCACGTTCGGTCTGCTGGCGATGACTGCGGTATGGGGCTCGACCTTCGTGCTGATCAAGGACGTGGTCGCACGCATGCCGGTGGCGGATTTCCTGGCCGTGCGTTTTGCGATCGCCGCACTGGTGATGCTGGTGCTGTTCGCGCGGCCGGTATGGCGGCTTGGCCGCAAGCAGGTCATGCGTGGTCTGCTGCTTGGCGTGGTCTACGGTGCGGGGCAGCTGCTGCAGACCTGGGGACTTTCCCTGATCGCGCCCAGCGTCAGCGGCTTCGCCACCGGCATGTATGTGGTTTTCACGCCGATCCTGGCGATGCTGTTGCTGCGCCAGCGCATGGCCGGGGTGGTGTGGCTGGCGGTGCTGCTGTCCACCGCCGGGCTGGCGCTGTTGTCGCTCAATGGCGTCTCGGTGGATCTTGGCGTGTGGCTGACGCTGGCCTCGGCTGCGCTGTATGCCTTGCACATCGTGTTGCTGGGCCAGTGGTCGCGCCAGGGCGAAGCGTTCGGCCTGTCGGCGGTGCAGATGGTGGCGATCGCCGTGGTGTGCCTGCTCGCCACCGCGCCGCACGGCCCGATGCTGCCGCCCGATCGCAGCGCGTGGTTCGCGATCCTGTACATGGCGCTGATCGCCGGCGCCGGTGCGATGCTGATGCAGACCTGGGCGCAGTCGCACCTGCCGGCGGCGCGCGCCGCCATCGTGATGACGACCGAGCCGGTGTTCGCCGCCGCATTCGCGGTGGCGCTTGGCAGCGACGTGCTGAGCTGGCGCATGCTGCTCGGTGGCGGTCTGATCCTGGCGGCGATGTATCTGGTCGAGCTGATGCCGCGTCGCGGCGACGTCGCCGGCAGGCTGTCGGCCGAGGCCGTGCATCACGAAGTGTGACGACTCAGTGCTTCGCGCGTGGCTGCAGCGCGATGCGCACCAGATAGACGATGATCGCCACGTTGCCGATCAGGGTGGCCAGCTTGAGCCAGCCGAAGTGATACAGGGTCTCGTACAGCTCCAGCGGGATCAGTGAGCCGGTGGCGATCACCGTGAACCATTCCGCCCAGTGCTTGCCCAGCCAAAGGCCGATGCCCTCGATGCCGAAAAGTACCGCATAACCGAGCGCGACCAGTCCCACCGCCACGAACTTGTTCGGCCCGAACTCATGCAGCAGTTCCACCAGCTTCCAGCGCAAGCCGTTGCTATCGGCCAGCGAAAGATGCTCCAGCCAGTGCACCAGCCGATCGAAATTCTGCTCGTGGTAGAAGTGAAACGCCGCTCCCGCCACCAGCAGCAAGCACAGCGTCTTGATGATCTCGTAGATTGCGATGACCCGCAGGCCGGCATGCCGGGGTTCGCGCTCGGGCATGGGGGTCATGGGAAGATCACCCGAGGGGTGGGCAGCGCAGACGATCGAGGGCTCATGGCCCATTGTCGCCGCCGCGACGGGTTTGGTCGAGGTGGCATCCGGCATGGCTTGACGCCACCCCGGGGGGTCGTCACGCTTCACCGATGAATCTTTTGCTGCTCCGCAATGCGCAGGTCCATGCGCCCGAACCGCTCGGGCTGCAGCATCTGCTGCTGGGTGGCGGTCGCATCCTGTGGATGGGTGCGACGCTGTCCGAACTGCCCGCCACGCTGGCGGTGCAGACGATCGACCTGCACGGACGCCGGTTGATTCCCGGGCTGATCGATGCCCATGTGCATGTGACCGGTGGCGGTGGCGAGGCGGGCTTCCGCACGCGGGTGCCGCCGCTGGGCGTGTCCCGCTTCACCCGCGCCGGCATCACCACGGTGGTCGGTCTGCTCGGTACCGACGATGTGGCGCGCGGGCCGCGCGACCTGCTGGCGACGGTGTACGCGTTGCGCGAGGAAGGGCTCACGGCGCTGGCCTTCACCGGCGGTTACCACGTGCCGCCACGGACGCTGACTGGCACGGTGCGCGGCGATCTGGTGTTCATCGAGGCGCTGATCGGCATCGGCGAGGTGGCGATCAGCGATCACCGCTCCAGCCAGCCGACCCTGGACGAATTGTTGCGGCTGGCCTCCGACGCGCATGTCGCCGGCCTGATGACCGGCAAGGCCGGCGTGCTGCACCTGCATCTGGGCGATGGTCCGCGTGGACTCGAACTTGTGCGTCGTGCGCTGAGCGAAAGCGAGCTGCCGCCGCGCGTGTTCCATCCGACCCACGTGAACCGGCGCAAGGCGCTGTTCGACGAGGCGCTGGAGCTGGCCGGGCGCGGCTGCACGATCGACCTCACCGCGTTTCCGGTCGAGGAGGGCGAGGATGCCTGGAGCGCTGCCGATGCGCTGATCCGCTATCTCGACAGCAGCGCACCGGACGAACGCATCACGATCAGCTCGGATGCCGGTGGCTGCCTGCCGGTGTTCGATGCCGAGGGCCATGTCTGCCGCATGGGTGTGGGCGAATCCGGCGCGCTGCTGGAAACCCTCAATGAAGTGTTGAAGCGCGGTGTGCCGCTGGAGCGCGCGTTGCCTGCGTTCACCAGCAACCCGGCGCGGCTGTTGCGGCTGCCGGCCAAGGGCCGGATCCGGGTCGGCGCCGATGCGGATCTGGTCGCGCTGGACGCCGCCGGCGCCGCGCATGATGTAATGGCCAGCGGCGTCGTGCACGTGCGCGACGGCCACATCGAACATCGCGGTACGTTCGAGAACGCCATCTAGACGTTCGATGCGTCAGCATGGATCGAATGATCCGCCGGACACAGAGAACCGCATGAAATCGAATGAAGTTGAGAACCAGATGAGTCCCAGCAGGGTGATGGAAGGGGAACAGCGCGGCTGGATCGTACCGATCGGCGGCGCCGAGGAAAAAGAGAACGATCCGCGCATCCTCGAACGCTTCGTGCAGTTGTGCGGTGGCAGCGACGCGAACATCGTGGTGATTCCGACGGCAAGCCAGCTGGCCGATACCGGCCCCCGTTACGAAAAACTGTTCACCGGCCTGGGTGCCGGCGAGGTCGGCGTGCTCGACTTCGACATGCGCCGCGATGCAGTGGAAAAGAACCGGCTTGAGCGACTCGATCAGGCCACCGGCATCTTCTTCACCGGCGGCAACCAACTGCGCTTGTCGACCATGCTCGGCGGCACGCCGGTAGCGCAGCGCATCCGCGCACTGAATGCGCGCGGCGTGCACGTGGGCGGCACCAGCGCCGGCGCCAGCATCCTCAGCGAACACATGATCGCGTTCGGCAAGGAAGGCCTGTCGCCTACCGCAGGCAGCGTGCGATTGGCGCCGGGGCTGGGGCTGACCAATCGTTTCATCATCGACCAGCATTTCAGTCAGCGTGACCGGCTGGGCCGGCTGATGGCTGCGCTCGCGTACAACCCCTATGCGGTCGGCATTGGCCTGGACGAGGACACCGCGGCGTTCATCCGACCGGACAACACCGTTGAAGTGGAGGGCAGTGGCGCGGTGACCGTGCTGGATGCGGGCAACCTGCAGTTCTCGTCGATGGCCGAGGCGGGCGAGCACGACACGGTGTGCATGCTGGGCATGACCATCCACGTGCTGATCGCCGGGGCCACCTTCAACATGCAGACGCGCCACGCCTCGGCGGGTACGCTGGCGACACCGAAACAAACTTCATAGCACGAGCCTCCCATTCCATCGGGGCTCGATCAGGGCTCGATCAAGGCTCAAGGAGCTGCACATGCGCATTCTGGAACGTTCCGTCTTCGTCGGCCCGTCGTTGTACGCGCACTTCCCGGTGATCCGGCTGGAGCTGGATTTGGGTGAGCTGGAACAATGGCCCACCGCCCGGCTCGGTACCGCCTTCATTGATGGACTGGTCGCTGCGCTGCCCGGGCTGGTCGAACATGGTTGCTCGTATCGCGAACCCGGCGGCTTCATCCGCCGCATGCGCGAAGGCGAGGGTACCTGGCTCGGCCACGTGCTCGAACACGTGGCGATCGAGCTGCAGAACGTCGCGGGCGAAGATGTCACCTTCGGCAAGACACGCAGCGCCGACAAGCCGGGCGTGTATTCGGTGGTCTACGAATACGTGCAGAAGGAAGAAGGCATTGCCGCCGGCGAGCTGGCCCTGCGCCTGCTGTCCTCGTTGCTGCCGGCGGAGCTGCAGCCGCGCGGAAGTGTGCCGGAAGGCTGGGAATGGACGAGCGCGCGCGACGAGTTCATCCGTTACGCGCAGCGTCGTGCGCTCGGTCCGTCCACAGCGTCATTGGTGCGTGCAGCCGAAGAGCGCGACATCCCGTGGCTGCGCCTCAACGAGCAGTCGCTGGTGCAGCTCGGCCACGGCAAATACCAACAGCGCATCCAGGCCACCGTAACCGGGCGCACGCCGCACATCGCGGTGGAGCTGGCCAGCGACAAGGAGGAAACCAACAAGATCCTCGCCTCGCTCGGACTGCCGGTACCGAAGCAGGAGCTGGTGCAGAGCGAGGACGGCGCGTTGCGCGCCGCGCGCCGGCTCGGCGTGCCGGTGGTGACCAAGCCGTTCAACGGCAACCACGGTCGTGGTATCTCGATCCATCTGATGACCGACGAGGAAGTCATCGAGGGATTCAAGGCCGCGCGCGAGCATTCGCGTTCGGTGATCGTGGAGAATTTCCTCAGTGGCGATGATCATCGCCTGCTGGTGGTCAACGGAGAACTGGTCGCGGCGACGCGCCGCACGCCGGGTCATGTGGTCGGCGACGGCAACAGTACGATCGCCCAATTGATCGAACTGGTGAACGCCGATCCGCGTCGTGGCATCGGCCACGAGAAAGTGCTGACCCGACTGGTGCTCGATGCACAGGCCGAGATGATGATGGAACGCGTCGGCTATACCGCCGAATCGGTGCCGCAGGCCGGTGAAACCGTGTTCCTGCGCTCCACCGCGAACCTGTCCACCGGCGGCACCGCCACCGACGTCACCGACATCATCCATCCGGACAACCGCGACATGGCGGAGCGCGCGATCCGCGCGATCGGACTGGACGTGGGCGGCGTGGATTTCCTCACGACGAATATCGCCGAGAGCTACAAGAGCATCGGCGGCGGCATCTGCGAGGTGAATGCCGCGCCGGGCTTCCGCATGCATGTGAGCCCCAGCGAGGGCACGCCGCGCGACGCAGCCGGCCCGGTGATCGACATGCTGTTTCCGCCCGGCTCGCCGGCACGGGTGCCGATCGCCGCGCTCACCGGCACCAACGGCAAGACCACCACCGCGCGCATGCTGGCGCACATCACCAAGATGGCCGGCTATACGCCTGGCCTGACCACCACCGATGGCGTCTACATCGACGGCCAGCGCACGGTCGAGGGCGACATGACCGGGCCGGTGTCGGCGCGCATGGTGCTGTCCGATCCGCAGATCGACATCGCCGTGCTGGAGACCGCGCGCGGCGGCCTGCTGCGCGCCGGCATGGGTGTGGCCAAGGTCAACGTCGGCGCAGTGCTCAACGTGCAGTCCGATCATCTGGGACTCAAAGGCATCGACACGCTGGAGCAGCTCGCCGAAGTCAAGCGCATCGTGGTCGAGGTGGCCACCGATTGCGCGGTGCTGAATGCGGACGATCCGCTGGTGCTGAAGATGTCCGGCTACACCGATGCCAAGGTGATCTGCTACGTCACCATGAATCCGTCGCATGCACTGGTGCGCGAGCATGTGCGTGCGGGCGGTCGCGCGTGCGCGCTCGAGGCCGGCGTCAACGGCGCGATGATCACGCTGTACGACAAGGGTAGCCATATCCCGCTGCTGTGGACGCACCTGATTCCCGCCACGCTGGAAGGCCGTGCGCTGCACAACGTGCAGAACGCGATGATCGCCGCGTCGATGGCGTTCTCGCTCGGCATCAAGCTCGACGCGATCCGCCAGGGTCTGCGCACGTTCGACACCACGTTCTTCCAGGCGCCGGGCCGCATGAACGTGTACAGCGAGCACCCGTTCAAGGTGCTGTTCGACTACGGCCACAACGCGCACGCGGTGGCGGTGATGGCCGACCTGGCAGGACGCCTCGACACGACGGGTCGGCGCATCGTGGTGCTGGCCGGCCCCGGCGATCGCCGCGACGAGGATCTGGTCGCGATCGCCGATGCCGTGGCCGGCCGCTTCGATCACTACATCTGCCGCCGCGACGATGCGCTGCGCGGACGCGATGGCGACGAGGTGCCGGGCATCCTGGCGCGTGCGCTGCGCGCGGCCGGCGTGCCGGACGACGCGATCTCGATCATCCCGGACGAACAGAAGGCGATCGATGCCGCCTTGGGCATGGGCCGTTCCGGCGACCTGCTGCTGGTGTTCGCCGATGCGCTGGTGCGTTCGTGGAAACAGATCATCAAGTTCCGTCCCGAAGGCGCGGCCGAAGTCCGCGCAGAATCCGTCGCGGTGCCGATCACGCCGCCAGTGACCGAGGCTTCCTTCGACGAGGCCAGCTTTGCCGATCTCGGCGACGTGGTGCGCGACGAACGCGGCGTGCGTTTCTCCCGCGAGAGTGACGATTGAGCATCCTGCCCGCTGCGTTGCCCTTCGACGATTCACGTCGCCTCACCGGTTGCAACCTGTATTTCGATGGCGCCGGCGCCGTGCTGGAAACTGTAGGTATTCCCATCGACGACGCGCTGCTGGATGGCTGGCGCAAGCGCACGGAACTGGCCTGTCGTGCACTCGGCTGGGCTGACTCGCCGCTCGTGGTGCGCCGGCATGCCGGTGGCGCAGCGCTCGCCTTCGAAGCGCCAATCGATCAGTTGTTCAGCGCGACCGAGGTGAACGAATGGGCGTGGCTGGCGACGCTGGCCATCGCGCATGCGGTGGATGCGGGCCTGCATGCGCCGGGGCATCCCGCCGCATGGGACGAAGCTTCCGCGCTGCATACGCTGGGCGCGTTCGCCGCTGCCGAACGACAACCCGAACTGCCGGTTCTGGTGCGAGCCGCCGAGGCGCGCGGGCTTGCCGTGTTGATCGACGACGAGGTGTTCTCGATCGGTGAGGGAACAGGTGTCCGCAGCTGGCCGCTGAAAAATCTTCCAACCATCGACGCGGTGCCGTGGACCGCGTTGCACGATATTCCGGTGGCGCTGGTGACCGGCTCCAACGGCAAGACGACGACGGTGCGACTGCTCGCCGCGATGGCGCTGGCGCATGGCTGGCATGCCGGGCACAGCTGCACCGATGGTGTATTCGTCGACGGCCGCGCGATCGACTCCGGCGACTTCTCCGGCCCCGCCGGTGCGCGCGAAGTGCTGCGCCAGCCGCAGGTCGAGGTCGGCGTGCTGGAGACCGCGCGCGGTGGCATCCTGCGTCGCGGTCTCGCCGTGCGGCGCGCGAACGTGGCGGTGGTCACCAATGTCAGCGACGATCATTTCGGCGAATACGGCATCCACGATCTGGATGGGCTGGCGGCGGTGAAACTCACCGTCGCCAGCGTGCTTGGCGCCGATGGGCTGCTGGTGGTGAATGCGGATGACGCCGTGCTGGCCGCGCAGGCCGCTGCTTTGTCGGTGCCGCTGGGCTGGTTCGCGCTCGACGATGCGCATGCGTTGCTGCGCGCCCGGCGCGAACAGGGCGGCAGCACTTGCGCCGCGCGCGACGGTCATCTTCACTTGTTCCATCAAGGCGTCGATCACGACTTGGGCGTCGTCGCGCAGATGCCATTGAGCTTCGCCGGCAGCGCCGGCTACAACATCGCGAATATCGCGGCCGCCGCGCTGGCGGCTGCGGCGCTCGACATTCCTGCTGGCACCATCGCCGACGTGCTGGCGCGTTTCGGCAGCGCGCATGCCGACAATCCCGGCCGTCTGCAGCACTGGCGTTTCGGCACGCTGCAGGTGTTCGTCGACTATGCGCACAATCCGGAAGGCCTGCGCGGCCTGCTCGGTGTCGCAACGACATCGTTGGGCCGCGGGCGTCTTGGCCTGGTGCTGGGCCAGGCCGGCAACCGCGAGGACGCTGATATCCGCGAGCTCGCCGCGGTCGCCGCCAGCTTCCATCCGCGGCGCGTGGTGCTGAAGGACATCGAGGGTTTCATGCGTGGCCGTGTAACAGGTGAAATCGCCGGCATCCTGCGCGACGAACTGGTGCGCCAAGGCGTGCTGACGGAGGCCGTGATCGAATGTCTCGATGAACTCGACGCCGCGCGCGGCCTGCTCGCCTGGGCGCGTGACGGTGACGTGCTGGTGCTGCCCACGCATGGCGCACAGGCGCGGCAGACTGTAGTCGAATTGCTCGATCGCCTGCAGCTGGCGAACTGGCACGCCGGTATGCCGCTGTAGCGATCCTGTGGGAGCGACTTCAGTCGCGATAGCTCTGATGCAAAGGCATCGCGACTGAAGTCGCTCCCACAGGGGCTGCGTGGATGTATTCCCTCAGCGTTGCTGCTTTCAGCAACACCGCCCGCCAGTACCCTTGTAGCGCGCCACCTGCCGCTCGCGGAAGAACTCCTTGTAGCTCGGTACTTCGCGCTCCGGATGATGCTCGCGCAGATGCTTCACGTAGGCATCGTAGTCGGGCACGCCGCAGCAGAGGCGAGCGGTCTGAACCGCCCACTTCCAACCCGATTCAAGCGTCTGCATCGACCTGTTCATGACGGCATCCTCAGCTGGCGACACTGCTCAGTGCCACGTACGGTTCTTCGTGCGCGGTCGGGTGGTTGGTTCGCCATGCACGGATCAGTGCGCGCAGCGAGAAACCGACCATAGCCAGGATCAGCAGCATGAACAGCCCGGTGAGCGCCATGTCGACGTAGTTGTTGGTGACGATCTGCTGCATCGCAGCCGGTGTCTTGGCCGGTGCCAGCAGCTTGCCGTCCTGCATCGCCTGCGCATATTTCTGCGCGGCGGCGGTGAAGCTGATCGGGCCGCTGAGCTTCTCCCAGCCGGCGGTGAGCGTGCACACGATCAGCCAGATCGCCGGGATGCCCGGCACCAGTACATAGCGTTCGCGTTTCAGCTTCACCACCACCACGGTGCACAGCATCAGCGCGATCGCGGCGAGCATCTGGTTGGCGATGCCGAACAGCGGCCACAGCGTGTTGATGCCGCCAAGCGGATCGACCGCGCCCTGGTACAGGAAGTAGCCCCATAGCGCCACGCAGATCGCGGTGGCGAGCAGGTTGCCGGTCCACGATTCGGTTTCCTGCAGCGGCTTGTGAATCAGCCCGGCGATTTCCTGGATCATGAAGCGACCCACACGCGTGCCGGCGTCGACCGTGGTGAGGATGAACAGCGCTTCGAACAGGATCGCGTAGTGGTACCAGAACGCCATCATGCCGCCGCCGGGGATGATGTTGTGCAGCAGCTGCGCCATGCCCACGGCCAGGGTCGGCGCGCCGCCGGCGCGGCCGAGGATGCTGGACTCGCCGATGTTCTTCGCGGTCTGCAGCAACTCGTCCGGGGTCACCACGAAGCCCCACTGGCTGATCGTGGTAGCCGCGTCCTGCACGGTGCTGCCCACAATCGCGGCCGGTGAATTCATCGCGAAGTACACACCCGGATGCAGCGACGCGGCAGCGATCAGCGCCATGATTGCCACGAACGCCTCCATCAGCATGCCGCCGTAGCCGACCAGGCGCGCCTGGCCCTCGTTGGCGAGCAGCTTGGGCGTGGTGCCGGAGGCGATGATCGAATGCCAGCCGGACACCGCGCCGCAGGCGATGGTGATGAACAGGAACGGGAACAGGTTGCCCTGGAACACCGGACCACTGCCGTCGATGAACTTGGTCACCGCCGGCATCTGCAGAGTCGGTGCGGCGAGGAAGATCGCCAGCGCCAGCAGGGCGATGGTGCCGATCTTGAGGAAGGTGGACAGGTAATCACGCGGCGCCAGCAGCAGCCACACCGGCAGCACCGAGGCGCAGAAGCCATAGGCGATCAGCAGCCAGGCCAAGGCCTTCGCATCGAAGTCGAACAGCGGCGCCAGCGCGGCCGAATCGGCCACGGTCTTGCCGAAAGCGATCGAGGCCAGCAGCAGCACCAGGCCGACGATCGACACTTCGAGAATCTTGCCTGGGCGGAACCAGCGCAGGTACACGCCCATCAGCAAAGCGATCGGAATCGTGGCGGCCACGGTGAATGTGCCCCACGGGCTGTGCGTGAGCGCCTTGACCACCACCAGCGCCAGCACCGCCAGCACGATCATCATCAGCACCAGCACGCCGAACATCGCCACCACACCGGCGACCGGCCCCAGTTCCTCGCGCAGCATGTGACCGAGCGAACGGCCGTCGCGACGCAGTGACAGTCCGAGGATCATGAAGTCCTGCACCGCGCCGGCGAACACCACGCCGAACAGGATCCACAGCGTGCCTGGCAGGTAGCCCATCTGCGCGGCCAGCACCGGGCCGACCAGCGGGCCGGCGCCGGCAATCGCGGCGAAGTGGTGGCCGAACACCACCCACTTGTCGGTGGGCACGTAGTCGAGGCCATCGTTGCGCAGCACCGAGGGCGGCGCGCGGGTGGGATCCAGCTTCAGCACGGAGTGCTCGATGAACTTGCCGTAGAAGCGATAGCCGATCACGAAGATCGAGATCGAGGCGGCGACCAGCCAGATCGCATTGATTGGCTCGCCTCGGCGCAACGCGACCACGCCCAGACAGAACGCGCCGACGATGGCGATGGCGACCCACAGGATCTTGCTGGCGGGGCTCGGCTTGGGTATGACTGCTTGCATGAGTGGCTCTCCTCGGCAATACGGCAAGAGTCGTCCTGTCGGCGGCGACGGTCAATGCCGAACCGGGCCCGCCGGCATTAGCCATTGGTCGAATGGGCAGGTCCCGGCGGGCACCCCGACGATTTGCGGCAGGGGTACACTGACCATTCCATCGCCTACAAGGAGTTCGTCATGCGCATCACGGTTCGCCATGGCCTGCTGGGCCTTGCTCTTGCGGTTGCCACGCTGCCGGTGATTGCCGCCGGGACCGGCCAGTTCAAGGACCTGTTGAACAAGGTCAAGTCGTCGACGCACGGTTCGAATTCCTCGCTCGGCAGCAACCTGCCGGACAGCGATATCGCTTCCGGCCTCAAGGAAGCGCTGGCCAAGGGCACCACCAACGCGATCAACAGTCTCGGTCGTGACGGCGGCTTCTGGAACAACAGCAAGGTGCGCATTCCGCTGCCCGGCAAGCTTGAGCAGGCCGGCAAGCTGGCGAAGCAGCTGGGGCAGGGCGCCAAGGTCGATGCGTTCGAGCTGAGCATGAATCGCGCGGCGGAGAAGGCGGTGCCGCAGGTGGCGCAGATCTTCGGTGACGCGATCCGCAAGATGACGCTCAGCGACGCGCGGGGCATCCTCACCGGCGGCGATCACGCAGCCACCGATTTCTTCCGCCGCGTGGCCGGCGACGCGCTGACCGCACGCATCCATCCGATCGTGGCCAAGGCCACCGACAGCGTCGGCGTCACCGAAAAGTACAAGGCCTTCACCGCGGGCAGCGGTGGCGGCGCGCTGGGTGGTGCGCTTGGCTCGCTGGGTTCGCTTGGCGGTCGCAAGTCGGGCAACGGCGGCAGCCCGATGGATCTGGACAACTACGTGACTGCGAAGACGCTGGACGGCCTGTTCACCGAGATCGGCGACCAGGAGCAGTCGATTCGCCACAACCCGGGCGCGCGCACCACCGATCTGTTGAAGAAGGTGTTCGGCGGTTGAAGTCGTGTTGAACCCGCTTGCGGGTTCAACAAAATCAATGCCGCGCTCTGGTGGTCAGCTTTTTGCAGTTGAATCACCAATGGCACAGCTTGCATCAGTTCCGTACAGCCCACAAATCGGGAGACAAGGACGATTTGAAATCGAGGCCCCCATGATCCGCGAAATCCTGAAGATGGGCGATCCGCGCCTGCTGCGCATCGCCCCGCTGGTACCCGACGCGATGCTAGGCAGCGCGGAACTGGACGCGCTGATCGCCGACATGTTCGACACCATGCATGCTGCCGATGGCGTCGGCCTCGCCGCGCCGCAGATCGGCGTCGACCTGCAGCTGGTGATTTTCGGCTTCGACAGCAACGAGCGTTATCCCGACGCGCCGGCAGTGCCGCGCACGATCCTGCTCAATCCGGTGATCACGCCGCTGTCGCAGGACATGGAGGAAGGTTGGGAGGGTTGCCTGTCCGTGCCCGGCCTGCGTGGTGCGGTGAGCCGTTACTCGTTGATCCGCTACGAAGGTATCGACCCCAAAGGCCAGCGTATCGAGCGTACCGCCGAGGGCTTCCATGCCCGCGTGGTGCAGCATGAATGCGATCACCTGATCGGCCGCCTGTATCCCTCGCGCATCACCGACTTCAGCCAGTTCGGCTATACCGACGTACTGTTTCCCGGGCAAGACATTGGAGACGACTGATGCGCGCGATCTGGCATGACGCCGTGCTGGCGGAAAGTGACGACACCATCGTGGTCGAGGGCAATCACTACTTTCCTGCCGGGTCGATGCGGCGCGAGTACTTCCGGGGCAGCGACCACCAGAGCGTCTGTCCGTGGAAGGGCACGGCGAGTTATTACGACGTGGTCGTGGATGGTGAAGTGAATGCCAATGCCGCGTGGTATTACCCGGCACCGAAAGAAGCCGCCCGCGAGATCAAGGACCGCGTAGCCTTCTGGCATGGAGTGGTGGTCACCACATGAGTTCCGTGCGCAGGTATTGATGCGCCAAGGCCTGTGCATGGATGATGCTGCTCTTTGACGACAGGGCGGCCGATGCCATCGATGGAATCCATGCAGTCGTTGATGACTGGCGGGGAAGATGCGCAACCCGCGCAGACACGTCGCAATCCCGGCATCGACCTGCTGCGCGGCCTGTCCATCCTGTTCGTCATCCTCAATCACCTCGGCCTGCGCATTCCGTTGAAGAAAACCGCGCTGGCCGATGTGCTGCCGCCGTGGTTTCTGAGCCGGTTGAACTACAACGGCTACGAGGCCGTGTTCGTGTTCTTCGTCATCTCCGGTTTTCTGATTACCGGCAACGCACTGCAACGCTGGGGCGGTCTGGAACGGATCGACTTGCGTGCGTTCTACGCGCGTCGCTTCGCCCGCATCGTGCCCTGCCTGCTGGTGCTGGTTGCCGTGCTCGCGGTATTGCACCTGCTGGCGGTGTCGGATTACACCATCAGCCGTCCCGGTCAGTCGCTGCCGGATGCGATCTGGGCCGTCATCGGCCTGCATCTGAACTGGTATGAGGGGCACACTGGTTACCTGCCGGGCAACTGGGACGTGCTGTGGTCGTTGTCGATCGAGGAAGTGTTCTATATCGGCTTTCCGCTGATCTGTCTGCTGACGCGCCGGCGCTGGGTGCTGGTGTCACTGCTGACGTTGCTCGCACTGTCGATGCCGTGGACGCACGCCGCCTTGCACGACAACGAGATATGGCAGGAGAAGGCTTATCTTCCGGGCATGTCGGCGATTGCGATCGGCGTGCTCGGTGCGTTGCTGGCCGCGGGCTCCCGCACGCTTCCCGCACGCACGACCGCCTTGCTGGGATGGCTGGGTGCGATCGGTCTGCTGGCGACGACGATCGACGGTGCGCTGATGTGGCATCTGCTGCGCGACGGCTACATGCTGCTGCTGGCGCTCTCTGCGCTGTGTCTGCTGCTGGCCTCCGAGCAACGCCAGCGCCGTGGTGACTGGCACGCCTGGCGCGGCCTGGACTGGCTGCGTTCATGGGGACGGCTCAGCTACGAGATCTACCTCAGCCACATGTTCGTGGTCTTTGCGGTGGTGCGCCTGTTCAAATTCGCCGGCGGTGACATCCGGCTCGGCTTCCTGTGGTATCTGCTGACACTGCCGCTGTGCTGGCTGCTGGGCAAGGCGGTTGAGCGCTGGCTGTCGCTGCCATGCGAGCGTTGGCTGCGTCGACGGCTGACAAAACCGACGCGTATCGAGCCGGCTGCATCGCATCCAACAACCGTTGAACTCCCGGTAGCGTAAGCTGCACGAGGGCGGCTATCCGTCCGGGAGAAGTTCGGTGAAGAAAGAAGATGAAACGCACATGCAGATTGTCTCTGCGGATATCAGTTCGGAATCGCTCACCGGCATGGTGATTTTCCGGCCGCATTGCGTATCGCGTGCGGGTCGCAACGTGGCTGAGAGCAAGACGGGAAACTGGTATGCCTTGCGGCCGGCCGAAGTGCGCAGCTTTGCGCGCGCACTGCTGGATGCGGCCGATGCGCTGGATCTGAAGGTGAAGATGCTGCAGGCAGCGAAGATGACTGCGGGCTGACAGCCTCTTGCGGCCGGCTGGCGCGCAACGCGCTCAGCCGTGCCGGTACCGATTGATCGTGTCTCGCAGTTCCCGGGTAGCGGTGCGTGCAGCGTCAGCGAAATCCTCGCCGTTTCCGGCATACAGAATCGCGCGTGAGGAACTGATCAGCAGTCCGCTGCCATTGCTGCTGCGACCATGGCGCACGACCGCCTCCACATCGCCGCCCTGTGCGCCGATGCCGGGCACCAGCAACGGCATCTCGCCGACCAGCGCCCGCACTTCACCCAGTTGTTCGGGCCAGGTCGCGCCGGTAACCAGTGCGCAGTTGCCATGGCTGTTCCAGTCGCGCGCGATGGTCTGCGCCACGTGCTGGTACAGTGGTATGCCACTCCCGCTCTGATCAGATACGAGCAGATCCTGCAGGTCGGCGGCGCCCGGATTGGAGGTGTGGCACAGCAGGATCACGCCCTTGTCGGCGCGATCAAGGAAAGGTTGCACCGAGTCCCGGCCCAGATACGGATTCAATGTCACGGCGTCAGCCTGATAACGGTCGAACGCCTCGCTGACGTAGTGTTGTGCCGTGCTGCCGATGTCGCCGCGCTTGGCGTCGAGAATTACCGGTACACCCGGATGCTTGTCGTGGATGTGCGCGATCAACCGTTCCAGTGAATCTTCCGCACGCAGCGCGGCGAAGTGTGCGACCTGCGGCTTGAACGTGCAGACCAGGTCGGCGGTGGCGTCGACGATGGCGCTGCAGAATGCGAACACCGCATCCGGGTTGCCGCGCAGATGAGCGGGGAATTTGGTCGGTTCCGGATCGAGGCCGACGCAGACCAGCGAGTTGTTGCGGGTCCATGCCTGTTGCAGCGATTGCATGAAGTGCATCGAAAGTCTCCGTTTGCCGGTTCTGGCTCCTCCCCCTGCTCGCAGGGGAAGGCTGGGAGGGGTGGGGTTTTTGACTTTGAGATCAAGAGCGACCCTACCCCAACCCTCCCCTTCAAGCAGGGGAGCGGGCCAAGGGGCCTTACGCCAGCTTCTTGTACTTCACCCGATGCGGACGCGCGCCTTCCTCGCCAAGTCGGCGCTTCTTGTCGGCCTCGTACTCGTTGTAGTTGCCGGGGAAGAACTCCACGTGCGAATCGCCCTCGAACGCGATGATGTGGGTGGCGACGCGATCGAGGAACCAGCGGTCATGCGAGATCACCATCACGCAGCCGGGGAATTCCAGCATCGCGTCTTCCAGCGCGCGCAGCGTCTCCACGTCCAGGTCGTTGGACGGCTCATCGAGCAGCAGCACGTTGCCGCCCTGCATCAGGGTCTTGGCCAGGTGCAGGCGGCCACGCTCACCACCGGACAGGCTGCCGACCAGTTTCTGCTGATCGGTGCCCTTGAAGTTGAAGCGGCCGATGTAGGCACGTGACTGCAGCTCGTAGCGGCCGATGGTGATGATGTCGGCGCCACCGGACACTTCCTGCCACACATTCTTCTTTGGATCGAGGTTGTCACGCGACTGGTCGACATAGGCCAGCTGCACGGTGTGGCCGAGCTTCACTTCGCCCTGGTCCGGCTGCTCGACACCGGTGATGAGCTTCATCAAAGTGGATTTGCCGGCGCCGTTCGGGCCGATCACGCCGACGATCGCGCCCGGCGGTACCTTGAACGACAGGTCGTCGATCAGCAGGCGATCGCCGAACGACTTGCTGACGTTCTTGAACTCGATCACTTCCTGACCCAGGCGCTCGCCCGGCGGAATGTAGAGTTCGTTCGTCTCGTTGCGCTTCTGGTACTCGACCGAGTTCAGCTCCTCGAAGCGGTTGATACGCGCCTTGCCCTTGGACTGGCGGCCCTTGGCGGCCGAACGCACCCATTCCAGTTCGCGTGCAAGCGCTTTCTGGCGACCCTTCTCGGCGGCTTCTTCGCGGGCCAGACGCTCACCCTTCTGCTCCAGCCACTCGGTGTAGTTGCCCTTCCACGGAATGCCGCGGCCGCGATCGAGCTCGAGGATCCACTCGGCCGCGTTGTCGAGGAAGTAGCGGTCATGGGTAACGGCCACCACCGTGCCCGGATAGTCGTGCAGGAACTGTTCCAGCCAGTCGACCGACTCGGCATCCAGATGGTTGGTCGGCTCGTCCAGCAGCAGCATGTCCGGCTTGGACAGCAGCAGACGGCACAGCGCCACGCGGCGCTTCTCGCCACCGGACAACGGACCGATCTTGGCGTCCCACGGCGGCAGGCGCAGTGCGTCGGCAGCGACTTCCAGCTGGCGCTCCAGCGCATGCGCATCGTTGGCGGCGAGCAGGTTTTCCAGCTTCTGCTGCTCCGTGGCCAGCTTGTCGAAGTCGGCGCCTTCCTCGGCGTAGGCGGCGTAGATCTCATCGAGGCGCTTCTGCGCATCGAGGATCTCGGCCACGCCTTCCTCAACCACTTCGCGCACGGTCTTTTCGGGATCGAGATGCGGCTCCTGCGCCAGGTAGCCGATCTTGGTGCCCGGCTGCGCGCGCGCCTCGCCCTGGAAGTCCGTATCCACGCCGGCCATGATTTTCAGCACGGTGGACTTGCCTGCGCCGTTGACGCCGAGCAGGCCGATCTTGGCGCCGGGGAAAAACGACAGCGAGATATCCTTGATGATCTGGCGCTTCGGCGGGACGATCTTGCTGACCCCGTTCATGGTGTAGATGTACTGCGAGCTCATGCAACCTCCGAAGGCGTGCGCCGCGCCGCCTGCAGGGCCGGCACGGAAAGGGAATTCATCAAACCGCGCATTATAGCGGCTTGTGGTGCCATGCCGATGGCGCTGCCCGGATTGGCCTGGCGGTGGCTGCAAACGCCCGGCAGCGCTACACTTTCCGGCTAAACCCGCTCCCCACTTGTCGAGGCCAGAATGTTTCCGAAGAACTGCACGATCGCCGGTTATGACGATGAACTGGCCAAGGCCATCGCCGATGAAGGCCGGCGCCAGGAAGATCACGTCGAGCTGATCGCTTCGGAGAACTACGCCAGCCCGCGGGTGATGGAGGCGCAGGGTTCCAAGCTCACCAACAAGTACGCGGAAGGTTATCCGGGCAAGCGCTACTACGGCGGCTGCGAGTACGTCGACATCGCCGAGAAGCTGGCGATCGAGCGCCTGAAGCAGCTGTTCGACTGCGACTACGCCAACGTGCAGCCGCACTCCGGCTCGCAGGCGAACCAGGCGGTGTATCTGGCGCTGCTGCAGCCGGGCGACACCATCCTCGGCATGAGCCTGGCGCATGGCGGCCATCTCACTCACGGCGCCAAGGTCAACATCAGCGGCAAGCTGTTCAACGCGGTGCAGTACGGCGTCAATGCCGACGGCATGATCGACTATGACGAAGTGCAGCGTCTGGCCAGCGAACACAAGCCGAAGATGCTGGTCGGCGGTTTCAGCGCCTATTCGCAGGTGGTCGACTGGGCGCGCATGCGCCAGATCGCCGATTCGGTCGGTGCGCTGTTCTTCGTCGACATGGCGCACGTCGCCGGTCTGATCGCCGCCGGTGTGTACCCGAGCCCGCTGCCGCATGCGCACGTAGTGACCTCTACCACCCACAAGACCCTGCGCGGTCCGCGCGGCGGCATCATCGTCGCCAAGGGCGCCGGTGAGGAGATCGAGAAGAAACTGCAGTCGATCGTGTTCCCCGGTATCCAGGGTGGTCCGTTGATGCATGTGATCGCGGCCAAGGCGGTCGCGTTCAAGGAAGCGCTGGAACCGGCTTTCAAGGCCTACCAGACCCAGGTGGCGAAGAACGCCAAGGCGATGGCGAAAACCTTCATCGCACGCGGCTACAAGATTGTCTCCGGCGGCACCGAGAATCATCTGATGCTGGTCGACATGATCGGCAAGGATGTCACCGGCAAGGACGCGGAAGAGGCGCTGGGCAAGGCGCACATCACCGTCAACAAGAATGCCGTGCCGAACGATCCGCGCAAGCCCTTCGTCACCTCCGGCCTGCGTGTGGGCACGCCGGCCGTCACCACCCGCGGCTACCAGGAAGCCGACTGCATCGAGCTGACGAACTGGATCTGCGACGTGCTGGATGCGCCGGGCGATGAGGCGGTGATCGCGAAGGTGCGCGAGGCGGTGACGGCGCAGTGCCGCAAGTTTCCGGTTTACGGCTGATCCGCTGGCGTGCATTGCCCCTTCTGCCAGCACGAAGACACCCGCGTGATCGACTCGCGTCTTACTGACGACGGTGCCAGCGTGCGCCGTCGGCGTGAGTGCGAGCAGTGCGGCGAGCGCTTCAACACGTTCGAGACGGCAGAGCTGAAGCTGCCGACGATCGTGAAGAGCGGCGAGCGGCGCGAGGTGTTCGACGAGCGCAAGCTGCGGGTGAGTTTCGAGCGCGCGCTGCAGAAGCGGCCGGTCGCCAGCGAAGACGTGGATGCTTCCGTGCGCGCCATTGTCAACGACCTGCGCCGAAGCGGCGAGCGGGAAGTGCCGTCGCGCCAGCTCGGCGAACTGGTGATGCGCGAACTGAAGAATCTCGATCAGGTCGCTTACGTGCGTTTCGCCTCGGTCTATCGCAAGTTCGAGGACGTGCAGGCGTTCCGCGAGGAGATCGAGAAGCTCGAGCGCGACCTGCCGGGGCTGGAAAGCCTGCAGCTTTCATTGCTCGGCGAAGCCGAGGTCAAGCGCAACAAGAAGAGTTGATCGCCGCGCGCATCTGCCAGAATGTCCGGCATGTCAGCGACCTCGTCATTTTTCAGCGCATCCGATCACGAACACATGGCGCACGCCCTGCGTCTGGCCGAGCGTGGCCTCTATACGACCCAGCCGAATCCGCGCGTGGGTTGCGTGATCGCCCATGGCGACGAGGTTGTCGGTACAGGTTTCCATCAGCGTGCCGGTGAGCAGCATGCGGAGGTGTACGCGTTGCGCGAAGCCGGCACGCGTGCACGTGGCGCCACCGCCTACGTCACGCTGGAGCCGTGTGCACATCACGGCCGCACACCACCGTGCGCGGAGGCGCTGATTGCCGCCGGTGTGGCGCGTGTTGTGGCCGCGGCGGAGGATCCGTTTCCGCAAGTCGACGGCCGTGGCATGGGGCGGTTGCGCGCCGCCGGCATCACCGTCGACGTCGGCCTGCTGCGCGATGCCGCGCGCGAGTTGAACATCGGTTTCTTCAGCCGGATCGAGCGCGGTCGCCCGTTCGTGCGGGTGAAACTGGCGATGAGCCTGGACGGTCGCACCGCGCTGGGCAATGGCGAATCGAAATGGATCACCGGCGAGGCCGCGCGTGCCGACGTGCAGCGCTGGCGCGCACGCAGCTCGGCGATCCTCAGCGGCAGTGGCACCGTGCTGGCGGACAATCCCAGGCTCACCGTGCGCTTGCCGCAGGATGAGGAATTCGCCCCACCGCTGCGCGTGCTGCTCGATCGCCAGCTGCGCATACCGGCGGGCAGTCATGTGTTGGACGGTTCGACACCGACGCTGTTGCTTCATGGCGCCACGGAATCCGGTGCCGATAACCGTTTCGAGCGGGTCGAGCGAATAGCGGTGGCCACCCAGAACGATGCGTTCGACCTGCGCGCCGTGTTGGCCCTGCTGGCAGGGCGTGGCTGCAACGAAGTGCATGTCGAAGCCGGCCCGACCCTGTGCGGCGCGCTGTTCGCGGCCGGCCTGGCCGATGAGCTGCTGCTGTATGTCGCGCCGTTGCTGCTGGGCGACAGTGCGCGCCCGCTGCTGCACTTGCCCACGCTCAGCGACATGGCGAGGCGCTGGCAATTGCAGGTGATCGACCAGCGCCAGTTCGGCGCGGATTGGCGGTTGCAGCTGCGGCCTGCTTGAGCCCGGCGCTGTACACGCTGGCGAACGCTGCATTCCCGTGATCGCGGCCAGCTGCTTCGCAGGTCGGTGCTAGACTGCGCCAGTCGGCCAAACCGGCAAACACTACATAGCGTCTTCAGGGCGGGGTGAGATTCCCCACCGGCGGTAGGTTGAAGGGTTCACTCCTGACAACGAGCCCGCGAGCGCCTTGGTCCGGTCCGTGATGGACGATCCGTCATGGAGCAGGGGCCGAGGGTCAGCAGATCCGGTCAGATGCCGGAGCCGACGGTTGGAAGCGGGCAGCCGTTTCCTCACAGTCCGGATAAAGAGAAGACGGCAGGGCGGGCGCTTCACGGCGCGCGCTTGGCCTCATGCCTTGGGGCGTTTTTCGCAGTTTCTGACGCGGGAAACGTTTCATGAAATTGATTTTGAGCATTGCGAACATCGCCCTCCTGCCGGAGGTGTGCTGATGTTTACCGGCATCATCCAGTCCGTTGGCCGCATCGCGCGGCTCGAGCCGCGTGGCGGCGACGTGCGGCTGGCCGTCGATACGGCCGACCTCGATCTCACCGATGTGCAGCTGGGCGATTCGATCGCGGTGTCCGGTGTCTGTCTTACCGCGGTGATACTCGAACCGCGCGGCTTTAGCGCGGACGTCTCCAACGAGACGCTGTCGTTGACTTCGCTGGGCAAGCTGAAGGCCGGCGATCCGGTGAATCTGGAGAAGGCGCTGCGTCTGGCCGACCGGCTGGGCGGCCACCTGGTTTCCGGCCATGTCGACGGACTCGGCAAGGTGGTGTCGATCACCCCCGATGGTCGCTCGCAGCGCTGGACATTCGAGGTGCCTGCTTCGATCTCGCGTTACATCGCGGCGAAGGGTTCGGTCTGCATCGACGGCACCAGCCTCACCGTCAACGAAGTCGCCGGCCATCGCTTCGGCGTCAACCTGATTCCGCATACGGTCGAGCACACTGCGTTCCATGCGCGGCGCGTCGGTGACGCGGTCAACATCGAGGTGGACGTGGTGGCGCGCTATATCGAACGGCTGCTGTCCAGCGGCGAGACGCCGCGGCTAGACGAGGCGTTTCTCAAGCAGCACGGCTTCGCCTGATTTTCAACTCCTCCCCCTGTGAAGCAGGGGGAGGTTGGGAGGGGGTAACGCTTTTGATTTGAAGATCAAGAGCGAACCCCTCCCCATCCCTCCCCTGCTTTGCAGGGGAGGGAGAACACCACTCAAGGAATACCCATGGCCTTCAACACCATCCCCGAAATCCTCGAAGACATCCGCGCCGGCCGCATGGTGGTGATCCTCGACGACGAGGACCGCGAGAACGAGGGCGACCTGATCATGGCCGCCGAGAAAGTTCGCGCGGAGGACATCAACTTCATGGTGCGCGAGGCGCGCGGACTGGTCTGCGTCACACTGACCGAGCAGCGCACGCGCCAGCTCGGCCTGCGCCCGATGGTCAGCGACAACACCTCGTCCTACCACACCAACTTCACCGTCTCGATCGAGGCGGCCGAAGGCGTCACCACCGGCATCTCGGCGCACGACCGCGCACGCACGATCCAGGTGGCGGTGAAGGCCGATGCGAAGCCGCAGGATCTGGCGCAACCCGGCCACATCTTTCCGCTGACCGCGCAGCCAGGCGGCGTGCTGACTCGGGCTGGCCACACCGAAGCCGGCTGCGACCTGGCCGCGCTGGCCGGGTTGGAGCCGTCGGCGGTGCTGATCGAGGTGTTGCACGAGGACGGCTCGATGGCGCGTCGTCCGGAGCTGGAAGTCTTTGCCGCCAAACATGGCCTGAAGATCGGCTCGATCGCCGACCTGATCCGCTACCGCCTGGAAACCGAGAAAACCGTGCAGCGCGTGCACGAGGAACAGGTTCAAACCGAGTTCGGCACGTTCCAACTGGTGGCCTATCGCGACGTGATCCGTCGTGGCCTGCACTTCGCGTTGGTGCGCGGCGCGGTCGGCGACGGCAAGCCGGTACTCACTCGCGTGCATGTGCGCAACACGTTGTCGGATGTGCTGCATCTGAAGCGCGACGACCTCGGCCTCACCGTGACCTCGGCGCTGCGCCGCATCGCCGACGAGGATCGTGGCGTGCTGCTGGTGTTGTCCGGCGAGGACACGCCCGAAGCGTTGCTGGCCCGGCTCAACCGCCAACCCAGCACGCAGGCACCGGAAGAAGCGCGGCAGCAGGAGTGGCGCCAGCTCGGTCTCGGCGCCCAGATGCTGGCCGACCTCGGCGTGCACCAGCTGCGTGTGCTCGGCACGCCGCGCAAGCTGGTCGGTCTGGGTGGCTTCGGGCTGGAGGTAGTCGAGTACGTGTAGCCTCGTGCCGGACATCACGACGCCATGGCGACGCCATGCCCGGCAAACCATACTCAAGCTTTCCAGACGACGATGCGCCATGTCCGATATCACTATCCGCCTGATCGCCCCTTCCGGTTACCCGTACGACCCCGCTGCGATGACGCGCGGCGTGGCGCGATTGCGCGAAGCAGGCTGTGTCGTGGATGGCCTGGATGTGCTGCAGCGAACCGAACAGCGTTTCTCCGGCACCGACGCCGAGCGTGCCGCCGATATCAATGCGCTGGCGACGATGGAGACCTTGCCGGATATCGCGCTGGTGACGCGCGGCGGTTATGGCGCCTCGCGCCTGCTGCTGCATCTGGATTACGACGCCTTGCGCGAACGTTTGGCGGATGCGTCCACGCTGCTGGTGGGGCATAGCGACTTCACCGCGCTGCAATTGGCGCTGTATGCAAAGAGCGGCTTGTGCACGTTCAGCGGACCGCTGCTGGCAGATCTGGGCGCGGAGTCCTGCAGCGAGTTCACCTGGCAGCATTTCTGGGACACCTTGACTTCTCCGGCATCCGCCGCGGCATGGCCAGCCACGACGACCACCGAGATCGATGTGCAAGGCCCGCTGTGGGGCGGCAATCTCGCGGTGTTGTGCAGCCTGCTCGGCACGCCGTATTTCCCGCAGATCGAGGGCGGCATCCTGTTTGTCGAGGATGTCGGCGAGCCACCGTTCCGGATCGAACGATGGCTGTATCAACTGCATCTGTCCGGCGTGCTCGGCCGGCAGCGCGCATTGGTGCTGGGCGACTTCAGCCATTGCCAGCCCGGTGCGCGTGACAACGGCTACGATCTGGCCGCGGCGTTCGCGCAGATTCGCGCGGTGGCCGGTATTCCGGTCGTGCCCGGCATGCCGCACGGTCATGGTGAGCAGCAACTTACCTTGCCGTTTGGCGCTCAGGCGCGACTGCGGGTAGCGGATGGCCGAGCGCAGCTGGATTTCACCGGCTATCCGCACCTCAACCGACCCGCGCCGGTCAACGCCGTCGAAAACCCGTAAAATAGCCGACCAGCATGGGCTTGGCGCCCACAGGAACAGCAACTCATGAAGATCATCGAAGGCGATTTCGCCACGCCGAAAGGCCGCTTTGCCATCGTCGCCGGCCGATTCAACGGTTTTGTCGTCGAACCGCTGGTGGCCGGTGCGCGCGACGCGCTGGTGCGTCACGGCGTGAAGGATGACGCGATCGAGCTGATCCGCGTGCCGGGTGCATGGGAGATCGCGCTGGCCGCACACAAGCTGGCGAACTCCGGCAAGTATGCGGCGGTGATCGCGCTGGGCGCGGTGATCCGCGGTTCCACGCCGCACTTCGACTATGTCGCCGGCGAGTGCGCCAAGGGCCTGGCCCAGGCCGCCTACAGCTCCGGCGTGCCGGTCGCGTTCGGCGTGCTGACCACCGACAGCATCGAGCAGGCGATCGAACGCTCGGGTACCAAGGCCGGCAACAAGGGTGCCGACGCCGCGATCGCCGCACTCGAGATGGTCAACCTCTACGGCAAGCTGGCATGAGCCAGCATCCGCAGGGTCTCGACATGCAGGCGCGTTCACGTGCCCGCCGCCGCGCATTGCAGGCGCTGTACGCGTGGCAGATGAGCGGCAGCCACATGAATGCGGTGATCGACCAGTTCCGGCATGAGCAGGACATGGAAGTGGCCGATCTCGAGTACTTCGAGGACCTGCTGCACGGTGTGGAGACCAACGTTGACGCGCTCGACGAAGCCTTGCGTCCGCACATCGACCGCGAAGTCGCGCAGATCGATCCGATCGAACGCGCCGCGTTGCGCCTGGCCGCGTACGAGCTGAAGTTCCGTCCGGACGTGCCCTACCGCGTGGTGATCAACGAGGCGATCGAAGTCACCAAGCGCTTCGGCGCCGATCACGGCCACAGCTACGTCAACGGCGTGCTGGACAAGCTGGCCGGCGAGTTGCGCGCCACCGAAAAACGCGGCTGATGGAACGTGCCGGGGAAGCGCGGTACGAAGGCGCGGTGCCGGTGCTGGAAACGGCGCGACTGCGGCTACGCGCGCACCGGATCGAGGATCACGCTACCCGCACGGCCATGTTGGCCGATCCGGAGGTCACCCGTTATCTCGGTGGCCGCCCGCTCACCGGCGAGGAAGTGTGGCGCCGCCTGCTGCAGTTCATCGGCCTGTGGAACCTGCTGGGCTACGGCTATTGGGCGGTCGAGGAAAAAGACACCGGCCGTTACATCGGTGACATCGGTTTTGCCGACTTCCATCGCGACATGCAGCCCTTGCTGGCAGGCATGCTGGAGTTCGGCTGGGTGCTTGCGGCTCACGCGCACGGCAAGGGTTATGCGAGCGAAGCGGTTGCCGCCGCCACGGCCTGGGGTGAGCAGTATTTCGGGGCGCTGCGTGCGGTGTGCATTATCTCCCCGGAGAACCTGCTTTCGATTCGCGTGGCGGAGAAGGCCGGCTTCAAGCTGTGGCAGGAAACCACCTATCACGACGCTCCCACCCTGGTCTTCAGCCGTTAGTTTCGCCGGCTGGGCCTTCTGACCCGCGCAGGTCGTACGCCATGGAATTCCGACTGATCGAGCGTATCCGCGAACTTACCGCCCAGTCGCGTGACGACGTCCGCATCGGCATTGGCGATGACGCCGCGGTGCTGGCGGTGCCAGCCGGACAGGAGCTGGCGGTCGCGATCGATACGCTGGTCGAAGGCGTGCATTTCCCGCGCGGCACCGCCGCGGCCGATATCGGCTGGAAGGCGCTGGCGGTGAACCTGTCGGATCTGGCGGCGATGGGCGCAAGTCCGGCCTGGGCGCTGCTGGCGCTGACCTTGCCCGACGCCGATGCCGCCTTCGTCGAAGGCTTTGCCGAAGGTTTTGCAAAGCTGGCGCAATCGCACCGGCTCGCGCTGGTCGGTGGTGACACCACGCGCGGACCACTCAGCATCAGCGTGGCCGTGCATGGCTTCGTGCCGCCGGGCAAGGCGCTCATCCGCGCCGGTGCGCGGGTCGGCGATGCGGTGCTGGTCACCGGCACGCTCGGCGATGCCGCCGCCGGCCTGCACGCGTTGCAACATCCATTGAGCGATGACGACGGTCGCAGCGGTCTGCGCGACTACCTGATCGAGCGGCTCAACCTGCCGACGCCGCGGCTGTCTGCCGGTGCCGCCTTGCGCGGTCAGGCAAGTGCCTGCATCGATATTTCCGATGGCCTGCTCGCCGATCTGAACCATATCTGCGTCGCCAGCGGTGTTGGCGCCGAGATCGACGCCGCGCTGCTGCCGCGCTCGTCGGCGCTGATGGCGTTGTACGACGAGGCCAGCGCGCTGCAATTCGCATTGAGCGGTGGTGACGATTACGAGCTGTGCTTCAGCGTGCCCGCGCAGCGGGTAGCCGATGCGCAGGCGGATTTGTCGCGACTCGGCTGCGGCGTGACCAGGATCGGTCGCATCGTGGAAGGCGGCGGTGTGCATGTGCGTGGCGCCGATGGCGAGTGGCTGGCAACGGATCGACCGGGTTGGGAGCATTTCGCGTGAGCGCCAAGAAAACACTGAGTGGGGAACAGCGTCGCGCCTTGCTGGCCACCCCAGCCGGCTGGCTGGCCTGTGGCTTCGGTTCGGGCCTGACGCCGGTGGCGCAGGGCACGTTTGGCTCGCTGGCTGCATTGCTGCCATGGTTGCTGCTGCGCGAGCTGTCGTTGCCGCTGTATCTGGTCGGGTTGCTGATCGGCTTCGGTGTGGGCGTATGGGCGTGCAATGTGGCTGGCCGCGCGCTCGGCGTGGACGATCATCGCAGCCTGGTCTGGGACGAATTCATCGGCCAGTGGATCGCGCTGATCCCGCTGCTGATTCCGGCATTGCTGCCGGCCGGCGGATTCGCCTGGTGGATGCTGCTGGCCGGCTTCGGGCTGTTCCGCCTGTTCGACGTGTGGAAGCCGTGGCCGATCAGCTGGCTGGATCGACGCGTGAAAGGCGGCATGGGCGTGATGGTCGACGACGTGGTGGCCGGTGTCTTCGCCGCGATCGTGCTGGCGTTGGGGCTGCAGTTCCTTCACTGAAAGGTTCCGTCAGGATTTGCGTGAGGCCGGCTCGGTCAGAATCTGAGCGGGTGCGGAAGGCAGGCAGTGCAGCCCACGCAGAGTTGTTTCGACCGCCTGATCCAGCCCGGTATGCGGCTCGTTACCGAGGAATGCGACCAGCTTGCGGTTGTCCAGCTGCAGCGGTTGCCGCCACAAATAGCGCATCTCGCGCAGTTCGCGAAATAGCGTGATGAACGGTGCGGCCAGTGTCGCCAGCCACCGCGGGAAGACACGAAGCGTCATCGGATGGCTGACGGCATGCCCTGCCGCGTTGGCCATGGCGTTGCCGTCGACCCAGTGGCCACCGAAGTGGAAGCGTTCGAACACGGCCAGTCCGTTCTCGCGTTCCAGCAGGCGCGCCACGGTTTCGCCGACGTCGGGCAGGTAAGCCCAGGCGTGACGCAGATCGGGATCGCCCGGATAACTGATCGAGCGCGCCGGCCGTCCCGGCTTCACCATTGCCGCGAACCAGTTGTTGCCGGCGTGCGGGCCGAAGAAGTCGCCGCAGCGCAGGATCAGCGAGCGCACGCCATCGGCTGCCGCGTGTTGCAGACGGCGCTCCAGTTCCACCCGAATCGCACCCTTGCGCGTCAGCGGTTGCTGCGGCGAATCTTCGTGCAGCAGGGGCAACGCGTCCGGGCCATAGTTGTAGACGGTGCCGGGCAATACGATACGCGCGCCGTTGGCACGTGCGGCGGCGATGGTGTTGTCGAGCATCGGCAGCACCAGCTTGTGCCAGTCGCGATAGCCTGGTGGATTGACTGCATGGACGATGACATCGACACCGCGCGCCGCGCGGACCACGTCGGCGGCATTCATGGCGTCACCAGCGAGCCACTCGATATCCGCTGAAAGCTGTGGCCTCGTGATATCGCGGACCAGCCCGCGCACTATCCAACCACGACGCAGCAGTGCAGCCGCGATTTCACCAC
Source organism: uncultured Rhodanobacter sp. (assembly GCA_966211915.1). Lineage (GTDB taxonomy): Bacteria > Pseudomonadota > Gammaproteobacteria > Xanthomonadales > Rhodanobacteraceae > Rhodanobacter. The sequence continues at coordinate 77,922 of CBIHNO010000011.1, forward strand.
CTGCACCGCCGGTAGCTCCGAGTACCAGAGCCTTGCGCGAAGTATTCATGACGTTCTCCTGCTGTAGGTGGGCTCAGCATGGGCGTGGATGGCATGAAAGAAAATCCGCCATGGATGAACTTCTGCTATACATGAATGCATGGCCATCAACGAACCCGGCTGGGAGCTGTACCGATCCTTTCTCGCGGTGATGCGCGAAGGCAGCCTGTCCGCGGCGGCACGCGCGCTGGGCATGACCCAGCCCAGCCTGGGTCGGCATATCCGGCAACTGGAGACGGCGCTGGGCGTAGCGTTGTTCACGCGGTCGCCGCAAGGGTTGACGCCGACCGATCTCGGTCACGAACTGGTCGCACATGCGCAGACGATGTCGGCGGCGACCGCCGCGTTGCGTCGCGCTGCCTCGGGCAGCAATCACGATGTGCGCGGGGTGGTGCGAATCACCTGCAGCGAAGTGATCGGTGCCGAGGTGTTGCCGCCGATGCTGGCTGATTTTCGTCAGCAGCATCCGGGCATCGTGATCGAGCTTTCGCTATCCAACCAGACGGAGGATTTGTTGCGCAAGGATGCGGATATCGCCGTACGGATGCTGCGGCCCGCCCAAGGCGCGCTGGTGGCGCGTCGGATCGGACGGATACCGCTGGGCCTGCATGCGCATCGTCGCTACCTGAAGGCGCATGGCCAGCCGCGCGCGCTGGCGGAGTTGACGCAGCACGCGATCATCGGCTTCGATCACGAGACGCCGGCTTTGCGCGCATTGCGCAGCCAGTTGCCATTCGGTCGCGAGGACTTCTCGCTGCGCAGCGACAGCGACCTGGCACAGCTGGCAGCGATTCGCGCCGGCTACGGCATCGGTGTGTGCCAGATGGCGATCGCCCGGCGCGATCGCAATCTGGTGCATGTCCTGTCCGAGGCATTCTCGCTCGACCTGGATACCTGGCTGGTGATGCACGAGGATCTCAAGGCGAGCCGGCGGACGCGGCTGCTGTTCGATCATCTGGCGGAGGCATTGATCGGTTACGCCTCCAGCACGATCCGGTAGCGCGCCTTGCCCGCTTCCAGATGCGCCAGCGCCTCGTTGACCTTGCTCATCGGAAACATCTCCACCTGCGGGCGGATGTCGTGGCGCGCAGCGAAGTCCAGCATGCGGGCGATGTCCACCGGCGAGCCGGTGGGTGAGCCGGAGACTTCCCGCTGCTGGCCGATCAACGCGAATGCGGGCACCGGGATCGGTTCCAGCACCGCGCCGACCACGTGCATGCGACCCTTCGGCGCCAGCGTCGAGAGAAGGGCGTTCCAGTCCATCGGCACGTTCACCGTGATCAGCAGCAGGTCGAGCGTGCCGGCAATTGCCTTGATCGCGGCGGAGTCACGGCTGGCCACCACGTGGTGCGCACCGAAGCCACGCGCTTCATCGGCCTTGGCGGCGGTGGAGGTGAACGCGGTGACTTCGCAACCCCATGCAGCGGCAAACTTCACCGCCATGTGGCCGAGCCCACCGATACCGACCACGCCGACGCGCGCCGTCGGTTTGATGTCGTAGGCAAGAAACGGTTTCAACACAGTGATGCCGCCACACAGCAACGGACCGGCACTGGCCAGGTCGATGCCGTCAGGCAGCGGAATCGTCCATGCCCAATGCGCACGTAGCTTGTCGGCGAAGCCGCCGTGGTGGCCACCGATGGTCGCGACCGATGACGCACACAGGTTCTGGTCGCCGGACAGGCATTGGCGGCAGTGCATGCAGCTCTCGGCGGTCCAGCCGATGCCGACGCGCTGGCCGATGCTCAGTCCTTTCGCCTGCGCACCGAGCGCGGTGACCCGACCGACCGCTTCGTGGCCTGGGATGAACGGATAGTGCGCATTGCCCCATTCGTTGTGGATCATCGACAGATCCGAATGGCAGATGCCGCAGTACTCGACGGCCACTTCGACTTCCTCGGCACCGAGTGCGCCCACGTCGAACGTGGTCAATTCCAGGGGTTGACCGGCGGCCTTGGCGGCCCAGCCTTTTATCGTGGACATGACGGACTCCGGCGAGAGGGGAAGCTCAAGATTACGCCGTTGTGTCCGTGACGACAGCTGCCTTCGTCGCAAGGATTGGACGCGGCAACGCGACTGTTGGCATGCTGGCGGTCTTTCCCGTCATCGGAGCATCCCCATGCTTTACCGTCGCCTTGGCAAATCCGGCCTGCAACTGTCCGCGCTGTCATTTGGCGCCTGGGTCACGTTCGGCAAGCAGGTAGGTCGCACGCAGGCGCGCGAGTTGCTGGCGCTGGCGCACGATCGCGGCGTCAATTTCTTCGACAACGCCGAGACCTACAACAACGGCGTGGCCGAGCAGGTGATGGGCGACGTGCTGGCCGACCTGCGCTTTCCGCGCGACAGCTACTGCGTCTCCAGCAAGGTGTTCTTCGGCGCCTGCGACAGGCCGCTGCCGACCCAGCGCGGGCTGTCGCGCAAGCACGTGATGGAGGCCTGCACGCAGGCACTGCAGCGGCTGCGCGTCGACTATCTGGATCTGTATTTCTGCCATCGGCCCGATCCGGATGCACCGATCGAGGAAACCGTGGCGGCGATGGATACGCTGATCCGCCAGGGCAAGGTGCTGTACTGGGGCACCAGCGAATGGCCGGCCGAAGCGATCCACGAGGCACATCGAATTGCACGCGAAAACCATCTGTACGCGCCGGTGATGGAACAGCCGCAATACAACCTGCTGCACCGCGAACGGGTGGAAGTGGAGTACGCGCCGCTGTACGAGGCCTATGGCATGGGCACCACGATCTGGTCGCCGCTGGCGTCCGGCCTGTTGAGCGGCAAGTACAACGATGGCGTGCCGGCCGATTCGCGGCTGACCCAGCCCGGTTACGAGTGGCTGCGCGAGAGCGTGCTGGGTCACGGCAACGAACGCATCGGCAAGGTACGCGCGCTGCAGCCGATCGCGGACGAACTGGGCGTCAGCCTGGCGCAACTGGCGATCGCCTGGTGCCTGCTTAATCCGCACGTTTCCACCGTGATGCTGGGCGCAAGCCGACGCGAGCAGCTGGAACAGAACCTGGGCGCGCTGGAAGTTCTGCCGCGGCTGGATGCGGCGGTCGCGCAACGCATCCGGCAGGCTGTCGAAGCGACTTGAGTTCGCGCTGAACTTTCGGAAGACCGCTACGTCGGCGTTCCGCGCAACAGGTCGTCGGCGTCCGCGGTATGGAAGTGCCGCTTGAACGCGACCTCGCCGGAGACGGGTTCCTCCAGTTCGCGGGCATAGCGATGGCCGCCGTAGACCGCGTGCGCGATCAGCCCCGGTGCCTCTGCGTCGCCGATGCAGCGCAGCGATTGCACGCCAGCGTCGGGCCATTCCGACTCGCGTCGCAGCAGTTCCTGGTACAGCGCATCGTTGGGTACGCGTGCGGTCACCGTGATTATCGCGTCGCAAGCAAGCTCGCGGCGCTGATGGGTCCAGACGTCCTCGACGGTCAGCGTGGTGCCGTCGTAGCGGATGATGTCGTGCGACACCATCGCCTCGATGCCAAGCTTGGCCATCCGCTTGCGGATATGCCGGTAGTCGAGCGTGTGCTGGCTCCACGGCGCGATGCTGTCGTCCGGGGTGAGGTGGATCACCTCGCAGCCGCGCAAGCGCAGCAGCTCGGCGGCCACGCTGCCGTAATAGAAGCCATCGTCGTCGAACACGACCACGCGACCTTCAGGCAGGCGGCCGTCCATCAGGTCGTCGGGCGTGAACACGCGGGGGTTGTTGGCGAAGCCGGGAATGGCGAAGCCATTGCTGCGGCCGTAGCCGTCGCGGCGCCAGTGGCAGCCGGTGGCCAGCACCACGTGTTCCGCGCCGAAGTCGAGCACGTCCTGCGCGGTCAAGGCCGAGTCGAGATAGACGGCTATATTCGCAAGCTTGTCGATCTGGCCCACGCGCCAGTCGCGCACGCGGGCCCATTCGGCCAGGCCGGGCAGGCGCGCCTCGCGGGTGGCGCGGCCGCCGAGCTCCTTGCGTCCTTCGGCCAGGCTCACTTCGTAGCCGCGCTGGCCCAGCGCCCGGGCCGCCTCCAGCCCGGCCGGGCCGGCACCGACCACCAGCACGCGGCTGGCCGAACGCTTCGGCGCGATGCGTTCCGGGTGCCAGCCCTTGCGCCACTCCTCGCCCATGGTCGGGTTCTGCGTGCAGCGGATCGGCGAGATGGTCATGTCGCCGGACACGCAGATGTTGCAGCCGATGCATTCGCGGATGTCGTCGATGCGGCCTTCCTCGATCTTGCGCGGCAGGAACGGGTCGGCGATCGACGGGCGCGCGCAACCGATCATGTCCAGCACGCCGCGCTTGAGCTGCGACACCATGGTGTCCGGCGAGGTGAAGCGGCCCACGCCGACCACCGGCTTGCTGGTGGTCTGCTTGACGAAGTCGATGAACGGTTCCTGCGCGCCCTCGCCGGCGAAGCGCGAGGGCACCGAGTCGTTGTACCAGGCGGCGACGTTCACGTCCCACAGATCGGGCAGCTCGGCCAGCATGCCGACGATCTCCTTCGCCTCGGCCAGTTCCACGCCGCCGGCGCCGAGCAGTTCCTCGGTGGCGAAGCGCAGCGCCACCGCGCAGCTGTCGCCGACGGCATCCTTCGTGTCCTGCAAGACTTCGCGCAGCAGGCGCACGCGATTCTCCAGCGAGCCGCCGTATTCGTCGCTGCGCTGGTTGCGCCGGCGCTGCAGGAAATGCATCGCCAGCGACAGGTCGTGCGCCGCGTAGACGTAGATGATGTCCATGCCCGCGCGCTTGCCGCGGATCGCCGCCTCGCGATGCCAGCGCCGGTACTCGCGGATGTCGTGCAGGGTCATCGCGCGCGCCTGCGACGGGTAGCCGTATTTGGACGGCTGGTGCGAGGGCGCCAGCAGCACCTCGCGCGAATACAGGTTCGACGCCGTAGGGCCGTTGTGCGACAGCTCCAGCGCAGCCAGTGCGCCGTGCGCGTGTACCTTGTCGCACATCAGCGCCAGCGCGGGAATGTCGCGGTCGTCCCACAGGCGCGCCTCGACGTAGGGCGTGAGGTCGCCGCTGGGGTGGATCTCGCACTCCTCGGTGGACACCACCGCCCAGCCGCCCTCGGCCTTGGTCTCGCGCATCGCCGCATGCGCCAGCGGCATCGCGTGGCCCATGCCGTTGCAATGCGGCACCTGGAAGAAGCGGTTCTTCGCGGTGACCGGGCCGATCTTGAGCGGGGTGAACAGGATGTCGTAGCGTGGATCTCTCATTCCGGCATGGCCTCGATAGGGAGCGCGCGCCTGCGGCGCAGGCGCATGAACAGATACAGCGGCAGGCCCGCCGCGATCAGGCCGAGCGCGTACACGAACGGTTCGCCGCCGATGCCGACGAAAGCGAAGATCACGTAGCCCGCGGCCACGGTGGCAACCAGCAGCACGTCGCGCCCGCTGCAGCCGGCCGTACCCCGCCGCCACAACACTCCCAGCGCCAGCGCACAGCATAGGTACAACGGCAGGTTGGCCGCGGTCACCACGCGGGTAAGGAAGGTGAATGCGGCCACCAGCGAACGGCTGTAGCTCATCCACACCATGACCGAGGCCAACGCGGCGGTGATCACCAGCGCGATGGCCGGAGTGCCATGACGGTTGCTGCTCGCGAACAGCGGTGGCAGCACGCCGTTGTCGGCCATGGTGCTAGTCAGTTGACCGGCCAGCAGGGTCCAGCCGTTGAGCGCGCCCAGTCCGCTGATCACCACAAACAAGGCCAGCCAGCGGCCGAAGCCGGCACGACCGAAGGTGTCCATCAGCAATGCGAACGGTGCGCTGGCGCTGGCTAGTACATCCTGTCGCAGCAAGAGCAGCGGCACGGCCGAGACGATTACGTAGATCACCGCAACCAGTACCGCCCCGGCCATCGTGGCCCGCGGGATGGTGCGGCCTGGATCGTTCACCCGTGTGGCAGGAATGCTGGCCGATTCGATGCCAAGCATGGCGAACAGCGCGATCGTGGAGGCGGCCATTACTCCCCCCAGGCTCAACGGGGTAGCGGGCGGGTGCGCCACGTAGCTGGCCGGTGAGGTCAGCAACACCCAGCCGCCGAGCAAGCCGATCGCCAGCATCGGCAGCAGCTTCAATGCGGAAGTCACGATCTGCACCGTGCCGCCGGCGCGCACGCCGAACAGGTTGATCAGCGTGAACAGCCACAGCAGGCCGAGTGCGAACCACACCGGCGGGATCACCGCGAGCTGAGGCATCACCACGGTGATGTAGCCGACCACGCCGGTAGCCAGCGCCGCGTTGGTCAGCCACAACGAAACCCAGTACGCCCACATAGCCATGTAGGCGGGCAGTTCGCCGAGCGTGCTGCGGATGTAACCGTAGGGTCCGTCGGCGCCGGGCAGGGCGGAGGAAAGATGCGCGAACACCCGGGCCAGGGTGAGACAGCCGAACAGGGTGATGCCCCAGCCGATCAGCGCGTTGAAGCCGTACGGCGCCAACGAGGAGGGCAGCACGAAGATGCCCATGCCGATGACGTTGCCCACGACCAGCGCCGTGCAGGTCCAGAAGCCGATCTTGTTGCTGTCGCGCATGCCGGCTTCCGCGGGGGTGGTCAATTCTTGGGTGGTCAGTTGAGGATGCTCATGCGGATTCGCCAGCGGGGCCGGCATAGGCCGCGCGCAGCAGGTTCTGGAAATGCCAGACACCACTCTCGCGTTTCGGGTTCAGCCGGCCGGGGACATAGAACCCGGAAGCCAGCCCCTTATGCACCGCTTCGCAGATCGCGATGTCCTCGTTCTGCACTTCGTCGCTGAACGCCTGGTCGGCGGCGATGCGCGCCTGGGCGACGGCGTCCTGCGCGTAGTAGTAGTCGAACACGATGCGGCAGCGGTCCGGTCCCAGCGGCAGGATCCGATTGGTCTGCAGTCGCCCGGGCATGATGTTGAGCATCACGTTGGGGTAGATGAAGTAGTAGAACGCCTGGCCGTCGCCGTAGAGCTCGGTGCTGTCGCGCAGCGGCGAGGATTGCAGCGAGTGCCACGCGAACAGCTCGGTGTCGTAGGCGCGATAGTCGAGCACCCTGGACAGGCCCGGATGCACGTGCGGCAGGTGATAGCCTTCGAGGTAATTGTCGACGTAGACCTTCCAGTTGCAGTCGATGTCGTAGTTGTCGCTGCGCAGGTAGCGCAGTGTCGACAGGTCGATCGGCGCGATGCGCTCGGCGATGCCGGCATAGACTTCGTCGAACGGCGGCACGTCCTGCTCCAGCGCCACGAACACCAGGCCCTGCCATTCGTGCACGCGCAGTGGCGGCAGGCGGATGTCCTCGACCTTGAAATCGCAGGCGTCCTGCATCTCCGGCGCACTGCGCAGCTGGCCTTCGAGGGTATAGGTCCAGCCGTGGTATTTGCAGTGCAGGGCGCGTGCGCCCTTGCCGTTGCACAGCGCCAGCGGCCCGGCGCGGTGGCGACAGACGTTGGGGAAGGCGCGCAGCACGCGATCCGGTCCGCGGACCAGCAAGATGGGTACCCCGGCGATCTGCTCGACGACATGGTCGCCCGGTTCGGCCAGTTGCTCGCGATAGGCCACCAGCTGCCAGCTGCGCGCGAAGACCGCACGCTGTTCCATCGCCAGCATCGCGTCGCCCGCGTAATAGCGAGCGGGCAGCGCGCGTGCGCGATTGAGTTCCTCGACCATGGTGTCGGTATGCATGAGCAGGTTCAGTCCCCGGATGGATGGCATGATGAGCAGACGTCTTGCGGTGCTTCCCTGTTCCGCGTGTCGTCGCAAGCCTGCAGCAGTAGTGCCTGATCCAGCCTATCGCCTCCGCCGAACCGAGGGCAACCGATTCCGGCTTGCGATGGAGCGTGATGCCAATGCCCGACGTATTTGCCGGTATCTACTATCTACCGGTCGGATTCAGTTGTAGATTGCGGTGATACCCGCAAGGAGCTGCTGCCGTCCATGCAACGCGTTGTGCCCCGGCTGTGCCGCCCGAGACTCGACCCGCACGGGCAGGACGCATTGTCACTGCGAGGTCGGCGGTGACGGACGTGTCAGCCATCGGCACGCTGGAACAGGCCTTGGCCCACGCGGAACGCCTGCTGGAGCGAGATCCGCTGCTGGCAGTCGAGCAACTCGACGAGATCCTGCAGGTGGCTGCGGGTCATCCGGCTGCACTGCAATTGCTGGCCGCTGCACGCTCGCTGCAGGGGGACGTGCAGGGCGCGCTCGACATCCTCATTCCTCTGGCGCAGGCCCAGCCGAACTGGGCCATGATCCATTTCGACCTGGGGTTGGCGCTTGGCCATCGCGGGCGCGGGCAGGAAGCGATCCAGGCGTTGCGTCGCGCGGTGGCGCTGAAGCCCGATCTGCCGCAAGCCTGGCGCGCGCTTGGCGATCACCTGATGGCGGCCGGCGAACAGGAGGCGGCCGACGCGGCGTACGGGAGCCATGTGCGTTACTCCACCCGCGACCCGCGCCTGCTGGCTGCCGCCGTCGCCCTGGTCGAGAACCGCATCCCCGCGGCCGAGGCCTTGTTGCGCGAACACCTGAAGCAGGCGCCGACTGACGTTGCCGCGATCCGCATGTTCGCCGAGGTTGCTGCCCGGCTGGGTCGCAACGAGGACGCCCTGCATCTGCTCGAGTGCTGCCTGGAGCTGGCCCCCAGCTTCCAGGCAGCGCGCCAGAATTACGCGCTGGTCCTGCATCGCAGCAACCGGCCGGAGCAGTCGCTGGTCCAGATCGAGCATCTGCTGGCAACCGATCCGGGGCATCTTGGAAACCGCAATCTCAAGGCGGTGGTGCTGTGCCGGATCGGTGACTACGAACCCGCCATCCGCATCTATGCCGACTTGCTGGAACACTACCCGCGCAATGCGAAAGTGTGGGTGAGCTATGGCCATGCGCTGAAAACCGCCGGGCACAGCGAGCGCGCCATTGCTGCCTATCGCCGCAGCCTGGAACTCGAGCCGTCGTTCGGCGAAGTCTGGTGGAGCCTGGCCAATCTGAAAACCTTCCGCTTCAGCGCCGACGAGCTGGCCGCAATGCGTCGGCAGCTGGCGCGCGCGGATCTCGCCGAGACGGCTCTCACTGAAGACGATCGCCTGCACTTGGAGTTTGCCGTCGGCAAGGCGCTGGAAGACGCCGGCGAATATGAGCCATCGTTCCGGCACTACGCGCAAGGCAATGCGATCCGCCATGCGCAACTGCACTACAGCGCCGACGACACCAGCGCGCGGGTGCAGTACATCCGTTCGCACTACACCCGCGACTTCTTCGCCGCGCGTGCCGGCGCCGGCAGCCCGGAGCGCGATCCGATCTTCGTCGTCGGACTGCCGCGGGCCGGCTCCACCCTGATCGAGCAGATCCTGTCCAGCCACAGCCAGGTCGAAGGCACGATGGAGCTGCCCGAGGTCACTTCGATCACGCGCCTGCTGCGCCTGCAGGGCGATGCCGACAGCGTGATGCCCTACCACGGCGCGCTGGCGGCACTCGATGTCGATGCGCTGCGCGCGCTCGGCGAGCGCTATCTCGCGCACACCAGGATCCAGCGCAAGACCTCGGCACCGCTGTTCATCGACAAGATGCCGAACAACTTCATGCACATCGGCCTGATCCATCTGATGTTGCCGAACGCGAAGATCATCGATGCGCGCAGACACCCGCTGGCCTGTTGCTTCTCGACCTTCAAGCAGCACTTCGCGCGCGGGCAGAGCTTCAGCTACGACTTGCAGGATGTGGGCCGTTACTACCGCGACTACGTTGCACTGATGGCGCATTTCGATGCCGTGCTGCCTGGGCGCATCCACCGCGTCGTGTATGAGCGCATGGTCGATGACACCGAGGGCGAGGTGCGTCGGCTGCTTGAGTATTGCGGCTTGCCATTCGAGGAGTCGTGCCTGCGGTTCTTCCAGAATCCGCGGCCGGTACGCACAGCCAGTTCAGAACAGGTGCGCCAGCCGATCTACCGGGAAGGGATGGATCACTGGCGGCACTACGCCGCATGGTTGGGGCCTCTGGAATCGGCGTTGGGGCCGGTGCTGGAGAGCTACGCCGACGTGCCGGCACGGGAGTAATGGCTGTATCCGATGGATTGTCGTGGACTTGCGAGGGGAGAGCTTATGCACACGAGTAGATTCAAGCAGATCAGGGGAGCGCAACGGGTCCGGTTGGCCAGGTTGCCGCTTGCGGCAGCGATCTGTCTGGCCATGGCCGCGCCGGCCTTCGCGCAGGACGCGGGGCAGGCCGGAGCAACGACCGCGACACCGACAACAAAAGCGAAGACCACGACGCTGAGCGTGGTGAACGTGACCGCGCAGAAACGCACCGAGAACCTGCAGAAGGTACCGATCAGCATCAACGTGCTGGAGACGGATCAGCTCGAGGCGCTGCACGTGCAGAACTTCAACGACTACGTGAAGTATCTGCCCAGTGTCACCTTCCAGCAGGGCGGCGGCGGCATCGCCACCGGCCCCGGCTTCGCCACCATTTACATGCGTGGCGTGGCCAGTGGCGGCAACACCAACCATTCCGGATCGCAGCCAAGCGTCGGCGTGTACCTCGACGACCAGCCGGTCACCACGATCCAGGGTCCGCTCGACATCCACATGTACGACATCGCCCGCATCGAGGTGCTGGCCGGGCCACAGGGCACGCTGTATGGCGCGAGCGCGGAAGCAGGCGCCCTGCGCATCATCACCAACAAGCCCGATCCCAGCGGCTTTGCGGCGAATTACGCGCTCGGCGTCGACAAGGTGGCGCACGGTGGCATCGGCTATACCGCCGAAGGCATGCTCAATATCCCGATCAGCAAGAGTGCGGCGGTACGCATCGTCGGCTGGCGCGAGCACGATGCCGGGTACATCGACAACAAGGCCGGCTCGCGCACGTTCCCGGTTTCCGGCATCACCGTCAGCAATGCGGACAATTGCACGCCAAGCGCGACACTGGAGTGCTTCGGGCACGCCAGGAAGCACTACAACGACGCCAATACCAACGGTGCCCGCGCCGCGCTGAAAGTCGATCTCAACGACAGCTGGTCGATCAGCCCGACCTTGATGGGGCAGCAGACGATCTCGCACGGCACGTTCGCCAGCGATCCGTCCGTCGGCGATCTGGCGGTGACCCACTTCTACCCCGAGCGCGTCGATGACCGCTGGTGGCAGGGTGCGTTGACCGTGCAGGGCAAGATCGGCAACTTCGATCTGACCTATGCCTATGCGCATCTCAAGCGCAACCAGGAAGAGTCCACCGATTACAACGACTACTCGTTCTGGTACGACACACTGCTCTCGTACGGCGCGTACATCAACGACAACAGCGGCGCCCTGATCAATCCGTCCGAGTTCATCACCGACCGCGATCACTACACCAACAGCAGCCACGAACTGCGCATTGCCTCACCGAGCGACGATCGCCTGCGGCTGGTTGCAGGCGCGTTCTGGCAGAAGCAGAAGCACGACATCATGCAGGACTACCAGATCAACAATCTGGCGTCCTCGTTGTCGGTCCCGGGCTGGCCAAACACGATCTGGCTGACCCGGCAGATGCGCTACGACCATGACAAGTCGGTGTTCGGTGAATTGTCCTACGACATCATTCCCGACGTACTCACCGGCACGGTCGGCGAGCGCTATTTCAGCACCAGCAACCAGCTGTACGGCTTCTACGGCTTCAGCAAGGGCTTTTCACCCAATTCAAGTTATGGCGAAGCCGGCTGCGTCTCGCCTGAGCAATTCGGTGGTGCTCCATGTACCGACTTCAACAAGCGCGTGAAGGAAACCGGCTCGCTCAGCAAGGTCAATCTGACCTGGAACATCACACCGACCAAGATGATCTATCTCACCCGCTCCGAGGGCTTTCGCCCGGGTGGCATCAACCGCGCTGGCCAGATACCGCCTTATCAGGCGGACTTCCTGACCAACCTCGAGCTGGGCTGGAAAACTTCATGGCTCGACAATCGGCTGTCGTTCAATGGTGCCGTGTTCCGCGAGACCTGGAATCACTTCCAGTTCAACATCCTGGGCCCCAATGGCCTGACCATCATCCAGAACGCCAATTCGGCCCGTATCAACGGACTCGAGTCGCAGCTGAACTGGCAGGCCACCTATAACCTGAATCTCAGTGCAGGCATCGCGTTCTACGACGCCAAGCTAACCGCGAACTATTGCGGATTCGTCGATGCTGCCGGCAACCCGGTCACCTATTGCCCGGCTGGCACGATCAACCCGCAGACGGGCAATGCCGTGAGCGGACCGCAGGCACCGAAGGGCACCCAGATGCCCATAACGCCGCGGTTCAAGGGCAATCTGATCGCACGCTACACCTTCAGCCTGGGTGGCAACGATGCCTTCGTCCAGGCTGCGCTCGTGCATGTGGGCGCACGCACGACCGACCTGCGACTGGTCGAGCGCAATCTGCTCGGCAATCTGCCTGCCTACAACTCCGCCGATCTCTCCGCCGGCATCCAGAAGAACAGCTGGTCGGTGAACGTCTACATCGACAACGTGTTCGACAAGCGGGCGGCACTGTACAAGTTCACCGAGTGCGGCGTGACGATCTGCGGTGCGCACAATGTCGTTCCGCAATATCCGAATGGGCAGGTCTATACAGGCTTCAGCCAGCCGCGCACGTTCGGCATCCGCTTCAAGCAGGACTTTTAGGCGGGAGACGCTTCGCTGTCTGGAATGAGAGGCCCCGGTGCGAACCGGGGCCTTTCTTGTTTCCGGGATGGCGACAGTGGCTGACCGCGGCATGCTCGTCCGGTTGTCCGTGGATTGTCCGCGGACACCCGATTCTCTCGCTTGGCGAATTTCAAGTCATTGAAATAGCAGGAATCATCGGATCATTTTCGAGTGGCACGCGGATTGCAATTACCTCGATGCAACCGCGCTGTCCGCGGTCAGGAACGACATGATGATTCGCGACACTTCCGCGCAAGACCGCATGGTCGAAGTCAAACCCAACCGCAAGCGCCGGCTGATCCTGATTGGTGCCGGCGTACTCGTGCTCGGCCTGCTGGTGTGGCTGGCGCCGGGCATCGGCCGGCTGTTCTCCGCATCCGCATCGGTCAGCAGTTCGCGGCTGGCCTTTGCCACCGTCGAGCGCGGTCTGTTCGTGCGCGACATCGCCGCCGAAGGCAAGGTGGTCGCCGCAGTCAGCCCCACCTTGTATGCCACCTACGGTGGTGCGGTGACGCTGCAGGTGCATGCCGGCGACACGGTGAAGAAGGGCCAGGTGCTGGCCATCGTCGACAGCCCGGAACTGCGCAACAAGCTGGCGCAGGAACAGTCCAAGGGCGATGCGATGCAGGTCGACTATCTGCAGGCGCAGGTGGATGCACGCAGCAAGCGCAGCGAGCTGCAGAAGGCGCTGGACAACGCGCAGATCGACGAGAAGAGCGCCGAAACCAACCTCGATCGCGAGCAGAAGGCCAGCGCCGCCGGTGCCGCTACCGGGGTGGAAGTCGACCAGGCCAAGGATGTGCTGGAAAAGGCGCGCATCACGCTGGCACATGCCAAGGCCGACCTCGGCATCAGTGGCGACAGTCTGAAATTCAATATCCAGGCCAAGAAACTCGCCCACGAGAACCAGATGCTGGTGGTGCAGGATCTGCAACGCCAGGTCGACGACCTCAACGTGAAATCGCCGGTCGACGGCCAGGTCGGCCAGCTGTTCATCGCCGAGCGCGCCACCGTGGCGAAGGACGCGCAGCTGCTCAGCGTGATCGACCTGTCCGCGCTGCAGGTGGAGATGCAGGTGCCGGAAAGTTTCGCGCGTGATCTGGGCATCGGCATGTCCGGCGAGATCAGCGGCAACGGGCATGTCTGGAAGGGCCTGGTCAGTGCGATCTCGCCGGAAGTGGTGAATGGCCAGGTATCCGCACGTCTTCGCTTCGATGGCGAGACGCCGAAGCAGTTGCGGCAGAACCAGCGCCTGTCGGTACGCGTGCTGCTGGACAAGCGCGACAACGTGCTGACCGTGCAGCGCGGCTCGTTCGTCGACGAATCCGGCGGCAGCTACGCCTATGTGGTGCGCGACGGCATCGCCACCAAGACCCCGATCCGCGTCGGTGCCTCGAGCATCGACAAGGTGGAGATCCTCGATGGCCTGAAGGAAGGCGACCGCATCGTGATCTCCGGCACCGACAGCTTCAAGAGCGCGGCGACCGTCGCGATCAGCAACTGACTTGATTTACTCCTCCCCCTGCATGCAGGGGGAGGTGCAAAACCACTACCACCACCGAGGAACAACCATGCTGAAGATGACCCACCTGTCCAAGGTTTACCGCACCGAAGTGGTGGAAACCTATGCATTGCGCGATTTCAACATCGACGTGAAAGAGGGCGAGTTCGTCGCCGTCACCGGTCCGTCCGGTTCCGGCAAGACCACTTTCCTGACCATCGCCGGTTTGCTGGAAACCTTCAGCGGTGGCGAGTACCACCTCGACGGTATCGAGGTGAGCAACCTCAACGACAACGCGCGCTCGAAGATCCGCAACGAGAAGATCGGCTTCATCTTCCAGGCCTTCAACCTGATCCCCGACCTGAACGTGTTCGACAACATCGAAGTGCCGCTGCGCTACCGCGGCATGAAGGCCGCCGAGCGCAAGCAGCGGATCATGGATTCGCTCGAGCGCGTCGGCCTGGCTTCGCGTGCCAAGCACTATCCGGCCGAACTCTCCGGCGGTCAGCAGCAGCGCGTGGCGATCGCTCGTGCACTGGCCGGTTCGCCGCGCCTGCTGCTGGCGGATGAGCCGACCGGCAACCTGGATACGCAGATGGCGCGCAGCGTGCTCGAGCTGCTCGAGGACATCCATCGCGAAGGCGCCACCATCGTGATGGTCACGCATGACCCCGAGCTGGCCGCGCGCGCGCAGCGCAACGTGCACATCATCGATGGCCAGGTGGTGGATCTGTCGGAGGATCCGCGCTTCCACGCCGCCGAGCACGCACGCAACGAAGCACATTCGGGTTGATGCCATCCATGCGCGCGAAACTGCTACCGCTGATGCTCTGCCTGGGGCTGGTGTCGATGCCGGGTTACGGCGAGGACCTGATGGATGCCTATCATCAGGCGCTCGCCAACGACCCGGTGCTGAGCACGGCCGATGCTGCGCGCCTGGTAGTGGCCGAGAACGTGCCGCAGGCACGCTCGGCCCTGCTGCCGCAGCTGTCGGTCGGGCTGGGTCTGGAACAGATCCATGGCGCCAATGGCTCCGTCACCAACTCGAACGGCAATATCGTCAACACGGGTTCGGGTGGCCATACGCGTGAGCGCGATCTCAGCGGCACGCTCAGCCAGCCGATCATCAACCTGTCGGCCATCGCCAGCCTCAAGGCCGCGCAGGCCAGCCGGGATTCGGGTGACCAGACCTATCAGGCGGCATTGCAGAACCTCTATGTGCGCGTATCGGCCGCTTACTTCAATGTGCTGATCGCGCAGGACAACCTCGACGTCTACAACGCCTACGAGGATGCCTACAAGCAGGAGTTCGAACAGTCCAGCACGCGCTTCAAGAACGGTCTGGCCACCGCATCCGACATGACCCAGTCTCAGGCCTACTACCTGTACATCAAGTCACAGCGGATCACCGCACAGGACAACCTGAAAGATGCCCGGCACGCGCTGGAACAGATCACCGGCCAGCCGACCGGTACGCTGAAGAAGCTGCGCGAGGACTTGCCGATGCAGGCGCCCGTGCCAGCCGATGCGAAGGCTTGGGTAGATGCGGCGATGCAGAGCAATCCGGTCATCCTGGCCGGGCGCTATGCAGTGAAGGCCGACGAGCATCGCGTTTCCGCCGCGCGCGCCGGGCATCTGCCCACGCTCAACGCCAGCGTGCAGTACGGCAAGTTCGGCAGCTGGTCCAGTGCGGTGCCGGGTGCGGCCGCCTATGGTCCTGGCGTCACCACGATCGGCTTGACCTTGAGCGTGCCGATCTTCAGCGGTGGCATGACCCAGTCGCAGGTGCGCCAGGCGATTGCCCAGCGCGACGAGGACGAAGGCCTGCTGGAGACCCAACGTCGTCAGGCCGCGCGCGACGCCAACAACTACTACAACCTGGTGGTCGACGGCATCGATCAGGTGGACACCACGCGGACCTCGGTGGATGCGGCGCGCAAGTCGCTGACCTCGATGCGCGCCGGCTACGCGATCGGCACCCAGAGCCTCACCAACGTGGTGTTCGCGATCCAGACGCTGGCCAACGTGCAGAGCGAATACACCGTGGTGCGTCACCAGTTCATCCTCAACAAGCTGCTGCTCAAACGCGCCGCAGGCTCGGTGGACGTGCAGGACCTGGAGGACATCAACAAGCTGCTGGAATGAGTGGCGTCGAAGTACCCGGTGCAGGGCGCCGGCGGGAAGAAGCTATTTTCGTGGAGATGTGAATGATGTTCGCCTATTACTTTCAACTCGGTCTTCGCAGTCTGCGGCGCAACCCTGCGCTTACCGCGCTGATGGTGATGGCGATCGGTTTTGGCGTGGCGGCGTCGATGATCACATGGTCGGTGTTTCGCGCGGTGTCGGGCAATCCGATTCCGGACAAGTCGTCCCAGCTCTACATCCCGCAGATCGATGGCTGGGGACCGCAGCAGAACATCAAGGGCGAGCCGGCCGCTGCGCTGAGTTACACCGATGCCATGGCGCTGATGCATGCGCACCAGGCTACGCGTCAGACTCTGTTGTACGGAGTGGGCATGTCGGTGCTGCCGGAAGGCAGCCACAGCCTGCCTCTTGCCGTGAATGGCTATGCGGTGTCTGCCGATTTCTTTCCCATGTTCGAGGTGCCGTTCCTCTACGGCAGTGGCTGGAGTGCCGCGGACGACGACGGGCGCGCGGCGGCGGTGGTGTTGAGCGAGGAGTTCAACCAGAAGCTGTTCGGCGGGGCCAATAGCGTGGGTCGCGAAATCACGCTGGATGGCCATGACTATCGTGTCTCCGGCGTTACCCGGCATTGGGACCCCAAGCCGCGCTTCTTCGCGCTTTTCAACGGCAGCGGCTTTGAGGACCCGACGGATTTCTATCTGCCGTTCAGCCGCGCGCTGAGCGTGCAGGTCAATCCGAACGGCAACAGCTGTCGCGGGCATCTGACCTTTTCCGGCTGGGATGACTGGCTGCAAAGCAATTGCGTCTGGGCTACTCCCTGGGTGGAGCTTGACAGCGCCGCAGCGGTGCAACGTTATCGCGAGTTTCTCCTGGGCTACGCCGCCGATCAGCAGCGAGCCGGGCGCTTCGCCTGGGCACCCAACGTGCGCCTGCGCAACGTGACGCAGTGGCTGGATTATCAGCAAGTGGTGCCGCCGGAGAGCCGCATCTCGTTGATCGTGGCGCTGGGTTTCTTCGCGATCTGCCTGGTCAACACGATCGGTTTGCTGCTGGCCAAGTTCCTGCGCCGTGCAGGGGAGATCGGCGTGCGCCGTGCCCTTGGTGCTTCGCGCCGGCAAGTCTATGCGCAATGCCTCATGGAGGCGGCCACAGTAGGCCTGGCAGGTGGCGTGCTGGGTCTGCTGCTCACCGCGGTGGGCGTCACCGGCGTCGGGCTGTTGTTCAGTCCGGAGATCGCGCGTCTGGCGCACATGGATCTTTCGCTGGTAGGCCTGACTTTGCTGGTGGCCGTGTTCGCCACCATGGCGGCGGCGTTCTATCCGGCCTGGCGCGCGGCGCAAGTGCAGCCGGCCTGGCAGCTCAAGTCCAATTGAGGCAGCGCACATGAGCATGCAGATCAAACCCATCCTCGCCGCATTGCGCCGCCACAAGGCCGGCACGGTGCTGATCGCCTTGCAGATCGCGCTGACCCTGGCGATTGTTTCCAATGCACTGTTCATCATTCAGCAGCGGGTGGCGCATCTTTCCGAGCCTACTGGAGTCGACGAAGCAAACCTGCTGGTGATCGCCAACCAGTGGGCGGGTCACATGTCGTCGCAAGAGATAGATGCGCAGATCCGGACGGACCTTGTCGCCTTGCGGCAGTTGCCCAGTGTTCGTGATGCCTCGTCCAGCGATGGCTTCCCGCTGAGCGGTGGCAACTGGGACAACTTCATCATGCGCACGCCCGATCAGCTCAAGCCGACCACGGACGCGGCGGTATATCTGGGTGACGAACACATGCTCGATACGCTGGGCGTGAAGCTGATCGCCGGACGCAATTTCAGAGCCTCCGAAGTCACCCAGATGGCGGCACGCCAGGTGGTGATTCCATCGGTGGTGATTGTTACCAAGGCTCTGGCCGATCACTTGTTCCCGGATGGGTCCGCGCTGGGCAAGCCGATCTACTCGATGAGCGCCACGCCGAGCACAATCATCGGCATCGTCGAACGTTTGCAGCGTCAGAGCGTCTCGAACTGGAACATGCAGTATGCATATGAATCGCTGTTGTGGCCGATGCGTCAGGACGCGGACAGCCTCTACTACATCGTGCGTGCCAAACCGGGCCAGCTCGCGGCAGCCATGCGTGAGGCTCCGCAAGCGCTGTTCGCACAAAACCGCATGCGCATCATCGACCCCAAGGTCGGTGGCAGCTATGCGCAGATACGCGCGCGCGTCTACGACAGCGACCGCGGCATGGCGATCCTGATGGGCATCGTCAGCGCGGTACTGCTGGCGATCACCGCCGCCGGCATCGTCGGTCTGACCAGTTTCTGGGTCGGCCAGCGGCGCAAGCAGATCGGAGTGCGTCGTGCGCTGGGCGCCACGCGTGGCGACATCCTCAACTACTTCCTTACTGAAAACCTGCTGATCGGCATCGGCGGCGTGCTCGTCGGTGCGGTGCTGGCGATCGGCATCAACCTGTGGATGGTGACCCAGTTCGAAATGGCGCGGCTGTCGCTGACTTATGTGGCGACCGGCGTGGTTGCGCTGCTGCTGCTGGGCCAGGGCGCGGTGCTGGCGCCGGCGCTGCGTGCCTCGCACGTGTCGCCGGTGGAGGCGACTCGCTCGGTGTGATGTTTTTTTCTCCCTCCCCTGCTTGCAGGGGAGGGCTGGGGAGGGGTGCTTTTGTTTCGGCGGAAGAGCTAAAGAGCACCCCCTCCCGACCTCCCCCTGCTTTGCAGGGGGAGGAGACAACTCATGGAGTACGTGGAATGTTCAACTATTACCTCGAATTGGCATTGCGCAGCCTCAAGCGCAGTCCCGGCCTGACCGCGTTGATGGTGCTCGCCATCGGCTTCGGTGTGGCTGCGTCGATGACCACCTGGTCGGTATTCCGCGCGGTGTCGGGCGATCCGATTCCGTGGAAATCGTCGAAACTGTTCGTGCCGCAGATCGACATGTGGGGGCCGAAGGGGCGTGGTCCCAACAAAACCGACAACGAGCCGCCGGATGCGCTGGATTACACCGACGCGATGGCACTCATGCGCGCGCATCGCGGCAAGCTGCAGTCGGCGATGTACCAGATCTCGCCGTCGGTGGTGCCGGCCGATGCCAGCAAGCATCCGATCAATGTCAGCGGGCATGCGGTCTACAGCGAATTCTTCCCGATGCTCGACGTGCCGTTTCTCTACGGCAGCGGCTGGAGCGCGGACGACGATACCCAGCGCGCTGCGGTGGCGGTGATCAGCGGCAAACTCAACGACAAGCTGTTCGGTGGTGCCAACAGCGTGGGACGCACGGTCAGCATCGAAGGCAAGGACTATCGGGTGGTCGGCGTGCTGGGCAACTGGAACCCGCAGCCGCGCTTCTACGATGTGGTCAACTCCGGCGGCTTCTCCACCGGCGTCGAGGATGTATTCGTGCCGTTCGAGCGCGCGATTGCGATGGGCATGCCCAACGACGGCAATACCAACTGCAGCGAGATTCCCGCCCAGTCGGGCTTCGTCGGCCTGCAGCAATCCAGCTGCATCTGGATCGCCTATATGGTGCAGTTGGATGATGCCGCCGCAGTCAGCACCTATCGCTCCTGGCTGGATGGCTATGCAAAGGATCAACAGAAGGCTGGCCGCTTCGGCTGGGCACCGAACAACCGGCTGCGCGACGTGCCGGCCTTCCTCGAGCACGAGCAGGTGGTGCCGAGCGACACCAAGGTGTCGCTGCTGGTGGCGCTGGGCCTGCTGATCGTCTGCCTGGTCAATACCGCCGGACTGTTGCTGGCGAAGTTCCTGCGTCGCAGCAGCGAGATCGGTGTGCGCCGCGCGTTGGGCGCACCACGCATGGCGATCTATGCGCAGTTCCTCACCGAGGCCGGCATGATCGGACTGGCCGGTGGCGTGCTGGGTCTGCTGCTGACCGGCGTGGGCGTGGCCAGCGTGAGCTGGGTCCTGCCCAAGGACATCGCCGCGCTGGCCCGATTGGACTTCTCGCTGCTTGCGCTCACCCTGCTGGTCGCCGTCGTGGCGACCACGCTGGCCGGGCTGTATCCCACCTTCCGTGCTTCACGCGTGCAACCCGCGTGGCAGCTCAAGAGCAATTGAGGATTACGCCATGACTCTGCATCCCATGATCTCGGCCCTGCGCCGGCACAAGGCGGGCGTGGTGCTGATCGCACTGCAGATTGCGCTGACCCTGGCGATCGTCTGCAACGCGGTATTCATCATCGGCCAGCGCATCGAACGGGTGAACCGACCGACCGGTCTCGACGAAAACAACCTGTTCCTGGTCACCCAGCAATGGGTTGGAGCACCCAGCGGCGATGACCCGGCCGGCGTGGACAAGCTCGACAGCATGCAGCAGGCCGACCTCGCCGCGCTGCGCAGCCTGCCGGACGTGGCTTCGGTGGCACCGATCAATTCGCTGCCCTTGCTCAACTCTTCGTGGAACGGTTCGGTGGCGTTGCAGCCGGGCAAGGAACTGCGCAGCGGCAATGCGCGCACTACGTATTACTTCAGCGACGACCAGATGCTGTCGACACTGGGCCTCAAGCTGGTCGCCGGCCGCGCGTTCACCGCCGCCGACATACAGCACCGCGGGTTCCGCGATCAGTCCGAGCCGTCCATCGTGATCCTGACCAAGGCACTGGGCGACAAGCTGTTCCCGAAGGGCGATGCGCTGGGCAAGGTGATCTTCCTCGATGGCAGCAGCGGGCCGACCACCATCATCGGCCTGGTCGAGCGCATGCAGGTACCGGCGGTGGGCAGCTGGACCAGCAGCTTCACATGGAACGCGACGCTGGTACCGACCCGCCTGGACGCGAACTTCTCGCGCTACGCGATCCGTGCCAAGCCGGGCCGGCTCGACGCAGCGATGCATGCGGTGACGCCGACCCTGTACGCAACAAACCCGCTGCGCGTGCTCGACGACGACAGCGTCAAGTCGTTTGCCGACATCCGCGCCGAGGCCTATCGTGCCGATGTCGGCATGGCGATCCTGATGGGCGTGGTGTGCCTGATCCTGCTCGCGGTCACCGCCGCCGGCATCGTCGGACTCACCAGCTTCTGGGTCGGCCAGCGCCATCGGCAGATCGGCGTGCGGCGCGCGCTGGGCGCGCGCAAGATCGACATCCTGCATTACTTCCAGATCGAGAACCTGGTGATCGCGAGCGTCGGTGCAGTGATCGGGCTGCTGCTCGCGATCGGCCTCAACCTGCTGTTGATGCACCGTTTCGAAATGGACCGCCTGCCGGTGGCCTATGTGCTGGCCGGCATCGTCGCGGTGCTGGCACTGGGACAGGGCGCGGTGTTCGTACCGGCACGCCGCGCGTCCAACGTGCCACCGGTGGTGGCGACGCGAGCGGCGTAACGCTTTTACTCCCTCCCCTGCGACCGAAGGAAGTCCCTTTGGGGCACGCGGGGGAGGGGTGGGGAGGAGACAAACGACGGGGAATGGAATGTTCAGTTACTACCTTGATCTGGCCTTGCGCAGCCTCAGGCGCAACAAGGCGCTCACTGCGCTGATGGTGGTGGCTATTGCGCTCGGCATCGGCGCCAGCATGACCATGCTCACCGTCCTGCATGTGCTGTCGGGCGATCCGTTGCCGGGCAAGAGCCAGACGCTGTTCTATCCGCAGCTCGATCCACGCGACAAGGCCGACTATGAGGCCGGCGAGGAGCCGCCGCGACAGGTCACCTGGATCGATGGCATGAATCTCCTGCGTGCCAGGCGCGCGGATCGGCAGGCATTGATGACCGGCGGCGCGGTGCCAATCCAGCCGACGCAGTCGAGCGTGGATCCCTTCTTCAGCGATGCCCGCTACACCACCGCGGATTTCTTCCCGATGTTCGACACCCCATTCCGCTATGGTCGCGGCTGGAGCGAGGCAGACGATGACGCCCGGTCGCGCGTGGTCGTCATCACCAGCGAACTCAACGACAAGCTGTTCGGCGGACGGGACAGCACCGGCCAGATACTGCGGATGAAGGACACCGCTTTCCGCATCATCGGCGTGCTGGGTGACTGGCGCCCCAATCCGCATTTCTATGATCTGAACATGGGCGATTATTCGGGGCTCGAAAGCGTGTTCCTGCCGCTGTCTGTTGCGCGCGACCTGCATTTGCCGCTCAACGGTTCCAGGAATTGCTGGGGCGATGGTGGCTCGGACGAGGCGCATTTCGAGACGGCCTCCTGTGTCTGGCTGCAGTTCTGGGCGCAGATCAACGAGCCGGCGAAGGTCGCCGACTATCGCAACTTCCTTGTCCGTTATTCGCAGGAGCAGCAAGCACTGGGCCGCTTTCAGCGTTCGCCCAATGTGCGCCTGCCGGGTCTCATGGAGTGGCTTGATGTGAACAAGGTCGTGCCCAGCGACGTGCGCCTGCAGACATGGCTGGCGCTGGGTTTCCTGCTGGTGTGCCTGGTCAACACGGTTGGCCTGATGCTGGCGAAGTTCCTGCGCCGGTCGAGCGAGCTGGGCGTGCGGAGGGCGCTGGGCGCCTCCAGGCAGGCGGTATTCGGCCAATTGCTGATGGAGTCGGCAGTGATCGGTCTGGCCGGTGGCATCTTCGGCCTGTTGCTGGCATTCGTCGGCCTTTGGCTGGTGCGGCGCCAGCCGTCCGACTATGCCGCGCTGGCGCACATGGACCTGACCATGCTGGCGGCGACCTTCGCGGCGGCGATCGTGGCAAGCCTGTTTGCCGGCCTGCTGCCCGCCTGGCGTGCCTGCCAGATCACGCCCGCCCTGCAATTGAAGAGCCAGTGAGGCCCGCCATGGATATCCTGCCGATTCTCTCCACGTTGCGCCGTCACAAGGTCACTGCCTTTCTGGTCATTCTGGAAATCGCGCTGACCTGCGCGATCGTCTGCAACGCGGTCTTCCTGATCATCCAGCGCGTCGATCGCATCCACATGCCCAGCGGCGTGGCCGAGCACGAACTGGTGCAGATCCAGCTGGCCGACACCGGTGCGAAGGCCGACGATTACGCGCGTGCGCAGGAGGATCTGGCCGCGTTGCGACAGATTCCCGGGGTGACCCAGGTTGCTTCGGTCCGCCAGGTGCCGTTTGGCATGTCGTCCAACAACGCCGGCATCAGGCTCGATCCGGACCAGAACAAGCCCACGCTCGACGCCACCACCTACTTCGGGGAAAACGTGATCGATGCATTCGGTACGCGGCTGGTCGCAGGACGCAATCTTCGGCCGGATGACTACCGCAGGCTGGACAAGGTGGCGGAAGGCGTCCGTACCCGGAATCTCAAGTTGTTTCCCAACACGGTGGTCATCACCCGGGCGGTGGGCGAACGCCTGTGGCCTGGCCAGGATCCGCTGGGCCGGACGCTCTATCTCGGCAAGGCGCCGTTGCAGGTGGTCGGTGTGCTTGCCGAACTGGTTCGCCCGCAGATCGAGGATGATTCAACCGCGCTTTTCAGCCTGGTCATTCCGATCCAGCTGGGGGGAGGGCAATACGTCATCCGCAGCGCGCCCGGCGATCGCGAGCGCGTGCTGAAGGCGGCGCTTGAGAAACTCAGGCAGAACGATCCACACCGGATCGTGGTGCAGAAGCGGACGGTGGATGAGCTGCGGGAGATTTTCTTCCAGAACGATCGCGCGATGGCCGGCCTGCTGATCGGTGTCTGCGTGGCGCTGCTGGTAGTGACCGCGCTCGGCATCGTCGGCCTGGGCAGCTTCTGGGTCGCGCAACGGCGACGGATGATCGGTGTGCGGCGCGCACTGGGCGCGACCCGACACGACATCCTTCACTACTTCCAGACTGAGAACTTCCTGCTCGCCACGATCGGCATCGCACTCGGCATGGTGCTGGCCTACGGCATCAACCTGTTCCTGATGCTGCACTACGAATTGCCCAGACTTCCCGCCGTCTATTTCCCGGTCGGCGCGGTGGTGCTGTGGTTGATCGGGCAGGTGGCTGTGCTGGGGCCGGCCATGCGCGCCGCGGCGGTGCCGCCGGTTGTGGCGACTCGCAGCGTGTGAGCTTTTACCCTCCCCTGCTTGTGCAGGGGAGGGCTGGGGTGGGGTGCTTTTGCTTCGCCAGGAGCACCCCCTCCCAACCTCCCCCTGCGATCGCAGGGGAGGAGACAACGATGGAGCACGTGGAATGTTTGCCTACTACCTTGAACTGGCGTTGCGCAGCCTGAAGCGCAACCGTGTGCTGACGGCGTTGATGGTGATGGCGCTCGCGCTCGGGATCGGCGCCACGATCACCACGCTGACCGTGCTGCGGCTGCTGTCCGGCGATCCGCTGCCGCAGAAAAGCACACGGCTGTTCTACCCGCAGATCGATCCGAATGCGAAGGAGGGCTACATCGTTGGGCAGACCAAGCCCGACTCGATCATGACCTACGTCGACGCGATGAATCTGTTGCAGGCACGTCGCGGCATGCATCAGGCGGTGATGGCGCTGGCCCAGGCGAAGGTGATGCCGAAGCAGGCGAACGCGCGCCCGTTCTTCAGCGACGCGGTGATGACCACGTCGGATTTCTTCGCGATGTTCGATGCGCCGTTCCAGTATGGCGGTGGCTGGACCACGGCGGACGACGATGGTCGCGCGCAGCTGGTGGTGATCGCCGGTTTTCTCAACGACAAGCTGTTCGCCGGCGCCAACAGTGTGGGCCGGGTGATCCGCGTCAACGACCACGATCTGCGCATCGTCGGTGTGCTGAAGCCGTGGGCGCCGCAGCCGCGCTTCTATGCGCAGGATCTCGGCGGGCGCAGCTATGGCGACGGCGATGCGGTGTTCCTGCCGCTGCAGACGGCGCGTGCGATGGAGATGGGGCCGCAGGACATCGAGTGCTATGCGGCGGTTCCCGACATCAAGCACATCGAGACGGCGCCATGCGAGTGGCTGGGCGTATGGGTCGAGCTCAACAGCGACGAGGCGGTGGCCGGCTACAAGACTTTTCTCGACGGCTACGTGAAGCAGCAGGTGGCGCTGGGCCGGTTCCAGCGCACCGAGACATCACTGCTGGACCTGATGGGCTGGCTGCGGCAGGAGCAGGTGGTGCCTGACGACGTGCGGCTGCAAGCCGGCCTCGCGTTCGGCTTCCTGCTGATCTGCGTGGTCAACACGGTCGGCCTGCTGCTGGCCAAGTGCCTGCGCCGCTCGGGGGAGATCGGTGTGCGCCGTGCGCTCGGTGCCACCCGGCGGGAGATCTTTACCCAGTTCATGGTCGAAGCCGGCATCGTTGGTCTGGCCGGCGGTGTGCTGGGTCTGCTGTTTGCCGAGCTGGGGCTTCTCGGCATCCGTCACCAGCCGGCCGAGTACGCCAGCCTCGCGCATCTGGATGCGTCGATGTTCCTGTTCACCTTTGTCGTGGCACTGGTTGCCAGCCTGATCGCCGGCATCCTGCCAGCCTGGCGCGCCTGCGTGCTGGCACCGGCCCCTCAACTCAAAGCTGCCTGAGGTCATCATGGAAATCCGTCCGATTTTTGCCAGCCTGCGCAAACACCGCATTCCGGCCCTGCTGATCGTGCTGGAGATCGCATTGGCCTGCGCGGTGCTGTGCAATGCCGTGTTCATGATCAGCCAGCGGGTGAACGACATCCGCTTGCCCAGCGCGATCGACGAGCAGGGCCTGGTCGCGGTCACCCTGCGCGGCACCGACGACAAGCTGGTCGGCAGCGACATTCCGCGCAATCTTGCCGCGCTGCGCGGCATCGCCGGCGTGCAGCAGGCGGCGGTCACCAGCAGCCTGCCGCTCAGTACCAACAACTGGGGCTGGAGCTTCGGCGTGAATGCCGATTCGGTCATCGCCAACCAGAAGAACATCAACGTGTCGCTGTATTTCATCGGCGAAAACGGTGACAAGGCGCTCGGTCTGCACATGTTGCAGGGGCGCTTCTTCAACGCGGACGAAATGGCCGACAGCAAGTTCGATACCGCGCCGCTGCCGGAGACGCATGCGGTCGTGATGACTCACGCCGCGGCAGAAAATTTCTGGCCCGGGCAGTCGGCGCTGGGCAAGACGATCTACTCCAAGCCGTACTACTACACGGTGGTCGGTGTGGTCGAAGACGTGCTGCGACCCAACGTTTCCACGACGAACACGCGCAAGTCGTATGACGCCGTGTACTTCCCGATGAGTGCCGCCGGCAGCAAGGGCGCGTTGAGCTACTACATCCTGCGCGGTGCGCCGCAGGACCGCGACCGCATCATGCGCGAAGCCGAGCAGAAGCTGGCCGAGCTGAATCCCGGTGCGGTCGCCAAGGGTCAGGTTTACGTGGACATCCGCGAAAAATACTTCGCGAACATGAGCAGCATGGCGTGGATGCTGGTGCTGGTGTGTGTGGTGATGCTGGCGGTGACGGCATTCGGCATCGTCGGCCTGACCAGCTTCTGGGTCGGCCAGCGGCGGCGGCAAATCGGTATCCGCCGCGCGGTGGGGGCCACGCGCCGCCACATCATGCAGTACTTCCAGACCGAGAACCTGCTGCTGACCACGGCCGGCGTGGCCGTCGGCATGGGGCTGGCCTTCGGCATCAATGTCTATCTGATGCAGCACTACGAAATGTCGCGCATGCCCTGGTACTACCTGCCGGGCGGCGCGCTGGCGCTGTGGCTGCTGGGTCAGGCATCGGTATTCGGGCCGGCGCAGAAAGCGGCCTCGGTGCCACCGGTGGTGGCGACGCGGTCGGTGTGACGCTTTTGCTCCCTCCCCTGCGAATGCAGGGGAGGGCTGGGGTGGGGTGCTCTTGCCGCGACGGAAGAGCCACCCCCTTCCGACCTCCCCCTGCGTTGCAGGAGGAGGGGACAACCATGGAGTAAAACGAATGTTCGGTTATTACCTCGACCTGGCCTTTCGCAGCCTCAAGCGCAACAAGGTGCTCACCGCGCTGATGGTGATCGCGATTGCCGTCGGCATCGGTGCGAGCATGACCACACTGACGGTGATGCGGCTGTTGTCGGGCGATCCGATCCCGGCGCGCAGCGCTAACTTGTTCTATGCGCAGATCGATCCGGATCCGACCCCGGGCAACCGGAAGGAGCCGTACGACGTGATCGACTATCAGTCGGCGGTTGACCTGTGGAGCGCGCATCGCGCCGATCACCAGACCCTGATCATCGAAAGCCCGGTGCGCATGCGCGCACCTGACGTCAACCTGCCGGCGATGATGCCGACGATGGCATCGATTACAGCGGATTTCTTTTCGATGTTCGATGTGCCATTCCAGTACGGCAACGGCTGGACCGCGGAGGACGACACCAGGCGTGCCCAGGTCGCGGTGATTTCGGCGGACCTCAACCAGAAACTGTTTGGCGGCGCCAACAGCGTGGGCCGCACCCTGCGCCTGCGCGATACCGATGTACGCATCATCGGCGTGCTCAAACCGTGGCGACCATCGCCGTTGTTCTACATGGTGGCCGGTGCCCACTACGCCAACGGTGACACGGCGGATTTCTACGGCAAGACGGAGGACATATTCACACCGTTCTTCACCGGCCTCGAACTCAACGACGGCAATTTCAGCCAGTACACCTGCTGGCATCTGCCCGATCATCCCGGCCATCTGCGGAATTCGCCTTGCGTGTGGGTGCGCCTCTGGGTACAGCTGGGCGACAGCAGCAAGGTGACCGCGTACAAGCAGTTCCTGGACGGCTACGCGGCCCAGCAGAAAGTGCTCGGCCGTATCGCGCGACCGCAGAACACGCGCCTGCGCAGCCTGATGCAATGGCTCGACTACGAGGGCGTGGTGCCCAGCGATGTACGCCTGCAGACCTGGCTGGCGTTTGCGTTCCTGGCGATCTGCCTGTTCAACACCATCGGCCTGCTGCTGGCGAAATTCCTGCGGCGCGGCGGCGAAATCGGCGTGCGCCGGGCTTTGGGTGCGACGCGGGGCGCGGTGTTCGCACAGTGCCTCGTGGAGGCCGGCATGGTCGGATTGATCGGCGGCGTGGTCGGCTGGCTTCTGGCACTGGCGGGTCTGTGGATGGTGCGCCAACAGTCGGTGCCATACGCCGATCTCGCGCACCTGGATGCGCCGATGTTCCTGCTCACATTCGCGCTCGCCATCGCCGCCAGCCTGCTGGCCGGCGTGCTGCCGGCACTGCGCGCGAGCCGCTTGCCGCTCGGCCTGCAGTTGAAGACCTTCTAAGGAGCCTGTCGATGCAGATTCAACCCATACTTGCAGCATTGCGTCGGCATCGGCTGGCGACGTTGCTGATCGCGCTGGAGATCGCGCTGGCCTGCGCCGTGCTGTGCAATGCCTGCTTCCTGATCGCCAACCGCATCGCCCTGATCCATCTCGACAGCGGCGTGGACCAATCCTCGCTGGCGACGGTGCAGTTGACCGGTTACGAGGACAACCAGGCGAACGATCTCAACGCGCGTGTACTGGCCGGCTTTCGCGGCATCGCGGGCGTGCAGTCGGTCAGCGTGCTCAACTCCATTCCCTTCGGCGCACGACGCGGTACGGCGGGAATGACGCTGGACCAGGCCGGGCAGAAGTTCGGCGGTGTGGTGGAGTTCTACGTCGGTGGTCCGGGCAGCCTCAAGGCGCTGGGCGTGAAACTGGTCGCAGGCCGTGGCCCACAAATGGACGACTTCCAGACCTTCACCGGACTGATGCCCAACAACGCATCGGTGCAGATCACCCGCACGCTGGCCAACCATCTGTGGCCGGGAGCCGATCCTCTGGGCAAGACATTCTGGCTCGGCGACCTGCAGTACCGCGTGGTTGGCGTGATCGATCATCTGGTCAGGCCGGACCCCGGTGGCTGGCCCGGTGACAGCAAGGACTGGTCGATCTTCGTGCCGGCGCAGACGGGTGTTTTCCTTTCCGGCAGCTACCTGCTGCGCGCCGATCCGAAAGATCTGCCGCGCGTGCTGCGCGAAGCGCGCGACATGGTACGCAAGATCGCGCCGGACGCCGTGCTCGATCAGGACGGCAGCAAGACGCTTGAAGACCTTCGCACCCAGGGATTTCAGAAGGACCGCGCGATGATCGGCATGCTGGTCGGGGTGATCGTCTCGCTGCTGCTGGTGACCGCGCTCGGCATCGTCGGGCTGGCCAGTTTCTGGGTGCAGCAGCGGCGCCGGCAGATCGGCATCCGTCGCGCCATCGGTGCGACACGCGGCGACATCCTGCACTACTTCCAGATCGAGAACTTCCTGATCGTCAGCGGCGGCGTTGTGCTGGGCATGCTGCTGGCCTACGCGTTGAACCTGCTGTTGATGCAGCACTACGAACTGCCACGCCTGCCGCTGTATTACCTGCCGATCGCCGCGCTGGTGTTGTGGAGCCTGGGCCAGCTCGCCGTGCTCGGCCCCGCGCTGCGCGCGGCGGCAGTACCGCCGGTGGTGGCGACGAGGTCGGTATGAAAAGTGAGTCCGGCGGTATACGCATGCCGATAGTCATGGCAACCTTTGTGCTCCGAGCGGCATCCATGTCCGCATGTGCAGAAGAAAGATGCGAACCGTACTGATCATCGACGACAACCCGGCCGTGGGCGAGGCGCTTTCGCTGGCGCTGTCGTTGCACGAAATCCGCCCGCTGGTTGCGCTGACGCCCGACGAAGGCCTGGCGTTGCTGGAGCGCGAGGCGGTCGACGTGGTGATCCAGGACATGAACTTCACCGCCGATACCACCTCGGGCGAGGAGGGCGTGGCGCTGTTTCGGGCGATCCGCGAACGTCATGCGGATTTGCCAGTCATTTTGCTGACCGCGTGGACGCATCTGGAAACCGCGGTGGAACTGGTCAAGGCCGGTGCGTCGGATTACCTGGCCAAGCCGTGGGACGACAACAAGCTGCTGGCTACGGTGGAGAATCTGCTGGAGCTGTCCGAGTCCACCCGCGAGATGACCCGCAGCCGGCGCGAGCGGCGCCAGCGGCGTGAACAGTTGCAGAAGAAATACGAGCTGGACGGACTGGTGTTTGCTTCCGAGGCGATGGCGCGCACGCTGGACCTGGCCTGCCAGATCGCCCGTTCGGATGTGCCGGTGCTGATCACCGGCCCGAATGGCACCGGCAAGGAGCGCATCGCGGCGATCGTGCACGCGAACTCGGCGGTGAAGCGCGGTGCGTTTGTCGCGGTGAACTGCGGCGCGTTGCCGGGTGAGCTGATCGAGGCCGAGCTGTTTGGCGCAGACGCCGGTGCCTACACCGGTGCGAACAAGGCGCGCGAGGGCCGCTTCGAACTGGCCGACGGCGGCACGCTGTTCCTCGACGAGATCGGCAACCTGCCGCTGCCCGGTCAGATGAAATTGCTGCGTGTGCTGGAGACCGGACAGTTCGAACGGCTCGGCTCCGGCCGCACGCGCCAGGTCAAGGTGCGCGTGCTGAGCGCGACCAATGCCGATCTCAAGGCGATGATCCGCGCTGGCACGTTCCGCGAGGATCTGTACTACCGGCTCAATGTGATCGAGGTGAACCTGCCGCCGTTGACCGAGCGCAGCGACGACATTTTGCCGTTGGCCGAATTCTTTCTGGATGGCCGGGCCGAGCTCGGCGATGCTGCGCGCGAGGCCTTGTTGAGCTATCCGTGGCCGGGCAATGTGCGCGAGCTGAAAAATGCCATCGAGCGTGCCGCCCTGCTGGCCGGTGGCAATCCAATCACGCCGGAATTGCTCAACCTGCCGGCGCATACCGCCGTGGCGGCCCGCAATCTCGACGAACCCAGCCGCGAGACGGTGGAGGCAGCGCTGCACAAGGCCGATGGCGTGGTCAGTCGCGCCGCGCAGAATCTCGGGCTGTCGCGGCAGGCGCTGTACAGACGGATGGAGCGCTACGGTCTGGCGACGCCGGCGTGACCCCATAGGTCTGTTGTCAGGCTTGCCGTTGCGCACATGGCGTACAAAGATGGCCATACCCCCGAACAGCTGGAGTGATGTCATGCGGTATCGACTTGTCCTGACGGCTTCGGAATGGCTGATTGCCGCGATGGCCATGGCGCAGACTACGCCGACAACACTGGCGACCCAGAGCGACAGCTGGACGGCGCGTCCGGCCACCGCCAGTTCATCCGCTTACCGCAGCCATCCTTCGACGGAGGCTCCAGCCAAAGCCCATTTCAAGTTCAGGGACCGCAGGCAGGACGACCCGTCGAATCCGTTGAATCAGCCACCGCCCAGTGCGAACGACAAGGCGGCCGTGATGGGCAAGGATCGCCCCTGGCAGAACGGGCGCCCGCCGGTCGACTGCGCGAGTGCACCGATGGATCCTGCATGCCATTGAGCCTCGCCTTTTCAGTGATGGGAAATTGCTGATGTGGCGTCTGCTGAACTCGCTGCAGGGCCGGCTTACGCTGCTGCTGGGTTTCGCCAGCGTGGCCGGTGCGCTGATCTATGCAGGCGTCACGCAGTGGCCACTGCCGCAGCTGTTGTTGTGGCTGCAGGCCGCGCTGACGGCAAAGCCGGCGACGGGTACGGCAGCGGCGGTCAAGGCGCCGCCCGAGCTTCATCTGGGCATCTACGGCGGCCTGGGCATCTGCGCTGTGCTGCTGTTGCTGCTGGCGTTCTGGCTGGCCGGTCGTGCGATGTCGCCGGTCAGTCGCCTGCTGCGTGCGCTCGAGGGCGCGGTGGCGAGTTATCGCGACGGCGATTTCAGTTTCTCGATCGCGATCAACCGGCGTGACGAGCTGGGCGAGCTGATCCGCATGCACAATGCGCTGGGACAGACTCTGCGCGAGCAGCGCCAGCATCTGGTGCAACGCGAACTGCTGCTCGACACGGTGGTGCAGAACACGCCGGTGGCGCTGGTGCTGACCGATTCGATCGGCCGCGTCGCCTACGCCAACATTGCTTCGCGCCATCTGTTCAACGAAGGGCGCAATCTGGTCGGGCTGGATTTCGCCGAGCTGCTGGTCGATGCGCCGGAAGCGCTGCGCAAGGCAGTGGAAAGCGGCGAGGATGCGCTGCTCAGCGTGGAGATGGATGGCAGCGAGGAGACCTTCCATCTGTCGCAGCGTGCGTTCCGCCTGCAGGGCCGACCGCATCGGCTGCAATTGTTCCGCCGCATGACGCGCGAGCTGTCGCGGCAGGAAGTGGCGACGTGGAAGCGGGTGATCCGGGTGATCAGCCACGAGCTCAACAATTCGCTGGCACCGATTTCCTCGCTGGCACATTCCGGCGCCGAGCTGGCGCGACGCGGTCAGCTCGATCGCCTGCCCAGCGTGTTCGCCACCATCAGCGAACGCGCGTTGCACCTGCACGGCTTCATCGCCGGATATGCCAGCTTTGCCAAACTGCCCACGCCGCAGCCGGCGGCGGTGGAGTGGGCGCGATTCCTCGAAGGGCTGGCGCTGCACTGCCGGTATCGGCTAGCCATGCCGCCGCCGGAGCAGCCGGGGGTATTCGATGCGGTACAGATCGAGCAGGTACTGATCAACCTGATCAAGAACGCGCATGAATCGGGTGGTGCCGAAGACGAAGTCACACTGTCGATCCTCGAGGTCGGTACCGAGCTGCGTATTGAAGTGGCCGATCGCGGCCCCGGCATGAGCGAGACCGTACTGGCGCAGGCGCTGCTGCCGTTCTATTCGACCAAGCGCTCCGGCACCGGCCTTGGCCTCGCGCTGGCGCGCGAGATCACAGAAGCCCACGGTGGTCGCGTGCTGCTGGCCAATCGCGAAGGCGGTGGTTTGCGGGTAAGCCTGCGCTTGCCGCAAGCGGTGACCCGGTAACGCAAGCTCACTATTGTGCAGCGATGCAATTGTCTAACAGCAGGCCCGTCGTCTAGGATCGGGCGATGTTTCATCCCACCCCATCATTGCTGAGTCGTCTGCGCCGCCATCGCGGCCTGTGGCTGTTGGCCGTGGCGGTGCTGATGATCAAGCTGACCGGGGGCACGATCTGCCTGGGTGACGGACCGGAGCTGCGGCTTGCCGCGACGACTGCTGCCGCCACTTCCCTGTATGACGTGTCGCTGGATGCGACTGAATACGCCGCGCCGGCCGACGCGAAGGGCAATTGCCTGCTCGGCGAACCCGGCGACTGCCATTGTGCCTGCGCGCACTCGGTGACCTTGCCGACCACCGCGTTGGCGTCGATCACGACGATGGAAGTCCGTTTTGCGTCTCCGGCCGTCCGTGCCGGCTACACGCCGGCCATGACCGGCTCGTTGTTGCGCCCCCCGATCGCCTGAAACCGCTCCGTTCCGCGATGAAACCGCCTGTGCGGTTCGTCGCTTCGTGATCGTTTTCAGGAGATGGCTGCATGTCTGTTCCACGTTCGGTGCCGATCGGCGCCGTGAGTTTGTTGTATGCGGCGATGCTCAGTGCCGCGCCCCTTTCCGGTCAGTCGCCAGCCACGGTTGCGCTACCGGTATCGCGGGCATCGTCCCCATTGCAGGACGCGATGCGTCGTGTCTGGGAAACCAGTCCCGAGGTACAGGCTGCGCGGGCGGATCTTGACGCTGCCAAGGCACGTGCGCGCGCCGCCGTCCAACCGATGTACAACCCCTCGCTGTCGCTGGAGGGAGAGAATGCCGACGTGGATCGGCGCACGGCGGGCGTGAGCCTGGCACTGGATCTGTCCGGCAAGCGCCGCGCTCGCGCCAGTCAAGGTGAGGCCGGGCTGCTTGCTGCCGAGGCGGGCTACGACCTGCGGCGTCGCGATGTCTCCACGCGCTGGCTGAAAGCCTGGTCGACCGCCGCGCTTGCGGCCCGACAGAGTGAGCTGGGTCAGCGTCGCCTCGCGCTGATGAAGCGGTTCGACGAGCTGGCTGCACAGCGACTCAAGGTCGGCGACATCAGCAGCCCCGAACGCGATCTGGCCGGTCTCGCGCTGGGCGATGCGCAGTTGCAGCAGGCGACGCTGCTGGGCAATGAAGCGGCAGCACGCGCCGCGTTGCTGGCCATCAGTGGCGATCAACGCACGCCATTGCCGCCGCTGCCGCTTGGCATCTCGCCCGCGGTGGACAGCATGGTGGCATTGCCCGTCGATGAACTTCCCGAACTGCGCCAGGCCCGAGCCCAACTAGCGAGTGCGGACGCGGGTGTGCAAGTAGCGCGACGTGCGCGGATTCCCGACCCCACGCTCAGCCTCACCGGTGGTCAGGTGCGCAATGGAGTACTCAGCGATCGGGTGATCGGTGTGAGCGTGTCCATCCCGCTGCCGGTACTCAACAGCGGGCGCGCTGAAGTAGATGCCGCCCAGGCCGAATCCGATGCGGCTGCCGCTGGTGTTCGCTCGCGCCAGTTTGTTCAGCGCGCCGCACTGCAGGAAGCACGGGCCCGTTACACGACTCTGCGTGATGCGACCGTAGCGTTTCGCAGCGGCCGTACCGCCGCGTTCGAGGATCGCACTGCATTGCTGGAAAAACTCTGGCGTGCCGGCGAGATGAGTACGTCCGATTACCTCGTGCAGCTCAAGCAAAGCCTCGATACCGCGTTGTCTGGCCACGCACTGGAAAGCCAGACCTGGCAAGGCTGGTTCGACTACCTCTCCGCCGCGGGCCGTCTCACCGACTGGCTCGATGGTCGTACGCCGAACGGCCGTGATCAGGACGGCCGTAATCAGGAATTTCCCCGATGAATATCTCTTTCATGAAACGCGGCCTGTGGGCGATGGCGTTGCTGCTCACCTTCACCGGGTCCGTCATGGCGCAGGAAGTCGCACCCGCCGATCCGCTTGCACTGGATGCGAAGGCCATCAAGGACGCCGGCATCGTCCTCGACAAGGTCGCGGTGCGTAGCCTAGCCGATGAGCTGAAGGCCCCCGGTGAAGTGAAAGTGGACGCCTATTCCACGGTGCTGGTGTCACCACGTGTGGAGTCGCAGGTGCTCGCACGCAAGGCCACGCTGGGTGATGTGGTGAAGATGGGTCAACCGCTGGTCGTACTCTCCAGCGTGCAGGTCGCCGAGACGCAGGGCGCGTTGATCGTCGCCGAACGGGACTGGCAACGGATCGCCTCGCTCGGGCCGCAGGCGGTGTCGGCGCGACGCTACTACGAAGCGAAGGTGCAACGGGATCAGGCACGCGCCAAATTGCGTGCCTACGGTCTGTCGGAAGGGCAGGTCGCTGGCCTGTTGCGCAAAGGCTCCCCGGGCGCCGATGGCAGCTTCGAATTGCTTGCGCCTAGCGAAGGTCGCGTTGCGACCGATGAATTTCTCGTCGGTGAGCGCGTCGAACCGGGGCGTTTACTGTTCACCCTGGTCAAGGAGGATTCGGTCTGGGTCGTGGCGCAGCTGGCGCCGATCGATGCAGAGCGGGTGAAGCCGGATTCGGAGGCCCGCATCCTGGTGCACGACACCGCGTTACCCGCCAAGGTGGTGCAGCGCTCACACCAGACCGATGAGCGCACGCGCACGGTGCCAGTGCGCATCGCGGTCGACAACCGCAAGGATCTGCTGCATCCGGGCGAGCTGGTCGAAGTACGCATCGCTGCGGGTGGCGCCGCACAGACGCTGGCGGTGCCCGCTGAAGCGATCGTGCTGTTGCAAAACCAGTCGACCGTCTTCCTCGCCAAGGGCAACGGCCAGTTCGAACCTGCATCGGTGATGGTCGGCGACACACGCGATGGCTGGACCGTAATCACCCAAGGCCTCAAGACCGGCGACACCTATGTGCGCAAAGGCGCCTTCGCCTTGAAGGCCCGCTTGCTGCGCGCGCAGCTGGGAGACGAATGATGCTTGAGCCTCTCGTTGCACTCTCCCTGCGCTACAAGGTGCTGGTGCTGATCATCTTCGCGGTGATCGGCTTTCTCGGCTTCCAGGCGGTACGCCAGTTGCCCATCGACGCGTTTCCCGATGTCACGCCGGTGCAGGTCAATGTGTACACCGAAGCCTCCGGTCTCGCCGCGGAGGACGTGGAGCTGCTGCTGACCACGCCGGTGGAATCGGCGCTGGCCGGGTTGCCCAAGGTGGAGCAGATTCGCTCGGTGAGCCTGTTCGGCTTGTCCTACGTGTCGGTGTATTTCAACGACAGCATGGACATCTATTTCGCACGCCAGCTGGTCAATGAGCGGTTGCAACAGGTCGGCGATCGCTTGCCTGCCGGCTACGGCAAGCCGGAGATGGGACCGAACATCTCCGGTCTCGGCCAGGTGTTCTGGTACACCGTCGAGCGCGCTGACGAACCGTTGAAGAGTGCTGCGAACGGCACGGCACCGAACGACATGGACTTGCGCACGCTGCAGGACTGGACCATCCGTCTGATCCTGCGCACCGCGCCCGGTGTCGATGACGTCACTTCGTGGGGCGGACAGGAGAAGCAGTTCCAGGTGCGCATCGACCCGATGAAGCTGATCGCGCACAAGCTCGGCTTCAAGGACGTGATCGCGGCGCTGCAGGTAAACAACGCGCAGGTCGGCGGCAACTTCGTCGATGTCGGGCGTGAACAATATCTGGTGCGCGGGCTTGGGCTGATCCAGAACGCCAAGGATCTGGGCAACATCGTGCTGAAGACGGAAGACGGCACGCCAGTCCATGTGCGCGATGTGGCCACCCTCATCGAGGCCGGTGCGCCGCGTACCGGTGCGGTCACTCGCGACGGCAAGGAGGTGGTCCTGGGCATGGCGCTGGCGCGCATCGGCGAGAACGCCAAAAGCGTGGTCGATGCGGTCAAGGCCAAGCTCGCCACGGTGAGGCAGGCGCTTCCACCGGGAGTGATGGTCAAGCCGGTGTATGAACGCACCGAACTGGTCAACGCCGCCGTCAGCACCGCCGTGCGCGCCCTGGTGGAAGGCTCGATCCTGGTCGCACTGGTGTTGTTCCTGTTCCTCGGCGAGTTGCGCAGCGCGCTGGTGGTCGTGGTCGCCTTGCCGCTGGCGATGCTGATCGCCTTCATCTGCATGAACCAGTTCGGCCTGTCGGCCAATCTGATGTCGCTGGCCGGCCTGGCGATCGGCATCGGCATGATGGTGGACGGTGCAGTCGTGATGGTGGAGAACGCCTATCGCATCATGGCCGAACGCAAGGCGCGGGGTGGTCCGGTGGATCGCACCGCCGCTGTGCTGGCAGCCGCGCGCGAGGTGGCCAATCCGATGGCATTCGCGATCCTGATCATCATCGTGGTGTTCCTGCCGCTATTCAGCCTGCAGGGGCTGGAAGGCAAGATGTTCAAGCCGATGGCGTTCAACATCAGCTTCGCCATGGCCGGTTCACTGATCCTCGCGCTGACCCTGATCCCGGTGCTCGCGGCATTGGTGTTGAAACCGAAGGAAGAGAAGGACACCTGGCTGGTCGCGTTCCTGAAGCGCCACTACGCCAGCGTGCTCACCTGGGCGCTGGCACGACGCAAGCTCGTACTCGGGATCGCCGTCGGAGTCCTGGTTGGCAGCCTTGCGCTGTTCCCGTTCCTGGGCAAGGAGTTCATGCCGAATCTGAAAGAGGGCGCCATCATGTGGCGCATTACCTCGATTCCCTCGGCGTCGCTGGACGAATCGATCGACATTTCCAGACAGGTCTCCGCGTTGGTGAAACAGAAGTTCCCGGAGGTGGAAACCACGCTGGCCATGATCGGCCGTGCCGAAAAGGGCGAGACCGCCGACGTGAATTACATGGAGGTATACACACCGCTGAAGCCCAAGGCGCAATGGCGCAAGGGCGAGACGCTGGAGAGCATCGAGGCAGCGATGCAACGTGAGTTATCGGCGGCGCTGCCCACCGCCATGGTGAGCTATACCCAGCCGATCCAGATGCGCATCGAAGAATTGATCTCCGGCGTGCGCGCCACCTTGGCACTGAAGATCTATGGCGATGATCTGGGCGAGCTGGATCGCCTGAGCGGCCGTATCAAGAACGTGCTGGCTGGCATGCCCGGCGTGGCCGATCTCGCACTGGAGGCGAATATCGGCAAGCCGCAGATCCGCATCAAGGTGGATCGCGATGCGCTGGCACGTTATGGCTTGAACGCCGACGATGTGCTGACCGTGGTGAAGAACGGCATCGGCGGTGAGCCGGTGACGACGCTGCTCGATGGCGTGAAGCGCTTCGATATCGCGGTGCGACTGAATGATGCCGACAAGGCGTCGCTGTCGGCGATCCAGCGCATTCCGATCCGCAGTGCCAGTGGCGCATTGGTGCAACTGTCGCAGGTGGCCGAAGTCAGCGACGCGGAAGGCTATTCGTTCATCCGCCGCGAGCAGTTACAGCGCTACGCGGTGATCCAGATGGACGTGCGCGGTCGCGATATCGACGGCTTCGTCAAGGAAGCGAACGCCACCATCGCGCAGCAGGTGAAGCTGCCCACCAGCTACTACAGTGAATGGGGTGGTGCGTTCGAGAACCAGCAGCGGGCGTTGAAGCGGCTGTCGCTGATCGTGCCGGCAACGATCTTCTTCATTTTCGTACTGCTCTACACCGCCTTCAATTCGGTGAAGTACGCCGCGCTGATCCTGGCCAACGTGCCGTTCGCCACCATCGGCGGCATCGTCGGGCTGGCGATCACCGGGCAATACCTGTCTGTGCCGTCGGCAATCGGTTTCATCGCGGTGTTCGGTGTGGCGATGTTGAACGGCATCGTGCTGGTGAGCTTCCTGAACGAGCAACGCGAGAGAGGGCTGTCCGTGCGTGAAGCGGTAATGCGTGGCACGGCACTGCGCATGCGACCCGTGATGATGACCGCCAGCGTGGCGATCCTGGGTCTGGTGCCGATGCTGCTTTCCAGCGGGGTCGGCGCGGAAACCCAGCGTCCGCTGGCTACTGTTGTGATCGGCGGCCTGATCACGTCGACCCTGCTGACCCTGGTGCTGTTGCCGGTGCTGTACGACTGGATCGAGGAACGTTCCGCACGACATCGCGATCACGACGCGACAGGCGCCGGCTCGCCTATACTCAAGGCTTCTTCAGGAGTAGGGGGTGGGTAATGGGACAGCTTCTCGCGTTGGTGATCGTGTTCGTCGTCGTGGTTGGCGTGGCCAAGCTGGTGCGCATCGTGCCGCAGGGTTTCGAGTGGACGGTGGAGACCTTCGGCAAGTACACCCGCACGCTCAACCCCGGCCTGCATTTCCTGATCCCGATCTACCAGGCGGTCGGGCGCAAGATCAACATGATGGAGCAGGTACTGGACGTACCGTCGCAGGACGTGATCACCAAGGACAACGCGGTGGTGCGTGTCGACGGCGTGGTGTTCTACCAGGTGCTCGACGCGTCCAAGGCCGCCTACGAGGTATCCAATCTGGAGCAGGCCTCGCTGGCGCTGATCATGACCAATATCCGTACCGTGCTCGGCTCGATGGACCTGGATGAATCGCTGAGCCAGCGCGACGCGATCAACGCCAAGCTGCTGCGCGTGGTCGACGAAGCCACCCATCCGTGGGGCGTCAAGGTCAACCGCATCGAGATCAAGGACATCGCGCCGCCGCGCGACCTGATCGACGCGATGGCGCGGCAGATGAAGGCCGAGCGCGAGAAGCGCGCGAACATCCTCGATGCCGAGGGCTTCCGTCAGGCGGCGATCCTCAAGGCCGAAGGCGAGAAGCAGTCGGTGATCCTGGCCGCCGAGGGCGAGAAGGAAGCCGCGTTCCGTGCCGCCGAGGCGCGCGAGCGTTCGGCCGAGGCCGAGGCGAAGGCGACCACGATGGTCTCCGACGCGATCTCCGGCGGCAACGTCAACGCCTTGAACTACTTCGTCGCCAACAACTACGTCGAGGCGCTGAAGGAAATGGCGAAGTCGCCGAACCAGAAGATGCTGCTGCTGCCGATCGAGGCCACCGGCATCCTCGGCTCGCTGGCCGGCATCGCCGAGCTGGCCAAGGAATCGCTGGGCCAGCAGCAGAAATCGGCGGCGATCCAGCCGCCGCTGCGCTGAGGTGGATGCCATGTGGGAGCTTTCCTCGCACTACCTGTGGTGGATCCTGGCGCTGCTGCTGATTGCCGGCGAAGTGTTGCTGCCGGGTTATTTCATGCTGTGGATTGGTCTGGCCGCCGCGGCGATGGGGGTGGTGTTGTGGGCCGCACCGACGCTGGGTCTGCTGACGCAGGCGGTATGGTTTGCGCTGCTCGCGTTCGCCTTCTGCGTCGGGTACGCGCGCTGGCTGCGGCCGCGGCTGGAGCGCAGTTCGCCCGGCGACGAGCGCCTGAACCGTCGTGGCGAGCAGATGATCGGCCAGCGCTACGTGCTGGTCGAACCGATCGTCAACGGGCGTGGCAAGGCTCGCGTGGGTGACGGTCAGTGGCTGGTCAGCGGGCCGGATCTGCCGCTGGGCAGCACAGTGGAAGTGGTGGCCGTCGAAGGCACTACCTTGCAGGTGCGCGCAGCGGCATGAGCGCGGGCGACGCCATCAGCCGGCAGCAGTTCGCCACCACGGCGCTGACGACGCGGATCGCGTTTCTGCTGGAGCTGGCGCGGCGGCTGCATCAGTACGGTACCTCGGCGCCGCGACTGGAGATGGCGGTGGCCGGCGCGGCGCAACGGCTGGGGTTGGCCGCCGATGTATGGTCCAGCCCGACCGCGATCATCATTTCCTTCGCCGATCTGGCGCAGGGCGAGGACGGCGTGGCACAGACTACCCAGGTGATGCGGCTGGCACCGGGCGAGGTGAATCTGGAACGCTTGTGCGAGGCCGACGACATCGCCGATCGCGCGATTGCCGGCGAGCTGGATCTGCGCGAGGGCTTCCGCCTGCTGCGGGCGCTGGGCCGGCCGGATACGCGCCGCGAGAAGATCGGCTTGATAGCCAGCTATGGTCTGTCCGCAGCCAGCATCGCGGCGCTGTTCCTGCACAGCTCATGGGTGGACCTGCTGGTGGCCGGGGTGATCGGCGTGATCATCGGCGGCATCAGCATGCTGGCGGCCAACCGGCCGCGGCTGGCGGTGGCCAGCGATGCGATCTGTGCGCTGGTGGCCACCGCGGTGACGATCGTGGTGAGCGCATTCGTGGTGCCGCTGGCGATCAAGTCGGTGGTGCTGGCCAGCCTGATCATCCTGATCCCCGGCATGTCGCTGACCACCGCGGTGCGCGAGATCTCCAGCCAGCATCTGGTCTCCGGCATGGCGCGTATGGGTGGCGCGATGTCGACCCTGCTCAAGCTCACCTTCGGCACCATCGCGGCGACCCAGCTGTGCGGCGCGCTGGGCATCACGGCACGTGATTTCGCCTTGCCGGCGCTGCCTACGTGGACGGACTACCCTGCGCTGCTGGTGGCGGCGATCGCGTTCGCGATCCTGTTCCGCGCGGCCACGCGCGACTGGCCGATGGTGATCGTGGCGGTCATCGTGGGTTATCTGGCCACGCGCTGGGGCGGCGCGATTTCCGGCTCACTGCCAGGCGCGCCGTTTGGGGTGTTCCTCGGCGGACTGCTGCTGGGTGGCGTGGCGAATATCTACGCGCGATTCGCGCGTCGGCCGGGTGCGGTCATTCGCGAGCCCGGCATTCTGTTGCTGGTGCCGGGCAGCGTCGGTTTCCGCAGCATGTCGTTTCTGCTCGAACGCGATACGTCGCTGGGCATGGATACCGGTCTGTTGCTGCTGACCTTGCTGGTATCGCTGGTGGCCGGACTGATGTTCGGCGATCTGCTGGTTTCGCCAAGACGCTCGCTGTGAAGCGGAAATAAAAAAACGCCGGCTTTCAGGCCGGCGTCTTGTTGCGGATCGCATGCATATTTACTGAGGCGCAATACTGATCGGGCTTAATTCGGAGCGGGCGATCAGATCGCCAGATCCTTTTCCTTCTTGCCGGCCTTCAGCGCGTCGTTGTACCAGTGCGGACGCTTGCCGCGGCCGGACCAGGTCTGCGCCGGATTGGCCGGATTGCGGTACTTCGGGGCGACCGTGCCGGTCGTGCGCTTGGCCTTGCCACGAGCGCCGCCGAAGATGTCCTCGAAGGTATAACCCTCGGCCTTGATCAGCGCG
Source organism: uncultured Rhodanobacter sp. (assembly GCA_966211915.1). Classification (GTDB taxonomy): domain Bacteria; phylum Pseudomonadota; class Gammaproteobacteria; order Xanthomonadales; family Rhodanobacteraceae; genus Rhodanobacter. Next base: position 119,949 of record CBIHNO010000011.1, read on the forward strand.
TGCACTTTCTCGCGCAGCTTGACGACCTTTTCCTTGCGCAATTCGTTCTGGCGAACCTGCGCCTTGTTGATCAGGTCATTCAGCTGGGTGTGATTGAGATTCTTGATATCGACGGCCATGTTGGACTCCCGGGTGAGTGTCGACAATTAAACGGTCTGGCCAGGGTCAGATTATTATCGGGGACGGAGCCAGACGCATGGAAAGTTGCAGCAATCTGGATTCTGCTGATTCGCGGAATCTTTGTAAAGCGCAGTGCATCCCGGAAGTGCGCATTCGCATTAAAGGCAATTAATACGGTGGGCGCTGATTTGAATAATCGACTTTCGGGATTTCGTTGCTTCGAATGCAGAAACGGCCGCTCAGGCGGCCGTTTCGGTTAATGCAAGGTTATTTCCCGGAATTCAGCCAAGCAGGGCAAGCAACTCGTTCTCGCTCAGTGCGCGACTTTCGCTCTCGCCACGGGCGCGGTATTCCAGCGTGCCGGCGGCAAGCCCGCGTTCGCTGACCACGACACGATGCGGAATGCCGATCAGTTCCATGTCGGCAAACATGCCGCCCGGTCGCAGACCGCGGTCGTCCAGCACGGCTTCGATGCCATGCTGGCCCAATGACTGGTACAGCGCCTCGGCGGCGGCGCCCACTTCCGGCAGGTTCTTCGGGTTGATCACGCAGACCGCGACCCGCCATGGCGCCATCGCATCCGGCCACAGGATGCCAGCGTCATCGTGGCGCTGCTCGATCGCGGCGGCGACGATGCGGCTGACTCCGATGCCGTAGCAGCCCATGGTCATCAACTGGGCCTTCCCGGTCTCGTCGATCACGCTCGCCTTGAGTGCCTCGGCATATTTCTGGCCGAGCTGGAACACATGACCGACCTCGATGCCGCGGGCGATATGCAGTACGCCGTTGCCATCAGGCGACAAATCACCCTCGACCACATTGCGCAGGTCGGCGATGCGCGTGACGCGCGCGTCACGCCCCCAGTTCGCGCCGGTGTAATGGCTGCCATCGGCGTTGCCGCCACAGACGAAATCGGCGAGCACGGCAGCATCGCGGTCGACGATGACGGGAATCGAATCCGGCAGCCCGATCGGGCCGATGAAGCCGGGACGGGTGCCGGTGGCGGCGAGGATTTCCTCTTCGCTGGCGAGCACCGACTGATCCGGCAGCTCGGTCAGCTTGCCGGCCTTGACCTCGTTGATCTCGTGATCGCCGCGCAGGCACAGTGCGACCAGGCCATCGTGACCGCGCACCAGCAGGGTCTTCACGCATTGCTGCGGCGAGACCTTGAGGAAGCCGCTGACGTCGGCGATGGTTTTCTGGGTCGGCGTATCGACCCGCCGCAACGCAGCGGCGGGGGCCGGACACGCGATAGTCGGCGCCAGCGCCTCGGCCTTCTCCAGATTCGCGGCGTAATCGGAGCCGTCGGAAAATGCGATGGCGTCCTCGCCGGAATCGGCCAGTACCTGGAATTCGTGACTGGCGTTGCCGCCGATCGCGCCCGTATCGGCCTGCACCGCGCGGAAGGTCAGTCCGAGCCGGGTGAAAATGCGCGTATACGCCTGATACATCGCCGCATAGGTTTCAGCCAATGATTCCTGGGTGAGATGGAAGGAATAGGCGTCCTTCATCAGGAATTCGCGTGCGCGCATCACGCCGAAACGCGGACGTATCTCGTCGCGGAACTTGGTCTGGATCTGATAGAAGTTGACCGGCAGCTGCTTGTAGCTTTTCAGCTCGTTGCGGGCGTAATCGGTGACCACTTCCTCGGCGGTAGGGGCATAGCAGAACTCCTGCTCCTTGCGATCCTTGATCTTCAGCAGCTGGGGGCCGAACTTTGCCCAGCGGCCGCTTTCCTCCCACAACTCCCTGGGTTGGATGGTCGGCATCAGCATTTCGATCGCGCCGGCGCGATTCATTTCCTCGCGCACGATCGCTTCTACCTTGCGCAGCACGCGCAGGCCCAGCGGCGACCAGGTGTACAGGCCCGAGGCGAGCTTGCGGATCATGCCGGCGCGCAGCATCAGCCGATGGCTGGTGATTTCGGCGTCGGCAGGGACTTCCTTGACGGTGGCCAGGTGGAATTGGCTGAGGCGCATGCGGGCAGTTCCGGCGTGGTGAAAGACGCCCATTGTAGCGGCCTGTCGTCGCCCTCGCTGATCGTGTCCGGCGCCGCCAAGGAGGCCGGGCCGGAGCCGCGTAACGGGTGATTATTGCGCCTGGCAATACTGGTTGTACTGGCCTTGGGCTGCGTCGATCTGCTGTTTGCGCTGGGCAGCGTCGAGCGCGGTGGCTTTGCCATCCAGCTGCATGACGACCGGGCCGCTGCCTTGCAACGCGGCGAGATTGGCTTTCAGTGATGTGCACATCTTGCCGCGGTTTTCCGGGGTGTCCGCCACCGGCTGGGGCGGCGTGGCGGTGGGCTCGCTGCTGCCGCCAGCGGCTTCGGTCGCCGTCGGTGCGGCCAGCGGCTGCACCGTGCCGGTGGTGGTCACCTTGGAGAATTTCGTGCCCTGTGCCGGCGGTGCCTCCGAGTAATGCACGGTGCCGCTGGCGTCTGTCCATTTGTAGACCTGGGCGGTGGCGGCCAGCGGGGCCAGCAACAGCAGCGCCACGGCGATCAGCGAACGGTGCATGGTGTTCTCCATATCAGGGGTAGTGCCAACGGACGATTCCAAGTGTCTCTTGTTATCACTCCGGCTGTCCGGACTCAAGCAGCCGATGGTTTACACTGCGCGCATCCTGTCACGGAATGATTCATGAGCGAGCCCATGCCAGTCCGGCCGCCCCGCCACCGGGGTATTTACCTGTTGCCGAACCTGTTCACCACCGGGGCGATGTTCGCGGGTTTCTACGCGATTATCGCCAGCATCGGCGGACGCTACAGCGAGGCGGCAGTGGCCGTATTCATCGCTGCGGTGCTGGACGGCATGGATGGCCGGGTGGCACGGATGACCGGCACCCAGACCGAATTCGGCGTGCAGTACGACTCGCTGTCCGACCTGGTCAGCTTCGGGCTGGCGCCGGCGCTGGTGATGTACACATGGTCGCTGTCCACCTTGCGCGACTTCGGCCCGTTGTGGGGCAAGCTGGGCTGGGCTGCCGCCTTTGTCTATGCCGCCTGTGCCGCGTTGCGGCTGGCGCGTTTCAACACCCAGGTCGGCGTGGCCGACAAGCGCTATTTCCAGGGACTGGCCAGTCCCGCCGCGGCGGCAGTCTGCATGTCGTTCGTGTGGAGCGTGGACAAGTTCGGGCTGTCCGGCAGCGAGTTCTGCTTCATCACGCCGGTGATCGCGGTGGTCGTCGGCCTGTTGATGGTCAGCCGGTTCCGTTACTTCAGCTTCAAGTCGCTGCCGCTGGGCGAGCGCCAGCGTGTGCCGTTTGGCTGGATGGTAGGTGCGGTGCTGCTGATTGCGCTGCTGATCCTCGATACGCCGCGGGTCCTGTTTGCCGGTTTCACGATCTATCTGCTGTCCGGACCGGTCTGGACGATCTGGGGCCTTGCCACGCATCGGCGCCGGACACGGCGCAACCCGGCATGACTGCGAGCCCGCGCCAGCACGTGACGGCCAGCCATCGCGACCGTGTGTTGCGCGCGCTGGGCGTGACGCCGTGGGTGCGGCGAGCGATGCCGGACCTGCTGCCGGGTCTGGCCGAGTCGAATCCGTTGATGATGGATGCCGCTGCGGGGATTGCCTGCGTGGTGGTATTGCCGGAAGGCTGCAGCACGCGCGAGCTCGATCTGCTGGGCCGCGCGCTGAATGCCTGCGGTGCTGCATTGGCCCGTGCCGCGCGCATCACGGTCAGTGACGGCCAACTCGCGGCGGACCTGCCCGAGGCGCGTGCCTATCTGGTGTTCGGTGAAGCGCAGGCGCATGCGTTGGGGCGCGGCCTGCCGGCAGCGGCGATGCATCAGGCGCAAATCGTGCTGGCCGATGAACCGGCCCTGGTGCTGACCAGCGCCGGGGCCAAACGGCGACTGTGGAGCGCGCTGCGCAGTCTGCGCCGTGCGCTGGCCACAGCAGGCGGTTAATCGCGATGGTTGCCGTCGTCAAACCGGTGATCCAGGTGCGCGGCATGCGCACCGAGGATCTGGCCACGGTCAGTGCGATGGAAAACATCTCCTACGATTTCCCGTGGTCGGCCGGCATCTTCAGCGACTGCGTGAAAGCCGGACATCCGTGCTGGGTGCTGTGCGTGGATGCGGACATCGCCGGCTACGGCATCCTGTCGATGGGCGCGGGCGAAGCGCATCTGCTGAACCTCTGCATCGGGCCGGACTATCGCGGTCGCGGGCTGGGCCGGCATCTGCTCGGCCGGCTGCTGGATATCGCACGCTGGAACGGCGCAGAGCGGGTATTCCTCGAAGTACGGCCGTCGAACCCGCTGGCGAAGACGTTGTACGAGTCGGTGGGGTTCAGCGAAATCGGACGGCGTCCGCGCTATTACCCGGCGCACGATGGGCGCGAGGATGCGATCGTGATGGCGCTCAATGTCGCTGCAAGCGATATTGAGCAATAGGTAAAGGCGCTTTTGCTTTTCGTCTTTTCGACGTGCGAAAAGCCTTCTTTCCAACCCCTCTCCCGCAAGCGAGAGAGGGGGGCGATTCACCCCTGCAACTTCGCCGCCTGCTCGCGCAGCGCAGTCAGCGTGGTATTCCAGTCAGCGATGCGCTGCCGTTCCTGGATGACGACTTCGGCGGGGGCGTTGGCGACGAAATTGGCGTTGCCGAGTTTGCCTTCGCACTTCTTGATCTCGACTTCGATGCGGCTGATCTCCTTGGCCAGACGTGCCTTCTCGGCGCCGAGGTCGATCAGGCCGGCGAGCGGGATCATCACGCGCAGCGTGCCGACCACGGCCGCGGCAGCCGCGGGTTCGTCGGCGCCACTTTCGATCCACTGTGGTGCTTCGGTGCGGGCGAGGAAGGTGATCTGGGCAGCGAACTTCGCCACGCGGGCGCGGTCGCCGGCATCACCGTCGGCGAACAGCAGCGGGATGACCTTGGCGGGCGAGATGTTCATTTCCGAACGGATCCTGCGGATACCGCTCAGCACGTTCTTGAACCACTCGATCTCGGCGGTTGCCGCGTCGTCGGCGACGATCTCATCGGCGCGCGGCCACGGGCGCTGCATCAGGCTGCCTTCGCTGAGGCCGAGCTTCGGTGCCACCGATTGCCAGATTTCCTCGGTGATGAACGGAATGATCGGGTGCAGGGCGCGCAGCACACTTTCCAGCACCACCAGCAGGGTGTGGCGAGTCGAGGCGGCAGCGACGGCGTCGTCGCCATTCAGTGCGGGCTTGGCCAGTTCGAGGAACCAGTCGCACAGCTCGTTCCAGGTGAACTCGTACAGAGCCTGTGCGAGGTGATCGAAGCGGTAGCTGATGAAATGCTGTTCGACTTCGCCGAGCGTCTGCTTCAACCGCGTGAGAATCCAGCGTTCGGCTTCGGTCGCCGGCGCTCCTGCCGGCGCAGAGATATTGCCTTCCAGTCCGCTCTCATCGGGCATGTTCATCAACACGAACCGCGCCGCATTCCACAGCTTGTTGCAGAACGCCTTGTAGCCTTCGGCGCGCTTGATGTCGAAGTTGATCGTGCGGCTGTAGCTGGCCAGCGCGGCGAAGGTGAAGCGCAGTGCGTCGGTGCCGATCGCCGGAATGCCGTCGGGGTAATCCTTGCGGACACGCTTCTCGACCTTCTCGCGCACCTGCGGGATCAGCAAGGATTTGGTGGACTTCGCCACCAGCGGTTCCAGTTCGATGCCGTCGATCAGGTCCAGCGGGTCCAGCGTGTTGCCCTTGGACTTGGACATCTTCTGGCCTTCCGCATCGCGCACGATCGCGTTGATGTAGACCTCGCGGAATGGCACCTGACCGGTGAAATATTTGGTCGCCATCACCATGCGGGCGACCCAGAAGAAGATGATGTCGAAGCCCGTGACCAGCACGGCGCTGGGCAGGAAGATCTTGTCCTGCTCCCAGTTTGCGACGATCTCACCGCGCTCGTTCTTCACCGGGCCATCGGCCGGCCAGCCGAGCGTGGAGAACGGCCATAGCGCCGAACTGAACCAGGTGTCGAGCACGTCGTCGTCCTGGCGCAGCGCGCCGACCGGCGCGACGGTGGCTGACTTGCGCGCATCCGCCTCGTCCTCGCCCACGAAGATGTTGCCGGCCTCGTCGTACCACGCCGGGATGCGATGGCCCCACCACAGCTGGCGGCTGATGCACCAGTCCTGGATGTTGTCCAGCCACTGTGTGTAGGTGGTTGCCCAGTTCTCCGGCACGAAGGTGATCTCGCCCGAGCGCACGGCATCCAGCGCCGGCTGGGTGATCGCCTTGCGGCCGCCCGGACGTCCATCGGCCAGCGTGTCGGAGGTGAGGTCGACGAACCACTGGTCGGTCAGCATCGGCTCGATCACCGCGTCCGAGCGATCGCTCACTGGCACCTGCAGCTTGTGCGGCTTGGTTTCGACCAGCAGGCCGGCGGTTTCGAGATCGGCGAGTACGCGTTTGCGTGCGTCGTAGCGATCGAGGCCGCGGTATTTCTCTGGGATATCGGTCTCGGAGTACTTCGAGGGCGCGCGCTTGATAACCGTACCTCCCTCTACGGTCGGTGCGCGATAGTCGTGAGCCTTCTTCTTTGCGTCGAACGAATCGCCAGGAGCACCGATCACTTTTGCATCGAGAGTGAAAATATTGAACGGCTCAAGATTTTGGCGTTGCGCGATCGCATAATCGTTGAAGTCATGCGCCGGGGTGATCTTCACGCAGCCGGTGCCGAAATCCTTGTCGACATAGTCGTCGGCGATCACTGGAATCTCGCGGTCGGTCAGCGGGAGCTTCAACGTCTTGCCGACCAGATGCGCGTAGCGCTCGTCCTCCGGATGCACAGCCACGGCAACGTCGCCCAGCATGGTTTCCGGGCGAGTGGTGGCGACAACCAAGCTCTCGTCACTGCCCACGACCGGGTAGCGGATCGACCACATGTGGCCGTCGCGCTCGACATTGTTCACTTCCAGATCGGATACGGCCGTGCCGAGCACCGGGTCCCAGTTCACCAGCCGGTTGCCGCGATAGATCAGCCCCGCGCGATACCAGTCGATGAACACCTTGCGCACCGCGGCCGACAAGCCTTCGTCCATGGTGAAGCGCTCGCGCGACCAGTCCGCGGCGGCGCCGATGCGGCGCATCTGGTTGGTGATGGTGGAGCCGGACTCCTCCTTCCACTTCCACACGCGCTCGACGAAGGCATCGCGACCGAGGTCGTGTCGCGTCTTGTCCTCGACCGCCAACTGGTTCTCCACGATCTTCTGCGTGGCGATGCCCGCATGGTCGGTGCCGACCTGCCACAGCGTGTTCATGCCGCGCATGCGCTGGTAGCGCACCAGCATGTCCATCACCGTTTGCTGGAACGCATGTCCCATGTGCAGCGTGCCGGTGACATTCGGCGGCGGCAGCAGGATGCAATATGGATCGCCCTTGCCCGACGGCTGGAACGCGCCGCTGGCTTCCCAGCGCTCGTACCACTTCGACTCGATCTGGGCGGGTTCGAAACTCTTTTCCATGGGAATTGGGCTCGGTGGCGCGGGCAGGGCGCGCTTTGTCATTGGGGAAAGCGGGCCATTGTACGGGGAGGGGACTGGGCTGCCAAAAATGAGTGGTGGAAGCCTCGACCATTTGTACCGCGCTCTCCCTTTGGAAGAGAGCGTGGCGGCTGTACCCAGTCTTCTTGGAGCAGTGGAAATGGCGCTGAACAAGCCACCCCACCCGCCTGACGATGTGTTGCGCACGGACATACATGCCGCACATGGCTGCCGGTAAGCTTGAGCGGGCAAGCGTCAGGACCCGGAGATCGCCGTGACAAGTGCATTTCAATCTTCACGTGACGTCATTATCCGAACCGAGGCCTGGGCAGACGCCACCCGGTTTTACGAATCGGTGCTCGGGCTGCCGATCAGTCACCGGAGCGGGACGTTGATGGGCTTTGAGACGGGTGCGTTCTGTCTGTATGTGGAGAAGGGCGATGAGCACGGGCCGGTCTTCGAGTTTCTGGTGCCCGACGTCGAGGCCGCAAAACGCCGGCTGGTCGACGCTGGCTGCACCATCGTGGAAGAGAACGCCTCGGTGCCACGTTGCCATATCCGCGACCCTTATGGCGTCGTGTTCAACATCGGCCGTGCGCCGGCTGCAGAATGAGGCCTTGCTGCCTGACTGTTCCGGCGCGGGCAGTCCGTCGACGATGTGCGGAAACCGTGTGCCGCGCAGTTCATGCGATATGCAGAGGGTTCGATCATGCAAGCATCCGTCTTTGTCGGCACCAGCCTCGATGGTTACATCGCGCGAATCAACCGCGAGCTCGATTTTCTCCCACCGGGCGGTGGCGAGCCGCATGGCTACGATGAGTTCATGACCACGGTGGACGCCTTGGTGATAGGCCGCAACACTTTCGAGACAGTCCTCGCCTTTGATGTGTGGCCGTACGGTACGAAGCCGGTGTTTGTACTCAGCACCCGCGCACTGCCTCCGGCGCCTGCTGACGCTGTAGTTGAACACATGTCGGGGGCGCCAGCCGAGATCGTTGCGCAGCTCGACACCCGCGGTATCCGGCATATCTATGTGGACGGCGGGATCACCATTCAGCGCTTCCTCCAGGCCGGGCTGATCCAGCGCCTTGTAGTCACGCGTGTTCCGGTGCTCATCGGCGCCGGGATTCCGCTGTTTGGTCAGCTGCCGCGCGACATCCTCCTCAGACATGTCGGGACACGGCAGTACGCCAGCGGCCTCGTGCAGAGCGAGTACGTGGTGGTCGCATGAACATTCTTCAGAGTCGCATACGCTGCGTGGTCGTTGCGGCGTCATGGCGTATCGGCCGCAATGGTGGTCGCGCTGCTGGTCAGTTCGCGGGTGGCCTATGTCACGGCCCCGCCGGGTTCGCTGATGGCTTGCTGGTGGCGTGGGGGATGGGTGCGCCCGAGCCGGCGATCCGCTCCGGCGCGTTCGGCTTCAACGCCGTGCTGGCGGCGATCGCGCTGGGTGGTGTGTTCTTCGTGCTGGATGCAGCGTCGATCGTCTATGCGGTGTTGGCTGCGATCACCACGACGATCGTGTTCGCGGCGACGTCGGCGGCACTGCAACCGGTCGAGATGCCGGCGCTGACGTTTCCGTTCGTGCTGGTGGTGTGGCCGTTCGTGCTGGCGAGCTCGTATTTTCCGCGGCTGCGGCCGGTGGCAGCTGCCTGACGAGCGCAGGCCTGCGGCACCGGCACAGTCCTACAGCATGCGCAGCAACTCCTTCATCAGCGGCAGCCGGCGCACGCGTACGGCGCTGGCGCGGAAGACCGCATTGGCCAGTGCCGGGGCGGCGGTCGGCATGGCGAGGAAGCTGGCACCGGCGGGCGGGCGGTCGTCGGCGGGCACGATGATGACGTCGACCGCGTTCGGCAGCTGCGCCATGCTGGCCAGCGGATAGTCTTTGTAGTTGTGTTGCTGGATCTGGCCATCCTTGAACGTGATGGCCAGGTTCAACGCGGTGGACAGCGCGTCGAGCGTAGCGCCGGCGAGCTGGCCTTCCAGGCCCAGCGGGTTGATCACGCGACCGACATCGGCGGCACAGACGACGCGCTGGATCACCAGCTTCTGCTCCTGCATCGCCACTTCGATGGCATGCGCCACGTAGGCGCCGTCGACATGCCAGCAGGCGATGCCGAGGCCGTTGACGCTGTGCAGCCAGTTCTTCCATTCGATCCGGTCGGTAACCAGCTTCAGCACGTTGGCCAGGCGGCCGGTATCGAGCATGCCGCCGGCACTCAACGGCAGCTCGCGCGGCGCGCCGAGCATGCGCAGGTGGGTGACCAGCGGATCCTCTTTCATGCTGTGCGCGATTTCGTCGATGAAGCTTTCCACCGCGAACGCGTTGCTGAGATGTGGCATGCCGCGCATCGGGCCGCGCGGGACCGCGGAATCCAGCGCGTACCAGTCGCTGCGATAGTTCGGCACCAACGCGGCGGGCAGCTGATCGACGTGGAGTTCGGACGTCCATAACCGGTTGTCGGGCAGGTTGCGCCGGGTCAGCGCCGAGGCGCTGGCCATGCGCTGGTTCCAGCCGATCAGCTGGCGCTTGCGGTCGAGGATCGCGCTGAGCTGGTGCACGCTGCCGGAGCGGTAATAGTCGTGGCCGAAGTCCTGCCCGCGCGTCCACAGCAGGCGTACCGGCTTGTCGATGGCCCTGGCCAGCATCACCGCCTCGGCGACATAGTCGTGATCGAGTCGGCGGCCGTAACCGCCGCCGACGCGAGGCACGCGGATGTCGATCTGCGCGGGACTCAGGCCGGTCAGGCGCTGCACTACTGCCCATGCCCTCTGCGGTGCCTGGGTCGGCACGACCAGGCTGGCGCGATCCTTGTCCAGCTTCACCAGACAGTTCATCGGTTCGGCGGTGGCATGCGCCAGCCATGGCTGGTAGTAGGTGGCATCGAGCCGGCGTGCAGCTTTCCTGCCGGCGGCATCGACGTTGCCATCGTTGCGCACGCGCGCGGTGGGATCGGTCTTGCCGGCGAGCAGGGCGTTGGCTTGCTGCTCCAGGGCGTAGCTGCTTTCGCTGCCGCTGGCGCCGGGCTTCCATTCGAGCTTGAGTTTCTCGCGACCCTGCAGTGCCGACCACGTATCTTCGGCTAGCACCGCCACGACCGGGGCAATCACCGTGCTGCCCAGCGGCTGTCCCGGTTCGGGTCGCAGACGTACCACCTTCAGCACGCCTTTGACGGCGAGCGTGTCGGTGGTGTCGATATGTGCCAGCGTGCCGTCCGGCCATGGGCAATGCACCAGCACGGCGACCACAGCGTCGCCGTAGTGTTCGTCGATCGCAAAGCGGGTCAGGCCGGTGACGATCTCGCGTGCGTCAACGTCGCCGGCCGGCTTGCCGATCAACTGATAGTTCGCGGCATCTTTCAGCGGCGGGGCACTGGTGGGCAGGGCGATTTTGCTGGCGTCCGCGGCCAGGTTGCCGTAGGTGAAGCGGCGCCCGTCCGGCGCGATCACGGTGCCGGCCTCGCAACGCAACTTGTTGGCCGGCACGCCGAGTCGACGCGCCGCGGCCTGCAGCAGCAGCCAGCGTGCCGTCGCACCGATCTGGCGCAGGTCGTTCCAGGCGGCGGGAATCGAGCCACCACTGCCGCCGATCTGGCGTCCATAGGTCCAGCGCGGCTGGCCGTTGTTCTCGGTCACGCCGAGGCCGAGCGGCACCACGCTGACGCGGTTCCAGTCGGCGTCGAGTTCGTCGGCGATGATTCGTGGCAGCGAGGTGGCGACGCCGGTGCCGGTGTCCGGATCGCGCGCACCGATCAGCACGTTGCCGTCGGCATCGATGCGCACATAGGCGCCGAGGTCGTGGAAGGTGTCGCCGAGCAGTGCCAACGGCAGTGGCGCATCGGCCGCATCGGCCATGCGGATGCCGACCACCAGCGCGCCGGCTGTGCCGGCCAGCACCTGCAGGAAGCGGCGGCGTGACAATCGGATCTGGTTGGGCGTCGTGGGGTTGTTGCTCATGGCTGGCCCGCCTTGCCGGCGGCGACGCGCTTGATCGCCCGACGCACGCGGGTCTGGCAGCCGCAGCGGCACAGGTTCGGCAGCTGGTCGATATCGTCGTCACCGGGTTGCGGCTTGCGCCTGAGCAGATCGACCGCCGCGATCAGCCAGCCTGGCGTGCAGTAGCCGCAGCCGATCGCATCCTCGTCGACAAAGGCCTGCTGCACCGGATGCAGGCTGCCGTCGTTGCCGGCCAGGCCTTCCACGGTGACGATCTGCCTGTCGGCCAGTTTGGCGATCGGGTGGGTGATCGCGGAGACGGCCTTGCCGTCGAGCAGCACCAAGTCGGCACCGTTTTCGCCGCGCTCGCCACCGTACTTGGTGCCGGTCAGCCGCAGCACGTCGCGCAAGTACCACAGCAGCGGCATCTGCGGATCGCCGGTGTGGCGGTAGTGCTCGCCGTTGATCTCAAGGTCAATGCCGTCACGCACCTTCTCGGGCACGATGCTGCTGTCCGAAGTGACCGGCACGGCCTGGGCTTGCACGGGCGCCATCCATCATCTCCTCACGAATCTGTCCGCACATTGTGGCATTGCTGCCGCCCGCTTAGGGGTGTGCACGACTGAACAGGCGACGCCAGACCATATATACCGGCACGCCGGCCAGCATGATCAGCGCACCGATGCCGGCGTTGCGCGGGTTGTCGCGCATCGTCATCACCACCACCCACGTCACCGTGCCGATGAACAGCAGCGGCAGCCACGGGTAGCCCGGCACCTCGAAGCTCGCCGTGGCGCCATCGCGACGGCGATACCAGAACAGCGTGGCGACACCGACCGCGCAGGCCAGCCAGTCGCCGAACGTGGCGTAATCCAGCAGCTGGCCGTAGCTGCCTGACAGCGCCAGCACGATCGCCCAGCCGGACAGCAACAGCAGTGCGGTATTCGGCGTGCGATAGCGCGGATGCAGCCGCGCCACCGCGCGGAAGAACAGGCCGTCCTCGCCCATCACCTGCAGCACGCGTGCGCCGGCGACCAGGGTGATGTTGCAGAAGCCCAGCGTGGAAATCGCCACGCCGAGCGCGATCAGCCTGGCGCCAAGCGGGCCGAACACCTGCTGCATCACGTCGGCTGCCGGCGCGCGGCTGGCGGCGAGGCCGGCATGGCCGAGCACGGCCAGGTAGGCCACGTTGACCAGCACGTAGGCGACGATCACCAGCAGCATGCCGAGCGTCAGCGCACGTGGCAGCGTGCGCTGCGGATCGCGTACCTCGCCAGCCAGGTTGTTGAGATAGGTGAAGCCGGAATACGCGAACAGCACCGGCAACGCCGCGCCGATGAAGCCGACGCTACTACGCGCCGGATCGACGGCCAGTATCTGGCCGTGGCCAGCACCGGCGAGCAACAGTCCGCACACCACCAGTACCGACACTGCCAGCAGCTTGAGCAGGGCAAACAGGTTCTGGATCTGCGCGCCGAGGCGGATGCCGAACAGGTTGATGCCGCTGACGAAGACCAGTGCGCCGATCGTCAGCGGCAGCGCCATCGATGGCGGCAAGCCGAACACCGCCGACGCGTAGCTGGCGAAGATCGTCGCCACCGCCGCGCTGGAACCGGAATAGATCACCAGCAGCATGGTCCAGCCGAACAGGAAACCGGCCAACGGCCCGAATGCTTCGCGCAGATAGACATAGGTGCCGCCCGCATGCGGGCGACGTGCGCCGAGTTCTGCGTAGCACAATGCGCCGATCAGGGTGAGTACGCCGGCACCGGCCCAGATCAACAGCAGCGCCAGGCCCGATTCGGTGCGTTGCGCGGCAATGCCGGGATTGAGAAAAATGCCGCCGCCGATGATCCCGCCGACCACGATCAGGGCGGCGTCCAACGGGCGCAGGCTGCGCACATAACCGGGCTGATTGTCATTCATGCGGTGGGTCACCAAGGGCGGGAGGCGCAGCATGGCGGGCGGCTCGCGTGCGGGCAAGCCAGTGCTGTTTCAGCCCAGGCGAAACTCGCCGCGGATGCCCATGGCGCAGGCGCCCCCGATGCTGATGGCGCCGGTCGCCGCATCGCGCATCACCTCCACATAGCCGTCGCGACCCACCTCGCGTCCCTGGCTGGCACGGTAGTGCAGGCCGTAGCCGGCGGGATCGCCGGCCTCGGCCAGGAAGGCCATGATCGCGGCATTCGCACTACCGGTGACGGGATCTTCGGGAATGCCATCGGCGGGACAGAATGCGCGCACAGCCATCGCCGCATCACCCTTCGCGTCACTGGTGGACTCGCGGCCGAACACGCTGACGCCGACCGCGCCAGTCGCCTGGCTGAGCGCGGCGATCAGCGCAAGATCAGGTTGCAACTGGCGCACGTCTGCTGCGTTGTCCAAGTCGCAGACGAGCCAGCGCGGCCCGTTGTCGACCAGTCGCATCCGGGCTTGCGTGAGATCGAGATGCAGGGCTTTCGCCAACTCGGCATGCTCGCGTGCGTCCACGGTCTGCAGCGTGGCGGGCGGCGCCTGCACACGGATGATCCGTTCACTGCCGCAGCCCTCGACGCGCACGGGCAACAGACCGGCGGCGCACTCCTGTACCAGATCGGATTTGCCGGGCGGCACCAGCGCGGATTCGATCGCGGCATACGCGCTGCCCACGCTGGGGTGGCCGGCGAACGGCAGCTCCTGGCGCGGGGTGAAGATGCGTACGCGGTAATCCGCGTCGGCGCGGGTCGGCGGCAGCAGGAAGGTGGTTTCGGACAGGTTGGTCCAGCGCGCGAATGCCTGCATCGTGGCATCGTCCAGACCGTCGCCGTCGATCACCACGGCCAGCGCGTTGCCGAGCAGCGGCAGGCGGGAGAACACATCGAGCTGCATGAAACGGCGGGTGCGGGACATGGCGATTCCGGCTGGGCAATCGCCTGACGATGCCACCCGCGAGCGCCCGTCACAAGTGGAGTGCGCCAAGGCCAGCATGCGCACGGTAGGTTGCGGCAGATGGGGTAAGGCGCCAACAAGCAGGAAGCCGACGTCTTGCGGCGTCGGCTTCCTGTGCGTCGGGTCCAATGATGGTCAGAACACGCTGAGGAACAAGGCCAGGTTCGTCACGTTGAGCGTGCCGATGCCTGCGCCGGGGTCATAGCCATTGACGCCGTTGTAGAACCAGTTGTCGCCCGCCCTGATGTCGCTGAAGGCCGAGAATGGGCCGTAACCGAAGATGTTTTGCAGCGCGTATACCTGCGGGTTCCAGAGACCAACGCGGCCGCGGGTCGACTGCTTCAGCAGGGCGCTGATGCCGTTGAGCTGGGGCGCGACGAAACTGGTGCCGCCTTCGAACGTCAGCAGGCCGGGGCCGTCCAGTGACGAGACGAAGCTGTAGCCGCTCTCCGGATCCGCGTTCAGAGAAATGTCGGGTACGTTGCGGCCGCGGTAATTGCCCGGCAGCGTGTAGTTGATGCCAAACGCCGGCAAGAACAGGGTCTGGTTCTTTTCGCTCTTGCGGATGCCGGAAGTGAACTGCTGATAGCGCGGCAACGGCCAGAACACGCTCACGCCACCACCGCCACCGACCGAGAACACCTCACCAGTGATATCCACGCCGAAATTGGTCTGGAAGTACTTGGAGATGTAATCCCAGCCCCAGACGCTTTCCTTGCTGATCGATGCTGTCGGCCCACCGCTGAAGCTGAAAGAGAACGGTACGGTGGTGCCGCCCGCGGTGGTGATGTAAGGATCGGATCCCGGGGCGTCGGCAGTGAGCGGCGGTGGCACGGGATCGGTGAGCGAGCCGCCCAGTCCACGCACCGTGTCGTAGGCGCCCGAGTCGCCGGAAGTCGCGAACATCGAGATGCCCTGTGCTGCCGCTTCCAGGAAGACCTGGTGGAAGGCAAGCAATTCATCGGTGAAGTCGACACCGCCGTTGAGCTGCGGGAAGTAGAAGATTTCCGGCGAGCCCCAGCTTACCGACAGGCTGTCGACCTTGTTGTCGGATACCGCCTGATTGAACACGTCGAAGAACCCGGCATCGGTGTTGGGCGCGTCGTACACGATGATGTTCGCCCAGGGTGCGAGGCCGCCGGACTGTTCGACATCGAGCGAGGTTTCACCGGAGCCGGCATTGCTGCCGAGTGGGCCGCCGCCGTCCACGTGTACCTGGGTGATGCGGTTGGGTTTCACTGCCAGGCCGATCGTGCTCCAGTAGCTGTAGGCATCGGCGGGCAGGAAATTCGCCAGGGTGGCGATGCCGATGGTCGAACCCTTGCCGTTCACGCCGGCCTTGTAGAGCGGGTTGATGTTGTAGCGGTTGGCCACGTCACCGACCGTGAATTCGCCGGGCGTGCAGGTAGCGGTGGGATTGCCGGTGCAGGGTGCAACGGCTGGTGCCGCCGCGCCCTTGGCCAGCGCATTGGTCTTCGGTCCCGGCTGCGGCGGGAACAGGGCGCTGACGCGATGCGAGCGGTAGCGGGCTTCGCTGCTGAGGCCCGAGGCCACGACCAGCGTGCCGGAAAGCGCCGAGGGCATGCTTGGTGTGGCATTCGGCCGGTGGAAGGTGCTTCCGTCACTGGCCTGGTAATCATGGATGGACGTATGGAAGGCTGTATTGAACTGGCCGATCGTTCCACTGACCTTGATCGCCAGATGATTCGGCAGCAACTCGACCTGGGTAAGCCCCTGCTGTTTCAGGAACGACTTCACCTTGGTGATCTCGTCGGCGGTGGCGCCGTAGCGATCCGCAAACTGTGCCGTGGTGAGGAAGCGGTGATACGAGGGATTGCCCTGGGTGACCGTGCTGTAGATGTACTGCTCGAGTGCGTCCTGATTGTGCAGGCCGAGCACCAGCGTGACATTCACGGTTTGACCGGGATTGCTTGCCCCCAGGTCGGTAGGCGTCGAGCCGCCTGCGGCGAAGGATGTGGTAGCGAAGCCGCAAAGCAGCAGCGCCAACGAAGTCGCGAGCGACTTGCGATGCAAGTGCGTGAGCATGAGCTTTCTCCAAGGGTTGAAACGGTCACGCTGGGTAACGCTGCGGCACCACATCGAGTCGCGCCCGCGCCCCCGGCAGGCCGGTGAGCCATACGTTCGTAATCTCGTTCCCCGACAACCCAGGGCGGCCCCTGAAGATCAATCCGCGCTGGTCCGGCGACGCTAGCAGCGTAAGACTGATCTTGGAAGTGTCTGATCGAACGAAATATTTTGCGAAATTCATGCTGTCACTCGAAATCGTATCGCAGGTAATTGCGATCATGCTTCCAGGCCGAGGCTGCCGCAGGCTGGCGAAACGTAAGGTGTTGGATCTGGCCGGCGCCCGGCGACATGCCGCCCGTTTTCTGGTCGTGGACCAAGTTGCGGCACAATAGAGCGATTGTGCGTCGCAAACGGCCGTTTTCGACGCGGTATTTCCCGGAGTCGAAGCCGCCTCATGACCATCATCAAGCAAGACGATCTGATCCAGTCCATCGCCGACGCGCTGCAGTACATCAGCTATTACCACCCGGTCGACTACATCAAGGGTCTCGCCGCCGCCTATGAGCGCGAGGAAAGCCCGGCCGCGAAGGACGCGATGGCACAGATCCTGATCAATTCGCGGATGGCGGCCGAGGGCCACCGACCGCTGTGCCAGGACACCGGCATCGTCACCGTGTTCCTCAAGGTCGGCATGAACGTGCAGTGGGACGCCACGCTGTCGCTGGACGAGATGGTCAACGAGGGCGTGCGCCGTGCCTACAACGACCCGGACAACAAGCTGCGCGCCAGCATCCTGGCCGACCCGGCCGGCAAGCGCATCAACACCAAGGACAACACGCCGGCGATCATCAACGTGGCTATCGTGCCCGGCGACAAGCTGGATGTGATCGTGGCGGCGAAGGGCGGTGGTTCCGAGGCGAAATCGAAATTCGTGATGCTCAACCCGTCCGACTCCATCGTCGACTGGGTGCTGAAGACCGTGCCCACGATGGGTGCCGGCTGGTGTCCGCCGGGCATGCTCGGCCTGGGTATCGGTGGCACCGCCGAGAAGGCGATGCTGCTGGCGAAGGAGGCGCTGATGGAGCCGATCGATATCCAGGAGCTGATCGCGCGCGGCCCGAGCAATCGCGCCGAGGAACTGCGCATCGAGCTGTACGAGAAGGTCAATGCGCTCGGCATCGGTGCGCAGGGGTTGGGTGGCCTTACCACCGTGCTCGATATCAAGATCAAGGATTACCCGACCCACGCGGCGAACCTGCCGGTAGCGCTGATCCCGAACTGCGCCGCCACGCGCCATGCGCACTTCACCCTGGACGGCTCCGGCCTGGTGATGCTCGATCCGCCGTCGCTGGAAGACTGGCCGAAGCTGACCTACGACAGTTCCAAGGGGCGACGGGTGAACCTCGACACCGTGACGCGCGAGGAAGTGGCGAGCTGGAAGCCGGGCGAAGTGCTGCTGCTCAACGGCAAGCTGCTGACCGGTCGCGACGCCGCGCACAAGCGCATGGTCGAGATGTTGAACAAGGGCGAGCCGTTGCCGGTCGACTTCAAGGGTCGCTTTATCTACTACGTCGGGCCGGTCGATGCGGTGCGCGATGAAGTGGTGGGTCCCGCCGGTCCCACCACGGCCACCCGCATGGACAAGTTCACCGAGCAGGTGCTGGCCCAGACCGGTCTGCTCGGCATGGTCGGCAAAGCCGAGCGTGGCCCCGCAGCGATCGAGGCGATCAAAAAGCACCAGTCGGTGTATCTGATGGCAGTCGGTGGCGCGGCGTACCTGGTGTCCAAGGCGATCAAGGCCGCCCGCGTGGTCGGCTTCGCCGATCTCGGTATGGAGGCGATCTACGAGTTCACCGTGCAAGACATGCCGGTGACCGTGGCGGTGGATTCCGCAGGTACCTCGGTGCATCAGACCGGTCCGAAGGAATGGCAAGCGCGGATCGGCAAGATTCCCGTGATCGTGGTCTGACATGCCTCGCACCATCCCTTGGTGAGCGGCAGGGGCGGCACGTCACAAGTTGCAGTGACTTGCGCCATGCGCAGCCGTTTGGACGTCCAAACATCTCGCCATTTGCAATCCGGCTGCTGCGGCGCAACACTGGCCGGATCGTTTTCCCACCATCGCCACTGAAGGTAGCCGTGAATCCGCAAAGCCCCGCGTCGCTCCACGCTGACGCACCCTGGATCGTGATGAAGTTTGGCGGCACCAGTGTCGCCACCCTGCCGCGCTGGCAGAACATTCTGGAGCTGGTAGCCAGCCGTCGTGCCGAAGGCGCGCGTGTGCTGGTTGTCGTTTCGGCGCTTACCGGCATCACCGACGCACTCAAACAACTGTGCACACAGGGCGACAAGGGCAAACGCATCGAGGCTGCCAAGGCGATCGCACAGCGTCACTACGACCTGCTCGATCACATGCAGCTGGCGGTTCCGGATACCCTCGATGCGCGACTGACTGAGCTGGCGACGCTGGCTGAAGACGGTTCGGCCGTGCTGGGCGAGCTGGCATGGGCCGCGGCGATTCAGGCTCATGGTGAGCTGCTCTCCAGCGCACTCGGCGCGGCCTTTCTCAGCCATAGCGGGCTGTCCACGCAGTGGCTGGATGCGCGCGACTGCCTCGCCGCGATCGCTTTGCCGAACCAGAACGAGCGCACCCGCCTGCTGTCCTCGATGGTCGATTCGCGACCCGATCCGGTGCTGGCTGCAAGGCTGGCGACGCTGGGCGAGGTGTTCATCACGCAGGGCTTCATCGCCCGTGAGTCGCAGGGCCGCACCGTGTTACTGGGTCGCGGCGGCTCCGACACGTCCGCCTCTTATTTCGGCGCGCTGCTGAAGGCGCAGCGGGTGGAGATCTGGACCGACGTGGCCGGCATGTTTACCGCCAATCCGCGCCAGGTGCCGGGCGCGCGTCTGCTGCAGCGGCTCGATTACGAGGAGGCGCAGGAAATCGCCTCGACCGGTGCCAAGGTGCTGCATCCGCGCTGCCTGTCACCACTGCGCGAACCGCGCGTGCCGCTGCTGATCAAGGACACCAACCGGCCGGAACTCGAAGGCACCGTGATCGGCCCCGAAGTGCGTGCACACGCGCCCAGCGTCAAGGCGATCAGCGCGCGCAAGGGCATCACCCTGGTCTCGATGGAATCGGTCGGCATGTGGCAGCAGGTCGGTTTCCTTGCCGACGTGTTCGCCCACTTCAAGCAGCACGGCTTGTCGGTGGACCTGATCGGTTCGGCCGAAACCAATGTCACGGTGTCGCTCGATCCCACCGAAAACCTGCTCGACTCCGATGCGATCGCGGCACTGGCCAGTGATCTGGCCAAGGTGTGCCGGGTCAAGGTGATCGCGCCGTGCGCGGCGATCACCCTGGTCGGTCGCGGCATGCGTTCGTTGCTGCATACCTTGTCCGGTGTGCTGGCCGAGTTCGGCCAGCTGCGCGTGCACATGATTTCGCAGTCGTCGAACAACCTCAACCTCACCTTCGTGGTGGATGAGGAGGTCGTCGATACGCTGCTGCCGCATCTGCATGATCTGCTGATCGCTGCCGGTGCGCTGCGCACCGATGACAGCGCACTGTTCGGCCCGAGCTGGCAGACCTTGTATGGCAGCGGCGAAGCGCCCGGTACGGTCGCCGCGTGGTGGTGCGAAGCGGAACGGCAACAGCTGCTGGAACTGGCGTTCGAGACCACGCCACGCTACGTCTACCACCTGCCCACGGTACGCCTGCAGGCGCGCGCGCTGAAGTCGCTGGCGGCGGTCGACCGGCTGCATTACGCGGTGAAGGCGAATACGCATCCGGCAATTCTGCGCGCGCTGGCGGCGGAAGGTTTCGCATTCGAGTGCGTCTCGCCGGGCGAGCTGGAAGCGGTTGGCGCGATCGTGCCGGAGTCGGTGCCGCTGTTGTTCACGCCGAACTTTGCGCCGCGCGCGGATTACGTTTTGGCCCTTGGCACCCGTGCCACGATCACGCTCGACGCGCTGTATCCGCTGGAGCATTGGGGCGAGCTGTTCCGTGGTCGCGAGATCGTGCTGCGGGTCGATCTGGGCCGTGGCCTCGGCCATCACGAGAAGGTGCGCACCGGCGGCAGCGGCAGCAAGTTCGGTCTGCCGCTGGATCAGCTCGCCAACTTCCTGCAGCTGGCCGGGACTCATGGCGTGACCGTGCGTGGCCTGCATGCGCATCTGGGTTCGGGCGTGCTGGACGCGGGGCATTGGGGCGAGGTGTACGTGCAGCTGGCCAGTCTGGCCGAGCGCATCGGCAGCGTGGCGTTCCTGAATATCGGTGGCGGCCTCGGCGTGCCGTCGCACCCGGGTGAGGCGCCGCTGGACATCGCCGAACTCGATCGCGTTCTGCGTGAGGTCAAGGTCGCTTACCCGCAGTATCAGTTGTGGATGGAGCCGGGTCGTTACCTGGTCGCCGACGCGGGCGTGCTGCTGGCGCGGGTGACCCAGCAGAAGGGCAAGGGCGCGTTCCGCTATCTCGGCATCGACACTGGCATGAACAGCCTGATCCGCCCCGCGCTGTACGACGCCTGGCACGAGATCGTCAATCTCAGCCGGCTCGATGAGCCGGCCACCGCGCTGTATCAGGTGGTCGGCCCGATCTGCGAGAGTGGCGACGTGCTCGGCACCGACCGCCGCCTGCCCGAGGCGCAGGAGGGCGACGTAATGCTGATTGCGCAGGCGGGTGCTTACGGCAAGGTGATGTCCTCGCACTACAACCTGCGCGACGAAGCCGACGAGATCGTGATCGCATAGGCGCCATGGCGCTGGAGAAAGTATTGGTGAGCAAGATGATTCAACCGCGGCTGACCCAGCTGTTCCGTTTCGTGCGCTGCAGCTATGCCGACGGCGTGGCCGAGCTGGCCTATGCGTTCGACGACGGCGAGGAGCTGGTCGAGCGGATCCGCTTTCCGAATGCGCCGGCGGTTCCGGCTGCGCGTGCGGCGGCATTCGAGGCGGCGTTGAAGCTGCTGCACCTGATTGCTGGCGTCAGCTACTACAAGGCTGGCGTGCCGCCGAAGATCGAAGTGGCCAGCGGCCCGCTGGACGACGCCACCGCCGAGCTGCTCGATCAGCTGTACCTGCACGGCTTGGCTGAGTTCGCTTATCGCAACGGACTGGACTTGCGCGGACGCATTGCATTTCCACGTGGTGGTGTTGCGCCGCCAGTCGGGGCATTGAATCTGCCGAAACGCACGCTGGTACCGATCGGTGGCGGCAAGGATTCGCTGGTCGCAGTCGAAGCGATCAAGTCGATCGGCGGCGAGGCGACGGCGGTGTGGGTGGGCAATTCCGCCCTGATCGCTGCCTGTGCCGAACGCACCGGCCTGCCTATGCTGAACATCCAGCGCGATCTGGCACCGGGGCTGTTCGAGTTGAATCGGCTCGGTGCGTGGAACGGGCATATCCCGGTGACTGCGGTGAACTCGGCAATCCTCGCCGTTGCCGCGATCCTGTACGGCTACGACTCGATCGCGTTCGCCAACGAGCGTTCCGCCTCGGCGGCCACGCTGGAGTACGAAGGTCAGCAGGTGAACCACCAGTGGAGCAAGGGCTACGCGTTCGAGCAACTGCTGGGCAACTGGCTGCATACGCATGTGGCCAGCGATCTGGACTACTGCTCGCTGCTGCGGCCGTATTCGGAGCTGGCGATCACCCGCGGGTTCGCGAAGCTGACGCCGTACTTCGACGTGTTCTCCAGCTGCAACCGCAACTTCAAGCTGCTCGGGCCGAAGCCGGCCGACCGCTGGTGCGGGCAGTGCCCGAAGTGCCATTTCGTGTTTCTGGCGCTGGCGCCGTTCCTGCCCAAGCCGCGACTGCTGTCGATCTTCGGGCGCAACCTGCTGGACGACGAGAATCAGGCCAGCGGTTTCGATGCGTTGCTTGAGTATCAGGATCACAAGCCGTTCGAATGCGTGGGCGAGGGCGCCGAGGCGCGCGCCGCGATGTATGCGCTGAGCCAGCGACCGGAATGGCAGGAGGATGCGCTGGTCGCGCGCTTCCACAGCGAGATCCTGCCGCAACTGGATCCGTCGCAATTGGCGCTGGAGCCGTGGCTTGAGCCATCGGCCGAGCATCATGTCCCGGCCCGGCTGCAGCCCGCACTGGCGACGATCGGCTGATGCGCATTGCCGATCTGCGCGGCCGCCGCGTCGCAGTCTGGGGCTTCGGTCGCGAGGGGCGTGCGGCTCTTCGCGCGTTGCGTCAGCGTTGTGGGGATCAGCGCTTCATCTTGTTCTGCAGTGCGGCCGAAGTCGATGCCGCCCGCGCGTTCGATCCGGCGCTCGAGGTTGTTGCCGGCGAACCGGATGCGGCCACGCTGGGCCAGTTCGATATCGTGGTGAAGTCGCCGGGCATCTCGGCATACAAGCCGGCACTGCTGGCTGCTCAGACTCAAGGCACGCAAGTCACTTCCGGCACCGCGCTGTGGTTCGGCGAGAATCCAGATACCCGTGTCATCGCGGTCACCGGCACCAAGGGCAAGAGCACCACCAGTGCCCTGATCGCGCACCTGGCGCGCGCACTTGGGGTGCGCACGGCGCTGGCCGGCAATATCGGCCTGCCATTGCTGGAACTGCTCGATCAACCGGCCGATCTGTGGGTGATCGAACTTTCCAGTTTCCAGACCGGCGAAGCCGGTGCGCTGGAACTTGGCGTGATCACCAGCCTTTACGAGGAACACCTCGACTGGCACGGCTCGCGCGAGCGCTATGTCACCGACAAGCTGCGGCTGGCGGATGTCTCGCGACAGCTGCTGGTCAATGCGCTGCAGCCGACATTGCTGGAGCGTACACGGGAGCATCCGCATCGCTTGCTGTTCGGTCAGCCGGAAGGCTGGCACGTCGCCGACGGTTTCATCTGCCGCGGTTCGCACGAAGTCTTTCCCGTTGCGCAGCTGGCCGCGCCAGGCCTGCACAATGCACTCAACGCCTGCGCCGCACTGGCGGCGCTGGCTGCCGTCGGCATGGATGCACTGGCCGCCGCGCCGGCACTCGCGCGTTTCCGCCCGCTGCCGCATCGCCTGCAGCCGCTGGGCGAACACGGCGGCTGGCACTGGGTCAACGACTCGATCAGCACCACGCCGCTGGCCACGCTGGCGGCACTGGAAAGTCTGCATGGCAGGGTGGTGACCGTGCTGGTCGGCGGTCACGACCGCGGGCTGGACTGGACGCCGTTCGTCGAGGCGATGCGCACTGCACCGCCGAACGCGATCGTCTGCATGGGCAGCAATGGCGCACGCATCGAAGCGGCGCTGCGCGTGGTTGAAGTGAATTGCCCGATGAGGTGCGTCGACGATCTTGCCAGCGCCGTCACCGAGGCGAAAGCATGCACGCCGCAGGACGGCGTGATCCTGCTGTCGCCCGGCGCACCCAGCTTCGATCAGTTCAAGGACTATGCCGAGCGCGGTCGACGTTTCGCGGAACTGGCCGGATTCGATGCGGCATCGATCGCGGGTATCGATGGTCTGGGCATCGGCTGATTGTGATAAAGCTGACTGTCGTAAAGAAAAGGGCCGCGATTCTTGCGAATCGCGGCCCTTTTGCCTTCAAGACCTGAGCGGAATTACCAGATTTTCACGCGGTCCTTCGGTGCCAGGTACAGCTTCTCGCCTGGCTTGGGCGAGAACGCGTCGTACCAGGCGTCGATGTTGCGCACAGTCTGCGCGCGGAAGCTGCCGGGGGCGTGGCCGTCGCCGATCACCTGGGCACGCAGCGCGGCGGGACGGGTCTTGGTGCGCCAGGATTGCGCGAAGGCGAGAAAGAAACGCTGGTCGCCGGTGAGGCCGTCGATCACCGGTGCGGGCTTGCCGTCGAGCGACTTGTGATACGCGATCCAGGCGATGGTCAGGCCGGACACGTCGGCGATGTTCTCACCCAGCGTCTGCTGGCCGTTGACGTGCAGGCCTGGCAGCGGCTCGTAGGCATCGTACTGCGCGACCAGCTTCTGGCCGGTGGCCTTGAAGTGGGCCTGGTCTTCCGGAGTCCACCAGTTGGCCAAGCGGCCCTGCGCGTCGAACTCGGCGCCGGTGTTGTCGAAGCTGTGGCTGATCTCGTGGCCGATCACCGCACCGATCGAACCATAGTTCGACGCCGCATCGGCCTTCGGATCGAAGAACGGCGCTTCGAGGATCGCAGCGGGGAAGTTCAGTGCGTTCTGCAGCGGCAGGTTCACCGCGTTGACGGTCTGCGGCGTCATCCACCACTCGCCCTTGTCGACCGGCTGGCCGAGCTTGGCCAGCTGGTGCTGGTACTCGTGCTGTTCGGCGCGCAGGTGATTGCCGGCAGCATCGTCGGGGCTGATGGTGAGGTCGGAGTAATCGCGCCAGGTTTCCGGATAGCCGACGCCGACGCGGACGGTGGCGATCTTCGCCTTGGCCTTCTGCTTGGTGGCCGGCGTCATCCAGTCGAGCTGATCGACGCGATCGGTGAACGCAGCAAGGATGTTGTCGACCATCTGCTTCACTTGCGCCTTGGACGAGGCCGGGAAGTATTTCTTCACGTAGATCTGGCCGACCGCATCGCCGAGGTCGTTGTTGACCGCGCCGATCGCGCGCTTCCAGCGGTCACGCTGCTTCGGCGTGCCCTGCAGCGTGTGGCCGTAGAACTCGAAACTGGCATCGGCGAAGGCCGGTGGCAGCAGGCCGGCGCTGTGGTTGATGGTGTGGAAGGTGAGGAAGGCTTTCCAGGTGTCCAGCGGTTCGCTGACGACCAGTGCGGAGATGCCCTTGATCGCACTCGGCTGCCACACGGTGATCTGCTTCTGCGTGTCGAGACCGGCGGCGTGCAGATACGCGGCCCAGTCCAGGCCCGGCGCCTTGCTGGCGAAGTCTCCGGTGTTCCATGGGTTGTTGGCCTTGTGCACGTCTTCGCTGTCGACCAGGCTTTCCTGCACCTTGGCGATCTTCATTTCCAGCTCGAACACGGCCTTCGCCTTGGCGTCCGCGTCGGCGATGCCGGCGTTCTTCAGCTGGGCGGCGATATAGGACTGGTACTTGGCGCGGATGCCGGTCATGTCCTTGTCGGTGGCGAGGTAGTAGTCGCGGTTGGGCATGCCGAGACCACCCTGCAACAGGTAGGCCACGTTGTGCGCGGAATCCTCCAGCCCCTGGGTGACGAACAGGCCGAACAGATGCTCGGTGCTGAAATTGGTCGCGTTGACCGGATCGACGTCGGCGCGTAGCTGGCTGCCCAGCACGCCGGCGAGATCGGCAGGCGTCTTGATCGCGTCGATCTTCGCGAGTTCCGGCTTGAGCGGGTTCAGGCCATGCTTGGCGATGCCGGCCTGATCCATGAACGCGGCGTAGTAGTCGGCGATCTTGCGCTCGCTGGAGCCGGCGGGTGCCTTGGCCGCGGCGGCGGCCTTGATCAGTTCGGCATTGCGCTGCTCGGCCTTGTTGAAGACCTGCAGGAAGATGCCGGTGCTGGCGCGGTCGGCCGGAATTACCGCAGTCTTGCGCCAGTTGCCGTTAGCGTAGCCGTCGAAGTCGTCGCCCGGTTTCACGCTGTGGTCGATGCCGGCCAGATCCACGCCGGTGGGGCGATCGGCAGCATGCGGCGCCGTCGCCGGCGTGGCCGCCCAGGCACTCGATCCGCACAGGACGGCGGCGGTCAGAATCCAACGGATGCGAAGCATGGCTTTATATCCCGGCAGGATGGAGTTCCCACGATAGTGCGCCAACCGGCCTTTGTGGGCATGACTTATGGGCTAGCGAGAGCGACGTGGTTCGGGCGCTCTACTTCTCGAAGCGGTAATTGAAGCTGGCGCGGCTGAAATCGGTGGCCTGCTGGGCCTCGAAGTTCCAGCGCTTGCCGAAGCGGTAGCGCAGGGTGATCACTTCGCCCGGCTCGAACAGGCCGACGCCGTAGCTGAGATACAGCCGCGGCGACAGGTACTTGCCGACGGTGAATGCCGAGCTGCCGCCGAGCGCTTCGTTGCTGGACACCCCGATGTCGTCGACGCCGAGCTTGGAGCCGATGCGTTTGGCCAGCAGATCGCCGCCGGCCGAACCCAGCGCCTGCGCGGCGGCACTGACCATGCTGCCTTCGCCGCCCTTCACTTCGGACAGCGGTTTGCCGGTGATCAGGTAGGACAGCGCATCGGACTGTTCCATCACCGGATTGGAGAACACGGTGAGGATCGGCCGTTGCGCCGTGCCGGATACCAGCAGGCCGACTTCCTGTCCTTCGTCGATGGTGGCGTTCGGGTTGAGCTTGCGCGCCGCGCGAATGTTCAACCCCGGATTGTCGATCGGCGTGCTGGCGAATAGCAGCTGGCCGCGCTGGATCTGCAGGTTCTGACCGTAGGCGCGATAGGTGCCGTCCACCGCGAGCTGGCCCTGGCCGGTGGTGGCGCGGCCGGAGCGTTCGCTGACCGTCAGCAGGCCGGTCACGCGGCCGTCCAGGCCCATGCCGACGATATGCGTCTTGCGTCCGAGATCGACCTTGACCAATGCGCTGATCGACAGTTTGCTGGCGGCCTGTTCCTGCTGCTTCTGGTCGAGCACAACCACGTCGGGCGAAGCCTTGGTGGCGCCGGCGCCCGGCAACTTCTCGGCATTCACGTCGGCACTGTCGATGGTGAGGCCGCCGCCAATGGCGAGGCCCTTGGCGTCCTGCTTCACGGTCAGGTCGGGCGAGATCACCACTTTCGCAGCGGGAATGTCAGCGGCGGTGAACTGGCTTCCCTTGAGCGTGATCGCGGTCTGGCCGCCCTGACCGGTACCGTCTGCGCCGAGGCCTGTGGTGCCGTTGATCGCCAGCGTACCGTTGCCGGACTGCACGCTGCCGTTGACGAGAAACTGGCGCGCGTCGATGGTGCTGACGCTGAGGCGACCTTGGGTCAGCTTGAGTCCGGCCGAAGGCACTTCGGCAGCGAACTCGCGGACGTCGGCGTGGCCGGTGATCGCTGGTTGCTTCAACGTGCCGGCGAAACGAAAGTTGCCGTCGACGCCACCTTTGACGTTGGCCACTTCGCTGCTGAACAGCTCGATGAAGGCGAGGTTGTTCAGGCGCAGGTCGAGCTGGCCGCCCAATGTCTGCTGTGCGCCATTGATGGTGATCTGGCCATCCAGACGGCCGCCAGCGTCGAGCCCGCTGTGTACATCGATGCGCTGGCTGGCCGGCGTCAGTTCGGCATTCAGGCGCAACTGGTCATAACGCAGCAGTGGCGCATCCGCATGATCGGTATAGGTGATGCTGCCTTGCGTCGAGCTGATCGATGCGTTGCCGGTGAGCGCGCCAGCGGCACTGCGGCGAATTTTTCCGTTGCCTTCCAGGATGCCGTCAGCGCGCATCGGCAACTCGGCGTCGCCGGCCGCATTCAGCAGCAGCGCCAGCGGCAGCGCATGCAGTCGGTAGCTGGCATCGAGATTGCCGGGTTTGTCTTGTTTCGCGGTCACGCACAGCTGCGGATCGCCGGCGCTGAGGCAGAGCTCAGACAGGCTCATCGCGCCGTCGTTGTAGCTCAGTTGCGACGGTTGCTGCAGGCGCCAGCCGGGCATTCCCTGTGGCTCCAGATCCAGCGCGCCGAGCGTGCCGGTCCATGCCGAACCCTTCAGCGCGCCATGCACGGCCAGTTTGCCGGAGAGCTGGGTGCCGCGTGCATCCACGCTCAGCCGATGGTCGCCTTGGCTGCCTTCGGCGAGCAGGTTGATGTGCTGGAACGTCAGCCCCTGCAGGTACACATTGCCGGCCTGCAGATCCAGCTTGCCAGCGAGGCGACTGATGTCGGGCAGGCCGACGATCAGCTGCAGCGTGTCCGCCTTCTGTTGCTGCCAGGCCAGCGACTGCCCATGCAGCTGCCCATTGATGCTGAGCTTCGGCTGTTTGCCGCGGATGGTGAAATGGCCGTCCAGACGGCCGCCAGAATTCGGCAGCCAGTCGCCCAGCGAGGCGATTGCCAGTTGCAGGTCGGCATTGTTTTCAGTGCCGTGCCCGGCATCCAGTTTCACTGTGCTGCCGCCCGAGGCGAGGTTGAGCTGGCCGTCGATCACCTCGTTCGATGACAGGTGCAGCTTGCCGTTGCCGCCGATCGCACGATCGCGCAGCTTGCCGGCCAGCTTGCGGATTTCCAGTGTGGCGTCAGGGCCATCCTTCGGCAGCGTGCCGTGGCTGGCGATGTCGAAATCCAGTGCGCCGTTCCAGCCGGCGAAAAGCTGACCGGGATCGAATCGGTTGGCGCGGGCCTCGGCCTGCCAAGCGAAGCTCGGTTGCAAGGTCAGTGTGCCGTTCGCTTGCACGTCGCCTTGCGCTTGCTTCAATGCCAGCGTGTGCAGGGTGATCAGCTGCGCGCTGCCGTCGAGGTTCAGTGCCAGCTTCGCCAGCTTGCCGGGTGGTCCGATCTCGACATCGCCCTCGGCGTGGTACTTGTCGGCGGTGCCACTGACCTTGAGCACGCCGTGGCTGGCCAGCACCTGGCCAACCAGCTCCTGCGGCAGCAGCAGATCGTTCCACTGGATGTCGAGCTGGGCGCTGAGCGGTTTCGCATCGAGTTGTACCACGCCGCTGGCGGCGACGCTGCCCCTGATCTGCGGCGAGTCAAGGTTGAGCTGCTGCAGGCTCAGCGTGTTGAAGTCGCGGCTGAACTGCGCGCGAAACGGCTGCAGCAGCAGCTGGTAGTCGTTGAGGTCGAGCCGACCATCGAGCGTGCCGCCATAGCGGTCGCCATGACCTTGCACGGCAACCGCCAGTGCCTTCAACGAGCTGTCGCCGAGCAGCGGTTTCGGATCGAAACGCGGCACGTCGAGCTTGCCGGTCCAGGCGTGGTCGCCGCCCTGGCTCAAATCCAGTTGCAGGTTCGCGACGGTCGGCGCGCTGAGTTTGAGGCCGAGATGCGCCTGCCTGCTGTCGCTGTGCGCGACGAGGTTGCCGGCATAGTCGGTAGCGCCGACCTTCCACGCGAAGCTGGCCTTGCTGTCGCCCTGGTAGCCTTTGCCGATCGCCAGCGTGCCGGCGAGATCGACGTGGCCGTCCGGCGCCTGCAGGGAGAGCTGGCTGAGTTCGATGCCGTCATGGTTCCAGCTGCCGGCCAGGTCGAGCCGGTTGGACGCAAACAGGGGCTGGCTGTCACGGGTCACCTTCACCGTGCCGACGTGGACACGATCGAGGAACAGCTCCACCGGCGGCTGCAGCGAGAAGCTGCCGGAGCTGGGCGTCTGCTCCGTCGCCGGTTTGGGCAACGCCACCACCACGCCATCGACATCGAGCACGAGTACGTGCACGCGTCTGGCCAGCAGCGGCCAGAAGCGTAGATCCAGATGCGCCTTTGCCACGCTCGCTACGGTGCCCTTGCTGTCGTCGTAGCGCACGCCGGCCAGATCCAGCGGGCCGATGAGGCGGCCCTGCGCATGCTGCACGCGCAGCGCGCCATCCGTGGCGGCCTGCACCCGCGCCAGTACAAAACGCAGACCGGAGCTGGTGCCGAGCAGCCAGCCGGTCGTGATGGCGAGCAGCAGCACGATCGACAGCAATGCGATGCCGGTCCGGCGCAACCAGCGACGGTGATGGGGAGCAGTGGTGGTCGTCTTGGCGG
This sequence comes from uncultured Rhodanobacter sp., assembly GCA_966211915.1. Lineage (GTDB taxonomy): Bacteria > Pseudomonadota > Gammaproteobacteria > Xanthomonadales > Rhodanobacteraceae > Rhodanobacter. Next base: position 149,951 of record CBIHNO010000011.1, read on the forward strand.
TTGTGGTCATCTCAGAAATCCGGCCCGATCACCAGGTGCAACTCGATGCCATGGTTGCGCGAGTCGTGGATCGGCGTGCCCAGATCGACGCGGATCATGCCGACCGGCGACAGCCAGCGCAGGCCGAGGCCCGCACCGATCTTCGGGCGATAGTCGATGCCGCTGAAGGCATTGCCGGCATCGACGAACGCGGCCATGCCCCAGTTGCGCGTGAAATAGTGCTCGACCTCGCTGCTGGCCACCAGCAGGCTGGTGCCGCCGATCACCCGGTCATCGCTGTTGCGCGGACCGATCGACTGGTAGCCGTAACCGCGCACCGAGCGGTCACCGCCGGCGAAGAAACGCAGCTGCGGCGGCAGTGCGATGAAATCGTTGCTCCAGGTGTAGCCGGCGCTGCCGCGAAGGATCAGCCGGTTGCGCTGCTTCGCGCCGAACGCGCGAATCCATTTCGCATCGGCGGTGAGCTGGCTGAAACTGGCATCGGACAGCAGCATGCCGGCGGTGCTGCGCGCGCTCAGGGTGAGCGACCAGCCGCGACGCGCGAACGTCGGGTTGTCGACCTGCTTGCGCGACAGCGAGGCCTCGCCGAACACCAGCGTGCTGTGACCGTGTTCGATGCCTGGCGTATTGTCCGGCTCGTTGCCGTGCTTGCCGACCGTGAACGTGCCGGACAGCGCATGCACGCCCAGCGTGCGCGTCCAGCCATGCCATAGCCGGGTCTCGTTGCCGACCAGCTCGAGCGTGCGCGATTGCGAGGTCGTGGTATTCGCGTCGCGGAAGTTTGCGCCGACGTTGAAGCTGCGCTGGTTGTCGCCGGGCATCGGAATCGAGTACAGCGTGGACAGCGTTTTCAGCCGCTGCGCCACGACCACTTCGTTCTTCCACTTGTGCCCGCGCCGGTTGACCCAGCGCCGCTCCATACCGCCGCGCAGGCCGAAACCGGTGTCGGTGCCGATGAACGGGCCGCCGGTATAGATCGTGCGCTTGGCCGGCGCCAGCTGCACGCTGACGTCGACCACGCCATTCTTCGCCTCGTCCACATCCGGCAGCACATTGACCACCGCGAAATAATCGGCGCCGTTCAACGCCTGCTGCAGATCCAGCAGCTGATCCTGCGAAAAATAGTCGCCGGACTTGAACGGTACGTAGCGGTCGAGGAAACCGTCGTTGAATTGCGAGCCTTCGAAGTGCACCTGGCCGTAGCGATAGCGTGGACCGGCATGCCACGCCAGCTTGATGCTGGCGCTGCGATTGGCGCGGGTCACTTCGACCCGATGGGTGAGCAGCCGGGCATCGAGGAAGCCATTGGCGGTGAGCTGCGCACTCAGTACATCGCGGGCGGCGTCGTAGGCGCCGTGATCCAGCGTCTTGCCCTTCATCCGCTCGAGTGCACGTTGCGCGCGACGGATCGGAGCGATCCCGGCAGCCGCTTTGTCCAGTTGCACGTCGACGGCGGTGACCTTCACCGGTTCGCCGGGTTTCACGTGCAATGTGATCTGCCAGTTCTTGCCAACCTGCTGCAAGTCGCCGGTGACGGTGGCGTCGTAGTAGCCGTAGGGCTCCAGCGAGGATTTCACCTGATCGGGTGCGTGCTCGTACAGACGTCGCAACTGCGCGTCGCTGACCTCACGGGTGGCATATTGCGACAGCTCGATGCCCGAGATCACCGCGGCCTTCAATGGATCCGCGACCCCATCCACGGTCAGCTGCACGCCGGCATGGGCCCGTGTCGACAGCAGCACCAGCGGCAATAACAGCAGGCTCAGGCGTCGGGGGATTCGGCGCATGCGTGGGGTTCCGTCCTCGATGGCGTCTTCGCGAGTGAGGGCAGCTTACCCAAGTCGTTGTTGGCTGGGTATGACCGCTGCTGGTTACCTCGTATCAGAGCCAGAGCGTGATGCTTGATTTGTTGATATCGCCGAGGCGATATCAACCTGCCTTGTCGCCCGCCTTGTGCGCGATCCACGCGCCGACCACCGCCGATACGTACGGAATCGACTGCGCAGCGAGGATGAACATCCACAACGTGCCTTCGATGTAATGCGTGCCGTAGCTCAACGCCATGCCGACGATGCACAGCATCAGCGCGATCGCCATCAGTCCTTCCTCGCGCACCGGCGCGAACGCGGCGAAATTGCTGCCGCCCAGGCGCCGGCTCTTGGCGGTGACCACGAACGAGGTCTTCTCGCGGGTCAGACCGTGCAGGATGCCGCGGGCGATCGCGTGCGACAGACCCATGCTGGCCAGCGACGCCATCAGCGTGTCGTACCAGCTGCACGGCACGCGGGCGCGGTACAGCACGATGCCGAAGATCGCCTTGGCGAAGAAGAAGCCGATCACCGGGATCAGGAACAGCTGCATCGGCAGGCTGAAGTACTGCGGGTAGGCCACCATGCCGGCGGTCCAGAACAGCGCCATCAGGGTGAAGATCAGGTGCAGCGCATCGGCGAACCAGCTGAACCAGCCGGTGAGGAAGTGGAAGCGCTGGCCGGCACTGAGCGGGCCCTTCTGGGTCATCCAGCTCCAGCGGCCCTTGAGAATCTGCATGGCGCCGAACGCCCAGCGGTAGCGCTGGCTCTTGTATGCCTTGAAGTCGGCCGGAGTCAGACCCTTGCCCATCAGCTCGTCGACGTAGACCAGCTCGTAGCCGGAATGCATCAGGCGCAGGCCCAGCTCGGCGTCCTCGCAGATCGTCCACTCCGACCAACCGCCGGTACCTTCCAGTGCGCTGCGCCGGACCATCGTCATGGTGCCGTGCTGGATGATCGCGTTGCGCTCGTTGCGGTGGTGCATGCCGATGCGGAAGAAGCCGTCGTACTCCCACGCGGTCATCCGGCGGAACGCGTTGTGCTCGAACTCGCGATGCGCTTGCGGACACTGCACCACGGCCACCTTGGGATCGTGGAAATAACCGGTCAGCGTGGCCAGCCAGTCGGCGCGGACTTCGTAATCAGCGTCGATCACCGCCACCACGTCGGCCTGCGGGTCGGTTTCCTTCAGGCCGAAGTTCAGCGCGCCGGCCTTGTAGCCGGGCCACGGTTCCAGGTGGAAGAAGCGGAAGCGCTTGCCGAGTTTCTCGCAGTACGCCTGCACCGGCTGCCACACCGCCGGGTCCTTGGTGTTGTTGTCGATCACCAGCACTTCGAAGTTGGCGTAGTCGAGTGCGGCCAGCGAATCGAGCGTGACGATCACCATCTCCGGCGGCTCGTTGTAGCAAGCCAGGTGGATCGACACGAAGGGCTGCTTCTCGGGCGGATCGGGCGTCAGCATGCCGGCGTGGCGCATCCACTCGCGCCGCCACAGCACTTCGGTGAACTCGAAGCCGTTGATCAGCAGGATCGCCAGAATCGCGATCTGGGCCGGGAACAACAGCACCAGCATGGTCCAGTCGATCCAGCTCAGGTAGAAGTTGAACGGCAGCGTGGCCGACCAGGTGATCAGGCCGCAGGCGAGCTGGATCAGCATGCAGAAGAACAAGCGCCCCATCAGCTTGAAACGGCTGAAACGGCGCGCGAAGAAGATCATCGGCAATAGCGCCAGCAGGCTGGCGGCGATCGCCTTCCATGGCCAGGCGGTGTCCTCGGTCACCGGGCCGGTGAACGGGAATTTCGGCTGGCGGTCGGCGTTGAAGATGCCCCAGTACGCCTCGGTGCGGCCCGACAGCTGCTCCTTCCACGGCTGGTCGAACGCTTCCATCAGGTAGTAGTCGATATTGCGCTGCTTCGCCGCGAGCAGCCACTCGCGGATGAAGATCGCCTCGTTCGATACCGACGGATCGGCGTGCTCGTGACGGTCGCCGTTGGACGGCCAGCCGATCTCGCCGACCACGATGTGCTTGTACGGGAACCGTTGCTGCAGTGTCTGGTACGAGCCGAGTGCCGCATCAAGCGCGTTGCCGTTGGCTACCGGAATGCCATTCCAGAACGGGAAGATATGGATGGTAATGAAGTCGACATGGTCGGCCAGCTCGGGATACTTCAGCCAGATGTATTCCGGCTCGGCGATCGACACCGGCTGGCGCACGGCCGCGCGCACGCGATCGAGGTAGACCATCATCTGTTCGGGCGTGAGGTCGTTGCGGAACAGCACCTCGTTGCCCACGATCACCCGCTTGATCGAGCCGGGAAAATGACGCGCCATCGCGATCAGCGTGTCGATCTCCTTCTCGTTGTTCTCCATCCGCCGACCGATCTCGGCGCCGGCCATCACGTCCAGGCCGTCCTTCTCGGCCAGCCGGTAGGTCTGCGGATTGACCTGCATCGAGTAGGTGCGGATGCGGTCGGAGTACTTGGCGACCAGCTTGAGGTCGCTATCGATCTCGTCGTCGCTGGGGTAGTCCTGCTTGAGCGGGTCCTGGTAGCGCTGGAACGGGGAGAACGCGAAGCCGCCGATCTTGCCGTGCCAGTCGTCCGGGCCATGCGGCAGGTTGCCCCACCACCATAGCCCGATATTCATCGCGGCCACGACCAACGCAAGCATGATCGCAGTGAGCAGCGGATACCGACTGTTGTGGTTTGCTGCGGTGGCGCTCAAAAAAATCCCCGGAGGAAGCCTGCGCAACAGGCGGTGAAGCCTGAGGAGCTTAACCAATGCATGGCAGTAGGCTCAACAAGGATCGTGCGCTGCGGTCAGCGCAAGGTCAGCCGTGGTGGCGGATTTCGACTGCAAGTACGGCCCATATGCTCCCGCCGCAGCTTGGGCAAGCAGTCCCCGCATGCTGGTCCTGCCACTCGATTCTGGGGGCGCGAGCCGTTGCCGCCACGCTCACCTGAGCAGTGAGCGCAGCATCCACGCGGTTTTCTCGTGCTCCTTCAGACGGCCGGTGACCATGTCGGCCGTGCCTTCGTCGCCGGCTGCATCGGCGGCCTTGATGGTGCCGCGGGCGGTATGGGCGGCAATCTCGTGCCCTTCGACCAGCTGATTCACCATCTCCTTCCACTCAGGTACACCGACCTCCTCCTTGATCGAGGTGAGCTTGCCGAACTGGCTGTACGAGCCTGGCGCGAACACGTCGAGCGTGCGGATGCGCTCGGCGACTTCGTCGGCGGCCAGCCACAACGCGTTGTACTGGGTCTCGAACATGGCATGCAGACTGTTGAACTGCGGGCCGGTGATGTTCCAGTGGAAGCTGTGTGTCTTCAGGTACAGCGAATAGGTGTCGGCCAGCAGCTTGGACAGATGCTTGGCGACTGCTTCACGATCCTTCTTGGCGATACCGATGGAAATGGCCATGTGCTGCTCCTTCCGGGTTGGGAATGCGATGGCCAGACAGTAGCGGCTTGGCTGGCCCGCTGGAAATGAATCCTTCCGATGCTGTCGATAGCGAGAGGCTATCAAGCCGGCGAGTCGTCAGCGGCTATCATGTGCGGTCCGATGAACGACCTCCGTACCCCTGACTCTGCCGCCGATCCAGGCTTGCGCCACTTGCGCAGGCAGCTGGATACGGTTTCCAGCCGCGACTTCGGTCGCCTGCTGGGTCGCTGGCGTGCGCTGTCGCGCCGGCCCGACGAGAACAAGCTGGCGGCCTTGATCGCGGATATCGAGCGCTCGGCGGCGAAGCGGCGCGCCCGCGTCGCGGCCAAGCCGGCGATCAGCCTGGACGAATCGCTGCCGATCAGCGCGCGCGGCGAGGACATCGTCAAGCTGATCCGCGAGCATCAGGTGGTGGTGATCGCCGGCGAGACCGGCTCGGGCAAGACCACCCAGCTGCCGAAGCTGTGCCTGGCTGCCGGTCGCGGTGAGGCCGGCATGATCGGCTGCACCCAGCCGCGCCGGCTGGCCGCGCGTTCGGTGGCTCGTCGCGTAGCCGAGGAACTGGGCACGCAGGTCGGCGATATCGTCGGTTTCCAGGTGCGTTTCAACGACCAGGTGTCCGAGCGCAGCCTGATCAAGTTCATGACCGACGGCATCCTGCTCGCCGAGACGCAGGGCGATCCGTGGCTGAGCGCCTACGACACCATCATCATCGACGAGGCGCACGAGCGCAGCCTCAACATCGACTTCCTGCTCGGCTA
>CBIHNO010000012.1:0-155534 GCA_966211915.1 uncultured Rhodanobacter sp.
CGTTTCGTCCTAGGTGAGCCGCCCATTCTACATCGCTTTTTACGACCGTCAACACCTTCGAGGAAAATTTTTCGTCGTGGCTTGTTGCGGATATCCTTCGCGAAAGGCGTCTCGTCGAAGGGGCGAGAATCATAGCGCCGTGGCGCGCTTCTGTGAAGGGGGCGCGACGACTTTCTTTGTCATGAAGCTGCGCGCAGTCACGGCGCTACACTTCCCGACCATCTAACTACCCCGTGATGAATACTCATGATGAAACGATGGCTTGTACCGATGCTCTTGCTGCTGACCAGCAGTGTCAGCGCCATGCCGGCAAGGGTCGCGACGCCAGCGGTGGAGCTGCATGGGCAGCGCTTCTCGGTGGAATTCGCCACCGACGATGCAAGCCGCGAACACGGTCTGATGATGCGCACCACATTGGCGCCCGATCACAGCATGCTGTTCGCGTTTTCCTACCAGGCGCCGCAGGCGTTCTGGATGAAGAACACGCTGATCCCGCTCGACATCCTGTATTTCGATACGGATCGCCGCCTAGTATCGATGCAGCTGAATGTGCCGCCGTGCAAGGGGGATCCCTGCCCGATCTACCCCAGCAACGCGCCCGCGCGTTACGTGCTGGAGCTGTCCGCTGGCACGGCGCATCGTATCGGTGCACAGGTGGGCGATGAGCTGAAGATCGACGGCGACATCGGAACGGTGCGCTGAGCAACCGGTCCGGATTTATCCAGCAATCCGACGCGATAAGGAATCAGGTCTTCGGGACGCAGTCTTTCCAAGGCGTCCCAATCGTCTTCGAACGGAATGAACTGTTGCATGGGATGCTCCCTGTATAGCGTGGCACTTGATCGTGCACAGGAACATCAGAGCAGACGGCCCGGCCAATGCACTGACAGGATCGGGCCGTTTGCGGGCGGGAGTCGGCCTTCAGTCGAGTTCGATCATCTCGAAATCGTCCTTGGTGGTTCCACAGTCAGGACAGGTCCAGGTATCGGGCACATCTTCCCAACGCGTGCCGGCGGCGATCCCTTCATCGGGCACACCGATGGCTTCGTCGTAGATATAGCCGCAGACGACGCACATCCATTTGCGCAAGACGGCTGGGGTTTCGGTGGAACTCTGGCTCATATGGTCGGACTTCTTCGGATCGCTATGGAATGGCGCATTCTCGCAACTCGCCCGGCAATGCGAAAGCATGCAACAGCGCCGGCCACCCCTACCCACGTACGTGAGGTCATGATTTGAATACGTTTGCAACATGGCCAGGCCGTGGCCTGTATGCCATTACCGACGGCCCGCGCCCGGATCTGCTGGAGGTGGTGGCGCAGGTCCTGGCTGGCGGCGCGCGATTACTGCAGTACCGCGACGAAAGTGCCGACGCACCGCGCCGCCATGCCGAAGCGACGGCACTCTTGCAGCTGTGCCGGGCCAGCGGCGTACCGTTGATCATCGACAGCGATATCGACCTGGCACAGGCCGTGGGCGCACAAGGCGTGCACCTGAGCGGCACCGATGATGACATCGGTGCTGTCCGTGCCGAGCTTGGCGAGCACGCGATGATCGGCGTGTCGTGCCGCGGCTCGCTGCAACGCGCGCAGGTGGCCGCCCGGACCGGGGCGAGCTATATCTCGTTCGGCACGTTTTTTCACTCGCCCACCAAGCCACTGGCACCGCGTGTATCGATCGACCTGCTGAGGCAAAGCGCCGCGCTTGGTCTGCCACGAGTGGCGATCGGCGGCATCACGCCGGACAATGGTGCAGCACTGGTGGAAGCTGGCGCGGAATATCTGGCCGTGATTTCCGCCGTATTCGGCGCCACCGATATACGCGCCACCGCGCAACGCTTTGCCGCCTTGTATTCCCCCGATCAAGAACAGCCCCATTGAGAGCCGCACGATGACCAACCACGAACTTTTCCAGCGCGCCCAGCAACTGATGCCCGGCGGCGTGAACTCGCCGGTACGTGCGTTCAAGTCGGTTGGCGGCGAACCGTTCTTCACAGCACGCGCGGACGGGGCCTATCTGTGGGATGTCGAAGGCACGCGCTACATCGACTACGTCGGCTCATGGGGACCGATGATCGTCGGCCACAACCATCCGGCCGTGCGCGAGGCGGTCGAGCGAGCGGTGAAGAACGGCCTGTCGTTCGGCACGCCATGCGCGGCCGAGGTGACGATGGCCGAGACGATCACCCGGCTGATCCCGTCGATCGAGATGGTGCGCATGGTCAACTCCGGCACGGAGGCGACGATGTCGGCGATCCGGCTGGCGCGTGGCACCACCAGTCGCGCGAAGATCGTGAAGTTCGAGGGCTGCTATCACGGCCACGGCGACAGTTTCCTGGTGAAAGCCGGCTCCGGCGCACTGACTTTCGGCGTGCCGACCTCACCGGGTGTGCCGAAAGCGAATGCCGATCTCACGCTGACGCTGCCGTACAACGATCTCGACGCAGCGAAGGCGCTGTTCGCCGAACAAGGCCATGAAATCGCCGGACTGATCATCGAGCCGGTGGCCGGCAACATGAACTGCATCCTGCCCGTGGACGGTTATCTGCAGGGACTGCGCGAACTGTGCACGCAGTCCGGCGCGCTATTGATCTTCGACGAGGTGATGACCGGCTTCCGCGTCGCGCTCGGCGGTGCGCAGGCGCATTACGGTGTCACCCCGGATCTGACCACCTTCGGCAAGATCATCGGCGGCGGCATGCCAGTGGGCGCCTACGGCGGCCGCCGCGACCTGATGCAGCAGATTGCACCGAGCGGCCCGATCTATCAGGCCGGCACGCTGAGCGGCAATCCGGTAGCAATGGCAGCGGGCCTGGCCATGCTGGAACTGATCCAGGCTCCCGGCTTTCACGATCAACTTGCCGCACGCACGCGCCTGCTGACCGACGGCTTCCAGTCAGTCGCCGACGGAGAAGGCATCGCGTTCAGCACCAATCGCGTCGGCGGCATGTTCGGCCTGTTCTTCAGCGCCGAAAAAGTGGAGAGCTACGTGCAGGCCACCGCGGCGGACGCCGCGCTGTTCAACCGCTTCTTCCACGGCATGCTGAAGCGCGGCGTGTATCTGGCACCCTCGGCGTTCGAGGCCGGCTTCATGTCCAGCGCGCACAGTGACCAGGATATTGCCGATACGCTCGAAGCCGCCCGTGGCGCCCTGCGCGAGGCGAAAGGCTGATTTACCACTGACCGGTATTCGGCATCGACGCCCACGGCTCGCGCGGTGGCAGGTGGCCTTCTTGCAGCAACTCGATCGAGATCAGATCGGGCGAACGCACGAAGGCCATGTGACCGTCACGCGGCGGGCGATGGATGGTGTAACCCATCGCCTGCAGCCGGGCACAGGTAACGTAGATATCGTCGACGCGGAACGCCAGGTGGCCGAAGTTTCGCGCCGAACCATAGTCTTCCTGCGAACCCCAGTTCCAGGTCAGCTCGATCTCGGCCTCCGGGCTGTCCGCGGCGGACAGAAATACCAGCGTGTATTTGCCTTCAGGCACTTCCGTGCGACGCATCTCACGCAACCCGAGACCTTCGCAATAAAAGCGCAGCGAAGCCTCCAGGTCGTGCACGCGAACCATGCTGTGCAGATATTTCATTGCGATTGCTCCGATGGGGAAGCGAGGGAGACTTTCCGGCTTATTTTGCAGCGAAGGCTTGCAGCGCAGTGTGCAAACGCGCAAGACCATCGGCCAATTCTTCATCGGTGATGTTCAGCGGCGGCACCAGCCGCAACACATCGGGGCCGGCCTGCAGCAACAACAGTCCGTGATTCGCCGCAATATCGAGCAACTCGCCAGCGCGGCCCTTGTACGCATCGGCCAGCACGGCACCAAGCATCAGGCCGCGGCCACGTACATTTGTGAACAGGCCGAACTCAGCACCCAGCTGGATCAGCGCAGCCCGCAGTGCAGCCGACTGACGCTCCACATTTGCAAGCAATTCCGGCGAACCCAGCTTGCGCAACGCCACCCGCGCCACCGCCGCCGCCATCGGATTGCCGCCGAACGTGGTGCCGTGTGCGCCGTACTGCATTACCTCGGCCACCTTCGGCCCTGCCAGCATCGCGCCGATCGGAAAACCGCAACCGAGCGCCTTGGCCAGGGTCACGATGTCCGGTATCACCTCATCCTGCGTGTGCGCGAACAGCGCGCCGGTACGGCCCATGCCGCACTGGATCTCGTCCAGTACCAATAGCGCGTCGTATTGATCGCACAGCTCGCGAACGCGCTTGAGGAAGCCCGGTGCAGCGGGCAGCACACCACCCTCGCCCTGCACCGGCTCCAGCATCACCGCGGCAATGTCACCCGCGGCGAAGGCCAGCTCCAATGCCGACACATCGTTGAAATCGAGGTAACGGAAACCGGCCGGCAACGGCTCGTAGCCTTCCTGATACTTCGGCTGTGCGGTGGCGGTGACGGTCGCCAGCGTGCGACCGTGGAACGAACCCTTGAACGTGATGATGGTGCGTTGTTCCGGCGGTCGCCCATTCGATGCCGCCCACTTGCGCACCAGCTTGATCGCCGCCTCGTTCGCCTCGGCGCCGGAATTGCACAGGAACACGCGCTCGGCAAATCCGGAGGCGAGTACGAGCTCCTCCGCCAGCCGCAACGGCGGCTCGGTATAGAACACATTGCTGGCATGCCACAGCTTGTGTGCTTGCGCGGTCAGTGCCTCGAGCAGGTCCGGATCCTGATGGCCGAGCGCGTTGACCGCGATGCCGGCGCCGAAATCCACGTAATCGCGGCCCTGTGTGTCCCAGACGTGCGCACCCTTGCCGTGATCGAGCACGAGCTCGCGCGGTCGATAGACGGGCAGCCAATAACGCTTTCCCATATCCATCAGGGATGCGCTGGACGGCAGTCGTTCGTGCATGTCTTGCTCCGGGCATCGCCGACAGGCGACACCAGCGATGGATGATCAAGGTGGGGATTCGGCCCCCCCTCGGCGCATGGTCGGGGCGACACACACCATGCATCGTAAAACCTGGGGGCAGGTTTTGCACGGCTTCGTACGGCCGCGCTGTATACCAACCAACACGTTGTATCGCTTATGTATCACTCCAGCAGAAACGGTTCACCGCGCCATCTGCCAGCCCAACCATGGGCGGTAGAGCGGATGCCGGGCTGTAACGCTGTGACAGTTCCGACCGAGCAACCAACCATCGCATCCGTTGGCAACCCCTGCTGTTGCAGCATTGCCGGCCATTGGCACAGGCATTGCTCTGCTTCGCACGCCTGCCAGGGTTGAGGGCGGTCACCGAGACAACTCATCCACTTTCGAAGGTGTGGGTTTGTCGCGATGACTGACCCGTGAGAACAACCCGCTGCCGCGGAGCGCGGCGAAGGCGAACGAGGGCGGTAACCCGGCACCCTGTAGCCGGGCACCACTGGAACCCCCGGCCCGTCCCCTGCGGGCCGGGGGATTCCTTTGACCAGGCCTGAGGCGGGACTGATCCGGATACGGCAAACAGCAGAAGTACTTCGGGAATCTACATGCTCTGCGCCACTGGCGACCCATGGCCGTTCACGGCGGCTATTCGCCGCCCGGCAGGTGGCCGATCACCGTCGCGAAGCTCTTCCAGCGCCACCTTGTGCTTCTTGCACAGACGGTACACGGTGACTCGCGACACGTTGAGTCGCCGCGCACATTCGCTGATATTGAAATGGCTTTCGTGCAGGCAGTTCAGTACCGCCTCGCGTTCGGCCGAAACGCGGGTCAGACCGAGACTCGAACGACTGGCGGGCGTCGGCTGCATGTCCTGCAGATCCAGGTCCGCGGCGCTGATCAGCGTGCCCTCGGCGACCACGGCCGCGCGTTGCACCCGATTGAGCAGCTCGCGCACGTTGCCGGGCCACGCAAACCCGCGCATGGCCTGCCGCGCCTGGCTGCTGAACGCATGGGCACGGCTGTGATGTCGCAAACGGAATGCATCAAGAAAATGTTGCGCGAGCAATTCGACATCGCCCTCGCGTTCGCGCAATGCCGGCATGCGCAGGCGCAGCACGTTGAGCCGATAGTACAGATCCTCGCGGAAACGACCTTGCGCCACGGCTGTCTCCATGTCCACGTGCGTGGCGGCCAGTACTCGGACATCCAGCTTGATCGGCTGACTGGAACCCACCCGCACCAGTGTGCCCTCTTCCATCAGGCGCAGCAGGCTGGTCTGGGCATCGAGCGGCAGGTCGCCGATCTCGTCGAGAAACACGGTGCCGCCGGCCGCCGCCTCGAAATGCCCGATGCGCCGCACGTTCGCACCGGTGAAGGCGCCACGCTCGTGGCCGAACAACTCGGACTGCACCAGGTTCGACGGCAGCGCACCGCAATTGATCGGCACGAACGGGTGCTCGCAGCGCGCCGACAAGCCATGCAGAGCACGGGCCGCTATTTCCTTGCCGCTGCCGGTCTCGCCGGTGATCAGTACTGGCAACTCCACCGGCGCGTATTTGCGCAGGCTGCTCATGACGGTGCGCATCACCGGGCTGACGGCGCCGACGATGCCGGGGATATCCGCTTTTTCGGCCGTCGGCGACCAGCCGTTGCTGATCTTTGTCAGCGTGTGGAGCAGGCGCTTCATGTCGACCGGCACAGTGAAGAAATCGGCACTGTCGCGCAGGATGCGCTCGACCTCCGGCTTGCCCGTGGCAGTTTCTTGCCGAACAAGCACCAGCCACGGCAGCCACGGATGATTGTCCATCAATCGTCCCATGGCCTGAATTGCCTGCTCATCGTCGTTTCGCAGGTCGGCCATTGCCACCACGATATCGTCGCGCCGCATGCCCACGCCGTCCTGCAATTGGGCGTCACCGACCCGTGTACGCCATCCTGCTTGCGCCAGACTGGCACATTCCTCGGCCGTTGGTTGACCAAACCAGACCACACAACGCCTCGATGCCTGTTCATTCGTCATGGCACTGACCCCCTGTCCCAAAGGTCGCTTATGCAGTTCGAGAGGACCACCTTGGCAGATGATGAATCCCGTACTTTCGCAGCCGCATCCTGCGCCCTGGTTGCTACAAAAGTGTGATGTGCATCAAGCAATATACTCTCAAGCAAGCCGGAAATACGTGAAGCAACCCGGCATGTTCATCATGCCATAAACCCATCGGTGACAAGGATTTACAGCACATGCAAGCTAGGCATACCATCCGCGGTCCGGTCAGATTTTGCCCATTGCCGGCCCGGCCAGGGCTCCACCGACGCTCATCCCGCAGGATTCAGTCCAGAAATAGATCCGGCAGCAACGGCATGCCCGGCTGTACGGCGTAGCTGGCGAAGTCGCTCATACCAGCCTCGCGCAGGACGTCTTCGTCGATCGCGAAGTGGCCGGTGTAGTCGCGCGCCGGACGGCTCAGGATGGCGTGCGCAGCATCCGCGACGATCTCCGGTTTGCGGCAGTGCTCGACCTTCACGCCGTCGATCATGCCGATGGCAGCAGTCGCGATGACCGTGCGCGGCCACAATGCGTTCACGGCGATGCCGAGCGAGGCAAACTCCGCGCTCATGCCCAGCACGCACAGACTCATGCCGTACTTGGCGATGGTGTAGGCGGTATGCGGGGCAAACCATTTCGGGTCGAGGTTCGGCGGCGGCGACAGCATCAGCACATGCGGATTCGTTGCCTGCTTCAGATACGGCAGGCAGCTCTGAGTCACCAGGAACGTGCCGCGCGTGTTGACCTGATGCATCAGGTCATAACGCTTCATCGGCGTATCAGCGGTACCGGCCAGCCAGATGGCGCTGGCGTTGTTGACCACGATGTCGATGCCGCCGAAATGTTCGGCCGCTTGTGCCGCCGCAGCGCGCACTTGTGACTCTTCGCGGATATCCACTTGCAGCGCCAGCGCCTTGCCACCGGCTTCTTCGACCGCCGTCGCCGCGGTATGGATGGTGCCGGGAAGTTTCGGATTCGGCACCCCGCTCTTGGCCGCGATCACGATGTTGGCGCCATCACGAGCGGCGCGCAGCGCGATCGCCAGGCCGATGCCACGCGAGGCGCCGGTGATGAACAAGGTCTTGCCGGCGAGATTGCCCATGCGCATCGACTCCATCGCAAAACGTCAGTTTACGATGTGGGCGCGGCGATGATTCATGCTTTCTGGAAGCGCGGCAGGATATCGCGCAGCTCGGCCAGGCGCTGCACCGGATCGTTCAGTTCGAGCATGCGCTGCTGTTCGCTCGCATCCAGCGGCAACAGTTCTGCCAGTCGGAAACCCAGCCAGCTGGCATCATCGTAGGCATTGCGCGGGACATGCCGCCACTGCGGCGCCATCGTTTCGATCAGCCGTTCGAGAATGCTCTGCAGCAAAGCAAACTCCACCGGCACCACCTCTTCCGGCTCGGCCGGCCAGACCTCCACATCGCCACGCAGCAGCCCATCGGAACGCACCCGGCTGCGCGCCACGCGAAAGCGCGGGCCGCCTTCGGCCACGATGCCAAGCAGTCCATCCTCGCCTCGATGGAAGTCGCTGATCCGCGCGATCGTGCCGATCGCCGCCGGGACTGCCGGCGCGCCGACCTCCTGCCCCTCGAGGATCAGGCACACCCCGAAACCGGTGCCATAACGTGTGCACTCGCGCACCAGATCGAGGTAGCGCGGTTCGAAGATGCGCAGTTGCAGCTGCCCACCGGGAAACAGCACGGAGGCCAGCGGAAACAGCGGCATCTCGATCAGTGGCGATTGGGCGGCCATGCGGCGAGTGTAACGAGTGCCAGTGCGGCCGGTCAGTGTCAGTCCTGCCGCAGACGTTCGACAAACCGCCGCGGCGCCGCCTCGAAGCCACCGTTGGACATGAAGATCACCTGGTCGCCGGGTCGCACCTGCGCGTGCAAGGCGCCGATCAGCACGTCGACCGTCGGCGCCGTGCTGCCGCGGCCACCCAGGGCCGCCGTGACATGACTGGCATCCCACGGCAGCTCGGGACGATGCAGGAACACCACCGCATCGGCATCGGCCAGCGACGGTGCCAGTGCTTCGGCATGCGCGCCCTGGCGCATCGAGTTGGAGCGCGGCTCCAGTGCCACCAGGATGCGCGCGTTGCCGATCTTCGCGCGCAGCCCGGCCAGCGTGGTGGCGATCGCGGTGGGGTGATGGGCGAAGTCGTCGTAGACGCGCACGCCGTTCACTTCACCGATCAGCTCCATTCGCCGTTTGACGCTCTCGAACGTCGAGAACGCCGGCAACAGCGCACGCGGATCCGCGCCGGCAGCGGTCGCCGCGGCCAGCGCGGCCAGCGCGTTCATCACGCTGTGATTGCCGAGCAGCGACCAGTGCACCTCACCGATCAATGCGCCGTTGCGATGCACGGTGAATACCGAACCATCCGCTTCGATGAGCGCGGCCTGCCAGTCGCCGCGGCCGATGCCGAAGGTTTCCACCGGCGTCCAGCAGCCCATCACCAATACTTCGGCCAGCCGCTCGTCGTGTGCGTTGACGATCAGCCGGCCGTTGCCCGGCACGGTGCGCACCAGATGATGGAACTGCTGCTGGATCGCCGCCACGTCGGGGAAGATGTCCGCATGGTCGTATTCGAGATTGTTGAGGATTGCGATGCGCGGTCGGTAATGCACGAACTTGCTGCGCTTGTCGAAAAACGCGGTGTCGTACTCGTCCGCTTCAATGACGAACGGCTTGCCTTGCCCGAGCCGTGCCGACACCCCGAAATTGCCCGGCACGCCCCCGACCAGGAAGCCGGGCGAGAGACCGGCCTGCTCTTTTGAAGCATGTTCCAGCAGATGGGCCAGCAGGCTTGTGGTGGTGGTCTTGCCGTGGGTGCCGGCGACCGCCAGCACATCGCGATTCGCCAGCAGCGTCTCGCCCAGCCATTGCGGACCGGAGATGTAGCGCAAGCGCTGATCAAGCATGTATTCGATGGCGGGATTGCCGCGAGTCATCGCGTTGCCGACAACCACCAGATCAGGTGCAGGTTGCAGATGTTCCGCCGCATAACCGCTCATCAAGCTGATGCCGAGCGCTTCCAGTTGTGTGCTCATCGGCGGATAGACGTTGGCGTCGGAACCGTCGACCGTGTGGCCCAGTTCGCGCGCCAGCGCGGCGACACCGCCCATGAAGGTGCCGCAGATGCCGAGGATATGCAGACGCATGGTGGGACGGATTCCTTGAAGACCCGCTCGACGGGAGCGGGAGGTGCTCAGCCGTTCGCTGCGGCCGCTTCGTTCTGCAGCGCCTGCTTGACCCGCGCGGTGACCTCGCTCAGTTCACCGACGCCATCGACGATCTGCAACTTGCCGCGCTTGGCATAGAACTCGGCCACCGGCGCGGTCTGCTCGGCGTAGATCGCCAGGCGCTTGCGCACGGTGTCGGGGTTGTCGTCGGCGCGGCCTTCGGCCTTGAAACGGATCTCGCAGCGGCCAATGATCACTTCGCTGGGCACCTTGAGCTTCACCACCGCATCCAGCGGCTGGCCGATCTTCGCCAGCAGCTGGTCGAGCGCATCGGCCTGGGCCAGATTCCGCGGGTAACCGTCGAGGATGAAACCGGCTTTCGCGTCGTCCTGGCTCAAGCGGTCTTCCAGCATGCCGAGCAGGATGTCGTCGGAAACCAGCTGGCCGGCGTCCATCACGGCCTTGGCCTTGAGTCCCATCGGCGTGCCGGCGGCGACGGCGGCACGCAGCATGTCACCGGTCGAGATGTGCGGCACACCGAACTCCACCTTCAATCGGGCAGCCTGCGTGCCTTTGCCCGAGCCGGGCGCACCAAGTAGGACGAGTCGCATAATGCTCCACAAGTTTGACGGGCTGCCGCACACTGCAGCAGCCCGCCAGATTCCCAGAATTGGCTGTCAAATTAGCGGCTGTACCCGGTGCCGTCAAACGGCGCACTTCGTTGCCTGTCGCCAAGTATCTGTTGCCAAAAAGATTTGCCGCTGGTCGCGACCAGCCGCCACCACCTGATTTGAGGATCATCATGAGCCCGAGCCGTCGTTCGCCAGTCATCACCGGCAACCTGCTGTACGCCCAGTCCGGCGGCGTCACCGCCGTGATCAATGCCACCGCCGCCGGCGTGATCGAGGCCGCCCGCGCCAGGGGCGTGAAGGTGTACGCGGCGCGCAACGGCATCCTCGGTGCGCTGCGCGAGGAATTGATCGACACTTCGAAGGAATCGGCCGCGGCGATCACCGCGTTGCGACACACGCCCGGCGGCGCGTTCGGCTCATGCCGCTACAAGCTGAAATCGCTGGAGGACAACCGCGCCGAATACGCGCGGCTGATCGACGTGTTCCGTGCCCACGACATCCGCTGGTTCCTTTACAACGGCGGCAACGACTCGGCCGACACCGCACTGAAGATCTCGCAGCTGGGCAAGGCGATGGGCTACGACATCCGCTGCATCGGCGTGCCGAAGACGGTGGACAACGATCTGGCCGTCACCGACTGCTGCCCCGGCTTCGGCTCGGTGGCGAAGTACACCGCGATCTCCACGCTGGAGGCGAGTCTCGACGTGGCCTCGATGGCCGAGACCTCGACCAAGGTGTTCATCCTCGAAGTGATGGGCCGCCATGCCGGGTGGATCGCCGCCGCCGCCGGGCTTGCTGGCGAAGGCGCCGATGCGCCGCCGCACATCATTCTGTTCCCCGAGAACACGTTCGA
This sequence comes from uncultured Rhodanobacter sp., assembly GCA_966211915.1. Classification (GTDB taxonomy): domain Bacteria; phylum Pseudomonadota; class Gammaproteobacteria; order Xanthomonadales; family Rhodanobacteraceae; genus Rhodanobacter. The sequence continues at coordinate 11,604 of CBIHNO010000012.1, forward strand.
CGAAACCGCGTTCCTGGCCAAGGTGAAAGCCACCGTCGAGCGCGTGGGCTGGTGCACCGTGGTCGCCTCCGAAGGCGTGCGCAATGCCGCAGGCCAGTTCCTCGCCGAGGCCGGCACACGCGATGCGTTCGGCCATGCGCAACTCGGTGGCGTGGCGCCGGTGCTGGCCGCCTTGGTGAAGGAGAAGCTCGGTTACAAATACCACTGGGCGCTACCCGATTATCTGCAGCGCTCCGCCCGACACGCCGCATCGGCAGTCGACGCCGAACAGGCCTTCGCGGTCGGCAAGGCCGCGGTCGACTACGCGCTGGCCGGCATGAACGCGGTGATGCCGGTGATCGTGCGCAGCAGCGACGTGCCGTATCGCTGGAAGGTCGAGCCGGCACCGCTGGCCAAGATCGCCAATCGCGAAAAGAAGATGCCGAAGAACTTCATCACCCGTGACGGCTTCGGCATCACCGCCGCCGCGCGGCGTTATCTCGCGCCGCTGATCCGCGGCGAAGCGCCGCTGCCGTACGGCAAGGATGGCCTGCCACGTTATGTGCAGCTGAAAAATCTGGCGGTGGCGAAGAAGCTGGCCGGCTTCCAGCGCTGAGACCCTGCATTTGTGGGCCAGCCCGCAGTTGCTGAGCGAAAGCTGAAATCATCAGGTCCACAATGGGACTACGTTCAGTCGCACATTCCTACGATCCCCTCGTCCGAAGTCGATGGCCGCGCTGTTGCGGCCGCGACGACCACGGAGGAGACCATGATGAAACTCGTCAGCCGCCTGCTCATCGCCCTTGCCCTGCTCACTACCGGCAGCTTCGCGCTGGCCGATCAAGACCATGGCGGTCACGACCGCCATGGTCACGACCGTGATCGCAACGACCGTGGCGATTACCGTCATGACCGCGGGCACGACGACCGTCGTTGGCACGGCGACGATCATCGTCGCTACGGCTATCGCGATGGCGGCCCGCGCTATTACGGCGGTCATCATTGGGAACGCGGCCATCGCTATTACGGCCCGACCTATGTCGTGCGCAACTATGGCTACTACCGCCTGCGTCCGCCACCGCGTGGTTATCACTGGGTGCGTGCGGACAACGACTACCTGCTGGTCGCGATCGCCACCGGTGTCATTCTGGACATGGCGTTGCATTGAGTCCGCGCCAGCGTGAATGAGTCGAGGGCCATGCATCCGTGCATGGCCCTTTTCATTGGCGGATGGCGCAACGCCATGCGCTGCGCCGCACAACAGCCTGTGCAACAAGGTCTGCCTATACTCCCCGGGACCGCCCGTTCCGGACGGCCACTGACAATCATGGGGAGGCTCCGATGCTGCAGCAGTATGGCTGGATCGTTCTGGCGTGTGCGGTAGTGGCGATTTTGTATGGCGCGTTTTCCGCGCGCTGGATCCTGGCGCAATCGCCGGGCAATGATCGGATGCAGGAGATTGCAGCAGCCATCCAGGAAGGTGCACGCGCCTACCTCAACCGCCAGTACGCCACCATCGGCATGGTTGGCGTGGTGCTGATGCTGCTGATCGGCTTCTTCCTGAACTGGCCGACGGCGATCGGCTTCCTGGTCGGCGCGGTCCTTTCCGGCGCGGCCGGCTACGTCGGCATGAACGTGTCCGTGCGCGCGAACGTGCGCACCGCCGAAGCCGCGCGACGCGGCCTGAGCGCGGCGATGGACGTGGCATTTCGCGGCGGCGCGATCACCGGCATGCTGGTGGTCGGCCTGGCCTTGCTCGGGGTCACCGGTTACTGGCTGGTGCTCAACCACATGGGCATCAGCGGCGAGCCTGCCCTGCATGCGCTGGTGGGACTGGCCTTCGGCAGCTCGTTGATCTCGATCTTCGCGCGCCTCGGCGGCGGCATCTTCACCAAGGGTGCCGATGTCGGTGCCGACCTGGTCGGCAAGGTCGAGGCCGGCATTCCCGAGGACGACCCGCGCAATCCGGCGGTGATCGCGGACAACGTCGGTGACAACGTGGGCGACTGCGCCGGCATGGCGGCGGATCTGTTCGAAACCTATGCGGTAACCGTGATCGCCACGATGCTGCTGGCCGGCCTCACCTTTGCCAACAACCTCAATGCCGTGCTGTATCCGCTGGTGATAGGCGCGGTATCGATCGTCGCCTCGATCATCGCGACGTTCTTCGTCAAGGTGAAGGCCGGTGGCTCGATCATGGGTGCGCTGTACAAGGGCGTGATCGTATCGGCGATCCTCTCGGCCGTGGCGTTCTGGTTCGTCACCGGCAACCTGCTGCCGGATGGCCTGACCACCGGCGACGGCCTGGTGATTTCCAACCACGCACTGTTCCACTGCTCGCTGATCGGCCTGGTGCTGACCGGTCTGATCGTGTGGATCACCGAGTTCTACACCGGCACGCAGTTCAGCCCGGTGCAGCACATCGCCGCGGCATCGACCACCGGCCACGGCACCAACATCATCGCGGGCCTCGGCATCTCGATGAAATCCACCGCGCTGCCGGTGATCGTGATCTGCGCCGCAATCTGGAGCGCGTTTGCACTCGGTGGCCTGTATGGCATCGCGATCGCCGCGACCGCGATGCTGTCGATGGCCGGCATGATCGTGGCGCTCGATGCCTACGGCCCGATCACCGACAACGCCGGCGGCATCGCCGAGATGGCCGACCTGCCGCCAGAAGTGCGCGGCGTCACCGATCCGCTCGATGCGGTCGGCAACACCACCAAGGCAGTGACCAAGGGCTATGCGATCGGTTCGGCCGCACTGGCTGCGCTGGTGCTGTTCGCCGATTACACGCACAACCTCAAGACCCACTTTGGCACCGACACGCTGTTCGACCTGTCGAACCATTACGTGATCATCGGCCTGCTGATCGGCGGCCTGATCCCGTACCTGTTCGGTGCAATGGCGATGGAGGCGGTCGGCCGCGCGGCCGGTGCCGTGGTCGAGGAAGTGCGCCGTCAGTTCCGCGACATTCCCGGCATCATGGAAGGCACCGGCAAGCCGCAGTACGACAAGGCGGTGGACATGCTGACCAAGTCCGCCATCAAGGAAATGATCGTGCCCTCGCTGCTGCCGGTACTGGTACCGGTGGTGGTCGCGTTCGGCTTCAAGTGGCTCTCCGGCTCGTCCGTTGCCGGCGCACAGGCGTTGGGCGGCGTGCTGATCGGCACCATCGTGACCGGTCTGTTCGTGGCGATCTCGATGACCACCGGTGGTGGCGCCTGGGACAACGCGAAGAAGTACATCGAGGACGGCCATCACGGCGGCAAGGGTTCCGAGGCGCACAAGGCCGCGGTCACCGGCGACACGGTCGGCGATCCATACAAGGACACCGCCGGCCCGGCAGTGAACCCTCTGATCAAGATCATCAACATCGTGGCGCTGCTGCTGATTCCATTGCTGTAAGCCACACGTTCCACTCCAGCAAAAATCCCGCCGGCGAGGCGGGATTTTTGTTTCATGACTGCGCCGATCGGCTCGTCCTGACTTTAGTCACGGGCGTCCGTATCATCGCGCGGGTACGCTCGACCGACGGCGGGTCATGCCTGTCAATCCATTCGCACACGAGGGGCACACGATGAAATCGGTCTGGCTGATGCTGGCACTTGGCGTCACACTGACGGGCATGAATAACGTCAACGCCCGCGACAACGAACCCTCCACCACCACGGATTCCAAGACGACGGACGATCCGTTCCTGTGGCTGGAAGACATCCGCGGCACCCGCTCGATGGACTGGGTGAAGCAGGAGAACGCGGTGACGACGAAACAGTTCGTCGACAACGCCGAGTTCGTCAAGACCCGCGACAGCATCCTCGAAGTGCTCGATTCGGACGCGCGCATTCCCTACATCAACCGGATGGGCGACGAGCTGTACAACTTCTGGCGCGACCAGGCGCATCCGCGCGGCGTGTGGCGGCGCACCACGCTGGCCGAGTACCGCAAAGCCGAACCGAAGTGGGACGTGCTGCTGGACATCGACGCGCTGAACAAGGCCGAAGGCAAGCGTTGGGTATACAAGGGTGTGCAATGCCTGAAGCCGGCGTTCGAGCGCTGCCTGATCTCGTTGTCACCCGACGGCGGCGACGCGATCGCGGTGCGCGAATTCAGCATTCCACACAAGGCTTTCGTGAAAGACGGCTTCGACCTTCCGGTGGCGAAAAGCCAGGTAGGCTGGATCGACGAGAACACCCTCTACGTGGGCACCGACTTCGGCCCCGGCTCGATGACCGAGTCGAGCTATCCGCGCATCGTCAAGCAGTGGAAGCGCGGTACACCGCTGTCGGCCGCCACCACCGTGTACGAAGGCAAACCGACCGACCTCGCGATCAGCGCATATCACGACCGCACGCCGGGCTATGAACGCGACTTCGTATCCGTCGCCAAGGACTTCTTCCACAGCGAGCTGTACCAGCGCAGCGGCGACAAGCTGACCCGGCTCGACGTGCCGACCGACGCGGACGCCGATGCCCATCGCGAATGGTTGCTGGTGCGGATCCGCTCGCCATGGACGATCGACGGCATCACCTATCCTTCCGGCGCGCTGCTGGCGACACCGTTCGACAGCTTCATGGCCGGCAAGCGCCATTTCACCGTGCTGTTCCAGCCAGACGCGCATACCTCGCTGGACTCGTACGCGTGGACCCGGCACCACCTGATCCTCAACCTGATGGACGATGTCAAGAGCCGGCTGGAAGTGCTGACGCCGCCGCAGACAGCCACGCCCACCGGTGACTGGAAACGCGAGGCGATGCCTGGCGCGCCGGCGATGAGCACGATCAGCGTGATCGACACCGACCCCGACCACAGCGATGAATACTGGCTCGATGTCACCGGCTTCCTCGCTCCGGCCACGCTCGAACGCGGCGTGCTTGGCGGCGTGCCGGCGGAGACGGTCAAGCAGGAACCAGCGTTCTTCGACGCCGCGAAATTCACCGTCAGCCAGCACTTCGTCAACTCGAAAGACGGCACTCGCGTGCCGTATTTCGAGATCGCGCCGAAGGACATGAAATCAGATGGCTCCAACCGCACCCTGCTGTACGGTTACGGCGGTTTTGAAGTCTCGCTGCAGCCGCATTACAGCGGCAGCATCGGCCGCGCCTGGTTGAACCGCGGCGGCGTCTACGTGATCGCGAACATCCGCGGCGGCGGCGAGTACGGCCCGCAGTGGCATCAGGCCGCGTTGAAGGCAAATCGCCCACGCGCCTACGAGGACTTCGCCGCGGTGGCCGAGGATCTGGTCAAGCGCGGCGTCACCTCCGCCAGGCATCTCGGCGCCGAAGGCGGCAGCAACGGCGGCCTGCTGATGGGCAACATGCTGACGCTGTATCCGCAGCTGTTCGGCGCGATCGCCTGCGAAGTGCCGCTGCTCGACATGAAGCGCTACACCCACCTGTCGGCCGGCGCGTCGTGGATGGCAGAGTACGGCAATCCGGACACCGCCGACTGGAACTACATCAAGACGTTCTCGCCGTACCAGAACGTGAAGAAGGACGCGCACTACCCGCCGGTGCTGTTCTACACCACCACCAGCGATGATCGCGTCGGTCCGGTGCAGGCGCGCAAGATGGCCGCGAAGATGAAGGCGATGGGTATCCCGAACGTGTGGTTCTACGAGAACCTCGAAGGTGGCCACGGTGCCGGCGCTGACAACAAGCAGGCGGCCCTGATGCATGCGCTGGCCTACGATTTCCTGTGGGATCAGCTGAAGTAGGCGAACGCTGCCATGTTGTCCATCCGCTGCGCTGCTTCGCCCGTGCAGCGGACGGCATGCACACCTCCATCATTCTTCACTTCCCTCGCCGACCCATTAGCCTAGCCGCGCCCAATCCATGCCTTCGAGCACATAGGGAGCGAACAGGAAGTCCCGGATCTCGATGATCCGGCCTTCCGACCAATCGATCAGGACAAAATGCGCCGGTCTTTCCATCGGCCCAGTGCCGTCGAAGACCAGCATGGCCGGCTGTCCTTCAACCGCGCCGAGGGTGAACCGCCATTTCGCCACTTCCGCATAGCGCGTGAAATAGAGGCCAATCTTGTCGCGCCCCTCCAGTTGCAGCCGATTCACCAGATCGAGTTTCACGTCGTCGGCGAGCATGGCGCGGATGGCGTCGAAATCGCCGCTCTGAAACAGATGCACATAAGCGGCGATCTTCCGCCGGTCCGAATCGGACATCAGCGGCAGCCTGATGTCTTCGGGCGCCTGTGCGAGTTGCCGCAGCGCAACGCGCCCGCGTTGAAGCGCCGATTTGGCGGCTGCCGCGGAGCACCCGGCGATGCTTGCGATCTCGTCGACCGAATGACCCAGAACATCCTTGAGGATCACCGCGCAGCGTTGCAGCTCAGGCAACCGCAGAAACGTCTGAAAGCTGATCTCGACGATGTCCGCCTCGGGCATGGCCGTCGCTTCGATGTCGTCGGTAAGCGGCACGACCGTGTTCCGCGACCGGTTGCGCAGGAAATCGAGGCTCGTGTTGTGGGCGATGCGAAACAGCCAGCCCTCGAGATTATCCACCTCGGCGCCCTCGGCTCGCGCGTGAAGGGCCTTGACCAGCGCATCCTGCAATACATCCTCGCCATTAACCGCCGATCCGGTCATGCGCGCGCAGTAGCGATGAAGGCGTGGCCGCAGCGCTTTCAGACCATCCTCGAATGCGTCCGCGTTCATGTATCGAGCGTCTCCGCACCCCGTTCTGCCAGGGATCGGATACCAAGGCCGATGAACATCGTAGACAGGGTGGCAGGCTGTGACAGGAAGGGCGAGTAGCTGCTTTCAGTGATCTGGCAGGAATGCTTGGTTCCAAGCAACAGCCACGCTGACTTGCACAACTCCGAGGGCATGGTCTGCGGGGTGCCCCTCGCAGGCACCGGCAGATCCATCTCGACGATGCGGGTGCTCCCCACTTGCCGGTTCAGCATGGCAATCACGCCTTCTCGCTCAAGGTTTGGCCCGAAGGACGGACGGGCGCGGGCAGGCGGCGTGATCAGGCGGGAACATACGTCAACCTGATCACGTCGTCATCCATTCGATCGCTGGCCACGAGACGCATCGGCGGGTGGGCGCCCCGCGACGAAAGACGTGCCGCGGCCCAGCACGATGGGGCAAAAGTAGAGCCGATATTCATCGACCAGACCAAGCTCACCCAAGCTTCGCGCCAGCTTCGGGCCGGCGACGCTGATCTCCCCGTCGAGCCGGGCCTTCAGCCCCCGCACTACCGCCTCAAGGTCGCCCCCGACAAGGGTGGCGTTGGGTCCGACGGACTTCAGCGAGCGCGACACGACCCATTTTGGCTGGTTGCACCACACCTTTGCATAGTCGCGCTCCTCGGGCCCCCAATCGGAATGGCCCTCCTCCCAATACCGCATGATCTCGTAGGTGCGGCGGCCATAAAGAAGGCCGACCAGGCCGCGCACATGTTCGAGGAAATGACGAAAGAGCGCCGGACGCGGCACGAAGTGCTGATGGTCGACATACCCGTCCAGGGACTGCGTCAATCCAAAGGTAAGCTTGGCCATGCGCTGGCTCCTATAGGTGGGTGCTGCCATCGCTGAGCCCTCAAACTGTCCTGTCGTCGAAAACGAACATTTGAACGCCCGATTCGTCAGGCGCGTAGCTTCGGCGATCTGCCCCGGCAGCCTGTCCTTCCGGGCTTGCGAAGCCCCGTTTCATCGCCTCGAAGTCGTCAAAATAGACCGTCGCCACCAAGTGGACGTCCGTTGGTCCAGCCAGCACCGTGATGGGCCCTCGACTGATCTCGTATTTCCTGAATCCCGGGATTTTTTTGACCAGGGGTATGTGCGTCTCGAAATAGTGCCTTTCGAACGCTTCCACATCAGCCGGCTTCTTGTAGATCACGACCATGCGAGCCATTGGAGCTCTCCTTTGTTCTTGTGTGGCAAGAGCGTGTCGGGTTCTACCCCGTTTTCACGGACAGTGGAGCCAAGGCCGGGCACTCAACGGGGTTCGTTCAACACCAGCGAACCCACGATCGAGTCCAGGCTCGCCAGCTCACTGAGCTTCGGGAAATAGGCCCTCATGCGCGGATCGCTGCGCATCGCCTCGACGGCTGCGGCGCTCTCCCACTCGGAGTAGATGACGACGCCGGCGCCGTCCCTTGCCGCGATCAACCGGGTCGTCTTCCAGCCGGGAAGCGTGCGGATCACCGTGTCGGTGTTCTGCTTCAGGAGCGCGATCAGCGCATCCCGCTTTTCGGGTTCGACCTTGAGCAGATTGATCAAAATGACGGACTCGTCGGACATGGCATATCTCCTTGGTGTCTGGGACACACCAAGGACGATCCGAACGGTGGAAACGGATCGCCACGCAGAAGATTCTTATTGGAATTCATCCCGGAGGAAAACCGTCGTCTTGCTACCAAGGTGACCTATCGCGGAACAACCAGCCAAGGCAATTCAAATCGCATTTTCGATGGCCATCACGACGAAGTGTTGAACCAGCGGCTCGAACGCCAACAGATAGTCTTGATCTTCAGGGTAGTACTTGGCCTTGAGCAGATCATCTCCCGCGAAAGCGCGGATGCTCTCCTCCGACGTCCAATGCGTGACGGTCAGGAAGTGCGTGACTTCAGCCTCGTCTCGCCGAAGCACGGCAACACTCAGGTTGCCGGGAACCGAGCGGTAGTCTGGAACTGCCCTCTGCTCCAGGAAGCTCGTATAGGCATCAGCCTTCGAGCGCGGTGTGACTCCGTGCCACATGCGGCAAATCATGGAATTCTCCGATGCCATTCGACGGTTGAGTCAATCGGCGATGCAGCCCGTCTGCTGCTCTATCGACCGATTTCGTAGACAAGGCTTATGCGTTCTCCTGCAAGCTGCCGGGTTTTTCGCAGTGCCAGCTCGTGACGTCCGGTCAGTTCAAAGAGCGCCTTCCCGTTACCTGCAATAATTGGATAAACAATCAACCGAAGTTCATCCAGCATGCCGGCATCAAGAAGATTCGCCACGATTTGACCTCCTCCCATCAGGTAGATGTCTTTGCCAGGCTGCTGTTTGAGCGCAGCGACTTCCCTGGCATCGCGGAGGAAGCGCGTGCTCGGCCAGAGGGCCGAATCGAGCTTGCCTGAAAGCACATAGTGAGTAGTCCGCCTGGCAAAATTCGCCCATTCGACCTCGGCCGGCGTTGCAAGCTCGCCGGTCATGGGCAGCGGCTGATCCGGGGCATTCTGTATCGCGGTCCAATAGTGTTCGTAACCCGGATACATTCGTCCGCCGAGTACGCAGGCATCTATCTGGGGCATCAGATCATAGTCGTCCGACCATGCGTCCACCCAGTCTGCATAGCCATCGGCATTCCCGAACTTCCCGTCAACAGATATTTTCATTGCAGCAATCAACCTGCGCACACTCATCTCCAGACTAATGGTCCATCGGCAGACCCCTATCGTTGGCGATAGGAATCATCCGTGCCAGTACCACTTTGGCCGTTCGCGCAGATGCCAATTTGCTGCTGTCGACAGCATCGGTTTCGCAATGAATTTCGAATCCGGGTTTCCTGTTTCTTAGCATCTCGTGCAAAGCACTGATATGGTGGCCGCCGATGGTGCCAACAGCGATCGGCTCATTCGGGCCTGCGCGACCTTCGCCCGGACAGCGTGCCGGTCCAGCGCCAAACCGACGACCCTGGAATTCCTCAAGCCGTCCAGACATGGGCTGCAATGCAGCTGCGGCGCGCCAACAGCCGCGACACGGATCTGACGCTCGGTGATGCATCGCAAGATTGCCCGACATCGAGCTCCACTGACTGCAGCCATCTCGCCGCATGGTGATGATCTACGCCCGCCACCGGGTCGCTCCATGGGATTTGGCTTTATCGGATTCGCAGGAATTGGTCATTGATCGGCGATATGCCGACGCCTATTTTTCACTCAAGGTTTCTCTAACGAAACCTTGACGAATCGGCCCATTTCCCCGCCTCGCCTGAACACATCTCTCACTTTCCCCCGGCTTCAGGCGAGGCTGCTTTTCCCCACTCATGGAGTAACGATGACGCCCAGCCTTGAGACGCTGCAGTCGTCACGCTTCGAGCGTGATCATCATGCCGCAGGTTTCGGCAACGAAAGCCTGCCTGTAGACCACGCTTTTTTCGAGCAATCGCCTGCCCAGCCGCTCGTGATGCGAGTGGTGCACGAGTCGTACGCAGATGCCGAGGCGAGCGCCAACGACGCGCAGGACCTGGCCATGCGCATCCGGTTGTTGATCGCACGCGAAGGCAGTGCCTCGGCGCTGGCGCGGCGTTGCGGCTGCTCCGAAGGCTCCGTGCGCAGCTGGCGCGATGGCCATAGCGATCCTTCCCGCGCGCGCTGCGTCGCGCTGGCGCGCGCCCTGAATATTTCGTTGCAATGGCTGATAACCGGCGAAGGTCCGATGCACCCACAGAGCTGCGAACGCCGCGACGATACATCCGGCAAGCCGGCGCCCTCGCCTCTGGCAACCGCGGTCGTGCCAGCCATGACATCCGCTTCTGCCGGTATCGACGCCCAGCGCCTCGCTGCCACGCTCAAACTGCTGCAGTCCTACATATGCCTGGTCGGTGGCTCGCTGAATATCGAGCAGCGCGCGGAAGTCGTGGCCGAGCTGTACGACCTGCTCTGCGACGCGGGCGAACCACAGATGGTCGATCGCCTCATAACCTTCCACAGCAAGCTCGGCGCCCAGCTGCGCAACGGGCGCGCGACCTTGATCTGATCGCATGAACGCCGTCTTCCAGGCCGACCCAAAGCCAGCAGCTCCTGCGGCACGTCTTGGCGCGCAACCATCTGATATCCAGCCACACCGAAAGTCGCATTCGACTTGCTGTTCGTCACCTTGATCGAGTTACGCCACTCGGCCTTCGGGCCTTCAACAATGATGGGGAGATTCATCTCAAATGAGCAGTCACCACAAAAACCGTAATCCCATGTGGCGCCATACCGCGCTTTCCCTGGCCCTGAGCATGAGCCTCGGTGGCGTCGCCATGGCACAGTCCACTTCGGGCTCCATCTTTGGCCAGGCACCCGCGGCCGCTGGCGAAACCGTCGTCGCCACCAACTCGTCCGGCCAGGCCCGCGAAGTGGCCGTCGACAGCTCGGGGCGTTATCAGATCAGCAGCCTGCCGGTTGGGGTCTACACCGTCTCGCTAAAGAAGGACGGTGCTGTCGTCGACACGCGCAAGAATGTAGCCGTGTCGCCTGGCGCCGGCGCCTCGATCTCGTTCGCCGCCCCGATCACCGAGGCCGGAGCGACCTCGCTGGGTGCGGTGACCGTACAGGCCAATGCCCTGCCGACCATCGACGTCTCCAGCGTCAATTCCAGTACCGTCATCACCGCCGCCGACCTGCAGAAGCTGCCGCTCGATCGCAACGCCGAGTCCATCGCGCTGCTGGCCCCCGGTACCGTCAGGGGCAGTCAATTCTTCGTCAAAGGTAACGCAGTTTCCTTCGGTGGCTCGAGCGTGTCCGAGAACGCCTATTACGTGAACGGTTACAACACCGGTGAACCGTACAAGAACATCGGTGGCTTCCAACTGCCCTACGGCGCGATCGACCAGCAGGAAACGCTCACCGGCGGCTATAACGCCAAATACGGTCGCTCCGACGGCGGCGTGATCAACCAGATCGGCAAGCGCGGTACCAACGAATGGCATTTCGGCGGCCAGGTGGTGTGGCAGCCGCGGTTTCTCGAGGGCACCCCGGTCAACAACTATTACAACAATCACCCGATCATCCCCGCGGCGATCGCGAACCCCAACAGTCTCGACGGGCTGACCCATTACCAGCTGGAAGACGCGAGCAAGCCAGGTACGCTGAACCAGTATCGCAACGACAACAAGCAGTGGGAGACGATCTACTCGGCCTACGTCGGCGGCCCGCTGATCAAGGACAAGTTGTTCATGTTCCTGGCGGCCGAGGAGACCAGGACGCACTCCACCAATGTGGAATTTGCCGCCAATCAGCTCGTCCAGTACAACCGGGACAAAGACACCAAGTTCTACGCCAAGCTGGACTGGAACATCACCGACAGCAACATCCTCGAATTGACGGCACTGGACAACCACTCCGCCACCGGCGCGGGATCGACCTACGCGTTCAACACCGACACACTGAAGTCGGGCGCCTTTGTCACGAACAACGACGTCACCAAGGACAATGCCCGGTTCTACCTCGGCCACTTCACCAGCTACATCACCGATGCGGCCACGCTGAGCATCCTGTACGGCAAGGCCAACTTCCAGGATCCGGTCGTCTACGCCAACCGCAGCCCGTTGCCATTCATTTCCCGTGCGGACAACCAGAACCCGGCCTTCTGGCCGCCGGGCACGAGCTCAAATGGCATCGTCAACAGCCAGACCAACCTGAGCTGGACCTCGCCGCAGGCGTCCAATGCCACGCATGGTCTGCGCGTCGATTTCGACTACAAGCTGGGCTCACACGACCTGGCCGCCGGTATCGACAACATGAGCTACTCGGCCAGCCACCAGGGCCCCGATCAAACCAATCCGTTCAACCCGTCGGTCAATTACTACTGGCGCTACTATCCCGGCAGTGTCGTGCGCAAGCGCTCGATCGGCTGGGCCACCAGCATGTCGACTTCGCAGAAAGCCTATTACCTGCAGGACGACTGGCAGGTCACGCCCAACCTGTTGCTGGACATCGGCGTGCGCAACGACCATTTCACCAACTACAACGACCGCAGCATTGCGTTCGTCGACGAAAAGAACCAGTGGGAGCCGCGCATCGGTGCCAGCTGGGACGTGATGGGCGACTCGTCGTTCAAGGTCTACGGCAATGTGGGCCGCTACTACCTCGCCCTGCCGGACAATGCGGCCGAGCGCGCCGCGAATATCTCCACCTATGAGGTCACCACGTACAGCTACACCGGGATCGACCCGAACGGCATCCCGACTGGCCTGAAGCAGATTGGCGGTGTCGCCTCGCCCGACGGCGAATTCGGCTTGCCCAAGAATCCGCAGGAGGTCACCGCGCGCAACCTGAAGCCGGAGTACGTGGATGAGTTCATCCTCGGCTTCGACAAGAAGCTCAACGACAGCTGGACCTACGGTGCCAAGGCAACCTGGCGCCAGCTGGGAACCGCGATCGACGACGAGTGCTCGCCGGGCCAGATCGCCGCGAAGATGACCAGCATGGGTCTGAATGCGGCCGACTACTCCGATTCGCTCTACGGTGCATCGTACTGTCGCCTGATCAACCCGGGCCTGACCAACACAATGCTGGTCAACAAGAATGGCGGTGGCGGCAGCGTCCTCGTGCCGATGAGCCAGAAGGACTGGGGCTACATCAACGGCGTCAAGCGCAAGATCGGTTCGCTGAATATGTACCTGGAGCATCCGTTCGACGGCACGTGGATGGGGCGCGTCGACTACACCTTCAGCCGCGGCTTCGGCAACACCGAGGGCCAGGTGCGTTCCGACTTCGGTCAGGCCGACGTGTCCAAGACCGAGGACTGGGATTCCTGGCAGCTCATGGATGGCCAGGACGGCGAGTTGAGCAACGTCCGCAAGCACCAGATCCGCTTCCGCGGCGCCTACCAGATCACCCCGGAATGGCTGGTGTCCGGCACATTGCTGGCACAGTCCGGCACCCCGAACGAGTGCCTGGGCTACTACGGCCCGACCGGTACCGGCGACCCGACCGGCTACAACAACGGCGGTAGCGGCAATTACCACTGGTGCCACGGCATGCGCCTCCCACCGGGTTCCGTTGGCCATACCCCGTGGACCGAGCAACTCAACCTCGGCCTGCACTACATGCCGGCGTTTGCCGATCACAAGCTGGGCATCAACCTGGACATCATCAATGTGCTGGACCAGCAGAAGGCGGTACAGACCCAGCCGGTCGGCGAAAGTGCCTTCAACAAGTATCTGGCCCCAGACGGCGTCACTCCTGCTCCGGCCTTGATCTCCGTCAACAACAGCTACGGCCAGGGAATTTTCTGGGAGCCCCCGCGCACGGTGCGTCTGTCGGTGACCTACGACTACTGATAACTGAAACTGGTCTGACCAAACCACCGACCTGCTGGTCGGTGGTTTTTTGATATATGGCTCCAGGTAAAGAGCGAACCGAATACACCGATCAGCAACTCCACCGATGCGCGAGTCAACCAGAGGATCGAGGGCAGGTCAGCGATCGCCTGCTGTCGCCGGGCAGCCAGACATGTCAGGCATCCGTGGCATAGCGCAGCAAGACTACGCCCGAACTGAAGCGGTCCGTCTCATGATCGCGAGCACTTCCCGCCCATGATTGGAGCGCGCCGGATTGCGACAGGCCTCGAAGCCACCGTCGACTTGGGTGGGCAAGGCCAGTTGCTCGGGCCTCTTCTTCACTCTGTCGGTACGAGCTTCGCTTGGGCCGCTCTGCAAAATCGGAATTTCCCTTGGTTATCGCTTCCCCATCGGGTTCGGTGCCCGGGTGCGGCCAGGTGGCGCCACGAGCCAGAGAACGATGGCCGAAGCCAGGGTAAGAAAGGTGAACATCCACAGCCGACCCGTTGAGAGGTCTTCGGGCGCGGGGGCAATCGCCACCACGCTGTAGGCGATGTTCGACGCAGTGTGGAAGAGCATGTTGGACAACAGATTACGACCACCGCGGTGATAGGCCCAGGCAAACAGGAAGCGCATGGCGACCGTGACAACGAAGAAGATGTAGAACGGCGTATACCCTTGTATCGCGCCCTTGGTCATGATGAAGAACAGTGGCAGGTGCCACAGCGCCCAGATTGTGCCGAGGATCGCGGTTGAAGCCTTGAGTGGTAGATCTGCATCGAGCTTATCGGACAGCAATGTCCATCCGTACTCCTCCGCCAGTGTCCCGCCCAGCACGAACTGAAACAAATAGCTGAGCGGAAACTCCGCCAGGGTCATGGTGAACTGCGGCGCCCGGCCCGCAAGTCGCGCATGCGACAACTCGACAATGATCGCCAGTATCGGCATCAGGAAAAAGGAAACCAGGAAGACGCTCCAACCCATTCGCGGGTTGAAGGCGCGACCAAAAAAGCCCACCACCCGCCGGACGCCGCCTTCGCCAAGAATCGTCGCGGCCGCACCTACCAATGGCCCGAATGAACCGACGAACAGCATCGGCAGGATGGGAAGGGAGATGAATTTCTTGCTGATGAGCCAAGCGACCAGCCAGAACGCCCACGCGAACCCAAAGGCGATGGCCAGGTAAAGTTGGATAGAGCGCAAGTTCCGCATGGTTCTATGACACCCCTCTCGTCATTGAGGACAAAATGTTTTTGAGAGTAGGCAAAGTTGCGCATCGTGCTGACCCGGGCGCACGACTATGCGGAAGTGGTAAAAGCATCGCGTCCACTTTCGAGCTATTCGCCCAAGCCATTTCTTGGATCGACGTTCGGTCCGATCGGACAGCCATGCACGCACACGGGTTAACGGTCGTTTGGACCGCCGGTTTCTAGAGCGGCCCCGAGATGTCAAGGAAACCCTTGGCGATTCAGCCGTCTGAATTCAGCCGCCTGTATTACGCAGAAGCGACTTCCCGTTGCGGATGGTGATCCCGATTTGCTTCCACCGTCACGTTTGACCGTGCGAAATATCCGGCCATCAGCCAGGCGCCTCCACACAGCGCGATGGCAATGCACAGGCTGGTCCATTCCGCCTGATTGTGGGGACTCGCCAGCACTCGAGGGACGTGCACGATCAGCACCCAGCTCCCGAACATGATACCCAGCATCGTCGCGGCCAGCCGCGCCTGCACGCCGCTGAGGATGGCCACACCGGCCGCGATGTGCGCACAGCCGGTGAAATACGTCCAGAACACCGGCGAGCCGGGGATCCAGCCGGGAATCACGCTGGCGACGTATTGCCAGTAGATGAAATGCAATGCGCCGAACACTGGCAGCGAGATGCCGAAGCCGTAGCGTCCCGCACCTGCCAATCGGGCGAGTCGAGCGTTCCAGGGCGTGCGCGCCGCCAAATTGTCCGACAGCGCGTGCGCCAGCACCCACGCAGCGCTGCACAAGGCGAGACACTCCAGTGCCGGGGTCCATTTGCTCCCGCTGTGAAGATGCGCGAGCACGGTCGGGACCTGCAGCAGGATCAACCAGAGAGTAAGCAGCACGCCCAGGGCAATCGCCCACAGATGTGGCCGCCATTGCCCGCTCAGGACACACCCACCCCCTGCGACAAGCAGCAAAGCGCTGACATACGTCCACAGCGCCTGCGCCGGCAACCAGTCAGGCAGGGATTCCAGCCCGAGGACGGGAGTGGCAAACACGAAGTTGAGCGCGCCGAAAGCCAGCATGCCGACACCGAAGAGACCGCTGCCAAGACGTGTGACACTTACCATGAGGCTTCCTCTGTCGAATGAGGCGCGACGTCGATCGCGCCCTACAATCCAGGATGTGCAGGAGACAATGCCGGGACCGATCCGGGCGCGACGAAGCTGCGGCGCTCCCCGGAACGTCACTGACAAATGGCAGAGTAAGCACTGCGGCGCCTGTCTTCCATGACCAATTCCGCCATATTTTCAGGAGCCAATCGGAGAGTCGGCATGTTTCTGGAACTGGATGGCCTTGGGCCACACTACGCACAGCTCACCCGCGCCATGAAGACCGCGATACTCGACGGCCGCATGGCCGCGGGCTCGCGACTCCCGCCCACGCGGGTCCTTGCGCACGAACTCGAACTTTCGCGCACCACCGTGCTGGCCGCTTACGAGCAGTTGCGCGCTGAAGGCTTTGTCGACGCCCGCGTGGGCTCGGGCAGCTATGTCGCCAGACTGCAGCCGGGGGTGGCGTTGCAAGCGCCCGTCGATGCCATCCGCGCGCCTTCGCTCTACGCGGAGCGTGCGCGAAAGGTGCAGGATCGCAGGATGGCCGTACTGCATCGCGGATTGCGCTATCACATGAACTACGGCGAGCCGACCATCAATCCCAAACTCAGCAGTGCCTGGGCTCGCGAACTGGCCCGGGCCGCGGCCTACATGCCGGCAAACGGCGCGGTGGCGCAGGGGCTGCCGGCACTGCGCCAGCAGGTCTGCCACTACCTCGCCCGGCGACGTGGGGTGCAGGCACTGCCGGAGAACGTGCTCATCGTCAGTGGAGCCCAGCAGGCGTTCTCGCTGGCCGCTCGCGTACTGCTGAATGAAGGCGACAGCGTGGTACTGGAGGAGCCACATTATTTCGGCGCCTATCAGGCACTGATCGCACATGGTGCCCGCGTCTGTGGCGTGCGCACCGACGGCAACGGACTGGTGTGCAGCGAGCTGCCCACAACGGCTCCTTCGCTGATTTGCGTGACTCCGTCACACCAGTTCCCGACCGGCGCCGTGCTGTCGCTGTCGCGTCGACTGGAACTGCTGCGCTATGCCGATGCGAAGCAGTGCTGGATCATCGAGGACGATTACGACGGCGAATTCCGTTATGACGCCCAGCCGCTGGCGGCGTTGCGTTCGCTCGACCAGGCCGACCGGGTGATCTATGTCGGAACTTTCTCCAAGGTTCTGTTCGGCACCCTGCGCCTAGCCTACATGGTGCTCCCTGTCGCGCTGCGAGACGACTTCATCACCGCCAAGTTCCTCAATGATTTTTCCAGCCCGGGCTTCGAACAGGCGGCACTTGCTCACTACATGGAGGACGGTGGATTCGAGCGACACTTGCGCGTGGTCCGCAAAGAGCTCAAGGCCCGCCATCAGGAACTCATTCGAGGCTTGCGCGAGTATGTCGGCGAGCGCGTGGAGGTCGTCGATTCGCCGGCCGGCATGCATGTGGTCGTGTGGTTCCGCGATTACGACAAGGCTCGTGCGGAGGCGCTGCTCGAACTCGCCAGCTCGCGCGGCCTGGGCATGTATTCGATGGCGCCACACTATCTGAACCCACCAGCGCGCCAGGGCCTGCTGCTCGGCTACTGCGGCCTGTCGACCGGCGAACTTCGCGACGCCATGAAGCTGCTTGGAGCCTGCATGGACGAGATCGACGCCGGAATGGTTTCCGACCGCGCCCGCAGCGCCGACAACCGCGTGTGAAGTAAGCTTTCGGGTTCGTCAGTCAACTCGAATCCGCCATGCAAACACGCATCACGATCAGCCCCGAACTACGCGAATGGATTCTTGCCACGACACGGGCAGGCCATGGCGTGTCTGAGGTGCTGCGACTGATGAAGGAGAACGGTTACGATCCGCGGCAGAGCCGCAGCATCGTCGCCGAGGTACTGAAACTGCCGCTGGCCGCACTGCATGCGAGTACCGGCAAGCAGGCGCCGCCGGGACTGCGCACGAAGCACCCCGAGGCACCCGAAGTCAGCATCGACGGACACACCATCCAGATTCCGCTCAGCGTGGACGTACCCATGCTGCGGGTGCTCGATGGCATGCTTACCGCACAGGAATGCGCCGACCTGATCGAACTGGCACGTCCGCGGCTGCAACGCGCGCTCACCGTCGACAGTGACGGCAAGCATCAGGTGGATCAGCGGCGCACCAGCGAAGGCATGTTCTTCACGTTGAACGAGTTGCCCTTGGTCGGTCGCATCGAGCAACGCCTCGCCAGCCTGCTCGGCGTGCCGGTGAATCACGGCGAGGGCCTGCAGATCCTGCATTACCTGCCCGGCCAGGAATACGAGCCGCATTACGACTGGTTCGATCCGGAGCAGCCCGGCTACGGCGCGATCACCGCCGTCGGCGGCCAACGTATCGCCAGCGTGGTGATGTATCTGAACACGCCTGCGCAAGGTGGCGGCACCGCGTTCCCGGAGATTGGCCTGACCGTCACCGCACGCCGCGGTTCGGCCGTCTATTTCGCCTACGAAGGCGGCGACCGCAGCTCGCTGCATGCCGGCCTGCCGGTGGTGCGCGGCGAGAAGTGGATCGCCACCAAATGGTTGCGCGAGCGGCCTTACAAGGCGTGAAAAATGCCAGACCACAGCAGGAACGGATGCATCGTTGCTGCGCCGCAGCAGCATTTGACGTATCCTTGCAAGCCAACTTTCCCCTCCGCAGCAAGGACATCCCATGGGTCTGCATCTCGTCACCGCCGGCCGCGACGTGCCGCACGAAATCAACGTCGTCATCGAAATCCCGAAGGATGCCGAGCCGGTCAAGTACGAGGTGGAGAAGGAAAGCGGCGCGATCTTCGTCGACCGCATCCTGTCCACCCCGATGCGCTATCCGTGCAACTACGGCTACGTGCCGGGCACGCTGGGCGGCGACGGCGATCCGCTGGACGCGCTGGTGATCCTGCCGCTGTCGCTGATCCCCGGCTCGGTGATCCGCTGCATCCCGGTCGGCATGCTGAAGATGTCCGACGAGGCCGGCAGTGACGAGAAGCTGATCGTGCTGCCCGCGCCGAAGATCTTCCCGGGCTATGCGCACATCACCGATCTGAAGGGCGTCTCGCCGCACTGGCTGGAGCGCATCGGCCACTTCTTCGAGCACTACAAGGACCTCGAGAAGGGCAAATGGGTGAAGATCGATGGCTGGGTCGGCGCCGACGAAGCGAAGGCCGAGATCCGAGCCGGCATCGAGCGCTACCAGGCCGAGAACAAGAGCTGAGCCCATCCTGCCCGCGCAGCGGCAGGTCAGCTCAGGTGGCTGTGTGATCCGGACAGAGCACGCAGCCGGTTTCGCAGACACAACAGATCGCTGTGCCGCAGATCCTCACGCAGCTCGCTGGGCGAAACGCCTGGCGACTGGCGGAACGCCAGGGCCATCTGGCTGTGGCTGCTGAAGCCACGCTGCAATGAGGTAACGAGTCGCTGCTCGCAATCAGCCGCGCTTGAGCAGCTCGCGCAGATCGATAAGTGCCGCGTTTGCGCGCGACACATAGTTCGCCATCACCAGCGAATGGTTGGCGAAGAAACCGAACGGCGAACCATTCAGGACCATCGGGCTGTGCAGCGGCCGCTGCGCCTCCTCCAGCTCGCGGATCACCTGCTGCAGGCTGACGTCGGCGTGCTTGCTGCGCAGGATCGGGCCGAAATCCTGCTGAATCGCCTTGAGCTGTTCCAGCAGGGTCCAGGTGTAGCCACGCGCTTCGTAGAAGTTGTCGTCGATCTTGTTCCATGGCGTCTTCACCAGCCGGCCGCCGTCGGGAGCGCGCACCGTGCTGGCACCGGCAGGTTCGTCCGCGGCGGAAACATCACCGATGCGGATCTGGCCCACGCTGGCCGACAGTCGCTGCGACAGCGAACCCAGCCGCGATGACACCTGTTGCAGGTAGTCGGCGAGATTGTCGGCACGCGCGTAGAAATGCGCGTTGCTGTCCTCGGCGTCGCCAAGCCGGCCGAGATAGCCGTCCAGATGGCCAATCGCCTTGCGGTACTGGCTCTCCGAACTGGGCAGCAGCCAGCGGTCGTTCGGGCTGGACAGTAGTGGATCGGCCTCGGCCAGATCCTTGTCCTCGGTCGATTGCGTCTGCGAGCGGCTGAAGTCATTGCGCAACGCGCGAACCAGGTCGCGCGAGGCGGTCAGCGAACCGAATTCCCAGTTCGGGATATTGTCCATGAACACGCCGGGCGGCAGCTTGTCGTTGCTGAGGTAGCCGCCGCGCTTGTCGAGCAGGGTACGCACCGAAGTGATCAGGGTGACCGTGGT
The DNA here is from genome assembly GCA_966211915.1 of uncultured Rhodanobacter sp. Taxonomy (GTDB): domain Bacteria; phylum Pseudomonadota; class Gammaproteobacteria; order Xanthomonadales; family Rhodanobacteraceae; genus Rhodanobacter. The sequence goes on from CBIHNO010000012.1 coordinate 32,147, forward strand.
GGTCGCGCCGATGCTGACCGGATGCTTCAGCTCCTGCATTTGTGCCTGCGTCACAGCCACCGGATCGAACAGCGGGGGCTCGGTGTCCCACCACCACATCAGCGCTGCCACGAACAGCACCACCAGGGCGAGCAGTGCCAGGATGGCGCGCCGGATGCGATGGCGTGGCGGGTTCGACGTGTCCTGGGCTGGCATCGGTTGCTCCTGCAGATGGGTGAACGGGATGGCTCAGCTTACAACGCCGCTCAGCTCTCCCATGGCGGATGATCGCCCAGTCGCTCGGCCAGGAAATCGACGAACGCGCGCACCCGCGGCGGCACCAGTCGGCGCTGCGGCATCACGGCATGGATGCCGGTGGCGGCCAGCGGGTAGTCCGGCAACAACACCTGCAGCCGTCCCGCGCGCAACTCCTCGTGCACATGCCAGATCGAGTGGATCGCGATGCCGAGCCCGGCAACCACCGCGTCGCGCAGCAGTTCGCCGAGATTGCTCTCGAAACGGCCGTTCACCCGCTGCGCGATATCGCCGCTGTGGCCGTCGTCGAAATGCCATACGTCCTGACGACCTTGGCTGCCGACCAGCAGCAGGCAATCATGTGCGGTCAGATCCGCCGGTGTGCGCGGCGTGCCGTGCCGGCGCAGGTAGTCCGGTGAGGCACACAGCACGCGCCGGTTGATCGCCAGCTGGCGCGCCACCAGGCTGGAGTCGCCCAGCGCGCCGACCCGGATGCCCAGATCGAAACCAGAACCGACCAGATCCAGCATCTGGTCGTTGAGATTCACGCTGAGCTTCACCCGCGGATACCGCGCCAGGAATTCCGGCAGCAACGGCGAGATGTATTGGCGTCCGAACGACGCCGGCAAGGTAACCCGCAAGGTGCCGGTCACTTCGGTGGCGCCTTGGCGCAAGCCGCCGGTCAGCGCCTCCAGATCCTCCACCAGGGCACGACCCTGTTCGGCCAGGGCGGCGCCTTCCGGCGTGGCGTGCAGTTGGCGCGTGGTCCGGTGCAGCAGGCGCACGCCAAGGTCGCGTTCCAGCCGCTTCAGGCGCTGGCTCGCTACCGCCACCGACAGATCGAGGCTGCGCGCGGCTGCGCTGATCGAACCCAGATCGAGCACGCGCAGGAACAGGCTGAGGTCACCGACGCGATCCATGACTATCAAATATTCATTGATAATGATTAGTCATAGTGATGGTTTTTGTAGAAAAGGCAACGACCTAAAGTGGCCCATCGTTTCCGCCCGAATTGCCGTCATGCCCACCATTGCCACCACCCGAGCCCGCACGCCGTTGGCGCTGTACGCGCTGACTGCCGGCGCGTTCGGCATCGGCACCACCGAATTCGTGATCATGGGCCTGCTGCTGCAGGTGTCCGCCGATCTGCACGTCAGCATCGCCGCCGCCGGCCTGCTGATCTCCGGCTACGCGTTGGGTGTGTTCGTCGGCGCACCGCTGCTGACCGCCGCGACCAGCCGGCTGCCGCACAAGACCGCGCTCATCGCGCTGATGGTGATCTTCACCATCGGCAATCTGGCCAGCGCACAGGCGCCGAGCTACGGCGTGCTGATGCTCGCGCGGGTGATCACTTCGCTGGCCCACGGCACTTTCTTCGGCGTCGGCGCGGTGGTGGCGACCGGGCTGGTGGCGGAGGACCGCAAGGCCTCGGCGATCTCGATCATGTTCACCGGCCTGACGGTAGCGACCCTGCTCGGTGTGCCGGCGGGCGCGTGGCTGGGCCTGCACTTCGGCTGGCGCGCCACGTTCTGGGCGGTCAGCGCGATCGGCGTGCTTGCCACCTTGATCATCGCCACGCTGGTGCCGGCCGACCGCGGCGAAAGCGCACCGATGAAGTTCGTCGAGGAACTGAAAGGCATCGTGCATCCGCAAGTGCTGCTCGGGCTGCTGATGACCGTGCTCGGCTTCGCAGGCGTATTCGCGGTGTTCACCTATATCCAGCCGATCCTGACCCGCGTGACCGGCTTCGCCGATGCCGCGGTGTCGCCGATCCTGCTGGTATTCGGCGGCGGCATGGTGGTCGGCAACCTGCTCGGCGGCCGACTCGCCGACAAGCGACTGGTGGCGACCCTGCTGGGATCGCTGGCCGCACTGGCGATCGTGCTCGGCGCGATGACATTCGCGTTGCACAGCAAGCCGGCGATGATCGCGTTCAGCGGCCTGCTCGGCATCGCCGCGTTCGCCACCGTGGCACCGCTGCAGTTGCGCGTGTTGCAGAAGGCCACCGGCGGCCAGGTGCTGGCCTCGAGCTTCAACATCGCCGCGTTCAACCTCGGCAATGCGATCGGTGCATGGCTGGGCGGCATGGTGATCAGCCACGGGCCGGGCCTCGGCGCGATGACCTGGGTGGCGGCGGTGCTGCCGGTGCTTGGCCTTGCCGTGGCGCTGTGGAGCGTGCGCCTGGACAGCCGCCAACCGCGCCGCACGATCGCGCTGGCATGTACGGAATCCGTTCCTTAGAACAGCTTCGGCTTCACCAGCATCACCACTCACGACCATCGGCCTATGCTTGATGTTGCTGTCGACGGAACGCTGAACAAGTGCCGTCCGAAATCAGTCTCACCTCGGTTATGGAGTCACCATGAAAGCTGTTGCCCTCACCCGCTATCTGCCGATCGACGATCCACAGTCGCTGATCGATGTCGAACTGCCCAAGCCGGCACCCGGCGCACATGATTTGCTGGTGCGCGTCGAAGCCGTTTCGGTGAATCCGGTCGATACCAAGATCCGTTCGCCGAAGCCGCAGGTAGAAGCACAGCCAAAGGTGCTCGGCTACGATGCCGCCGGCACGGTCGAAGCGATCGGCGACTCGGTCGCCGGCTTCAGGCCGGGCGATCACGTCTACTACGCCGGCGATGTCACCCGTGCCGGCAGCAATGCCGAATACCAGCTGGTCGATGCGCGGTTGATCGGCCACGCGCCGAAGTCGATCGAACTGGCTGACGCCGCAGCGCTGCCGCTGACCACGATCACCGCGTGGGAGCTGCTGTTCCAGCGTATGCCGTTCGACAGCGAGAAGGGTGGCGTGGGCAAGTCATTGCTGATCATCGGTGGTGCCGGCGGCGTCGGTTCCATCGCGATCCAGCTGGCGCGGCGCGCCGGCTTCACCGTGATCGCCACCGCCTCGCGTGCGGAAACCATCGCATGGTGCCACTCGCTGGGCGCGCAGTACGTGATCGACCATCATCAGCCGCTGGCGCCGCAACTGGCCGCGTTGGGTTTCAACCAGGTCGATGCCGCACTCAACCTCGCCGATACCTCGCGCTACTGGGATGATCTCGGCCAGATCCTGGCACCGCTGGGGCACGTCGGCCTGATCGTCGAGCCGAACAGCGCACTGAAGATCGGCGATCCGTACAAGGCCAAGAGCATCGGCATCCACTGGGAAATGATGTTCGCCCGGCCGCGCTTCAAAACCGCCGATCAGGCCGAGCAGGGCCGCATTCTCGAACGCGTGGCAGCCCTGATCGATGCCGGCGAGTTGCGCGGCACGCGTACTGAAACACTGTCGCCGATCAACGCCACGAACCTGCGCGAAGCACATCGCCGGCTAGAGTCCGGGACCAGCATCGGCAAACTGGTGCTGGCAGGCTGGTGATGCACGGAGCGAAAGAAGCGCATGCGCTTCTTTCGCTCCCGACGATCAACCGCGTTTGCCGGTGACCGTCTTCTTGTCCGGTGCCGGCTTGGCCGGCTCGCCTTTCTTGCCCAGTTGCTCCAGCAACGTGTTCATGTCTTCGGCATGCTCCTCTTCCATCGCCAGGATGCCTTCGAGCATGCGCCGGGTGGTCGAGTCGTCGGTGCCGATGTAGTCGATGATCTCGCGGTAGCTGTCGATCGCGATGCGTTCGGCGACTAGGTTCTCCTTGATCATGTCGACCAGATCGTCACCTTCGACGTAGTCGGAGTGACTGCGGGTGAGCAGACCGTCCGGCGACAGGTTCGGCTTGCCGTCGAGCTGGGTAATGCGCTCGGCAATCAGGTCGGCATGAGCCTGCTCTTCGTTCGCATGCTGCAAGAACTCGGCCTTGACGCCCTGCGAGTTGATGCCCGACGCCATGTAGTAGTGGTACTTGTAGCGCAACACGCAGACCAGTTCGGTCGCCAGCGCGTGGTTGAGCAGCTTGACCACGGTGGCGCGGTCGGCGCTGTAGCCCGCGGTCATCGCGCCCTTCTCGATATCTTTGCGGGCGCGTTTACGGATGTTCTCGATATCGCTGACGAACGGCTTGGTCTTGGCCATGACTTGCTCCTGCGGGGCGTGGGGAAGGTGCCGTCGCGATCTTCCGACCGGCACACGGGAAGTCCGCCCAGCGTAGGAACGCGCATGAAAAAGTCAGGTGAAGATCGCCCCGGATGGCCGAACGGTGCAATACCCGCAGTGCGGGTGGAGCATCCACTGACTAGCGAGCGTGACCTCTAACGCGGCAAGTAGGCGCGCAGGAACATCTCCACGCCGGTTCGCGCCGTGGTCTCGATTTCCTCGATGTAGCTCTCGGGACATTCGGTGCAGCCGAACATCTGACGCATCATCAGATTGCCCTTGATCAGGGTGAGGAACTGCACGCAGGCGCGCGGCACGTCGTCGATGTCGAGCTGGCCGGCGTCAACCGCCTTCCGCAGCAGACGTTCCATCAAGCCATGCGTACGCGTGGCGCCCTCTTCCCAGATCAGCTTGCCGTAGCGCGGATTGCCTTGCCGGCAGTCACTGAGGATGGCGCGGAAGGTGCCCACGGTTTCGGCATTGCAATCCAGATGTGCGTGGGTCAGCGCGACCCGCAACAGGGTTTGCTTGATATCGACCTGCGCATCGAAGAAGTAGGTTTCTTCCGGCAGCAGGTCCTGGATGCGCGAGCGGATCACTTCGCGGAACAGGTTGTCCTTGTCGCCGTAATGGCTATAGACGGTGAGCTTGGAGACTCCGGCGTCGGCCGCGATCGCGTCCATGCTGGTACCGGCAAACGCATTGCGGATGAAGAGCGCCTTGGCCGCCGCCAGAATCGCCGCACGCTTCTCCATATCCTTCGGGCGGCCGGGACCCTGGGGTTTGATTTGCGCGCTGGTATTCATGCCTCCACCTTCACAAAAGAGAATTCGAGCTTTATTATACGCAGCGGTTCAATTATTTTCCAGAATGCGCCGCCCCCTTGGCTTCGGCTCATTCATGAGCGCATCCGATCGCGGGTGACGTCCGTCAACTGCTTGCGATGACTTCCGGCACTTCGTGGGCTGACATGCAAGCCGCAGGCTTGTCATGTCGGACGTGTCATTGTGGGCGTGGGCCTAACCGCTTATCCTTTTTGACCTTTTTCGATCCGCACGGGACACGAGCAGATGGCGATGAATATCGAGCAGGCGCGACTCAATATGGTGGAAAACCAGGTGCGCCCGTGGGAGGTGCTGGACGGCCGCGTGCTGGACGTCATCAGCCGCGTGCGCCGCGAGGATTTTGTCGCTCCCGAACATCGCCAGCTCGCCTTCGCCGACCTGTGCCTGCCACTGGGCCACGGCGAGGTGATGATGAAGCCGGTGGTGGAAGGTCGCGTGTTGCAGGCGCTGGAGCTGCAGCCGACCGATCGCGTGCTGGAAATCGGCACTGGCTCGGGCTTTCTCACCGCCTGTCTGGCCACCTTGTCGGCACAGGTGACCAGCGTTGACATGCATGCCGATTTCACCGCCGCCGCGGCGCAGCGACTGCAGACGGCAGGCATCGCCAACACCAGCCTGCTCACCGCCGAGGCCGTGCATGCCTGGCAACCCGAGGGCTTGTTCGATGCGCTGGTGGTGACCGGTGCCGTCTTCGAGATCCCGCCGCGCTGGCTGACCTGGCTCAAGCCCGGTGCGCGTGCGCTGGTCGTGCGCGGGCTGTCGCCGGTGCAGCATGCCACCTTGCTGACCCACGAAGGGGCCGGTCGTTATCGCGAAGAGACCCTGTTCGAAACCGATCTCCCGTATCTGACTCACGCCGAACCACCACAACGGTTCGTGTTCTGACTACGCCCCGACCGATCCCCAAGAGGCAACCCATGCGTTTGAAGCTGCTCACCCTGGCCCTGGCACTGGCCGCCATTTCGCTGCCCAGCCACGGTACGGATCTGCTCGATGCCTACCATGACGCGCGCGCCAACGATCCGGTGCTGTCGCAAGCCGACGCCACCCGTTTGGCCACGGGCGAAGGCGTGGATCAGGCACGTGCGCTGCTGCTCCCGCAAATCAACGGAAGCATGAGCCTGAGCCAGACCAACGGCGGCAACCTGATCGGACACAGCCGTTCGCGCAACATCAGTGGCACGCTCAGCCAGACCGTGCTCGACTTCAGCAAGTACGCCAACCTCAAGGCCGCGCACTCGGCCTCGGATGCCCAGGACGAGCTGTACCAGGCGGCGGCGCAGGAGCTGTACGTGCGGGTGGCCACGGCCTACTTCGGCGTGTTGACCAGCGAGGACGGACTGACCTACGCCAAGGCCAACGAGGACGCGTTCCGGCAGCAGTACGAGCAGTCCGACCAGCGCTTCAAGGTCGGCCTCTCGGCGATCACCGACGTCTATCAGGCCAAGGCCTATTACGAGGCGGCCAAGTCGCAGACGATCGCCGCGCAGAACGCGCTCAACGACGCACGCGAGGCGCTCACCCAGATCACCGGCAAGCCGACCGGCGACCTGAAGAAGCTGCGCGTCGACCTGCCGATGCAGCCACCCATACCGGCCGATCAGGACAGCTGGGTCAAGCAGGCCCTGCAGACCAACCCCAGTCTGCTGGCGCAGAAAAACAATGTGGAAACCGCGCAGCACAACATCAGCGCTGCGCGTGCCGGGCACCTGCCGACGATCAGTGCCGGCATCACCTACGGCAAGGGTGCCAGCTGGTCCGAAACCGACGCCAACAGCCGCTTTCGTGACCCCGCCTCGACCACGATCGGGTTGACCTTGAACGTGCCGATCTTCTCCGGCGGTGCGACCCAGTCACGCGTGCGCCAGTCGATCTACGAGCGCGACGCCGCCACCGACGCGATGGAATCGCAGCGTCGTCAGGTGGTGCGCGATACGCTGAACTACTACCGTTCGGTGATCGCCGGCATCGCCCAGGTGGAGTCGGCCAAGGCCTCGGTGGACTCCGGCCAGAAAGCGCTTGAAGCGACCCGCGCCGGTTTCGAGGTAGGTACCCAGACGATGACCAACGTGCTGCTGGCGATCCAGACCCTGACCTCCTCGGAAAGCAGCTACTCGCAGGCCCGTCACCAGTTCATCCTGAACAAGCTGCTGCTCAAGGAGACCGCGGGTACGGCTGACCTGAAGGACATCGAGACGATCAACGCTCTGCTGCAGTAAGCCGCCGCGCGTTGCATGCGGAAACGGCCGGGACAGACCCGGCCGTTTTGTTGTCGGCACCCTTCGTATGCGAACTATTCCTGCAGCAGCGTATCGATCATCTGCATGATCCGATGCACCGCGCCGCGTTCCCGCTCGAATACCTGTTGCGCGGCTCGTCCCATCCGCTCCCGCTTGGCGACGTCGAGCAACAGCTTCAGCACGTCAGGGCCGAGTCGATCGGCGCCGGCCACGCGTTCGGCACCACCCTGCTGGATCAGGCTGCGGGTGATTTCCTCGAAATTGAAGGTGTGCGGACCGACCAGCACCGGTACCGACAGCGCCGCCGGCTCCAGCACATTGTGGCCACCGATCGGCACCAAACTGCCGCCGACGAAAGCCACTTCGGTCGCCGCGAAGAACGGCATCAGCTGACCCATCGCGTCAATCACGAAGACCTGGTGCGATGGCGATGGCATGCCATCGCCGCTGCGTGTGGCGACCGTGAAACCAAGACTGCGCACGGCATGTTCGACCAGTCGGAAGCGCTCCGGATGACGCGGCGCCAGCAGCAGCAACGCGTCGGGCAATCGCTTCAACACCTGCAAGTGCGCCTCGAGTATGGCCAGCTCTTCGCCTTCGTGCGTACTCGCCGCCATCCATACCGGCCGTCGCGGTCCCCAGTGATTGCGCAGGGCGGCACCTTCGGCCACCGCACTCTCCGGTATCGGCATGTCGAACTTCATGTTGCCGGTGACGACGATCTGCTGCGGGTCGGCCCCCAGCAGCCGATAGCGGGCCGCATCGGTGCGCGACTGCGCGGCAATCTGGCGAACGCAGCGCAGCGCCGAACGGACCAGTCCACGCATCGGCTTGTAGCCGCGCAACGAACGTTCGGACAATCGCGCATTGACGATCATCAGCGGAATGCCGCGCCGACGGCAGGCAAAGTAAAGGTTCGGCCAGATCTCGGTTTCCACGATCAGCGCCAACCGCGGCCGTATCCTTTTCAGGAAACGACCCACGGAAAACGGCAGGTCGTACGGCAGGTATACATGGAACACGCTGTCTCCAAACAGCTGGTGCACCCGCGCGGTCCCGGTCGGCGTGACTGTGGTGATCACCAGCGGCGCGTTCGGGTAATCCCGACGCAGCGCCTTGATCATCGGCTCGGCCGCATTCACCTCCCCGACCGACACGGCGTGCACCCACAGGCTGCCGCTGAATCCAGGCGCATCGAAGAAGCCGAACCGCTCGGGCCAGCGGTGATGGTAGGGCCGCGAACGTACCCCACGCGCCAGCAACCGCAGCACCAGCAGCGGTGTCACCAGAAACATCGCGAGGGTGTAGAGATAGCGCAACGTTCGATCCTTGCAGCGGACGCGCGAGTATAGCGAGAGCCGTCGACCCGAACCGGGTCCATCTCCAAAGACAGCCCGCTACAATGTCGACGATGCCCGGCATGCCCCGCCCCACTTTCACCCGTTCACTGCTTGCGCCGCGCCAATGGCCGGCATGGCTCGGCGTGGCCGCGATCTGGCTGATCGCGCAACTGCCACAGCGCGCGCTGACCTGGCTGGGCGGTCGACTCGGCGCGCTGGTGCTGCAGGTTCCCTCGGCCCGGCGGCATATCGCCGAAGCCAATATCGCACTGTGCTTTCCCGAGCTCGATGCCGCCGGGCGGGCCGCGCTGGTCGATGCCAACCTGCGCGACATCGGCATGATGATGATGGAATTTGCGCTGGGCTGGATGGGCAGCGACCGTCGCATGGCCGGCATCCCGACGACCATCGAAGGGCTGCAGCATCTCGAGGCCGCGCGCGCGCAAGGCAAGGGCGTGCTGCTGGTAGGCGGTCATTTCTCGCATCTGGAATTGTGCGCGCGGCTGGTCTCGCAGCGCATCCGCATCGCCGGCATGTACCGACGGATGGATTCGGCCGTATTCGAATGGGTCGTGCTGCGCGCGAGGCTGCACTATGCCGCCGCGATGTTCGACAAGGACGATATCCGCGGCACGGTGAAGTACCTGCGCGGCGGCGGCACGCTGTGGTACGCGCCGGACCAGGACATGCGCAGCAAGGACAGCGTGTTCGTGCCGTTCTTCGGCGTGCCGGCGGCCACCATCACAGCCACCCATCATCTGGCGCGAATGTCCGGCGCGGTGGTGATCCCGTTCTTCCATCGCCGCCTGCCGGACGATCAGGGCTATGCCCTGCGCCTGGGTGCGCCACTGGAAAACTTTCCCGGCACCGATGTGCTGGACGATACCGCCCGCGTCAATGCGTGCATCGAACAGATGGTGCGCGAAGCGCCTGAGCAATATCTGTGGGTGCACAAGCGCTTCAAGACGCGACCAGCGGATACCCCCGCGCCGTACTGATCGACAGGTCGATGAAAGGGTGCCTGGTGTGAAATTGCACCAGTATTCGAAGGCCTCATCGCCCCATGTCGACACCACCCTGTCCGTATTGGCCGTGCATCGGCCGGCGTGAGCACGCCCATTGCAGCCAACGCGACGCCATTGCGGGTGCGAAGCGGGCATATCGTGAAACACGGGGTACGGCATGACCCGCGCCACGCTGTCAGCGGCAACTCACTTGCCGATCCTCACCTACCACAACATCGCGGAAGCGCCCCGCGACATCCGTCGTTGGCGCAGCCTGTATGTGAGCCCCGCCGCGTTCGCCCGGCAGATGTGGCTGCTGCGGCGATTCGGCTACACCGGACTGTCCATGTCCGCCGCACTGCCCTACCTGCAAGGTGCGCGCAGCGGCCGCATCGCGATCATCACGCTGGACGATGGCTACGCAGACAACCTGGAGTCCGCGCTGCCGGTGTTGCAGCGCTACGGTTTCAGCGCCACGTGCTATGTCGTCAGCGGCAGCATCGGTCAATACAACCAATGGGACGACGAACGGCTCGGCGTGCGCAAGCCACTGATGTCGGCGGAGCAGTTGCGCGAGTGGCAACGCGGCGGCATGGAGATCGGTGCCCATACCCGCAGCCACCCCCGTCTGACCCAGTGCAGTGACGCGCAACTGCACGACGAGATCCAGGGCAGCAAGGCGACGCTGGAGGATCACCTCGGCACGCCGGTCACGCAGTTCTGCTACCCGTACGGCGACGTCGACGACCGCGTGGCCGGCGTGGTCCGTGAAGCAGGTTTTGCTGCCGCTACCACTACCCGGCGCGGCCGGGCCGGCGCCGGCATGGACCTGTGGCAGCTGCCGCGGGTGCAGATTGCACGCCACCATCTGTTGCCACAGTTCGCCATGCGCGTGATATCAGGCTACGAGGATCGCCGCGCGTGAAGCTGCTCTTTGTCGGCACCAATCCCGAAAACACCGGAGCCGCCAGTCACTTTGTCGCCCTGGTGCAGGCGATGGCCGAGGCCGGGCATGAAGTGAGCGTAGTGACCTATCCCGACGGCCTGATCTGGCAGGGGTTGGCGCTGTCCAATGTGCGCCTCTACAGGGCGAAGTTTCGTAACGTGCTCGACCTGCGCGGCTATGCCGCCGTCTTCAAGGCAGCGCGAGATCTGAAACCCGACTGGCTGGTCGGCAACTTCGGCAAGGAATACTGGCCGTTGATCCTGGCTGGACGGCTGCTGCGCGTGCCGGTTGCGCTGTTCCGGCATCGCACGCCGGCGATGAAGCGGATTTCGGCTTACCTGATCCCGCGTCTGGCACAACGCTTCTTCGCCGTCTCGCAACATGCCCGCCAGGCCTATCTCGATCGCGGTATCCCGGGCCATCTGGTACGCGTGCTGTACAACCCGGTGAACATGGAGCTGTGCCGGTTCGATCCGCAGCAGCGCAGCGAGATCCTGCACTCGCTCGGTGTCGACGAGGACGCGATCGTGCTCGGCTACACCGGTCGCATGCACCACGGCAAGGGCATCTTCCCGCTGTTTGAAGCGGCCACCGCAGCCATGGCCGTGGAGCCACGACTGCATTGCGTCTGGCTGGGCGATGGCCCCGACGCACCAACCCTGCGTGATCTCGCCGCCGCGCACCTGACGGCCGGGCGGCACCATTTCCCGGGCTGGATCCACGATGTCCATCCCTATTACAGCGCGTTCTCCATGCTGGCCTTCCCGTCGATCGCGACGGAGACGTTCGGCCGGGTCTCGGTTGAGGCGCAGGCTGCCGGCGTTCCCGTACTGGGCAGCAATATCGGCGGGATTCCCGAAACTCTCGACGCTGGCATGACCGGCCTGCTGCTACCGCCCGGCGATGTCGCGACATGGCGCGAGGCCATCCTGAAGCTGTGCGATCCATCCCTGCGCATGTCGATGGGTGCAGCCGCACGTGAATACGTGCAAAAGCATTTCAGCACGCTGGTAATCGCCAGTCAGTTTCTGCAGATACTGGCCGGCGACTGACACGCCGTCGTATCAATCCGGCTGCCGGCGCTGCCGCTCGTACAACTTGGCGTATTTCAGAAACGCATAGAACGCGTGGATCCGGGCCGCGATGAAACCGGCCCAGCCGGAACGCCAATGCCCGCGCAGCACGTAGTAGCGCAGGAACGCCACCGTCGGATACGCCACCATGCGCAGTCGCAGCCAGCGCACCCTGCGCTGGGCCAGGTCGGCCAGCTGCAGGCTGGAATAGCGGTTCGCCTTGGCCACGCGTCCGGCGATGTCGGGCTCGCCATAGTGATCGATGATCACATCGAGCACACCCACCGAGCCGTCCACAAGCACCGACTCGTGCACCTCATGGTCGCTCATGCGCGCACGCTGGCGATCGAACAGCCGCACATAGTGATTGAGCCGACCGCGCAAGGACTGCCAGCGCCAGAACTGCCACTCGCGCCGCCACAGCTGATAGCCCGCATGCGCCGGCTTCACCAGAGCCTGTTGCAGCGGCGCGATGGTGTCCGGCGCCAGCGATTCGTCGGAATCCAGCAGCAGTACCCAGCGATGGCTGGCCAGGTCGATCGCCGCCTGCTTCTGCGCACTGTAGCCGGCGAACGGCTGGGTGTGGATGCGCGCGCCGTAGTGCGCGGCGATCGCCGTGGTGGCGTCGGTCGAGCCCGAGTCCAGCACCACGATCTCGTCGGCCCAGCTCACTCCCCGCAGGCAGGCATCGAGCGTGTCGGCATTGTTGAACGTGGTCACCACCACCGACAGCGGCTCACGCTCGTTCATCGCCGCCCTCCACGTACAACGCCGCGCACCACAACCCGAGCAACCAGGCGAACAGCAGCCCCCACCATGCCGAATAGAAGGCCAGATGGGTGTTCAATGGAAACAGCATCACGCCCAGCGACAACGTGACCGGGAACGCGCGTGCGCGCGCCACCGCGCCAACCCGGCGCCATGCGCGGAACGCCAGTGTCAGGCCGGCCAGCCACAGCAACAGGCCGATCGCGCCGGTTTCGGCAAGTATCTCCAGCACCAGCTGATGCGCATGACAGGCGCCCTCGCCGACACCGCAGGCCTCGCCGGTAGCCACAAAATGATCGTTCGCCGGCGCGTATTGCGGATACGCATAGCGGAACCCGCGCACGCCGACGCCATTGACCGGATGCGCCGCGATCATGCCGACGCTCGCATGCCAGATATCGAGCCGGCCACTGAGTGCGGTATCGATCGACTGGTCGGTGCCTTGTAACACCAACAGGGTGCGCTGCATCCGGTCCTGGAAGCGCGCGGAGGTCTTCCAGGCGACGCCGCCGGCCAAGGCCAGCAGCACCGCCGCGACCGCGCAGAATCCGGCGAAGCGCAGCGGTGAACGGGCCTCGCGCCAGGCGAACCCCAGTGCCACCAGTGCGTAGCACAGCCATGCCGCGCGCGAACCGGCCAGCAGCACCGGCCCGAGTATCAGCACGAAGGCGAACAACAAACCCGGCAAACCCCAGCGTCGACGCGCCGCCCACAGCGCAAACGGCGACAGTACCGCCAGGGTCGGACCCAGCTTGAGATTGTCGGCGCCGAAAATGCCGGAGACGCGCTCGGCCTCGGCGTGGCCACCCAGGCTCCAGCCGGTCATCGCCTGCAACCACGCATCGGCACACCACAGCGCCAGCACCAGCGCGACGGCCACATACAGCGCCTGCAACTTGTGCTCCCGCCGGATCGCGAAGCACGCATACAGGCCCAGCGGCGCGTAACGCAGCAACGCGGCTACCGTGCCCCAGCTCTTGCCCGGCATGATCGCGTCGACGGCGGACACCAGCGCCGCGCCGACGTAGGCGGCCAGCAGCCACCGCAACAGGCGCGCACCCGCATGCTCCTGCAGCGCGTGCGGGTTTCGCGCAAACAGCATGATCACGCCGAGCAGGCACAGGAACGTACCCAGCTCCGAACTGCGCCCGAACGGCAGCAACGCGACCACCAGCCAGAACGGCAGCAACGGGGAACGCAGTGCGGCCTTGAGCGAGGTAGCGAAGGAATTCATGCGCGAACCGGAACGGAAGTGGTCACGCATTGTAGGCGAGCGCGAACGTTCGCGGACCCGAGGTTGGCCCTCAGCTGCCAGCCACTTCGTCGTACAGCGCCAGGGTGGCCTGCTGCATGTCGATCAGGCGGTAACTCTGGAGCGGCGAGATCGGCGGCGCCACCCGCAGCAATTCGGCGGCACGTTCGACCAGCCGTTCGCGATCCCCTGGCGGCACGCGGCCGGCCGGATACAGTTCGGCCAGCAATTCGCCGACACCACCGTGCGCGTAACCGAGCACCGGCCGGCACAGCGACAAAGCCTCGATCACGGTGCGCCCGAACGATTCGGGCTTGTTCGACAGCTGCAGCACCAGCGCCGATATCGCATAGACGTCACGGATATCGTGGCGCGGCGGCGTCAGCACGACCTGCGAGGTGACTCCGCGCACCCGGATCAGCTCATGCAGTTCGGCCAGGTACGCCTCGCGACCGGGTTCGATCACGCCCAGCAAGAGCAGGCGCGCCTCGATACCGCGGCGTTTGAGATCGGCCAGCAACTCGATCGCGTCGTGATGCCCCTTCAGGCGCGTGCCGCGCCCGGGCAAGGTCAGCAACGGTGCGCCGGCCAGCGCCGGATATTCGGCAAAGAATGCCTTCTGCCAAGCATCGTCCGGCCGGTGCCCATAGGGAAACGCGGCCGGATCGATGCCGCGCGGGATCACCCGCACCTTGGCCGGCTCCAGCCATGGATAGTGGCTCAACACGAAATCGCGCATGGTCTGCGAAACCGCAATCACCCGTTCGCCACGCAGCAGGATCGCGCTGTAGCGCCCTGGCGAATTGAGCCCGTGCACCGTCGTGACGAAGTGCGGCTGCGGCGTCATCCCCTTCATCGCCCACCAGCCCAGCCAGGCCGGCAGCCGCGAACGGGCGTGCACGATGTCCGGTTTCAGTTCGCGCAATACCCGCCGCAATGCACCAAGCTGGCCCAGCGTGCGCAGCGACTTGCGGCCCAGATCGAGCGTGATGTGTTCACTGCCTTCGGCCTGCAACTGCTCGACCAGCCGGCCGCCAGCCGAGATCACCACCGAGCGGTGGCCGGCCTGCACCAGCGCCCGTGCGATCTCCAGCGCCGAGCGCTCCGCGCCGCCGGAATGCAGTGCAGGGATCAGTTGGATCACAGTCAGCAGCTTGGCGGGTACGGCAATGCTGGACATGAGCTCTGGGCTGGAGGCTTTCATTCTCCGAGAGGCAAGCAAAAACGGTGCCGCCAACGGGGCAAATGCAGCCAGACGATCAGTCGCGCAGCACGTAATGCGCGCCACAGTAGGCACAGGTTGATTCGCCGCCGTCATCGACGATCGGCAGATAGACCTTCGGGTGCGAATTCCACAGCGCCATGCCCGGCATCGGGCAGGACAACGGCAGGTCGGCGCGCGTCACTTCGTAACGATTTTCGGCATTTGCCGGCACCAGTGGCACCGTCGCTGAAAGAGGGGGTGACATCAGTGAACTCCAGACTGGACATCAGGCCGCAAATGGTAGCAGGCTGCAGCCTTCTGTCGGGGGACAGAGGGGTAGAGCAGGGGAATCAGCCGCAGCATTCGGTCGACCGGTTGCTGCAGGTTTTGTCACGAAGTGGCACATCATCCTCGACCCGGTGTCGCGTACCGGGCCACTGCAACTGTTCAGGAGCAGATCATGGATTCCGGAAAAATCATCGAACGCGTCAAGGCCATCCTGATCACGCCGAAGACCGAGTGGCCCATCACCGCGACCGAGTCGGCCACGACCAGCGGTCTGTACGCCGGCTACATCGCGATCGTCGCTGCCTTCCCGATCATCGCCGGCTTCCTCAAGGGCAGTCTGATCGGCACCAGTGTATTCGGCATTACCGTGCGCACACCGATTGGCATGGGCATCGTCGGCATGCTGCTGCATTACGGGCTGACCCTGGTACTGGTCTATGTCATGGCGCTGATTATCAATGCACTGGCGCCCACCTTCGGCGGCCAGAAGGACATGGTGCAGGCGCTCAAGACCGTCGCCTATGCATGGACCGCCTCCTGGGTCGCCGGCATCGCCGTGATCGTGCCGTGGCTGGGCTGGCTGATCGCCATTGCCGGCGGCATCTACAGCATCTACCTGCTGTATCTGGGCCTGCCGTACACGATGACGTGTCCGGCGGAAAAAGCCGGCGGCTACACCGCGGTCAGCGTGATCATCGCCATCGTGCTGAGCTGGATCATCGGCATGATCGTCCTGGGCGTGGTCGGCACCGCCGCCATGACCGGCGCGGCGATGGGCGGCATGCACATCAGCGGCAGCAACGGTGACAGCGTCACCGTCGACAGCAACAGTGCGCTGGGAAAACTCGCCGCGATGGGCCAGCGCGCCGAACAGGCCGGCAAGGAACTGGATGCCGCGCAAAAATCCGGTGACAACGCCGCGCAGTCGGCTGCGATGGGCAAGATGATGGGCGCGGTATCCGGCGCCAATGGCACCGTCGAAGCGCTCGCGCCGGATCAGATCAAGGCGTTCCTGCCCGACAGCCTCGGCAGCCTCAAGCGCACCAGCACCTCGGCCCAGCGCAACAATGCGATGGGCATGCAGGTGTCCGATGCCACGGCCGAATACGCCAGCGACAACGGCCAGCACATCACCCTGGAAATCACCGATACCGGTGGCGCCAAGGGCTTCATGGCGATGGCCGCCGCGATGGCGCCGCAAGAGGAAAAGGAAACCGATCACGGCTACGAGAAGACCTACACCGCGGACGGCAACATGATTCACGAAGAGTGGAACACCCAGTCCAAATCCGGTGAATACAGCGTGGTGCTGGGCAAGCGTTTCACCGTCAAGGCGAGTGGCACCGCCGACAGCATCGATCAGTTGAAGCAGGCCGTGGCGGGCATCGACCAGGGCAAGCTGGAATCGCTGAAGGACGCCGGCGTGAAATCCAACTGACACCAGCGCTGTCCACAAAAAAAACCGCGCCTGCGATGGCGCGGTTTTTTTGTGGACAGCGGGAGCTTACTTGGCCGCGTCGTCGGCCTTCGGCACCGCACCTTCCGTGGTGATGCGGATGCTGATCTCGTCGCTGACATTCGGCACATAGGCGCCGATGCCAAAGTCCGAGCGCTTGATGCTGGCGGTAGCGTCGAAACCGATCGCCTGCGCCTTGGTCATCGGATGCGGACCGACCTTGTTCAACGTGGCTGCCAGCACCACCGGCTTGGTCACGCCATGCACGGTCAGGTCACCGGTGACCTTGAACTTGTGACCGCCCAGCGGCTGCACCTTGGTGCTCTTGAACGTCACCGTCGGGTACTTGCCGGCATCGAAGAAATCGGCTTCCTTCAGGTGCTTGTCCAGTGCCGGCACGTGGGTGTCGAGCCCGGCCAGCGGCAGGGTCACCTCCACGCTGGACTGGGCCGGATGCTGCTCATCGAACACCACGGTGCCCTCACCCAGGCCGAAATCGGCGGTGGGGTTGGAATAGCCGAAGTGGTTCCAGCTGAACAGCACCATGGTGTGGCCGGGATCGAGCTTGTAGGTGACCGGCGCGGCCTGCACCGAGACGGCGGCGCCGAGCAGACCGGCAAGAGCGAGATACTTCAATGCACGCATGAGATGACTCCTAGGGAAAGGGAAATGCGGGGTTGCTTCAGGCAATCGTGCAGGCTTCGTCGAACGCCAGCCGTGGACTGCGCGGAAAAAGATTGCGGCTCGCATCGCCATGGCCGATGCTGATCAGGAAATTCGACTTGATCGCAGTGCCGGCAAAGAATGCAGCATCCACGCCGGCGTTGTCGAAACCGGACATCGGCCCGCAATCGAGCCCGATCGCGCGTGCCGCCATCAATACGTAGGCGCCTTGCAGAGTCGCATTGCGGAACGCGGTGGTGTCGATCAGCGGCTGGTTGCCGACGAACCAGCTGCGCGCATCGGCATGCGGGAACAGCTTGGGCAGCTGTTCGTAGAACTCGTGATCGGTGGCGATGATCGCGGTCACCGGCGCTTCCATGGTCTTGGCGCGGTTGCCGTCGGACAGGAACGGCTCCAGCTTCGCCTTGGCCTCCTTCGACTTCACGAACACCACCCGCATCGGCGAGGAGTTCGCACTGGTCGGGCCGAACTTGGCCAGTTCGTACAGCTGATGCAGCTGCTCGTCGCTCACATCCTTCGGCAACCAGGCATTGAAGGTACGGGCGGCGCGGAACAACTGGTCGAGGTTGGCCTCGGAAAGCAACTCACTCATGGGTATCCTCTGCTGCATGGATGCGCCGACGATGGCGCCATAGCCTGCAAGTGTATAGGCGGGCGCACACCAACAGATGACGGCTGCGGGGAACGTACTGTGTTTATTCGGGAAACAATGCCGTGGCGCTCGCGCTCATGCTGAAACTGCATGGCGCGTGCTGGGTGATCACCGACGCGGCCGCCGGCAATCAGCGTCAGGCCCTGGCGCTGGCCGAGCAGCTACAGATGCCGATCCGTCATCTCGTGCTGGAACCGCACCCGCCCTGGTCGTGGCTGGCACCGCGCCTCACGCTCGGTGGCCAACTCGCCCTGTCCCCCGGCCAGCGTGAACTGTTTGCGCCGCCGTGGCCGCACGTAGCGATCGGTTGTGGTCGCGCAGCGGCGCTGTTCACCCGCCTGTTGCGTCGCCTGTCCGACGGTCAGTGCTACACCGCGCAGATCCTCGATCCGCGTATCGATCCCGCGCACTGGGATACGGTGATCGCGCCGCAGCATGACCGCATCGACGGCGCCAACGTGCTGCGACCGCTCGGCTCGTTGAATTCGGTGGACGACGCCTGGCTGGCCGACGGCCGCGAATCCTGCCCCAGTTTCGCCGAGCTGCCGCAGCCGCGCGTCGGCGTACTGCTGGGCGGCCCGCGCCAGGGCATCGCGCTGGATGCCGGCTATGCCCACCAACTGGCCGCACACCTGCTGGAACGCCAGCGCCACGAAGGCGGCAGCCTGCTGGTGCTGGCCTCGCGGCGCACCTCGCCGGCGCTGATCGAGATTTTTCGCGATGCCCTGCATGGCGTACCCGGCCTGCTCTGGGCCGGTCGCGATGACGGCCGCAATCCGTATCCCGGCGTACTCGGCTGGGCCGATCGTCTCGTCGTGACGCCCGACTCGGTCAACATGCTCAGCGAGGCCTGCGCGGTCGGCTGCCCGGTGCAGACCTTTGTCACCGTGCCGCTGCCGGCAAAGATCGCGCGGTTTCATCAGGCGTTGCGCGGTGCCGGCCGATTGCACGATCTCGGCAGTGCGGAAGCCAACCCATCCGTGCCGCTGCGCGAAACCGCCAGCATCGCCGCCGAATTGCGCGCACGCATCCTGCAGCGACAATCCCAGTCAACGTCGAGCTGAACCAGCGATGCCAGATCCGCAGCGGGAAACCTCCGCTCAGCCAAACGTGAATCCCAGCGCAGCGGTTATCTCGCGCACGCTGCCGCACAGTTGTTCCAGCTCCGCGTCGCGCGGCGCGACGCGCGGACGCAGATCCAGCGTGCAGGCCAGCGCGCGTTGCAGCAGGTCGGCATGTGCCGTGCTCAGGGTCGCGGCCTGATCGGCATCGAGCCAGCCGGCCGTGCGACAGGCTTCGATCAAGGCGGCATTCGCGGTGACCCCGAGCAAGTCGGGTCGCTGCGCCGCATGCGCCAGCACCAGGCCCTGCAGCGCGAATTCGATATCGAGCAGACCGCCGAGGCCTTGCTTGAGGTCGAGCTGGCGCGCATCGGAACGGTCGCGCTCGGCACGCCAGCGTTGCCGCATGCTGCTGACGTCGATCAGCACCGCAGAGAGCTCGCGCGGCACCGCCAGAATCTCGCGTCGCACGCCGGCCAGCTCGCGATTGAGTGCCGCGTCGCCGGCCACCGGGCGGGCGCGCAGCAACGCCTGGTGCTCCCATGTCCAGGCGCGGCTTTTCTGGTACGCGACGAACGCATCCCGGCTGCTGACCAGCAGGCCCTTGGAACCGTCCGGACGCAGTCGCGTATCGACGTCGTACAGACGGCCACCACGGGTCAGCAGGGTGAGCCAGTTCATCACCCGCTGGGCCAGCCGCTGGTACCAGCGTGAACCCTCGATGGGACGCGCACCGTCGCTCAACATCTGCGCACGGCGACCGTCGAAGACGAACACCAGGTCCACATCCGAGGCGAAGCCCAGCTCCTCACCGCCCAGGCTGCCGTAGCCAAGCACGGCGAAGCCGGAACCCTCGCCGGGCAAGCGGCCATGCTGGGCGATCAACTCGCGCTCGGCCAGCGCCAGCACCGCGCCCACCACCGACTCCGCCAGCGCGGCAAGCCGGCGCGCAGTGGCGACTGCACCGGCGCGGCCATCGTTGAAAGCGAGCCCGAGCCGGAACGCGGTAGACGCCTTGAACTCGTTGATCCGGTCGAGTTCCGCCTCGGCCTCGCGCTCGTCCAGCGTGCTCAGCACGCGGGCGATCTCGGCGGCGATATCCGCGCGTTTGAACGGCAGTTGATCGATGCGCGGATCGAGTACATCGTCCAGCAGCAACGGCTGCGCGATGACGCGTTCGGCCAGGAATGCGCTGTCGCCGAACAGCTGCACCAAGCGCTTGCGCGCGGCCGGCTGTTCCTCCAGCAGCGCCAGATACGACGAACGCCTCGCCACCGCCTGCATCAGCCGACAAAGACGCAGCAGGCTCGGCACTGGCGCCGTGGTAGCGCGCGCGGCGCTGAACAGTTGCGGCATCAAATGATCCAGCCGCTCGCGCGAACGCGCGGACATCGCCCGCACCGGTGCGGCCTGCGGCAGTTTCAGCAAGGTGTCGGCGAGTTCGGCAGCGGGCACGAAACCGGAGGCTTCCAGCACGGCGGCGTCGAGCGATCCATCGCACGCGTGTTGCCACAGCACCATGTCGGCAGCCGGCACGCTGGCGGCACGACCGCCCTGCGGCATCAGCACGGCGGCAAACTCCTCGCTGACGATCGCGCGGTGTTTCGCGAGTGCCGCGTTCAGCGTGTCCCAGTCGGAATAGTCCAGGCTCAGCGCGATGCGCTCGCGACTGAGGGCATCATCGGGAATGTCGTGGGTCTGTGAATCGCGCAGCATCTGGACGCGATTTTCCACCCGGCGCAGCAGCACATACGCCTCACGCAACATGCGCGCACGCGCGGCGCCGATGTGTCCGCGCGCCTCGCAAGCGGTCAGTGCCGGCAACAGGCCACGCACGCGCAAACTCGGTTCCCGGCCGCCACGGATCAGCTGGGTCAGCTGCACGATGAATTCGATCTCGCGGATGCCACCGGGGCCGAGCTTGAGGTTGTCGGCCAGATCCTTGCGCGCGACTTCCGCATCGATCAGCGCCTTCATCTCGCGCAGGCCGGCGAACGCGGTGTAGTCGAGATACTTGCGGTAGACGAACGGCCGCAGCAACTCCTGCAGCTGTTTGCCGGCAGCGCGATCACCGGCCACCGGGCGCGCCTTGATCCAGGCGTAACGCTCCCAGTCGCGACCCTCGCTCTGGTAGTACTGCTCCATCGCGGCAAACGACAGCGCCAGCCGACCGGCATTGCCGAACGGGCGCAGGCGCAGATCGACCCGCGCGCAGATACCGTCCATGGTCGGCTCGTTCAACAGCCGCACCAGCTGACGGCCGAGCCGGACGAAGTACTCGCTGTTGTCGAGCGGACGCGCGCCGTCGGTCTGGCCACCGTGCGGATAGGCCAGCACCAGGTCGATGTCGGAGGAGAAGTTCAGCTCGCTGCCGCCGAGTTTGCCGAAGCCGATCACCAGCAGTCGCTGCAGCGCTCCTTCATGCGTGCGGCTGTGGCCATAGCGTGTGGCCAGCGCACGCTCGGACCAGCTCAGCGCCACACCCAGCAGGACCTCGTACAACACGCTGGTGGCCGACAAGGTTTCCGGCAGCTCGTCCAGTCCGTTGACGTCGCGGAACACCAGCCGCAATGCCTCGGCATGGCGGAAGCGGCGCAACGCGACCATGCAGGCAGCTTCATCCTCAGGCAGTTTCAGTGCATCGATGCGTGCGCTGGCATCGCTGCCCGAACGCAGCCGCTCCAGTCCCTGCGGCGCCAGCAGCTGCGGCTGGCGACACCACACGTCGAACGCGAAATCGCTGGCCAGCAGGGTGCGCCGGATCCGTTCAGCCACGCCAGCGTCGTCGTGCAACGGCACGCCGGCGGCGCGGCAGCGGGCAGCAAGGTCGCCGTAGCGGTCGTCGATCAGCGCACGCAGCGCAGGGGATTCATGGGCAGGCATCGGGTCATTGTGCCGCAAAGGACACGCGACCGACCCGAGTTGGCGTGCGCCATCAGCCCCGGTGCACCGACTCCGGTCATGCGCGTTGATTAACCCACGAACAAGCCCGAGACTCGCCGTTCGCTGCCTACACGCTGTTCATCTGCATCCCATTACATTCTTGTGTCCACCTCATGACAGCAACTGCAGGACTGCCATGTCCCTGAGCTCCGCCAACCCGCCTGGCCGCTGGCGCACACGGACTCCACGTGTCGCGCTGGTGCTGCTGCTGGTGCTGGCGTTCGTGCTGCTGACCGGCGTGGTGGATGGCGGCATGGGCGTCACTCCGCTGCGACTGCTCGATCAGCCGCGGTTCCCGCTGGCCAATGCATGGCCGGGGCTGCTGCTGGCCGGCCTGCTGCTGGTTCTCAGCCGCCGGGTGCTGCTGTCGTTCGGACTGGCGTTCCTGCTGCAAGGATTGGTGTACAGCGTCAACCTGCTGAAGGAGGCGAACCTCGGCACGCCGCTGTTGCCGGACGATTTCCGGATGGTCGGCCAGTTGCGCAAGGGCGGCATGCATCTGCTGGCCGGCTACCTGCCGCACAGCCCGTGGCCATACCTGGGATTGCTGGCTGGAGTGGCCCTGATCGTCGCGATGTGGCGCTACGAACCGCCGCTGTTCGCGCGGCGTACCCGCGGCAAGCGGCTGTTGACCGGTAGCGTGCTGATGCTGGTGCTGGTCAGCCTGCTGGCCGGCCTGCCCGCCTGGGGGAAAATCTACAACGGTCAGGTGCTGTGGCTGGAACCATGGTCGGCCTCGTCCACCAGCACGCATTCCGGCCTGCTCAGTTCACTGATGATGTTTCATCTGCAATACGGTCACGGCAAGCGCAAGCCGGATCGCGCGGCTGCCGCGCAATTGATCAAACAGTCCGCGGCATCCCTGCAGCAGTCCATGCAGATACCGACGGCAAGCGATCCGTTGCCCGACATCGTGGTGGTGCAGAGCGAATCGTTCTTCGATCCGGCCATCATGCGCGGCTACGAGACCAGCAACTTCGCACCGAATCTGCGCCGTCTGGCTGCGCACGGCATCAGCGGCAAACTGCATGTACCGACCTTCGGCGGCGGCACCATCCGCACCGAGTTCGAGGTGCTTACCGGACTGTCGCTGCGCTACTTCGACAACCTGCAGTTTCCCTATCTGCAGATGAGTCACAAGGCCGTGCCCAGTCTGGTGCACGCGCTCAACAGGCATGGCTACGAAACCATCGCGCTGCATGGCAACGACCCGGCATTCTGGAACCGCACCACCGCGTTCAAGTCACTGGGCTTCGATCGCTTCGTGTCGCAGTCGTCGTTCCCCGCCAACGCGGCGATGGACGGCAAATACATGGCCGATAGCGCAATGACCGACGAGATCATGCGGCAACTGAAGGACAACGGGCCACCGCAATTCATCTTCGCCATCAGCATCGAGGCGCACGGTCCGTACGACGTGGAGCCAACGAACCGCGCCGAACGCGATGCCATTCCGGTACCCGACGGCATCACCGGCATGGACAAGCAGGAGCTGCAAACCTACCTCTACCATCTGCAACACGCCGATGCCGAACTTGGGCGACTGGTGGCATGGCTGGCCAAGCGTCAACGGCCCAGCCTGGTGCTGTTCTACGGCGATCATCTGCCGGCACTGAGCAGCAGTTACCAGATCACCGGCTTTATCGACGGCAAGGACATGCTGACGCAGGCCGGTACCTGGCTGCTGGTCGATCCACGCCACCAGGGTCAGCCCACGCAGGAAGACACCGCCGCATGGCTGCTGCCCGGCAAATTGCTGGAACAGGCCGGCATCCACGACGATGCCTATTTCGCCCTGACCAGCCTGATCGGCCCGCAACTTGCCGCACTGACCGAAGCTCCCGGTGCGCCGCCCCTGGATGAAGGCAGCGAACAGCAGCAAATCGACCAAGCCATGTCCAGCATCGATCAGCTACGCATGGACGGCAAGCTCGACAAACTGCTGCCGCAGCCCATGTCGCCGGCCCTCGGCGGCATTGCCCACAACAGTCTTCAGCCCTCGCAACCGCCGGCCGCTGCCGCGTTGCCGCGATGAGCCAGACGGACGTCCGGCGCGCATGCGCCTTGTGAAAACCGTGTCAGCGATGCATTGGAATTCGAGTTGCGATTCAGCGAGCTGTCTGCCAACTGAAGTGGAGACAGGCGCGTTCATGCACGAGTGGGGTGCTGACGCCTAGCGTCCGTGCAGCGATGAAGCCACATGCCTCATCGCGCCCCTCACCTGTCAAGGAACCCACTCCATGCACAAGACCATGCTTGCCGCCCTCATCGTTGCCACCAGTGCGCTCAGCATTCCTGCATTCGCCCAGGTCAACCTCGGTGGCGCCGCACACGTCGGCGCCGGTGTGAATGCCGGTGCGGCTGTGCCCAGCGCCATGCATACGGTCGATCAGACCGGCGCACAGGCCACCCAGACCCTGCGTCGTGTGGATCACCAGACGAGGCCCATGACGCACAAGGCGGTCGACAAGACCCGCTCGACCGTCACCAACAATGGCAGCGCCAATGCTGGCGTGAATGCCGGTGGCCCGGCCGGCGCCGGCGCAGGCGATACGCACGCTGATGCGAACGCCAACGTCGATGCAGGCGCGGGCATCGACACCGCCAACACCGCCGGCAACGCCGGTGCAGCCGGTCAGGGCGTGGGTGGCGACGTACGCGATGCCGCACATTCGGCGATCCAGGCCACCGACCGCACTGCCGGCTCGGTCGGCGATGCCGTCAAGCAGACCGCCACCAGTCAATCGGTCGGCGCCGATGCCAAGGTGGATGCCAAGACTGCTGCGCACGGGCACTGATCTCTCATAGTTGGTCCGCCCAAGACCAAGCCCCGTGAGGAAACTCACGGGGCCTTTTGCTGAGCAGAAGGCATGCGCACGAACCTTCCATCTCGCAAAAAAAGAAAACCCCGCCGTAGCGGGGTTTTCCATATTGCTGCCTGGAGAGGCTGGACTTAGAAGTCCATACCACCCATGCCACCCATGCCACCGCCCATGCCACCGCCGCCATGGCTGTGGCCGTCGTCCTTCTTCGGCAACTCGGCAACGATCGCCTCGGTGGTGATCGCCAGACCGGCAACCGACGAAGCGTGCTGCAGCGCGGTGCGGGTCACCTTGGTCGGATCCAGGATGCCCATCGCCACCATGTCGCCGAACTCACCGGTCGCGGCGTTGTAGCCGAAGTTGCCGGTGCCTTCCTTGACGCGGTTGACGATGACCGACGGCTCTTCGCCGGCGTTGGAAACGATCGCGCGCAGCGGCGCTTCCAGCGCGCGACGGGTGATCGCGATGCCGAGGTCCTGGTCGGTGTTGTCGCCCTTCAGGCCTTCGACGGCCTTCAGCGCGCGGATCAGCGCAACGCCGCCGCCCGGGACCACGCCTTCTTCGACGGCTGCGCGCGTGGCGTGCAGGGCGTCTTCGACGCGGGCCTTCTTTTCCTTCATCTCGATCTCGGTGCCGGCACCGACCTTGATGACCGCAACGCCGCCGGCCAGCTTGGCCACGCGCTCCTGCAGCTTCTCGCGATCGTAGTCGGAAGAGGTCTCCTCGATCTGCGCCTTGATCTGGCCGATGCGCGACTGGATCTTCTCGCCTTCGCCAGCACCGTCGATGATCGTGGTGTTTTCCTTGGTGATGACGATGCGCTTGGCGCGACCCAGATCGGCGAGCGTGGTCTTCTCCAGCGACAGGCCGACTTCCTCGGACACGACCTGACCGTTCGTCAGCACCGCAATGTCTTCCAGGATCGCCTTGCGACGGTCACCGAAGCCCGGCGCCTTGACGGCGGCGACCTTCACGATGCCGCGGATGGTATTGACCACCAGCGTGGCCAGCGCCTCGCCTTCGACTTCCTCTGCGACGATCAGCAGCGGCTTGCCAGCCTTGGCAACGGCTTCCAGCACCGGCAGCAGCTCGCGAACGTTGGAGACCTTCTTGTCGTGGATCAGGATGTACGGGTCGTCCAGCTCAACCTGCTGCGAAGCCTGGTTATTGATGAAGTACGGCGACAGGTAGCCGCGATCGAACTGCATGCCCTCGACCACGTCCAGCTCGTTCTCCAGGCCCGAACCTTCCTCGACCGTGATCACGCCTTCCTTGCCGACTTTCTTCATCGCGGTGGCGATGATGTCGCCGATGTTGGTGTCGGAGTTGGCCGAAATCGTGCCGACCTGGGCGATTTCCTTGTCGTTCGCGGTCGGGTTCGACAGCTTCTTCAGCTCGCCGACCGCAGCCGCAACGGCCTTGTCGATGCCGCGCTTCAGGTCCATCGGGTTGATGCCGGCGGCAACGGCCTTGAGGCCTTCCTGGATGAATGCCTGGGCGAGCACGGTCGCGGTGGTGGTGCCGTCACCGGCGACGTCGGAGGTCTTGGAAGCGGCTTCCTTGACGATCTGCGCGCCGAGGTTCTCGTAGCGGTCGGCCAGTTCGATCTCTTTCGCGACGGACACGCCGTCCTTGGTGATCGTCGGGGCACCGAAGCTCTTCTCGAGCACGACGTTGCGGCCCTTCGGGCCGAGGGTGACCTTGACCGCGTTGGCCAGGGTGTTCACGCCCTTGAGCATGCGGGCGCGGGCGTCTTCGCCGAAACGTACTTCTTTGGCAGCCATGATTTTTTAGCCTCTATAAAATGGGAAAAGCAGGAATGGGGAACAGGGAACGGGGAACATGTCGACTCGAGAGTTACCGGGAGCTGCGCGCTGCGAAGCGCCGCATGTTCCCTGTGCCCCGATCCCTGTTCCCCACTCCAATCAGCCTTCGATCACAGCCACGATGTCGTCTTCCTTCAGGAAGACCAGATCTTCGCCGTCGATCTTGATTTCCTGACCGGCGTACTTGCCGAACAGCACGGTGTCGCCAGCTTTCAGCGACATCGGGCGCACCTTGCCGTCGGCCATGATCAGGCCGGTGCCGGCGGCGACGACCTTGCCGCGGGTGGGCTTCTCGGTGGCGCTGTCGGGGATGACGATGCCGCCGGCGGAGACGCGCTCCTCTTCCAGGCGCTTGACGATGACGCGGTCGTGCAACGGACGCAGTGTGCTCATGGACAACTCCAGCTGACTATTGAGGTGGGACAAGGCTTTGAAGACCCGGATCGGCAGTCTTGTTAGCACTCGAAGTAAGTGAGTGCCAATTTTACGGGTCTGCGACGCCGCTGCAAGAACATTTGAACCGGGGATGCACAGCTAATTGGGTGGGTGGGAGCGGGTTTCAAGGGCAATCGGCGAAATCCCATCCTTCAGGCACCTGTGACGCGCAGCGCTGGCCGGTTTCCCTTTACGCTTGGCCGATGGCGCCCCAGATAAGTCCCGACACCGTCCTGCTCTGCTATTGCAGCTGCCCCGACAGCGCCTGTGCACAGGCGATCGCCGAGACGCTGGTCAACGAACGGCTGGCTGCCTGCGTCAACCGGCTGGCCGGCATCAGTTCCACCTATCGCTGGCAAGGTGCAGCAACCACCGAGCGCGAAGACCTGCTGCTGATCAAGACCACGGCCGGGCGCCTCGACGTGCTGAAAGCGCGCCTGCTGGCACTGCACCCCTACGAGCTGCCGGAGCTGATCGCCATACCGGTGGAGCTCGGTCATGCCGCTTATCTGGACTGGGTACGGCAAAATGTCGGCGGCTGATGCGGCGTCCGCTCCGCACGCTTGACGAGCCACGCATGAAGCATGCGGCGAGGGCAAGACTGCTGACAGATCCTGTCAGTGCACGGAATTAGCCTGTGTCCTCCGCCACCTGCAAACCGATGCCATGAAAAAGTCCGACGCCGCCGCCCTGTTGCTGCTTGGCGCCTTGTGGGGCGCCTCGTTCCTGTTCATGCGCATGGGTGCCAACCAGTTCGGCGGCATGGCGCTGGCAGGCATGCGCGCCATTGGCGCGGCCATCTGCTCCATCCCGCTGCTGAATTCGCGCGAGCGCCTGGCCGAACTGCGCAAGCACTGGCGATCGGTACTCATCGTCGGCACCGCCAACTCGGCGTTGCCGTTCATCCTGTTCTCTTATGCCGCGCAAAGCCTGCCGGCCGGCCTCTCGGCGATCTTCGACGCGATCGCGCCGTTGCTGGTGGCAGCCTCCGGCTGGCTGTGGCTGGGCGAAAGGCTCGACCTTCCGCGTGCCAGCGGCTTGCTGATCGGCCTGGCCGGCGTGGTATGGCTGATCGGCGGCAGCCTGAGTTTCGGTCATGGCGGCAGCTCGGTCGGCTGGGCGATGGCCGCCTGTGTCGGCGCCAATCTCTGCTACACCTTCGGCGCCCATTACAGCCATCGCCGCCTGCAGGTGGTGACGCCAATGATCGTGGCGATCGGCAGCCAGTTCGCCGCAGCGCTCCTGCTGCTGCCCTTCACCGTCTGGCTGTGGCCGGCGAAAGCACCGACGGCGCAAGCCTGGTTCGCCATGTTCGGCCTCGCCGCGGCCTGCACCTCGCTCGCCTATGTGCTGTTCTACCGGCTGATGGCGCGCATCGGCTCGACCCGCTCGATGGCGGTGCTGTACCTGATTCCGGTATTCGGCGTGCTGTGGGGCACGCTGTTCCTCGGCGAGAGCGTCACCATCGCCATGGCCGGCGGCTGCGTGGTCATCCTGCTCGGCGTGGCGCTGACCACCGGCATGCTGCACTTCGGGACGAACAGCGCCAGCCCGCTCGATCAAGCCGAGCAGGCCTGATCGAGCGGGCTCTGATGCCGCACATCCAGGCACTGATCCAAAGCTGAGCCATAATCCGCAATCACGTCGAAGCACGATCCAGAACGCGGAGTTGCAATGCGCTCGATTTTCCACGGCCGCCGGGCCGCGTTGTTGTCGTTCCTGTTCGCCTTGCTGGCGGGCGCGCAGACCGTTCTTGCGCAGGACACCGCTGATCTGCTGCCGGTCACCGAGGCCTACAAGCTCAGTGCCGACGTTTCTTCGCCCGGTGTAGTGAAGCTGCACTGGACGATCGCGCCGGACTATTACCTCTACCGCGGCCGCATGAAGTTCAAGGGCGGCGACGGCGTCACGCTGAGCGAGGCGCAGTTGCCGGACGGCGAGAAGCATCACGACGAATACCTCGGCGATGTCGAGACATATCACCACAGCGTCGATGCCAGCTTGCCGTACGCCGTCGCGGCCGGCACCACACGATTGAAGCTGAGCGTGCAGTATCAGGGCTGCCACGAGGTCGATCCGAAGATTTGCTATCCGCCGCATACCGAGCAACTGGATCTGCCGTTGCCGACGAGCGTGGCCAGCACCAGCGCACCTGCCGGCAACAATTCACTCGGCGCCGCACTCGGGCAACTGGGCAGCCGCTCCAGCAGCGCAACCACTGGCATGGACAGCTCGCCGCTGCCGGCCGAACAGGCGTTCCGCTTCGAGGCGCTGGCGCAGAACCCGCATCAACTGCTGCTGCGCTGGACGATGCCGAAGGGTTATTACCTGTATCGCGATCAGACCGCACTCAAACTCAAGGATGCCGCCGGTCTCAGCCTGAAACCGGCATGGCCAGCCGGCACCGCGCATCATGACCAGCACTACGGCGACGTCACCGTGTACTTCGATCAGGTCGAGCTGCCAGTGACGGTCGACGGCGATCTCGCCGGTCGCAAACAGCTGACACTCGAGGCCAGCTTCCAGGGCTGTCAGGACGGCGGCCTGTGCTATCCGCTGATGACGCGTGCCGTAAGCGTCGATCTCGGCAGCGGTGTTGCCGCCGCCGGCCAGACCATACAGACGGCGCCGGAGCAGCCGCCAGCGCATATCGGCGAGGGTGCGTTGCAGGTCAGCCTGTTCGCCGCGCTGTTGCTCGCGCTCGGCGGCGGTCTGGTACTGAACCTGATGCCCTGTGTGCTGCCGGTGCTGTCGATCAAGGCCGTCAGTGTGCTGGAGAGCGGCGAGAACCGCGCAACAGCACGGCGCCACGCCTTGTTCTATACCGCCGGCGTGCTGTGCAGTTTCGCCGTGCTGGGCCTGGGCATTCTTGCCTTGCGCTCGGCGGGCCATGCGCTGGGCTGGGGTACGCAGCTGCAACAACCGCTCGTGGTCGGCACACTGGCATTGGTGATGCTGACGGTCGGACTGTCGATGTCCGGTGTGGTGCAGTTCGGCGCATCGCTGGGCAACACCGGCGCCACCCTCGCCTCGCGTTCTGGCCCGGCCGGCGACTTCTTCACCGGCGTGCTGGCGGTA
This sequence comes from uncultured Rhodanobacter sp., assembly GCA_966211915.1. Classification (GTDB taxonomy): domain Bacteria; phylum Pseudomonadota; class Gammaproteobacteria; order Xanthomonadales; family Rhodanobacteraceae; genus Rhodanobacter. Next base: position 62,343 of record CBIHNO010000012.1, read on the forward strand.
GTGGTGGCCAGCCCGTGCACCGCACCGTTCATGGGCAGCGCGCTGGCGTATGCGTTTGCCGCGCCGATGCTGTCCGCGCTGCTGGTGTTCCTGGCACTGGGTATCGGTTTGGCCCTGCCGTTCCTGCTGATCGGTTTCGTGCCGGCATTGGCGCGATTGCTACCGCGACCGGGTCGCTGGATGGAAACCCTGAAGCAGGTGCTGGCGTTCCCGATGTATCTCACCGCGGTGTGGCTGGTCTGGGTACTGGCCAACCAGCGCGGCGCCGATGCGGTGGGCCTGGTGCTGGTAGCCGCCGTGCTTCTGGCGATGACGCTGTGGTGGTTCGAGCGCAGTCGTTCGCGCGGCGCACTCAGCAAGGCGCTGGTCGCCGTACTCGCCATCGCCACACTGGTGCCGATGTATCTGCTCGCCCACGTGCCGCCGCCGTCCAGTATCGCTGCGACCGAGGAAGGTGTGGTCGCCTACAGTCCGGAAAAACTCGCCGAACTGCGCGCGGGCGGCACGCCGGTCTTCGTCGACATGACCGCCGACTGGTGCGTCACCTGCAAGGCGAACGAGCACACCGTGCTGAACACACAGGCATTCCGCGACCTGCTTCAGCGCACCGGCGCGGTCTACATGAAAGGCGACTGGACCGACGTCAATCCCGTCATCAGTGCGTTCCTGCAGCAATACCATTCCCCCGGCGTGCCGTTGTACGTGGTGTTTCCGAAACATGGCGGTCCGGGCAAGCAGCTGTCGACAGTGCTGACGTCCTCGCTGGTCGAGCAGGCGCTGACCGAGGCGGCGCGCTGATGTTGAGTCGCAGCAACTGGCTGATCCTGGGACTGGCCATAGTGGCCGCCGCCGCGGGCGGTTATGTCGAACATCGCAGCCAGCAGCCGGCATCGGTGGATTCGGCGCTGATCGGCCAGTCTTTGCCGGCACTCGCCTTGCCCGACCTCGATGGCAAGCTGCACCCGTTGAGCGATTACCGCGGCCAGCGGGTATTGCTGAATTTCTGGGCCAGCTGGTGTGGGCCGTGTCTGGAGGAAATGCCGGCACTGAATCAAGCACAGGAAAAATTCGGCGAACATGCAGCGATCGTGATTGGTATTGCGATGGATGAGCCTGCTCGCGCACGCGCCTTTCTGGCCGCGCACCCGGTGAATTATCCGATTTTGCTGGGTCAACTGACTCCACCAAGTACTTCGCTGCAACTGGGAAATTCACGCGAAATGCTGCCATACAGCGTACTTATCGACGCGGATGGGAGCATTTTGGCGACACATGCCGGAGCCTTGTCTGCTTTGCAACTGGAACAGTGGCTCGGACCGATGCATACCAGGCACTGAGCAAGGGCCGACATACGCTTACGCATGGGAATCCCGCACTTCTCCGGCAAACATCGTCGATCTGCAGTGAACTGGACAACATCCACGACTACGCGCACACTGCGCCCGGTGCCGGAGCCTCCGGACGCAAGCTGGACGATGCTGTGGCGAAGATCCTGGTCCTGCACGGACCCAACCTCAACCTGCTGGGCGCACGCGAGCCGGACATCTACGGCCGCGAGACGCTGACCGATATCAATCAGCGCCTGGCCGAGCGTGCGCAGGCGGCCGGGCATGAACTGGCCTGGTGCCAGTCCAACGCCGAGCATGAGCTGATCGGCCGCATCCATCAGGGCCGTGACGACCAGACCGCGATGATCCTGATCAACGCCGGCGCCTTCACCCATACCAGCATTGCCCTGCGCGATGCGTTGTCCTCGGTGGCGATTCCGTTCATCGAAGTGCACCTGTCGAACGTGTTCGCGCGCGAACCGTTCCGCCATCATTCCTACCTGTCGGATCTCGCCGTCGGCGTGATCTGTGGCTTCGGTGGCGACAGCTACCGGCTGGCACTGGACGCGGCGATCCAGCGATTGCGTACGCCAGCGCCCGACGCGGCATAGAACGAACCTGGCCGCACGGCCAACCCATTATCCCTTCCGGCCACCCTCCGGTGGCATGACTGAAAAGGCTGATCCGATGGATTTGCGCAAAATCAAGAAACTGATTGACCTGCTCGAGGAATCCAACCTCGCCGAACTGGAGATCAAGGAGGGCGAGGAAGTCGTCCGTCTGTCGCGCGTGCCGAAAAGCGCTGCGCCGGTCGCTGCTGCACCCGTGGCCGTGGCGGCCGCACCCGCGCCGGTCGCGGTGGCCGCACCTATTGCCGCTCCCATCGAGGCTCCGGCCGCGAACGCGCTGCCGGCCGGTCATGTAGTGAAGGCGCCGATGGTCGGCACGTTCTACGCCTCGGCCACGCCGGGCACGCCGGCCTTCGCCAAGGTCGGCCAGCAGGTCAAGGCCGGCGAGACGCTGGGCATCATCGAGGCGATGAAGATGTTCAACCAGATCGAGGCCGACGTGGCCGGCACCGTGCAGGCGATCCTGGTCGAGAACGGCCAGCCGGTGGAATTCGACGAACCCATGTTCGTGATTGCCTGAGGCCGCCCGGATGCTTGAGAAGGTCGTCATCGCCAATCGCGGCGAAATCGCGCTGCGCGTGTTGCGCGCCTGCCACAGTCTGGGCATCAAGACCGTGGCAGTGCACTCCACCGTGGATCGCAATCTGAAGCACGTCGGCCTCGCCGACGAGTCGATCTGCATCGGCCCCGGCCCGTCGGTCGACAGCTATCTCAACATCCCGCGCATCATCGCGGCGGCCGAGATCACCGACGCCCAGGCGATCCATCCTGGCTACGGCTTCCTGTCCGAGCGCGCCGACTTCGCCGAGCAGGTGGAACAATCCGGCTTCATCTTCATTGGCCCCACCGCCGACGTGATCCGCCTGATGGGCGACAAGGTCGAGGCGATCCGCGCGATGAAGGCGGCCGGCGTGCCGTGCGTGCCCGGCTCCGGTGGCCCGCTCGGCGAAGACGTCGACACCAACATCAAGATCGCCCGCGAGATCGGCTATCCGGTGATCATCAAGGCCGCCGGCGGCGGCGGCGGCCGCGGCATGCGCGTGGTGCGCACCGAGGCGCACCTGGGCAATGCGATCACCATGACCAAGGCCGAGGCCAAGGCCGCGTTCGGCAACGAGCAGGTCTACATGGAGAAATTCCTGGAGAATCCGCGCCACGTGGAGATCCAGGTGCTCGCCGATGGCCAGGGCAACGCGATCCACCTGGGCGAGCGCGACTGCTCGATGCAGCGTCGCCACCAGAAAGTGGTCGAGGAAGCGCCGGCACCGGGCATCACCGACGAGCAGCGTGCCGCGATCGGCAAGGTCTGCGTCGACGCCTGCCTGCGCATCAACTACCGCGGCGCCGGCACGTTCGAGTTCCTGTACGAAAACGGCCGCTTCTACTTCATCGAGATGAATACCCGCATCCAGGTCGAACACCCGGTGACCGAGCTGATCACCGGCGTCGACCTGGTGCGCGAGCAGCTGCTGATCGCCGGTGGCGAGAAGCTGTCGATCAGGCAGGAAGACATCGTGATCCGCGGCCATGCGATCGAATGCCGCATCAATGCCGAGGATCCGGACACCTTCATGCCCAGCCCCGGCACGGTGAAGCGCTTCGAGGCACCCGGCGGCCCCGGCGTGCGCGTCGACACGCACCTGTACGACGGCTACAAGATTCCGCCGAACTACGACTCGATGATCGGCAAGCTGATCGTGCACGGTCCCGATCGCGAGACCGCGATCGCGCGCATGCGCCTGGCACTGGCCGAGACGGTGATCGAAGGCGTCAAGTGCAACATCCCGTTGCAACAGCGGATCATGGCCGACGTCGGCTTCCAGCATGGTGGGCAGAACATCCACTATCTGGAAAAGCGGATGGCGGAGCAAAAGGAACACCCCGCCGCCGGTCATTGACTGGCGCGCCGCAAGAACCCTCCGCTGCGCGAGACATCATTCGCCGCGCAGCGGATGTCGCCTATCGTCACTGCTTACCCACGGACATTGCATGCCCTGGCTCGAACTCTCCCTGATTGTCCGCACCGAGCAGCAGCCCGGCACCGAAGAAGCGCTGGACGACCTCGGCGCCTTGTCGATCACGCTGCAGGACGCCAATGCGGAAACGCCGGATGAACAGGCGATCTTCGAACCCGGCGTGGGCGAGTTGCCGCTGTGGCCGACGATCACGCTGAACGCGCTGTTCGACGAGCACACCGATCGTCGCGGTCTCAGCGCCGCGCTGGGTGAACTGCTGCCGTGGCTGGAGCCGGATCAACTGACGTTCCGCGACGTCGCCGATCAGGACTGGGAGCGCGCCTGGATGGACCAGTTCAAACCGATGCCGTTCGGGCGGCGGCTGTGGATCTATCCGTGGAATATCGAACCACCGGCCGATGACAGCTTGGTGGTGGTGCGACTCGATCCCGGCCTCGCGTTCGGTAGCGGCACGCATCCGACAACTGCGCTGTGCCTTGAATGGCTGGACGGCCTGGACCTTGCCGGCAAGACGGTTACCGATTTCGGCTGCGGCTCCGGCATCCTCGCGATCGCCGCATTGAAGCTCGGTGCGACCAGCGCGGTCGGCGTCGACAACGATCCGCAGGCACTGACCGCCTCCATCGACAACGCCGAGCGCAACGGCGTGGCCGATCGTCTCGCGCTGTTCCTGCCCGATGATGTCGATGCCGAGCCCGCCGATGTCTTCATCGCCAATATCCTTGCCGGCCCACTCGGCGAACTCGCACCGACGTTCGCCGCTGCCGCAAAGCCCGGCGCACCGTTCGCGATCTCCGGCATCCTCATCGGTCAGCAGGACGAACTGCTGCAGCGTTACGCCGAATGGTTCGACGACCTGCGCGTGGATACGCGCGAAGACTGGGTCCGCATCAGCGGCCGCCGCCGCAGCTGAGATTGCCCGCCGGCTTGCCGGCGCGATCACCCTGCTAAGCTTGCCGGACACCGATTCAAAACGGCCTGCATGTATACACAATGCCCCGAATGCCTGTCCGTGTTTTCGCTGGATGCGCAGACGCTCGCGAAAGCGCACGGCCACGTCGTGTGCGGACATTGCGAGGCCAGCTTCGACAGTGTCGCCACGCTCACCGAGCAGCTGCCACCTGAACCATTCATCGAAATGACGGTGAACGAGCCGGCGTTCGAACCGCCGCGTCTCGATCTGGTGGTGTATCGACCGCGACCCGAACCACCGGCCGTCGTCCAGGACGGGGTGGCCGTGGCGACGACGGCACCTGCCACCGAGGATTTCTCGCAGCTGGTGTTCGCACCGCGCTTTGCCCGCGAACCTCGGGCAAAACAGCCCCGGCGATCACATAAACGCGAGCCTCGCCGGCGCCGTCGCTCGTCCGGCGAGCGACGCTGGCCGTGGCTCGTCGCGTGCCTGCTGCTGATGCTGCTGCTCGTCATCCAACTGGCGTGGGCCGAGCGCGACCCGCTGATCCGCAACCCCACCGTGGGCGGCTGGCTGCGCAGCAGCTGTGCCGCGCTCGGCTGCGAGGTACCCTTGGTCGCTGCACCACAGCAACTGCAGCTGCTCGCCAGCAACGTGCAGGCGCATCCCAGTGTCGCCGGTGCGCTGATGATCAGCGCCAGCGTGCGCAACGACGCGGCCTTCGCGCAGCCATACCCGATCCTGACGATCACCTTGTCGGATGCGCAGGGCCAGCGCATCGCGATGCGCCGACTGCAGCCGCGCGAGTACCTCGACGACAGCACGATTCTGCAGCAGGGCCTGGCTCCGGGTGCCAGCGCGGTGCTGCTGCTGGAGCTCGAAGATCCCGGTGACAAGGCAGTGGCGTTTGAATTCAACTTCGAATAAGCGTGCACTGGTACTTAAAATTATCGGCCGGCGCGGGTAGACTCGACCCCTCGCGCAGACTGCCGATCGGCATTCGATACACGCCGCGACTTGCAACATCAGTCATAACCATAAGGCAAGCGGCCCGCACAGCGGCTGCTTCGTACGTGAGGGAAGATGTCCGTGAATGCCGCAAGACTGCCTGTTGCCGAGGCTGCCGTACCGACCTCGTCACAGAGTGCAGGCTCACATAGCGCCAGCCCTCAGCATGGCGGACCGCACAGCGTGGGCTCTTCCAGTGCGTTGAGCGAATGCGTCAGCCGCACGGTGCGTCGCTATCTCGCCGACATCGGCGATACCGAATGTAGCGAGGGCCTGCACGCGCTGGTGCTGCGCGAGGTCGAGCTGCCCCTGTTGCGCGAAGTGCTGGCTTTCCACGATGGCAACCAGAGCCGCGCGGCAAGCGCGCTGGGCATCAACCGCGCCACCCTGCGCAAGAAACTGGCTGCCCACGGCCTGCTGTAACTTCTGATCAGCGCCGCCATCAAGGCCGCCCATCAGGCGGCCCATCAGTCAGACGGCTATAATGAACGGCTTTCCCCTCCTGGAAACCCGCTCATGTCCACCCCTCAGCTCGTCCCGGTCCGTCGTGCCCTGCTCAGTGTTTCCGACAAGACCGGCCTGATCGATCTGGGTCGCGGCCTCGCCGCCAGGGGTATCGAGCTGCTCTCCACCGGCGGCAGCGCGAAGGCGCTGCGCGAAGCCGGCATCGCGGTCACCGACGTCAGCGACGTCACCGGTTTTCCCGAGATCATGGACGGCCGCGTCAAGACGCTGCACCCGAAAGTGCATGGCGGCCTGCTCGGTCGGCGCGGTACCGATGACGCCGTGATGGCCGAGCTGGGCATCGCACCGATCGACCTGCTGGTGCTGAACCTGTACCCGTTCGAGCAGACTGTGGCAAAGGCCGACTGCACACTTGAGGACGCAATCGAGAACATCGACATCGGCGGCCCGGCGATGCTGCGTTCGGCGGCGAAGAACTGGAATGACGTCGGCGTGCTGACCTCGCCCGGGCAGTACGAAAGCGCGCTGGTCGAGATCGAACAGCATGGCGGTCTTTCGCGCACCACCCGCTTCAAGCTCGCGGTCGCCGCGTTCAACAACGTGGCCAGCTACGACGGTGCGATAAGCGACTACCTGTCCGGCCTCGAACTCAACGAGGCGCAGGACGCGATCGCCGGTCATGCCGCGTTCCCGGGCCAGGTCAACGGGCGCTTCGTGAAGCTGATGGACCTGCGCTACGGCGAGAACCCGCACCAGCAGGCCGCGTTCTACCGCGACCTGTATCCGGCGCCCGGCACCCTGGCCACGTTCCGTCAACTGCAGGGCAAGGAGCTGTCGTTCAACAACATCGCCGACGCCGATGCTGCATGGGAATGCGTGCGCAGCTTCACCAAGCCGGCCTGCGTGATCGTCAAGCACGCGAACCCGTGCGGCGTGGCGGTGAGCCTGGACGGCATCGGCAAGGCATACGACCTGGCCTACCAGACCGATCCGACCTCGGCCTTCGGCGGCATCATCGCGTTCAACCGCGAAGTGGACGGCGCCACTGCACGCGCGATCGTCGAGCGCCAGTTCGTCGAGGTGGTGCTGGCGCCGGGCTACGCGGACGACGCGCTGGCCGCGTTCAAGAAGAAGGGCAACGTGCGCGTGCTGGTGATTCCGCTGCCTGCCGATGGCGATTTGGTCCGGGCCCATCCCGGCAACAGTTCAAAGCGCGTCGGTTCCGGCCTGCTGATCCAGACCGCCGACACCGGCATGATCGGCGCGGACGATCTCAAGATCGTCACCCGTCGCGCGCCGACCGAGGCGCAGATCCACGACCTGATCTTCGCCTGGAAGGTGGCCAAGTTCGTCAAGAGCAACGCGATCGTCTACGCGCGCGATCGCCAGACCATCGGCATAGGTGCGGGCCAGATGAGCCGCGTCTACAGTGCGAAGATCGCCGGCATCAAGGCGGCCGACGAAAAGCTCGAAGTGCGTGGCTCGGTGATGGCGTCCGACGCGTTCTTCCCGTTCCGCGACGGCATCGACGCAGCCGCTGCGGCCGGCATCAGTGCGGTGATCCAGCCGGGTGGCTCGATGCGCGACAGCGAAGTGATCGCCGCCGCCGATGAGCATGACATGGCGATGGTGTTTACCGGCATGCGCCACTTCCGGCATTGATGCTTGGCCTGTAGGAGCGCACCCTGTGCGCGAATGCTCTTGGCATGACCCATACCAGAGCATTCGCGCACAGGGTGCGCTCCTACACGCTCCGTAGAAGCCGCACGCTCAGCATCAACGCCCTTCGCTCCGGAGGCTGCCATGCATTACGAGCTGTATTACTGGACCGGGATCCAGGGCCGCGGCGAATTCGTGCGGCTGGCGCTGGAAGACGCCGGCGCCAGCTATGACGATGTGGCCCGCACGCAAGGCGATGACGCCATCGTGCGCTTCCTCGACGGCGCTCATGCTGGTGCGTTGCCATTCGCGCCGCCGTTTCTCAAGACGGGACCGCTGGTGATCGCGCAGGTCGCGAACATCCTGCAGTATCTCGGCCCACCGCTCGACCTGGTGCCTGACAGCGAGAGCCGGCGACTGTATGCGCATCAGTTGCAGCTGACCATCAGCGATCTGGTGGCCGAAGTGCACGATACCCACCACCCGATCGCCAGCAGCCTGTACTACGAGGATCAGCGCGCCGAAGCGCAACGACGTGCGAAGGATCTGCGCGAAACGCGACTGCCGAAATTCCTGGACTACTTCGAGCAGGTGCTGGAGCGTGGCGGCGGTCAGCACGCCGTACGTGAGCATTCCTACGTCGACCTCTCGCTGTTCCAGCTGATGGTTGGGCTGGGCTACGCATTTCCTCGCGCGATGCAGCGACTGGAAGGCGGCTTGCCACTGCTGTGCGCGCTGCGCCAGCGGGTTGCCGCGCGGCCACGCATCGCGGCCTATCTGGATTCATCGCGACGATTGCCGTTCAACGAAAACGGCATCTTCCGGCACTACCCGGAACTGGATGATCCGCGCTGAACGACGTCGTTCAGAACAACGCGATCACCACTGCCCCAGCCACGATCAGTCCGCCGCCGATCAGCAGCGGCAGGCTCGGCTTCTCGCCCAGGAAAAGCAGCGCCAGCACAATCGCAATCGCCACGCTGAGCTTGTCGATTGGCGCCACCTTGCTCACTGGCCCCAGTTGCAGCGCGCGGTAATAGCACAGCCACGACAAGCCGGTGGCGATGCCGGACAGCACCAGGAACAGCCAGCTGTGCAGCGGCAGCCCGGTGGGCTTGGCCCATTCCTGGCGCAGGCTGAGAATGCCGGCGGTGACGATCAGGATCACGATGGTGCGGATGAAGGTGGCGAGGTTGGAATTGATCCCGACCACGCCGAGCTTGCCGAACAACGCCGTCAGCGCCGCGAACAACGCCGAGCCCAACGCAAACAGCAGCCAGCTTTCACGCAGTTGCATCGCCCTGCTCTCCGTCCGACATCGATACGGCACCGCCGCGGCACATCGTGCCGATGGCGACGCTCAACGCGACGCTCAGTGGCCGTCGTCGCCCGGTGTTGCCTCGCTCGAATTCTCGGCAGGCGGCTTGGCCTTGCCCCACTCCAGCACCTTGTACATCACCGGCCCCACCGGCTTCTGGCCGTGTTCGTCGACCACGCGGCCCTGGGGATCGACCATGTAGGTCTGTGCGATGCCGTTCTTGGGCGTCACCACCACCATGTAGACGCGGCCGTTGCGGCTGTATTCCTGGACACTGTTGTCGCCTTCCTGCCGCACCTTGATCTCCGGCAGCGACTTGTCCGGTCCGGCGTGGGCGGTGCCGCCATCGTGCATCGCCGGCAGCGCCTGCGGCTTCAGGTCCAGCGGGTGATGCGCCGGCGTGGTGGCGTGGGTCGCGCGAGGTTTCGCGGCAGGCTTGGCCGCCGGCGTCACCGCCTGCACGCCCGGGTCGTTGATCCCGGGCGGCGGCGGTACATTCGTCGAGGGCGACGACTGCGCAAACACACTGGAGGCGAACAGAACGCTGGCGACAGCCAGCAACGCGGCGGTTTTCATGGCGGCAACCTCGATCGGGGAGCTGAGCATAGCAGCGCGCCGGCCGAGCTTCCGTGAAGCGCGACGTTACGTGCACGCATGCGAGAATGACGCATGGCCAAATTAATCCTGATCGACGGCTCCTCCTACCTGTATCGCGCGTTTCATGCGCTGCCGCCCCTGAGCAACGCCCATGGCGAGCCGACCGGCGCGTTGTTTGGCGTCGTCAACATGCTGCGCGCCACGCTGAAGGCGAAGCCGGAGTATCTGGCCTTCGTCAGCGACGCGCCCGGCCGGACCTTCCGCGACGATCTTTACGACCAGTACAAGGCGCATCGCCCACCGATGCCGGGCGACCTGCGCGCGCAGGTCGAGCCGATGCTCGCGATCGTCGGCGCGCTCGGCTTCCCGATCCTGCGTGTACCCGGCGTCGAAGCCGACGACGTGATCGGCACGCTGGCCGTACAGGCGCAGGCGCTCGGCATCGAAGTGCTGGTTTCCACCGGCGACAAGGACATGGCGCAGCTGGTCAGCCCGCACGTCACCCTGATCAACACCATGAGCAATACCATCATGGACAGCGACGGCGTGATGGAGAAGTTCGGCGTGCGGCCGGAGCAGATCATCGACTTCCTCGCGCTCACCGGCGATACCGTCGACAACGTGCCGGGCGTACCCAAGTGCGGCCCGAAGACCGCCGCCAAATGGCTGGCCGAATACCACACGCTGGACGGCGTGATCGCGAACGCCGACAAGGTCGGCGGCAAGATCGGCGAAAGTCTGCGCGAGGCGCTGCCGCGACTGCCGCTGTCGCGCGAACTGGTGACGATCAAGACCGACGTGCCGCTGGAGTTCGGCCCCACCGACCTGGCCCAGCGCGATGCCGACACCGCGCAGTTGCGCGAACTGTATACCCGCTACGAGTTCAAGGCGGCGCTGAAGGATCTGGAAGCTGTGGAGCAGGGAGCGCCGCAAGGAGACTTCCTGACGGCCGCGGGGAATGGGGAACGGGGAACGGGGAGCATCGGCATCGATGCACCCGCCGTTTCCGCGGCAGTGGCGATGGAGGTGGATACCTCGTTGTCCGCCCCCGGCGAATACGAACTGGTTACCACCCAGCCGGCCTTCGACGCCTGGCTGGAAAAACTGCGCAGCACCGAACTGATCGCGTTCGACACCGAGACCACCAGTATCGACGCGATGCGCGCGGACATTGTCGGCATCAGCTTCGCGGTGGAAGCGGGCAAGGCCTGTTACATCCCGCTCGGCCACGACTATCCCGGCGTGCCGAAACAGCTCGATCGCGACGCGGTGTTGCGCATGCTGAAACCGATGTTCGAGGATCCCACCCGGCCGAAGCTCGGCCAGCACGCGAAGTACGACATCAACATCCTGTCGAATTACGGCATCGTGGTGCAGGGCCTGAAGCACGATTCGATGCTGGAGTCCTACGTGTGGAACGCCACCGCCACGCGCCACGACATGGACTCGCTGGCGAAGAAATACCTCGGCTACGAGACGATCAAGTACGAACAGGTCGCCGGCAAGGGCGCCAGGCAGATCTCGTTCTCGCAGGTGGACCTGGGCACCGCCTGCCGCTACGCCGCCGAGGATGCCGATATCACCTTGCGCCTGCACTTGGCGCTATGGCCGAAGCTCGAAAGCGTGCCCGCGTTGCGCAAGGTCTACGAAGACATCGAGATCCCACTGGTGCCGGTGCTGGCCGGGATGGAGCAGCGCGGCGTGCTGATCGATGGCGACGAGCTGCGCCGGCAGAGCCAGCATCTGGGCAAGCGCATGCTGGAACTGCAGCAGCAGTCGTACGTTCTGGCCGGGCACGAATTCAATCTCGATTCGCCGAAGCAGCTGCAGGCGGTGCTGTTCGACGAACTCGGCCTGCAGGCGAAACTGAAGACACCGACCGGCCAGCCGTCGACCAACGAGGAAGCGCTGGAAGCGATCGCCGAGTCGCATGAATTGCCGCGGCTGATCCTCGACTACCGTGGCCTGGCCAAGTTGCGCTCGACGTACACCGACAAACTGTCCGGCATCGTCAACCCACGCACCGGACGCGTGCACACCAGCTATCACCAGGGCTCGGTGGCGACCGGGCGGATTTCCTCGTCCGATCCGAACCTGCAGAACATTCCGGTGCGCACCGAGGAAGGCCGGCGCATCCGCCAGGCGTTCATCGCGCCACCGGGATGGAAAGTTCTCGCGGCGGATTATTCGCAGATCGAGCTGCGCATCATGGCGCACCTGTCTGGCGACGAAGGCCTGCTGCGCGCATTCCATTCCGGCGGCGACGTGCATCGCGCCACCGCGGCGGAAGTGTTCGGCGTGCCGCCGGAAGAGATCACCACCAACCAGCGCCGCGCCGCCAAGGCGATCAACTTCGGCCTGATGTACGGCATGAGCGCGTTCGGACTGGCGCGCCAGCTCGGCGTCGACCGTGGCGAGGCCAGCGATTACATGGGCCGTTATTTCTCGCGCTATCCCGGCGTGCGCGCGTTCATGGACGCGACGCGCGAACAGGCGCACCGCGACGGCTACGTCGAAACCATCTTCGGTCGCCGGCTGTATCTGGAAAACCTCACCTCGCGCAACCAGGGCCTGCGCCAAGGCGCCGAGCGCGCCGCCGTGAACGCGCCGATGCAGGGCAGCGCGGCCGACATCATCAAGCGCGCAATGATCGCGGTGGCCGGCTGGCTGAAAGGTCGCGACGACGCCCACATGCTGATGCAGGTACACGACGAACTGGTGTTCGAGGTGCGCGCGGATGCGGTCGACGAAGTGCGCGCCGCGGTGATCGAACGGATGTCCGGCGCCGCGGAACTGGCAGTGCCGTTGCTGGTCGATGTCGGTGTGGGTGCCAACTGGGACGAGGCACATTGAGCCGACTCGAGACATACCCTCTGCCGCAACAATGACTTGGCGGTTAAGTTTTCATGAGAATGAATCGTTTTTAAATTTCTTTGGAAATCCTGCAACTTTTTCGGCAAATCACGCACTAACAGTACGGATGCACGCAACGGCATCCATGGCTGGCTCACCTCCCTGAGTCGCCACAGACGCGAACCTCTCCCCTGGGTCTTCGCGTTTGCCCCGCCCCGGAGGCTCCCCCCTAGCCTCCGGGGCTTTTTATTGCCTGCGTTCCCGTTATGTCTGTACATTTCCTGCACACCGATGCCCGGCATACTCGTGCCACATTCATCAAGGGGAACATCCATGCGCGCAGGACTTCTTATCGCCGGCATCATCCTGCTCATCGCAGGCATCTGGGTCACCGTCGGCAACGGCAGCTACAAAGAGACCGAGACCGTGGCGCAGCTGGGTCCGGCCAAGATCGAAGCTACCCATACCAAGTCCGTGCCGCAGTGGATCGGCATCGCCGGCATCGTGCTGGGCGGCCTGCTGGTCGTGGGCGGCATCGCCAGCAAGAGAAGCTGAGCCTCGGCGAGGCCACCGGAAACCGCCGCAGCCGCGGCGGTTTTTCTTTGTGGCCACTACAATGGGTGCGATGGATGTCTCGTACCTGATCGACCCGCTCAACGAAGCCCAGCGCGAAGCTGTCTGCGCCCCGCCCGGCCACTATCTGGTGCTGGCCGGCGCCGGCTCCGGCAAGACCCGCGTACTCACCCACCGCATCGGCTGGCTGACCCAGGCCGAACGCGTGCCGCCGTGGGCGATCCTCGCCGTCACCTTTACCAACAAGGCGGCCGGCGAAATGCGCGCGCGGCTGGAAGCGCTGATTCCAGGCGGCACCCAGGGCCTCACCGTCGGCACCTTCCACGGCATCGCGCATCGATTGCTGCGCCGACACTGGCGCGAAGCCGGTCTGCCGGAAACCTTCCAGATCCTCGACTCCGACGATCAGCTGCGGCTGGTCAAGCGCGTGGTCGCCGGACTGGGACTGGACGACGCGAAATTTCCGCCGCGTCAGGCCTGCTGGCAGATCAACAACTGGAAGGACGAAGGCAAGCGTCCGGACGGCATCGAGCATCGCGACCATCCGGTCACGCACACGTTCGTGAATATCTACAAGGCCTACGAGGACGCCTGCCGCCGTGCCGGCCTGGTCGACTTCGGCGAACTGCTGCTGCGCGCACACGAGCTGTGGTTGAAGAACCCGGCCGTGCTGGAGCACTACCAGCAGCGCTGGCGGCATCTGCTGATCGACGAATTCCAGGACACCAACACGCTGCAGTATGCGTGGATCCGCGTGCTCGCCGGCGCCACCGGCAAGGTCTTCGCGGTCGGCGACGACGACCAGTCGATCTACGGCTGGCGTGGCGCCAAAGTCGAGAACATGGCGCAATTCCTGCGCGATTTCCCCGGCGCCCGCACGGTCAAGCTGGAACAGAACTACCGCTCCACCTCGACCATCCTGAAAGCCGCCAACAGCGTGATCCAGCGCAACGGCAGCCGCCTCGGCAAGCAGTTGTGGACGGCGGGCGAAGACGGCGAGCGCATCGCGCTGTACGCCGCCTACAACGAGCAGGACGAAGCACGCTTCGTCATCGAGCGCATCCGCGAATACATCAACGAGCACGGTCAGGCGAAGGATTGCGCGATCCTGTACCGCTCGAACGCGCAGTCGCGCAACTTCGAGGAACAGCTGATCCAGCGCGACATCAAGTACCGCGTCTACGGCGGCCAGCGCTTCTTCGAGCGGGCCGAGGTCAAGGACGCGCTGGCCTATCTGCGTCTCACGGCGAACCGTCACGACGACGCGGCGTTCGAGCGCGCGGTGAATACGCCGCCGCGCGGCATCGGCGACCGCACGCTGGATGCACTGCGCCGGCGCGCGCGCAGCGACAACACCTCGATGTGGGAATCGGCACTCGTCGAGTTGAGCAGCGGCAATGAACTCGCCGGCCGCGCGAAGAATGCGGTGAAGGCGTTTCTTGCCTCGATCGACGAGATGGCGCGGACGTTTGCGGGAACGGGGAACGGGGAACGGGGAACGGAAGAAGCGCCCCCCCACTCGGACGATGCTTCGGCTTCTGTTCCCGGCTCCCCGGTCCCCGTTCCCCAACTCCCCCTCGCCGAACAGATCGACCACGCGATCACCCACACCGGCCTGCGCGACTCCTACGAGAAGGACTCGCGCGGCAACGCCGAATCGCGGGTGGAAAACCTGGACGAGCTGGTCAATGTCGCCAGCCGCTTCGAGCGCACTGCCGAGGACATCGACGCCGGTCTCAGCGAGCTGTCCGCGTTCCTGTCGCATGCCACCCTGGAGGCCGGCGAGAATCAGGGCGAGGCCTGGGACGACTGCGTGCAGCTGATGACCCTGCACTCGGCCAAGGGGCTGGAGTTTCCGGTGGTGTTCCTGGTCGGCATGGAGGAAGGCCTGTTCCCCAGCCAGCGTTCGGTCGACGACGAAGGTCGGCTGGAAGAGGAGCGCCGGCTCGCCTACGTCGGCATCACCCGCGCCCGCGAAAAACTCATCGTCACCCACGCCGAATCGCGCCGCATGCACGGTACCGAAATGCTGGCGCGACCGTCGCGCTTCCTCGGCGAGATGCCGGCCGAGCTGATCGACGAAGTGCGCCCACGCGTGCAGGTCACCCGCCCGATGTACGCCGGACGCCCGCGCGAAACCTCGTCATCGCTGGAAGAAACCCTGCCAGTGAAACTCGGCCAGCGCGTCAGCCACCCCAGCTTCGGCGAAGGTGTGGTGATCAGTGCCGAGGGCAGCGGCGCGCACACGCGGCTGCAGGTGAACTTCGAAGGTGTAGGCAGCAAGTGGCTGGTGGCGGCGTATGCGAATCTGACGCCGATGTAAGCCGACGTACGTATTCGTCCGTTTAGCTCCACTTCAACGCATGAAACTGCGTGGAGTGGATCGCGATCACGACGCGATCAATCAGCGCAGTGGCGGTGCCGACCCGAAATTGACCGTACTCAATCATCAGACCAGCCCGCAAGATCCTGACCCGCACGACGACCACATGAACGCATGCAACATCACGACGAAACTCTTGCACAGCCGGCGCGTTCAATCGCTAGTCACTTGTCGCTAGCGAAGAACCATCATGAACCAACCGGCCACGCAGGACACGCCCGAACAAACCCGGCTCGATGAAAACATCTGCGTGCACATCTTCACCGCGTCAGCTGCGATGGTCGGTGTCTGCCTGACGGTGGTTGGCATCATTCGCGTGGTGATTTCGCAGCACAAATCCGATCTGTTCGCTGACGATCTGCTGGCCGTGAACGCCATGCTTTACCTGATCTCTTCGCTGCTGTCGTATTGGGCCCTGCGCACGCGCAACGTGACCCGGAACTATCGACTCGAACGTACCGCCGACACCATCTTCCTGGTGGCCCTGACGCTGACCGCGGTCAGTGCGGCCTATATCACCTGGGCGATGTCGGTGCATTGAAGCCAAAGCACATCCGTTGCGTGCTATTTCGCGCTATTCACGCAGGCGCGGCACCCCATGCTCGTTGCGCTCTTCGATCGCGACCGGACGTGTATCGAGACGGCCGGCTCGCTGTTCTTGCGGAAGTTGATCGACTGCATCACCACGGATCAACGCCAATGCATTGCGATAGCAGCGTTGCGCCTGTTCCGCATTGCCAGAGCCGGCGAAGCTGTCGCCCAGCGCCTCCCACGCGGCCACGCTCGGCGTCAGTGCAAGCGAGCGTTCGAGATGCTGGCGTGCCTTGCCCCACAGCTTGAGCCGCACGCACATGCGGCCCAGCGTGAGCAACAGGTTGGCATCGTTCGGATGCGCGTCGAGCCAGCCTTCGGCGCGGCGCAGGCGCGCTTCGACGTCGTCGCCGGCCAATGTGCCGTAGGTTTCGATCAGCAGCGGCGACCATTCGCGGCGCAACGCGGATTCGACTTCGTCCATCGCCGGCAGGGTCAGGCCGAATCCGGCCGCGCGGCGCGCATACGCGTCGATCACCGCAGGCACCCGGCGCGGCGCCTTCGGCAGCTGCGACCATAACGTGTTGAGGCTGGCGCCATCGGCCGCCGCATTGAGCATCGCGGTGAGCACCTGTGCTTCCAGTGTGGCGTAGGCACGACTGCCGAGTGCGCCGCTCTTTTGCAGCGGATCGAGCGCTTGGCGGGCACGCCGGATATCGCCATGGGCCAGTGCTGCCAGCGCCAGCTCGCGCCAGCCGCCCGGCGTCAACGTGCCCTTGTCGGCTTCGGGTGCCAGCAAGGCCAGCGCCTCGGCCGGTTTGCCTTCACGACGCAGCACGCGCGCGCGCAGCACGCGGGCGGCCTGCGGTGCGGACTGCGAGGCCTGGTTCAATGCCTCCAGCGCACGGCCGTGTTCGCCACGGCGCGAGGCGGCTTCAGCCGCAGCCAGCAGGGCCGGCCCGCGCAAGCTGTCGAGACGCGAGGCGCGATTGAGATCGCGCTCGGCGTCGCCATGGCGACCTTCGATCAACGCGATCAGACCATCGCCCATGCGCTGCTGGCTGAGCCGTCGATGCCGGCGCGAGAACGCGCCGAACGGCCAGCGCAGCAGGCGCCACGCGGCGGTGAGCAACGCCCACGCCAGCAGCAGAATCAGAACCGCTGCGACCAAGGTGGTTTCGATACGCCACCCGCGCAGACGCAACAGCACATAGCCCGGATCCTCAGCCACCCAGTGCCAGCCGAACGCGACCAGCGTGGCGACGATCACAAGCAGCAGGATCCAGCGCCACACCCTCATGGCCGGGCTCCGCCTGCCGGGGCGGCACTGCCGGCATGAGCCGGTACGGCGTTGGCCGCGGTCGGGCTGAGCGCATGTACCGCGCGCAGGTTACGCAGTTCGGTCAGCGCGGCACCGAGTTGCACCGGTGCGCTCGTCGGCAGTTGGGTGGCCAATTCAGCGAGCGTCTTGTGCGCCTGTTGCACCGCTGGTGCATCGCTGTCGAACTGGGCCGACAGGCTGCTGTCCACACGTTGCAACGCGGCCGCATAGGCCTTGCTGTCGTAGGCCAGCAG
Source organism: uncultured Rhodanobacter sp. (assembly GCA_966211915.1). Lineage (GTDB taxonomy): Bacteria > Pseudomonadota > Gammaproteobacteria > Xanthomonadales > Rhodanobacteraceae > Rhodanobacter. The sequence continues at coordinate 80,151 of CBIHNO010000012.1, forward strand.
CGCGGCCTGCGCCTGGGCCAGGTCGAGCGCGGCCAGTTCACGCGCGAAGCGCGCGTCGGCCACCGCCAGCGGCGCGCCATTGTCGCGTTGCACGCTGACCACGCTGGCCAGCGCGCGACCGATGCGCGACCACGCGTCCGGCGTCTGCGGCGTAACCGGCGGGTTGAGCGGTTTCAGCTGCAGGCTGTCGAGAGTGCCGCGCAGTTCGGTCAGCCGCTGCAAGGCGCTCGCCTGCGTGGCCGGCTGACTCTTCGCCAGTGCCTCGCGTTCAGCACCGATGCTCTGGCGCAGCCCGCTGAACGCACCATCGTTGACCGCAGCCAGGGTCTGGTCGGCCAGCGCGTACGCGGCGGCCGCGCCCTGCGCATCATGGAACAGCGTGTAGCGCTCGCTGCCCATGCGCAGCAGCGATTCGGTTTCGTCCAGCAGCATCGCGTCGTGACCGGACAGGCTCTTTTCCGCGAGCTTCGCCACCGCGTCTTCGAGATTGCGCGTGCGTTCGGCCTGACCGAGCAGTTCCTCGCGCAGCGAACGGTTGACCGCCGCCGCATCGCTGAGACGCTGATTGAGGCTGCTGCGTTCACTGTTGGCGCCGGTCACCGTGGTTTCGAGCATACCCACGCGCTGCTGCAGGCCCGCCACGTCCTGACTGTCGGCGGCCTGGCCCTGTTCTTGTTGCCACTGGCGCCAGCCGATGTAGCCGGATGCGCCCACCGCGATCAAGGCCAGCAGCACCGCCAGCGCCAGACTGCCACTACCGCGTGATGTCGGCGCGGACCGCGGGGCTGCAGGTCGCGCCGGGCGTGTCGGCAACGGATCGACCACGATGGGGTCGGGGCGGGCGCCCTCGGGCGCGGCGGGCTCGTTCGGCTTGTCTACGTTGCTCATGTGCACATGCTAGCAGCCCATACGCGCGCGTTCGTAGCACGACGACGTGAAGAATCAGCTCGCGCGACGTGCTGCATCCAGCAGATCGGCCGACAGCGCCGAGGCGGCCAGCACAATGCGAACGAAACCCGCGTCCCCGGCGGCAACGGCCAATCGCTCACTGCTGACCACCACGGTCGCTGCGCACAGCCGCGCCCATGCTGGCGGCGGCAACAGCTGCTGCACATTCTGCAGCGCTTCGGCGCTGGACAGCAGCACGCACGCCGAAGCCGGCAACTGCAGCATCGCATCGACGTGACGACGATCCAGTCGTGGCGGTACCCGCCGATACACATGCAGCTCGCGCAATCGTGCACCGCGCGCGGCGAGCTGTTCGCGCAACACGCCACGACCACCGGGGGCACCGATCAGGGCAACCCGGCGACCACGCAGGTCCTGCAAGACGGGATGCTCCAGCAGGCCCTCGCTGTCCTGCCGTTGCGGCGACACCGGCGCAGCGATGCCATATCGACGCAAGGCCCGTGCCGTACCCTGGCCCACCGCCAGCACCGTCGCCACCGTCCGCAATGGCGCAAGAGCCGCGGCGTGGCGCACCGCCGCGGGGCTGGTAAAGACCAGCAAGTCATCCGTCAGCGCCGCGCGCAGGCCGGCGCGTGCAGCGGCCTCGTCGGTCGCTCCGCGCAAGGCCAGCCCCGGCAGCAGCAACGGCACGCCGCCAAGCGCGCGCACCCGGCGCGCCAACGCCGCGGCGGTGCCGGCAGGACGGGTGATCACCACGATCCGGCCGCGCAGATTCTCGTTGTCCACTGGAAATTGTCGCCGCATCCGTGTGCGCATCCGATTGTCGCGATGGCCGCAGTGTAACGGCCGCCCTACACTGGGGGGTCTTCCCCTCCCCACGGATCCCCGATCATCGTGAGCACGACCGACGACACCACCGCGCAGGCACAGGCGCTGATCCAGTTCATCCGCGATGAAATTCCGCTGGCCCATGCGATGGATCTGCAGCTGATCCACAGCGACGACGACATGCTCAGCCTGCTGGCACCGCTGCCGCCGAACGTCAACGACAAGGGCTGCGCGTTCGGCGGCAGCCTGGTCAGCCTGATGACCTTGAGCGGCTGGGCGCTGGTGGAAATGGCACTGCGCCGGTACGGCCATGACTGCGATGTGTTCGTGGCCGAATCGAACGTGCGCTACCTGTCGCCGCTGTGGCGGGACTTCCGCAGCGAGGCACGACTGGCGGCGACGGCGAGCTGGACCACGTTCTTCAACACGCTGACCACCCGCGGCCGGGCACGCATCGAAGTCGCCTGCGTGGTGCCGGGCGATGACGGCAAGCCCGCCGCCACCCTGAGCGCCCGCTTCGTGGCCAAACGACGTGATTGAATCTGACGTGATTGAATCCGGCGCGACTGAGCCACCGGCGTCCGCTTGAGGCAGAATGGCCGGGTATCCATCGGGAAGAGACCACCCATGCGCCGCATCCTGAGCATTCTCGCCGTGTCGTCCGTGCTGTTGCTGGCCGGTTGCGCCACCAAGACCCGCAGCGATGCGTTGACCACCACGCTCACCGCCTACGGCAGCACGTTGCGCTGGGGTGATTTCCAGAGTGCAGCGCAGTTCATCGAACCGGCCGCACGCGCCGCCCATCCGCTGAGCAAGCTGGATCTGGCGCGCTACCAGCAGGTGCGCGTGAGCGAGTACGACGCTGGCGCCGGCCCGGTGCCAACCGGCGACTTCGATGTGCAGCAGACGGCGCAGATCAGCATCGTCAACCTGCACACCCAATCCGAGCGCACCATCGTCGATCACCAGACCTGGCACTACGACGAGAAGACCAGGCACTGGTGGCTGACCAGCGGCCTGCCGGATATCACGCAGGACTGAGCCGGCCACGGCACGCGCGCCATACCCGTATAATCGACGGTTTACCCGAGCGCGTGCCATCAAGGCACAGTGGACTGACGATGAACGATATCCTGCACAAGCTGCCCGAATTTGTCGGCAACCACGTGGCCCTGGTTGCCCTGTTCGTGATCCTGCTGGTGGCGCTGATCGCCACGCAGGTGATGGAGCTCTTCAGCAAGACCAAAGAGCTCACCCCGGCCGGGCTGACCTTGCTGATCAACCGCGAGACTCCGCTGCTGATCGACCTGTCGTCGATTGCCGACTTCGAGAAGATGCACGTGCCCGGCGCGAAGCACGTGGCGATGAGCCAGTTCGACCCGGAAAAGAAAGAGCTGGCCAAGACCAGGGAGATGCCCGTCGTGGTGATGGACAAGGACGGCCGCGGCAATTCGGTCAAGGCCGCACAGCGGCTGGTCAAGGCCGGCTTCGCGAAGGTCTACACGCTGGGCGGCGGTGTGCTGGCGTGGCATGCGGCGCAGCTGCCCGTTGCCAAGGGCAACAAGTAAGCCACCACTTCGATATGAAAGCCTCGCCCGCGAGCGGGCTGCTACAGAGAACGATCGTGGATGCCCGCACGTGAGGCCATGATCTGCGCCAGCACGTCGGGCGCGTACTCGAACGAGTCGTAGTACAGCCGCTCTTCCGGCAGGCCGGCACCAAGGAACAACGGGTGCGCGGCGTCGATCATCGCCGGCGGCCCGCTCATGTACAGGTCGTGGCCGGACAAATCGGGGTGATCGGCCAGCAGCGCCTCATGCACCAACCCGGTGCGCAGGCCCGCGCTCTGATCCGGGTCGGACACCACCGCATGGAATTGCAGGTTCGGCAATTCACTGGCCCATCGTTCGGCCAGCGGACGCAGATACAGATCTGTCGCCGCGCGCGCCCCCCAGTACAACTGCATCGGCCGCCGCGTGCCCAGCGCGATAAAGTGCTCGACGATCGCCTTGACCGGTGCGAAACCGGTACCGCCGGCCATGAACAGCATCGGCCGCTCGGAATCCTCGCGCGGCACGAAAGTGCCCAGCGGGCCCTCGATGCGCAGGTGATCGCCCACCTTCAGCGCATCGTTGACCCACGAGGTGAAACCGCCGCCGGCCACGTGCCGCACATGCAACTCGATCATGCCGTCGGCCTGCGGGCCGTTGGCGATCGAGAACGGCCGCCGCCGGCCGTCCCCCAGCAACACATCCACATACTGACCGGGCAGCCGGTTGAGCCGACGTTCGCCGTGGGCCGGCAGCAGACGAAGACCGATCACATCCGATGCCAGCTGCCATTTGTCGGTCACCACCATGCCGAGCTGGCGCCGCGCGATGTCCTCCACCGAAGTCACTTCGCGCGCTTCCAGCAGCAGATCGCTGGTCGGCACCGCCTGGCACAGCAGCACCGCATGGTGCGCCAGCGCGCTGGCGCTCAGCGCCAACGGCGGATTGCGCGGATACTCGCAATGCCCCTGCAGCAAGGTCGCCTTGCAGCTGCCGCAGACGCCGGCACGACAGGAATACGGCAACGCCACACCCGCCCGCTGCGCCGCTTCCAGCACGGTTTCGCTGGCGGCGACCGAAAACTGGCGGTCGGAGGATTTGAGGGTAACGGTAAACACTTCGGGGTGCCCTGTTTGATTCTGCGTAGGCGTCACCGGCGCTGTCTGCCCGCAGATCACAGGTGCGCCGGCGAAGACAGACTGGCCGTCTGACGAGGCGGTGCGCCGAAGAGCTGCGGGCAGACAGCGCCGGCCCTACATCTTGATTCTAATTGACAGGGTGATGTCCAGAAGGCCCGCAGGCCGCGGCGCGCATCTTGCCAAGGCAACCAGCCTTGGCTGCACCGCGCACCACACCCTGCGGGCCTTCTGGACATCATGCCGCCTACGCAGAATCAAACAGGGCACCCCATGCATTGTCGTTGCGATCGCAGCGGACAACAATGCGGGCTCGACACACAGGAATCAACGATGAGCCTCTGGAAACAGCCCACCGACCTCGCGCGCATCAATGCGTGGAGCGCCAACACCATGATGGAGACGCTGGGCATCCGCATCAGCGCGATCGGCGACGACTGGCTGCAGGGCACGATGCCGGTCGACCATCGTACCCATCAGCCGTACGGCCTGCTGCACGGCGGGGCCTCGGTGGTGCTGGCCGAGACGCTGGGCAGCACCGCGGCGATGCTTACGCTCGACCCCGAGAAGGAGTTGGCAGTCGGCCTCGACATCAACGCCAACCACATCCGCGGTGTGCGCAGCGGCACCGTCACGGGCACCGCGCGCATGCTGCACATCGGTCGCACCACCCAAGTGTGGGAAATCCGCATCGAGAGCGAGGAAGGCGCACTCGTATGCATTTCGCGCATCACCATGGCGGTCATTGCCGCGCGCACCGTGGGACTGCGTTGAGCAACGACGCGCCCTACGCCAGCCTCACCCCCGATCTGGTTCTCGACGCGGTCGGCGCCTGCGGACTGTGGCCGGACGGCCGCCTGCTGGCGCTGAACAGCTACGAGAACCGCGTGTGGCAGGTCGGGCTGGAAGAGACGTCGCCGGTGATCGCGAAGTTCTACCGACCCGGCCGCTGGAGCGACGCCGCGATCGTCGAGGAACATGCGTTCGCGCAGGAACTGGCCGATGCCGAACTGCCGGCAGTGGCACCCCTCGCGATCGAAGGACATACGCTGCTGCGCCATGGCGGCTTCCGCTACTCACTCACGCCACGTCGTGGTGGCCGCGCGCCGGAACTGGAAGCACTCGATCAACTGCAATGGCTGGGTCGGCTGATCGCTCGCATGCACGTGGTCGGCGCGCGCACGCCCTTCGTCCATCGCGGCCGGCTCGATCGCGACACGATGGTGCAGCAGCCGATGCGGGCCGTGCTCGACTCGTCCCTGCTGCCGACATCGCTGCACACGAATTACCGTGCGGCGGCAATCCGACTCGATGCCGCCATCGCCGCACGCATGGAAGCGATCGGGCCTGTACGACAACTGCGCCTGCATGGCGACTGCCATCCGGGCAATGTGTTGTGGACCGATGCCGGCCCGCACTTCGTCGACTTCGACGATGCGCGTACCGGCCCGGCCGTACAGGATCTGTGGATGCTCGCCAACGACGGGCGCGCGATGGAAGCGGTACTCGAAGGCTATCGGCAGTTCCGTGATTTCGACGATGGCGAGTTGCTGCTTATCCCGGCTCTGCGCGCGATGCGCCAGCTGCATTACGCCGGCTGGATCGCCGCGCGCTGGCACGATCCGGCGTTCCCCACCGCGTTTCCGTTCGCCGCCGAATCGCGCTGGTGGGAGCAGCACCTCGCCGACTTGCATGAACTGGCCGACGAACTCGGATAACGCTCGGCGGTACCGCTGCGGCATTCGCGCACATCGGCTCCGCAGGAACTTTCATCCATCCGGCCAAGCAGGCATGCTTGGCCGGATACCCTGCCCGAGCGTTCCCCATGAAGCGATCCAAGACTGCCGCGTTGCTGTTGATGAGCACCGCTCCGCTGCTGCTGAGCGCCTGTGATCGCAGCGAAAGTGCATCGCGCGAGGGTTTGTACACTTCGGTCGAGGCCTGTGTGGCGCAGACCAATGACAGTGCCACCTGCAAGCAGGCATTCGACAAGGCGCAGAAGGATGCGGCGACCACCGCGCCACGTTTCGCCAGTCGCGAGGAGTGCGAGGCCAAGTACGGCAAAGAACAGTGCGCCGAGCGCAACGACGGCGCCAGCCATTCGTTCTTCGGCCCGTTGATGACCGGCTTCTTCCTGTCGCAGATGCTGCGCAACGGTTCGCCGATGAACGGCTTCAACAGCGCGCCGGCGTTCCGCGACAGCAACGGCGGCTGGCAACAACCGGCCCCCGGCGGCGGTGTCTATCGCAATGGAGCGGGCACCGGGATGGTGCCGATCAACGCCACCGCCGATCGTGCGGTCACCACCAGCCGCTCCGGCTTCGGCAGGTCCGGCAGCAGTCGCGGCTTCGGCAGCTGATGCGCCGCATCGCCCTGACCGAGCGCCCCGATTGGCGCAGCAAGGCCGCCGAGTGCGGTTTCGGCTTCCATATCATCGACGATGCACCGTACTGGGACGAATCCGTCTACTACGCGTTCAGCCTGCGCGAGATCGAGCACGACATCGAAGCGCCCAGCGAGGAAGTGCATGCGATGGCGCTGGATCTGCTCGACGGCATCGTCGGCAACGAACGGCAGCTGCGTCAGCTGGCGATTCCCGAGCCGTATTGGGACTGGATCGCGCAGAGCTGGCGCGAGCGCCAGCCGCACCTGTACGGCCGCATGGATTTTGCCTACGACGGCAGCGGTCCGGCGAAACTCTACGAGCTGAACTACGACACGCCGACCTCGCTGTACGAGGCCGCGTTCTTCCAGTGGCAATGGCTGGAGGATCAGCTCGCACGCGGCCAGCTGCCAGCCGGCAGCGACCAGTTCAACTCGATCTACGAGTCGCTGGTGGAGGCATTCGGCACAATCGCGCGCGGCATCGCGCGACCGTTCCACTTCGCTGCCGTGCACGACTCGGTGGAAGACCAGGGCACCATCGCCTATTTGCGCGATTGCGCGCTGCAGGCCGGCATCGACTGCGGCACCTTGGCGATCGAGGACATCGGCGTCTCGGCTGACGGCCGCTTCACCGACCTGGACGACCGGGTGATCGGCTGCCTGTTCAAGTTGTATCCGCTGGAAGACATGTTCCGCGAGTCGTTCGGCGCGTATCTGCCGCGCTCCGGTCTGCAGCTGATCGAGCCCCCGTGGAAGGCACTGCTCAGCAACAAGGGCATCCTGCCGTTGCTGTGGGATGCGCATCGCGGCCACCCGAACCTGCTGCCGGCCACGTTCGACGACGGCAGCGAACTGCCGCGCGGCTGGGTGCGCAAGCCGTTGCATTCGCGCGAGGGCGCGAACATTGCGATGCGTCTGGACGACGGCCGCGAGTTGCGCACCGATGGCCCGTACCGCGACGGTCCGTGCATCCGCCAGGCCTGCCACCCGCTGACTGCCTTCGACGGTCATTACCCGCTGATCGGCAGCTGGATCGTCGGCGACCGCGCCTGCGGCATCGGCATCCGCGAGGATCGCTCGCTCATCACCCAGGACAGCGCCCGCTTCGTGCCACACGCGATCGTCGAGGAAGCGCGCGGCGTGCTGGTCGCCTGATTCGTCCCGGCATCGGCATCAAAGACCACGACGCTCTACGCAGATCCCATCGGCCCCGCTCGGCTAAGCTTGCGCTTTTTGAGCGAGGCCACCCGTGCGCAACATCCTCTTTCGCCTGATCGGCGTTCTCGAAATCGCCGGTGGCTTCTATGGCATGGCCACGATGCTGCATCGGCTATTGCCGTTCGGCGCGCACGACAGTCTGGTCGCGCTGATCGGCTTGGCACTGTACGGCTTCGTGCTGGCTGCCGGGGTGCAGTTGATGACCGGCAGCGAGCACGGCGTGCGCACGTCGAGCTGGGCACAGCTGTTGCAGCTACCGCTGATTGCCTTGCCGATCTTCAGCTATGCGCTGCACTGCGGCGCCTTCGTGAATGTATTCGCCACGCTGCAGGCTGCACCGCGGCTGAGCATCGACTGGCATTTCGGCAGTCAGGGCTTCGTGCTGGCGGCGGCCGGCCCGGCCGTCTCGCGGCTCGGCATCAACCTGCTGGCGCTGTTGTCGTGGCTAGTGCTGCGCCTGCGCTGAAAGCGCAACTCACTCCCTGCTTGCAGGGGAGGGCTGGGGAGGGGTCAGCTCTTGATCTTTCTCGCTAGCCCGGACAACTCCCTCCCAGCCTCCCCCTGCCAGCAGGGGGAGGAGCAAAGTGGTGCACGCCCTTCCTTGCCAGCAGGATGAGGAACCACAGCCACCAGCTATCATGCGTGGATGAACTCTCCTGACCAGCTGCCTCCGGCACCGACCCTGCCCGTCATTCGCCTGAAGTCCGACCGCAACCCCGGCCATCCGTGGGTATGGTCGGCGCAGATCTACAAGCCGGAATCGAAGCTGCCGCCGGGCAGCGTGGTCGAGGTGCAGGACATGAAAGGCCGCTTCGTCGGCCGCGCATTCTGGAATGGTCATGCGCGGATCGCGTTGCGCCTGCTCGACAGCCATCCGGATCAGGCGATCGACGCAGGCTGGATTGCCTCGCGCATCGCCCGCGCGGTGCAGTTGCGCCGCGAGTGGCTGCAACTGGACAACGTCAGCGATGCCTGGCGCGTGGTGCACAGCGAAGGCGACGACCTGTCCGGACTGATCGTCGACCGCTATGCCGACATCCTGGTGATCGAATACTTCGCCGCCGGCATGTGGCGTTTCCGCGAGGCGATCCACGCCGCGCTGCTCTCGCACTTTCCTGGCGCACGCTTGTACTGGTTCGCCGAATCGCATGTGCAGAAGCAGGAGTCGTTCGACTGCCGCAGCGGTGACGTGCCCGCAGCCGTCGAAGTGCGCGAACACGGGCTGCGTTTCCATGCTGCGCCCGGCTCGGGCCACAAGACCGGCTTCTTCGCCGACCAGCGCGACAACCGCAAGCGCTTCGCCGAACTGGCCAAGGGCCGCCGCGTGCTCGACCTGTGCTGCAACGCCGGCGGCTTCGCCGTGCACGCGATGGCAGCCGGCGCGCGCGAAGCGGTCGGTGTGGATCTGGATGCGGGCATCCTGGAGATCGCCCGCGCCAACGCCGCGGCGAACAATGTCGCGGTGACGTTCGAACAGTCCGACATCTTCGACTGGGTGCGTGCCGCCGTGGCGCGTGGCGAGCGATACGACGCGGTGATCCTCGACCCGGCCAAGCTCACCCGCGATCGCAGCAAGGTGATGGACGCACTGAAGAAATACTTCGCGATGAACCGCATGACGCTCGACATCATCCCGCCCGGCGGCCTGCTGCTGACCTGCTCGTGCACCGGCCTGGTCGGCGAAAGCGAGTTCCTGGAAATGCTGCGCCGGGTCGCGCTCAACGCCGGCCGCGAGATCCAGGTGCTGGAAGTGCGCGGCGCCGGTGCGGACCATCCGTTCCGCACCGATGTGCCGGAAGGACGCTATCTGAAGGCCGTGTACTGCCGCGTGGATTGAGGTCGCCAGTTTTTTTGTGGGAGCGGCTTCAGCCGCGATGCTCTTCGTCATGCCCGGCAAAAACATCGCGGCTGAAGCCACTCCTGCAACAACTGGCGCCTACGCCTTGCGCGGCAGTCGCCCGCGCAGCGACGCCGCGTCGAACGGCCCCGGTTGCGCGATCAGTTCGCGCGCGGCGTCGACCTGATCCCATACGTTCCACAGCAGCACGCCGCGCACGCGGCCGCCGTCGAGGTAATACACCACGCCCTCGCGATTCGGCTCGCGCCAGTCCTCGACCACCTGCAGCCGGGTATCGAGCAAACCGACCGCTTCATAGCCGAGATCGAACAGGTCGGAATAGAAGAACGGCAGCGTGGCATATGCCTCCGTGGCGCCGGCCATCACGCGACCGGCGAGCCGGCCCATGCCGACCGCTGCATCCTCATGCTCCACGCGCAGGCGTCGATCCAGCGCCGCACTGTGGAAATTCGCCACGTCGCCGGCAGCCCAGATGTCGGCATCGCTGGTGCGCAAGTGCGTGTCCACGACGATGCCGTTGTCGACCGCTAGGCCAGCTTGCTCGGCCAGTGCCGTGTTCGGCGTCACGCCGAGACCGGCCACCACCGCTTCCACCCGCAGCACTTCGCCGCTGGACAGCTCCAGCTCCACGCCGCCATCGGTCGGGCTGCCGCCAGTCACGCTGATGCCGCTGCGTACGTCCACACCGTGGCTGCGGTAGTAATCGTCGAGGTAACCGGTCAGCCCATCCGGATAGCGTCCGGCACCGATCGCCGTGCCGGGAAACAGCATCGTCACCTTGCAGCCTGCACTGCTCAACGACGCCGTCAGCTCGCTGCCGATGAAACCGCCGCCGACCACGGCGATGTATGCGCCGGGTTTGGCATAACGGCGCAGCGCCTGGTAATCGTCCAGCGTGCGGAAATGGATTGCCCGATCGCCGCCCTCGAACGGCAGCCGCCGCGGCGTGGCGCCAGTGGCCAGCAGCAGACGCCGGTACCGATAGCTGTCGCCGTGGTCGTCTCGCGCCAAATGCGCAACTCGATCCAGCGCTACGATGCGGCGGCCGAGATGCAATTGCGCGCCGCTGTTCGCAGTGGCCAGATCGATGTCGGCGGGTGACTTGTCGCCCTTCCACAATGCCTTGCTCAGTGGCGGCCGCTGATACGGCGGCTGTGTCTCGTCACCGACGAAGCCGATATTCGCCGTCGCATCTGCCTCGCGAATCGCCTTGGCGGCTGCATCGGCGGCCATGCCGGCGCCGACAATCAGATAATCGTGTACGTGTTCCATGCCTTGCTCCCTCGATGGGGTGGATATCTACAGCATCATGCGCCGCCCCGGCTGGTGCTGTCCGCACTACCGCGTCGAGGCCACTGGCGCAACGAATGAGACGGCCCGACGTACACTGGATGCATTTACAGCGGAAAACGTTCCATGCCGTCCACCGAAATCCTGCTGATCCTCCTCATCGTCATCGTCGCGCTGACCCTGGTGCTGCAGTTCGCCTTGCTGCTGCGCGGCCGCAGCGATACCGGAACGAACGCCAAACTGGACGCACTGAAGGACGACGGTGCCCGGGTCGAACGCACCGTGCGCGAGGAGCAGCGAGCCGGCCGCGAGGAACTCCAGCAGGGCTTCGACCGTTTTCGCGGCCATCTCGGCGAACTGCTCGGCGGCATGTCACAGCAGCAGGCCGAGCGCATCGACGGTTTCGGCCAGCGTCTGAACCTGCTCACCGAGCGCACCGACAGCGGCCTGCAGGCGCTGGCGCAGCGACTGGCCGAAGACGCGCGCAGGAGTCGCGAGGAAACCACGCTCGCCCTCAACCACTTCGGCGAACAGCAGCAGCAACGCCTCGCCGCACTCAGCGCCGATCACGAGAAGCGCATGGGCGAAGTGCGCGCCACGCTGGAAGCCAAGCTCGGCGCGATCCAGCAGGACAACGCCGCCAAGCTCGAACAGATGCGCGCCACCGTCGACGAGAAGCTGCAGAGCACATTGGAGACGCGGCTGGGCCAGTCGTTCCAACTGGTTTCCGATCGACTGGAAGCGGTGCAGCGCGGACTGGGCGAGATGCAGAACCTCGCGGTCGGTGTCGGCGACCTCAAGCGCGTGCTCAACAATGTGAAGCAGCGCGGTATTTTCGGCGAAGCGCAACTGGGTGCCTTGCTGGAGGACCTGCTGACCGCCGAGCAATACGCCTCCAACGTCATCACCGTGCCCGGCAGCAACGAGCGGGTCGAGTACGCGATTCGCATGCCGGGCCAGAACGAAGGCGAAAGCGTTTATCTGCCGATCGACTCGAAGTTCCCGGTCGAGGACTACCAACGTCTGCTGGACGCCCAGGATGCGGCCGATGCCGACGCGGCAGCGGCGGCGGGTCGCGCGCTGGAAGTCCGTATCCGTGAAGAGGCCAAACGCATCAAGTCCAAATACGTGGCGCCGCCGCACACCACGGATTTCGCCGTGCTGTTTTTGCCTACCGAAGGACTGTATGCCGAGGTACTGCGTCGCCCCGGCCTGTTCGAGGCTCTGCAGCGCGACCATCGCGTCACCGTGGCCGGCCCGACCACGCTCAGTGCCCTGCTCAACAGCCTGCAGATGGGCTTCCGTACCCTGGCGATCGCCAAACGCAGCAGCGAGGTATGGAAGCTGCTGGGCGCGGTGAAGAACGAGTTCGGAAAATTTGGTCTCGTGCTGGAGAAGGCCGAACGCCAGCTCAACACCGTGAGCAAGAGCATCAGCGAGGCGGGCAAGAAGACCCGTACGATCGAGAAGAAGCTTCGGGGCGTGGAATCCCTGTCCGGCGAAGACGCCACCCTGCTGCTCGGGAAGGCGTTGATCGACGACGAAGCTGGCGATACCGCCAGCGGCACCGAAGCTGACGAGGAAGCATGAACTTGCCGCGCCGACGGCTGGCCGAGCACCATCATCGGCTCGACGTACTGGCTGATGAACTGGCGCGGCTGCGGCAGATGTTGCCACCACGCGACCGCTTGATCGTCGGCCTGACTCACGCGCTGCGCGCCGTACTGGCCGCGAGCCTGGGTTACTTCGCCGCCAGCCTGCTGGGCCTGGAACAGGGCTTCTGGGCCGCGATCACCGCGATCTCGGTCAGCCAGAGCAACTATGCCGAAGTGCGCAACTCCTCGCGCGACCAGTTTATCGGTGCGCTGCTCGGCGGCTTGATCGGCATGGGCGCCGCGATGCTTGGGCACGATCACTACCTGGCCTATGTGCTGGCGGTGATCGTCGGCATGCTGCTGTGCTCGGCCTTCAACCTGGGTGCGGCCGGCCGCGTCAGCGGCATCACTACCACGATCATCATGCTGGTGCCGCACACCGGTGCGTTCTGGCAATTCGCCCTGTTCCGGCTGGGCGAAGTCACCCTCGGCGCAATGGCGGTCCTGCTGGTGACGTTCGCGTTCGATGCGTTGGAGCGACGCCTGTTCGCCGGTCACGCGTCATCATGAAACGCCAACCTTGCCTCTGCGGCAGCCGCGAAATCTGAGCATGCGTTAACCCCATCGGCAACGGCGCGACGTTACATCCCGTGCATCGATCCGCGGTGCATGCCGGAGTCGCCTCATGAAAACCCTGTTGCTTGCACTCGCCTTCGCGGCAGGCGTGGCCCATGCCGCCTCTGCCGCTGCGGTGGGTCGGCTGGTCGATCTGAAAGTGTACGACCGCACCAGCCAGCGCACCCTGCCGATCTACCGGCACGACGGCCGCTACTACATCGCAGGTGAGCCGGGACATCGCTATCAGATCAGCCTGCGCAACCGTGCCGGTGCCGACGTGATGGCAGTCCTCTCGGTCGATGCGGTGAATGCGATCTCCGGCGACACTGCGGACTGGTCGCAGACCGGCTATGTGCTTGACCCGTACGCCAGCGCCGATGTACTCGGCTGGCGCAAGAGCATGGCGCAGGTCGCCGATTTCGTGTTCGCGGATTTCGCGCAGAGCTACGCGGTACGCACCGGACGTCCCGACAATGTCGGTGTGATCGGGGTGGCCGTGTTTCGTCGCCAACACGCATTTCGCCCCGCCATGCCGGCACCGATGGACGAAGTGGCGCCCTCCACGGGCGCAGAGTCAATGACCCGCCCTGCCATGCGCGAAAATGCGGCAATGGCGGCACCAGCAGTCAAGACCGCGCTGGCGCCGACCGACGGCCCGCTCGGCACCGGCCACGTCCAGCGCGAGGATTCCTCGATCACCTATGTCGATTTCGAACGCGGCTCCAGCACCCCCGATGAAGTGATCACGCTGTACTACGACACCTGGGAACACCTGCTCGCCCGTGGCGTGGTACCGCAGCGGCGACCGGCGGCGCCACAACCGTTCCCCGACCATTTCGTGCCTGATCCCTGAGCACCAGCGCACGGTCGCCTGACGCATTCGCTAAACTGGGTGAGATCCGCAAAACCTGCAGAACCGAAGGAATCTCCATGAGCGACCAGCACGACGTCACCCGGGAACAGGCCGAAGAGGCCGTGCGCACCTTGCTGCGCTGGGCTGGCGAGGATCCGGCGCGCGAAGGCCTGCTCGACACGCCCAAGCGGGTGGTCAAGGCGTATCGCGACTGGTTCTCCGGCTATGAATCCGACCCCGGCGACTACCTGCGCCGCACCTTCAAGGAAGTGGCCGGCTACGACGAGATGGTGGTGCTGCGCGACATCGAGTTCGAGAGCCACTGCGAACACCACATGGCGCCGATCATCGGCCGCGCGCACGTCGGCTACATGCCGACCAACCGGGTCGTCGGCATCAGCAAGCTGGCGCGCGTGGTGGATGGCTTTGCGCGGCGCTTCCAGGTGCAGGAGAAGCTCACCGCGGAAATCGCGCAATGCATCCAGGAAACCCTGCAACCGGCCGGCGTGGCGGTGGTGATCGACGCCAGTCATGAATGCATGACGACCCGCGGCGTGCACAAGCGCGGCGTCTCGATGGTGACCAGCCAGATGCTCGGCAGCTTCCGCGACGATGCGCGCACCCGCGCGGAGTTCCTGCAATTCATCGGCATCCACGGCGGCAGCCGCTGAACATGCGTCTGAGCGGGATCGCACTGACGCTGGCGCTGCTGGCACCTTCGATCGTGCTCGCGCAGAACACGCGCTCGGACTACCTGCAGCTGTTCGACAGCAATGGCGATAACCGGGTCAGCGAGGCCGAATATCTGGCGTACATGAGCCGTGGCTTCCAGAACATGGACAGCAACGGCGACGGCATCCTCGAGACCGATGAGCTACCCGGTGGCCGCGGCAAGCCGATCACCTTGAAGGAATACCAGGACAACCTGCGCCGCCAGTTCCACAAGCTCGACCGTCACCATCACGGCTATCTCAACGCGCAGGAACTGACTGCGCCACCAGACTGAGCCTTACCTGCGCGGCGCTGGCGAGCGTGCCACCGACGTGATCCCGACACGGGCATACATGTCCGCCATGCGCGGATCGGCACGGAAGGCATCCATGATCGGATTGACCCCGAGCGTGTCCAGATGACGCGAGTGCTCCAGCTCGGCGCGCTCCAGCCACGCGAAAACCTGCTCGACATCACCGAGCCCCGCATGAACCTGGACGATGTCGTAAGGCGGCACATAGTGATGGCGCGACCGTTCCAGCAGCGCATCGCGTTGTGCCAGCGCCTCGTCGCGCCGACCGGCCACGGCATGCGTCCAGGCGATCAGCCATGACGCGCCGTCGTTGCCGACCAGTTCGTTCGCACGTTGCGCGCTGGCCGTGGCGGCAGCGTGTTCGCCATGCGATCCGAGCACCTGGGCCAGCCAGTAATGCGCCATCCAGAAATGCGGCTCGCGTTCGAGCGTGTCGCGCAGATGCGCGATCGCACGCGCGTACTGGCGGTCCCAGTAGTAGAGAAAGCCCTCGGTGACGTCGATCGGCAATGAGCTCGGGTCCAGCTCGCGCGCCCGACGGATCTGCGCGAAGGCTTCCTCGGGCCGCCCCGACGTCATCAGCAGGATCGCGTAGCGGTGATGCGCATTCGTGCAGTTCGGATCGAGTTCCAGTGCGCGGCGATAGGCCAGTTCGGCACCGGCCCAGTCGCGGTCGTATTGCACCAGCGCATGGCCGAGCGCGTAGTGCGCCACCGGCAGCCGTTCGTCGATCGCCAGTGCGTGCAGCGCCGCCTCGCGCGCCAGCGGGCCGACCTCGTGCGGCGGCCGTGCGCCCATCACGCCCTGGATCGTGTAGACGTCGGACAGCTCGGCATGGGCCAGCGCATAGCCGGGATCGAGCGATAACGCCTGCTTGAAGCTATCCATCGCGCGCTTCAGCGCCGACGGCGAACGCTGCTCGACGAAGAATCGCGCCAAGGCGTAGCAGCGCCAGGCCTCGGGATTTTCGGTATCGCGCCGGGTCAATCGGATGCGCTCGTCATAGGTCAGCCGCAGCGCCAGCGCGGCGGCCGCCTTCTCCGCCACCGCGTCCTGCAGGGCGAACAGGTCATCGGCCTGCGCATCGAAAATCTCGGCCCATTGCTGCCGGCCTTCGGCGACGTTGAGCAGACGCATGCTTACCCGCGCGCGTGTCGCTACCTGCTGGATCGTCCCGTCCAGCACCGCATCCACGCCGAGCCGGCGGCCGACCTCCAGCGGATCGTGCTGCTGTCCGCCGAACCGGCACACTGCCGACAATGGGCGCACGACCAGTTCGCCGATACCGCTGAGTCGCGTGATCAGCGTGTCGGCCATGCCGGTTTGCAACGCTTCGTCCCCCACGGGTTGCAGCAGCTTGAACGGCAACACGGCCAGACTACGCAATGGCTTCGTTGCCGGCATCGGACCAACCGATGACGTCGCATGCACCGACCCGACAAACCGGTAACCACGCCCCGGCACCGTCAGGATGTAACGATGCTCGCCGCGCGTTTCGCCCAGTGCCCGGCGCAAGGCCGAGATGGCCTGATTGAGGTTGTTCTCCTCGACCACGCGCGACGGCCACACCGCCTGCATCAGTTCATCCTTGTCGACCAACTCGCCCCTGCGTTCGAGCAGATGCAGCAAGGTATCGAAGACCCGCGGCGTCAACGCCACCGGCACGCCAGTCCGCAAAAGTGCACGCGCGGCCACGTCCAGGCAGAAATCATCGAACGCATAACGGGTCACGACCTGTCCCTCGGGATGCCGGCGTCAGCTTTCAGAAATCTTCAGACCGATTCTAAGGACTCCGCGGCCCGGTGGCGCAAAAGATGTGGACACGGTGGCTTTCCACTGTTGCACCGTTCCGACAACTACGCGAGGTCCACATCATGAAGAATCGCAGCAAACTGTTCCTGGCCACGGCCACACTCGCCGTGCTCATGGGCATCGGTTCCAGCGCATCCGCTACCGGCATCAACGACGCACCGGCTTCCTGGCTGCCGGCATCGCTGCGTCTGGTCGGCGTATGGGACGTCAACGTGACCTTGCGCGACTGCGTCAGCGGCACCGCCGTGGCGACGTTCCCCGCAATGAACCAGTACGCGGCCGATGGCAGCCAAACGGAAGTCGGCATCAACATGTCGCCTGACACACGCTACCCCAGCTTCGGCACCTGGCATTTCATCGGCCTGGGCAAGTTCGCTTCGGAGTTCAAATTCTTCCGCTTCAATCCCGACGGCAGCTATGCCGGCACCCAGGAAGTCCAGCGCACCATCACGCTGAGCAACGACGCCAACCAATTCACCACCACCGCCAGCGTGGCAATCTACGATCCGGCACACCACCTCGTGAAGAGCGGCTGTGCCACCGAGGCTGCGGTGCGTCGCTGATCGATCACAGGTTCTGGCTTGCTCGATGCTCCCTCCCCTGCGAAGCAGGGGGAGGGTTGGGGTGGGGTCGCTCTTCGACCAAGAGATCAAAAGCTCACCTCCTCACCAGAAAGACTCCCTTCGGTCGCCAGCCTCCCCCTGCATGCAGGGGGAGGAGCAAGGTGAGAGCCGACCGGCCCTCAGGCCGAAATCGCCAGCCGCTCCGAGCGGTACAACTGGATCGTCACCAGCACCGCGATCAGCGCCGCCGCCAGACTGCCGGTCAGACACAGGCCGATCTGCTCGGCGCTGACACCGTCGCCGCGCAGCAACTGCATGATGCCGAGGTTCTGGCCCAGCAGCGGTATCGCATACATCCATGCCTGCGCCTTGATCGGCATGACCACCAGCAAGAGGCTGGGAATGATCGGAACCAGCATCAGCAGCGAGAGATAGGTCTGCGCCTCGCGATAGCTCTTGGCGAACGCCGCCACCATCGATTGCAGCGCGGCAAACAGCAGCACCAGCGGCAGCATCAGCAACAAAGCGTTGCTGCCGAAGTGCAGGCCAAGATCGAGTTCCATGCCGAGCTTCTCGGCGGGAATGAAGCGACCTACCACTGCAAACGCCACCACCGTGATCAACAGGCTGGTAGTGGAAAATGCGCAGATCGCCGCCAGCTTGCCGCACAGGATCTTCCAGCGCGGCACCGGGTTCGCGAACAGCGGCTCCAGCGATTGCCGCTCGCGTTCGCCGGCGGTGAGATCGATCGCCAGATACATGCCACCCGTCAGGATGGTGATCACGAAGAAGTACGGCAGCATCGCGAACATCAACACGGCGCGTGATTGTGGTGTGGCCTGGTCGCGCTTGGCCACCTGCAGCGGCCAGGCGGTGCTGGGCGACAGTCCGCGCGCCACCAGCCGCATCGCCCCCTGCTGGCGGGCATAGCCTTCGACCAGGCGGGTTACCCGTTCCACCGCCGTGTTGGCATCGCTTTGCGAGGAGTCGTAGATCAGCTCCACCTGTACCGGTTCGCCCTTGCGCCATGCCACGCCGTAGTCGGACGCGATGCGCAGCACCACGTCGGCATCCCGCTTGCGCACCACCTTTTCCGGATCGGCCACCGGCGCACCCGGCGCCACGCCGCCGGCTTTCAGCGCGCCGAGCAGGTTCGGCGCGTATTCGGCACCGATCACCGGCACCGGCAGCGGCTTTTCGGCCTTGTCCAATTCGCGGCTGAGCGTGATGTTGAGCACCATCACGAACAGGATCGGCCCCAGCAGCGGGCCGGTCAGGAACGCGCTGATCAGCGTGCGCCGATCACGCAGGTTCTCCTTCACCTCCTTCAGGAACACGGTGAGGAAGGCCCGGCTGCGCTGCAGTTTCACGGGAACGGTATTCATGCGGCCAGGCCCTCGTCGCTACCGATGATCTTCACGAACGCATCCTCCAGATTGTTCTCGCCGGTCTGCGCGCGCAGCGCGTCCGGCGATTCGTCGGCCACCACGCGGCCGTGCGCGATCACCACGATGCGGTCACACAGCGCAGCGACCTCCTGCATGATGTGGCTGGAAAACAGCACACACCGGCCTTCGGCTTTCAATCGCGCCATGAACTGACGCAGCGCACGCGTCGCCATCACGTCGAGGCCGTTGGTCGGTTCATCGAGGATCACGTTGCGCGGGTCGTGCACCAGTGCGCGGGCGATCGCGGTCTTCACCCGCTGGCCCTGCGAGAAACCTTCGGTGCGGCGATCGGCGATGTCGCCCATCTCCAGCGCCTCGATCAGCGCGTCGCGACGGCTTTTCAGCAGGTCTTCCGGCAAGCCATGCAGCCGCGCGAAGTAGTCGATGTTCTCGCGCGCGGTGAGCCGCTTGTACAGGCCGCGCGCATCCGGCAGCACGCCGAGCTGGCGCCGCACGGCGAGCGGGTCGACCGCCGCGTCGATGCCATCCACCAGCACCTGGCCGCGATCGGGTGTCATCAGCGTGTACAGCATGCGCAGCGTGGTGGTCTTGCCGGCGCCGTTGGGGCCGAGCAGGCCGGTGATCTCGCCGTCGCGGGCGGTGAAGCTGACGCCGTCGACGGCTTTCACCGTGCCGAATGCTTTATGCAGGTTTCTGACTTCAATCACGACAAGTCACTCCGTTTGAAGCAGCACGCAAGCCAAAGGTCACCACGGACAGCGTGGCCAGCAGCGGAAGCAGTACCAGGAAAAGGAACGCGGGCGCACCGAGGATCGCGGCGGCGATGATGGCTGCGGCCCACAGCATGGCGTTGGCCAGAACGTACGGATTCTTCGTGATGTGATATTTCATGGCGTGGCCCCGTTGAAATCGATGAAGATCGGCGTGGGCTGCAGACGATCCAGGCAACTCGCGTCCAGCGTCTTCGGGTCGAGCTTTTCGATGAAGTGCTGGACTAGCTGCGGCGCGCAACCGGCCGCCATCACGCTATGTGCCTGTCCCTTGAAGAGCAGCACGCGTGCGTTCGGCAGCCCCTTGGCCACCTCGTCGGCGTAGCGCGGCGGCGTCACCGGGTCGTACTGGCCGGCCAGCAGCAGCACCGGCTTGTCGGTTTTCAGCTGCTGATGGAAATCGGCCGGACGCGTGCCCTTCGGCCACACCGAGCAGACCGCGGCGAATGCGTCGATCATGTGCGTGCCCAGGATGGTCTCGGCATCCTGCGGACGCGGCGTGAGCAGGTCGGCGTCCTCGCTGCAGATCACCGAGTACTGCATGCCGCTGCCCATCAGCTCGGACAGATCGCCGGACAGGATCTTCGCCTGACCCAGTAGCGGGCCGACGTCGCCGTGCGCCGCCGCGTCGATCGACAACGGCAGCAGCGCAGCGGTAGCCGGTGTATAGGCAAACATCCGCACCACGCTGGCCAGCGAGTTCTCGTTCAATACCCGCTTGACGGTGCGGTAGCTCTGCGGGTCGCGGAAGCTGACTTCATGCGGGTTCGCCCGCAGCGCGTCGCGCAGCTGATACAGCGTCTGGTCCGGATCGCCGAACTGCTTCTTGCAGGCCGGCTCCGCCGTGCAGCGCGCGAACTGCGCCTTCAGTGCGTCGTCCAGGTTGCGCGCGAAATCCTCGCCCAGCGCCAGCGAATTCGGCACCGTGCTGTCCAGCACCATGCTGCGCACCGCATCCGGATAGCGCATCAGATACTGCTGCGCCATCCGCGTGCCATATGACACGCCGATCAGATCGAACTGCGGCGAACCCATCGCCTTGCGCACGTCCTCCAGATCCTGTGCCGCGATCGTGGTGGTGTAGTAGCGCGGGTCGGCGCGGTCGCTCAGCTGCTTGAGGCAATCGGCGGCGTCGCGGCGCATCCTGGCCGCATCGAACGTGCTGTCGTCATCGGGCGTGGCCGTGTCGGCGGAACCCTTGCAGGTCAGTGCGTTCGAACCGCCGGTACCGCGTTGATCCAGCAACAGCACATCGCGATGCGCCATCAGGGACTGCAGCATCGCCGCTATCTGGCTGGCCGAATCGGTAGCCGCCTGACCGGGGCCGCCGACCAGAAACGCCAGCATGTCCTTGCTCGCGACCTGGGCGCTGGAGCGCAACACCGCCAGCTTGAGCTTGATCATGCGGCTGTGCGGATCGTCACGATTCTCCGGCACTGGAAAATCGGCACACCAGGCCGCCGCGCTGAGCCCGCTGTTCGGCTGGGCCAGGTTGCACGCGGTCAGCGTGAGTGCACCGAGTGTCCACGTGGCCGGCTTTGCCGGCGTTACCTTCGTGGCAACAGCGGGCGAAGCCGCCGTCGCACTTGCTGCTGGCACCTGATCTTTTTCCTGTTCGCGATGATGGGCGTTCTGGTTGGCCACGAAGATCGCCACCGCGATGGCGACCACCACGGCCATGCGTGTTCTGGGTTTCATGCTCACGTAGTGCTCCCCGGGTCAAAAATCGATTCAATGGGACGACCAAACAACTGCGCGATCTTGAATGCCAGCGGCAGGCTGGGATCGTACTTGCCGGTCTCGATCGCGTTGATAGTCTGCCGCGACACATCCAGACGCTCGGCAAGGTCCGCCTGCGACCAGCCTTGCTCACCGCGTAGTTCGCGTACTTGGTTATTCATGGCTGCGATAACGCGTGGCCACCAGCAGCTTGGCCACGCCGTAGCTGGCGAACAGACACGGCATCACCCAGATCGCGACGTCAGCTGGCGTGACCTTCAAGCCGATGCCCGCATTCAACAGAAAACCGAAACTGAAATAGCCGAAGGCGGTCGACATCGCGGCGATCGCGATCGCCTCCAGGTCGATGCGACGCTCCAGCTCATCCTGATCGCGGATGACCCGCACGATGGCACGGATCACCAGCATGATCGGCAACAGCGGCAACACCGCCAGCACGACCCGCCACAGCACACCTTCCGTCCTCGGCATCAACACGCCGTAAAGCAGGATCAGCAGCACATAGGCAGACATCGCCGGGATGAATTCGCGCAGATAGCGCTTATGGACGGCGCGCATGGCAGCTTCCTTTCGATTCGGTGATAAAGGATTCAGGCGGCATCACGGCGTCTCGCGCACGTCATGCCTCCATTTGCGCCAGTGCAGCACTGCCAGCACCAGCGCCCATCCCGCCAGCGCCGCGCTCATGCCGCACAGCATGCCGAGCTGATAGTCGAGCAGTTGATGGCGCCCCAGTCCGGCAATGGCGGCAAAACTCAGTGCCACAAGCAACAGCCGCCAATGCCAGGCAATCCCGTTGTTGCACATCACTTCGCTGCCACCGTAACGACGGCTGGCCCAGCCACGCCCGGCGGCGTACACCACCACCAGGGTCGGCCACACCCAGATCAGGATCGCGCCATCCAGCTTGATGACACCGGCAGCGGCGAGGAAACCGCCTGCCAGACTGAGCGTACTCACCACCGTGGCCGCTATCGCCAGACCGATCAGATGGATGCGTTGCTCCAGTTCGTCGCTGCCCAGCACCAGCCGCACCATCGCTCGCACCACAAACAGCACCGGCACTATCGGCAACACGGCCAGCGCAATCTTCAACAGCTCGTTGTGCACCTGTGGCAGCAACGGCCACAGCAGAAACATGATGGCCATGTAGGTCACCATTGCCGGCCAGAACTCGCGCTGGTAGCGCCGGTGAATCGAACGACTCAAGGCTGCGCACTCCGCTCAGTGGTTTTCAGGAAATCGTCCAGCACCTGCTGGAACTTCGCCGGCTGGTCGAGCATCACGAAGTGCCGCGATGGCGAGATCGACACCACCTTGGCGTTTGGCGCATTCGCCAGCAGGCTCTGGTAGTACGCCGTCTTCTGCGCTTCGCTCATGATCATCGGCGGATGGCTGAAGTCCGGTGCGTTGTATGGCGAGATTTCCAGGATCGGTACGTTCGCATGCTTCAGGCCGGGACGCCCATCGGCGGCCAGATCCTCCGCCATGTATTCGGCGGTGGCTTTTATGTCGCTGCGCGCGTTAAACGGTGCATAGCGCGCAGCCAGGGCGGGATCTATCACGCCGATCTTCTGCATGTAGTCCAACTGCTGAGTCTTGAACTGCTCCGGCGTGGCTGACTCCATCTGCTTGCGCATGCCTGCGGCCATGGCAATGCGCTGCTCGGCATCGACCCGATCCATGCCGGGAAACAACGGCAGTCCATCCACTGCGACCACCCCCGAAATCAGCTCGGAATGCTCGCCGGCGAAACGCAGTGCCAAGGTACCGCCGAGGCTATGGCCTACCAGTACCGGCTGATCGATCTTCTGCCGCCGGATCAGCTGCAGCAGGGAGGTGTCGGCGCGATCAAACAAGTTGCCGCCATCGGCCGGCACCGGCGTCCCGTCGAAACCGGCCAGGGTGACGGCATACACCACATGATCCTTTTCCAGTGACGCGATCGTCTCTTGCCATACCCACGGACCGCCGGCGAGGCCAGGGATCAGGATCACCGGCCGCCCGTGATTGCCATGACGCTCTACCTTCAGTCCATCGACGCTGCGGCCTGCCGATGCCTCGTCTGCCCGCAACACCTGGCCACCGGCCAACGCCAGCGCAAGGGCCAGCAATGGAAGCACTACTCGACCGACTTTCGGGGACTTGCGCATCACGTCTCTCCTGCCCGGTTATGTCAAGGAAGCTTGACAATTGCAGAGTAGGAGCTTTGTTCGACGGATGTCAAGTCAGCTTTACATATCGAGTTGCTTATGTGGCTTGCGTCACAAACTGATGCCGCCAGGCGTGAAAAGATTGTTAAATAAAGTGACGTGGTTCGCACTTTTCAATGCCATAATTTGTCAGGGAAGGACCACAAAGCGTGCGTCTACAGGGGTGCCTATGCAGCCACCATCGTTACGCGAAGTGGACTGGCAGTTGAGTAACCGTTTTCATGCACGAGTTGGCACGCCCCTTGCTGATTCCTCGACGACCAGCCACGCGCAGGGCTGCAGTCGGGGTGGTGCAGTAGTGCAACCACATAGTTGTCCACAGCGCGTTGAACCAGTTAACAACCCAACATCCTGAAAGGAAATACGCATGAACAAGACTCTTCTCTCCGCTGCGCTGCTCGCCGGTTTCGGCGTTGCTGCATTCGCTCCGACCGCTCACGCGGCTGCCAACAGCGGCACCATCAACATCACCGGCAAGGTCGTCGCAGACACCTGCCAGCTCAACGTCAATGGCACCCAAAATGGCACCGTGACCCTGCCCACCGTGACGACAGCGACCCTGAACGCTTCTGTCGGCACAGTCGCAGGCGCCACAGCCTTTAACCTGACCCTCACCAGCTGCGATACATCGGCCACCTCGGCATCGCTGGCTTTCAACACCGGCGCTAACAACGACGCTACCACTGGCAACCTCAAGAACACCGGCACTGCCGGCGCCAACGTCCAGGTTCAGCTGCTGAACGGTGGTACTAGCGGCAGCGTCATCAACGTGGCCAGCAACGCCAATGCACCCGCCAATATCGCACTCACCACCGGCTCATCGGGCACCATCGCCATGGCTGCCCAGTACTACACCAAAGCGACGTCAGTGGTAGCCGGTACGGTCAGTACCAACGCCACCGTTACCTTCTCCTATCAATAAGTAAGCAAGCGGCGCCGCGTGCCGCAGCCGCCCTTGGCTGCGGCACGCCTTCTCGCCTCGTCTCCGACACCGCACTGACCAGACCCAGCAGGGACACTCTCGATGAAAAGCCTCTTCTGCACCGTGAGCGCAGCCTTGGTAGCGCTCGTCGTCGGCATCGGCTCTGCGCATGCCAGTGTCGTCATTGCCGGCACCCGAGTGGTGTTTCCTGCCCAGCAGGGCGAGGTCACCGTGCGCCTGACCAACGACAGCGACCATCCTGCCTTGGTTGAGGCATGGGTCGACGAAGGTGACCTCAATTCGACGCCGGACACCGCCAAATCGCCATTTCTGATGACGCCGCCGCTGTTCCGCATGGAGTCAAGCAAGGATCAGAATCTGCGGATCATCTACACCCAGGGCTCCCAGCCGCTGCCGACCGACCGCGAGTCGCTGTTCTGGCTGAATGTGCTGGAGATCCCGCCCAAGCCCAGCGGTCAGCAGTTTGCCGGACGCAACTATCTGCAGTTCGCGATACGGTCGCGGCTGAAATTGTTCTATCGCCCGCCCAGCCTGCAGGGCGATGCGATGAAGGCGCCCGACAAACTGGTCTTCAAGGCTGCCGCCGGCCAAGGCGCGGCGCTGGAAGTACACAACCCCACACCGTATTACGTCACCATCAGCAAGCTTTCATTCGGCGCCGACAGCAAACCGCTCGACGGAGCGAGTGGCATGGTCGCACCGTTCAGCGACCTGCACCTGACGCTGAAGGGCCTCGCGCAGGCACCGTCCGCGGGCACGCCGTTGATGTTCACCGCTATCAACGACTACGGCGGTACCGACGCGCACAAGGGCATCGTGGCGCCATGACGACGGCATCGCACGCCATGCCTTCCCACCCGATCGGGCGCCATACGGCACTCGCGTTGGCGTGCGGCATGGCGTTGGTCGTCGCTGCAGGCTGGCCTCGCCCGACTTGGGCGGCAGCAGCCTCAGCTGCTGCTGAAGGCGCGACTGCCAATGCCAGCGCCAGCGCCAGCGGTGGCTTCGCCGATTTTGACCGCAGCATGCTTCCCGGCGCCGGGCACAACACCGCCGATCTCTCGCGCTTCGAGCACGGCAACCCCGTGCTGCCCGGCGTCTACAACCTCGACGTCTATCTCAACAAGAACTGGGTGGGCCGCATCGACGTGCGTTTCACCGCGCCGTCCAAGAACGCCAACGCCGCGCCTTGCATCAGCACCGAATTGTTTGATCGCATGGGTCTCGTGCCAGCCAAAACCGACGTCGCGGCGGCGGAGCAGTCCTCATCGTCCGATTGCGCGAGTCTGGGCGACCTGATCCCCGGCGCCACGCTGTCCTTTGATATGCCCTCCCTGCGCATGGACGCCAGCGTGCCGCAGGCCTACATGAACCAGCGGCCGCGCGGCTGGGTCAACCCGGCGTCGTGGGACGCAGGCGTACCGGCGTTCCTGCTCAACTACAACCTCAACAGCTACCACACCACCAGCGACGGACTAAGCCAGACCAGTACCTACCTGGGCCTTCGCTCCGGCTTCAACATCGGTCTCTGGCAGTTCCGGCAGGACAGCACAGGCACGCTGCAATCAGGCGCCAACCAGCCGAGCCAGCGCCACTGGCACAACATCGATGCCTACGTGCAGCGCGCGCTGCCCGGCCTGGGCGCCGTGCTGAGCCTGGGCGACAGCTACACCGACGGCGCCGTGTTCGACAGCTACGGCTTGCACGGCGTGCAACTGGCCACCGACGACCGCATGCTGCCGCAGTCGTTGCGCGGTTATGCGCCGGTGGTACATGGTTTGGCTTATACCAACGCCAAGGTCACGGTGACCCAGAACGGCGTACAGATCTACCAGACCACCGTCGCGCCCGGCCCGTTCGTGCTCGACGACCTCTACCCCACCGGCTACGGCGGCGATCTGGTCGTAAACGTGACGGAGGCCGACGGCCGCCAGCACAGTTTCAACGTGCCCTACGCCTCGGTGGCACAACTGATGCGCCCCGGCGTCACCCGCTTCGACATCGCCGCCGGCCAACTGCGCGACACCACCCTGCAGAACCGGCCCAACGTGATCCAGGCCGCTGTGCAGCACGGCTTCAGCAATCGACTCACCGGGTACGCTGGCGTGCAGGGTTCGGAAGGCTACGCCGCAGCGCTGATCGGCGGTGCGTTGAACACGAGCTTCGGCGCAGTGGCGCTGGATGTCACCCACGCCCACACGAGCATTCCCGGCTACGGCACCTACGATGGCCAGAGCTTCCGCGTCAGCTACAGCAAGATCATCCCGGAAACCGGCACTTCGCTGAGCGTGGCCGCCGACCGCTATTCCACCAGCGGCTTCCTGAGCCTGAACGACGCCGAAGCCGCACGCGATTACGCCAGGCGCGGCATGAACGCGCTGCAGTACCAGCCGACCAACCAGCAGACGATCGACGGCCTGCCGATGCAGAGCCAACTTACGCCAGCTCAGCTCGCGGCGCTGAACGGCACCGTCTACAACAGCAGCAACATTTACACCGCACATGGCCTGCTGCAGCAGCGCAACCGCTTCACGCTGACGCTCAACCAGCAGTTGGGAAGCAGCGGAGGTTCGCTATACGCCAACGCCTCGATCAACAACTACTGGAACCGCAACGGCAGCGATACGCAGTTTCAGGTGGGCTACAACAACCATTTCGGGCGTCTTGCCTACGGCGTCTCCGTGAGCCGCGGACGCACGGAACTGGGCGGCTACGACAACCGGGTTTACTTCAACGCCACCCTGCCGCTCGGCGACACCCCGCATGCGCCCAGCATCTCGTTCAACCTCAACCACGACGCCAGCAGCGGCACGCAGGAGCAGGCTACCGTCAACGGCACGCTGGGCCAGTGGAACCAGTACACCTACGGCGCCACCGCCTCGCACGGCAACAACGATACCGGCAACGCCTACAGTGCAAACGCCGGCTACAACAGCCCCTACGCCACGCTCAACGCCAGCATCGGCAACGGCAGCGGCTACTCGCAGGCGTCCTTCAACGCCAGCGGCGCAGCGGTTGCGCACAAGGGCGGCATCACCTTCGGCCAGCCGATGGGCGACACCGTGGCCATCGTGCATGTGCCGGGCGCATCCGGCGCGCACATTACCAATGCACCGGGCGTGAGCATCGACCGCTCCGGCTATGCGCTGGTGCCCTATCTCACGCCCTATCAGCTCGACACCATCCAGATCGACCCGCAGGGCCTGCCGCTGGGCGTGCAACTGGACGCCACCAGCGCACAGGTGGCGCCATATGCCGGCGCGGTGGTAATGGTGGACTTCAAGAGCACGAGCGGCCGCGCGCTGATCGCACGCATCCACATGTCCAATGGCAAACCGGCACCGTTCGGGGCACAGGTGTTGGATGCCACGAACGAAGCATTGGGCGTGGTCGGTCAGGCCGGCCTGACGCTGCTGCGCGGCGTCGGCCCGAGCGGCAGGCTCAACGTTCAGTGGAATGATGAGCAAGGCGCAGCGCATGCATGCGCATTCCCATACACGCTGCCCAAGCCTGGCAAGGTCACGACGGCATATCAGCAGATCCAGGCCACGTGCGTCGCGGACAGTACCGCAGCACAGCCGCAGAAGGAGGGTGGAGCATGACCGACAGTGCAACCGTTAGCACGTCGCCCCTGCGATGTGCATTCTGCCGTGCATCGGGACCCCGAACGGCAACCGCTGCCGTCCAGATACATGCACGACATCGCGCCGGTTATCGGCAGTTGGCGATACTTCTGTTGGCCATGGTTGCGATGGCCCTGTCTGGCCGTACTCACGCCAACTGCTCCAACACCAACAGTCCCGGCACTGTGACGTTCTCGCCGCCTGGGGGCCAAATTATCCTGTCAAACACCGGCACTGCCATAGGCACCGTCCTGTGGACGTCTTCACAAGCCACCCCAGCAAGCTACCCCACCCTCAACTGCTCGGGCACCACCAACAATGGCATCGTCAGCAGCTACGGCGCGCCCGTGGGCAGCGACCAAACCCTCTTTCCCACCAATCTCTCGTGGCTGTCTTTCCGGATTCTGCATCCGGATACATCCTCTCCCTTGTCAGCCTACCCGAACAATCCGTCCATACCGACAGGAAATGTTGCCTTCAGCGTAGCTTCCGCTCTGCAACTAGTGGTGACTGGCATCATCCCTCAAGGCCAGCAAGGCAGCACGCAGAACATGGCCATCACGGCTGGACAGCTCCAGTGGAATGTCGACATGACGGGTGGCACCAACCCTGTAGAAATTTTCAAGATAGGCAACATCAAATTTGTCGTTCCCACCTGCACGGCGGCTGTCGATCCCACCGTGGTGACGCTCCCTGCGGTAGGCGCCACGGCTTTTGCCGGCAACGGTAGCACTGCCGGCCAACTGCCGTTCCAGGTGCAATTGAACTGCATCTCCGGCGCCAATCTCAGTATCACCTTGAGTACAGTCAACGGTTTAACCCCCAAGAGCCTCGGCGTGATCAAAAACGCCACCGGCATAGGCTACGCGACGAATGTAGGCGTGCAGGTCCTCAAACAGGACGGTATCACCCCTGTTACCTTTGATACGGCAATCTCCGAGGGCGCCACTCAGAATGGCACCATGAACCTGCCTTTTTACGCACGCTACTATCAAACCTCAGCTGCCGCCGTGACAGTCGGTAATGTGAGTGCTACGGCCACCTACACGCTGACCTATAACTAATTCTATGTGTTGCTAAATATGCTTGCTGCAGTGCAACTGTACGCATCACCGTCGATACAACCGTCTTGGTTGGCCACAAGGCAGGCGTCATCGCACCATCAAACGGCGGTGTCGGCGGCATCGGTTTGCAGTTGTTGGACTCGCCGGGGGTAATGTCTGGGGCAAATTGGCGTCGCCAAGACGGTGGGGCGACACCGAACGAAGCCTTCTCAGTGAACTACGTTGCGTGCTACTACCAGACCAGAAGCACCGTGAACGCAGACAACGCTACGGCGACATTCACGTTCTCGTATCAGTAGTGATCTGCGGCGGGACTGCCGCCAAGTTCCGCGTACATTCAATCGTAGGTGCGGACAACAACCTTCGCGGCATCACCTCCGGTGACGAGTGGGGCATAGCTGGCGAAGTAGTCGAGCAGGCGGTCGTGGTAGCGGCTTGCCATAGTCAAGTCGAGCACTTCGCGCGAATAGGTGCGGCCAGCATCGGCGGCCGTGCGACCGCAGTCCAAGCGCTGCGCGGCCGATGCGGCATCGGTATCAGCATGCACAACGGATTCAAGTCCCGGGGAACAGGTCGGTTCGACCACCGCACCGGAAAACGCGATGCGGCCATCGGCCGCGTTCGCGGTCGAAGTAACGAAAAACATGACCAGCGCACAACCTGCCAGCACGTTACAAAAAAGCGGATCCTTCATGCCGTCACCTCACGAGGTGCTGCTCCCGCCAAAGGAGAGTCTCTCTGTGGCTTTCGGCCTGAAAGATCCAGTCTTGACGGGTTCCGGAGGATCCCTTGTCGGCAATGTGACGCACATCACACTAACCATGGGCATTGACCTCAAGCCCTGCGAGCCTGCCGGTTCTAACCCATGGTGTAGCCTTCTAGCGGTTAATCGCTCGTGAGTCGCGGGTGATGGACGCCCATGCAATCAGCACCACTCGCACTGTGGTATCGGACGATGCCCGCCGAACTTTATCAACGCGATGAAATGTACTTCTCGCGCCGGATCTGCGGCACCGGCAACCCAAATTCCTTCAGCGCGGCGAATGCCGCGTCGACCATGTTCGGATTGCCGCACAAGTAGGCGATGTCGCGGTCAGCGTGCGGGCCGAGTTCGGCCAGCACGTTCTGCACGTGGCCGCTGCGGTCGGTGGAACGCGGGGTGGCGCGGGCTTCGCGGCTGAGGCAGCCGTGGAAGATGAAGCCGGGGTGTTGCTTCGCGAACGCCTCGAACTCCTCGCCGTAGAGCAGTTCGGCTTCGGTGCGGGCGCCGTACAGCAGCACCACTTCGCGACCACCTTTCGCCAGCAGCTTCTCGATCTGCGGCAGCATCGCTCGGTACGGTGTGACGCCGGTGCCTGTGGCGAGCAGCAGGTAGCGCGGATGGGTGTCGGCGTCGTGCAGGCAGAAGCGGCCGTACGGACCGCTGGCATCGATGACGCCACCGTTTTCGAGATCACCCAGCAATTTGGTCGCTGCGCCACCCTCGACATAGCTCACTGCGATTTCGATGCGTTTCACCGGCGAGCTGCCATCGCCCACGGTGGCCACCGAGTAACTGCGCTTGGTCGCGGTACCGTCGTCGTAGTGGAAGTGCACCTGCAGGAACTGGCCCGGCTGGAATGCCAGCGGCTGCCCGTCGACGCGCTCGAACGCCAGATGGCGCACGCTGGGTGCCAGCATGTGGCTATCGACGAGGCGGAGCTGGAAATGATCGGCCATGAACGGAATCCGGGAAACAGTGCGTGCGCCCGGCAAATCCGGTCGGCAGGGGTTGGCCCGCTATAATAAGAGGCTTGGCCCCTTCGGTGCAGCCCATGTCCCCCACTCCCGCCCTTGTCGTCGACAACCTGCGCAAGACCTACAGCAATGGCGTGGAGGCTCTCAAGGGCATCTCGCTGACCGTGCAGCCCGGCGACTTCTTTGCCCTGCTCGGCCCCAACGGTGCCGGCAAATCCACCCTGATCGGCATCCTGTCCTCACTGGTGAACTCCAGCGGTGGCGACGCGCAGGTGTTCGGCGTGTCGGTCAACAAGGATCGCAGCGCGGCGATGCGACTGATCGGCCTGGTGCCGCAGGAAATCAACTTCAACCAGTTCGAGAAGCCGTTCGACATCTGCGTGAACGAGGCGGGTTTCTACGGCATCCCGCGCAAGATCGCCGCCGAGCGCGCGGAGAAATACCTGAAGGAACTGCGCCTGTGGGACAAGGCGCAGATGCAGGCGCGCACGCTGTCCGGCGGCATGAAGCGACGCCTGATGATCGCCCGCGCGATGATGAACGAGCCGAAGCTGCTGATTCTCGACGAGCCCACCGCCGGTGTGGACATCGAGATCCGCCGCTCGATGTGGCAGTTCGTCAGCGCCATCAACGCGGCCGGCACCACGGTGATCCTCACCACGCATTACCTGGAGGAAGCCGAATCGCTGTGCCGCAATATCGCGATCATCGACCACGGCACGATCATCGAGAACACCAGCATGAAGCGCCTGCTGGCGACACTGGATGTGGAGACGTTCGTGCTGGATGTGGACACGTTGCCGGATGAATTACCCAGCCTGCCCGGCGTCACGCTGCGCCGCCGCGACGAACATATGCTGGAAGCCGAGATGGCTCGCTCGCATGACCTCAATTCGCTGTTCGCGGCGTTGTCCACGCACGGCATCATGGTGACCTCGATGCGCAACAAGACCAACCGACTGGAGGAGCTGTTCGTGCGCCTCATCGAAGACGGCCGCAACGGCCAGGAGCACGCCGGCAAGGAGCAGGCAGCATGAGCAATACCGCCGCCAACCTGGTCGCCCTAAACACCATCGTACGCCGCGAGATCGTGCGCATCGTGCGGATCTGGACGCAGACGCTGATCCCGCCGGCGATCACCATGACATTGTATTTCGTGATCTTCGGCAAGCTGATCGGCAGCCGCATCGGCACGATCCAGGGTGGCTTCAGCTACATGCAGTACATCGTGCCAGGCCTGGTGATGATGAGCGTGATCAACAACTGTTACGCGAACATCTCCAGCTCGTTCTTCGGCGCAAAGTTCAGCCGCGCGGTGGAGGAGATGCTGGTGTCGCCAATGCCGAACTGGGTGATCCTGCTCGGCTATGTCACCGGCGCGGTGGCGCGCGGGCTGGTGGTCGGCGCGATGGTGCTGGGCATCGCCTTGCTCTTCACTTCGCTGCATGTGGCGCATCCCTTCATCACCTTCCTGTCGGTGCTGCTCGGCGCCACGATTTTCTCGCTCGCCGGCTTCGTCAATGCGGTGTACGCGAAGAAGTTCGACGACATCGCGCTGGTGCCGACCTTCATCCTGACCCCGCTGACCTATCTGGGCGGCGTGTTCTACTCGGTGAAGATGCTCAGTGAGCCGTGGCAGGCGATCTCGCACGCCAATCCGATCCTGTACATGGTCAATGCGTTCCGCTTCGGCGTGCTCGGCATCAGTGACGTGGGTGTGGGTATCGCGTTCGTGGTGATGATCGGTTTCGTGGTCGGGCTGTCGATCGTGGCGCTGCAGTTGCTCAAGCGCGGCATCGGTCTGCGTTCGTAAGACATGCGCGTCAACAAATACATCAGCGAAGCCGGCCTGTGCTCGCGCCGCGAGGCGGATGATCTATTGCTCGCGGGCCGCGTCACCATCAACGGCGAAGTCGTCAGCACGGGCGCCAAGGCGCTGGAAGGCGACGAGGTGCGCGTCGATGGCGAGATCGTGCGCGCACGCATCCTCGCCGCCACGCCGGCGGCAAAGAAGGCGGTGTATATCGCGCTGAACAAGCCGGTCGGCATCACCTGCACCACCGATCACGGCGTCGATGGCAACATCATCGACTTCATCGACCATCCGCAGCGGATCTTTCCAATCGGAAGGCTGGACAAGGATTCGGAAGGGCTGATCCTGCTCACCAGCAACGGCGATATCGTCAACGAGATCCTGCGTTCGGAGAACCACCACGAGAAGGAATATCTCGTTGCGGTGAACAAATCGATCACCGACGAATTCCTCGCCGGCATGGCCAAGGGCGTACGCATCCATGGCCAGATGACCCAACCCTGCCGCGTGCGTCGCATCGCCAAGTTCGGTTTCTCGATCGTGTTGACCCAGGGCCTGAACCGGCAGATCCGCCTGATGGCCGCCGCATTCGGCTACCGCGTGACCCAGCTGCGCCGCGTGCGCATCGTCAACGTGAAGCTGGCCCACCTGAAGGTTGGGCAGTGGCGCAATCTCACCGAGGCGGAGCTGAAAGGACTGCTGCCTGGGCGCACGCAGTGGTGAGCGTTACCCGACGGGCTTATGCCGCCGGCAGACTCTGCAGATCCCAGCGCGGATAGACCTGCACCGAGGCATCCTGATGCTGGCCGCCGGCCAGCCGGATCGCGCCGGCCAAGGCGATCATCGCGCCGTTGTCGGTGCAGAAATCCAGCCGCGGGAAATACACCTGGAAACCGTCCTTCGTGCCCGCCGCGGCCAGTTCGCTGCGCAGTCTCCGGTTCGCACCGACGCCGCCGGCGATCACCAGCCGCTGTGCACCGCTGGCCTGCAGGGCGCGCCTGCACTTGATGATCAGTGTATCGACGATCGCTTCCTCGAATGCGCGGGCGATGTCGGCGCGGGTCTGTTCGCTCTGATCCGACTTCTGCCAGGCCAGCAATACCTGGGTCTTCAGGCCGGAGAAACTGAAATCCAGTCCGGGCCGGTCGGTCATCGGACGGGAGAAGCGGAACGCTCCGGCACGCCCCCGTTCGGCCAGTTTCGCCAACGCCGGGCCGCCGGGATACGGCAGCCCCATCAGCTTGGCGGTCTTGTCGAACGCCTCGCCGGCGGCATCGTCCAGCGTGTCGCCGAGGATCGTGTACTGGCCGATCGCCTTGACCTCGACCAGCATCGAATGTCCGCCGGACACCAGCAGCGCCACGAACGGCGGCTCCGGCGGGTTGTCCTCCAGCAGCGGGGCCAGCAGGTGGCCCTCCATGTGGTGTACCCCGATCGCCGGCACGCCCAGCGCCCAGGCCAGCGCGCGCCCGGCGGAAGCCCCAACCAGCAGGGCGCCGACCAGGCCGGGACCGGCGGTATAGGCCACGCCGCCCAGGTCCTGTACGGTCATTCCGGCCTCGGCCAGCGCCTCGCGAATCAGCGGCAGCAGCTTGCGCACGTGGTCGCGGCTGGCCAGCTCCGGCACCACTCCGCCGTAGTCGGCATGCAGCTTGATCTGGCTATACAGGGTATGCGCCAGCAGGCCGCGACCGGGCGCATCCGGCTCCCAGCGCAGCAGCGCCACCCCGGTTTCGTCGCACGAGGTTTCGATGCCGAGTACCGGGCCGCTGACCGGTTTGTTCACCGGCTTTGAAAATTCTGTGATATCCACGGTATAATTCGCGGCTCGCCCTATTTGACAGTCCCGTACATGCGGGCAGATTACCACTCGGAGTTTCCATGCCCAACGTAAAAGTTCGCGAGAACGAGCCGTTCGAGATTGCACTGCGTCGTTTCAAGCGTACCTGCGAGAAGGCCGGCGTCCTAGCTGAAACGCGCAAGCGTGAGTTCTATGAGAAGCCGACCCAGGAGCGCAAGCGCAAGCGCGCTGCCGCGGTGAAGCGCCACCTGCGTCGTCTGTCGCGTGACGTCTCGCGCAAAGTCCGTCTGTACTGAGTTTCCCCCGATCCGTCGCCTGTCGATGGATCATGCGGCGCCCCGGCGCCGCGCATAACAGGAAACACGGTCGGCGCGGGTTCTCGCAGCCACCGCAAGCACCGCAGATTCGAACAGGCCGGTGTTGTCCCAAAGACAACGCCGGCTTTGTCGTTTCCGTAGAATGGATTTCCCCACTTTCAGAGGCTCCCGCCATGACGCTCAAGCAGCAGCTCACCGAAGACATGAAAAACGCCATGCGCGGCGGTGAAAAGCATCGGCTGGGCGTGATCCGGCTGATGCTGGCGGCGATCAAGCAACGTGAAGTGGACGAGCGGATCGAGCTGGACGACGTGCAGATCCTCGCCACGCTGGAGAAGATGCTCAAGCAGCGGCGCGACTCGGTCAGCCAGTTCGATGCCGCCAAGCGCGAGGATCTGTCGGCCATCGAGCGCGCCGAGATGGTGGTGATCGAAACCTACCTGCCGAGCAAGCTGAACGAGGCGGAGATCGACGCCTTGATCGCTGCCGCGATCAGCGACACCGGCGCCAGCTCGGCCCGCGACATGGGCAAGGTGGTGACTGCGGTGAAGGAAAAGGCCGCCGGCCGCGCCGACATGGCCGTGGTGTCCGGCAAGATCAAGGCAAGGCTGGCCGGTTGATGCCTCAGACGGCGGCTCTGGCTGTCAGCAGGATCACGCCCAGCACCACCAGCGCTCCCACAATGACCGCCGCCAGCGCCATACGCCGGCGGCGCCGACGCAGTCGCTGCCAATTCACCAGATCCACGAAATAGCGCCCGTCGCCCGGGCAACGCAGCACCGCATGACCGACCAGCTGGTGCCAGGCCATGCCCGGCTTCACCCCCAACTGCTCTGCGGTGCATGCCGTTGCCGCCGTGGTCGCGGCAGCCTGCTCGAACGCGCGAACGATGGCGCGCTGTTTGTGGACCATCACCGCGGTGATCACCATGCCCGTTTTCCTGTCAGCCCAACCATGCAGCTTGCCGCCCATGGCCTCTGGCGGCAAGCCGGCGATGCATCGCGTTCACGCCCGGCCCGTTACAAAAGCGCCACATGGCTCGCCGGGCGTCTCCCTTTCCGCGCGGCCGCCCATCGCCGCAGGAGAAACGCATGATCAAGTGGGCCATCATTTTCGCCATCATCTCGCTGGTCAGCGGCTGGCTCGGCTTCGGTGGCGTTTCCGGTGCCAGCGCCACCATCGCCAAGGTGCTGTTCGCGTGCTTCGTGATCCTGTTCCTGCTGGCGCTGCTGGCCGTGATTGGTGTGATCCACCTCCTGTAGCCATTGCAGCGTCGAGTAGACTAGGCCGCCTATGCGCGGCCTGATCCCCGACAGCTTCATCGATGAACTGCTCGCCCGCGTCGACATCGTCGACGTGATCGAGCGGCGGGTGCCGTTGAAGAAGGCAGGACGTGAATGGACCGCGTGCTGCCCGTTCCACAACGAGCGCTCGCCGTCGTTCTACGTCAGCCCGGCCAAGCAGTTCTTCCACTGCTTCGGTTGCGGTGTGCATGGCAGCGCCATCAAGTTCCTGATGGACTACGACCGGCTGGAGTTTCCCGACGCGGTCGAGGAACTGGCACAGACGGTCGGCCTGAAGGTACCGCGCGAAGGTGGTCGTGAGGCCGCGCCGCGCGAGGACAAGACCGATCTCTACGCACTGCTGGACGCCGCCGCCAGCTGGTACGAGGGCGAACTTCCGCGCAATGCCGACGCGCAGGCGTATTGCAAAAAACGCGGACTGGATGCGGAAACGATCAAGCGCTTCCGTCTCGGCTGGGCGCCCGCCGGCTATGACGGCGTGATCAAGTCGCTGGGCCACAGCCCGCGGCGGATGGAGCTGCTCAACGAGGCCGGCATGGTTGCCAGCAGCGAGCGCGGCAGCAAGTACGATCGCTTTC
This sequence comes from uncultured Rhodanobacter sp., assembly GCA_966211915.1. Lineage (GTDB taxonomy): Bacteria > Pseudomonadota > Gammaproteobacteria > Xanthomonadales > Rhodanobacteraceae > Rhodanobacter. The sequence goes on from CBIHNO010000012.1 coordinate 117,102, forward strand.
GCGAACGGCTGATGTTTCCGATCCTCGACCGGCGCGGCCGGGTGATCGCGTTCGGCGGCCGCGTACTCAGCTCGGAACAGTCCCCAAAATATCTGAATTCACCCGAGACACCGCTGTTCCACAAGGGCCGCGAGCTGTTTGCGCTGTGGCAGGTCAAGCAGGCCAACGCGACTCTGCTGCGAATCGTGGTGGTCGAGGGCTACATGGACGTGATCGCGCTGCATCAGGCCGGCCTGCCGATCGCGGTGGCCACGCTGGGTACGGCGACCACGCCGGAGCACACCGAAGTGTTGTTCCGCGCCGCGCCGGACGTGGTGTTCTGCTTCGATGGTGACCGCGCCGGCCGAGCCGCCGCATGGAAAGCGCTGGAGTCCGCGCTGCCCCGATTGCGCGATGGGCGCCAGGCGTATTTCCTGTTCCTGCCCGATGGCGAGGATCCGGATTCGCTGGTGCGCAAGGAAGGCAAGGACGGTTTCGAGCAGCGCATCAAGCAGGCGATGCCGCTGTCGGACTACTTCTTCAACGAGCTGTCGCACGACGTGGAGATGGGCAGCCTCGACGGCCGCGCGCGGCTGGCCGAGCGCGCCCGCCCACTGATCGCGAAACTGCCCGATGGCGCGTTCCGCGACCTGATGGCACAGGAGCTGGAAAAGCGCAGCGGTGCGAGCGCCATGCTGCAGGCCGATCCCGCTGCGCATCGTGCCATGCAGCGCCCGGTAGCGGTGCAGCGCAGCTTGGTACGCAGCGCAATCTCGCTGCTGCTGGCCCAGCCTGGTCTGGCCGATCTGGTGGAGAAGCCCTATCGCTTCCTGCGCCTGGACAAGCCCGGCGTCGAGCTGCTGGCCGAACTGCTCGACATCGCGCGGTCGCGGCCCGGCATCAATCCCGCCATGCTGGTGGAACACTTCGCCGAGCGGCCGGAACACCCTTCGCTGCAGAAACTGATGGCAACGCTGTCGGTGGGCGAACCGGAAAGCCAGCGCCTGGAATTCGTCTCGGCGCTGGAACGCATGGAGCACCAATCCCTGATCCAGCGTCGCGACTTTCTCAGCGCACGGCGCGGCGAGCTCAGTGATGACGAGAAGGCGGAGTTGCGGACGCTGCTGCCACTTCGCGAACAGATGAGCGCCAAGTCATGACTTGCACCAGCATGGCGAGTCGCCGGTCGCTGCATCTTTCGGCCGGCACAGGGAACTCCGCACAAGAGGCATGGACCTAGATGGATCTGCTGCAACATCTGATCACGATCTTCGCCGAGAACGGCTACATCGCGGTGTTCATCGCGTTGATGATCTGCGGCGCCGGCCTGCCGTTGCCGGAGGACATCACCCTGGTCGCCGGTGGCGTGATCGCCGGACTCGGCTACGCGAACGTGCACGTGATGTTCGGGCTGACCATGTTCGGCGTATTGCTGGGCGATGCCGCCATCTTCCTGCTCGGTCATCATTACGGTGCGCGCATCCTGCAGTGGCGCTTCGTGGCGCGCGTGCTGACGCCTTCGCGCTATGCCAAGGTGCAGAAGAAGTTCGAGCAGTACGGCAACCGCATGCTGTTCTTCGCGCGCTTCCTGCCCGGCATGCGCACCACGATCTACCTCACCGCCGGCACCACCCATCGGGTGTCGTTCCTGCGCTTCCTGCTGATCGACACGCTGGCCGCGTTGATCAGCGTGCCGTTCTGGGTCTACCTGGGCTATTTCGGCGCGGACAACCACGAGTGGCTGGTGAAATGGATCCGTCGCGGCCAGAGCAGCCTGTGGATGCTGGTCGGTCTCCTCGTGCTGACCGCGCTGGTGCTGTGGTGGCGGCACCGGCGGCATGCACGCTGCGAGCAGGATTGAATCATCCGCCGATCCAGGGCTGATCGACGCTACAGCCAGCGGCCGTAACGGCGGATGTAGATCAGCTTCATCAGCTGGGTCAGCGCGCAATACGCCACCACGGTCAATGCCAGCCACGCGAAATACACCGGCGGCATCTCCATCATGCCGATCTTCGCGCCGACCGCGGTATACGGCAGCAGCATGCCGATCACGATGATTGCCGTGGTCAGGCCGAGCACCGGCGCCGCCGCGCTGCTCTGCAGGAACGGGATCTTGCGCGTGCGGATCATGTGCACCACCAGGGTCTGCGTCAGCAGGCTCTCGATGAACCAGCCGGACTGGAACAGCGACTGGTGCGCCGGCGAATTGGCGCCGAACACGTACCACAGCAGCAGAAAGGTGGTGATGTCGAATACCGAGCTGGCCGGACCCACCCACACCATGAAGCGACCGATATCGCCGGCGTCCCACTTGCGCGGCTTGCGCAGGTAATCCTCGTCCATGCGGTCGAACGGGATCGACAGCTGCGAAATGTCGTACAGCAGGTTCAACACCAGGATCTGCAGCGGCAGCATCGGCATGAACGGCAGGAACGCGCTCGCGATCAGGATGCTGAGCACGTTGCCGAAGTTCGAGCTGGCGGTCATCTTGATGTACTTCATGATGTTGCCGAAGGTGACGCGCCCTTCCAGCACGCCCTCCTCCAGCACCATCAGGTTTTTCTCGAGCAGGATGATGTCGGCCGACTCTTTAGCGATGTCGGTCGCGGTATCCACCGAGATGCCGACATCGGCGTCGTGCAGCGCCGGCGCATCGTTGATGCCGTCGCCAAGAAAGCCCACTGTGTGACCCAGCCGCTGCAGCGAACGCACCACGCGCGCCTTCTGCAGCGGCGACATCTTGGCGAACACGGTGACGCGCGCCACCAGTGCATCCAGCGCGGCATCGTCGAGTGACTCGATCTCCTTGCCCTGCACCGAATGCGTAACGTCCAGCCCGACCTCGCGGCAGATCTTGCGGGTCACGGCCTCGTTGTCGCCGGTGATCACCTTCACTTCGACACCATGCTGATGCAGCGCACGAATCGCGGTGGCCGCCGAGTCCTTCGGCGGATCGAGAAAGGCCAGGCAGCCGACCGCGATCAGCCCGCTTTCGTCGGCCACGCTATACGGCCGATCATGGCTCGGCTCACGCTGCACCGCGACCACCAGCACGCGCAGACCGTCCTCGTTGAGCTTGTGCGTCATCTCCTTGATGTCGCGCCGACGCTCGTCGGTCATCGGCTCGGTGACATCGCCGATTTTCGCGAACGTGCAGATCGACAGCATCTCCTCGACCGCGCCCTTGCAGATCAGCAGATGCTCGCCATCGTCCTTGGCCACCACCACCGACATGCGCCGGCGCTGGAAATCGAACGGGATTTCGTCGACCACGCGGTAACGCGTCGCCGCCGCCTCCAGGTCGCGGTGCTCCAGCACCGCCTTGTCCATCAGGTTTTTCAGGCCCGTCTGGAAGCGGCTGTTGAGGTAGCCGAATTCCAGCGCCTCATCGGACTCTTCGCCGTCCAGATCGAGATGGCGTTCCAGCACGATCTTGTCCAGCGTCAGCGTTCCCGTCTTGTCGGTGCACAGCACATCCATCGCGCCGAAGTTCTGGATCGCGTTGAGCCGCTTCACCACCACCTTGCGCCGCGACATCGCCAGCGCGCCCTTGGAAAGGTTGGCCGTGACGATCAGCGGCAGCATCTCCGGCGTCAGGCCGACTGCCACGGATAGCGCGAACAGGAAAGCTTCGGTCCAGTCATGCTTGTCGAAGCCGTTGATCAGGAAGACCACCGGCACCATCACCGCCATGAAACGGATCAGCAGCCAGCTGACGCTTTTCACGCCGCGATCGAAGCTGGTCTGCACACGTTGACCGGACATGCTGTGCGCCAGCGAGCCGAGGTAGGTGCGTGCGCCCGTCGACACCACCACCGCCGCGGCGGTACCGCTGATCACGTTGGTGCCCATGTAGCAGACCGTGGGCAGGTCGAGCGGGCTGTCGTACTTCTGGGGGGCGCTGCCATCACTCACCCGCGCCGGCGCGGACTTCTCCACCGGCAGCGACTCGCCGGTGAGGATCGCCTGGCTGATGAACAGATCCTTCGCGCTGAGCAGGCGCAGGTCGCCGGGCACCATGTCGCCGGCACCCAGGTGCACGATGTCACCGGCGACCAGCTCGACCACCGGCACTTCGATTTGCTCGCTGTGGCCATCGGATGCCTTGCGCGTCACCGTGGCGGTATTGCGCACCATCGCCTTGAGATTCTCGGCCGCGCGCGACGAACGGAATTCCTGGGTGAAGTTCAGCAGCACGCTGATCCCCACCATCACCGCAATGATGATCGGTCCGGACAGGTCATCCGGCGTGGCGAAGATCTGCACCACTGCCAGCACCAGCAGCACGATGATGAACGGGTTCTTGAACGCACGCAGCAGCTGCCGCGACCAGTGCGGCGGCTTCTCGTGCGATACCTCGTTGGGACCATCGCGGTGCAGGCGCTCCTCGATCTGTTCTTCATCGAGACCGGCCGGGCTGGTATTCAGCGCTTCCAGCAGCTCGCCGTTTGCGCGAAATGCCTCCTGCGCAACCAGCGCATGTACCGCTGCCGCACCCTTGCCCGCCGCTTTGGCCGCGACGGCCTGATTGGATTGCTTGTTCATGACCCGCTTCCGTGAATTCGCTGATGCCTGTCGCCGGTGCGAGTCTGCGGATTCAATCCGCCAACTGCGTTACCGTCGGTACGCATGGCCGCACATGCGGCCGGAACGGCTCCGGCGCTGGCGGAGGCCATCCCTTGCATGTCGTTTTCGCGACCATCAGCGACTGGATACCAGCGCGAGATGTACGGACGATGGCAGCGCATCGGCCGGGACCTGTGGGGAGGTACGGCTGGCCGCCGCCGGGGTCCGACGGTGCAGTTCGATCACGTTGCTGCCGGCCGCCTGCTCCAGTGGAGCACGTTCGAGCGGCGCGGGTACGGTGACGGTGTACGGACGGCGCACGGCATGACGTCGGCCAGCCAGCAGCCGGCGCAGTGCGCGCAACAGAAGGGAATCGCGAAGGAGCTTCATGGGCCCATCTCCTCGTAACGACGCCTAGGGCGTCGTCAGGGGTGGGCCGGACTTTCCCTAGTCGAGGAAAGCACCAGCCGACCGCAGGCGGTCGCCGCAGGCGTCCAACTTGTTGTTATGCGTCGCCGGCATCCGATGCTCGCGGATGACGACGTTGCGACTAGGGTAAACGTCCATATGCCTTGGTTTGTCAGGACTGGGAGCCGACCGACGCGGTGCGCCGGGAGGCGCGCGCATTGTCGTGCTGCGCTGCGCAAGTGTCAACGCCTTGGGGTGCGAAAGATTCTGCGCGGCATCGATCCGCGGAGGTCAGATGGCCTGCCGGAAGGCGAATCCGTTGTGCACCATCGGCCCGACCAGCCAGTGGTCGGCCAGCAGAAACGCGAACAGCGCCATCAGGTACACGATGGAGTACTTGAATACCTTCATCGGGAAAAAAGCGTCCGGTGGATTCAGCAGGCGCACGGCGTAATAGAGAAAACCCGCATCGAGCACGATCGCGCCGCCCAGGTAGATCAGCCCGCTCATTCCGGTCAATGCTGGCAGCAACGTCACCAGCACCAGCAGCAAGGTGTAGAACAGCACCTGCCAGCGGGTATAGACGATGCCGTGGGTCACCGGCAGCATCGGCACCTGCGCGCGGGCGTAGTCGTCGCGGCGGAAGATTGCCAGCGCCCAGAAATGCGGCGGCGTCCACACGAAGATGATCAGGCACAACTGCAGTGCGAACGCATGCAGATGCCCGGTCACCGCCGTCCAGCCCAGTACCGGCGGGATCGCGCCGGCGAGGCCGCCGATCACGATGTTCTGCGGCGTGGCGCGTTTCAGGTAGGCGGTGTAGACCAGCGCGTAACCGATCAGCCCACCGAAAGTCAGCAACGCGGTGAGCGGATTCACCAGCAATGCCAGCACCAGCATCGAGGCGATGCCGAGCAACACCGCGAACACCAGCACCTGACGCGGGGTGAGCGAGCCGGTCGCCAGCGGACGCCGCGCGGTGCGCGCCATCAGCTTGTCGATACGTTCGTCGATCAGGTGGTTGAATGCGGCGGCGGAACCCGATGCCATCCAGATGCCCAGCGTACCGAACACCAGCGCACGCCACGGCGGAATCCCCGGCACCGCCAGGAACATGCCGATCACCGCGCAGAACACCAGCAGCGCGACGACGCGCGGCTTGGTCAGTTGCAGGTATTCGCGGATCAGATTCATTTCAACGTCGCCCCAACGACTGGAACATCGACTCGTCATGCTGTCGCTGCGTATTCGCCAGCGTGAACAGCAAAGTGAACAGCAGCAGCGCGGCCACGCCATTGTGCGCGGTCGCCACCAGCAACGGCAGTCCGAAGTACACATTGCTGATGCCGAGCAGCACCTGGCTTACCAGCGCCAGCGCGATGGCGATGGCGCACAGGCGCAGGCCACGCTTCGCGGCCTTGTGCGACAGCCAGCCGAGATAGCAGAACACCACCAGTGCGCCGAACCGGTGCGCGATCTGGATCGCGCTGCGTGCGGCCATATCCAGCACGCCGCCTTCGTAGTTGACGCCGATCCCGCGCCACAGCACGAAGCCCTGTCCGAAATCCGTTGGTGGCGCCCACTGGCCCAGGCATTGCGGGAACGAACCCGGGCCGTAACCGCAGGCCAGCGCCGCGTAGTTCGCCGAGGTCCAGCCGCCCAGCGCAATCTGGCAGAACAGCAGCACGATGCCGATGGCAACCAGCCGGCGCAGATCGGCCATGCGATCATCCGGTGCCGCCACGCCGGCAAAGCGCAGTGCGGCATACGCCAGCAACGCGAACGTGGTCATGCCACCGAGCAGATGGCCCATGACCACGATCGGTTTCAACAGCAGCGTCACCGTCCACATGCCCAGCATCGCCTGGAAGATGATCACCGCCAGCGCGAGCACGCAGATCCTCCAGGCGCCCGGCTGCTGCAGCCGGATCGCGGCAAGCAGGGGCAACGCGATCGCACAGATCGCCAGCAGCGACGACCACGCATGCTCGTCGCGCATGTACAGGCCCACCCCGACCGCCGCGAACACCGCACCGGCGTTCACCGCCAGCAGCGCGCTGCGTTTGCGTTGGCTCGCGATCAGCGCCAGCAAGAGCACCATCACGCCGAGCGTGCCGGCAAGGAAACGGTGCACCTGTTCGCGCCAGGCCTTGTGCGCCTCGTACGGGCGATCGGGAAACGCCGCGTCGGCGTGCGCCACCGCCTGCGCATGCTGCGGCCAGGTCGCCTGACCGTAGCAGGTCGGCCAGTCCGGACAGGACAGACCGGCATTCGACAACCGCACGAACGCGCCGAACATCACCAACCCGAACGCGAATACCGCGGCGAGCAGGGACAGGTTACGCAGGATCTTCAGCGAGCGCCCCGACATCACTTGACCACCTTCTGCAGATCCCGCAGCAGACCCGGGCCATCGAAACCGGCCGGATACCACGACAGCGCGGTGCCATTGGATTCCACCAGCACCGCACTGACGCTGTCAGGCGCGATCGGCGCATACGCGGCCAGCTTGCCGTCGACGTCGTTGCCCAACGTCCAGTAGGTCTGCATGGCGACGCGGCGGCCCGCATCCGCCGGTGGCGCACCGAGATAGAGCAGGCGCAAGCGCGTCTGGTTGCGATTGAGCATGACGCGCGCCTTCGCGATTCCGGTCAGCGTCTCGAAGCAGCGCGCGGCGCAGTCCGGTCCGGCCAGCGCGATCAGCGTGAATCGTGGTTCGCTGTCGCGCCACGGCCACACCTGACCGTTGTCCAGTTTCACCTGCAGCTTCTCATCGACGAAATTGCGCTGCGGCAGGATCGCATGGCCATTGCCTTTCACGCCCGGCTGCCAGCCGGCAACACTGAGCAGACCAGCGATGATCATCGGCGCCGCAAACACCAGCGCAATCAGCAGCAGATACCTTCGGCTTTTGCGCAACGCAACAGGATCGACTGGTTTCATCGGAGTTCGTGACCTTCGGGTTATCGGGGTTTGCGCGGTTTGCGTTTGCGATGCACGGCCAGCAGGATCACCACCGCGGCAAGCGCGAAGGTGAACCACTGGAACGCATACGCACGGTGCCGCGCTGGCGGCATCGAGGAAAAATCGAGGGTATGCACGCGCACATAGATCGAGGCCGGATCGGCGTCCAGCGCGAGCATCCGCGGATACAGCGGGCGGCCAAGATCGCGAGCGATTTCCGCCGGATCCAGGAAGATACTGTTCTTCGGCCAATGCGTCTGTCGCGCCAGCGCATCGCCACCCATCTCGAAACCGACCGGCGGCGGCGGTACGTACAAACCCTGCAAGCTGATCTCGGTGGTCGGCAACGGTGGCAGCTGCGGTGTCTTGCCGTCGCCATTGCCCGGCAGGAAGCCCAGATCCACCAGCAGCAACGACGACTGATCGCGCAGAACGAACGGCGCGAACACCTCCACCCCGCCGAGACCGTCATGCTTCGGGTTGTCCAGCAGATACAGCCGGTCGGCGAGATAGTGGCCACTCACCTGCACACGCGGAAAACTGTCGGCCGGCGGCGTGGCGGCCACCCTGGCGAAGTCCTGCATGGGCGCGGACGCCGATGCGGCATACCGCCGCAGAAGTGCGTCCTTGAAGTCGGCGCGATGCAGCTGCCAGATGCCCAAACGTATGAACAGCAAGGCTCCCGCCGCCGTCAGCAGCAACGCCCACCACGACGGGCGGCGAAATCCGCTCACGCGGCGAACCCGCCGGTGGTCGCTATACTGCCCAAGTCGAAATGGATCGGATCAATCACGTGGAAACCGTCTACAAAGGTGCGCTGGTGGTGCTGCTGCTGGTGGTGATCTTCAGCCTCGGCCAGGCGCTGTACTTCATGATGACCGACAAGGACGACGACAAACGCACAGTGTGGGCCTTGACCCGCCGCATCGGCCTGTCGCTGTTGCTTATCGGCATGGTCGCTCTCGGCATCTGGATGGGTTGGCTGCATCCGCACGATGTCGGCCAGTGATTGTAGCGGCTGTGCCGACAGCGCGCTCCAGCCGCGACAAATCGCGCCCCATTGTGGCAAGCGCCGATAACGGTTGAACCGCGCGATACGCCCACAACAAAAAGCCCGCCAATGGCGGGCTTTTTGTTGTGGGCGTATCGCGGCTCTTGCAAAGAGCAAAACCAACGTCGCGTCAGAGGATATAGACAAACATGAACAGGCCGAGCCAGACCACGTCGACGAAGTGCCAGTACCACGCCACCGCCTCGAAACCGAAGTGGTGATCCTTGTTGAAGTGACCCTTCAGCACGCGGAACCAGATCACCGCCAGCATGATCGTGCCCAGCGTCACGTGCAGGCCGTGGAAACCGGTCAACAGGAAGAAGGTCGAGCCGTAGACGCCACTGTGCAGGGTCAGGTTCAGTTCCTTGTAGGCCTCGATGTACTCGTGCGCCTGGAAGTTCAGGAACAGCGCACCGAGCAGCACGGTCAGACCCAGAAACACCAGGATCTTGCCGCGATGCCCCGCGCGCAGCGCATGATGCGCAATCGTCACGGTGACGCTGGAGCTGAGCAGGATCAGCGTGTTCAGCAGTGGCAGGCCCCACGCAGGCACGGTGCTGAAAGCGCCGCCGACGTGCTCCGGACCGTTGCCGGCATTGGCGCCCCATGAAGCGGCGTAATCGCTCCACAGGAACTGGTGGGTCAACGTGCCGTGACCGTGGCCACCGAGCCACGGCACCGAGAACATGCGGATGTAGAACAACGCACCGAAGAACGCGCCGAAGAACATCACCTCGGAGAAGATGAACCACATCATGCCCATGCGGAACGAAACGTCCACCTGGTGGTTGTAGCTGCCGGACAGCGACTCGTTGATAACCGAGCGGAACCAGCCGAAGAACATGCCCAGCACACCGATCACGCCGACGGTCAGCACGGTCTTGCCGAAACCGGCGTCGCCGGGCTCCGCATTCAACCAGTGCGCGGCACCGAACACGGTGGTGAACATGACCACTGCGGCCACGATCGGCCAATAGCTCTTGGCCGGAACAAAGTAAGCGTCGTGCTGCTGACCCATGGTGAGACCCCGTGGACTTCTCTTGATGACTTAACCCCGTCACACCGACCGGGGAACTGCATGCCGATCGCCTGAGCCGACCGGTTGAAAGAAAACGTGTAGCAACCGCGGTACCGCTATTTCATCAGCAGGATCTGCAGAAACGACACCAGAAAAAACGCCAGCACGATCGAGACCGTCACGATCAGTGTGCGCCGTACACCTTTGCGGCGTGCCGCGATTTCCGTGTTCATTGTCTGCTGCTTCATGTAGATCGGCTGCTTGCGTCGTCCCAGCCCGACAGGGCCGGGACGACGTGGTGGATGATCAATCGTTGACGTGACCGTGCGCCAGCTCGTCGTCGTGGATCACCGGCGGTACGTCGAAGGTGTGGTGCGGCGCCGGCGACGGCACCGTCCATTCCAGACCCTTGGCACCTTCCCACACGCGGTCGGTGGCCTTTTTCTTCGAGAAGAACACGCAGTGGATCAGCACACCGATGAAGATCAGCTGGGTGGCGCCGAACAGGAAGCCGCCGATCGAGCTGATCATGTTGAAGTTGGCGAACGCCACGTTGTAGTCGGGGATGCGGCGCGGCATGCCGGCCAGGCCCAGGAAGTGCTGCGGGAAGAACAGCACATTGACCCAGATCACGCTGTTCCAGAAATGCACCTTGCCCCAGAACTCGCTGTACATGTTGCCGGTCCACTTCGGCATCCAGTAGTACGCGGCAGAAATGATCGCGAACAGCGCGCCGGTCACCAGCACGTAGTGGAAATGCGCCACCACGAAGTAGGTGTCGTGGTACTGGAAGTCGGCCGGCACCAGCGCCAGCATCAGGCCGGAGAAGCCGCCGATGGTGAACAGGATGATGAACGCGATCGAGAACAGCATCGGCGTCTCGAACGTCATCGAACCGCCCCACATGGTGGCGACCCAGTTGAACACCTTCACGCCGGTCGGCACCGAGATCAGCATGGTGGCGTACATGAAGAAGATTTCGGCGCCCAGAGGCAAGCCTACCGCGAACATGTGGTGCGCCCACACGATGAACGACAGGAACGCGATGCAGGCGATCGCGAACACCATCGCCTTGTAGCCGAAGATCGGCTTGCGTGCGAAGGTCGGCACCACTTCGGAGATGATGCCGAATGCCGGCAAGATCATGATGTAGACCTCGGGATGCCCGAAGAACCAGAAAATATGTTGATACAGGACGGGGTCGCCGCCGCCGCCCGGGTTGAAGAAGTTGGTACCGAAGTACTTGTCGGTGAGCAGCATCGTCACCGCACCGGCCAGCACCGGCATCACCGCGATCAGCAGGAACGCGGTGATCAGCCAGCTCCACACGAACACCGGCATCTTCAGCAGATCCATGCCGGGCGCGCGCATGTTGAGGATGGTCGCGATGATGTTGATCGCGCCCATGATCGAGCTGATGCCCATCAGATGGACCGCGAACACCACGTAGGCCAGCGAATCGCTCTGCAGCGACAGCGGCGGATACATCGTCCAGCCGCCGGCCGGGCCACCGCCGGGCATGAACAGCGTGGACAGCATCAGGATGAACGCGAACGGCAGGATCCAGAACGACAGGTTGTTCATGCGCGGCAACGCCATGTCCGGCGCGCCGACCATCAGCGGGATCATCCAGTTACCGAGGCCGACGAAGGCCGGCATGATCGCGCCGAAAATCATCACCAGCGCATGCATGGTGGTCAACTGGTTGAAGAAGTACGGCTGCATCAGCTGCAGGCCGGGCTTGAACAGCTCGGCACGGATCAGCATCGCAAAGCTGCCGCCGATGAAGAACATCGTCAGCGCGAAAACCAGATACAGCGTGCCGATGTCCTTGTGGTTGGTGGACATGCACCAACGCTGGAAGAAACCTTTCGGCGCGCCGTGGTGATCGTCGTGCTGATCATGGGTGGCTGCGTAGGACATGGCCTTGCACCTCTAACCTGAAATATTGAATGCGACTGCGTGAAAAAACGTGTGCCGGGAACGGCCAGGCCGGGCTGGATCAGCCCTGCTTGGCGGCGTCCGCCGCCGGAGCGACCTGGCTGGTCTGCGGTGCGGTGGCGCTGGAAGCTGCTGCTGGTGCTGGTGCCGCGGCGGGCGCAGCGGACTTCGCCTGTTGCCCGGCCAGCCAGGTGGCGAAATCCGCCTTCGACTTGACCACCACCACGATCGGCATGAAGCCGTGATCCTGGCCGCACAACTCGGCGCACTGGCCGCGATAGGTACCCGGCGTCTGGAAGTTGGCCCAGGCGGCGTTGATGATTCCGGGGATCGCGTCGAGCTTCCAGCCAGTCGCCGGCACCCACCAGGAGTGGATCACGTCGCCGCTGGTAATGACGAAGCGGATCTTGGTGTCGACCGGCACCACCAGTGGCTTGTCGACGTTCAGCAGATAGGTGTTTTCGTCACCGACCTTGACCGCATACGGATCCATGCCCGAACCGAGCTGGCGGGTCTGGTCGCTCTGCGTATCGAGCTTGGACATGAAGCCGACCTTGTCGATCGGCTTGCCCTGGTATTCGACGTAGTCGTAGCGCCACTTCCACTGGTAGCCGGTGACCTTGACGGTCATCTGCGAGCCGGTGGTGTCGGCCCACAAGGTGAGGCCGCCGGTGGCCAGGTAAGCCAGCACGACCAGGATGATCACCGGAATGGTGGTCCAGACGACTTCCACCATGGTGTTGTGCGACCACTTCTCGGCCACCGCACCGCGCGATTTGCGGAAGCGGAACATCGCGATGAACATCGCGCCGAACACCAGGATGCCGATCACCGTGCACACGGCAAGCGAAATGTTGTTCAGGTGGTACGGCACCTGCGACCAGGTGCTCGCGCCGCGCTCCATGTTCAGCTGCCACGGACCCGGGGCGGCATGAACCACGCTGCCGAACGATGCAAGGGCGAGGGTCGCCGCTGCCGTGAATGATCGCCTGATGCCGCCAGATGTCATGTCTTGCACCTTTGTTGAACCTACTTGCGCGACGGGCCGTTGAGATCGGCCAGCAGCACCATGAGTTTTCTCGACAGCTCGACGCGTTCCTGTTCCGCCAGAAAAGCGCCAATCTCCAACTCGCGCCCGTGCGATGACAGCAGCAGGCGCTGACGCCCGTCGCCCGGCTCCAGCAACACGCGCACCCAGTACGCCTGGAAACGCATGCGGCGCCGGCCCGGCAGCGACTGCACCTCCAGCGACGCAGCGTCGAGGGTGATGCGCTCACTGCGATCGCCGGCCCGCCAGGCCACGCTCAAGGCGACAGCCACGGCGGCGGATTCGACCAAGGCAAACAGCGGAGCAAACACATTCCCCTGCCACGCACCCAGTCCTGCCGTCATCAGCACCAGCGCCACCAGAACCACGATCAAACGACGCAAACCGCGCCGGCTAAGCGTGCGATTGGGCTTGAGCCACATCGTCACGCACGGCAAGCCGGCGGTAGCTGGTCGAAGCACGATCATGGGGATCCGGCGTGCCTGGAACAGCGGAATGATAGGCCGCGGCGGCGCAACGGGCAAGAATGCCGCAGTCACGTGATCTGGATCAGGCCCCGATGACGCCCGACCAGCGTCACTCTGGCACCCGTCGTGCGGATGCGTGCGACCGTGGCCGCAGCGTACAATCTCGCGCTTCCCTCCGCGTCGAGCGGATCTGCAGACAAGCCCGTGACCCAACCCATCCTCAGCCCCGAACTTCCCGCCAACCCCACCCCGGCCCGCGCCCGTATCACTGCCGCCTGGCTGCGCGACGAAACCGAAGCGGTCAACGACCTGCTGGCCCAGGCCACCTTGCCGCCGGTCGAACGCGAAAAGGTGATCGATCTCGCCGCCGAACTGGTCAGCCGGGTGCGCCTGCGCGCCAAGGACCAGAGCGCGGTCGAATCCTTCATGCGCCAGTACGACCTCTCCTCCGAGGAAGGCGTGCTGTTGATGTGCGTGGCCGAGGCGCTGCTGCGCATTCCCGACAAGGCCACCGCCGACAAGCTGATCCGCGACAAGCTGGGCGAGGCGGACTGGAAGAAGCATCTGGGCCAGAGCGAGTCGCTGTTCGTCAACGCCTCGACCTGGGGCCTGATGCTCACCGGGCATCTGGTGAATCTCGCCGAGGACACCCGCCACGATTTCACCGGTGCGCTGAAGCGGCTGGTCGGTCGCGCCGGCGAACCGGCGATCCGCCTCGCCGTGCGCCAGGCGATGCGCATCATGGGCCACCAGTTCGTGATGGGGCAGACCATCGACGAGGCGCTAGATCGCTGCGCGAAGAAGGAATACGCGGTCTATCGCTATTCCTACGACATGCTGGGCGAGTCGGCGCTGACCAGCGAGACCGCCGAGCGCTACCAGCAGGATTACCGCAACGCGATCGCCGCGATCGGCGCGCGCGGCCCGTTCGCGAACCATACCGACGCACCGTCGATTTCGGTGAAGCTGTCCGCGCTGCATCCGCGCTACGAGGTGGCCAAGCGCGAGCTCGCCCACCGCCAGCTCAGCGAGAAGCTGCTGGAGCTGTCGCAGCTGGCGATGAAGTACGGCATCGCGCTGTCGGTGGACGCCGAAGAGGCCGAGCGCCTCGAACTGTCGCTGGACATCATCGGCGACGTGTTCGCGCACCCCTCGCTGCAAGGCTGGAACGGCCTCGGCATCGTGGTGCAGGCCTACGCCAAGCGCACGCCGTTCGTGATCGACTGGCTGATCGAGACCGCGCGCGCTGCGAATCGTCGCTGGTACGTGCGACTGGTCAAGGGCGCCTACTGGGATGCCGAGATCAAGCGCGCGCAGGAAAATGGCCTGGCCGGTTACCCGGTGTATACGCGCAAGCCGAATACCGACGTCTCCTACCTGGCTTGCGCACGCCGGTTGTTCAATGCCGGCGTCGAATTGATCTACCCGCAATTCGCCACGCATAACGCACACTCGATCGCCGCTGTGCATCACATCGCGCAGGGCCGTCCGTACGAGTACCAGCGCCTGCACGGCATGGGCACCGACCTGTATGCCGAAGTGATCGGCCCGCAGAATTTGAACGTGCCCTGCCGCGTCTATGCACCGGTCGGCACGCACGAGGACCTGCTGCCGTACCTCGTGCGCCGCCTGCTCGAGAACGGCGCCAACACCAGCTTCGTCAACCGCGTCGTCGACGAGAGCGTGCCGGTGCGCACGCTGGTCGCCGACCCGTGCGAAACCGTGCGCGCTTTTGCTTCGATCCCCCACCCGCGCATTCCGCTGCCGGTGAATCTCTACGGTGAACTTCGGAAGAATTCCATGGGCGTCAACTTCTCCAACGACAACGAACTGAAGGCGATGGCCGACGCGGTCAACGCCAACGCCGGCCCTTGGACGGCCGGCCCGCTGGTGCCGGGCGCGACGGCCACCGGCCCGACCATCAAGGTGACCAACCCCGCCGACCGCCGCCAGACCGTGGGCAGCTACGTCAGCGCCGACAGCGCCACCGTCGACAAGGCGCTGAGCAATGCGGTCGCCGCGCAGTTCGGCTGGGATCGCCTGCCCGCGGCCAGCCGCGCCGCGATCCTCGAACACGCCGCCGAGCAGCTCGAAGCGCACCGCGGCGAATTCATCGCGCTGTGCGTGCGCGAAGCCGGCAAGAGCCTGCCCGATGCGATCGCCGAGATCCGCGAGGCGGCCGACTTCCTGCGCTACTACGCCACCATGGCGCGCCGCCTGTTCGGCCAGCCCGAGCAGTTGCCCGGCCCCACCGGCGAGAGCAACCAACTGTTCCTCAACGGCCGCGGCGTGTTCGTCTGCATCAGCCCGTGGAACTTCCCGCTGGCGATCTTCCTCGGCCAGGTCAGCGCTGCGCTCGCCGCCGGCAACGCCGTCATCGCGAAACCGGCCGAGCAGACCTCGCTGATCGGCTACGCCGCGGTGAAGCTGCTGCACGATGCCGGCGTGCCGGTCGACGTGCTGCAGTACCTGCCGGGTGACGGCGGCACCGTCGGCGCCGCCTTGACCCGCGATCCGCGTGTCGCCGGCGTTGCCTTCACCGGTTCCACCGAAACCGCCTGGGCGATCAATCGCGCGCTGGCTGCGCGCAATGCGTCGATCGCCGCGCTGATCGCCGAGACCGGCGGCCAGAACGCGATGATCGCCGACTCCTCCGCCCTGCCCGAGCAGATCGTCAAGGACGTGATCGCCTCCGCGTTCCAGTCCGCCGGCCAGCGCTGCTCCGCCGCGCGTGTGCTGTTCGTGCAGGAAGACATTGCCGACAAGGTCTGCGCGATGCTCGCCGGCGCGATGGGCGAGCTGAAGGTAGGCGACCCGGGGCAGCTGTCCACCGACGTCGGCCCGGTGATTGACGAGGACGCCAGGAAGATCCTGGTCGAGCATGCCGCGCGCATGGACAAGGAGGCGAAGAAGATCGGCGAGGTCGCGCTCGATCCGGGGCTCACCGCCAACGGCACCTTCTTCGCCCCGCGCGCCTACGAGATTCCGTCGCTCGCCACCCTGACCCGCGAAGTGTTCGGCCCGGTACTGCACGTGATCCGCTGGAAGGGCAGCGAGCTGAAGCAGGTCGTGGACCAGATCAACGCCACCGGCTACGGCCTCACGCTCGGCATCCACAGCCGCATCAACGACACCCTCGACTACATCGCCAGCCACGCCCGCGTCGGCAACTGCTACGTCAACCGCAACCAGATCGGCGCGGTGGTCGGCGTGCAGCCGTTCGGCGGCGAGAACCTGTCCGGCACCGGCCCCAAGGCCGGCGGCCCGCACTACCTGCTGCGCTTCGCCGGCGAACGCACGCTCACCATCAACACCACCGCCGCTGGTGGCAATGCGTCGCTGCTGACGATTGGCGAGTAAGTGATCTAGCGTATGACGGTCGACGCTCAGTGCGCCGGCCGTCATCTCATCGCAGCTACGTCTACACTGCGGCGCCGCATCGCATCGACGCGAGTGATGAATAATCGTGGCGCCATCGGGCCGGGCAGTGTGCTATGGATAGGCTCTATGGTTTATCGAGCGCCCGATGAGCACCCCCGACCCGAATCTCACTGAAAGCCTGCAACGCATGCGCATCGCGCAGGCGGCCGACCCGATGCCACCATGGGATGCGCGCGCAAAGCGGCTGCGCGCGCTGGAGACGATGCTGCGTGAGCAGCGCGGCGCCTTCGCTGCGGCCATCTCGGCCGACTTCGGCCAGCGTCCTGCGGAAGAAACCGATCTGCTGGAATGCTTTCCCAGCCTGTCCGGCATCCGCCATGCGTTGCGCCATGGCCGGCGCTGGATGCGCCCGCGGCGGTCGCTCGCGGGCCTCGCCTTCCTTCCGGCGCGCAATGCGTTGATGCCGCAACCGCTGGGCGTGATCGGCATCATCGTGCCGTGGAATTACCCGCTGTATCTGGCGATCGGGCCGCTGGTCGACGCGCTGGTCGCCGGCAATCGTGCGATGGTCAAGATGAGCGAATACACGCCGCGCTTCTCGGCGCTGTTCGCCGAGCAGATAGGCCGCTATTTCCAGCCCGACGAAGTGCTGGTGGTGAATGGCGATGCCGCGGTCGCGCAGGCCTTTTCCGCGTTGCCGTTCGACCACCTGCTGTTCACCGGATCCACCGCGGTCGGCCACCATGTGATGCGTGCGGCCGCCGCGAACCTGACCCCGGTGACACTGGAACTGGGTGGCAAGTCGCCGGCGATCATCGGCCCAGGTGCGCGCTTCGACAACGCGGTGGAACGCATCCTGTTCGGCAAGCTGGTCAACGCCGGACAGACCTGCATCGCGCCGGATTACGTACTGCTGCCGCGCGCACAGGTGGCGGATTTCATCACCACCGCCCGCCGTGTGGTGACGCAGATGTATCCGCAACTGGCACAAAGCACGCAATACGCCAGCGTCGCTTCCGATCGCCAGTACCAGCGCCTGGTCGGACTGCGCGATGGCGCCGTCGCCGCCGGTGCACGGGTGCATCCGCTGAGCGAGGCCGCGGATGATCCGGCGCGCCGCCTGCTGCCACCGCAACTGCTGAGCGAGGTCAACGACGGCATGGGCGTGATGCAGGAGGAGATCTTCGGCCCGCTGCTGCCGCTCGTACCCTACGACTCGCTGGATGAAGCGATCGCCTACGTCGCCGCCCATCCGCATCCGCTGGCGCTGTATTTGTTCGAGCAGGACCGGTCACTGATCGACAAGGTGCTGGCGCGTACCGTGGCCGGCGGCGTCAGCCTCAACGACACGCTTTACCACATCGCCCAGCATGGCCTGCCGTTCGGCGGCGTCGGCGCCTCGGGCATGGGCGGCTATCACGGCGAGGCCGGCTTCCGCACGTTCTCGCATCTGAAGCCGGTATTCCGGCAGGCCCGTCTCAATGGCGCCGGCCTGCTCAATCCGCCGTACGGCGTACGTTTTCGCCGCATGCTGGAGTTGTTGCTCAAGCGTGGTTGAGCGCTGACCACTCTGCCCGTTGCCTGACCGCACAAAAAAACCTCCCCGCTCACGCGGGGAGGTTTTTGTCTGGACGTCCATCAGCTCGATGGATACGGCCGTGTTGCCGCCATTAGAACTTGTACTGCGCCGAGAAGCTCAACAGGTTGCCGTAGTCATCGAAGTTGCCGACGAGCGTGTCGCCCGTGCCGCTCTTCGTGTTCACATGGGCCTGGTTGACGAAGATATGCGCGTAGGACGCATTGATCTCGAAGTGCTCGCTGGCCTTGTAGCCGATGCCGAACGAGGCCATCTGGCGGGTCGAGTCGGGCACGCGCGGGTCGCGGGTGGCAAGGCGGGTAGGCGTCTGGTCGACCGCGATGCCTGCGCGCAAGGTGACCTTGTCGGTGAGGTAGTAATCGCCACCGATCGAGGCAAAGACCGTGTTGCGCCAGTCGAACGCTTCCGTGGTCGGCGGCTGCGCATTGCCGTAATTCACCGTCAGGTTCTTGAACACGTCCCACTTGGTGTAGGCCAGATCGATGCCCAGACCGAACTTCTCCGCCTGATGCCAGTAGCTCGCGCTGATCACGGCCGGCGTGGTGAAGTTGGCGGTACCGGTGGTGTGCGAGAACGGAGGAATCGAGGCAGCCAGCGCAGGATTCGCCAGCAACGCGTCGTAGCCCGGCGTGGTGGTGAAATTGCCCGTGCCTTCCAGACGATGGCTGATCTTGGAACGGTAGTTGAGTGCGAACTTGTCGTTGGAGGTCAGCTTCCAGTATCCGCCCAACTGCCAGCCGTAGCCCCAGTCATCGCCCTTGATGCGGGCAAAACCGTCACCACCCACCGGCGTGGCGGCGGCGACGCCGGCCGCTGCAGCCTGGCCCTGCTGCACAGCCGCCTGGATCATCGCGGCGGCCTGCGCCGGCGGGATCTGCCCGGCCTGGGCCGCGGCCTGGATCTGCGCCACGCCAGCGGCGGTCTTCGCACCGATCCCCTGCTGGATGCCCAGGCCCACGGCGTTGTAGTTGATCGCGCTGGTCAGTTCGGCGCTGGTCTTCTGCGCAATGACGCTGGCGCCGATGCTGAAGGTGCTGGTGACGTCAAACGACGCCGACAACGTGGCATCGAGCGACTCGAACTTGGACTTGATACCGTTGTAACGGCCGACCCAGTTCTTGTCGTATTCGGTCTGGAAGCCGAACGGCACCGAGAAGCCCGCGCCCACGTGCACGCGATCGTTGACCTGAGTGGCAACGAACAATGCCGGAACCGGCAAGGTGGTGCCGCCGTCGCCGCCGTTGCCGCCGCTGATCGGACGACCGAGCACGTCATGGCCGGTGCCGGTGAATTTGGTGCTGAAGTTGATCGCAGTGACGTCGGCCTGCAGGTAGGTACCCTGAAGATCGGTCATCGCGGCCGGATTGTTCGCCACCACCGAGACATCGCCACCGGCAGTGGCGGAACCGGCATACGCACGACCCAGACCCTTGGCGCTGTTTTCCTTGAGCTGGAAAGCGCTGGCGCTGGCGGCGCCCGGTGCGAGTGCGCCAAGAATGGCCACGCTCAGCGCGGCGAGCGCGAGCGGACGGGCAGCGCCCTTGAAGGAACGGAAAGACATGTACATCGCTTGCTCCTGCTTACTTATCGTGATGCGGCTCGGGTAGGTAACTGAGGCGACGCCCGATGTAAATTCATACGCGCGTTTGAAGCCCCTGCGCCGCACTTTGCCCGCTCGCCCAAGGTGTTGCAAGTGCAGTCGCAACATTTAACTAACGAACGGGCGCAAATGCTGCAGACGCCACTTGGCTGCCACCTCCCTCCCGTGCGAACCCTTGCAACCCTCACATCAGCATCGCCAGGCGGGCAAGCAGCCGGCCACGCTGCTACCCTGAGCGGTCCATACATCGTCCACGAAGGTGCCGTCATGCAGTGCTTCGTCTATGCCAGCCTGCGCAAAGCGGACAGCTATTTGTGGCTGGCGCAGCGCGATGCGTTCGATGCGCTGCCCGAGTCGCTGGTCCTGTTGCTGGGCGAGTTGCGCTTCGTGATGGAAGTGCAACTGGACGAGCAACGCAGGTTGCCGGTCGAGGACACCGAGCAGGTACTCACCAACCTGCGCCTGCAAGGCTGGCATCTGCAGCTGCCGCCGCAGGAAACCCTGGCCACCGCCAATCATCTCGCCTACACCCATTCCCCGCGGGATGATCGGGACGACTGATCGCGCCACCGTGTCGCTGGCGTTAACACTTGGTTACCGTCTGCACATCCAACGATTTCTATACTGTCTCCATGACCCAGCCCAAATCGCGACGCCGCCCTCCTCTCATGCAGGCTCTCGCCTGGTTCATTCCAGGTCTGATCGCGGTCGCCGCTGCCGGGCTGGCTACCCATCCGCTGACCCTGATCCCGCTGCTGCTGGCGAACGCGCTGACCATGGCCGCGATCTGCCACGCGATCGGTTTCGATCCCGAACCGCGCTTCGGCCGCACGGTGTTGCGTCGTGGCGCCGCGCATCTGGTGATGTTCACCGGCTACGCCGCGCTGGTGTTCGTGCTGGTCGCGTGGCCGATGCTGCAGCTGAGCCAGACGCCCAGCCTCAGCGCGGCATTGATCCTGGCTGCGGCGCTGGTGCTGGCGCTGACCGCGCTGTGGCGGCTGTGGCCGGCGTTCGGGCTGGTGTTCGTATGGGACGACGCTTATCCGAGCCAGCGCGATGGTTCGTGGATCTTCACCGCCACCCTGCGCAGCATCGCGTTCGGTCGCCATCTGTCGCATGAGGAACGCTTCTTCAGCCACTTCCTGCCCGCCGCACTCTCGCTGCTGGTGCTGGCTTTCGGCGCGATCGCACTGACCGGACTGTATGGCGTGCTGCCGCCTGAACCGCGCATCGCCGCCCTGGCAATTTACGGCGTCGTGCTGTTGCCGCTGGGTTGTCTGATCATCGCCAACCGCACGCTGCGTGCACTGCTGTGCGAACGACATCAACCGCGTCGACGCAGTGACCACGCCGCATCGTCGACCGGTGCCGTGGTCGCTCCGCGCCCCGTGCTGAGCGAACAGGAGCGCACCGCCGGCACACCCGAGCAGGCCCAGGCACTGCTGGCGGCAACCCGCGACGGCGATATCGAACGCGCGCTGGCGCTGGTCGAGGCCGGCGCTGACCCCGACACTGCGCCGACTGCCGACGATCGTGACCAGCGCCCGGTATTGATGCTCGCTGCCTTGCTGCCGGACACCCGCCTGCTGCGTGCGCTGATCGCCAAGGGCGCCCACGTGAATCGCGCCAGCGGCGGCATCACCCCGCTGCTCGCCGCCACCCGCGACAGCTGGCACGGTCGCGCCGAGGCGGTGCTGACCCTGCTCACCAACGGCGCCAGCCCGCTGGTCGCCGATGTCGAGGACAATACCGCGCTGCACGGTGCCGTGCTCAGCGCCGAACCGGGCGTGGCGGCGATGCTGCTGGATGCTGCCGCGCCGATCAACGCGCTTAACAAGGCCGGCATCAGCCCGCTGGCCGCCGCCTGTCGCGCCGCCAACTGGCCGCTGGCGAAATTCCTGCTCGAGCATGGCGCCAAACCGGCGCCAGCCGACGGCGAACCAGCGCTGGTCGCCGCCGCCAGCATCGCCGACGACGATGCCGAAGGGGTCAAGTTGCTGCTCAAGCATCGCGCCGCGGTCAACGCGGTCGATGCGCGTCATCGGCATGCGCTGTTGAGCGCCGCCGCCGAAGGACATGAACAAATCGCTCGCGCGTTGTGCGCGGCCGGTGCCGATATCAACCTGGCCGACCAGCGTGGCAGCACCGCCCTGATGGAAGCGGCCCGCGCCGGCGCCGGCGGCATCGTGCAGCTGCTGGCCGAGGCACAGCCGGATGCGCGTGTGCGCGACCAGCACGGACGTGATGCCTTGACCCTGGCCTGCCAGTCGCCGCGTGCACATGGCGAAACCGTGCGCGCCTTGCTGGCGCTGGGTGCTGAACCGAAGGCGCCCGGCAGCGATGGCCGCAGCGCGCTCGACCACGCCGCCGCCGCCGGTCGCTGGGATCTGGTTGCCCTGCTCGACCCGGATACACCGCTGCCGGCCAGCCTCAGCCAGGACCTGCTCGCCGAAGGCGCCGACACACCGGCGCATCTGCTCGATGCACTGCGCTTCGGTCACTGGGCGGTCGTGTCGGGTTTTGCCGAGCGCGTGCACGAGTGGCCGCAGACGCAACTGGCGCAGCTGTATCTGGACCTGGCCACGCCGGGTCTCGCCGCCGGCCGCCGCTGGCTGCTCGATCACGGCCTCGACGCCGAAGCCCGCTTCGAAGCGCCGCGCATCGACGATGCGGAAACCGCCGACGCACCCGCCCTGCCGCCATTGGGCCGACGCCTGTTCGACGCCTTGTTGCAGCAGCTGCCGAATTCGACCGAAGCGCTGGACGACCTGCTGCAGGCCGGTGCCAGTCCGGCCGGCGCCGGCCTGCTGGCGCAGGCGTTGTCGCGCCTGAGCGGCGTGGCGCAGGCAACCGCGCTGCCACTTAACCTGCTCGAACGCGGTGCCGATCCGTTCGGTCCGGATGCGCGCGAGCGCACCCCGCTGCATCTGGCCGTGGTCAATGCGCAACCCGAGCTGCTGCAGGTCCTGCTGGCACGAGGCTGCGACCCGAACACGCGCGACCGCGATGGTCGCACGCCGCTGTTCGCCGCGCTCGAACACGGTGCGCAGGCACTCCCGTTGGTACGCGCCCTGATCGCGCACGGCGCGAATCCCGAAGCCGCCGATGCGAACGGCGAGACACCGCTGGGACTGGCGCTGGAACATCCGGCGGTGGAACGCTGGCTGGACTGGCGCGACTGGTCGCGACCGAACCGCCCGCTCCGCCCCACTGATCTGCCGGCCGCCGCTGCCGCCGGTGCACTGGCCACCGTGCAGCGTCTGTTGGAACTGGGCTTCGCCGTCGACACCCAGGACGACCAGGGCGCCTCGGCGTTGCTGCGCGCCTGCGGTGCCGGCCACCGCGAGATCGCCGCCTGCCTGCTCGACGCCGGCGCCGATCCGGCGCTGGCCGCGCGCAGTGGCGTGACCCCGCTGGCCGCTGCAGTCGCTGCACGCCGCGAGGCACTGGTCGCCCTGCTGCTGCAACATGAAGTCAGCGCCGACCAGCGCCTGCCGAACGAGGCGACCGCGCTGATGGTGGCTGCCGCGATGGGCTATCCGGAAATCGCCGAGCAGTTGCTCGACGCCGGTGCCGAGGTCAACGCGGTCGATGCGGGTGGACGCAGCGCACTGCACGCCGCCGCGCAGTTCGGCTTCGAACACAACGACAGCCTGCGCGCACGTCGCCTGTTCGACGGCCTGCTCAAGCGCGGTGCCGACATCAATCATGCGGACAGCGAAGGCAAGACCCCGCTGCTGCTGCTGCTCGGCGCGCAATTGCGTCCCGGCAGCGAATGCGATGCCACCCACATCGGCGCGCTGGTACCACTGCTGCTGGAGGCCGGCGCCAAGGTCGAGCACGCCGACCAGCGCGGCGTCACCGCGCTGCACGCCTGCGCCATGCACGCGCTGCTGCCGCCGGCGCGCGTGCTGCTGTCGCGCGGTGCGGATCGCAATGCGGCCGATGCATTTGGCCGCACCGCGGCGGATGTGGCGCGGCAACTCGGCTACGTCGATATCGCGCACGAACTGGCCGCCCGCAGCGGCGCGATCCCGAGCGTGCGGCAAACGCTACGTCAACCGGCGCAGCCGGCCGAGTAGGCGATCGCCTCGGCATCGTTGGTGGTTTCTGCCGCAGTACGCCAGCGCAAGGCCCGCCATGCGTTCACTGCCTGGGCTGTTTCGATCTCGTCCACCCGGTGAATGGCCGGCAGGCCCCCGAGAACCCTCACCTCGCTGCCGGATCCGCTGCGCGGGGTCCACAACTGCGGCGAGCGGTTCCCCATCAGCACCACCAGCGGACAACCCATGGCGGCGGCAAGGTGGGCTGGTCCGGTATCTACCGAGACCATGCTGTGGGCAATCTCCAACAGCGCCTTCAGACGACCGAGCGGCAATGCCGCAGCGGCGATCCTGGATGACGCCGCATCGGTCACCGCCAGTAGCGTATCGAGATAGCCGGCCTCGGCCGGTGAGCCACAAAACAACACCTGTGCCTGCGGCAGACGGTAGCTGATGGCCCGCGCCAGTGCAGCCCAGCGCTCCGCCGGCCAGGATTTGGCGTCATCTTCCGCGGCGCGCACCCCGTTCCAACGCATGGTGCGCTTGTTGGCTGGCTGCAGCAGCACCAGCGGGCGCCCGCCCAGACGCTGCCCATGCAGCCATGCCTCGCGGTCAGCACGCTCGGCTGCACTGACATGCAACTGCGGCGCGGCATGAACGAGGGGCGGCGTCGACTCGCCACTCGCGCGAAATGCGGCCGGCGTGGTGTCGCCGAAGCGCAGCAGCCAGTCCACCCAGTGTTCGTCTTCGATCGACGGGATGTCTTCGATGAACGTGCAATGTTCGGCCGGCACGCCAGCCAGCGCCAGCATCGGGCGTATCTTGGTCCGTGTGCGGAACTCGGGTTCGCAGATGTAGAACGGCGACCCCCGCAGGCGCCGCAAGGCCAGCGCCGCACGCCAGCGCTGCGGGCGCATCCATATCGGGCCGTATTGCGAACGCAGGGGAATGCATCCGGCCACCTCAGGCTGCGCCGAATACAGCCCCGGCGACCAATCCCCCAGTGCCAGCAACTGACAAGGTCGGCCATAGCGCAGGTGCAGCTTGTGCAACAGCGGCTGCAGCAGGATGGTGTCGCCGAGCCGGCCAAAGCGGATCACGACAGGGCCAGTCAATGCGGGGAGCTGAGTCGTAGGCATGTTGCTAGGCAACGTCGGAAGCGGCAGCCGGTTGACGCAACCTACTCCAGTCCGGTGCGGGCTTGCCACCACTCGACTCGTGGTGACCCGGGAACCGGGTCAATCCTCACCGGTCAGCGGCACCCCTGGATCACGTTGGCGTTCGCGCTCCGCACTCGGCTCGGCGTCCGCCTCGAACAGGCGCTGCAGATCGACCAGCGCATCGCGCGTGCTTTGCATCAGCTTGGTCTCGTCGTCGTAGACCAGTGACTGCTTCCTCAGCAGGTCCTCGTCGTGGCGACGGAACCGCTCGACCCGGTCGGCCGCCAGCTCATGTGACAGGCCGAGTGCCTCCAGCGTCTTGCGGGTCATCTTGAGGCTGGAGTGGAACGTCTCGCGCACCGGCTCGTCCACGCCCAGATCCATCAGGCGGAACACGTGCTGGCGGTTGCGTGCGCGCGCGATGATTTTCAGATGCGGATACTGCCGTCGTACCAGTCGCGCGGTGTGCAGATTCGCCTCCGGATCGTCGGTGGCCAGCACGAACACCTCGGCCTTGTCGGCCTGTGCCGCGCGCAACAACTCCGGGCGCGCGGGATCGCCGAAGAACAGGTTGACCGTGCCGAAGCGGCGCGAGAAATCGACCTGCTCGGCCGAATGCTCCAGCGCCACGAACGGAATACCCTGGGCCCGCAGCACGCGGGCGATGATCTGCCCGACCCGGCCGAAGCCGGCGATGATCACCCGCGGCGGCGCCGTGTCGATGTTGTCGAACTCACGGACCGGCTTCTTCGGCATCACGTTCAGCACCTTCGCCGCCAGCACCACCAGCAGCGGCGTCAGCGCCATCGTCAGAGTGATCGTCAGCACCAGCGCGTCGCGTTGACCGCCGTCGATCAGCCCCTGCTCGGCCGCCTGCCGCAGCACCACGAAGGCAAACTCGCCGCCGCAAGCCAATAGCACCAGCATGCGCAAGGTATCGGAGCGATTGAGCCCGCCCAGCAACCGCCCCAGCGGCCATAGCAGAAAACTCTTCAGTAGCAGCAAGGCCGCCACCAGACCGAAGATCAGGCCCGGCCGGTGCAGCAGCAGCGAGATATCCATCGACATGCCGACGCTGATGAAGAACAGCCCCAGCAGCAGGCCTTTGAACGGCTCGATGTTCGACTCCATCTCGTGCCGGTATTCCGAGTCGGCCAGCAGCATGCCGGCAAGGAACGCGCCCAGCGTGGCGGAAACCCCGGCCAGCTCCATCAGCAGCGCGACACCCATCACCACCAGCAGCGCGGTGGCGGTGAACACCTCCACCGAATCCGCGCGTGCCACGAAGCGGAATACCGGCCGCAACAGGTAGCGGCCACCGACCACCACCGCCAGGATCACCCCGATCGTGCGCAGCACCGCCAACAAGTCGAAGCTCTGCGCGGTCGATGAAGCCAGCAGCGGCACCGCGGCAATCAGCGGGATCGCCGCCAGATCCTGGAACAGCAGCACCGCGAATACCTGACGACCGTAGGCCGCGCCGGCCTCCTTGCGCTCAGCCAGGATCTGCAGGCCGAACGCGGTGGACGACAGCGCCAGGCTGCCACCGACGATCGCCGCCGCCCTGCCACTGAGGCCGAACAGGAAATACGCCGCCGCGCCGATCGCCACGCTGCTGGCCAGCACCTGCAGCAGGCCGGTACCGAACACCGAGCGGCGCATCACCCACAGCCGCTGCGGCGACAGCTCCAGGCCGATCACGAACAGCATCAGCACCACGCCGAACTCGGAGATCGCGGCGACCCCTTCGGTATCGCTGACCAGGCCCAGTAGCTGCGGTCCGATCGCCACGCCGGCCAGCAGGTAGCCGAGCACCGCCCCAAGCCGGAAGCGCTTGGTCAGCGGCACCGCGATCACCGTGGCGAGCAGGAACACCACCGCGGTCTGCAGAAAATGATGGCTGTCCACGCGCGCCACTCCGGTCGAGGGAGGTTCGATTATTCCACGTGGCCCGTGTCCATGCGGGTCATGCCGATCGCGCCTGGCGTCTTCGACACTGCGCGGGCACTGAAAAGAACTGGCCGGCATACGGCGACCTGGTTTGCAGCAGGGCAGCGCAACCACTGCACTGTGGCCGCGCCGATGATCTCTTCGGCGCGTCATTAAGCCCGCAAAAAATCCTCCGGCTACATTCGTGGACTCTCATGCTGCTGCGCATGGCCAAACAGGGATCAGAAGAACTCGTACTCCACCCGCGCCAGCCACGTCCGGCGGGGTGCGTCGGCATTGGCACCCAGCAGCAGGCCGACGCGGTACTCGAGATTGCTGGTCGTGCCCGGGACATGCCATTCACCGGCCACGATCGGCCCCGCCTGATACGCGTGGTCGCCAGGCCGCACGTAGGCTTCAATGCCGGGCCGAAAGGCGGTGGAGAAGGCGTAGGTGCCTGCGTAGCTGTAACGAAACTCGTACTTGCCACTGGCACCGGCACCGATCTGCTTCTCCAGGATGAAGTTGAACGTGTGATCGAAGCGCCCGGCCGCCTTCTCGATCAGCGGCCCGAACTCGACGGCATCGGGCGTACCGGCGACGGTCTTGTGCTCGTAGGAGGCCAGAAAGCCGACATCGGCCCAGTACTCGCCTTGCGGTGTCAGTTGGAAAGTGTTCTCGAACTCGTAGCCGATCAGGTGCCCGGCACTGCCAGGTGCACGCTCATATTTTGCGAGATATATCTCAGGTTTCCACCAATCGTTGAACGCATGGGAGACCGAAATTTCGGAAGCATTGCCGCCGCGGAAGTCGTCGCGTGCATCGTCGTAACGATAACCGCGCAGCTCGACCTCGGTCTGAGTGGCAGAGACATGCGGTGAGTAGACGATGAAATCGTCCGACCGGGCAACAGACGCGGTCGTGAGCAAGACGGCGCCCCATGCGACGGCTGATTTCCGGAAAAGGGATGAATGCACGCCATGACTCCCGTGGCTGAGGTTTACGAGACACGCGCGTTCTGTCGCAGCCGAACCCTATTGCGATCGAACGAGGAAAGATCGTGTTGGTCGATTTTTATTGCGACGGCTTGGGAACCATATCCGGCGGCGCGGAAAGCACCCGAGGCGACGACGGTGCCGTGCCATTGCCGTTCAACCCCCGCATGCCGGCGACCAGCAACAGCAGCGTGGTTGCATAGAACACGATCTGAACGCCAGCCGGTGTGGCGTCATAGCCGATGAGGATGCCCAGCGTCTTGCCGGTCAGTGAGCCGTTCGACAACAGCCATGAGGTATCCCACAGCTGATTGCCAAAAGCAGGCAGCAAGTTGCCCTGCAACAGAAAGCGCGCCGCGGAGGAGGCCAGCCCGGCAGCCAGCAGCACCAGCATCCAGTTGGTGACCTTGAAAAAATGCTTCATCGGGATACGCAGCAGACCGAAGTACAGCGCGAACCCGAGCAGCGCCCCAGCGCCCACGCCCAGCGCGATGCCGCCGACCAATCCTGCCGTACCAATGCCACCGACGGCCATGCCGTAGAGGAACAGCACGATCTCGGAACCCTCGCGCAGCACCGCTATCGCCACCACCGCCAGCAGCAGCGTAAACGAGCTGGAGCCAGTCCTGACCGCGTTGCCGACGGCGCCCATCTGCTGCGCCAGTTCGCGCCCGTGAGAAGACATCCACACCACATGCCAACCGATCATCAGTACGGCCGACAGCAGCACGCAGGCGTTGAAGATTTCCTGGCCGGAGCCGCTGGCCAGTTGACTGATGACGCCGGCGCCCAGGGCCACCAGCAGCGCTCCCGCAATACCGAGCCCGATGCCTCCGGCCACGAACCAGCCACGTCGTGCCACGCCGCGCGTGGCGGCGCACACGATCGAGACGATCAGCGCCGCCTCCATCACTTCCCGAAAAACCAGCAAGGCAACCCCAGGCATCACATCACTCCGCGATCAACCGGCCCTTGGCCGTGTCCTGATGGAAGTCGCCGAAGAAGCCATAGTTGCCGGCGCGCAACGGGCCGACAAAAACCGTGATGCTGCTGTTCGGCAGCACGATCTTCTCGCGATTGAAATCGGTGCTCTCGAACTCCTCCGTGGTGGCGTCCTCGTTGCGCACGATGAGCTTGAACTTGGTGCCGGCCGGCACCTTGATCTCGCTCGGTTGATAGACATGATTTTTGACGACCAGCGTGTATTCGGGCAGGTCGCTGGCCGCCGCCGTACCGGCAATGGTCAGCATGATCAGTGCGATGCTGAGGAGCAGGCGTTTCATGGGATGTTCCGTGGAAGACGGAACAAATGATAATCATTCCCATTCGTAACGTCAACTATCGGATGATGCAACGCGCCATTCAGCCGCGCCGGCTCCGACGCGGGGGACGGGCGGACAGTCACCGATAGCCCGATCGGGCTTCCGTTCCAAAACGACGGGCCCGCACTTGGCGGCCCCGTCGTTTTCAAGCAAGCCGCAACGTGCCGATTACTTCTTCGGCGCGTCCTTCAGGCCGCGGTTCTCCAGCATCGGCTCGATGCCCGGATCCTGACCGCGCCAGTCCTTGTACAGCTTCGCCAACTCCTCGGTATTGCCGCGCGACAGGATCATCGCGCGGAAGCGATCGCCATTCTCGCGGGTCAGGCCGCCGTGGTCCTTGAAGCCCACGAAGGCGTCGTCGGCCAGCATCTGGGTCCACAGATAGGCGTAGTAGCCAGCCGCATAGCCGTTGCCCCAGATGTGCTGGAAGTAGCTGGAACGGTAGCGCGGCGGCACGTAGCTGAGGTCGATGTTGTCCTTCTTCAGCGCCGCGGCTTCGAACTGGTCGGCATCCTGCAGCGGCGCGTCCGCGCCGAGCACGTGCCAGTTCATATCGAGCAACGCGGCGGCGACCAATTCGGTCATGCCGTAGCCCGAATTGAACTTGCCAGCCTTGGTCATTTTGTCGACCAGCGCCTGCGGCATCGGCTCGCCGCTCTTGTAGTTCTTCGCATAGTTGGCGAAGACCTTCGGATCGGTCGCCCAGTGCTCGTTGAACTGCGAGGGAAATTCGACGAAGTCGCGCGCGGTGTTGGTGCCGGACAGGGTCGGATACTCCCCGTCGGCGAAGATGCCATGCAGTGCATGGCCGAACTCGTGGAACATCGTGGTCACGTCATCGAACGACAGCAGCGCCGGCTGGCCCGCAGCCGGTTTGCTGAAGTTGGCGACGTTGTAGATCACCGGCTTGGTGCCGAGAAGCTTCGACTGGTTGACCAGGTTGTCCATCCAGGCGCCGCCGTTCTTGTTGTCGCGCTTGAAGTAGTCGCAGTAGAACAGCGCCATCGAGGTGCCGTCCTTGTCGAACACTTCGAACACGCGCACATCGGGCTGATAGACCGGAATGTCGTGACGTTCCTTGAAAGTCAGCCCATACAGCTGGTTGGCAGCGTAGAACACGCCGTTCTGCAGCACATTGTCGAGTTCGAAATACGGCTTGATCTGGCCTTCGTCGAGGTCGAACTTCGCCTTGCGCACTTCCTCGGCATAGCGATTCCAGTCCCACGGCTCCAGCTTGAAGGTGGGCTGCTTCAGCGCGGCCTGATCCTTGTCGATCTGCGCCTGAATATCGGCGGCCTCGCGCTTTGCTCGCGCCACTGCGGCCGGCGCCAGCTTGTCCATGAACGACATCGCCGTTTCCGGCGTCTTCGCCATCTGGTCGTCCAGCTTCCACGCGGCGTAGTTCGGAAAGCCGATCAGCCTGGCCTGTTCGGCGCGGATCTGCGCCAGCCGCTCGATCGTCTTGCGGGTGTCGTTGGCATCGCCCTTCTCGGCACGGTTCCACGAGGCGTCGAACAGCGCCTGACGCGTGTCGCGGTCGCTCAGGTCCTGCAACTCGGGCTGCTGGGTGGTGTTCTGCAGGGTCAGCACATACTTGCCGTCGGCGAGCTTGCGATCCTTGGCAGCCTGCGTGGCTGCAGCAAGTTCGGCGTCGGACAGACCGGCCAGCTTTGCCTTGTCGTCGAGCACCGGTGCGGCATCCTTGGTCGCCGCCAGCAGCTTGTTGGTGAACGCGGTGCTGAGCGTGGATTCTTCCTTGTTGAGATCCTTCAGCCTGGCCTTGTCGGCATCCGACAGCTTGGCACCGGCGTGTACGAAGTCCTTGTAGATCACCTCGACCAGGCGCGCCGATTCCGGATCGAGCTTGAGCGTGTCGCGCTGGTTGTAGATCGTCTCGACGCGCTGGAACAGCTTGCTGTCGAGATGGATCGCATCCTGATGCGCGGCCAGCTTCGGCGCCTCGTCTTCCTGCACCTTCTGCAGCGCATCGTCGGTATTGGCACCGGTGACCGCACTGAATACCGCCAGCACGCGCTTCAGCATGACTCCGGACTTCTCCATCGCCACGTAGGTGTTCTCGAACGTCGGCGCATCCGGGTTGTTCGCGATCTTCTCGATCTCGGCCAGCTGCTGCTTCATGCCCTCGTCGATCGCGGGCTGGTAGTCGGCGTCCTTGATCTTGTCGAACGGCGGCGCCTGGAACGGCAGGGTGCTGGCGCTGAAGAACGGATTGCTGGTCATGGCGGTGGCGGCCGGTGCGGCGCTGCTGGCGGCAGCCGTCGAGGCAGTTGTCGCGGGTGAGGAGGCGGCACCATTCGGCTGCTGCGAGCAGGCGGCCAGTGCCATCGTGGTGGCAATCACAATCAAGCGGAGACGGAACATCGGGCTTCCCCAGGTGGCGCGTCCGTGATCGGACACAGTAAGTCGGAACCTCCGACTGTACCCAGTCCCGCCGGGTTTCTCCAAGCCCACAGGTCATGTCGCCTGAACTGGCATGAGGCCAGCTCAGGCGGCGCGCATGTCGCGCAGCTGCCACGCCGAACCGATCAGCAGATAAAGCCGATGGCGCACCACGCTCATCGGCAGGTCGGTAAGCAGATCGATGTCGGTGCGCAGATCGGCGACCTGCGCCGTCACCTGCGCCGCAGGATCGGAGGCGCCCAGACTGCTGTTCACCGCATCCGGATCGGGCTGCACCGCGCGCCAGCGCTGGAACAGGCTGTCGTCGCGCAAGGCCTGCTGCAGCGCTGTGGCAAAGCCGTCCGGACTGGCACCATCCCAGGCAAAACGCGGGTCGTCGCCGCGCGCATGGGCCAGGTCGGCGATCGAAAGGTAGTAGTGATTGCGGGCCATGTTGCCTCCGGCGATGGGGTAGGCGCCTATCCAAGCACGACGGATGTGAAGCTCAGTCCAAGGCCGCCACCACCGCCGCCAATCGGCTCGCCGCCTGGGCCGGTGCCATGCCATGCGGCAGCACGCCCAGACACGGTGCCGGCAGCAGCTCGCGCAGCGTGGCCAGGTTTTCATCGAGTGCAGCCATCGCCGGATCGATGCAGTTGCCGATCCAGCCGAGCAGGCGACAGCCATCGGCTTCGATCATCCGTGCACTGAGCAACGCGTGATTGAGGCAGCCCAGCCGCAAACCGACCACCAGGATCACCGGCAGTTGCCATTGCTTGGCAATATCCGACGCCAGCAACTCCGGTGACAGCGGTACCAGCCAGCCGCCCACGCCCTCGACCACCACCTTCCGATGGTTGCCACTCAATTGATCGAATGCCGCACGCAGTGGTGCCAGCGAAATTTCCACGCCGTCATGCGCAGCGGCCAGGTGCGGCGACAACGGATCGCGCAACGCGACCGGGTTGATCAATGCATACGGTGGCGCCGTGCTGCTCGCCGCCTGCAGCGCCAGCGCATCGTCATTGCGCAGACCATCGGGCGTTTCCATGCAGCCGCTGGCGATCGGCTTCATGCCGCAGGCACGGTGTCCCGCCACGCGCAAGGCGTGCAGCAAGGTGCACGCCGCATGCGTCTTGCCGATGCCGGTATCGGTGCCTGCGATGAAAACGGCTGCCGTCATGCCTGGGCGTAACGACGGTTGAAGCGACGCACCACCGGTCCGATCAGGAACAGCAGCGAATACATGAATCCGGGAATCGACCACGCCCAACCGGGCGCCGACAGCGGCAGCAGCAGTGCGGTGAGCGCCGAGGCCAGGCCGATCATTGCCGGCACACTCCAGATACGCGTCTCGCGACGCGCATCGAGATTGTTGAAGCCGCGCTTCGCCGCACTCTTCGCCGCGTGCAGGAACAACAACGTCAGCGTGCCGGCCATGCAAGCATAGGCGAGGCCAAAACAGACGAACAGGGCACGCATGTCAGCCGGACCACCGGTCATCTGGAAATCGCTCGGCAACGCGCCGCCACTCAAGCTGTTGAACGCGCCGGAGTACACCATGTGCAAGGGATAGACGAAGATCATCGCGAAAAACACCAGCAGCAGCGACAGCCAGCGGCCAGTGCTGTCGGCGCCATGGCAACGCTTGCGCCAGCGCACATGGCCATGCCAGAAGAAGGCAATCTGGAAGAAGCACACCGCGAACGCCGGCACGCCGCCGAGCATGTACAGCAGCTTGTCGGTGCTGTCGGGAATCTTGTCGCCGCCGATCAGCAGCAGGGTCAGGATGAACGCGAATGCGCCGTCCACGAACATGTCCAGCCGCCCCGCCTCGATGCCCTCGCGTTGTTCGGTCAAGCTCATATTGCATCCCCACCTTGATCGCTCGGCGCATAATACGGGCTTTGCCGCCGGACGCGCCGCATGTTCGAACTGAAATCCCACACGTATGCCAGCAAGCGCGAGCATTACGAAGATCTTGCACAACAGGCCCGCGGGCTGCTCGTCGGCGAGCGCGACCTGATCGCGAACGCGGCAAATTTCGGTGCGCTGATCTATCACAGCCTGCCCGAGGTGAACTGGGCCGGCTTCTATCTGTACGACGGCAACGAGCTGGTGGTCGGTCCGTTCCAGGGCAAGCCCGCGTGCATCCGCATCGCGCTCGGTCGCGGCGTCTGCGGTACTGCCGCGCAGACGCGCGAAACCCAGCTGGTGCGCGACGTGAATGCATTCGATGACCACATCGCCTGCGACGCCGCCTCGCAATCGGAAATCGTGGTGCCGCTGGTCAAGGCCGACGGCAGCCTGCTCGGCGTGTGGGATGTGGACAGCCCGGTGATCGATCGCTTCGACGAGGACGATCGCGCCGGCATGCAGGCGCTGTGCGCGGTGTTCATGGCCTCCGTATCGGGCTGAGGTCTTGTTTCAAAGGTGGCCTCAGCTCACGTTTGCGCGTTGTACGGTTCAACGCCAGAGGCCATGCCCCCATGCTGGCCGAAAGCTTTCCGGCAGCGCGACACCGCCTAGTCCCAGTGCAAGGCCACGCGCGCATCCATGCGAATTCCGCTTTGATTGGGTATCACGGTTTGCAGGGGCTTGGCGACATCGGCGGAGAAAGTCAGCCACTTGCGATATCGAAAGAGCACACCCGGACCCACACCGGTAATGCTCTTGGCTGTGGGGTAGAACGAGAAAATGGTGCCGCGGTCGACGAAAGCGTACAAATCCAGCTTGTCGCCGAAGGTACGGTGCAGTTCGAGGTCCGCGTAGTAGCCCCGAGGCCCGGAAATGATGCCGCGCTCGTATCCGCGCACACTACCGAGGCCACCCACCTGAAACAGGTTGGCCGAAGGAATGTTCTTGCCCGTGCTGAGCTGCCATCCGGCATCGGCTCGCAGCGCCCACTGCGACTGGCCAAAGCGCTGAATGATGAACGCAGTGCCTGGCGCGACCAGGAAGTTGCTCTTGCCGAGCATCGGCTCGTCAGAGTGGATTCGCGTGACGAGCTGCGTGATGCTCCATATGCGCCCATCGACCTGATGCTGCACGCTGCCCCCCAGGGTGATCTGCCGCGTGCGCGTATCGGCGATGCTTTTGCCACTGATGTGGGTTGTGGAGTCGCCGAGCGAATATTGGCCCACTCCGCTGATCAACCAGTTCATTGTTGCCAGCAGCGGCTGCGTGTATCCCAGTGAAGTGATCGAGCTGCGACCCGTGATGTCGAGATCCCGAAATGCGCCGTTGATGATGTTGATCTGGCTGCGCGAATAACTTGCCTCCAGCCGACCATTGTCGGTAAACACCGGGATCGAGTACGAAATCGCGCCGTCATTGGCGCCGGAGGAATGCACGATATTGGCATCGAGCCGATCGTCGATCCCCAACAGTCCATGCAGATGCCCGTCGATACCAGTTCGCAGGAGCCCGGTACTGGCTACGCCGTTGTTGTCGACGAACAGGTCCAGGCCTCGCCTCGATGGCTCGGTTACATCCAGCAGGACGTCAGTCTGGCCACGCTCGGCACCCGGCTCCAGCAGCGCCTTGGTCTGCAGGTCCGTGGTGCGGTTCAGGTAAACCAGATCGTCACGCAGCGTATCGGCATTCACCACTTCGCCGGGCTGCAAATGGATGCGGCGACGAATGAAGGCATCCTTGACATGCCGCGAACCCTCGATGCGCACCTCGCCAAGGCGACCTTCGACCAGTTCGATATGTACGACACCATCGACAATCGACTGGCTCGTGAAGATGGCGCGTGCGGTGGTGATTTTCTTCGTCGAATAGAGCGCATTGACCTTTGCCAGCAGACCGTCGAGATCATCACTGGAGACACTGCGTCCGGCATAAGGCTCGGCTACGGCGGCCAGTTCAGCGGTCGAAAGCAGTACCGAATGACTGAAGTCGACTCGCTTGAGGACGAAATGTGCGCCGTGTGCGAGTTTCGTTGCATGGCCTGTGGCAGCTGAAGATGCCGGCTGCTTCAGCGGGTCAACCGGTGCTTTCTTTCCGACCGCCTGCTGCTGGTCGTAGTAGCGCTGCAGCCGCTGGTCGGCGTTCTGCAGGGTGCTCGATTGAGTCAGTTGCGGCGCCGGGTCGGCCATCAACAAGGCAGGTGCACAGTAAAGAAACGCGGCAAAGTAAAGGATGCTGCGCCCACGAGGCCGCACAGAAAGGGTAGTCCGCATGGGATGTCGTCTCTAGTTGGGAGCGTCGGGTAACTTCAGATTTACGGCAATCGTGGTCTCCGGCGACTGCACGATCTTGCTGCTGTCCGCGTGAATCCATGCAGGGATGGCGCGTCGTGCAGACACATTGTCGTCCGACTGATCCTGCTGCGTGGAAAGACGCAGGTTGTTGCGCAACGCGCTTTCGCCAAGGTAATCCGGCCCCAGCCATAGGTGGCTGCTGACGTAATTGGGAGTCTGCATCTGGAAGCCGTAGTCGTAACGGACAATGAAGGCGTCGGTAAGCGTATGGATACCATCCTGGTAGAGCAGGAAGTCGTAGTGCGGCTGCATCAGCTGCACATTCGCCTTGACCAGTTGAGCGCTTTGCTGATTCATGCGCACCTTGGCCACGGAGGTGTCAAGCGACATCGTCTGCTCGATATGCCCTGAGGCGATGTCGACACGCGGTGCGGTCGTGGCCAACGCGGCCTGCACTGCTGAAAGACGATCGATCATCCACTGCTGCGAGGCATCGGCATCGACTGTAATGCGCCGTGCCACGCCGCCCCGATATCCCGTAAGCACCGAATAGAGCGGTTGCCCCTTGCTGGTCTGCGTCACCTGCGCCGTAATGTCGTTTGCGGCGAGATTGATGCGGTCACCGATGTACGCCGCATCGAGCGCGATATCCCCATTGGCTGCAACAAAGGCATCGCGCGTCGTAAGCGAGGAGCCGATGATATTGCCGTCGCGTGCCAGCAAAGTAATGCTGTCGGGTGCGCTCAAGGTGGTGAAGTTGATCCGTTGTGCGGCAAGGCCAATCGCGTGACCGGCCTCGACATCGTGAGCATTCAGGGCACCGCCGGCATCGACGGTCACCAGGTTGCCCGCGTGCGTCGAGTACATCTGCACATCGCCTCCGGCAGCGACGTCGACATCATGCCCGGCGTCCATCACCTGGGTGGTCACATCGGTACCCGCCCGCAAGTCGATGTCCGTACCCGCCGTCTGCGTCCCGATATGGATGTCCTTGGCCGCCGTGAAACGAATGGACCCGCCGGCATCGACGCTGGCGCCATCGATGCCGTCGGTGCTGCTCTGACCGGTAACATCCGTGCCCGCGGTGATGCCGACAAAGCCCAGATGCCCATTTGCAAGCATGTCCAGGCTGGCCCCGGCACTCGTCGCACCGAGCAAACTGATGTTGCCGCCCGCATTCAACCGACCATCGTTGCCAATCTCCAGCGTGGTCGCCTGCAGGTTGCCGCCGGCTTGCGCCGTGAGATCGCCAGACGTGGTGACCTTGGCCAGATTCATGTCGGCCCCGGCCTTCAGCGTCGCGTTGCCGTGCTGCACATTCAGTGCCTGCGTGACATTCAGGTCGGTGCCCGCGCTGCTCTGGATCGAGCCGTTGCTCAGCACCACATTGCCCAGGTTGGTCGCCGCGCCCGATTGTGTCGTGACGTCGCTGCCGGCCTGGTAGCTGTCCACATCCAGCGCGCCGCCCGCGCCGATCTGGCTGGCGCCCCCCACCGTGCCCTGCACGATGTGTGCATTGCCGCCGCTGTTCAACGCCAGCGCACCACCAACCGTCATCGCCGCGATCGTGCTGTCGCGACCCGAAGCCAGCGTCGCACCCTTCGCCGCGCTCAGGCTGCCGGTGATGCCGAGGTTGCCGCTGGTCGCCGTCAGCGTGGCATGGCCACCACTGCTCAGCGTCGTCGCCGTCAGATCGGTACCGGCGGTCGCCTGCAGGTCATCTGCCGAAGTCACCGTGCCCAGCGTCATCGCCTGACCCGCAATCAACGTCGCGTCCCGACCGGCATCCAGCGTGGTCGCCTGCAGGTTGCCGCCGGCTTGCGCCGTGAGATCGCCAGACGTGGTGACCTTGGCCAGATTCATGTCGGCCCCGGCCTTCAGCGTCGCGTTGCCGTGCTGCACATTCAGTGCCTGCGTGACATTCAGGTCGGTGCCCGCGCTGCTCTGGATCGAGCCGTTGCTCAGCACCACATTGCCCAGGTTGGTCGCCGCGCCCGATTGTGTCGTGACGTCGCTGCCGGCCTGGTAGCTGTCCACATCCAGCGCGCCGCCCGCGCCGATCTGGCTGGCGCCCCCCACCGTGCCCTGCACGATGTGTGCATTGCCGCCGCTGTTCAACGCCAGCGCACCACCAACCGTCATCGCCGCGATCGTGCTGTCGCGACCCGAAGCCAGCGTCGCATTGCCACCACTGCTCAGCGTCGTCGCCGACAGATCGGTACCGGCCGTCGCCAGCAGATCGCCCGCTGATGTGACCGTGCCCAGCGTCATTGCCTGACCCGCAATCAACGTCGCGTTCCGACCGGCATCCAGCGTGGTCGCCTGCAGGTTGCCGCCGGCTTGCGCCGTGAGA
>CBIHNO010000013.1:0-95567 GCA_966211915.1 uncultured Rhodanobacter sp.
TCGCATTGCCACCACTGCTCAGCGTCGTCGCCGACAGATCGGTACCGGCCGTCGCGAGCAGATCGCCCGCTGATGTGACCGTGCCCAGCGTCATTGCCGCACCACTGCTCAGGGTGCCCGTGCCGCCCGCGGTGAGCGTATTCGCGTTCAATGCATTGTCGGCGGCAATGGTGAGGTTGCCATCCGGCGTCTCGAAATCCGGGATGCTGATATCACCCAACGCGTGCAGCCATGCCGATCCCGTCTTGCTCTGGCCGGTGAGACTGGTGACGTCGACCACAAGCGGGCTGGTGGCCGACCCTATGTCGTTGGTCGCCTGCAATGAAGTCGCGCCACCTTGCCGCGCCTGCAAATTCACTGCAGCACCGTTGCCGGTGATGGCGCCGCCGGATTGAATGGTCAGCGCCGTACCGGTCGCAGCCATGCTCTGCACGGTTCCCAACTGCATGTCGCCGGCGGAAGTCAACGCCACGGCGCCGCCCGCATCCATGCTGCTGCCCTGGTTCATCACCAGCGTGCCGCTGGAGTTGACCGTGATATCTCCTCCTGCCTGCACGGCACCGCTTCCAAACAGGAGCTGCGGAGCGCCACTGCCCACAAGGTTCGCCACCACATTACCCGCCATCGCATTCACGTCTTGCAGGCTCATGCCCGTAGCTGCCGCGAGATCGATGTCGCCGGAACTGCTGTTGACGTTGCCGGCAACCAGTTGACCCGCCGCCGTGAGCGTTGCGCCTGTAGCGGCCTGCACCGTGCCGAAGGTGGCATCGGTGCCTGCAGAGGCGCTCACGATGCCTTGCTGTGAGATGAGACTTCCCGCGTCGAGTGCCGACTTGGTGGCCGTCACCGTCAGGTCGCCACCGCTCTCGATTGTGCCAATCTGCAATGCATCCGTCGGGGATGCGATGTTTACCGCACCTCCGGCAGTGGCCGAGAGCACCCCACCTGCTCCCACCTGCACCTGCAACGGCGCATCGACGCCCGTGCTCACGCTGACGCGCCGGCCAATGTCGCCATGCGCGTTCAACGTGATGCTGTCACCCGCGATATTCAGGCCATCGTACTGACCGAGGATGCTGCCGTGAGGAGCCGCGAGTGAAACCAGTGCACCGCCATAAACACTGTGGACATCCAGATCCCCATTGAGCTGGGTGAGCATGAAATTGCCGGAGGCCGAACCATCCAGTAGCTGGCCCGCGATCTGCACGGCCAGGGCGTCGCCCGGATTCGCCGATCCGGTACCGTTGCCGAAATCGACCGAACCGCTACCGGCATTGATGACCAGATCGCCACCCGTGATCAACGCGGCTGTCGTGGTGTTGCTGCCGGCGGCAGCATCGATACCGCCGGTGGCGGCAAGGCGCATGTCGGCGCCGGACTGCAATCCGCCCAGATTCAAATCGCCGTTGGCCTGCACGTAAACCGAGCCACTCGCCTTGCCGGCAACTGCGCCGGTGGCCGTGAGATACAACGGATTCGTCTGCGCGATCGAAATCCAGAACAGGTCATTGTTCAAATTGGGATCGGTGGGCTGAAGAAGCTGACCGTACAGATTCAGCAGCGTGATATCGCCCGGCGTGTTGGCCGAGCCCAGAGCCTGCGCATAGTATTGCAACGCAGGTGAGGTTGAGCCGTTGGTATAGGAGGCCGATCCGTTGGTATACAGATATTTGAAATACTGGTACGGAATTTCAATCGGCGCGACGGTCTGGCCAATGCCGCCAGCGGCCGCATTCAAGGTGATGTTGTGCGCGCTGATATTCGGCGACACCGCACCCACCTGGGCACCCGATGGCGCCGCCAGCGCCGCCGCATTGATCGCGTATGTCAGCTGATCGGTCGACCATTGCGTGTTGGTGACTAGGTTCTTGTAGAACGTGGATGTCGGATCGATGGTGTAATTCCACGTAGAGCTTTGCGTGGTGAATTCGGCGGCGGATTGCCAATTGCTCCCCACATACGTAGTGAACAATTGCGCGGCACTGCTGTAACGCGATGCCACATACGCCTGGGTAAGCCCAACGTCGGGCGCACTGGCGGGATTGAGATTGTTGGCCGCCGCAGCAAGCGGCCAATACAGCGCGACCGCATTGGCATTGAGGGTATAGACGCCGTTGCTTACGGTGCCCACCGAGAGCAGCTGCCAATACTGGGTGTAAGCCGCATTGACCTGGTTCTGCAACGACGCGGCGATATTGCTTGCCGAACTGGTGCTGTTGAGTCCCAGACGCGTCCAGACTGCCTGCGCCTGGGTCGGCGAGAGTGTGGTCGATGATGTCAGCAGACGCGCATCGTAGATGCCGCCGTTTCGTGCCGTCAGCGAAACATCACCCACATCGGACACGATGCTGCCAACCCAGATGTCACCGCCAAAGTCGGTCAGACCGATGTCGCTTCGCGCATGCGCGTCCAGTGTGCCGCCGCTGATCGAGCCGTTGTAGAGAATGTCGGAATGGGTTTCGATATTCAGCGGCGTGGCGAGCGTACCGATGCTGCCCAGGGTACTGACCAGATCCACGTTGTCGCCGACCACATCGCGCGCGTTGCCACTGATGCCGATCAGCGATCCGGTGCCGGTGATCGCGACATCACCGTATCCATACGCGCCGGAGGCAATCGCATTGATTGCCTGATCGCTGTTGCCGGAATCGACATTCACGTCAATGCCTGCTCCATCCGTATGCGCGGACAATGTGCTGCCGGGCGAGCTGTCGTGAACGATGCGCGCCAGGATCGGCGCGGCCACCGTGCCGATGCTGCCGCCGCCAGTGGTGATCATGCTCAGATCATGGGTCCACACCAGGGCGTTCTTGGAGTTCTGCAGGATGCTGCCGCCATTGGTGGCATCCAGCAGCGTGTCAGGCTTGCTCGGATCCAGCGGTGCGTTGGTGTTGGAGATGATGCCGTTGAGCAGGATGTCGGCGTTGGAATCGATTTCGACGCGATTCGACTGGTTGGTTGTGAAGGCAATGCCGATCGGCATGTCCGCACGCTGCGCAAAATTCAGCGTGAGGTTGCCCGCGGTGGGCGAAATGAAATCCCATTCCGAATGCCAGGATTGTTGGCCTGCGTCATAGCCGGTGGCATTCGTGCTGTAGTGGCAGCTGCTGCCCAGGCCGCCATCGCAGCCGTGGTACCAGACACCGGATGAATAGCCATCCGTGAATTGGCCGGAAAGACTCACCACATAGTCGTTGCCACCGAGATTGGCGTAGCCAGTACCGCCACTGCCGACGAAGTTGGCCGAGCCCAGCGTCCAGTGCTGGCCCGCCGTACCGTTGCCGGCACTCCCCCAACTCCAGTGCGAAGCACCGCCTTCCCGATTGACGGCAGTGTTTGCCGACCAGGTGTATTCCTCTCCACTCAGCGGTTGGTACGTTGTGTTCGCATCCACGGCACCGAGCAAGGCGCCGTTCTGCCAGATCGTGGCGCCGTTCGAATTGTCGTACGCCCGTGCCGCGCCGCCGCCCTGACTCACGTACCAGGTGGTTTTCGGCGTGCCATTTGCCAAGGTGTCGAGCTTGTCGGTAAAGGTGATCAGCCCCAGTCCGCCACTGCCGGTATAGATGTTGTTGACGACCAGCGCATGACCCGTCGTATTGTCGACCAGCACTTGGCCGAAGCCGCTGTTGACGTGGATGCTGCCCTGCCCCGTGCTGACGATCTTGCCGTTGAAATAAGCCTGTCCGCCGCCGCTGGCATTGACGTTGTCGAGAATGATCTGACCGTTCGACGGATTGTACGAGGCGCCAATCAGCTGGGTGGCACCCTGTGTCGCCAGCAGCTGATTGCCGTTGCCGTCGACGATCGGGATGACGATCGGATTGCTGCCGCTCTGCTGACCCATCCACGTGGTCAGTGCCGCGTTGGTCTGTACGCTCCAGGTCGCCGGTGTGCCCACATAAATCGGGCTATTGATGTTGATGAAGTTTGCCGTCACCGACAACGTCTGGCTGTTATACGAGCCGGAAGACGAGGGATTGTTGGTGAAATTGCCGCTCTGGCTAAGTGCAATATACGGCACCGCGTCCACCGAGCGACCGCTGATGATCCCGACGCCACTCCAACCGCTGTCAACGCCACAGCCATCTGCACCACCACTGGTATACGGCAGGCAATAACCATAAAGCACGACTGGCGTCCTCTGCGCCGTGGGTGAGTTGTTGTTGTAGTTCATCAATGTGCTGTTGAGCGCACCACCGTTGGTCGCGCCACCGCCATACACCGAATTGACGATGGCGGCAGCGGCGTTGTCCGGATTCGAGACGATGTTGCTGAGGAACCCGGCCAGCCAGCCGCCATTGTCCAGCGCACTGATTGACGATCCGCCAGAAGTGAAGTCCTGCGTCGGATGGTCGAAAGTGATGCCGCCGTTGGGTGCCGCCACCGTCACCACATTGGCGTTGATCGGCGCCTCGATCATCGAGCCGGCTGCGGTCGAGATGGTGACGGAGCCGCCCAGATTGTTGATCGGGTTCAACCACGCAATACCCGGTGTCGCGCCGGAACCGACCGGATAGCTGGAGTTGACCGTGATGCTCGGCTGTATGTTCGATGGCGCCTTGGTCACGCTGATGCCGGGCAGATTCGGATTCGCACCGCCGGAGACAATCACCGACCCGGTGCTGCCAAAGCCGATCTGCATACCCGGAAGTATCAGATAGTCCGGGCTCGCATTGTTGATGGTGATCGAGGGAGCGCCATTGGCGGTAACGCTGCCGTTGCCGCCGACGCTGCTGCCATATACATAGGCATTGCCACCACTGACAAGCAGGTCGTTGCCGTAGATGAGACCGTTGTGCTGCGCAAGTGTGCCGCCCAGAATGATCGCGCCGACATTGGTGTTGTCCCAGCCGGCATAAGTGGAGCCCGAATCAGCGCCCGATATGGCGTTGTAGTACGTGGTGGGATTGAAGAACCCGCCTTGCGCGCCGTTGGCGGTACTGCCGTTCGCGTTGTATTTGACGTACTGATACGGGCTGCTGCTGCCGCCATCCGTCACGTTGCCGTTCTGGTCGATGTTGATCGCGATTTTTGCGTATTTTCCCGCGAGCACGCTGCCATCGAGCGTCGTCGTGGCACTCGTCGTGTTGTTCTGGTGATTGCCGTTTTGCGTTACCGGGATGAAACCCAGTATGTAGCCATGACCGGTGCCATCGACTTGCGTCAGGTTGGTGCCGGACATGCTGCCGATCGCCACGTCGCCTCCGCCGACCACGCTGCTGCCGCTACCCAAGATGAGCGTCGCGTTGCTGGTCGTGTTGGCCGTGGCCGACGCATGCGGAATCGGAATGATTGCGCGCACGTACGATTGCGCAATGGCCGAAGGATTGAGCTCCGTATCGGCGGCGTTGAGGATGTCCTTGCCCGCAACGATATCGGCCTCGCCGACGCTGGTCAGCGCCACATTGTTGCCGATGTTCACCGCCTGGTTGGAGGCCAGATCGTTGGTCGCATCAGAAATGCCCACGGCACCGGCACCATCGGAGCTGGCGCTGGCCTGAGCGCTGATTTTCTGGATCTGCGCGTAGGTCGCGATATCCAGACGGTTGTTGCTGCTTAACGTGCTGCCGTCTTCGATATTGATCGTACTGTTGAAATTGCCTTGCAAATTGACATTGGCATCGGAGGCAGCCACGAGCCCGTAGCCGCTCAGGCTGGCTTGGTCGT
This sequence comes from uncultured Rhodanobacter sp., assembly GCA_966211915.1. Classification (GTDB taxonomy): domain Bacteria; phylum Pseudomonadota; class Gammaproteobacteria; order Xanthomonadales; family Rhodanobacteraceae; genus Rhodanobacter. The sequence continues at coordinate 5,671 of CBIHNO010000013.1, forward strand.
CAAGACCATTGACCCGGGTATCGGCCAGCACGACGAGATTGCCGGTTGCGTACAACGGATTGAGCCCTGCAGCGAGCGTGACGCCGGTACCGATCGTCGTGGTGTTGTTCGCCGTCAGTGTCGTGGCCACGCCCGCCGCATTGCCGACCGCGATGCCGCCGGCGCCCCCGGTGGCGCCCTGGTTGTTGCTGTCGCTGGCGAACTGGGATTGCGCCTCGACATGCAGATCGCCCTGCGTCTCGATCTTGCTGCCGTTGCCGATGCTGGCTGCCGTGGTGCTGACCGGCGCCGGATCGGCGGTGCTGCTCTGATTATTGTTGACGTTCGCGCCACTGGCACCAACCGCGGCCGCATTGATCGAATTGGCCTGGCCACCGTAATTCGTCGTGTGCATGGCAACGAGCGAAAAATTCGCCAGCTTGTCGAGATCAAGATTTTGACCGACGGTCGCCTTCGTGGTGGAGGTAGAGGCGGTAGTGGCGAGTGATGCGTTGCCAGCGATCAGGCCACCGCTGCCGGCTGTGCTGCTTGCGTCGTTGGTATCCTTCCCGGTTGCCGTGATCGTGAGGTTGCCGCTCGTCGCCGCCTCGCTGCCATTGCCGTCACCCAGGGATGCGGTGGAGGTGATGTTCGAGGTGGAAGTCGAATCAGCCGCACCGACGGCCAGAATACCGCCTACGGTGATGCCTTCGGCCGATGAATTCTGATCGGTCGAACTGGCCGCCATGATGGCCACATTGCCACTGGGCAGTACCACGTCGTTGCCAATACTCGCGAGCAACGTACTCGTGTTGCTTGCACCCGCAACAGCGGCATTCGCGCCATACAGGCCCGCACCGGCTCCGCCGCTGGCACTCGCATGCAGCACCGGCGTCAAATCGGCATAAACGCCGAGGTCGCCGTTGCCGAAGATCGCATTATCTCCAACCAGTGCCTGCACGTTGGTGTTCACGCTGGTCTCGGCGATGTTTGCGCCAATGCCTGCGACGCCTCCCACCGTAATACCCTCGGCCGACGCCGTTGCAGTCGGCGCAGCACTCGCCGTGACGGTCGTGCTGCCCGCGTTGACCGTGGCACCGCTGCCGATATCGCTGGTCACCTGACTGGTATCGCCGGCATTCGCCACCACCCCGCTCACGGCCCCCAGCACACCGCCGACGCCCGTCACGCCTTGCGCAGTGACGGCGCCGCTGTCACTGGCGGTGACATTGGCCACCGCAAAACCGCTGGTGGACGTGCCCGCAGCGATCGACGCATTGACCCGACTGTCGCGCAACGCATCGACAACGACGATGCCAGCCGCGATGGCACCCACGGTAATACCCGACACATTGCTGTTGCCGGCCGACGATGTGCTGCTGTCGCTGGCCTTGATCGACAGTGCGCCTCCCGAACCGACAAGGGTGCCGGCATCGGTGGCGCTCACCGCGTTGGCGACGTGACTGACCGATACCGCCGCATCGACGGCGACCAGGCCAGCCGACCCGGCAACGGCATTCGTGGACGCCGCCGGACCGCCACTGGCGTCCCCGCTGCTCGCTTCGATGCTCACGCCATTGCCGGCATGCACCGTGGCACCGCTGCCGACGGATGCCGCAATGTCACTGTTCAGTGTGGTGTAGGCCAGCGATCCGCCCACCGCGACAAGTCCGGCGCTGAAGCCACCCGCGGTGTTGCTGGTGCTGTTGCTCACGTCGGCGCTGATCGCTATCGCATTTCTTGCAGTAGCCGAACCGCCAGAGATGGTCGCCTGCACGCCATCGCTGGCACCGAAATTGGCGGCGCCACTGCCGGTGGCGCTGGACAGCTGGTAGCTGCCATCCGAATTGATCTGGTTGATGTCGCTGCTGCCGAGCTGGTCGCTGCTCAGGCCGTAATTGCTGACGTTGGAGTCCACCCGGTTGCCACTTGAGAGGCTGCCCAGGTTGCCCATGTTGACCTGGCCACTCGCATTGAGGTTGCCCTGCGTATCCACGTTGCCGTTGTTGCCATCGCTGGTATCGCCGATATCGCCACTGCCCGCCACCACCACGCCCGCCGACAGTCCCACGCCGACCGCACCGACACCTGCACTGGCCGCCACGCTGGTAACGTTGCGGGTCGAGCTGGCAGCCACCGTCAGATCCCCATTGGTTGCGTTGACGGTGCTGTCAAGCACACCGGCACCCACGCTCGCCTGCAGCAATGACAGATTGATCCCGCCACCAACACCGACGAAGCCACCGCCAAGCTGGCCCGAATAGACGTTCAACAACTGCGTGTCGATCGCCTTGACCGCAACACTTCCTGCGGTCAGCGTGCTGTCGTCGACACTGGCGTGCGTGCTGTCGGCGATCACGTTGACGGCCGCGCCACCGGCGACACCTGCAAACAAGCCCACGGCTCCGCCGATGGCGAGGCTCTGCGCGTCGTTGCTGGAAGTCGCCTGCACAGCAACGTTGCCAGGACTGTTGATGCTGGCGTGGTTTTGTACCGTTGCCGACGTTTCGGCATTGTCTACATTGACCAGGGCGACACCGGCGACGCCGGCCGTACCGGCACCAAAACCGATCGCACCGCCGAGTTGTGACCCGCTGGTGGCGTCGTTGGCCAGTACATCCAGACTGCCTGCCTGAACTTTGCCACCGTCAACCAGCGCATCGGTGTGGGACTTGAACAGCGTGACCGCAGCTGATGCCGCCCCGCCTACTTCGCCGCTGGCCGCCAGGCCGAGCGCCGCAGCGAGCGACCACTGGCTGGCCGTCGCCGATACCGCACTGCCGGCCTGCGATGTCGCCGTGGTGCCGATGACACTGGCGGTGGTGGTGGCATCGAAAACATTCGTCGCCACCGCACCGGAACCCGCGGCTGTTCCGGAAACGGCCACTACTGCGACCAGGTTCGCCTCGTACTGACGGCTGCTCGCGCGAACGTCGATCTGCTGGTCGGCATTCGCATCGACGTTGCCACTCGCGTTGGCCACGCCGTTGGTGGTGCTGGGTGCCACATAGTCAGCCTGGTTGATCTGCGCATTCTGGATCGTCGCCGTGGTCGAACCGCCCACGTCGTTGACGCCCGCCAACGCACTGAGTGCGGCCGTACCGGCGACACTCGCCGTCACGCCCAGCGTGGCGATGTTCTGCTGGTTCGAAGCATTCACCGCAATGCCATGCACCTGACTTTGCGTGTCCGACAGATCCGGTGACACATAGGTCGAGGGACTCGACAGGAAGGTTGGCTGGGTCGAGCCCGTGATGTCGAGGCTGTTGCCCAGTGCGGTGGCATTGGTCAGGGTGCCGGAGTCGACTGCCAGCGCCGCATCATTGCCGTACGCCGTGACATTGCTGTTGTAGATGCCGGCACTCGTGGTGCCGTCGATGTTGTTGACTACGACACCCACGCCGACGCCAGCCGTGCCGCCGATCGCTGCCGCGCCGGCGAGCACGTCGATACCCTGATTGTTGCTGGCAAGAACACCGACATTGCTGTTGGCAATGACATTTGCGTTGCCGTCGATACGTGCGTCGGTGCTGCCACCGAGCAGGTTTACGGCAACCGAGCCAGCCACACCGACATCACCGCCGCCGGCCGCACCCACGGCGATCGCGTTGATGTTCGCCGCGCTGCCGGCGCCCGTGCCATTGGGATTGCTGGCACCGGCACTGACCACAAACTGCTCGGCCTTGTAGGTTCGATTGTCGCTGCCGCCGAGGAACGAAGCATCGGTGGTCGTGCCGATCTTGTTGACTGCGATGGCCGCACCCACGGCCGCGTCACCCGCGCCAGCTACCGCGCCAGCGAGCGCATCGATGGTGCTGTCGTTGTTTGCCGTGATGCTCGTGTTGTTGGCACTGTGGACCACGGCACCATCGGTTGCGCCATCGGCGGTACCGACATCGGTCATGCCGGCCGAAATCGTGTTGCTGATGAAGTTGGTGGTGTCCGAGCCGCTGACCGCGACATCGCCAGCAGCGGCGCCGGCGATCGACAAGGTTTTGATCGTGGAGGTGGAAGCCGCACTGATCTGCGTCGTGTTGGTGATCGCCAATACGGAGTTGTCGAGATTCGCCGACGTGCTGCCACCGATGGTGCTGATGCTTGCCGCCCCGCCAATACCGAGATCCCCGCCAATACCAACGCCGAGGGCCAGGCTGCTGATGGCCGCGCCGTCCTGCGCTTTGACCACTAGCGAACTGGCGCTCGCCGGCGCCGTGGTTGTACCCGCTCCGCTGCTGACGCCGTAGATCCGGCTCGCCGAAGCCGACGTATCGCCACTGATGGTGTTGTAACTGGCCGCACCCGCACCAGCCCCGTCACCGCCAGCGGAACCCGCGACTGCCAGTGCGTATTGCGTACCGCTGCCAATCGCCTGCACGGTCGCGCCGCCGGCCAGGTCGATTCCGGTGTTTTGCAGTGTCGCAATCGTGTTGTCGCCAATGTCGTCCATGCTCGCGGACAAGCCCACACCCGCGGTACCGCCAATGCCAACGCTGCCCGAGAGCGACTCGATGGTGGAGTCGTTGCCGGCGTCGACATTCAGGTTGGCCGCCGTCACCACGCTGCCGTTTTCCAGCGTCGCGCTGGTGTTGTTGGCGGTCTGGTTCCAGCCAAACGAAAGCATCAGTGCGGTGCCTTTGGCTCCGCCTGCCGCCACCGCGCCAGACATGATCGTGGCGTTGTCGTTGGCCAGCAGCGAGGTGTCGCCCGCGCCCGTGTTGAAGCTGGTCGCGCCTGCCTTTGTCTCGATCGTGTTGGCGATATTGTTGTAGGTCACGGCACCACCGATGGCGGCGTTGCCTTTGCTGATCGCGACGTTGCCGGCGAGGCTGTAGATCGCCGAGATGTCCTGCGCCTGCGCATTGACGCTGGCGGCAGCAATCGATGTCGCGTCGCCGCTGGCGGCATCGGAGCCGAGCAGCACCGCATCGGTATTGGCGATGTTGTTGTAGGTTGCGCTGCCCATCGCAGCGAGCTGGCCGGTGGAGACGCCCACGCCAACCGCAAGGCTCATGATGCGAGTGTTGTCTTGCGCCTGCAGGCCAAGTGCACCGCCAGCCTGCAGTTCTGCATTGCCAATCGAGACTTGATGCGTGTTGGTGACCTGGCTGCCGACGAACGACAGGCCCACGTTGTTCTTGCCGACACTGACGTCGCCGGCCACCGCAATGATCGAGCTGCCCCAGCCACTGGAGGTCAATGAAGCACTGGTCGGTTGCGACGAATCCTCACCGCCGCCGTCATTGCCATTGCTGCTGGTACCGCTGAATGCCAGGCCGCTACCACTGAAGTCATACCCGCTGGCCGACGCTGGTGCGTCGATGAGAGCGTTCAGACTGCTGACACTGGCGTCGCCAGCGTCGACCGCGTTGGCCTGGATCAACATGGCGCCATCGGTTTTTATCCGCGCGCCACCATCCACACTGGTCGTGGTTCCGTTACCGATCTGATTCCAGATGAAGGCGCCCGCCAGACCCTGGCCCTTGCTGCTGATGCTTCCGGTGGCAGCACCGGCACCGATCAGCGATGCATCCAGCGCGCGCAGGGTGAGTGTGTCGTAATCGTTGATGTCGAAAGCGCTTGCCGTACCGGTATGACCGGAGATGCCCGCGCTGGTCTGGTTGGCGATACCGGCATAAGTAAATGCCAATGCCCCATTGACGCTGTTGCCGCTGCCGGTATTGACATCGAGACTGCCGGCACCGACGCCGACTGTGGAATGGTCGTAGGCGCTGACTTCGAGCGAGCGCCCGGTGCCGGTGCCCCCATCGAGCGTGCTGCCGGTGACCTTGGCACTGGTGTGATTTGCCGATGTGCCGATCGATACCGAGCCGGCCAAGGTGGCCGAGGTGCCACTGCCACCGGTCTTTGCTGCTACGCCCACACCGACGTCGACCTGCTCGCTGCCGTCCAGTGCCTGCACGGCCACGTTGCCGGCGTTGAGCAGCGTACTGTCGTTGATGGTGGAAGCGGTGGTGTCGGCGATGGTCGAATACGCCACGGCACCGGCCAGATCACCGCCGCCGGAACTGCTCTTGCTGCGGGTCAGTGCCACACCGCCGGCACCGCTCATCAGCTGCGCCTTGTCGATCGCCTGCACGGCGACCGTGCTGCCGGTGTTGCCATTGTCGAGCGTGATGCCATCGAGGACGGACTGCGTGCCCAGCCTGGCCATGTTGACGCTGGCCGCACCAGAAATGGCGATGCCGAATGAACCCTTCTCCTGCGTCCCCGACGGCGTCCCGGTTGTCTTGCCCTTGTTCGCGCCGAGCGAAGTGACCTTGCCGATGACCTTCTGCAAGGTGGCATCGCCATTGGAAATGTCGTCGAGCTTGTCGCTCGCCTTGTCCAGCAGCGAGGTGCCGCCAGCGGCCGCATCCGAGCCGGTGAGTTCGTCCACACTGTCGAGCACGGAGCTCAGCTTGTCGCTGGCGCCGCGCAACTTGTCGGCCACCGAACCCACGCTTTTGAGCATCGACAGCAGGCCGGAGCCCGAACCCGAAGCGGCTGCCGAATCCCCAGAGCCATCCGACGCTCCACCCGATGACCCACCACTGGGCGGTGGATCGGACACGTTGGAACCCGCCACCGAAAGTGCACCGGATTCACCGCTGCTGCTGCCAAGCACACGTAGCGAGGCAACCGCGAGCGTGCCCCCGCTTTCCGCGAGGCCGTTCGGGGCGGCAGGAACGACGGATTGATCCGGCGCAATCAGGGTTTCGTCGCCACTGTTGTTGCCGATGCTGGCCAGCGTGTCGGTGGTCAGGCTGTTGATGCCGATGCTGATGCCCACACTGGCCTGATTGGACATCGATAGCGCGCCAGACAGCGACCACACCATCATCGGGTTGAGTGCCGTCACATCGAGCGCGCGCGCCGTCACCTGATCGCTGGCACTGAGCGTGGCATGCGTGTGATCGTCCACGTCGGTGAGAGCCACCGTACCCTGGATGCTGGCCGAACCACCCTTGCCGGAAACAGGACTGAGTACGACGAGCGTGTCGTGGCTGGTCGCCGTGACGCCGACATCGTTGGTACTGGAAATGTTGACCCCACTGCCAACACCGGCAGTAGTGTCGTTTTCGTAGCCACCGTAGTTGAATGCGCCGCCGATGGCGGCCTTGTCGCCTTGTGTGCTGGCGACCCAGGGCTTGATGTCCCCGACCAGGTTGAATGCAGCCACTTCGGTATCGGAGACGATACTGATCGAATGATCCCACGTGGTCGGTGCCGCGGGGTTCCAGTCCAGCGTGCTCTGCCAGCTGTCGTTGCCCGGCGCGGACGCGGCGGACGCCGTGGATTTCAAGATGCTGCCGTCACCGACCCATGAGCGATCGGTATTGCTCATGCCGAAATAATTGACCGAGCCGCCGATGTCCACGCTGGCGTCGCCGGCGGACGCGCTGGCATAGCCACTGGCCGCATCGGCGATCGTTTCCGGCAGTGCCTTTACTTCGGTCACGACCGTGGGAATCGACTTGGCGCCGGCGATGAAATCGCTGAGGCTGTTGCCCATGTTGCGAAGCGTGGTGATCTCGTCGCTGGCAAGGCCAGGCAAACCGAACGTCCAGTCGAACGGCACGATCACTTGCGAACCGATACCGATGTTGCTGGCCGTGATGTTGGCGGCCGTGCCGATTTCGGCATCGGCCTCATGCTGGTAATTGCCGTAACTGACCGCCGCAGCCACGTTGACGCTGGTACTGCCGCTGCCAGAACCGGTGCCGCCCGTGCTGCCCGAAGCGCTGCCTTCCGCACTCGAACTTGCCTGCGAGGCGGTGTCGCTCGTCGCCGCGTTGTGGATGCCGGCGTCACTGACAATCGCCTGTACCGCCAGGTTGCCCGCGGTGTTGATGGTCACGCCATTGCCGACGGTTGCCGTGACGGCATTGTCACTGTCGGTCCACGCCACTGCTGCGCCGAGCTTGAACGGCAGATTGCCGGCAAACGACGAGCCGCCTTTCGAATCGGTGCTGGTTTTGCCGGCCATCGTGGCTGACATGTCGCCCGCGCTGTCGCCCTGTACCGCCTTGGACTCATCGGCCGAGCTGGTACCGGTACTGGCCGACGTGCTGTTTTTCGTGGTGTCGCTTTCGGCCGCGACCGTGATATTGCCGTTGTTGCCGGAACCACTGGTCAGGGTGGGGTTGCTGTCCAGCGCCGTGTTCGCCTTGACGGTCTGCAGGCTGATCGCACCGGCCAGACCCACCGAGCCCGTGCTGCTGCTCGCCATCGCACTGGCCGTGGTGCTGAAGCTGTTGCTGTTGTGCGCTCCAATGTCCAGTGAACCGGCCGACACGGTGCCATTGATGCTGCTCTCGGCGTCAACAGCAGCTTGCGACCAGGCCACCGTGGTTGCCGCGAAATTGCCGGAACCATCCGCCACGGTGTTGGCAGCGACGCTCAAAGTGTTGTCCGTGCTGGACTGCACGCTGAGCTGGCCGCCGCTGATCACGCTCGCGCCGCTGGCGATGCTGGTAGACGCCTTGCTGAAGACGGCGCCGTACATGCCGGTGATCATTAAAGGCAGCGATCCGTCCGCGCCGGTGGAGGTGGCATCGGTGGTTGCGGTGGTCTGCGTGGACGACTGCAGCAACACGTTGCCGCTGGCATGGATGGCACCGCCGATCGCCACGTTGGCCGTCGAGAATGAACGCACGTAGGCCAGCTGACCCAGCTTGTCGCTGGCCGCGAGGTTCGCATCGGTAATTGCCGCATTGATGCCGTTCTTCACGAAGTCGTTCTGGTCGAGCAACAGATCGCCCGCGCTTTTGAGTGCTTCGGTCTTGGTCGGATCGGTGTATGCGGACTTTGACGTGGCGCCCGCCGTTATCGCGATGTCACCCCAGCTAGTCGCGCTCGCCGTCGATGCCTTAGGCTGCGTGACGGCCGCGGTTTGCAGACTGGCTCCGGCATCGACCGTGATCGCGCTGGTGGCAGCCGCGTCACCAATACCCGCGCTGCTGTTGTCTTCGGCATCAAGCCGGATTGTGTTGCCGTCGGTGACCAGGGTTGCGGGGGCCGAACCACCAGCGTTCACCGCGGTGGCCAGCGTGTCTGTACCGGTTCCGTTGACAAAGATGGTGCCGCTGACATCGATCGCGGTCGCGCGAATGCGTACGGCGTTGTTGGCATTTACGGTACCGGCAACGCAGATCAGGCAGGTACCCGCCGATTCGGCCAGCGGTTCCTGTCCCTGCATCAAGGTCGCGAATCCGGCACTGCTCGGATCCACGTTTCCACTGCTGCCAAGCAGCGAATTCATGAATGTCATCGTGGGCGCGCTCATCGACAGCGCACCCACGTTCAATGTTCCCGAGCTGCCGACGACGATGCCGTAGGGATCGGCAAAATAGACAGCACCGCCCGGAGTGGTCTTGCCGTTGAGATAGCTGTTGACGGTGCCGTTGATCGTCGATGCGTTCCACACCAGGTTGACCAGGTTCGTCGACGCTCCCGGCAAGTGAAGATTGACGGTATCTCCCTGGACGACATCGAAGTTGGAGAACGAATTGAAGGCGGTTTTGTGATCGGTGCTGACCGTCGTCGTGTTGACGTCGAAGACTTGCGCGCCGGAGCTGCCGGTCATGGCTACCGTTGTCGCGGTCTTGCCATCCTTGATGATCTGGGAAGCTGCTGATGCAGAGGACGCCATACCGAGGCCGAGGACGCCGCAGATCGCGGTGACCAGGCCTCTCATTGGCATTGTCGCCATGGCTGCCTGGGCAAAGGATGGGTGCGAACGCGTGGCGAGCGTGGTCTTCATGGGCATTTCCTCAAAACGAACCGGACAACACAAGTTGGCAGCTGCAGACCTCGCACCATGCTCGTGGCGCGTGGCTGATCGTCACTGGGACGTTTTGTTACTGGGGCGGCGCAGGCCCGCGTGCATCCAGGCGTGCCGATAACCGCTGGATGTTGCTCAGCGACATCAGATGCACATAGATGAAACCAAGCACCCCGGCTTTGGAGAGCTTGTCCAGCGCGCGGGCACTGAGCTTCTGCATTCGCGTTTCATCAACCACGCTGAAACCGCTCAGTGTGTGCGGCTCACTACCCGCACGCACAACCTTGAGCTCGCGCGGAACCAGTAGTTTGCTGGCATGCAATTGCTGCATGAATTCTCGCGTTCGCTGCACGGCACCCTGATAATCAGCGAGAAACGAGAGGGTGCGCGTGAGTACCGGTGCGTCCTCCCCGGAGTCCTCGAACAACTTGACGCCGCCCTCGCCCTCGCAGACAAAAGGTTGGTCGACACACACCGTGAAGTTTTCAGGCGAGGCGTCCTGGTTAGCCACCACGAACGGATAGCGGCGAAAGAACGCGGGAATATATTTCTCCTTCGCCCAACGGCCGTCAGTCTCGACAAAAAGGTTGTTGTCTTGCGACAGACCCAGCAAAGCGGCCGGCATGCCACCGACGTCGGCACTGCCAGTGAAAACGATGGGATAGTCCCGCGCCGCCTCGGCGAATTCGACGGTAGTCAGAGGCACCGAATTCAATGTCCGGGCAAAACCGAAGTCATCCAGCGTAGGCTTGATGCGCACATGCCGATGCTGCTGCCGGTTGATCGGCATGGGCTGCTCGTAGATAAGCAACTGCTTCATTCCACCCTCCCCCCGTTGGGCGAACTCTGTCGACAGCGCGCATGCATTCAGACGGAGGTATCGGCACCCTTCGTTATACGAAACACGGCGGTGTTTTCGACAGCCCCTGTCCTTTGACGCGAGCAGATCAAGGCGCGCTCGTCAATCAGCAGACGCACTTCACGATGTGATGCGCATCACATTACCCACCGCATTACCCTACACTTGACCGGCGCTTTTGACCAACGTAACTTTTTGCGATCTTGACTGGCGGGAACGTGCGGCTCCAAGGCTGCGCAGCAAAGAGCCGGATCCTCTTCAATAATCGCCCGCTCACCGTCGCGCGCTTGCGCCACCGACGGACATGTTGCGAGGGACAGCGCCCCATGTGGACAGCAACGCGGTCCTGGCTGTCGCCGAAATCAGGGGTAGCGGCCAGACAACAAGTTCTCACATGGCTCTGCGGGTGAGCCGGTCAGTTGACGTTTCAGAGCTCCTGGCGCTTTCTCCAAAACCGCGAATGACATCAACCACGCGAGCAGGACCGCGCGGGCCAACAGGCCGTTCGTGGGCAACAGGTCAAAACGTCTCTCTGCAGCCCGGATCGATCAGGCCCCAGACAAGCTGCAGCACTGCACTGGTGGCCAAACCACCCGACAGATCTCTCAGCGCTCGTGGCCCTGATGCGCGCCGTCGCGCGGCTGCCGCAACAAGGTCATCACCGCCTCCCGCGCTTCTTCCACGCCGGTACCGGCGGAGGAAGAAAAGATCTGCGCCGTGGCGTGCAGGCCTTCGGCGGCGAATTGCTTGCGCAAGGTGGCCAGCGCCTGCGTGGCCTGGCCGCGCGAGAGCTTGTCGGCCTTGGTCAGCAGCAGATGACAGGGCAGCTGGGTGGCGAAGCAGAACTCCAGCATCAGCCGGTCGAACTCCTTCAGCGGATGGCGGATATCGACGATCAGCACCAGCCCGCGCAGGCTGCGGCGCTGATGCAGGTAGGCGTCGATCTCCTGCTTCCAGTGCTCGCGCATTTCCAGCGGCACCTTGGCGTAGCCGTAGCCCGGCAAGTCGATCAGGCGCACATCCGCCGGGGGCTGGCCATCGACCTGGGGCGGCGGCGGCAGGCTGAAAGCGACCATCTGCTGGGTGCGGCCCGGCGTCTTGGAAGTGCGCGCCAGCCCCTTGTGATTGGTCAACGCATTCAGCGCGCTGGACTTGCCGGCATTGGAGCGGCCGGCAAACGCCACTTCGGCGCCCTGATCGGCGGGAAGCTGGCTGATGCGATGGGCGGCGAGCACAAACTGCGCGCCTTGCAGGGGATTCGACATGGGAATGGTTTGACCAAGCTATGGTGGCACAGGGATAATTCTGCGGTTTCTGCCTGTTGCAGGCCGCATGGCCGCAATCACTGGCAGTGTTTGCAAGTCTCTCGGGAGTCAAGTGTATGAGTTTTCGCCCCGCTGGTTTTCGGCCCGCTGTTCTTGGGTCCGCCATTGCCCTGGTGTTTGTCCTGTCTGCCAGTGTGGTAACGGCACAAGACGCCCAGCCGAAAACTGCTGCGCCAGCCGCTGCCGCCACCGCGGCAACGCCGGCCAGCACAGCCCCCGCCACGGCGGTCGCGCCGGTCGCCGAAGCCGTCGTCAAGCCGGGCGACGCCACCGCCGGCCAGGCCAAGGCCGCCGTCTGCGGCGCCTGCCATGGCATGGACGGCAACTCCAGCGATGCGCAATACCCGAAGCTGGCCGGCCAGAGCGAGCAGTACATCGTGCGCCAGCTGACCGACTTCAAGGCCGGCAAGCGGCAGAACCCGATCATGCTGGGCATGGCCACGCCGCTGTCCACCCAGGACATGCACGATGTCGGTGCCTACTTCGCCAGCAAAACCGCGCTGCCGGGCGTAGCCGATCAGGCGCTGGTGGAAAAGGGCGAGACGCTGTTCCGCCAGGGCGACAGCACGCGTGGCATTCCGGCCTGCATGGCCTGCCACAGCATCGACGGCCGCGGCAATCCGGGCGCGATGTACCCGCAGCTGACCAGTCAGCACGCGCAGTACATCCAGGCCACGCTGAAGGCCTGGCACGACGGCACCACCTGGGGCGACGATGCGCAATCGCAGATCATGCCGGCGATCGCGAAGAAGCTCGACGCCGACGACATCTCTGCTCTGTCCAGCTACGTTGAGGGCCTGCACAGCGCCGATACCCAGCCGGCCGCCACGCCCTGATCGACTAAGCGCCGACCCAAGTGTCGGCGCTGTTGGTTTCAGCCCACTGGATTCGGGCCCCATCTTTCCGAGGTTTGCCATGTTGAAGCGTTTGCCGTTCCTGTGTGCCGCCCTGCTCGCGCTTGCCGCCTGCAGCCATGACAGCGATACCGGCAGCGCCCAGCCGACGGCACCGACGGCCAGCAGCAGCGCCGCAACCACGCCAGCCACCGTTGGCAGCACGGCGCCGGCCAGTGCCACGACAACCGCTGCACCGGCAACCACCAGCAGTGCGGCGCCGGCTGCCGCCGGCACCGCCGCAGCGGCCGAAACCACGCCTCCCGCAGCGGCCGCGCCGTTCGTCGACAATGGCAAATGGGTCGAGGGCAAGAACTACTTCGTGATCGATCCGGCGCAACCGACCAGCCATCCGGGCAAGATCGAGGTGACCGAGGTGTTCTCGTATGCCTGCCCGGCCTGCAACGGCTTCCATTCCACCGCCGACCAGATCGCCAAGAGTCTGCCACCGAATGCGGTGATGAACTATCTGGCCGCCTCGTTCCGTCCGGACGAGAACTGGCCGGTGTTCCAGCGCGCGTTCTACGCGGCACAGGCGCTCGGCGTGGTCGACAAGACCCACGACGCGATGTTCGACGCCGCCTGGAAAACCGGCGAACTGTCCACCTACGACCTCAACGCCGGCAAGCCCAAGCCGAAGGACGCATGGCCGACGATCGACGACATTGCGAAGTTCTACGCCAAGTACGGTGTCGACCCGAAAGAGTTCGTCGGCATCGCCAACTCGTTCTCGATCAATACCCAGATGAAGCGCGCCGACGAGCTGATGAAGGCCTACGGCGTGGACAGCACCCCGACCATGATCATCGACGGCAAGTACCGCTTCACGGCAACTTCCGCCGGCGGCTACGCGCAGTCGATCGAACTGACCCAGTGGCTGGTGGCCAAGGAAGCGGCCGGCAAGTAAGCCGGCTCGATCGATGCCGACTCCCCGGCGGCCGATGGCCGTCCTGCGAAGAGAAAACCTCATGCTCAAGCGATTTGCCCGTCTGCACTTACTCATTCTGATCGGCGGCCTGCTGCTGGCCAGCGCCTGCACCGCGCAGCCCAGTGCCACGGCGCCGTACACCGAGGGCAACGAGTACGTGACCCTGCCTGCTCCGCAGCAGCGTTACAGCGCAGCCGGCAAGGTGGAAGTGGTCGAGGTGTTTTCGTACGGCTGCATTCACTGTGCGCAGTTCGCGCCGACTGCCGAGAAACTGCGCAAGCAGCTGCCGGCAGGGGCACAGTTCAAGCTGATGCCAGCGCCGTTCAGCGCCGAGTGGCTGCCGTACGCACGCGCCTACTACGCAGCGGATCAGCTGGGCGTGGTCGACCGTACCCACCTGCAGCTATTCGCCGCCAAATTCGGCCAGAACTATCCGATCAATTCGATGGACGAGCTGGCCGACTTCTACGCGCGCGAGGGCGTCGACCGGGCTGCGTTCATGCGCATCGCCACGTCCGCCGAAGCGACCGCGAAACTGAAGAGCGACCTGGCACTGATCCAGAAGTGGCAGGTGGATGGCACGCCGACCATCGTGGTCAACGGCAAGTATCGCGTGGCTGCCGTCCATTCGTATGACGAGATGGTTGCGGTGACGCTGTGGCTGGTCAAACGCGAACTGGGCGGCAAATAGGCCGTCTGCGCCGCGAAACCTGCCGCGGCGCGGCTGGCATCTCGTTCACATGCGGTGGATCATGCTTCGCTGCTCTTGCCCGGCGCACCCTGTGAGCGTGGGCATCCCCTTCCCCGTGTAGTGTGTTGCGATGACCCGCGCTGCGATTCTCCAAGCCGCCCCTGCCGAGCGCCGTCTGCGCCTGCTGAGCTGCAACATCCTGGCCGGCGCCAGCGTGCAGCGATACAGCGAGTACGTCACCCGCAGCTTCACGGCAATGCTGCCGGGGCGCAACAAGATGGACAACCTCGACCGACTGGCCGAGGTACTGCCGCAATTCGACGTGATCGGCCTGCAGGAGGCCGATGCCGGCAGCCTGCGGTCGGGCTTCCTCAACCAGACCCGCTACCTCGCCGAAACCGCCGGCATGCCGTACTGGAGTCATCAGCCGAATCGGGCGATGGCCAAGTTGGCGCATTCGGCGAACGGGTTGATCAGTCGACTGGAGCCACACTCGGTGCTGGACTATCCATTGCCGAGCCGGATCCCCGGCCGGGGTGCCTTGCTGGCGCAGTTCGGCGAAGGCGACAACGCACTGGCGGTGATGATCGCGCACCTGTCGTTGAGCGCACCGGCGCGTGCGCGCCAGCTCGGCTTCATTGCCGAGTTGCTGCATGACTTCCCCCACGCGGTGCTGATGGGCGACCTGAATACGGAGCCGCACAGCATCGAGATGGCTCACCTGTTCGCCAAATGCAATCTGCAGCCGCCGGCGCAGTCGACCCCGACCTTCCCCAGCTGGAAGCCGCGTCGCGCCCTGGATCACATCCTGACCACTTCCGCGATCCATCTGGACAAGACCTGGGCGCTACCCCAGGCATTCTCCGATCATCTGCCGCTGGCGGCGGAAATCCGTCTGCCGGCGCATGTCGGCGGCAACGCCTCACGAGGCCGGCGCCGGTGAAGTGGACGTGGTGGCGACAGTCACTGCCATGGGTGCTGCTGTTGCTCGTGGCTCTGGGTACGGCATGGCTGCGTTACGGCCTGATCGAATCCAGTGCGATCGGACAGCTGTGCGGCACCCGCCACGCGCCCTCATGGTGCGGCGGACGTCAGTGGCTGGTGCTGGGTTTCCTGCATAACGTCTACGGTGTCGTGGCGCTGATCGCCGCCGTGCTGGCGCTGCTGCGACAACGACCGTGGCTGGCCTGGCTGGCCGCCGCACTGGGGGTGTTCGCGCTGGAGCTGTACTGCTTCGAGGCTGGCGCGCTGGTGCTGCTGCTCGGTTGCCTACGTCTGCTGCGACTGCAGGCGCGCGCTGCGCCAATCGAACAGCACCGGCAACGCCAGCAGCAGATTCAATCCCAGCCATAACCATGCTGCCGGCGTGAGGCCGCCTTCCTGCACCAGCACGATCGCCGCCAGCAGCGGCAGCCATGCCGCGAGGAAACGCTCCTCCAGCATCGGCATCGCCACCTCGCGTCGATCGGATAGCCAGCCGATCAGCGCAAAACCGGCGCAGGGCAGCAGGAACAGTCCCAGCGGAAAATCCCGATAGCGCCCGTCGAACACCAGCAACAACTCATAGAACGCCAGCGCGAACAGCCACGCGGGCCGCAGCCAATGCGGCAACGAAGGCGGGACGATGCGGGCCATCCGCGCCGCGATCCAGCGCGCCAGCCACAGCGCACTGAGCAGGGCCAGCGCGCAGGCGATCAGCGACTCCGTCCATTCCCACGCGTCGCGACAGGCGAACAGCATCTGGCGAAACTGCCACGCCAGCGCACAGCCACTGGCAAATCCGCCCAGCTTCAAGGCCAGCCAACCGCGCCAGCCACTCCAGCGCCGCTGCCATGCGCCGACCAGCGCGAACAGCCACGCGCCGGCCACGCCTGCGAGCCAACCAGCCCACCAGCGCGGCTCTTCGGTCACCGGGCCCCGCATCGCAAACTTCGGCCGCGCCTGCGCATCGAAGATGCCCCAGTAGCCGCCGGCGGTACCTTCCTGCGCGCGCTTCCACGGCTGGTCGAAGGCCTCGATCACGTTGTACGGCATCTGCACCGTGGCCGCATAGACCAGGAATTCGCGCAGGTAGCGCGCCTCGTTGACCACACTGGCACTGGCCGCCTGGCGCGGCCGCCCGGCGCTGGGCCAGCCGGTTTCGCCGATCATCACGCGCCGACCGGGGAACGCCTGCTGCACCTTCGCGTACACCGTCGCCACATGTTGCACCGCGCGTTCCGGCGACACTGGCGTGTCCTCCCAGTACGGCAGGATGTGGATGGTGAGGTAGTCGACCGAACCGGCCAGTTCGGGGTGGCGCAGCCAGAACTCCCACACGTCGGCATAGGTCACCGGCACGCTGACTGCAGTACGCACTTCATGCAGATAGCCGGCCAGTTGCGCCGGTGACAGATCGCCGCGCAACAGCACCTCGTTGCCGACGATCACGCCACGCAGCACCTGCGGATACTTGCGCGCGGCATCGATGCCCAACTCGACCTGCTGCGCGTTCGCTTTCTTGTCACTGCCCAGCCAGATGCCCAGCAGCACCTTCATGCCGTAGCGTCCGGCGATCTGCGGTACCGCGCTCAGGCCCTGTCCCTGCGAGTAGGTGCGCACGCAATCGAAGCGCTGCGACAGCGCACGCAGATCCTCGTCGATGCGCTCGGGGCTGATGAAGGCCTGCGCATCCAGCGGCGTTTCGCCGGCGTTGCGGAACGGCGCGTACGATACGCAGGCGATCCGCGCCGAGGGTGCATCCGGTAACGCCACCGGCCGACCGATCGCCCACCACCAGTACGCACCGATCAGCGCCAGCGCCACCAGGATCAGCCACGCCAGTCCGGCTCGACGAAAAACTGGCGAAGGCGTTGACGACATGCCGATCCCGGAGATGCTGATGATGAAGCGTGCCAGCTTAACAGGCGTGCCCTCACCGATTCGCGACAAGCTGATCCGGACCATCGACTACACTGCAGCCAGATCGACCGCAGGAGTTCCCATGTTTGTTGTCGCCCCACCTCGGCGCATCTCGTTAAGCTGGCTGTTGCTGGCCACCAGCTGGTTGCTGGCCGCCACGGTCGTGCAGGCCGCCGAGCCCGATGCCAGCCAGCGCGCCGCCTTCAAGCAGGCGTATGCGGCCGCCCAGCAAGGTGGCGACGGCTGGCAGAGTCTGGCCGCCGGTCTGCGCGACTATCCGCTGTATCCGTATCTGCAGGAGGCCGCGCTGGAGCACGACATCCAGCAGATCGACCGCGCCACCGTGGAGGCGTACCTCACGCAGTATCCGGACTGGATTCCCGCCGCCGACCTGCGTCGTGCGTTCCTGCTGGAGCTGGCACGGCGACAGGACTGGAACAACTTCCTCGCACTGTATCAGCCCGGCCTCGGCGACACGCTCAGCTGCGATGCATTGCAGGCGCGACTGGCCAGCGGCAGTACGCTGGATTTCGACAAGGACGTGGCCACACTGTGGGCCAAGCCGAATCTGCCCGACGCCTGCGACCCGGTGCTCAATGCCGCGCACGACCAGGGCTTGCTGACCAGTGCGCGGCTGTGGACGCGCATCGACCGCGCCGCCGACGCTGGCCAGCCCGGCACTATCGCCAGCCTGGCCAGCTGGCTGTCGGCGGACGATCGCGCCACGGCGCAACGACTCGCCTTGGCGCTGCGCGATCCGGCCGGCGCGTTGACGACGGCGGCCGACTGGCCCGATACCTTGCGCAACCGGCAGGCCGCCACTCTGGCACTGACCCGGCTGGCCCGCCGCCAGTCTGCCAGCGCCGACACCGCATGGCAGCAGCTGCAAACGCACTTCAGCTTCAGCGAGCAGCAGCGCGGCCAGATCCTGTATGCGCTGGCGCTGTTCCATGCCACCGATTTCGACGACGGCGCGCTGGCCCGGCTGATCGCATTGCCCGCCGCCATGCAGACCGACGCGAGTCGCGAATGGCGCGTGCGAGTGGCGCTGGCGCAGCAGAACTGGAGCGCGGTGCTGGCGGCCATCGACGCGATGCCCGTCAGCCAGCAGCAGGACGGCGAGTGGCAATATTTCCACGCCCGCGCGCTGGTCGCGCTGGGTCGAAAAAACGAAGCGCAGCAGCAGTTCAGCGCACAGGCCGGCAAGTCCACCTTCTTCGGCTTTCTCGCCGCCGACAAGCTCGACCTGCCGTATGCGATCTGCCCGCTGACCGTCGCCACCGACCCGCAGCGCGAACAGGCCCTGCTGGCCAACCCCGGCCTGCTGCGTGCGTTCGAGCTGTACGCGGTCGACCTGCCCAAGCTGGCCCGACGCGAATGGACACGCGCCTTGCAGGACGCCGATCAGGCCACCTTGCAGGCCGCCTCCGATCTGGCCAACCGGCGCGGCTGGTACGACCGCGCGGTGTTCACCCTCAGCAGCGGCGACGCGCTGCGGCTGTACAACCTGCGCTTCCCGCTGGCCAGCCAGGACGGCGTGGTGCCACAGGCCGAACAGGCCGGCATCGAGCCGGTCTGGGCCTACGGCATCCTGCGCGCCGAAAGCGCGTGGATGAGCGATGCCCGCTCCGGCGCCGACGCCCGCGGGCTGATGCAGCTGCTGCCCGGCACCGCCGCGCTGGTGGCCAAACGCAACGGGCTGAACTGGGGCGGTGGCGACACGCTATATGACCCGGCCACCAACATCGTGCTGGGCACCCGCTATCTGGCGCAGATGGCCGAACGCTTCAACGGCTCGCCGTGGCTGGCCAGCGCCGCCTACAACGCCGGCCCGAACCGGGTCGACCAATGGCTGGCCGCACGCGGCACACTGACGCCGGACCTGTTCGTGGCGACCATTCCGTTCAAGGAAACCCGCGAGTACGTGGCGCGGGTGATGGCGTTCAGCGTGATCTACGACTGGCGCCTGCATGGCACCGCCGTGCCGCTGACCACGCGCCTGAGCGCGATCGGCCAGCCGTATGGACTGCCAAACGCGTCGACCGTGCGTCGCCCGATCAGCTGCTCGGCCGTCGAGCCTGTCAGTGCACCGGCGGTGCCATCCAGCGCAGCCAACGCGCCACCGTGACACCGCTTCACACAGGATCCATCCGCATGGCCGCACAGCAACTCGTCATCCTCGGCGGTACCGGTTTCGTCGGCAGTCATCTGGTGCCGCGCCTGATCGCCGACGGCCATCGCATCGTGCTGCTCTCGCGCAATCGCGAGCAGCATCGCGAACTCGGTGTGCTGCCCGGCGTGAGCGTGCGCAGCGCCAGCGTCTACGACGACGATGCGCTCTGTCGACACCTCGCCGGTGCCGATGCGGTGATCAATCTGGTCGGCATCCTCAACCCACGCGGCCGGCATACGTTCCAGCGCGCCCACGTGGAACTGACCCGTCGCCTGATCGCGGCCTGTCACGCCAGCGGCGTCTCCCGCCTGCACCAGATGAGTTCGCTGAAAGCCGGCCAGGGCCTGTCGCACTATCTGAAGACGCGCGGCGAAGCGGAAGCGCTGGTCAAGGCCTCTGCACTCGACTGGACGATCTACCAGCCGAGCGTGATCTTCGGTGCGGGTGACGGCCTGGTCAGCCGCTTCGCCGCCCTGCTGCGACGCATGCCGGTATTGCCACTGGCGCGTGCGCAAGCGCGGATGGCGCCCACCTTCGTCGGCGACGTCGCCGAAGCGATCGCGCGCTGCGTCGGCAGCGACAAGCTCGGCCAGCGGCGCAGCTTCGAACTGTACGGCCCGGAGGTGCTCACGCTGGGCGAGATCGTGCGGAAGATCCGCGCCGCCGCCGGCCTGCGCACGCCGATCATCGCGCTACCCGACAGCCTGGGTCGGCTGCAGGCGCAGTTCGCCGAATTGCTGCCCGGCAAACCCTTCTCGCTCGACAACTTCCGCTCGCTGCGCACCGACTCGGTTGGCAAGACCGACGGCTACGCCGCGCTCGGCATCGTGCCGCAACCGTTCTCCGCGTGGTTGCCGGTGCTGCTCAACGAACCACCGCGACAGCGGCGGCTGGCTGCGGCGCGTTCGCTGCGGCGCTGAGCAACGGCTCCCCCGATCAGGCAGTACCCAACAACACCCGCAATCGCTTCAGCTCGCCGGCATACGGCGCATTGTGCGAGATGGGCTGTTCGCGATGAACCACCAGGCAGGCGGGATCGTAGTCAAGGCCGCAGAATGCCAGTAGCCGTCGGACCTGGGCTTCGGGATCGGCCTGCATCGACGCGTGGGCATGTTCGAGAAAGCGTTGCGGGAACAGCCGTTGCCAGTGTCCGCAGAGCCGGTCGTAGTCGCGCCAGTAGCTGGTCATGTGGTCGAGGTCGTAACTGAACCCGTGGCCGCTGGCGAACAGCTGGCGGTAGCAGGCAAAGCAGGTTTCCAGCGCATCGCCGCGGCTGTTCACCACGCGCGCCCCAGGCAACATCGCCAGCGCCGCACCCGCCAGCCGCCAGTTGATCGGATTGGCATCGACGAAGCGTGGCTTGCCAACACGCGCTGGCGCCGTGCGCGCGAGATAGTCCTGCCCCAGCCGCGCCCAGTCCGCGGCGTCGGTTGCACGCGCCCACTGCGGGAACGGTTGCCTGCGGCGCGTGGACTCGGCGTGGATGACCTGCTGCAGGTCGGGCGACGCATCGGCAATGCCGACCTGCGGATGGGCGGCGAGGATCTGCGTCGTCACCTCGACGCCGGATTGCGGCAGCGACACGAGGAAGACCACCTGCTCGCCCAGCGCGACATCCGGCCCCTCGGGCTGCGGCTCGGCGAACACCTCGAACATCGCGCTGACCTGTGCCCTCGAGGCAGCGGCATTCCAGTTCACCAGGCGGCGCTTCAGTGCATTGGCCTTGTACAGCGCGCGGAAGGCTGCGTGGTAGTCGGCCTGGTCCTCCAGCGCCCGTGACAGGGCGAAGCTCAGCGACACTCGCGCCTGCGGCGTCTGCGGCATCTGCAAGGCCAGCTGCAACCGGGCGACATCGGCCTTGTCGAAACGCACTGCCGGCAGGTCGGACAAGCCGATCCATGCGTCCGCATGATCAGGCTGGCGCTGCAACACCTCACGGTAATTCGCGCCGGCCAGATCCAGCGCACCGAGCCGGGTCTGTGCCTCCGCCAACGTGACCCGCGCCGCCATATGCTCCGGATCGATGTCCAGCGCGCGGTGCAGGGCGGTCACCGCACCGACCGGGCGACCCTGCATGCTCAACACCCGGCCCAGATTGAACCAGGCCGGCGCGAAATCGGCGGCCAGCTTGCAGGCCCGCTGCAGAGACGCCAGCGCCGCGTCGGGCTCGCCGTCCGCGTGCAGCGAAATGCCCAGGTTCATGTGGATCAGCGCGTGCTCCGGACTCAGCGCCAGTGCCTGTCGCAGCAGCAGCACGGCCTGCGCATAGTCGCCGCGCAAATGCATCACCAGGCCCCGCAAACGCTGCGCCTCCACACAATCCGGCACCTGCGCCAGCACCTCGAGCAGACTCGCCTCGGCGGCATTCAGTTCGCTGCGCGTCAGCGCCGTGGCCGCTTCGTCCAGCCGCTGCGCCGCCGCCGGCGGCAAACCGGCGGCACGATCCTGCATCAGCCGATGAACCAGCTTTACCACCATGATGAGATTCCCCAATCCTGTGTCACAAGCTTACGTGAGCGCCACGGTGGCATAAAGCGTGTGGCGATCACCCGGTGCAGCCGTCTCGATGCCCAGTGGCAATACCGGCTCATGGCATCAGCTGGCATGGCGCATGGCAGAATCCCTTCCATGCACATCTATCTGGTCGGCGGCGCGGTCCGTGACAACTTGCTGGGGCGGCCGGTGGTCGACTGCGATCATGTGGTGGTCGGCGCGCTGCCGGAGGAGTTGCTGGCGCTGGGCTACAAGCCGGTGGGCAAGGATTTCCCGGTGTTCCTGCATCCGAAGACCGGCGAGGAATATGCGCTGGCGCGCACCGAGCGCAAGACCGGCCGCGGCTATCACGGCTTCGTGTTCCAGGCCGATGCGACGGTGACGCTGGAGCAGGATCTGGCGCGGCGCGACCTCACCATCAACGCGATCGCGCAGGACGAGCACGGCGCGTTGACCGACCCCTACCACGGCGTGCGCGATATCGAGGCGCGCGTGTTGCGGCATGTGTCCCCGGCGTTCGTCGAGGATCCGGTGCGCGTGCTGCGGGTGGCGCGCTTCGCCGCGCGCTTCGCGCCGCTCGGTTTCACCGTGGCCGACGAGACGATGGCACTGATGCGGCAAATGGTGCGCGATGGCGAAGTCGATCATCTGGTAGCCGAGCGCGTGTGGGCGGAAACGCGCAAGGCGCTGGGCGAGCCGCAGCCGTCGGCATTCCTGCGCGTACTGCGCGAATGCGGCGCACTGGGTGTGCTGTTTCCGGAGATCGATGCGTTGTACGGCGTACCGCAGCGTGCCGAGTTCCATCCGGAGATCGATACCGGCGTGCATCTGGAAATGGTGCTGGATGCGGCGGCACGGATTGCGCCGGGTGACGACCTGGTCGGCTTCTGCGCGCTCACGCACGATCTCGGCAAGGCACTGACGCCGGCCGACGAACTGCCGCGGCATATCGACCACGAGCATCGCGGCGTGGCGCCGCTGCATGCGCTGACCGCACGCTTAAAGGTGCCGACCGAGCACGCCGCACTGGCCGAACTGGTCTGCCGCGAGCATCTGAATGCGCATCGCGCGTTCGAGCTGAAACCGGCCACCGTACTGAAGCTGTTGAGTTCGCTCGATGCGTTGCGGCGCCCTGCACGGCTGGATGCGTTCTTGGCCGCCTGCGAAGCGGACAAGCGTGGCCGGCTCGGCCACGAGCACGACGCTTACCCGCAAGCAACCTACCTGCGCGCCGCGCGCGCGGCAGCAGCGGCAGTCGATGCGGCGGCCTTTGTCGCCGAGGGTCTGACCGGCCCTGCGATCGGCGCGGCCATGGAAACGGCACGAACCCGCACCATCGCCGTGTTGAAAACTAACCATTCGCGAAGCTGATCCGCGGTATAAAGCCCGGATATCTGGCGCCCGCAGCGGGCGTCCGCTGAATTCATGTCTTTTCGCTGGAGTTGCCCGTGTCGAGCGCATTCACCCCGACTTCCCCGCTGCGTCAGCGTTTTCGCCCCCTGTGGTGGCTGGCGATCACCTTCGTGGCGATCTCGTTCGTCACCCGGGTGGTGCTGTTGATCATGTCCGGCAACGAAGTGGCGCACACGCCACTGAACCTGCTGTACGCGTTCGGCGTGGGTTTCGGCTACGACCTGATCACCTACATCTACGTGGCCTGGCCACTGGTGCTGTTCCTGTGGCTGGTGCCGACGCGGCGCGCCACCGTCTCCGGGCTGGGCCAATGGCTGCTATGGGTGCTGGTGCTGGTGCTGGTGTATGCGTTGTGCCTGGGCGTGCTGTATGCGCTGTACCGCGCGCACATCGGCATGACCTGGCCGCTGGTGGTGCTTTTCCTGCTGGCGCTGCCGATCCCGGGGTTCGCCTACGTCTCGCGCACCGGCCAGTGGGCGCTGTACGGGCTGGCGCTGGTGCTGCTGTACGGACTGCTGTTCGTGGCGGCGTCGGAACTGGTGTTCTGGAACGAGTTCAGCGTGCGCTTCAATTTCATCGCGGTGGACTATCTGGTCTACACCAACGAGGTGATCGGCAACATCCGCGAGTCGTACCCGATCGGCCGCTGGCTGGCCTTGCTGGTGGTGGGCGCCCTGGTGGTGTTCGCGATCGGCCGGCGCGGCCTGCGCGCGCGCGACGACGGCAGCCGCTTCTGGCAGCGCGGCAAGATCGCGCTGCTGTGGCTGGTGCTGACCGTGATCTCGCTGGCCACGGTCAACGGCAGCATGAAGGATCGCACCAACAACAACTACGTCAACGAGCTGGCCGGCAACGGCATCTACCAGTTCTTCAACGCGTTCCGCAGCAGCCACCTCGACTACGCGAAGTTCTACCGCACGCTGCCGGACGATCAGGCGTTCCGGCTGGTGCGCGAAGGGCTCAAGACGCCGGATGCAACCTACCTCAGTGATGACCCGAAGGATCTCACCCGCGCGATCCGCCGGGTCGGCCCGGAGCAGCATCTCAACGTGGTGCTGATCAGCGTCGAGAGCCTGTCCGGCGACTACCTGGGCACGTTCGGCAGCAAGGAAAACATCACGCCGTACCTCGACTCGCTGGTCAGCCAGAGCCTGTTCTTCGACAACCTCTACGCGAACGGCACGCGCACCGTGCGCGGGCTGGAAGCGCTGTCGCTGTCGGTGCCGCCGACGCCGGGCGACTCGCTGCTGAAGGAGCACAACAACGAGAACCTGTTCTCGCTGGCGGACATCTTCAACGACCGCGGCTACCAGTCGGACTTCGTCTACGGCGGCTACGGCGAGTTCGACAACATGAACTACTTCTTCAGCCACAACGGCTACCGCACGGTGGACCGACGCGACATCCCGAAGGGCGCCACGATCCACAGCGAGAACGTGTGGGGCGTGGCCGACGAGGATCTGTATACGCTGGCGCTGAAGCAGATGGACGACGCGCAGGCCGCCGGCAAGCCGTTCTTCCTGCACATCATGACCACCTCCAATCACCGGCCGTACACCTTCCCGGCCGGACGCGTCAGCCAGGCCAACCAGACCCGTCCGGGCGCGGTGGCGTATACCGACTGGGCGATCGGCGATTTCATCAAGCGTGCGCGCGAGAAATCGTATTTCGACAACACCGTGTTCGTGATCACCGCCGATCACTGCGCCTCCAGCGCCGGCAAGACCAGCGTACCGGTGAACCGTTATCACATCCCGCTGTGGATCTATGCGCCTGCTCTCATCAAGCCGCAGCGTGTGGAGCGACTGATGGGCCAGGTCGACATCGCGCCGACCCTGCTCGGCCTGCTCAACTTCAGCTACCGCTCGCGCTTCTTCGGCTACGACCTGTTCCAGCTGGAGCCCGGCCGCGAGCGTGCGTTCCCGGCCACCTACGAGAAACTCGGCTACCTGCACAACGACGTGCTCACCGTGCTGGAGCCGCAGCGCAAGCTGGAGCAGATGAAACCGGACTACGCCACCGGCGATGCCACCCCGATCACGCCGCAGGACGAGGGCCAGATTGATCAGGCGATCGCCTATTACCAGGTGGCCAGCGGGCTGTTCCGCAGCGGCGGGCTGGCGCATCGACCGGCCGACTCCACGACGGTGGAGCCGTTGCCTGCGGCGGCCACCTCGGCGCCGGCGCCGGCTGGTTCGACAGCATTGCCGGCACCGGCCAGCAGCGCACCAACCGCACACTGATTCATCTTCCGGTGTTGCTCACGGGCAGCGCCGGGGCCAATTGCAAAGGCTTGCTAAAGCCGACCGCCCTGATCCGCCGCCAGCAATTCGGCAGGCAGCGGCAGCACCTCGAGGCCTCGCGCCAGCAGCATCGCCTGGAAGCGTTCGCCCATCTGGTCGGGCAGCATCAGCCGCTTCACCTGCTGGGCCAATCGGTAGCGACTGTGCTCGTCGGCGATCTTCGCCGTCTCGCCTTCGAAGATGTCCTGCAGGCCGGCACCGATCAGGAACTGCGCCTGCGGCAGGTACGCGGCTACGCCGAAACCGGCGCTGTTGCCGGCCTCGGCCAGTGCAGTGAAATCGACCGAGGCGGTGAGATCGTTCAGGCCCGGCAGGTACAGCGGATCGTTGTGCGCGTGGTGGCGGTAATGCGCCATCAAGGTGCCGTCGTCGCGCTCGGCCCGGTAGAACTCGCGGCGCACATAACCGTAGTCGACGAACAGCATCAGCCCGGCAGTCAGTGATCCAGCCACCGCCTGGATCCAGTACGGCAGCTGCGGCAGGATTTCCGAGCGGTAACCATCAACGAAGTCGGCACCGAGGTCGCGTTCGACATGGCGCACTGCGCCGGCTACCAGCGCATCGGCCGGACGATCGATGCGCATCAGGCGACCATCGCCATCCAGTGCCACGTATTCTTCGTAGACCTCGCCCTCGCGCATCGCGAAGCGCGTAGCCGGCAACGCGTCAATCACTTCGTTGGCGAACAGCACGCCGCGCCAGTCCTGCTCGGGCGGACGATCCAGCCATTGCACACGGGCGTTGAGCTCGGCCGGGAGATTCGCATGCAGCCGTTCGCGCTGACGCTCGCGCAGGTCGGCGCTGGGCTCCAGGATCAAATACTGCCGTGGTAGCGTGCCACCGGCAGCCAGCGCCTTGAGCGCCGCCTCGGCGAACGCGCCGCTGCCACCGCCCAGCTCCAGGAAATCCGCGTCGTCACCAAGCATCGCCAATGTCGGCTGCACCGCATTGATCACGCAGCGCGCGAACAACTCGCCCAGCTCCGGCGCGGTGACGAAATCGCCGGCCGCACCGAACTTGGTCTTGCCCGCGCTGTAGTAACCCAATCCCGGCGCATACAGGCAGCGCTCCATGTACTGCGAAAACGGCAGCGGCCCGTGCGAGGCGATCTGCTCGCGCAGCAGTTGCAGCAGGTGATCGGAATGCGCGCGTTCGTCGGCGCCGGGTTCGGGGAGGCGGGAAGGCATCGGACTTGCCGGTAGTGAAAAGCGCGGCAAGCATAGCGGATGGGACCCGAAGCCAGTGTGGGAGCGACTTCAATCGCGATGCTCTTGGTGTCTCCCAAAAGCCATCGCGACTGAAGTCGCTCCCACAAAAGCTGACCTTGTCCCCATCAGAAATCCTTCTGCAGGTTCAGGTAGAGGCCACGGCGCGGACCGAACTGCGGTGCACCGACACCGATGCCGGTGCCATCACGCAACTCGTAGGTGCGGTCCAGTGCGTTGATCAGCGCCAGCTGGGTGTGCAGCTTGCCGAATTGATCGAACGTGAACTCGTGCGACACGTTGAGGTTCAGCTGGAAGTACGCCGGCAGCGAGGCGCCGTTCGGCACGGCGCCATCCTTGCGCAAGCCGCTCCCGAACAGATAGTTCGCACCGAGCTTGGTGCTGTCGTTCAGCGCATAGCTGATGCCGCCGGACGAAGTCAGTTTCTGGTCGTGGTCGAGGAAGATGTAGTGGGTCTGGACGTAGGCCAGGTCTTCCGGCGCGAAGTTGTACTGGCTGGTGATGATGCGCTCGCCGATGGCCTTGCCGATCGACGCGTTGAAGTAGGCCGACCACGGACCCTGCGCGTAGTTGGCGGTAAACTCCAGCCCTTTCACGCGACCCTGCGCGTAGTTGAAGGTGGAGTAGACCAGCGCCGAGCCGAACTGGCCCTCGTCCTGCAGGCGCCGCACCTTGCGGTAATAGGCGTCCACGCCGACCGTCCAGGCCGAGCCGATATTCTGCGAGATGCCGGCATCGAAGTAGTCCGAGCGTTCGGCCAGTGGCGCGTTGTTGCCCATGTCCGACACCGCATTGGTGGTGCCGTCGAATTTGGCGATATTGGCGCTGGCAATCATCTCGGTCGCCGGGGGCGTGAAGTAGCGCGAATAACCGGCGTGCATGGTGGTGCTGGCGGTCGCCTGCCAGACCAGACCGAGACGCGGGCTCAGCTGGCTCTCGGTGCGCGCCAGCTGGTACTGGTCGCCGCGCAGGCCGTAGTTCAGCGTCCACTTGTCGCCGATGCTCCACTCGTCCTGCACATAGGCCGACCAGGTCTTTGCCGTGAGGTGGCTGCTGTCGAGGATGTTGATCGGCGTGGTGCTGGTCTGGTTGCCATCGGCATCGGCCGGAAACACCCATGCATCGTTGCCGCTGACGGCGCGCTCGAAGCTGCCGTAGACGCCATAACGCAAGGTATGGCTGCCGCCCAGCTGCGTGGAGAAATCCGCCTGCAGCGTGCTGGCGCGATTGCCGCGGGTGACGTTCGAGGCAACACCGTTGAACATCAGCTCACCGATCTCGTCGGGCACGTAGGCGACGCTGCTGTAACGCTGACCCACCGACACCTGATAGTCGGTCTGGCCCAGACTGCCCTGCAACGCGAGCACGCCGAAGCGGGTGTTCTCGTGTTGATTCGAGTTCAGGTTGGCGGAGTTGAAGTCGACCGTGTCGAGGTAACCGAACTGCGGTTGCTGGCCCGGATTGTTCGGAATCTGGAAGCGGTTGTTGGCCATGCCGAACAGCAGGCTCAGGCGGGTGTCGTCGTTGATCAGGTAGCTGATGTCGCCGAAGCTCTTGAGCTGGTTGGTATGGTCGTGGATCGGTTTCCTGCTGGCGGTCGGGTTCTCGATGCCGGCATCGCTTTCCAGATAATTGGCGGTGAGGAAATAGCTCCAGCGATCGTCGCTGCCCCAGATCGACGCATTCGGATTGAGCGTGCCGTACGAACCGCTGCTGATGCCGACGCTGCCGCCATTGCCGAGGTCATGCCCGCTGCGGGTGGTGATGTCGACCACGGCCGCCGTGCGCAAGCCGTACTGGGCCGGCAGCGCGCCATCGAGCAGCTTCACGTTATCGATCATGCGCGCATCGAGACTTTGCCCGAAGCCACCGATCGATTCGGGAATGATCACGCCATTGATGCGGTATTGCAGGTTCGCATGGTCCCCGCGCACGTGCAGGCCACCGTAGGAATCCTGCACCACGCCGGGCGCCTGCAGCAGTACCTGGTTCATCGGCGTGGACGCGCCCAGCGGCAGCTGCGCGATTGCCTTCTGGTCGATCACGTACTGGCTGCTGCCGGTGTCCGGCGACAACGCGTTGCGCGCCTGATCCAGCTTGGCGGATACGTCGATCGCGCTCAGGTCCTTGGTCGTGGGCTGATTGTTGCCGGTGCCGTTATCCGCCGGAACATCCGTGTCGGTGGCGGCAGCGGCTGTCGCCACCGGCGTATCGGTGGCATGAACGGCGGTCGCGGCCAGCGCAGCGGCAAGGCTCAGGGCGAGCAGGGTCGGCTTCATCAGGGGCTCCAGCAAAGGGTAATCGGGGAGTTATTTTGTAATGTTATAACATTACTAATCACTCGCCTCACCCACTACCGCCAGAAGTCATGCCTGGGGCTGAAACCTGTTGCCGACCCACCTGCACCAGCCATTGAGTCCGGCTTCACATGGCTCATCTAGACTGCAGGGACACGCGCCGGGTCACGGCGGCGATCCATGGAGCAGCGCATGGCCAAGCACAGCGAGCAAGTTCCGGCCGTCATCGCACCGGTCGAGCACAACCGGGTCACCCGGGCGATCCTCGATTTCGTCAGCCAGGTGCCCGACAGCAAGGTCGGCAGCAGCAAGGATCCCGCCAGCGAGGCGCGCCGCCTGGCCAATCGGGCGGCCCAGCGCGCCGCACTCACCGCCGGTTCGCTGGCGCTGCCGCCGGGGCCGCTGGGCTGGCTGACCCTGTTGCCGGAGCTGATCGCGATCTGGAAGATCCAGGGCCAGATGGTGAGCGACATCGCCGCCACCTACGGCCGCAATCACAGCCTGGGCCGTGAACAGATGCTGTGGTGCCTGTTCCGGCATACCGCCGCGCAAGCGTTCCGCGATCTGGTCGTGCAGCTGGGTGACCGGCTGGTGTTCCGCCGGATGTCCTACGGTGTCGCCCAACGCGTGGCCAAACAGATCGGCGTGAAGCTGACCCGGCGCACGGTGAGCGAAGGCCTGTCGCGCTGGCTGCCGGTGATCGGCGCGCTCGGCGTCGGCGCCTATGCGTATTACGACACCGGGCAGGTCGCCAGTACCGCGATCGCCTTGTTCAGTGGCGACGTGGTGATAGCCGACGAGGGCGAAGAAGCCGCGGCGGCGGTCAAGGCAGCACCGCGCAAGAAAGCGTCACCGGTACGTCGCGCCATGGACAAGCTGGTGGACAAGGCGACCACCGGCGCCGTACGCAAGGCCGCCAGTGCCGCGCGCAAGGTCGCGAGCAGGAAACCGCGCAAGCCGAAAGCGGACTGATCGCGCGCCGGCGGATGACGCACTGCATGCTTTGCGGCAAGCTGTCCGCTGGATAGCCGCAGGAACCGACGCATGAAGCCACGCCATGACCGACCCGTCGCGCTGATCACCGGTGCCGGTCGCCGCGTGGGCGCCGTGATCGCACGCACGCTGCATGCGGCCGGCTACGACCTGGCGTTGCACTATCGACATTCCATCGACGACGCACGCATGCTGGCCGACGAACTGGAGCAGCGACGCAGCGGCAGCACCTTGCTGCTGCAGGCCGAACTGGCCGACATCTCCGCACTGCCGGTCATGATCGAGCAATTGCTGGCGCATTACGGCCGACTCGATGCGCTGGTCAACAATGCCTCGGCGTTCTACCCCACGCCGCTGGGCACCGTGACGGCGCAGCAATGGAACGAGCTGTTCGCCTCCAATGCGCAAGCGCCGTTCTTCCTCAGCCAGGCGGCGATCCCGGCGCTGCGCGAAGCGCACGGAGGCATCGTCAACATGATCGATATCTACGCCGAGCGGCCGCTGGCAGACCACCCGCTGTACTGCATGGCCAAGGCCGCACTCGCCGCGATGACCCGCTCACTGGCGCTGGATCTGGGCCCGGACATACGCGTGAACGGCGTGGCTCCCGGCGCCGTGATGTGGCCCAGCGACGGCAAGCCGTATGCCGATCAGCAGGCGATGCTGGCGCGCACGCCGCTGCAGCACGCAGGCACGCCGGACGACGTGGCCGGCGCGGTGTTGTGGCTGCTGCGCGATGCGCCGTTCGTCACCGGCCAGATCATCCGTGTGGATGGCGGGCGGACGTTGTCGGTGTAGGGCAACGGGCAACCGGCAACGGAAGGAGCCTGCTGGTGCAGCACGTGGCAGCCCCGCTCCAGGCTCGTCATCCCGGCGTTTGCCGCGATGACGTTACGCACAAAGTCTTTCGGCGTTCCCTCAACGGCACAGGAAGTCGCTCCAAAGACCGCAGCCCTCGGCGAAGCCTCGGTCACCCGCTCATCCGCATCCTGGATCAGCTCCGCATGGGCGCACGAATGAGGCGTCACGTTACGTCTGATCGAACCGGGCAAGCCGAATCAGAGCGCCTATATCGAATCGTTTGACGGCCGCCCGCGCCGCGAATGCTTGAACGAGCACTGGTTCACCAGCTTGGACCAGGCCAACGTCGCGATCGTGGCATGGCGCCGGGAATACAACGAGGAACGACCGAAGAAGGCGCTGGGCGGCCTGACACTCGCCGCCAATGCGAAGCAGTTAAAGTGAGCCCGGGCCCCAAACCGTCCCGCGACTCAAAGCGGAGAGACGTCGCGCCCACACTGAACCCAAGGAACTTGCGAGTGGATTTTCCGGTATCTCAACAGCAATCCAGCCATGCGGAAGCGGTGCGCGATACGCGTGATCGCGATGTATTCGGCATCTTGCTGGTGTTGTATGCGCTGATCCTCTATCCAATTTTGCGTGCGGACCGCTACTACAACGACGATCTGAAGCGGGCGCTGGTCGGCCGTGCCGGCTGGGACTCCAACGGACGGCCGCTGACCACCCTGCTCATGCGCATGCTCCAGAGCTACGACCACGCGATGGTCGATATTTCGCCGCTACCCCAGATCGGTGCCGTCGCCCTATTGGCCTGGGCCGGTGTGCTGATGGCGCGTAGATATTCGATCAGCTCACCGTGGATGGCAGCGCTCGCGGCATTTCCATTGGGAGCGCAACCGTTTTATCTGGAGAACCTTTCCTTCAAGTTCGATGCGCTGAGCATGAGCCTTGCCATGCTCCTTGCCGTACTCCCGATGCTTCAGCTAAATGATGGCCGGCGTGCCTGGTGGCTCGGCGTGCTGGCTCTCTGGGGGAGTCTTTGTTTCTATCAGCCAGCGATCAATGCCTACCTGGTGTTCGTGCTGGTCGAATGGGTATTCCTGCAGCTCCAACAGGCGCAACCATCCCTGCTGGCGAGGAAAATCCTCGGGCGTTTTTTGCAGATCGGCACGGCCATGCTGCTTTACTACCTGCTCGTCGGCATACATGTCAGCGGCTGGGTGAAGCACGCCTCGGAGAGAATTCACGGATGGCATGAGTTGCCGCTGCTGCTGACCAATTTTGTCGATTTCTACGGATACATCGGAGCCAGTTTCAACGGGCATTGGTGGATGTATTTCGGTCCCCTGCTGACCGTCCTCGCACTGTTTCCGGTCGTGGTCGGCATACGCTATGCGCTCACCTTCCGCACCGCGCAGCCGGCACTGGTCACACCCCTGCTTTGCCTTGCCGCCCTGCTCGTCCCGTTGGCCGCGCTGATCGCGGCGCTCGGCCCGATGTTGTTGTTGCACAAGCCCGAAATCGGGCCACGCGTATTGATGGGGCTTGGCGCCCTGCTGGCCGGAGCGCTGGTCGTGATGCAGGCGGCGTTGCGGCAATGGCATGGCTCACGCAAATGGGCGGTTGCGGCGGCCTGCATGTTATCCCTCGGGATGTGGATTCTGGCGAGCGCTTACGGTAACGCGGCAACTGCCCAGAAGGACCATGAAGGCCGCATAGCCGGCAGATTGGCTGACGATCTTGCCCAGCTGAAAGCCAGCCGAGGGGTTCATGTCTTTTTGCTGGACGGTACGGCGGGTTACTCTCCGGTCACGGCGCACGTGATCGAACAGCTGCCGCTGATTCGCGATCTGGTGCCGCAATATCTCACCTCCGACCATAGTTTCCAGGCACCCGACTTCCTTGCGTTTTACATCTCGGGCATGACCAATCTGCAGGCACACGACGATGCGGCCGCCCAGTCGTTCTTGTCGTCCTTGCACGCGCGCGGCTGCCTGATGCCAGCCGATATCATCACCGCTCACTACCGCCTTTATGTCATCGGCGACACCGCTGTGGTTCGGCTGTTGACCCCCGGCGAGTCGTCCGAATGCGTCGATGGAAAAGGTGCCGAGGAGAAGGGGTGAAAGCAAGGCCAGAAGAACGACCGTGAACACGGGCCGTCGACACGTGGAGTAGATTTCTCCAAGGCACACCGACCAACCACGAGCTACCTGTAGAGTCGGGAGGGCCCGGCCAACGCCGCTCGAGGCCTCCATGCATCATCATTCCAGATCAGAGTCCGGGCAGTACACACGGCGCGAGCAACATTCCAACAAGCCCCGTTGGGAGACAAACTTTTGACTGCCACCGAGAGTTCCAAACAACCGCCGCTGATCTCCGTGGTCATGCCCGCCTATAACGAGGAAGACACCCTCGTCATCACGTTGCAGCGGCTGGAGCAGACCTTCGCCGGCACGCCGTACGCATGGGAGCTGGTCCTTGTAAACGACGGCAGCGAGGACCGTACCTTGCAGCAAGCCACCAGCTACCTGCCAACGACGTTTCGCATGGTCGTCGTGGATTTGTCACGACATTTCGGCAAGGAGGCTGCCCTCAGCGCCGGTTTGCGCGCAGCCTCCGGCGATGCGGTGATTCCGCTCGATGCCGACTTGCAGGACCCGCCGGAGTTGCTGCTGGAAATGATTGCCCGCTGGAAAAGCGGGGCCGAAGTGGTGGTTGCAAAGCGTTCGAACAGAATTTCCGACTCGTGGGGAAAGCGAGCCTCGGCTAGGTTGTTCTACCGCACCTTCAACATGATCTCGGACATTCATATCCCGGAGAATGTGGGCGACTTCCGCTTGATGGACCGCGCGGTCGTGGACGTCATCAACGACCTTCCCGAGAACCGGCGCTTCATGAAAGGGCTGTTCGCCTGGGCCGGGTTCCGTACCGAGGAAATGGAGTATGTGCGCCCCGCGCGCGCAGCAGGACAGACCAAATTCAACGGCTTTCGGCTGGTGAGCCTGGCGGTCGAGGGCGTCACTTCGTTCTCGACTGCACCGCTCCGTCTGGTGACCTATGTCGGCGGCAGTGTGGCGATAGCGGCGATACTCTACGGTGCATTTATCGTCATACGCACCCTGGTATTCGGGATCGATCTGCCCGGTTTCGCTTCGGTGGTATCTCTCGTCGCCTTTCTATCCGGCATCCAGTTGCTGGGTCTTGGCGTTGTCGGTGAGTACGTCGGGCGGACTTATATCGAATCGAAATCGCGCCCTGCCTATGTCATTCGCAAGGTGTACCGATCCGATGCCGACTGACGGCCGCTGGCCCCTGATGCGTTACTTGCGAATCTTCTTGCGCAGCAGGCTGAAGAGCCACGGTATCGGAAGGCAGCTGGCTTTCTACTTCGTTGTCGGGATCACTCAACTTGTCATTGATTGGCTGTGCTTTGTCGTGCTGACCGCATGGGGTATGCCGGTGGCTCCGGCAAACGTGATCGCGAGAGTCTTCGCTGCAGTGCTCGGGTTCACCGCAAACGGAACAGTGACATTCAAGTCCCGACTCCGGCCGGCCCATCTCGCTCGCTTCGTGGCAACGTGGATTCCCCTGACACTGGCAAACACGATAGTGGTCTGGGCACTCGAGACGGTTGGCGGGCTTCATCTCGCTTGGCTTATCAAGCCGCCCGTCGACGCATTGACCGCTGTCGCAGGTTTTTTGATGGCAAGGCACTGGATTTTCCAGGCCCACCGGAAGCCGCCTGAAGGCGCGACGGATGGAAGTTCTCCCGCAACAAAAGCCTGAAGCCCGTAGCAACCGGCGTGCAACCAGAGCAGCTGTCGATCGCGCGCAAGCGGGAAATTCCAGACATTTTGATGGATGTCGCCAGTGTCGTCCGCGGCAAACACCAGCGGCACGAAGGTGCCACGTCCGGCCGCGCCTGATCGCTCCTGCTCGGCACGGCGCACTCGCGGGCAAAGACAGAAACCCGGCCACAGGAGCCGCTGTAGCCCTTCATCAACAGGGCAGCGTGTGTCTGTCGTAGCGTGCAGCGCTGCTTGCGGGACGTCGGGCTGGTGCGAAGCCAGCTGGAAAGCTCTATCGCATACGGATCAAGCTGGCTCGGACTCTTGCTGCGCGAAAAGCACAGACTAGTCTCCTCGCTAGCCAGATACTTGGCGATGATGTTGCGTGACAGCTTCGTGCGTCAGGCGACCTCGTGGGTCGAGATCTTGCCGCAAAGGTTCCAGCGTCGGATCACGCTCAACAAGGTCACGTCGATCACTCCTGCTGCTCCCGCTCGTTATGTGAGCGGAGGATGGTAGGGGGTGACTCGAGACTCGACGGAAATCACCCGGTGAAGTGGCTCAGTTCTGGATGGAACTCAACAACAGAAGGCTATCCTTGCTGATGATCGTCCTGAGGTGCGCGCGAAAAGCTGTTTCAACACATCAAGAGCAAAAAAGCTGCCTGACTTGGCTAAACCGCTTCGCTCAGGCTCATTTCACTTTTGGAATGTGCTGCGCAAAGCACTCAGTCAGGCAGCGGCTCGACGATCAGCGGCTCGTGCTCCGTCGGAAACGCCGCCCACAGTTCGGCCATGCCGAAGCCGCTCAGCGGATGCCGGAACGTCGGCGCAATATCCGCGATTGGCCTCAGCACGAACGCATGTTGCAGCTCCTTGCGCGGAATCTGCAGATGGCCCGGCCCATCAAGCACCAACGCGTCGTAAAACACGATGTCGATATCCAGCGTGCGGTCGGAGTAGCGCGGCACATCACGACGGCGACCGTGACGATCCTCCAGCGCATGCAGCCAGTCGTTCAGCGCCTCGGGCGACAAGTCGGTATCCAGCCCCACCGCCAGATTGACGAAATCCGCGCCGTCGAAACCCACCGACTTGCTGCGATACGCCGGCGACACTGTGATCGCGCCAAAGCGCTCGCGCAACGCCGCGATCGCCGCAGGCAGGTAGCGTTGCGGTTCGAGGTTGGAGCCGAGGCTCAGGTAAACCCGTGTCATCAGTCCGGCCGTGTGCCGCGCTCGATGCGCACGCCAACCGCCTTCGCGCCGCGTACCGCGCCGGGCTTGGACAGTTTCAGGCGCACCCAGCTGACCCCGAACTCCTCGCGAATGATCGCCGCGCAGCGCTCGGCCAGCGTCTCGACCAGGCCAAAGCTGGACTCACTCACATAGCTGATCAGGCGCTTGGAGACGTCCTTGTAATTGAGCGTCTTTTCGATGTCGTCGCTGGCTGCGGGCACGGCGTTGTCGAACGCCATCTCGATATCGAACGACAGCGTCTGCCGCACGCGGCGCTCCCAGTCGTAAATGCCGATGACGGTGTCGATGCGCAGGTCTTCGATGAAAACGATATCCATGACAGTGATCACTGAGGCGATAGCCGTACAGGGTCCGCGAGCCGGCGTCCGGATGCAAGTCGCCGCGGCGCGGGGTAGCGGTCGTGCGATCATAGGCGGATGACCGCTTTCAGCACGCTCCCGCTCAAACCCGCCCTGCTCGCCAGCGTGGAAACGCTTGGCTACACCACGATGACGCCCGTACAGGCGCAAAGCCTGCCGCCAATGCTGGAGGGCCGCGACGTGATCGCGCAGGCGCAGACCGGCAGCGGCAAGACCGCAGCGTTCGGACTGAGCCTGCTGCAATCGATCGACGTGGACACGATCCGGCTGCAGGCGCTGGTGCTGTGCCCGACCCGCGAACTGGCCGACCAGGTCAGCAAGGCGATCCGCAAGCTGGCTGCAAACATCCCGAACGTGAAACTGCTGACCCTGTGCGGCGGCATGCCGCTGGGACCACAGCTGGCCTCGCTCACGCATGACCCGCACATCGTGGTCGGCACGCCCGGCCGTGTGCAGGAGCATCTGAAGCGGGAAAGCCTGCATGGTGGCGGCATCAAGGTGCTGGTGCTGGACGAGGCCGATCGCATGCTCGACATGGGTTTCACCGAGGCGATCGACGACATCATCGGGCGCATCGCCAAGCATCACCAGACGCTGCTGTTCTCGGCGACGTATCCGGAGGAGATCCGCGCGGTGAGCCAGCGCGTGCAGAAGAATCCGGTCGAGGTCACCGTGGACGCGCCGATACATGAGCAGCCGGCGATCGAGCAGCGCTTCCATGAGGTTGAGCCGGCGCAGAAACCCGACGCGCTGGCACAACTACTGAGCGGCGCACACGCCGAGCATGCGCTGGTGTTCTGCAACATGCGCCGCGAGGTGGATGCGGTGGCGCAAGAACTGGATCGCCGCGGCTTTTCCGCGCTGGCGCTGCACGGCGACATGGAGCAGCGTGACCGCGACGAGGTGCTGGTGCGCTTCGCCAACCGCAGCTGCGCGGTGCTGGTCGCCACCGACGTCGCCGCCCGCGGCCTCGACATCGTCGCGCTACCGCTGGTGGTGAGCTACGACATCGCCCACGATCCGGAGACCCACACGCATCGCATCGGCCGCACTGGCCGCGCCGGCCAGACCGGCCTGGCGATCACGCTGTGCACGCCGCGCGAACGGCCGAAGGCCGCGAATATCGAAGAACTCAACGGCGCACCATTGCCGTGGCGTCCGCTGAAAGTGGCACCGTCGCGTGGAAAGACGTTGCATCTGGCACCGATGAAGACGCTGGTGATCGACGCTGGTCGGCAGGACAAGCTGCGCCCCGGCGACATCCTCGGCGCACTCACCGGCGACGCCGGACTCGACGCGAAGGACATCGGCAAGATCGACGTGTTCGCCACCCGCGCCTACGTGGCGATCAGCCGGGCGCTGGCGAACAAGGCGCTGGAGCGCCTGCGCGCCGGCAAGATCAAGGGTCGCAATTTTCGCGTGCGCCCGCTGGGCTGACCCAACCTTCCTCTGCAAGAAACTGACCCGATGATCCGACCGCCCGGCCTCACTCTGACCTTCGCCGTAGTCCTGCTGCTGGGCAGCACCGTCGCACAGGCAGCCATACCGGTCTACGGCTACAAGGTCGTGCACACCTATCCGCACGACAGCGGCGCCTATACCGAGGGCCTGTTCTACAAGGACGGCTATCTCTACGAAAGCACCGGCCAGGCCGGCACCTCGACGGTGCGCAAGGTAGAGCTGCAAAGCGGCGAGACGGTGCGGCGCTACAACGTGCCGTCGCAGTACTTCGGCGAAGGCATCGTGGACTGGAAAGACCGGCTGGTGCAGCTCACCTGGCAGACGCAGACCGGCTTCGTCTACGACTTGGCCAGTTTCAAGTTGCAGCGCACGTTTACCTATCCGGGCGAAGGCTGGGCGCTGACCCGCGACGATCACCATCTCTACATGAGCGACGGCACGCCGGTGCTGCGCGTGCTGGATCCGGAATCGCTGGCCACGATCCGCCGCATCACGGTGACAGCCGACGGCATGCCGGTCACCAACCTCAACGAGCTGGAGTGGATCAAGGGCGAGCTCTACGCAAACGTGTGGCTGACCAACCGCATCGCGCGGATCGATCCGGCGAACGGCCACGTCGTGGGCTGGATCGATCTCGACGGTTTGTTCGACATCAACCAGCTGCCGGATCCCGGCAACGACGTGCTCAACGGCATCGCCTACGACGCCGTGCACGATCGCCTGTTCGTCACCGGCAAGCGGTGGCCGAAGCTGTTCGAGATCAAGCTGGTGAAAAAACGCGCCCCCTAGTGCCGGTGATCAAACGTCGCTTTGCATCTGCTGTGCTTTCAACCAGCGTGCCGCACCGCGACCGGCGATCAGCCCGCTGGCGAAGCACGCGGTCAGCAGATAGCCACCGGTCGGGGCTTCCCAATCAAGCATCTCGCCGGCACAGAACACGCCGGGACGGGCACGCAGCATCAGGTTTTCATCCAGCGCTTCCAGTCGCACGCCACCGGCAGTGCTGATCGCTTCGGCGACCGGTCGCGGCGCGCGCAGCCGCAGCGGCAGCGCCTTGAGTTGTTTCGCCAACGCCAACGGATCGGCCAGCGTGGGTTTGTCAGTCAGCTCGAACACCAGCGCGCACTTCGCCGCATCCAGACCGGCGCGACGGCGCAGCCAGTCGCCGATGCTGTGCTTGCCTCGCGGCGCCGCGAGGCGATCGGAAAGCACCGACTCGGTGTAGCCCGGCACCAGATCGAGGATCAGCGTCGCCTCGCCGCGTTCGGCAATCTGCTCGCGCAGCTCCGCACCGATCGCGTAGATCAGGCTGCCCTCGATGCCGTATTCGCTGAGCACGAATTCGCCCTGGCGCGCATGCGCCACTCCGCGGCGATCGACCCAGTGCGCCACCACCGGTTTGAGCGGCGCGCCGCCGAAGCGGCTGGACAGATGCTCGCTCCACGCCAGTTCGAAACCGCAGTTCGCAGGCTGCAGCGGAGCGATGTCGACCCCGACCTGTTGCAGCGGCTTTACCCAGGCGCCATCGGAGCCGAGCTGCGGCCAGCTGGCACCACCGAGCGCCAGGATCACCGCGCTGGCCGGAATCGCCCGCTCGCCCTGTGGCGTGGCGAAATGCAGGGTGTCGTGCGCCTGCCAGCCGAGCCAGCGATGATGCATGTGAAACGTCACGCCGGACTCGCGCAGACGTCGCAACCAGCCACGCAGCAACGGTGCCGCCTTCAGATCGGCGGGAAATACCCGACCGGAACTGCCGGCAAAGGTTTCCACGCCGAGTCCGCGCGCCCATGCCCGCAGCGCATCCGCATCGAACGCATCGAGCCAGCGCTGGATCTCCGCCCGTCGCGCACCGTAGCGTTCGACAAAACGCGCCGATGGCTCGCTGTGGGTCAGGTTGAGGCCACCCTTGCCGGCCAGCAGGAATTTCCGGCCGACCGAACCCATCGTGTCGTACAGGTCGACGGCCACGCCCGCCGCGCATGCCGCTTCGGCCGCCATCAGGCCAGCCGGGCCGCCGCCGATGATCGCCAGTCGAGGAAGGGTTGTCCGTGTCATCCGTGCATGGTCGCATGTCGGCCACATGAAAAAGCCCGATCGTTGCCGATCGGGCCGGAAGACTTCTGCTCCGAAACACGAAATGCGGTAATGCTTCCCGGATAACCGGAGACGGCAGCCGCGCGAAGCGGCTGCCATCGGAGTTACTTGCTGCTGGAGACTGTCATCGATGCCGTTTTATCGCCACCGATGCCGTCTTGTTGTCGTGCCGAGTTCTCGCCACTTAGTGAAGTATCGAGTGCGAGATCGCGCACGAGTTGGTGTCGTTGGACCAGCTGGCCTGCTCGGTGAACGTACCGGTGCCCATCGTGACGTTGGCCGCACCACCGGGTGAACCCGCGGCGATCCAGGCGCACTCGTCGGAGTTTTCCTGGCCACTGCTTGCGGTCCAACCGCCGGCCGGATACGTATCCGACATCATTTCGTGCCACTCGTGACCGAGCGTCATGGTCCAGCCGTCGAGCGTGCCGGCGCTGCCCGAGTTGACAAAGTTCACGCCGCAGCCCGCACCGGAGTCCATGTTGTACGGCTGATTGCTGTACGCGATGTCGCCGTAGCTCGAGGTGGTGTAGTCATGCCATGCGCAATAACTGCGCTGGTACCTGTCCGGGTTGGTGCCGTGCGGCGACGCGATGATGTAGTAGGTATAGCGGTTCGAGCCTGCCGCGGTGTTGCCGAAGTGCTTCGCGGCAGCGACCGCCTCGGCGGCCAGTTGAGCTGCCGTAGCGGCTTTCGGCGAAGCCTTCGAGTTGTCATACCACACGCCGGCGAGGGTGCCGCCAGTCTGGTACGGCACGAAGCTGGCAGTCGACGGGCAGCTGGTCGCGCCCTTGGCGACGTTGGGGCCGTCGCACCACTGGGTCAGATCCGCCGACCACAGCTCGCTGCCGGTGCCGATACCCTTGAACATTTCCTCGGCCGCCGCCGCGGCGTGGTCGGCATCGCCGGTGAACACGGAGTCGCCCTTGGCATTGGTGGTGCGCGTGCCCCACTGGGTGCCGTAGTAGACGATATAGACCTTCACGTGGCTG
Organism: uncultured Rhodanobacter sp.; assembly: GCA_966211915.1. Taxonomy (GTDB): domain Bacteria; phylum Pseudomonadota; class Gammaproteobacteria; order Xanthomonadales; family Rhodanobacteraceae; genus Rhodanobacter. The sequence continues at coordinate 46,685 of CBIHNO010000013.1, forward strand.
TCCATCACGCCCACGCCGCTGGTGCCGCCGCCGTAGATCAGCGTGTTCGCACCGGTGGCCTGGTTGACTGCGGCAAGCGGGTGCTGGGCCCTCCAGTGCTTCATCTGGTTCAACACGTCGCGGGTCGGCAGCACGCCGTGACGGTACTCATGACCGTTGGACGGCGCATACGGGTTGGTCTCCTGGGCGAATACCGGCGCGGCGGCAAAGCCGAGCAAGGTGCAGGCGGCTAGAGTGTTCAATAAAAACTTGTTCTTCATGAATTAGTTTCCCCGAATTGAGGACGAGCGGGCCTAACACGGCCGCCCAGACCCCGTGGCAATGACATGTCGCGCCCTCGCACGACTCTCGTATTTCAATCAGTGCCTTGCGATTCCGCGATACCCGGTTAACCGTTGATCCTCCTGTCTTCCCTGGAGAACGATGTCGAGTTATTGCTTGAACGGTGCATGGATCCCCCGAGCCATGCCGCCGTTACGGAACCATCCGCCTTGATGTCTCCCCGCGACGGACAGGTGAAACTAATGGCGCTGGTTCATTTGTGTCAACTGGGAATTAGTCCTAGACGATTACGGCAAGTAGATAATGTGCACAACATGTAAATCGCATTATCTTGCGATATTGATCAAATCGGTTCGCAACGCACTGCCAGAGCAGTGCATGGGGTGAATCCATCTGTTGAATTCGTCAATATCCACTGATATTCCGATGGCAAAAAAAGACCTTGTCCCTTTCAAGTGCCGTATCAGCCTGATCCCGTCACCCACGCGCAAAAAAAGCCCGATCGTTGCCGATCGGGCCGGTGGACTTCCTGGTCAAAACCGGAGGCGCGACCTTGCGCATCCTGGGCCTTTAACGGCAGCCGCGCGAGACGGCTGCCGTCAGGTTTACTTACTGCACGGTCAGCGTGACATCGTCCAGCACGAACGAGGTCTGCAGCGAGCTGTCTTCCTTGCCGGTGAACTTGATCGTCACCGTCTGCCCGATATACGCAGCAAGGTTGGCCGTATGCACGGTGTAACCACTCGCGGCGTTGACATTCGAGTACGTCGCCAATGTCGCGAGCACCGCACCCGAGCTGTTCAGCACCTGCACGGTCAGCTTGTCATACGCAGTCGATCCGCTCTCCGCCGTATCGATGTGCAGGTAGTACGACAGGGTGGCCGAGGTCTTGCCCGCCGGAATGGTCACCGACTGCGACAGCGTGTCGGTGTGCGTCGTACCGTAACCGTCGAGCCATGCGAACCAAGTACCGCCATGGGCAACTTCACCCGAGCAGGTGCTGTTGCTGCACAGAGTTCCAGAGCTCATCGTCCACGGCGAGGCAGCGCCACTTTCGAAGCCGGTGTTGCCGAACAGCTGCGACGAACCACCGCCGCTGGTGACCGTCACCGATGCCGTCTTGAAGCTGGTCGCGCCGCTGACGCTGTCGGTCACCGTTTCGGTGACGCTGTAGGTGCCGGCGGCCGCATAGGTGTGGCTCGGGCTGGCAGCGGCCGAAGTGCCGCCGTCGCCGAAGGTCCACGCATGCGTACCGATGCTGCCACCCGCATCAGTGGAGGTATCGGTAAAGGTCGCGGTCAGGCCACTGACGGTATCGGTGAAGTTGGCGGTCGGCGTGCCACCTGTGCTCGCGACGGTCACGGAGGACGTCTTGGAGTTGGTCGCGCCGCTGACGCTGTCGGTCACCGTTTCGGTCACGCTGTAGGTGCCGGCCGCCGCATAGGTGTGGCTCGGGCTGGTGGCCGTGGAAGTGCTGCCGTCGCCGAAGGTCCACGAGTGCGACGAGATGGTGCCGCCGGTATCGGTGGAGCTGTCGGTAAAGTTCACCGTCAAACCGCTGATCGTGTCAGTGAAGTTCGCGACCGGCGTGCCGCCACCGGTGCCGCCACCCACGATCGGGTGCGAGATCGCACACGAGTTGGTGTCGTTGGACCAGCTGGCCTGCTCGGTGAACGTGCCGGTGGCAAAGGCGATGTTGGCCGCGCCGCCGGCCGAACCCGCCGCGATCCAGGCGCACTCGTCGGAGTTCTCCTGACCGTTGTAGGTCGCATTGCCGGTGTGGTTGGTCCAGCCACCGGCCGGATACGTGTCCGACATCATTTCGTGCCATTCGTGACCGAGCGTCATGGTCCAGCCATCCAGCGTACCGGCGCTGCCCGAGTTGACGAAGTTCACGCCGCAGCCCGCACCGGAATCGATGTTGTATGGCTGGTTGCTGTACGCAATGTCGCCATAGGAGGACGTGGTGTAGTCATGCCATGCGCAGTACGAACCCTGGTAGCTGTCCGGGTTGGTACCGTGCGGCGACGCGATGATGTAGTAGGTGTAGCGGTTCGAACCTGCCGCGGTGTTGCCGAAGTGCGCCGCGGCGGCGACCGCCTCGGCAGCCAGCTGTGCTTGCGTGGCAGCGGCAGGCGAGGCCTTGGAGTTGTCATACCAGACGCCGGCAAGGGTACCGCCGCTCTGGTACGGCACGAAGTTGGCGTTCGACGGGCAGCTGGTGGCGCCGCTGGTGACGTTGGGGCCGTCGCACCACTGGGTCAGGTCGGCCGACCACAGTTCGTTGTTGGTGCCGATACCCTTGAACATTTCCTCGGCCTTCGCCGCGGCGCCGCTGGCGTCGCCGGTGAACACGGAGTCGCCCGAGGCATTGGTGCTGCGCGTGCCCCACTGGGTGCCGTAGTACACGATGTAGACCTTCACCTTGCCGCTCATCACGCCCACACTATCAAGGGCGCCACCGTAGCTCAGCGTTTCGATGCCGGTGGCTGCCGTCTGCACGGTTGGATTGTGCTGGGCCTTCCACTGCTGCATCTTCTGCCACACATCGCGGTGCGGCAGCGCACCGTGGCGATACGAATGGCCATTGGCCGGCGCATACGGATTGGTCTCCTGGGCAGCAGCGAACGCCGGTCCGGCGGCGAAGCCGAGCAAGGTGCAGGCGGCAAGAGTGTTCAATAAAAACTTGTTCTTCATGAATTGATTTCCCCGAATGAGGACGAGCGGGCCTAACACGGCCGCCCAGACCCCGTGGCAATGACATGCCGCGCCCTCGCGCGACTCTCGTATTTCAATCAGTGCCTTGCGATTCCGCGATACCCGGCAAACCATCGCTCCCCCTGTCTTGCCTAGAGCGCGGTGTCGAGTCATTGCTTGAACGGTGCATGGATCCCCCGATCCATGATGCCGTTACGGAACCATCCGCCATATATCCCCGCGACGGATCGGAGGAAGCTAATGGCGGTGGTAATGGGTGTCAACCCAGAATTAATCCTATGTAATTATCCTATGTGACTACGTTCTCATTTTAATACCTCATTATAATTTACGTATTATCTTGCGAATATTTGCAAGGCCCATAATGAAAGCAAGATTTTACGATTGACATGGCGGCACATACGCTCCCGGATCAACGTTCGATCGGTACAAGAACTAGCGCTGGCATATGCAAATAAATGAATTGAATCGCGGTAAGTGGCGCGCTGGTCACGCGGCATTTTCTTGCAGCACTTGCTTGAAGCCGGCTCGTTGTCGCCTACGCCGTTAGGTGTACGCACACCACGGCGACCGATCGCGCCATCGTGATGGCCGGGTCGCCAGCCCACGTGCCTGCGCCAGCCACACCGGCGTCACGCTGACCGGCAGCCACACGCCGCAAGCAGCGTAATGGACGACGGCGCACCCGGATGGCGCGTCGCCGACACAAACGAAAAGAGGCGCTCTGTCGGCGATGGCCGAACCTTCTTCGTATGGCCGTATGGACGTCCGCGCGACTGGCGCGCTTCCGCCGCCTTGGATCAATCGATCGACACGCCAAGGATGCCAAGCTGCCGCAGGCCGTCAACGCTGGGCTGCAGCGCGCGGCTGTGCGGCAACCGGCGCAGCCAGCCCGCCTGCAGCATCGCCGTGGTCAGCGTCACGCCCAATGGGCCGCCGAGATGCATGCGACGCTCGGTCCAGTCCAGGCAGCTGCGGCCAAACAGGTGCGACATGCCGGCCAGCTCCAGTCCGCTGGCGGCGAGCGCCTCGACACCATTTTGTCGCAGACACAGTCCGCGTGATTCGGTTTGCAGCCAATCGCGTTGCAGCAAGGTGGCGCAGAACGCCACGCCCAGTGCCCCCGCCAGATGCCGATAGCAGCAACGTGCCCGGCGCAATTGCGCGTCGCCGCTCGCGGGCAGGGTCGGGCGCGCAGGTACACGCGCCAGCGCCAGCGATTCCAGCATTTCACCGACACGCTCATCCGCCAGCCGGTAGTAGCGATGCCGCCCCTGCACCTGCAGCGCCAGCAGTTTGCCTTCGAGCAACCGGTGCAGATGTGCGCTGGCCGTCGCCGGGGTGATGCCCGCCGCGCGGGCCAGCTCTCCGGCCGGTCGCATCGTGCCATCGACCAGCGTCAGCAACATCGCGGCGCGCGCCGGCTCGGCCAGCAGGCGGCCCAGTTCGGCCAGTTGATAGCGATTGAGCGGCGCGGCGTCGTCCATGCACGCAGTCTAGCCAGCCGCTTAACCGAACGCTTCGCCGCGGGGCGAAGCATTCGCTGCCCTGGACGGTCGACACTGCCGGCATGGATATCCGCCACATTCCCGACTCCGTGCTCATCCGGCCCTCGATCTTGTACTTCGGCACTCCGGTCGTGTTGATCACCACGCGCAATCCGGATGGATCGACCAACATCACGCCGATGTCGTCGGCCTGGGCACTGGCGGACCGCGTGGTGATCGGCCTGGCCGGCGGCGGCCAGGGGCTCGCCAACCTGTTGCGCGAAGGCGAATGCGTGCTCAACCTGGCCGGTGTCGATCAACATACTGCCGTGGAACGGCTGGCGCCGACCAGCGGGCGCGATCCGGTGCCCGCATGGAAGCGCGAGGGCGGCTATCGCCATGAGGCAGACAAGTTCGCCCTGGCCGGCTGGCGCGCACTGCCTTCGCTGGCGGTAACCGTACCGCGCATCGCCGAATGCCCGCTGCAGATGGAGGCGCGGCTTTGCCACGCCCTCCCGCGCCCGATCGAGGCATGGCGGGCCAATGCGGGCGGCTACACCATGCTGGAGCTCGAAGTGCTGCGCGTACATGCACACGCCGACATCGTGGTACCCGACACGCAACACATCGATCCGTCGCGCTATCACCCACTATTCTACGTGTTCCGCCATTACTTCGGCTGCGGCCCGCGGCTCGGTCGCACATTCAAGGCGGAGGTGTGACTCGTTGTACGGCGTTTCAGTCGCGCTGGAACACCGCCAGCTCGGGATGGTGCAGGCTGAAACCCTGCGCGCGGTTGACGCCAAGCACGGTCAACGCCTGCACGGTTTCCATGTCGGCCACCCACTCGGCGACCACCTCCAGGCCAAGTCGATGGCCAATGTCGGTGACGGCCCTGACCATCAGGTGACTGACCGGGTCGGTGAGCATGTCGCGCACGAAGCTGCCGTCGATCTTGATGATGTCCAGCGGCAGGTTCTTCAAATAGGTGAACGAGGACATGCCAGCCCCGAAATCATCCAGTGCTATCTTGCAACCCGCCATGCGCAGCCGTTCCATGATGCGCACCACCTGCGACAGGTTGCGCACCGCCACGGTCTCGGTGATTTCGAAGCACACCCGCGACGGTTCCACGCGATAGTGTCGCAACCATCTGATGATCCGGTCGGCCAGCGCCTCATCCTCGACACTGGCACCGGAAAGATTGATCGCGACCATGCGCACGCCGGCGCCGATCGGGTGCAGCCGGTCGAAATTCGCCAGCGCGGTCTCGATCACCCAGCGGTCGACCACCGGCATCAGGCCATAACGCTCGGCCGCCGGCATGAACACGCCAGGCACCACCAGCTGACCGGCCTCATCGCGGAAACGCAGCAGCAATTCGATGCTGGGTTCGCCACCGGCAGCCATTGGCAACGGCCAGATCTCCTGATAAGTCAGCATCAGGCGATGTTCGTCGATCGCCCAGCGCAACCGGTTGGCCCATTCCATCTCACCGCGCCGACGCACGGTTTCATCATCGCGCTCGGAATAGAAATGGACACGGTTACGACCGAGCTCCTTGGCCATGTAGCAGGCGGTATCGGCATGCGAGAGCAGGTCCTTCATCAGCAGGCCCGGACGATCGATCATCACGCCGCCGATGCTGGCGCTGATCATGTAGCTGCGCTGCTCCCAGATGAATACGTAGCCATCGATGCATCGACGCATGCGTTCGGCAATCTGCTCCGCGGCGGCGCGATTCAGCACATCCACCACCAGCACACCGAATTCATCACCACCGAGTCGGGCCAGCACATCGATGTCGCATAGCTGCTTGCGCATGATGATCGCCAGCTGTGCCAGCAGCTGATCGCCGGCGAGATGGCCGGAGGTGTCGTTGATCAGCTTGAACTGATCGAGATCGATATACAGCAGGACCGACAGCGGCGCGCCGGTGCCGGTCACCATCAGTGCGGCCTGCAGCCGACGTTCGAATTCGCGCCGGTTGTACAGCTCGGTCAAGGTATCGTGACTGGCCTGGTGACCCAGCAACTCGGTCAGCTGGCGCTGTTCGTTGATGTCGCTGGCCACCATCAGCAGTTTGTCGCGTCCATTCAGCACGATCCGCGAGATCGCCACGCTGGCCCAGAAGCGGACGCCGTCGTCATTGTGCAGCAGCGCCTCGATCCGGTCGCAGCCGCGGGTAGCGGGATCGCGCAACTGCGCACGCAAAACCTGATCCTCGAACAGGTCGGGCAAACATTCGCCCGCCTGCCCACCGAGGCGATCGCGTGCAGCCCGGTTGGCGTAGGTGATCCGCCCGCCCTCGACCTCGGCCAGCAGCACCAGTGCCGGCAGCAGTTCGTTCAGCGCGCGGAAGCGCTCCTCGCTCTCGCGATAACGACGACTCATCTGCGAACCCAGCTCGAGCGCTCGCTGGCGCGTGCTGGCGACGGAAAACACCAGCAATGCGAGCAACACACTCATCAGCAGGCCGGCGGGCAAGCTGGACTGGCTCCATGCAATCGTGGCCGGGCCGGAGTCCAGCGGTTGCATCACGATGTCCCACACACGACCACCATAGGTCAGCTTGCGTTCGTAGCGGTATCCGTTCACGGGCATGGCCAGGTCTGGACGCGAATCGAACAACGGCAATGCGGCCTGCCCGGTGACATCGTTGATACGCAGATGCAGCTCGCGAGTCAGCTGATCAGGCAGCGCACTGCTGATCAGGCTGCTCGCCCGGAACGACACCGCGATCGAACCACGCATGCGCGCACGCCGGTCGGCAACCGTCTGTGGCGGCTGCCCCGGACTGAAGATCGGCAGCCGTACCGTGATGCCATCGTCCGGCACCACAGATGCAGGCTGCTGCACCGGACGAAACGGTGCCGACAAGGTCACCTGATCGGTGTCGCGCGAGGCCAGCAGACCGGCAAGGTTGCGCGGTTGTACACCGACATCGAGTCCGACCACGGCTTCGTTGCCGGGCAGCGGGTCGACCCAGCGGGTCACGTAATGCTCGCCGTCAGCGCGTACTTCGCGCTGCGCATACGCCAGCGCAAGCAGGCTTGGAAATTGTTGGCGCGGGCGCATGTTGAGATAGAAGCTGCCGAATTCGGCCGCGGTCACCTCATCGGAGGCGAGAAACAAGGTCTGCACCGCGCGCAGCAGCGATTCCGCCGAATGCAATCTCGTCTGCAGGGCCACGTAAGTCTTGCCAGCCAGCTCGTCGCGGACGAAGGTCTGCTCGACCTCCTGCCGATGCTTCTGCTGGTAATGCACGATCAACGCCAGCGTGAGCCCGAGCAGGAGTGCCAGCAGACTCCACAGATACGCCGCCGGCCGCCATGGCGAGGGTGCCGGGGCCACAGGATCGATCTCGCTGCGATTGTCCGCCGGCGCAGGAAAGAGACCATTGGCGTCCTTTATCTCTGGCAAGGGATCCACCACGCGATTCCGTTGCACCGATGGTACACAACCTGCGCGTGACAGACCCTGCGTGACGTAACGTCTTCGAACAGATCACAGCGAAAATCGCCGGGCGACACGAACCGCTCACGTGGTCAGCGCCGTTCGCGCGGCTTTGCCCGGTGCGTGGGCGTGGCAGTCCACGGGTCGTCCGGCCATGGATGGCGCGGATAGCGGCCCTTCAGTTCTTTTCTCACTTCCGGATAGGTGCGCTCCCAGAAACCCTTCAGGTCCTGGGTCACCTGGATCGGCCGACCCGCCGGCGACAGCAGGTGCAGGGTGACCGGAATGCGGCCACCGCCGACGCGCGGCGTATCGGCAAGACCGAACAATTCCTGCAGTTTCACCGCCAGCACCGGCGGTTCGCCAGCGGCGTATTCGAGCCGTCGGCTCTGACCGCTCGGCACCGTGAGGCTTTCCGGCGCCTGTGCATCGAGCAGGCGGCGCTGCTCGTAATCAAACAATGCTGCCAACGCCTGCGACAACTCGTCTGCACCTAATGCGTCGAGCCGATGCTTGCCCTCCAGATACGGCGCCAGCCACGCATCCAGCGAGGCCAGCAAGGCCGCATCGGAAACATCGGGCAGGCCCAGCTCCGGCATCCATGCGCGCAGCGCCTGCATGCGCGCACGGAGGCGCCGCGCATGCTCACTCCACGGCAACACGCCGAGGCCGCTGGCGCGTACCGCCGCGAGCAGCGCCAGCAACGCATCCTGCGGCAGCACCGGCACGCTGCGCCGCTCCAGGACGATCGCGCCGAAACGCTTCTCGTCGAACGCCTCGACCGCGGCGCGCTCGCTGTTCCAGCGCAGCGTGCGTTCGCACGTGAACTGGGCAGGATAGTCACGTTCCAGCACGCGTGCATCGAGCGGCACGGCGGCCAGGATCAAGCTGTCGCGTGCATCGTAACGCAGATCCAGCGCGACCAGCCACGGCTCGCCATGCAGGGCAGTCTTTTCGTGCAGGCGTGCACCGCGTCCATTGGCCAGCGTGTAGCGCAAGGGATTGTTGTCGTCGCGACGCGCGACACGGTCGGGAAACGCATGCAGCAACAGCTCGCCCACACTGTGGCTGTCCGGCATGCCGCTGGCGGCGGTACGGACGTCCAGACGTCGGCGCCAACCCTTGCTGGCCTGCTCGATCGCGGCCAGTGCGCCGGTATCCACCTCACCACGCGCGGCGACACCACGGCGATCGCGCCATGCGTGCAACGCGGCCACGCGTACCCGGAAATCATCGCTGCGCGCCTGTCCGCCACGCAGCGGCGAGCGCGCTTCCATCAAGGCCAGCAGATCGGCGATCAGCGCACGCCACGCGACCGGCGCATGCCATGCTGCCGCGGCCAGTCGTGGGGTGGCGCCCAGCTCCAGCATGCCGCGACCCAGCGCGGTGATGCGACCATCCGCACCCAATGCACCGAGCCGGGCCAGCAGCTCTCGTGCCTGCGCCCATGCCCCAGCCGGCGGCGGATCCAGCCAGCGCATAGCGTCGATGCCATCGGCCCGGACGCCCCAGGCGGCCAGTTCCAGCGCCAGCGCGGACAGCTCCGCCTGGGCGATTTCCGCCGTACGCGCCGCTTCCAGCCGCTTGCTTTGCGGCCACAGGCGATACGCTGTGCCCGCCGCCACGCGACCAGCGCGACCGGCGCGCTGGTCGGCCGAAGCCTGCGAGATGCTGACCGTCTCCAGCCGGGTGAAACCGGAATTCGGATCGAAACGCGGCTCGCGCGCAAGGCCGGCGTCGATCACCGCGCGGATGCCCGGCAAGGTGATGCTGGACTCGGCCACATTGGTCGCCAGCACGATTCTCCGCGTACCCGCTTCGGCCGGCGCCAGCGCGGCCTGCTGTTCGGCCAGCGAGAGCTCACCATGCAGGGCGAGCACATCGACGTCGTCGCGCGCCAGCGTCTGCGACAGCACAGTATGTGCGCGTGCGATCTCGCGTTGGCCGGGCAGGAACGCCAGCACGTCGCCGTCGTTTTCCTCCAGTGCCTGTCGCGCGATCCGGGCCAGATGATGCTCGATGCTTTCCTGCGTGCGGGCGGGCGGGTGTTCGATGCGCACCGGGAAACTGCGGCCGGGGCTGGACAGACGTGGCGCATCCAGCCACTGCGCGATGCGCTCGCCATCCAGCGTGGCCGACATCACCAGCAGGCGCAGCTCCGGGCGCAGCGTAGCCTGCACGTCCAGCGCCAGCACGGCGCCGAGATCGCCGGCCAGATGGCGCTCGTGGAATTCATCGAACACGATCGCGCCGATCCCGCCCAGTTCGGGATCGTGCTGGATCAACCGGGTCAGGATGCTCTCGGTAACCACCTCGATCCGGGTCGCCGTACCCACCTTCGATTCGAAGCGGATGCGATAGCCGACGGTTTGGCCGACTGGCTCGCCGAGCTGTTGCGCCATGAATTGCGCGGCGGCGCGCGCGGCGATCCGGCGCGGCTCCAGCATCACGATCTTCTGGCCGGCCAGCCAGGCCGCGTCGAGCAGGGCCAGCGGTACCTGGGTGGTCTTGCCGGCGCCCGGCGGCGCTTCCAGCACCAGCCGCGGACAGGCGGCGAGCGACTCGCGGATCTGCGAAAGTAGCGGCGTGATCGGAAAAATCGGCGGGGATGCAGTCATCCGCGCCGATGATAACGGCTGTCGCGGGTGGCCCGCGCGGCCGCCTGCGGCAAACGCTCGCCGACCCCTGTCAGCCCGGTGCCACGATCATGCCGATGGCGCTTAGCGCAGGCACTCGGCCTGCTGCTTGCGTGCGGCATCCACCGTACCCAGCCGATTGCTGTGCTTGCGCGCCTCGATGATGACCTGCCAGTTGCGTTCGCACAGAGCGCCGCGATGCGAGCCCTGCTTCCACGATTGCGTCGCCAGTTCCTGCGCGGTGGTGTAGTCGGAATGCTGCAGCGCCGTCTCGGCATGCTGCTGCAACTGTTCCGGCCAGCCTGGCGCAGGTGCCGTCGTGGTCGGCAGCGGTGCGATGACCGCTGGCGCTGCAGCGGCACGGTCGGCCGATGTGCGCAGCGGTGCCAGCGACTCGAACTTGTCCTGGTAGTCGTTGGTGATCTGGCGTGCATCCTCGGCGCCGCGAATCACCCGCGGCGTGATCAACACGATCAGCTCGGTGCGGTCGCGGCTGCGGCTGGTCGTGCCGAACAGCCGGCCCAGCCACGGGATGCGATTGAGCCCGGGGATGCCGGTGTCGGTACTCGACTCATCCTGCTGGATCAGGCCGCCGAGCAGCACGGTCTGCCCGCTTTGCACCGCGACCTGGGTCGCCACGTCGCGCTGCGCGATGGTGAAGTTGCCCTGTGCATTGGCCGTGCCGAGTGTCGAGCTGACCTGCTGGTGCACGTTGAGGTAGACCAGGCCGCCCGGATTCACCCGCGGCTGCACATCGAGGATCACGCCGGTGGGCAGATAGGTCACCGTGCTGGCCGTGGCATCCGTGGACGTGCTCGCACCCAGGCCAATGATCGATGTCTGGTTGACCGGGATCTGGTTGCCGACCTGGATATGCGCCAGCTGGTTGTTGAGCACCACCATGGAAGGCGCCGACAAGGTCTTGGTATTGCCGTTGGTCTCCATCGCACTCAGCGCCACCTGCATCCTGCTGTTGATGAAGGAGTAGAACAGCGCGTCACCGGTGTTGTAGGTGTTGCCGCCCGAGCCCAGTGCGATCTGGCGATGACGATACGGCTGGCCAGGCGTGACGCTGCCGTTGCTATTGGTGGTACTGCCTGTCAACCCCTCCAGATACCACTGCACGCCGAACTCGAACTCGCCGGTGAGCGTCACTTCCATGATCCGCGTCTCGATCTGCACCTGCAGCGGCACGTTGTCCAGCTTGGTGATCGCTCGCTTGATCTCCTCCCACTGCGAGGGCCGCGCCCGCACCATCAGCTGGTTGCTGCTGTCGACCGAACTGATCCGCACACTGCCGTCGCTGGAGCTGTATTGCTGCTCGTTCGAAGCACTGCTGCCGCTGCCGCCACCCAGACTGGCAGCACCCGCACCGCCGCCCTCATGTCCACCGGCGATGCTGCCGCCGATGCCTGCACTGGTACCGGTCTTGCCCAAGCCGCTCAAACCGTTCACGGCCGACGAACCCGTCGCGCCGGTTGCACCGCCGAAACTGCCGAAGCTGCCGGCGGTGCTGCCCATGCTGCTGGCGCCATTGGCATTGTTGGCGCTGCCCAGGGTGCCGCTGCTCAGGCCGGGCCCGACCTGGCCGCCGCTGTCGCCGCCGCCGGCACCGTTGGTATAGATCTGCGCCAGGTACTTCGCCAGGTCCGACGCCTTGATGTTGCGCACGTCGTAGACAAACAGCTGCGGCTCGTTGCCGCCGCCGCGGTCGATCTTGGCGATCCAGTCGCCGACTTCCTGCAGATATTCCGGCTGGGTGCTGATCACCACGATCGCGTTGGTCCGCTCGATCGGGATGAAGCGCAGCATGCCGGCCAGCGGTGTGTCACCGCCCTTGCCGAACATGCCATCCAGCTTCGGCATCAACTCGCCGACGCTGGCGTATTGCAGGTTGAACACGCCCACCGACATGCCGCGCAACCAGTCGACGTCGAACGTGTGCACCATGCTCTGGTAGTTGGCCAGCTCTTCCGGCGTACCGGACATCACCAGCAGATTGCGCGCCTGATCCGCCAGCAGGGTCGAGTCCGTCCGCGCGAACGGCTTGATCAGCTTCTGCATCTCGGTGGCCGAGATGTAGCGCAATGGAAACAGCCGCGCCTGCATGCCGCCCTGCGGCGACGCGGCGCCGAGGCTCGGCACCAGGTTGCCGGCCACCGCATCCTTCTCCGGCATCACCACGTAGCTGCCGTTGCGCTGCACCAGCGCGTTGTGCGTCCACGACAGCAACGTCTCCAGGATCGGCAGCGCCTGGCTCGAATCGACCGGCTCGGAGGTGGAGAACGAGATATTGCCCTGCACGCCCGGCACGATCGTGTAGTTCTGCTTGAGCAAGTCGCCGAGGATCGCCTTGACCACCGCCTGTACCGGCTGGTTCTCGAAGTTGAACGTCACCGCGCCATTGCCGCTCGCCGCCGGACGCGGCGTACTCAGCGCACTGGGCCGGATGAACTGGCCGCTGCCGTGACTGACCTCGGCTTGCGCCGGGGCTTCGCTGCCGCTGCCGGCATCGTTGTTCAGCGGCAACGGCGCCGGTACCGGATTGTGCGTGCCGGCCATCGCCTCGCGCTGCAGCGCGCCGTCGTCATGCGGCTGTGGCAGGCTGGCGCAACCGGCCATGCCCACGACAACGGCAAGTGTGGCGGTGCGCAGGACTTGCTGGGTGAGCGTGCGGAACATGGATCAACGTACTCCTTCATTGGCCGCGGCGGCACGGGCGGCCCGACGTTTCTGGATATTCTGGCGCAGCTTCTCGGCTGCCGATTCTGCTGCCGGGTTCGGCGCGGGCCGTTGCTGCGGCGCGCCCATCGGCGCAGGCGCGATGATGCCGCCATGACCGTCGCCGGGGCCGGATGGCGGCGTGGTCATTTCCCGAGCGCCCGGTTCAATCCGCATGATCGTGCCGTCGCCTGGGCCCGCAGCGGTAGCCGCCGGAGCACCCTTGTTGTCATCGATCGGAGCGCCGGCCGGCAGTTTCAGTTCGGTGCGGCCCGCCGATGAATCGAACAGCGCCGAGCGCGGACGCACCTCCACCAGCTTCACGCTGCCGTCGGGCAACGACTCGCCTTCGTGCAGGCGCACCTGCTTGTCGCCGCTCTTGTCGCGCAGCAAGGCCATGCGCAGGTCGGGCGTGAGGATGATGCCGGTCAGTTCGAGATCGCCGAGGTTGCTGCCACCGTCGGCCGCGTGCGCCGCCGGTTTGCGGTCGGGGCTGAACAACGGCTTCTGCCAGACCAGTGCAAATTTCTCCAGCGGCAGCGGTTGCGGCAGATCGGCGGGATTGCCGGCCGGCGGCAACGCCGCCAGCGCGCGCGGTGCATCCCACCGTGCACCGCGACCGATGCCGCTCAGCAGCAACAGCAACACGGCGCCCAGCAGTACCGCAATCGCGACCAGGATCGGGGTCAATTGACGCTGGTTGGCGGCGTTCATGGCGTGGCTCCCGCATGACCGTCCGGCTCACCGGATGACACGGGGGCGGGCGCACCGCGCGCTGGCCGCACGTAGCCGGACAGCGTGAACTGCACTTCCAGCGGTGCCGCATGATTCTGCTGCGCGGCCACCGGATTGCGATAGATGCCGATGTCATCGACAAACAGGTATGGCGTGCCCTGCTCCAGCGCCTGCAGCACCGCCGCCAGCGGCTCGACGTCGCAGCTCAGGCTGATGCTCACTGCGGCCTTGCGGTACGGCTCACCGGCACTGACTGGCGGATTCGGCAACGGCATCTTCTGACTTACCACGCAGCTGCCGCCCTTCGTGTTGCTGGCGACCACGTCGACCACACGCTGCATCAGATCGGCCGCGGCGGTATTCGGATCATCCGCTGCCAGGAACGCGCTGCTGGCGGCCTGGCCGGCGCCGAGCGTGGCGATGCGCTGCTGCAACGCCGGCTTCTCGGCGATCGCGGCGGCATAGCGGCTGTGGGTATCGCGCAGGTCGGCCATGTCACTGCGGATCTGCTGCAACGGCGCCACGAACCACCAGTGCAGCAACACGAAATAAGCCAGCAGCAACGTCAGCAGCAGCAACCCGATCGCCGCGATGCGGCTGTCGCGCGGCTTGAGTGCGGTCATCTTCATGGCGCACTCCCGCTGCTGGCCGGAGCCGACGACTTCGACTTGCCCGCCGCAGGCTGGTGCACCCGTGCGGTCAGGTAGAAACGTTCCTTGCCGGTGGCCGGATCGGGCTGGATGCTGCCCTGGAAACTGGCGTCGGTGATCAGCGTGGAGTCCTTCAATGCGTCGAGCAGTTTCGTCGCCTGTTGGCTCTGCCCCTGAAAACCGATCTGTCCGGTGTTGTCGACGCTGAACCGCTCCAGCCACGCACTGTCCGGCAACCGCGCGGTGGCTTCCTGCAACAGACTGAGCATGCTGACGGTGTTCTTCTTGCGCTGGGCCAGGAAACCAGCCGCGCCGGCGTTGTCCTGCAGCTGCTGACGCAGCGTGACCACCTGCTGCGCCTCGCCGCGCATGCTGTCGACCTCGGCCTGCATCTGGCTCAGTGCCGCCTCGCGGTTATGCAGCCACGCGCTGAGCACCAGCACCAGCAACAACACGCAGGCGACGGCCAGCGCCAGATTAAGGCGCCGCCGCGGACGCACGCGATGCGGCGTCTGTTCCGGCGGCAACAGGTTGACGCCGAGGCGATCATTCGCCACCGCCACGTCCACCGCATCGATCGAAATACCCTGCGCGTGCAGGCGCGCCAGCAGCGGATCCAGCGTGCCGCGGGTGACCGCCACCAGCTCCGCGTTGAAACGGCCTGCGGCCGCTGGTGTGCCCAGCTCGCGCACAGCGTAATACACCTGCGCCACGTTGAAGGGGGTCTGCCGATCCATCTCGAACCCGACGACCTGAAGCAGGTTGTCGCGCGCGGCCAGCGGCAACGCCAGCGGACGGCGCAATACGACCGCAGCCGGCAACAGCAGCGCCAGGCGCCGATCCTCGCGATCGACGTGGCGCAACGCGGCGTCCAGTGCAGCCGGTGGGAGGTGCGAATCGCCGGTTGCTACGTCGACGCTGTCGTCCCAACTCGCCAACGGTTCGGCGTAACCACAACGGCGCAGCGTCCATTGCGCAGCGATCTCGGAGTGCTGCAGCAGATGCCAGTCCGCGCCACTGCCGAACCAGCCGCGCCAGCGCAACGGCAACAGGTTGCGCAGTTCGCCGCCCCACCAACCCAGGAAGCCCGGCAATGGCGAAGCCCGCCAGCCGCGGCGTACGCGATCCATCAACGGCTGCAGCGACTGCGTTGCCGTACTCATTCTGCCTCACCCTCCTGCCAGCGCAGCACCGCGTAGGGTTGCGCGCTCCCCTGCCCCGTCAACCGAATCGTGGCACGCAGGACGGCATGCGTGCCGTCGGCCAGCGTGGCCTCCGACCGGATACTATGCGTTGTTCCATTGCCGAGAGCCAGACTCGGGTCGTTCACCTGCCTTCTGCGCGCGGCCTGGATCACGGCCAGCTGTTCCGGCGTCATCCCCGGAATCGCAGCCAGCGCCAGCGGCGGCGCGGTATTCGGGTTCGGGCTCGCGGTGCCCGACCAGATCGTTACCACCGGTGCCAGCTGCCGATACAGCGCCGGCGTGATGCCAAGCACCATCTGCAATTCCTCGATGCTGGCAAACGATCCATGGCGAGGACCGTATTCGCGTCCGGCGCCCACATACTTGGCACGCTCGGTGTCGGCCTCGTCGCCGAGGCTGACCGGACTGTGCCAGTCCACCACGCGATCAGCCAGCACCTGCGCGTCGGCCGGCTTCATCCCGGTGGCATGGAACAATGCCTGCAGTACCTCGGGCGTGGCGGTGTTGAGATCGACCTTGCCGCTCTCATCGATCGCCGACAGCGAGATCGTGGCATTGTCGTAATGGAAGGTGTAAGGCCGGCCGTCGCCGATCCAGCGCAGCTTCGCCACCGGATCCTGCAAACCGTAGGCGGCACGCATCAGGCCGGCCTCAGCGGCGTAATGCGCCTGGGTCTGCGCAAACTGATAGCGCGCCTGCAGGCCTTCGGTGCGTGCCAGCGCGGCGTAACCGCCAAGCAGGATCGCCAGCAGCGTGCACGCCCATAGCACCAGCAACAGGGCGACCCCGCGCTGGCCGGCTCGTCGCGGCAATGGCCGGCATCTCATGGCATGCCCCCGCCGCGCAGGCCCATCCGCTGCAGCAAGTTCGGCTGTACCGGATTGACCCGCAGCGGTACGTCCAGTTGCGGCCAGTCGACGTTGCCGGGCGATTGCAGCTTGATCCGCACCAGCTGCGGCAGCACCCGGCCATCGGCCCATGCCGTCGTCCACGGCACGGCGGCGCCCTTGCCGTCGATACCGCGATAACTGAAGCTGCCGTCCCTGATGTGATCGAGCAGCACCTGCGGCTCCCCCAGCGGCTGCGGCGGTCTGCCGTCCGGCGGCAGCAAGGTCAGGCTCAATTCCAGCCGCAACCCGTCATGACCGTCATCGACCAGCTGCAGCCGCTGCAACTGCGGCCCGAGCTTGCCGAGATAGCCGGGCAGCGGCGCGACATAGCGCATCTCGTGCGCGTTGCCGACGAAATAGATCGGCTCGCCCTGCTCGGTATGCCCGATCGGCTGGGTCAGGCTCTGCGCCAGCTCGCGGCGCAGGAACTGCTGGGCCGAGCGGATCTGATCCAACCGTTCGATCGCGGCGGTGCCCGAGCGCACGCTGTGGGTGGCGGTGCGAATGCCCGAATACACACCGACCAGCAACAGGGCCAGCAACACCAGCGCGGCGAGCACTTCCAGCAGGGTGAAACCGGCGGCGCGCTTCATGGGAACGTCTGCGCGTTGTTGGCGGCGACCGGCCCGCCCAGCCGCAGGGTGCGGAAATGCGCCGAACGCGGATGCGCCAACGGCCCCCACAACACGTCCAGATCCAGTTGATAGAGATGCAGCGACGCCTGCGGTGCGGCGTTGCCGGCCTCGTTCCATGGCGTCACGTTGAGCTGCCAGCGGTACTGCTGGTCGAATTTCCCCGAGCTGCTGCCCGGCTTGATCGGCTCACCCACGAACACGCTGTCGAGAAAGCTGCGCGCCCGCATCGCGGCCCCACTGTGTTCAGCCGCGTTCTGAGTCAGGCTGATCGATGCGCCGGCCACCTTCATCAACGCGGTGAACGCAATCGCCAGCAGCATGATCGCCGCGATCACCTCGATCAGGCTGAAACCTTGCTGCGACGCTGCGCGCGAGCGATTCATCGCGCCGCCACCGTGTCGACCACGCGCACTTCGCCGGTCAGCCAAGACACGTTGACATGCCACTGCCGCTTGCCGCTCTGCAAGGTGATGCGCCCGCCGGTGGAACTGCCGTCGGGGAAGAATCGGATGCGCCCGGTGTGGTCGTTCGGCTGGTCTTCCTTTGCACTGGTGATGCTCACCTTCAGCCCTTTCGGCAAGCGCACGTCCTGCTGCTTCACGTTGCGATAGCTGTTCGCCCGGGTGTCCACATCGAAGTTCTGCTCCTGCCCGCGCACGATCGCCTGCGCGCGGGTGGCTCGCATCGCGCCCGCCAGCTCGCTGCTGGCCGCGCGTATGCGCGCACTGGCCAGACCCTGCGTCACCGAGATCGACACCGCCGCCGCGGCAATGCCGATCAACAGGATCACTGCCAGCATTTCCAGCAAGGTGAAGCCGTGGGCGCGCGAAGCGCAGGGGGAACGGGGAACGGGGAACGGGGAACGGAAAGGCGAAGCTCCAAGCTGCGCCATGCACCGTTTTTGCTCCCCGTCCCCCCTTCCCTGTTCCCGGCTTTTCATTGCCAGTTACCCACGTCCTTGCTGTAGCCGTCGCCGCCGGGCTTGCCGTCCTGGCCATAGAAGATCAGGTCGAAGCTGCCGTTCTGGCCCGGATACTGGTAGCCGAACGCATGCCCCCACGGATCCTTCAGCTCGGATTCCTTCGCATACGGCCCCTGCCAGTTCGGCGCGTTGGCCGGCTTCACCAGCAGCGCGTCCAGCTGCGGCGGCGGCGCGCCATTGTCGAGCGCGTAGTTCTCGATCTTCTGGCTCAGCGTCGTCAACTGCGCCTTGCCCGCGCCGTATTTGCCCTTGTCGACGTTTTTGCCGACCTGGGTTACCACCACGGCACCGATGATGCCGATCAGCACGATCACCGCGAGCATTTCAAGCAGGGTGAAACCGGCGTTCAAGCCGACGCGGCGTGGTTGCCTGTACTGCATGGGGTCACCTCAAATCTGTGAATGGAAGGGCTATTGGATATTGCTGGTCAGGCTGAGCAGCGGCAGCAGGATCGCGGCCATGATGATCGCCACCATCACCGTCATCACGATGGTCAGCGCCGGTACCAGCGCGGCCAGCAGACGATCGATCGCGCGTTTGGATTCAAGTTCAAACGTGTCGGCCACTTTCAGCAGCATCGTGTCGAGCTGGCCGGCTTCTTCGCCGACCTGCACCATCTGCATCGCCAACCGCGGGAAAAGCTTCGACTGGCCCAGGGCAAGGCTGAGTCCGGAGCCGCCCTTGACCTGTTCGTGCGCCGCGCTCAAGGCCGTATCCAGCGCGCGGTTGCCGGTGACCTGGCGCGCGATGGTCAGTGCGCTCAACAGCGGCACGCCATTCTTCAGCAAGGTACCGAGCGTGCGCGCGATGCGTGCGGTCTCTACCTTCAGCAACAGCGGGCCGATCAGGCGCAGGCTCAATAACTTGGTGTGCCAGGCCAATCGCGCGGCCGGATCGCGCAAACGCGCACGCCAGGCGAACACGCCGCCACCGATCAGCAGCAGGATCAGCCACCACCACGCCTGCAGCGTGTTGCCGAGCACGAGCACGGCCTGGGTGATCCACGGGATCGGCACCTGCATGTCCTCGAAGATCGGCACGAACTGCGGCACCACATAGGCCAGCAGCAGCACCATCGAACCGAGCACGCCGACCATCAGGAACGCCGGATAGATCAGCGCATTGACGATGCTGCCGCGCATTGCCTGCGCGCGCTCCAGGTAATCGGCGAGCCGGCGCAGGGTTTCCTCCAGCGAACCGCCCGCCTCGCCGGCGCGCACCAGGCTGACGTACAGCTTGGGGAATACGCCGTGTTCCTCGTCCAGTGCCGAGGACAGCGTGTTGCCGCCGCGCACGCGGTCGCGCACGCGCTCGATCAGCTTCTTCGCACTTTCGCTTTCCGGCAGGTCGAGCAGGATGCTGAGCGCGCGATCCAGCGGCTGGCCGGCACCGAGCAGGGTCGCCAGCTGATGGGTGAACTGGGCCAGCTGATCGCCGGTGAACGGGCCACGCTTGAACAATGCCGCGAGACCGCTGCCGCCGGCTGCACCATCGGCCGGCTGCGCTTCCAGCGGGGTATGGCCCTGATCCTGCAAACGGCCGATCACTTCCTCGACACTGGCCGCTTCCATCTGGCCCTGCAGCGTCTCGCCAGCGTCGTTGACTGCCTTGTAACGGAACTGCGCCACGTCAGCCTTCCTGCGTCACGCGCAGGACCTCTTCCAGCGTGGTGATGCCGGCGACGGCCTTGGCGATGCCGTCCTCGTACATCGTGCGCATGCCTTCACTACGTGCTTGCCGTTCGATCTCGCCTTCGTTGGCGCGCTGCATCACCAGCCGACGCAGCGGGTCGCTCATGGTGAGGAATTCCATGATCGCGCGGCGGCCACGGTAACCGCTGGGATTGGCCGCGCTGCTGCCGGGCTTCCACAACCTGATCGGCCGCTCGTCGGTGTATTTTTCCAATTCGAATTGCGCAATCACCTCCGGCAAGGCCTCATAGGCCATCGCGGTCTCCGGATCGAGCCGGCGCACCAGCCGCTGGGCGAGGATGCCGTTGATGGTGGAACCGAGCAGGTAGTCCTCCACGCCCATGTCGAGCAGGCGCGTGATGCCGCCGGCCGCGCTGTTGGTGTGCAGCGTGGACAACACCAGATGGCCGGTGAGCGCGGACTGGATCGCGATGCGGCAGGTTTCCAGATCGCGCATTTCGCCGATCATGATCACGTCCGGATCCTGGCGCATGATCGAACGCAAGGCGCCGGAGAAATCCAGCCCGATCTGCGGCTTCACCTGGATCTGGTTGATGCCTTCGAGCTGGTACTCGACCGGGTCCTCGACCGTGATGATCTTCACGTCGTTGGTGTTGATCTGCGACAGCGCGGTGTACAGCGTGGTGGTCTTGCCCGAACCGGTCGGACCGGTCACCAGCAGGATGCCATGCGGCTTTTCCAGCACGTCGACGAAGCGCTGCTTGAAGCTGTCGGTGAAGCCCAGCGATTCGAAATCGAATACCACCGATTCGCGATCGAGGATGCGCATCACCACCGACTCGCCGAAGCTGGTCGGGACGGTCGACACGCGCAGGTCGAGTTCCTTGCCCTGCACGCGCAATTGGATGCGGCCGTCCTGCGGCAGCCGGCGCTCGGCGATGTTCAAACGCGCCATGATCTTCACGCGCGAGATCACCGCCGCGGTCGATGACGACGGCGGCGCTTCCACTTCATGCAGCACGCCATCGATGCGGTAGCGCACCTTCAGTCGATTCTCGAACGGCTCGATGTGCACGTCGGACGCACGCTGCTCGACCGCGCGCTGAAGAATCAGATTGACCAACCGGATGACCGGCGCCTCGGAAGCCAGATCGCGCAGGTGCTCGACGTCATCCTCTTCGGCAGCGCTGCCATCGAGGTTCTCCACGATCGTGCCCATCGCCGAACGGCCGCTACCGTAATAACGTTCGATCAGGCCATCGATTTCCGAACGCAGGCCCACACGCAACGCCACCGGTCGACCGGCAGCAAGTTCGACCGCCTGTCGCGGATACGGATCGGCTGGGTCGGACACGATCAAGGCCAGTCCGTCCACGTCGTCGTGTACCGGCACCACATGCTGCTGCTTCAGGAAACGCAGCGAGATGTCCAGATCGGCCGGCGGCAGTTCCGGCGCATCGCGCGCGGACAGCAGCGGCACCTGCAGCAGTTCCGCCCAGGCATCGGCCAGGTCGCGCTCGGACACCAGCCCGAGCGTAGCCATCAAGGTGGTCAACGTGCCTTCGGAGGATTCCTCGTGCAACCGGCGCGCGCGACCCAGATCGCTGTCTTTCAGGCGACCGCGCGCAACCAGCCATGCGCAGACTTCCGCCTCGCGACCGTCCGGCATGTTGTCCGCCCCGCTGGTCACCGGCTCAATGGCTGCCGACATCCATCCACCCCACTCAAGTTCATGCGATTGCCCCGTCAACGCCCCCCGACGCTTACGCGGTAAACGCCATTGGTATCACATCCAGCCGGCAGCAGGCGAGCATGCCCGGGCGCGGCGCTGGAATGATCCATCCGGCACTCGATAATTGAGCCATCCACCACAAAAAACGGCGCCATCAGGGCGCCGGTTTCCGTCCAGCCCAGCGACCCGGCAAGCCGGGCCGCTGCCGGCTCTTACCAGCCGATACCCACGCCCACGCCGCCGGACGTTTCATTGCCACTTACCGCGCCGCCGAAGGTCACGTTCGCCCTTGGCGACAGCTGGCGCGAGTAGCCCACCGACAGCGCCGCTTGACCATGATAACCGCCCACGCCCACACCCAGCCGGTTGTCCGTGTTGATGCCCTGCGTGCTGAACGCCATCTGCGCCATCGCCGCACCCAGCGCACCGACCTGGTTCACACGCTTGTCCATCACATGGAACTGGTTGTTGACCTGGTCACGCAGCGAGTTGACGTCGCTGGTGGTGGCGAAGCTGCTGACCTTCTGGTCGGTATACGACTTCGCGCTCTGCAAGGTCTGCTGGGCGCTGGCGTCGGTATAGCTCTTGGCCGTCACCAAGGCATCCTGCACCTGGCCCAGGTTGGCCACATCGTTGGCCTGCGTGCCGGCCGCCACGTTGGTGATCTGGCGGTTGTTCGCCGCCGTACCCACCGACACCGTGTTGGCGCGATCAGCCACCGAACCCTGGCCCAGCGCGACCGCACCGGCCGCCGTGGCCGAGCTGCCCTGACCGATCGCGGTACCGGATGCCGCCGTCACCGACGCGCCTTCACCGACCGCTACCGCATTGGTCGCTGCCGCAGCGATGGTGGTGTTGGCACCGACCGCGGTACTGCCGTCAGCGTTCACCTTGGCATTGCCGCCGATCGCGGTGTCGTTCGGACCGGCCGCGTAGCTGTCGCCACCCACCGCCGTACCGTGATCGCCACCGGCCGCCGCGTTCGAGCCGACCGCCACACCCTTGGTACCGGAAGCCACGCTGGCCGTGTCCGTGCCGTCGTTTGGTCCGTCCGTTGCCACGTGCGAGTTGGTGGTGCCGCCACTGGCGAAACCCTGCTCCAGCGAGGTCACCCGGCTATCGAGACTGTTGATGTTGGCCATGGCCCCGCTCAGCACCGAATCCAGCGCACCCAGCGCGTCGCCGACATTGTTGTAGCTGCCGCCCTGAATGGCGTAGCTCGGCATGGTGATCGCGCCACCTGCCTGCAACATCGCACCGCCGCCGAAGGCACTCAGCACGTCTTCGATCTGCCCTACGGTGGCGGCATCGCTCGACACCTCACTGGCCTGCAGATTGCTGATCCGGGTGCCGTTGGCACCATCCAGGGTGATCTGATCCTTGCTGGCATCGTCGTACTTCACCGCTGATGCATCCGTCTGGCCGGCCTGTGCCGCCAGTGCATCCAGCTGGCCCTTGTTCACCGCGTCGTTGGCGTTCGAGCCGTCCGCCACGTTGCTCACCGTCACAGGAGTCGTGCCATCGCCCAGCGACACGGCCGTGTGGCCGGCATCGGTGTAGAACACCGCGGTGTCGTTGATCGTGCCGATCGATGCCGTGTTGGCAGCAATGTCGCTGCTGTTCTGCGCCACGGCATCGTTGGTGGCATTGAGCTGACTGCCGTTGACCGCTTCCTTGCTGGTGACATTCACCGCACCATCGGCCACATTGGCCAGCACCGTACCGCTGGCACCCGCCAGCGTCACCGCACCCTTGCTGGCGTCGTCATACTTCACCGACATGGCATCAGCCTGACCGGCCTGCGCCGCAACGGCATCGAGCTGATCGAGATTCACCGCATCCGTACCAGCCGTGCCCTGCGCCACGTTGGTGATCTGGCGCTCGAAGCCGGCACTACCCACCGACACCGTGTTGGCGCGGTCAGCCAGTGACTGCGCACCCAGGGCCACCGCGTTGCTGGCGACCGCCTTTACCCACGCACCCGAACCCAGCGCCGTGCCGTTCACCGCATCCGCTCCCGCCAGCCAACCCAGCGCCGACGAGAAATTACCCGTCGCGTAGCTGCCGGCGCCCAATGCCGTCGCGCCATAACCGGATGCTTCGGTGACATAGAAGCCGCCGGCAGCACTGCCACCGAGCGCTACGCTCTCGTCACCGCTGGCCGTGCTGCTCTCACCCACCGCCACGCTGCTTATGCCATCGGCGAGGGCAAACGTGCCGCTCGCCAGCGAGTAGTTGCCATTCGCTTGCGCCGCATAGCCCACGCTGGTGCTGAGCAAGCCATTCGCCGCACTCTGACCACCAACCGCCGTCGCTCCATTGCCCGAAGCCATCGACCCGTAACCGGCGGCCAGCGTCTGCTGTCCACTGGCCACGCTTTCACCGCCGATCGCCGTCGCGTAATCGTTCGATGCACTCGCGCCATAACCTGATGCCAGTGCCTCTTCGCCGCTGGCCAACGACCCGGTACCGCTGGCGGTGCTGTTCAGGCCGGTCGCCTGAGCGCCATTGCCGTACGCCGAAGCACCGCCCTCGCTGGCGACGCTGTCGCTGCCGGTTGCCACGCTGCCGGCACCGCTGGCCTGCGCGTTGTTGCCGGTCGCCACGCTGTAGTCGCCGCTGGCCACACTGCTGTAACCGGTAGCCGTGCTGAATACACCCAGCGCCGTGGACAGCGAACCGATCGCCGACGAACCTGTCATAAACGCGAAGCTGCCCGCACCCAGCGCCACGCTGTTGTCGCCCATGGCACCCGAACCTGAGCCATACGCTGTACTCTCCGCGCCGATCGCGCTGCTGTTCGCCCCGGACGCCGTCGAGTGCTCGCCATAGGCCAGCGCATCTTCCGTGCCATCGGTCGCACCGTCCGCCTGAAAGAAGCGCGTCGCCGCTGCGGCCGTGGCCGCCACCGTATCGAGCTGACCTTTGTTCACCGCATCCGTCGCTGCCGTACCCGCGGCCACGTTGCTCACCGTCACTGGCGTGCCCGCCGTACCCAGCGCCACCGCCGTCTTGCCTGCATCGGTGTAGAACACCGCCGTGTTGTTGATCGTGTTGATCGACGTCGTGTTCGCTGCAATGTTCGCCGCATTCGTCGCCACGTTCGCGTTGGTGGTGTTGAGCTGGCTGCCGTTCACTGCATCGGTGCTGATCGCACTCAGCGTACCGGCGGCCACATTGGTCACACGGCGATTCAGCGCACTGCCGTAGGCCGTGCCCGTGGCCGGATTTACGTCGGTAGCCAGGTGGCCTACAGACACCGTGTTGGCCACATTGGCCACCGAGTTGGCACCCAAGGCAACGCTGTTGCTCGCGCCGGCCACCGTATTGAAGCCCAAAGCCACGGCGTTGGCGGCACTGGCGGTAGAGAAGCTACCCAGTGCAGCCGCATAGTCGCCTGACGCGGTCGACACCGCACCCACCGCCACCGCAGCGTAGCCGCTGGAGACGCTCTCCCCGCCCAAGGCCGTGGCACCTATGCCCGATGCCAAACTGGCATAACCGACGGCTGTCGACTCGTCGCCGCTGGCCTGGCTTTCGCTACCGATCGCCGTCGCCACTTCGCCCGATGCATTCGCACCGTAACCTGACGCCAATGCCTCTGCACCACTCGCCGATGCCAGCGAGCCGGTCGCCGTACTGCCATCACCCGTCGCCTCGGCATTCGCACCATACGCCGAAGCACTCTCGCCACTGGCCATACTGCCGTAACCGGACGTCGTGCTGTAGTCACCCAGTGCACCCGCGCCCCAGCCGATCGCCGACGCGCCGGTGCCAAACGCCACGCTGCCAGCACCCAACGCCGTGCTGAAGTCACCATCGGCCTCCGAGCGGAAACCATACGCCGCACTCTCCTCACCGACCGCAAAGCTGTTCGCACCGGCAGCCACCGAGTGCTCGCCAAAGGCCAGCGCGTCTTCGCTGCCGTCGGTCGCACCGTCCGCTTGGAAGAAGCGCGTCGCCGCTGCGGCCGTGGCCGCCACCGTATCGAGCTGACCCTTGTTCACTGCATCGTTATTGGCCACACCATCGGCCACGTTGCTCACCGTCACTGGCGTGCCCGCCGTACCCAGCGCTACCGCCGTCTTGCTTGCATCGGTGTAGAACACCGCCGTGTTGTTGATTGTGTTGATCGACGTCGTGTTCGCCGCCACGTTCGTGTTGGTGGTGTTGAGCTGGCTGCCGTTCACCGCATCGGTGCTGGTCGCATTCAGCGTACCGGCGGCCACGTTGGTCACACGGCGATTCAGCGCACTGCCGTAGGCCGTGCCTGTGGCCGGATTCACGTCGGTAGCCAGGTGGCCTACCGACACCGTGTTGGCGATACTCGCCACCGAGTTGCTGCCCAGCGCCACCGCGTGGGCCGCCGTCGCCAGCGCGCTCGTGCCCAACGCCGACGAGTAGTCACCGCTGGCCACACTTTGCACACCCAGTGCATTGGCTGCATAGCCCGATGCCACACTGCCAACGCCCACCGCCGTCGAAAAGTCACCACTGGCCACGCTTTCCACACCCAGTGCGCTGGCTGCATAGCCCGATGCCACAGTGCCCTCACCCAACGCCGTCGAGTAGTCACCACTGGCCTCGCTGTCGGCACCAATCGCCACGCTGCCTTCGCCGATGGCCTGCGCGCTGACACCCGTCGCCACACTGCCTGCACCACTGGCCACACTGCTGTAGCCGGATGCCGTGCTGTAGTCACCCGTCGCCGCCGCGCCCCAGCCCATCGCCGACGCGCCGGTACCAAACGCCACGCTGCCAGCACCCAACGCCGTGCTGAAGTCACCATCGGCCTCCGAGCGGAAACCATACGCCGCACTCTCTTCGCCAACCGCGAAGCTGTTCGCCCCGGACGCCGTCGAGTGCTCGCCGTAGGCCAGCGCGTCTTCGCTGCCGTCGGTCGCACCGTCCGCAGCAAAGAAATGCGTCGCCGTCGCCGTCGCTGCCGTCAGCTGATCCAAGTTCACCGCATCCGTACCTGCCTCACCGGCCTTTACGTTGGTGATCTGGCGCTCGGCGCCGACACTGCCCACCGAAACGGTGTTATCACGGTCTGCCACCGAGTTGGCGCCCAGCGCCACGCTGTCGTCCGCGCTGGCAAGGGCCAGGTTGCCGAGTGCCGCGGTACGGTCACCCGTGGCAAAGGCATTGAACCCCAGCGCCGTGCTGTTCGCGCCGGATGCCAAGGTATAGGTACCCACGGCGGTGCTGGCATTGGGGCCGCTGGCCTCGGCGTAATAACCCACGGCCAAGCCGTAATAAGCGGTGGCGTGCGCCGAATCTCCGAGCGCCGTGGCGCTGTTGGCGCCGGCGAGGGTGTACGCGTTGAGGCCCACGACGGTGCTGCGATAGCCGCCGGCATATGCGTTATGGCCGACGGCGATGCTGTCGATGCTCATCGCGTGGCTGTTGTTGCCCAGAGCGATGGCGTCATTGCCACTGACTGCCGCGTTCAGACCGATCGCCACGGCATGGTCCGTACCGACAGCGACGTCGACGTTGCTGCCCACCACGAAAACGTCATCCGCATCGATCGTATTGTTGTTGCCGAGCGCGTATGAGCCGGCACCGGTGACGGTATTCGGGTCGCCGATGGCGCCAGAACCAATGCCGCTTACCGTGTTGCCGAAGCCGATGGCGATGGTCTTATCCGCACTAGCGACAGCGCCGTTGCCAAGCGCCACGCTATTCGTTCCGGTGCTCACATAAGTGCCAGCCGCAGCGGCAACCGCGTCGAGCTGACTCTTGTTTACCGCATCGGTGGCGTACGTACCGGCTGCCACGTTGGTGATCTGACGCTCATAGCCGACGCTGCCCACCGAAACGGTGTTGTCACGGTCGGCATAGGAATAACTGCCCAGCGCTACGCTGTTGGTCGCGAGGGCCTGCGCGTTAGTACCAATCGCCGTGGAGCTGGTGCCGTTCGCCACCGCAAAGGGACCGCAGGAAAACGAGTCAGGGGCACCTATGTACCAATAACCGTAATTTAGGGTGTAACAAGAATCGCCATAGCTCTGCGCATGCACAGCACCCACCGTGGTCAAACTCAACATCGCACCCATCGCGATCGCGCCGAACAGCGCGCCAGCGCCAGCCTTGCCACGCGCACTGGCCAGTTCCGAGGCCACGACCATCGCACCAAGTGCGCGGTTCCATACCTTACGATAGATCTTGTTCATGACTTCCCCTGTTATAGCGACGGATCAAAAGTGTTTGGCGCCGGACAAAGATTTTCCGCACCGCGTTGCGCCTGACCGAAGTGCATCGAGTGTCGAGCACGATTCATGTCATGGCGAAGTGATATGTATTCAGAGCAAACAGCCGCCTTTACGGCCGTTTGATATTCAAATGCGCAATCACCCCAACATCGTTTTTGGCCAACGTGATTTCCGGCTCGCCGGAGGTCACATTCGCCGTTAGGGCCACTCAATCCAACGGCTTGTGCCGGAAATATGTACTGGCAGCCCGACTGAATCTGCAGGAACGAATTCGATCTCACGATCGAATTCGTTCCTGCTTCTGCCTACTTCAATTACTGCGGGGTATTGGTGAAGCTGCCCAGGACGCTCACGCCGCTGTAATCGGTCTCGCCGTACACAGTGACGCTGTAGGTACCGGCAGCCGGGCGTGCGATCAGAACAGACTCGCTGTTGGTACCGGCATGGACCGACTTGTAGGTGTAGTTCGAGGGATCAGCCGCCTCGCCCACCTTCACGTAGATCGACACATCGCCAGTGCCACCCAAGGTGCGCAGGCTCAGCGCAATCGCACCATTCGGCACATCAAGCTCGTAGACCTTGCTGGTACCGGCCTTGCCACTCTGACCAGCGAGCGTCAGCCCATTCTGCAGGGTGGCCGGTGCAAATGGACTCCAGGCCCTGTACTGCTTCAGCGTTTCCGCATTGCTGAGGCAGGCATTCAGGCTGGTGGCCTGCTGTGCCGTGACCAACTCCTGGGTAGCAAGATCGGCTGCATAAGCCTGCATCGACGCGCGGTAAATACCGACATTGGCGGCCGAAACGGCCAGATTCTTGGCCTTGGCATACACGTTGGCGCCAATCACGCTGCCACCCGGGACCCAGGTCGGCACGCCGGTATTGCAGGTCAGCAGCATCTGGCCGGTTTCATTCAGCACCCAGCCCTCGTCCTTGTACATGGCGGGCGACAGGTCGAGGTTGATATGACCCTTCAGGTCAGAGCTTTCGAAGGGTTCCATCAACGCATTCGGCGACAGACGGGTGTCGAAATGCGAGAGTGTCGAGCCCTGCGACACCACCGTCGGCGTATAGATCAACACGTTGCCATTCGCGTCGGCACCGGCCAGGCCTTGGCCGAGACCCAGCGTCATGCTGGAACCCACGGCGTTCGCCTTGAGCGTAGCTCCGTCCGTATTGCTGACCAGAATCGTCGGGATGTTGTTCGGCAACGTATCACCCGCGGCGGTAAGCACGCCCGGTGCGTTGTTGGCGATGATCACGGCGGTGGCGCCAGCAGCCTCGGCATTGCGCGCCTTGACGGCGAAGCCGCAGGTGCCACGCGTAACGATCGCAATATGCCCCGCGATATCCGAAGCATTGGTCAACGCTTCGCAAGCCAGCCCAGTGGAATCCGCAGCCACAACGGCCGAACCGTTGAAGTTCGCCGCGGTGGGTGTGGGGCCGAATGCAGCTGCGGCGTAGACGTAGTCACCCGCCGCCGCGGCCGGAGCCGTCACCTTCAGCACCGGCGGCTTGCCCAGGGCCAAGGGTGCTTGCGCCACGACGTTGGGGCCGCGGAACACCAAGGTGCCATCTCTCTTTACCGAAGCCACACGCTCGGCATTGGTCATCGCAGCCCACGCCTTGCCGACCTGGTTGTCGTACATGAACGACGTCCAGATATCGTCGTAACCGCCGCTCAGCGCACCGCTGGTGAGGCTGCTGCGGAAGTTGAAGCCGAGGCCATGACCCATTTCGTGCAGCATCACGTTCAGCAGGTTGTTCTGGCCCTGCGGTGTATTGCCATCCAGACCGAAGTACCAGCCGCCATCGGGCAGGCACGTGGAACCCAGCGCACCGTTGAATGACATGGTCATCTCGGACTGGGTCGGCGAGGCGTCGCCGCCGGTGAACATGTTGACCATCGAACCGGGATACCAGATATCCGCCTTCGCACCTGGAGGTACGCCATTGGCGACGGTGAAACGCCCGGTGCCATTGGTGCCGGTGGAACCCAGAACGACGCCTGTGCTGTCGCACTGCAGCGGCGAGAATTTGGCGTCGATCGCAATCGGGCCGTTGCTCTTCAGAACCGCACCCCACATGTTGGCGGCGAACTCGAACACGATGCGCGCCTGCTCACCACGGGTCGTGCCGACGTTGCCACCAATCGGGGTGGCAGGCTTCGGGTCGTTGAGACCTTGGCCAGCCGGGTCCTTGTTGATGACGGTGAGTGTCGCGGCCATGGCATTGCCGGCCAGACCCAGCACGCCCACGACCATCAGAGCGGCGAAAAGCTTGTTACGGCGGATCATTTCGTCACCCCCACGGCCGTCTCGGTCGCAGCGTTATCGGTGGAATGCGCCCCCACCAGATTGCCGTTGGCATCAACCATGCCGATCAGGTAGTTGATTTCGGTCTCGGGAGTGTCGGCAACGACCATGGAGTAGCCGTTGACGCTCACCGTACGAGCGGCCTTCAGTGCCTCGGCATCGGTACGTGGGCGGCCACTCGTGCTGGGCTGCTGCGCCTGAAGCGCACGCTGGGCTTCCAGCTTTGCTGCAAAATTGGCGGCCTCTTCCGGGGTGGCTGCACGCAGCTTCTTGGTGACCGGATCAATAAAGGCAATCTGCAGCGAGCCGCCGGCAATGCTCGCGGGTTGTACCGGCGGTGCCGGCTTTTTATCGGCCGCGATCGCTGCACTGGCAAAAAAGCCAGTCAGGATCACCGCTGCTGCCTGAGTCATTACGTTCTTCATGGTGCAAAACCCCTCCCGTTGAAATAGCGCCGTCAGCCGGCACCAAAAAATCAAGGCGCACTCTTCCACCGCGCCCGAATTGCGCATCAAGTCTGTTCAATTGATCACTTGGTCATGCACGGAGAGGGATGGGTATGCGAGCACGGCGCTTCGCATACCAGAACCGTTGTTTCGACCTTGCCGAAGTCGTCCAACGTCCCCTCTCCTCCCGCATCCCGCCCCTCACCCTCGGCAATGTCTGATCAGCTCAGGACATCAACGACCGCCGCATGCGAACCCCGTTTTCGCAGCGATCGTCATGTTCATCGATAGATAGCCGCATTCCCCATAAGCGGCTTCACTTCTGTGAAGCACATCACGAAAACTAACAGTAAATTCTTGCGGCCGTCAACGTAATTTCTTGATGCTGATCACACATAAAATGTTGCGTTGCGAGTACAGACGGCCTTGTGCATGGCATGGCGTCTGCCAGAATTGGCGGTCCTTTTAGGCCAAGACCATGCAACTACTTGATATCGGCGCCAACCTTTGCCACGAGTCGTTCCACGATGATCTCGATGCCGTGCTGCAACGTGCGCATGCGCATGGGGTAACGCGAATGATCGTTACTGGCGCTTCGCGCGACAGCAGCAGACATGCCTTGGTCGCGGCCAAGGCACACCAAGGCACGCTATTTGCCACCGTTGGCGTACATCCACACCACGCGATCGACTACGACGACGCGACCGATGCGCTGCTGCGCGTGATGGCGCAAGATCACACGGCTCGCGCGATCGGCGAAACCGGGCTGGACTACAACCGCAACTATTCGCCGCGGGACGTGCAGTTGCAGGTATTCGAACGGCAGTTGCAGATGGCCGTGGATGTGCAGAAGCCGCTGTTCCTGCACCAGCGCGATGCGCACGCGGACTTCATCGCGCTGCTGCGCCGTTATCGCGACAAGGTTCCCGCGGCCGTGGTGCACTGCTTCACCGATACGGGCGAGGCATTGCGTGATTACCTGGCGCTGGATTGCCACATCGGCATCACCGGCTGGATCTGCGACGAACGCCGTGGCACTCACCTGCACGAACTGGTGCGCGAGATTCCGGCGGACCGGCTGATGATCGAGACCGACGCGCCCTACCTGCTGCCACGCACGGTGCGGCCGCCACCGGCACACCGGCGCAACGAGCCGATGTATCTGAAGCACATCTGCGAGGAGATCGCCCGCGATCGCGGCGAGCCCGTGGAAGTCACCGCGGCGAACAGCACGGCGACGGCCGAGGCGTTTTTCGGGTTGTCATAATGTCCGTAGCTTCCCTGCGCGCAGGGGAGCGAGCGAGTGCAGCGCCCGGCATCAGCCGGCGAGCACCCTTGTTTCGCCCGGCGCCAGACCGTCCAGCGCATGCTCGCCGATACGCACGCGTATCAGTCGCAAGGTCGGAAAGCCGACTGCGGCCGTCATCCGCCGCACCTGGCGGTTGCGGCCTTCGCGCAGGGTGAGGCTGAGCCAGCTGGTGGGGATGCTCTTGCGGAAACGCACCGGCGGATCACGCGGCCACAACCAGTCCGGCTCGGCGATGAGCGCCGCTTCCACCGGCAAGGTCGGACCATCGTTCAGCAGCACGCCGCGACGCAAGGCCTGCACGGCCGCCTCATCGATCTCGCCGTCGACCTGTGCGAAATAGGTCTTGGCCTGCTTGTGGCGTGGGTCGGTCAGCTGGTGCGCCAACCGTCCATCGTCGGTCAGCAGCAGCAGACCTTCGCTGTCGTGATCCAGCCGTCCGGCCGCATAGACGTCTTTTTGCCTGACGAAGTCGGCCAGCGTACGGCGCCCTTGCGGGTCGGTGAATTGGCATAGCACGCCATACGGCTTGTTCAATGCGATCAGCATGGATGTCCGCCTCGCGCGCCTCGTCAAAGGGCGTGCGACGGCCTCAGTGGATCGATGCGGAGACAGCCGGTGCCGCCGGCTTGATGAAGCGCAGCGTCATCCGGTCGGATTCACCGATCGTCTGATACTTCGCCTTGTCCTGCTCGCCCAGCGTGAGCGTCGGCGGCAGCGTCCACACGCCCTTCGGATAATCCTTGGTGTCCTTCGGGTTGGCATTGATCTCGCTGCTCTCGTCCAACACGAAGCCCGCGGCGGTGGCCAGTTTCACCACGTAACGGGTCGGCAGGTAGCCGCTCTGCTTCACCATGTCCAGCGTAGCCTCATCGCTGGCGCGATGGTCGACCACGCCGAGCACGCCACCGGGCCGCAATACCGCGAAGAACGCCTTGAACATCGCCGGCGCGGTGTCGGCCCCATCTTTATTGGTGGCGACCCAGTTGTGCACGTTGCGGAAGGTCAGCAGCAGATCGACCGAGCCGGGCGCGCCAAACACCGGCGCCTTCGGATCGAATTCGACGAACTTCGCCTTGCCGTAATGCACCGCATCGGCGGCGAATTTCCGGTGCAGGGCATCGTCATCGCGGCGCGCCTCACCGTCGCCCGCGGGTGCCTGCACGGCAGCGATGTAATGGCCGTTGTCATGCAGCAGCGGCGCCAGGATTTCGCTGTACCAGCCGCCGCCGGGCGTGATTTCCACCACCGTCTGATCCGGCCGGATACCGAAAAACTGCAAGGTCGCCTTGGGGTGGCGATACGCGTCGCGTGCGCGGTTCGCGGGCGAACGCCAGCTTCCCGCCAGCACGCTGTCCAGCTGCGCCGACGTGAAATCGCCGGCACTGGTCGGTGGCACCAGTTCGTCGATGGGCTGATCCGGCTCGGTCGACGTCGCTGGTACCGCCTGGGCATTGACCATGACCGGCATGCCCAAAAGCATGGCAAGCAACAACGTCGCACCCAGACCAGTCGCTTTCATCCCTGCCACCTTCATCCCGCGTTTCATGGGTTACCTCTTGACGTATCAGCCAGCCAGACTTGACGCAATATCACCAAAACAGTGTGCACATCCGGTGGATGCTTCAGAGGAGTCGATGCCCTCGTAACGCGCCCGTTTCGCCGCTGGACTGAAATCCGCAGCGCCATCGACAAGGCTGACGGTACGGCTCACGGGATGATCCGATATGCAGACATGGAAAAGATGAGCACCGCCGACAGGGTGAGGCTGGCGGCACGCCTATTCTAAAGCTTGGGCTGCCCCAATCAGTAGTGGATCACCGAACGGATCACTTTGCCCGCATGCATCAGCTCGAACGCCTCGTTGATGCGCTCCAGCGGCAGCACCTCGGTGATCATCTCGTCGATGCGGATTTCGCCGGCCATGTAACGGTCGACGTAGCCCGGCAGTTGCGAGCGACCCTTGACCCCGCCGAACGCTGAGCCACGCCACACGCGGCCGGTCACCAGCTGAAACGGCCTCGTGCTGATTTCCTGCCCGGCGCCGGCCACGCCGATGATGATCGACTCGCCCCAGCCCTTGTGGCAGCACTCCAGCGCCGCGCGCATCACGTGCACATTGCCGATGCACTCGAACGAGTAGTCCACGCCGCCGTCGGTGAGATCCACGATGACCTGCTGGATCGGCGTGTCCGGGTAATCTTTTGGATTGATGAAGTCGGTGGCGCCGAGCAACTTCGCCATCTCGAACTTCGCAGGATTGGTGTCGACCACCACGATGCGGCCGGCCTTCGCCATCACCGCACCCTGCACCACAGACAGACCAATGCCGCCCATGCCGAACACCGCTACGCTGGTACCGGGTTCGACCTTCGCCGTGTTGAGCACCGCGCCGATGCCGGTGGTGATGCCGCAACCGAGCAGGCAAACCTTCTCCAGTGGCGCCGCGGGATTGATCTTCGCCAGCGAGATCTCCGGCAGCACGGTGTATTCGCTGAACGTGCTGGTGCCCATGTAATGCAGCAGTGGTTTGCCATTGAACGAGAAGCGCGAGGTGCCGTCGGGCATCAGGCCCTTGCCCTGGGTGACGCGGATCTTCTGGCACAGGTTGGTCTTGCCGGACAGGCAGAACTTGCACTCGCCGCATTCCGGCGTGTACAGCGGAATCACATGATCGCCGACCTTGAGTGAGGTGACGCCTTCGCCGACTTCCTCTACGATGCCGCCACCCTCGTGGCCGAGGATCACCGGAAACATGCCTTCCGGATCGGCACCGGACAGGGTGAACGCATCGGTGTGGCAGACGCCAGTGGCGACGATGCGCACCAGCACCTCACCAGTTTTCGGTCCGGCGACGTCGACCTGCTCGATCGACAACGGCTTGCCTGCTTCCCAGGCGACGGCGGCGCGTGACTTCATGGCTCAACTCCTGACGGTGTGCCTACAACGACCCACGATGATGACGTGTGCGGCCACTTTGCGAAACCACATCAGCCTACTGCAGTGTCATCGGGCCTGAATGCCGACATCTGCCGGCAGTAGTCGTCCGCCTCGGCCAGCAGCCATTCGCGGAACAGCTGCAAACCTGGATGCTCCCGCGAACGTGGCGGATACACCAGCCAGTACGCATCCTCCACCGGCAGGTAGCGGTCGCCCAGCACCGTCAAACGACCGGCATCGATCAATGACTTCGACATCACCATGCGGCCCATCGCCACGCCAAGTCCTTCCAGCGCCGCGTGTCGTTGCGCGTCGAAACTGTCGAAGTGCGCCACATAACGACGCGGCACTGCACCGCCGACCTTGGCGAACCAGTCCTTCCAGCGGCTCGATGGATTCGGATCGCCAAGCAAGGGCCATTGCGAGAGATCCCTCGGGTCGGCATCGACCATCCGTGCCACCAGGGCAGGCGCGGCCACCGGCGCGATCCATTCGCCGAACAGACGCTCGCCATGCAGTCCGGGCCATTCGCCACGACCGTAACGCAGTGCCGCATCCACTGGCTCACGCTCGAAGTTCACCAACGCCGAACCCGATTGCAGATTGAGTTCCAGCTCGGGATGCACGGCAACCAGCCGCGGCAACCGCGGCACCAGCCAGCCGGACATGATGCCGGGGCTGGCGCTCAAGGTGAGAGTGTCGTCGCGGCGCTTCTGGTAATGCAGGAGCGCGTGCTCGATGCCGTCGAAATGCTCGCCGACCGCCTCCAGCAGGGCGCAGCCATTGACGGTCAACTTTACCCCGCGCGGCCCGCGCTCGAACAAGCGGCGCTCCAGCCGCTCTTCCAGCTGGCGCATCTGGTGACTGAGCGCACTGACCGTGAGGTTTGCCTGCGCCGCGGCACGCGACAGGTTGCCCAGCCGGGCAACCAGCACGAACTGTTGCAGCAGGCCCAGCGGCAGCTTTCCCATCTTGAATTTCTCTCAAGTCTGGCTTGCGAATATATCGCTTTTTGGCTGTCTGCCGCGCGCGTACCTTGAGAACACCACAAGCCATCGTGCTTTCCATCAGGAGTCTCCCCCATGAATTCGATCTGGAAAGATTTGCTGTTCCTCCACGGTCATCTCGTGCGCAAGGAAGATCTGGTCTGGCGTGCCGATACGTGCACTGAGGCGAATCGGGACAACAGCAGCACGAGGAAAAAAACCGGCTCCATCGTCTTGAAGTGCTGTGTGACGATGTGGCCGCGATTGGCAGGACCTCGTTAACCTGCACCTGATCCGCGTTCGCTGGGCAACCACCCCGGATACATCACGCGCCTTTTCCCCGGACGCGTGCATGCTTGCCACCCCATTGTCCGAGGTGCTCCTCCGTGCAAAAGCGTCCGCTAGGCAACTCGTCGTTGACCGTCGCCCCGCTCGCCTTCGGCGGCAACGTGTTCGGCTGGAGTGCCGACCAGAAGCGCTCGTTCGAACTGCTCGACGCGTTCGTCGATGCCGGTGGCAACCTGATCGACACGGCGGACGTTTATTCGGCGTGGGTGCCGGGCAATCGCGGCGGCGAGTCGGAAACGATCATCGGCCAGTGGCTCAAGCGCAGCGGCAAGCGCGACCAGGTGGTGATCGCCACCAAGGTGGCGAAGTGGGCCGAGCAACCCGGCCTGTCGCCGGTGAACATCCGTCAGGCGGTGGATCGTTCACTCCAGCGCCTGCAGATCGACTGCATCGACCTGTACCAGGCGCACGAGGACGATGCCAGCGTGCCGCTGGCGGAAACGCTGGATGCGTTCGCACGCTTGATCGAGGCCGGCAAGATACGCGTGATCGGCGCCTCCAACTACGGCGCCGCGCGTTTCGCCGATGCGCTGGCGGTATCGAAGCAGCACGGCCTGCCGCGCTACGAGAGCCTGCAACCGGAATACAACCTGGTCAGCCGCGTCGGCTATGAGAAGGAGCTGGAACCGCTGATCCGTGCGGAAAACATCGGCGTGATCAGCTATTACGCACTAGCCAGCGGCTTCCTCAGCGGCAAATACCGCCGCGCCGCCGATCTGGCCAAGAGCTCGGCACGCGGCGGCGCGGTAAAGAAATACCTGAATCCGCAGGGTCTGCAGGTGCTCGCCGCGCTCGACGCGGTCGCTGCCGCCCACCACGCCACGCCGGCCCAAGTGGCACTGGCATGGTTGATCGCTCGGCCCGGCCTCACTGCACCGATCGTCAGCGCCACCAGCGTGGAGCAGCTGCACGAATTGCTGGGCGCCACGTCACTGCAGCTGAGCCATGACGAGATCGCGCAACTGGATCTGGCCAGCGCCAGCTGATCAGTGCGATGCCGAGCCGGCGTCCTTGCTGACGCCGACGCTGCTGCTGGCTGCCGGATCGGCATCGTCGCCATCTTCCGGCGACTCGACCACATAACCCTGCGCCTTCAGCTGGCTGATGTAGCCGTCCGGCTTCAGCAGCTCATCCATCGGCAGCATCGCGAAGGTCTGCTTGTTGCTGCCCAGCGCCGCGCGTGCGGCAGCCAGCCATACAGCCTCCTGCTTGGCCGGCACGTCATCCAGTCCCAGCGTGCGCGCAAAGCCTGCATCGGCGAGCGCCGCGACACACGCGTCCCGGCGCGCACTGTCGGGCAGTTCACGCAACGCCTGCAGGTCACCGGTGGCCCAGGCATTGGCGCGCGCCTTCATCATCGGCATGTCCTGCTCGATGCTGTCCAGGGTGCGGATGAAGCAGGTGGTGTCGTGCGGCGCGGAACTCTTGAATGCCTTGAGCGCCGCGCCCGGATGCTCGATGACCACCCGATAGCTGGTCGGCACTTCCTTGACGCCGTAGCGTTTGGCCAGCGCGTCGACGTTGGCCTGGATGCCGCCGGTCTTGCTCAGACCATTCGCCTTGATCGCCTTCTTGTACAGCTCCTGCGCCACGAAGATCGGCCGCCAGCGCTCGATGCCGCGATCGTTGCCGATGTACTTCTGCTTGAGCACCTGCCAGCGCGCGTACACCGACGGCGGCAGCACCTGCTGCAGGGTTTGCCCATCGTCGTTCTTGCGCGCGCTGTAGGCCGACGGCAACAGGAACATCTTGCCGAGAAACCCGACATCGGCCTTGAACGTGACCGACGGCGACAACAGCACCTGCTGCGATTCGCCGATCACCTGCTCAAGATCGTGCGATTGCCACTGCACGCTCTGCGGCAACGGCGACAGCGTGCCGAGCACCCACAGCACATGATCGCCGGTCGCCGGATCTTTCCGGGTCACCTTCCACAGGCCGGGCCCGGGCTGCACGCCGGTGACCACCACGGCGGCGAGTTCGGCCACGTCCGATGGCACCGGGGGCGGCGCCGTCCTGGTCGCCGCCGATTGCGCGAACGCCGGCAGCATGCCGCCCAGCGCGAAGATAACTGCAGCGCACATCAGACGCATGGGTGAGGCTCCATCTTCATAGGCGTGCATTGTGTCAGGCCGATCCTGACTCGCAGGTTGCCCACGGAACGACTGCCGTCCAGACAGGAACGGGGCGCTGTAGAGCGCCCCGTTCCTGTTCCGCCGTTCTGCACACGGCGCGTTCACGTCAACGCCTCACGCCGACAGCATCGCCAGCGCGGCGTTGAAGGTCGCGCTCGGACGCATGGCCGCACCGACCAATTTCAGGCTCGGGTGGTAATAGCCCTGGATGTCCACCGGCTTGCCCTGCGCGCCATTGAGCTCGGCGACGATCTTCGCCTCGTTCTCCTGCAGTGCCTTGGCCAGCGGCGCGAACTTCGCCTTCAGCGCCGGATGCGTAGCCTGCGAGGCCAGCGCCTGCGCCCAGTACAGCGCCAGGTAGAAATGGCTGCCGCGATTGTCCAGCTCACCAACCTTGCGCGACGGCGACTTGTTGTTGTCGAGGAACTTGCCGTTGGCCTGATCCAGCGTCTTGGCCAGCACGTCGACTTCGGCGCTGCCGTAGCGGTTGCCCAGATGTTCCAGCGACGCGGCCAGCGCGAGAAACTCACCCAGCGAATCCCAGCGCAGATAGTCCTCTTCCAGGAACTGCTGCACGTGCTTCGGCGCGGAACCGCCGGCGCCGGTTTCGAACAGGCCACCGCCGGCCATCAGCGGCACGATCGAGAGCATCTTGGCGCTGGTGCCCAGCTCCATGATCGGGAACAGGTCGGTCAGGTAGTCGCGCAGCACGTTGCCGGTGACCGAAATCGTGTCCAGTCCCTGCCGGATGCGTTCCAGCGAGAAGCGCGTGGCCGCAACCGGATCCATGATGCGGATGTCCAGACCGTTGAGGTCGTGATCCTTCAGATAACGCTCGACCTTCTTGATCATCTGCGCGTCGTGCGCACGCTGCGGATCCAGCCAGAACACCGCCGGCGTGTGCCGCGCGCGGCTCACCGCCAGCTTCACCCAGTCCTGGATCGGCGCGTCCTTGGTCTGGCACATGCGCCAGATATCGCCGGCCTCGACATCGTGCTGCAGCAGCACGGCGCCGGCTTCGTCGATCACCTTCACCACGCCGTCGGCGGCGATCTGGAAGGTCTTGTCGTGCGAGCCATACTCTTCGGCCGCCTGCGCCATCAGGCCCACGTTCGGCACGCTGCCCATGGTCGCCGGATCGTACGCGCCGTGCACCTTGCAGTCGTCGATCACCACCTGATAGACGTCCGCGTAGCAGCGATCCGGGATCACCGCCTTGATGTCCTGCAACTTGCCTTCGGCGTTCCACATTTTGCCGGAGTCGCGGATCATCGCCGGCATCGACGCGTCGATGATCACGTCGCTGGACACGTGCAGGTTGGTGATGCCCTTGTCGGAATTGACCATCGCCAGGCCCGGACGCTGCGCGTACTCCGCATCGATGTCGGCCTTGATCTGCGCCTGCTGCGCTTCCGGCAGCGAGGCGATGCGCGCATACAGGTCGCCGATGCCGTTGTTCGGATTGAAGCCGACCTGCTTCAGCACGGCGGCGTGCTTCACCAGCACGTCCTGGTAGAACTCGCCGATCACCACGCCGAACATGATCGGGTCGGAGACCTTCATCATGGTCGCCTTCAGATGCACGGAGAACAGCACACCCCGCTGCTTCGCATCGGCAATCTGCGCGTCGATGAAGCTGGCCAGCGCACGCTTGCCCATCACCGCGGCGTCGATGAT
Source organism: uncultured Rhodanobacter sp. (assembly GCA_966211915.1). GTDB lineage: Bacteria > Pseudomonadota > Gammaproteobacteria > Xanthomonadales > Rhodanobacteraceae > Rhodanobacter. Next base: position 86,834 of record CBIHNO010000013.1, read on the forward strand.
CTCGCCGGCCAGCAGTGCGGTCTTCGGCTTCAGCACGGTATGGCTGCCGTCCTTGCCGAACCATTCGATGCTGACGTTGCCGCCCTGCCCGATCACCACGGATTTCTCGGTGCCGTAGAAATCGCCACCGTCCATGTGCGCGACGTGGGTCTTCGAATCCTTGCTCCATGCGCCCATCTTGTGCGGATGCTTGCGCGCGTAGTTCTTCACCGAGGTCGGTGCGCGACGATCGGAGTTGCCCTCGCGCAGCACCGGGTTCACCGCGCTGCCCTTGACCCGGTCATAACGCGACTTGATGTCCTTTTGCGACGCGTCCTTCGGCTCGTCCGGATAGTCCGGCAGTGCGTAGCCCTGTCCCTGCAGTTCCTTGATCGCCGCCTTCAGCTGCGGCATCGAGGCGCTGACGTTCGGCAGCTTGATGATGTTCGCTTCCGGCGTGGTGGCGAGCTGACCCAGCTCGGCCAGGTCGTCGGCCATCTTCTGGTCGTCGCGCAGGAACTCCGGGAACAGCGCAATGATGCGGGCCGCCAGCGAGATGTCGCGCGTCTCCACCTTGATGCCCGCAATGCCGGTGAACGCGGCGATGATCGGCAACAGGGACTGCGTCGCCAGGAACGGCGCTTCATCGGTCAGCGTGTAGATGATCTTGGGCGTGGTGGACATTGTCTGATGGACCTCTCTGCTACGACATTCAGGGATGGGGCTGCCGCTTGGGGCCGGACCGGAGTCGCATGACGCGTCACGTCGGCGCCAGCCGATCATTCCAGGCCACCGGGCAAGCTTGATGGGCCTTTACGAAAGCCTCCCATTGTCGCGTTTTCGCCGGGGAGGGGAAAGCACAGGCAATGACGGCATGCGCCGCCGCAACGACAAAGGGCGCGGCATGGCCGCGCCCTCGTTGCCGCCGTCGTTACCGCAGCGACTTACTTGATCGAGAAATCCTTGCTGGCAACCTGACTGCCATTCAAGGAAATGTCGACCTTGTAGTTGCCGGCAGGGAAGCCGCTGGGCTTGCTGATCATGAAGGCCGTGGTCTCCGGGCCGCTGGAGTGCAGCGTCTTGCTGTCCTCATGCACGGTCTGCCCGTCCTGGTAGCTCCATTTCGCAGCCAGCGTAGCGGCGCCGCTGCCACTGGTGTCGACCGAGGCGTAGATGGTATCCGTCGGTGCGAAGCTGCTGCCGCTGGCGAGGATCTTGTTGCTGGCATCCACGGTTGAACCCAGTTCCACCGAGCCGAACGTGACGGCGGCGGTCGCGTCGCTGGCCGGCATGCCCATGCCTGCGGTGGAGGCCGGCGCCGGCGCCATCGTCGGTGCGGAGGCGGCGGGCGGTGGCGTGGCCGGCACTGACGAGGTCGATTCATCATGCTTGCCGCAGGCACTCAAGGCCAGCACGGCGGCCAGCGATGCGGCAAGGATCAAGGGTTGGCGGGTCATCTTCATAAGGTGTCTCCTGTTTCGGGACTTGGCGGTAGTTCGGCTTCAGGGCTTGGCGGGAATCTTCAGCATCTGGCCAGTCCGGATCCGGTCCGGATCAGATAGCTGATCGCGATTGGCGTCGAAGATCGTCTTCCACGCATTCGCGTCATCGTAGAAATGTTTGGCGATACGGGTCAGGTTGTCGCCGGCGACCACGGTGTAAATCGTGGCCTTGTCGACCGTCGAACTGACGTGCGATCGCACGTCGCTGAAATCCGCTTTCGCTGCCGGCGCATCCGGCGCGGTGGACTGCACGCCACCTTGCACATCGGAGAAATCCGGCTTGTTGTTTTCGGCACCCATGAACGCGTCTCCGTTTCGGAAGAGCGGCCAGTGATACCCATCCACCAGTTAACGACGTGTGAGCACGTTGCCGATGCATTCAGCCCATGCGTTCACATCGGCATCGCGAGCGGCCGTCATCGATGTGGGCTCATCGCCAGCTGCGATGATCAACCCGCATTGGCGCTCACCACCTGGGCCTTGCGCTGGCGTCGACGGGCGCTCCAGCTTTTGCGGCGCTGGGCCAGGCACGAGAAGATCACGTACAGCGCGGGCGTGCTGAGCAGGGTGAGGCTTTGCGAGATCAACAGGCCGCCGATCAGCGCGATGCCGAGTGGGCGGCGCAGTTCGGAGCCTTCGCCCAGGCCGATCGCGATCGGCAGCGCGGCGAGGATCGCCACCATCGTGGTCATCATGATCGGGCGGAAGCGCACGATGCACGCTTCGCGGGCGGCTTCCAGCGGGCTCTTGCCGTGTTCGCGTTCGGCGACCAGGGCGAAGTCGATCATCATGATCGCGTTTTTCTTGACGATGCCGATCAACAGCACCAGCGCGATCTGCGCCACCACCGACAGCTCGGTGCCGGTCAGCCACAGGGCCAGCAGTGCGCCAACACCAGCGGCCGGCAGGGTCGACAGGATCGTCACCGGATGGATCAGGTTTTCGTACAGCATGCCCAGCACGATGTAGACGGTGAGCACCGCCGCCAGCACCAGCCACAACATGCCACCCTGTGATTGCTGGAAGCGGCGGAAGTCGCTGCCCATCTGCACCTTGATGTCGCCGGGCATGCGCATGTTCCGCACGGTGGCCTGGATGATCGTCATCGCCTCGCCCATGCTCACGCCGGGGGCGAGGTTGAAGCTGAGATCCATCGTGGTGTACTGGTTTTCGTGCCTGATCTGCGAGGGGGACAGTCCCGGTGCCTGCTTCGCGAACGCGGTGATCGGAATCATCTTGCCGCTGTCGGAACGCACGTAGACGCGATTGAGCGCATCCGGCGTGGCGGTCTGATCGGGCAGCGCGTTGACCACCACCTTGTACTGGTTGATGTCCGAGTAGATGGTGGAAACCTGGCGCTGGCCGAACGCGTCGTACAGCGCGCCATCGATAGTTCCGATCGACACGCCGAGACGTGCGGCAGTGTCGCGATCGATCACGATGTTCTGGCGCAGGCCGGCCTCGTCGACGTCGGTACCGACATCACTCAGCTTGGGATTCTTCTTCAGCTCGGTCTGCAGCTTCGGTAGCCACTCCTGCAGACTCGCCAGGTCGTTGCCTTGCAGTGATACCTGGTATTGCGCACCCTGGCTGGTGCCGCCGCCGCCGCTGGGCAGATCCTGCACCGGGCGCAGCCGCAGGTTGAGATCCGGATAATTCGCGGCCTTCGCGCTCAGCCGCGCCAGCACCGCGAAGGTGTCGTCTGTGCGGCCTGCAGCGCGCGTCTTCAGATCGATATTGAACGAGCCGCTGGTGCCTTGCCGGCTGCTACCCAGGCGCGAGCCCACGGTGGCCACGTCGGGATCGGCCATCAGCATCGTGGTCAACCGCTGCAGGCGCTGCTTGCTCTCGGCGAACGAGACGGTGGCACTGGAATTGGCGCGGCCCCAGATCAGGCCGGTGTCCTGCGCCGGGAACAGACCGGTCTTGACCACGCCGAACAGGTAGAACGTGGCAACGATCAGCACCAGCGGGGTCAGCGCGAACAGCAGCGCGTGACGCAGCGAGAAATTCAGCGCGCGGCTGTAGACACGCAGCATGCCGGCGTGGAATCGATCCAGCGCGGCGCCAATCCGCGACGGTGGCATCGGCTCGTGTGCGATACGCAGCCGGTGGCCGCTCAGGAAGTGTCCACACAGTGCCGGCGTCAGCGTCAGCGATACCAGCGCCGATACCACGATCGCCGACACCAGGGTGACCGAGAATTCATGCATGAACATGCCGGTGACGCCGCCGGCGAACAGCAGCGGAATGAACACCGCGATCAGCGAAGCGGTGATCGAGACAATGGTGAAGCCGATCTCCCGCGCGCCGGCCAGGGTCGCCTGCATTCGCGTCATGCCGTCGTCGATGTGACGAATGATGTTCTCGATCACCACGATCGCGTCGTCCACCACGAAGCCTATGGCGATCACCAGCGCCAGCAAAGTGAGGTTGTTGAGCGTGTAGCCGAGGATATACATCATCACGAATGCGCCGGCCAGCGACAGCGGCACTGCCACTGCGGCGATCAGCGTGGGCGCCAGCCGGCGCAGGAACAGCGCCATCGTCAGGATCACCATCGCCAGCGAGATCAGCAAGGTCGCCTGCACCTCATGCAGCGAGGCGCGGATGGTCGGCGTGCCGTCGAAGAACGGCGTCAGCACGGTGCCCGGCTGCAGATATTCGCGCAGCAGCGGCAACTGGTTGCGGACCAGATCGACAGTGGCGATGACGTTGGCGTCGGCCTTCTTGTAGACGTACATCAGCACGGCCGGCTTGCCGTGGAACCAGGCCGCCTGGTACGCATCCTGCTGGCCGTCGTAGACCGTGGCCACGTCGGATAGCCGCACCGGCGTGCCGTTGTGACTGGCGATCACCAGCTGGGCAAATTCGTCCGCTGTATGCAGCTGGGCGGTGGCGCTGATCGACATGGTGGTCTTGCCGTTGGACAGGAAGCCCTCCGGCGAAGTCACGTTGGCCGCACTCAAGGCATTGCGCAATTGATCCGGCGACAGCCCCATCGCGTTCAAGGCACGCAAGTTCACGTCGACCCGGATCGCCGGCGTGGCGGCGCCGGCAATCTCCACCGAGGACACGCCAGGCAGCTGACGCAGCCGCTGCGCCAGCAAGGAGTCGGCGGTGTTGTACAGGTCCGCCGCCGACTGCGTATCGGAGGTCAATGCCAGCGCGATGATCGGATCGTCGTTCGGATTCGCCTTTTCGTAACTGGGCGCGCCGTTGAGCCCGGTCGGCAGATCCGGCGCCGCCGCGTTGATCGCCGCCTGCACTTCGCGCGCGGCGGCATCCAGGTTGGCTCCGTTGTCGAACATCATGAAGACGAACGTGCTGCCTTCGGAACTGGACGAGCGCATGGTCTCGATGCCGGGCACCTGGCCCAGATGTCGCTCCAGCGGCGCGGCCACGGTGGATGCCATCGTGCTGGCATCGGCGCCGGCCTGGCTGGCCTGCACGAAGATCGCCGGGAACTGCATATTCGGCAACGCCGCCACGCCGAGCAGGGAGTAGCAGATCATGCCGACCACGAACAACCCGATCGCCAGCAGCGAGGTGCCGATCGGGCGACGGATGAAAGTACCGGAGATATTCATGGAGCCAACGTGATCGTGGAACTGGCGGCGGTATGACAGACAGCGCGTGAACGAATCATCCTGATCTCAACGCCCGAACCACGAAAAGGTTGATCCGCCGGCCCCGCGAGGTATCGGCAGATCGATGAGGGGCGCACGACGCCCACTATCCATCACGCCCTGCCGCCCGCCTGCGCATGCGCCAGTGCGCGCCGCTCGCGACGCGCGGCCAGCCAATCGGAGAAACGCTCCATGTACAGGTAGATCACCGGCGTGGTGTACAGCGTCACCAGCTGCGACAGCAGCAGGCCGCCGACGATCGACACGCCCAGCGGTCGGCGCAGTTCGGCGCCGATGCCGTTGCCGAGTGCCAGCGGCAACGCGCCGAGCATTGCCGCGGCGGTGGTCATCATGATCGGACGGAAGCGCAGCAGGCAGGCGCGGCGGATCGCGTCCCGTGCATTCAACCCGGTGCGACGCGCCTCGATCGCGAAGTCGATCATCATGATCGCGTTCTTCTTGACGATACCGATCAGCAGCACGATGCCGACGATGCCATCCACCGACAGGCTCATGCCGCACATGATCAGCGCCAGCAGCGCGCCGACACCGGCAGGCGGCAAGGTGGAGATGATCGTCAGCGGGTGGATGTAGCTCTCGTACAGCACACCCAGCACGATGTAGATCACCACGATCGCGGCCAGCAACAGCAACACCTCGTCGCCCAGCGAGGAGGTGAATTCGGCGGCCTTGCCGACGAATTCGCCGCGCACCTGCGGCGGGAAGTTGAGCTGCGCCTCGACCTGGTGGATAGCCGACACCGCATCGGACAGCGAGTAGCCCGCCGCCACGTTGAACGCCAGCGTCACCGCCGGCAGCTGCTGCTGATGGCTGACCACCAGTGGCGCGCTGGTGACCTGCGCGCTGACCAGCGAGGACAGCGGAATGGTGCCGCCGCCGCCGAGCTGGAAACCGACGTTGCCCGTGTTGCCGATGCCCGACGGCGTCGCCGAGTTGCTCGACTTGAGCTGACCGAAGCTGGTCGCGTTGCTGCCGGTGAGCGCGCCGTTGCCGTTGCCGCGCACGGTCAGCTTGTTCAGCAGGTCGTCGCTGGAGCGGAACTCCGGGGCCACTTCCAGCACCACGCGATACTGGTTGAGCTGGGTGAAGATGGTCGAGATCTGGCGCTGGCCGAACGCGTCGTACAAGGTGTCGTCGATGCTTTGCACCGGCACGCCGAGGCGGCTGGCCTTTTCGCGATCGATCGTGAGCTTCAGCGCATTGCCGTTGTTGGCCAGGTTGTTGTCGACATCGGACAACTCCGGCCGCTGGCGCATCGCCTGGGTCATCTGCCCGGCGTACTTGGCCAGCTCCGTCGAATCCACGTCAGACAGCGAATACTGGTACTCGGTGGCGGCGACCCGGCTGTCCAGGGTGACGTCCTGCACCGGCTTCAGGTACAGCGCCACGCCCGGAATGCCCGCGACGGCCTGCTGCAACCGCGGCAGCAACGCATCCAGGCCATCGCGGTCGCCGCGATCCTTCAGCACGATGCTGAGCTGGCCCTGGTTGAGCGTGGGGTTGATCGTGCCAGCGCCGATGAACGCGGCCACGCCGGCCACCGCAGGATCCTTGCGCAGCGCCTCGGCGACCGCCTTGGTGCGGTCCTCCATCTGCGGGAACGCAATGTTGTCGTCGGCCTGCACGACGCCGGTGATCAGTCCGGTGTCCTGCTCGGGCAGCAGGCCCTTCGGAATCACGATGTACAGGAACACGGTGAGTACCACCGCGGCGGCCGCCACCAGCATGGTCAGCTGGCGATGATCGAGCACCCAGTCCAGCGTGTTGGCATACAGATCGACCGTGCGAGTCCACGGATCGCGCTTGCCGACTGCGGCCTGGCGCTCGTGGGCGTCATCGCCCGGCGGCAACTGGTCGGGCTTGAGCAGGTAGGCGCACATCATCGGCGTCAGGGTCAGCGACACCAGCATCGAGATGGTCACCGCGATGGTCAGCACCCACGCGAACTCGTGGAACAGCCGGCCGGTGACGCCGGGCATCAGCAGCAGCGGCAGGAACACCGCCACCAGCGACACGGTCAGCGACAGCACGGTGAAGCCGATTTCCTTCGCGCCGATCTCGGCCGCCTCCTGGCCGCTCTTGCCCTGCTCGATGTAGCGCACGATGTTCTCGATCATCACGATCGCATCGTCGACCACGAAACCGGTGGCCACGGTGAGCGCCATCAGCGACAGGTTGTCCAGCGACATGCCGGTGAACGCCATCACGCCGAACGTGCCCAGCAGCGACAGCGGCACCGCCACCGACGGGATGATCGTGGCCCACAACCGGCGCAGGAACACGAAGATCACGCCTACCACCAGGAAGATGGTCAGCAGCAGGGTGAATTCCACGTCGTGCACGGACGCCTGGATCGTCACCGTGCGATCGGCGAACACGTCCAGGTGCACGTCGGCCGGCAGCGCGCTGCGCAGTTCGGGCAGCACGCTGCGGATCTGCGCCACGGTCTGCACGATGTTGGCGCCGGGCTGGCGGCGCACGTCCAGCAGCACCGCCGGCTTGCCGTTCGCCCACGCGGCGAGCTGGTCGTTCTCGACGCCGTCGACCACGTTGGCCACGTCGGACAGGCGCACCGGCGCGTTGTTCTTGTAGCTGATGATGGTGCTCTTGTACTCGGACGCATCGGACAGCTGGTCGTTGGTGCCGATCGAGTAGCTCTGCGTCTTGCCGTTCAGCGTGCCCTTGGGCGCGTTGACGTTGGCCTGGGTCAGCGCGCTGCGCACGTCCTCCATGGTCAGGCCGAGGTTGGACAACTGTGCCGGATTCACCTGCACGCGCACGGCCGGACGCACGTTGCCGGCGATCGAGACCAGGCCGACGCCCTGCACCTGCGACAGCTTCTGCGCAATGATCGAATCGGCCAGATCGTTCACTTCGCGCAGCTGACGGCTGGTCGAGGTGAGCTTGAGGGTGAGGATCGGCGCGTCGGCCGGATTGACCCGGTTGTATACCGGCGGATACGGCAGGTTGCCCGGCAGCGTGCCCTTGGCCTGGTTGATCGCCGCCTGCACGTCCTGCGCGGCGATGTCGATGTCACGGTCCATCGAGAACTGCAGGATGATCGTGGACAGTCCCGCGGAGGAGTCCGAACTCATCATGCTGAGCCCGGAGATCTGTCCCAGGTTGCGCTCCAGCGGCGTGGTGATCAGCGACGCCATCGTGTTGGCGCTGGCGCCCGGATACTGGGTGCTCACCACCAGGCTGGGCGCCTCGATCTCCGGCAACGCGGACACCGGCAACTGGCGGTAACCAAGGATGCCGAGCAGCAGCACCGCCACCATCAGCAGCGAGGTGGCGATCGGCCGGCGAATGAAGAGGGTCGAGAATCCCATGGCTATCCGTAACGTGGTGGAGCGGCTTCAGCCGCGATCATGGCCGCAGCGCGACCAGGTTCATCGCGATCGCGGTGGGGGGGGGGGGGGCGGGGGCCCCGCCCCCCCACAAAAGAACCCCCCCCCCCCCCCCGGGGGCGTGGGGTGGGGGGGGGGGGGGGGGTGTCGCCCCCGCGCGCCGGGGTGGGGGGGGGGGCCCCCGCCGTCGCGACGCTCAAGGCCGCAAGGCCGCACGAGACCCACAACACGCTCTTCACTAGTGCCACGTCTT
>CBIHNO010000014.1:0-92794 GCA_966211915.1 uncultured Rhodanobacter sp.
TGCAGCGTCTTTGGTTTATCTGGCGGGGCTTGGTGGCGGTCTGGTGGGGTTGGTTGGGTGGCCTCTCGATCGTCTGCTGGGGGGGGGGCGGGCGCGCCGCCACGGCGAAGGCGCAGGCTTCGTCGGTCTACCTGTTCTGTTACTACATGGGTTCGAGCATCGCTGGCGCCAGCGGCGGACTGTTCTATGCATCGCATGGCTGGAATGGTGTGGCGCTGTTCGTCGGCGCGCTGGCGCTGGCAGGCCTGCTGATCGCGTTGCGGCTGTTCCGCCTGCCGCCGCTGGTGAACGTGGCGACGCCGCCGACGCCGATGAGCAAGGGTGCGATGCCGTAGCGTCTGCACTCCTCCTCCTGCTTGCAGGGGGAGGTTGGGTGGGGGTAAAGCCCTTGATCTGAAGTCCGGGCAAAGAGCACCCCTCCCCAACCCTCCCCTGCATGCAGGGGAGGGGGCAAAGGCTCAGCGATCCACCGGCTTCAGCATGTCCTTCACCGCGCCGTAATCGCCGTCGTTCGCGGCGGCGGGTATGCCGAGCAGGTGGGTCATCAACGGGTAGACGTCCACGTTCGGAAACGCCGGCACCTTCGCGCCGACGCGGAACGCCGGGCCGTGCGCCACGAACAGTGCCTGCATCAGCGGGTCGGCGTTGTCGTAACCGTGTTCGCCGATGCTGACGTCGCCCTTGTGGCTGGCGAGGTAGTCGGTGGTGGTGACGCGCCAGCCGACATCGGCCAGGCACAGCAACTGCGGCACGCGCGGATTGCTGCCGTACTGGAGGCGCGTCGGTACGCGGGTCTTGTCCCAGCAGCGCATATGCTGCTGCGGCTGTTCGAGCTGGTGTTCGATCGCGGCAAAGTCGTTGGCGGCTTTCGCGCTGCCGTCCTTCGGATTGAAGCCGGCGAGGATGCCCATGCTCACCGTCTGTACCTGGTCCTGCGGGATCAGCCGGTCGATCAGTACGCTGTTCTGCAATGGGGTGCTGGCCATGCCGTGATCGGCCAGCACGATCAGGTTGATCTTGTCGAACAGGCCACGTTGCTTGAGTCCCTGCACCAGTCGCGTCATTGCGGCATCGGTTTCGCGCAACGCATCGTCCACCTGCGGTGTATCCGGTCCGTACTTGTGGCCGGCATGATCGACCGCATCGAAATAAAGAGTGAGGAACGTGGGGCGTGTCGAAGCGGGCTGGTCCAGCCATGCCAGCACCTTGTCCACGCGCTGGTCCGGCGTCACCTTGCCGTCGTAGGGCATCCACTCATCCGGCTGATGGCCATGGATATTCGCCTCGGCACCGGGCCAGAACATCGTCGCAGTGCGCAGGCCATGCGCATCGGCCGTCTCCCAGATCGGCGTGCCCTCGGCCCACCAGCGGCCGTCGCTGACCGCCTGGCGGTTGCTCAGCGAAAACTTGCCGAGTGCGGGATCGAACATCGTGTTGTTGACGATGCCGTGGTGATCCGGGCGCAGGCCGGTGACGATGGTGTAGTGATTCGGGAACGTCAGTGACGGAAACGACGGCTGCATCGACGCGGCCCGCACGCCGTTGTCCGCCAGCATCGCCAGGGTCGGGCTGAGCCCGCGCTCGAGGTAGTCGTAGCGGTAAGCGTCGATCGAGATCAGCAGCAGCGGCGCGGGGTGGCTGGTTGTTGGCGTAACGGATGCGGGTGTTGTCGTCTGCTGGGTCGCACAACCGGCGCTGAATGCCGCCAGCGTACACAGCAGCGCGCGAAACAGGATTTTCATGTGTGGAGTCCTACGATGTTCAAGCCATCCTCACATGATCGCGCACAGCCATGACCATTACACGTGTCGTTTTCCACAACTCGATGATGTACACGCTGTTGATCGGCGCACTGGCACTGGCGCCGCTCGGTGTGGCCTGCGCGTGGCAATCGAGCACGCAACCGGCAATCAAGCCGGTGCAGTCGTCGAGCCTGCAGTTCCAGCAGACTGCGCAACAGCAGCAGACGCGCGATCAGCTGCAGAAGAGCCGGCTCGAGCAGCAACTGCATCAGGGCGTGGCGGACAACGCGAAACGCCCGACCGCGAGCGATCCACGCAGCCAGCAACAACTGAACGATGCCGATCGCGTCCAGCGCGATCGCGACCGCGCGAATCAGCAGGATCTGCTTGACCGCGAACGCGATGCGCCGGCATTGCCGCGGGTGGTACCGAAGGACTTGCCGGCACCCACCCACAGCGGCTGATCATCCAATTCAGCGGTGCAGAGGACGCAAGCCCAGACCCAGCAGCGCGATCAGGCCGGCCAGGTCCAGCCAGGCGAACCAGTCGCCCCAGCGCGCGTACAGCGTATGCGTCTCGCGTAGCGGCAGCTCGCCCACCAGTTCGGCATTGTGTTTCTCGCTGGAAGCTTCGGCCAGCACACGGCCGCGGTCGTCGCTCAGCGTGAGGCGGCCGGAATGGGCGGCACGCGCGATGGCGAAACCGCTCTCCACGCCGCGCAGGATCGCCATGCGGCTGTGCAGCCAGCCATCGATGATGAAATCCGATGCGGGCACCAGCAGCAGTTGCGCGTGGCGTGCTGCATAGGCGTGGCTGATGTCATGGAAATCCATGTCCTTGCAGATCGCCAGTCCGATCCGTGGCATGCCTTCAAGCATGGTGTAGCTGTCGCCCGGAACGTACTGCTCGAAGCCGACCAGCAGGTGATGCTTGTTGTAGGTGGCCGGTGACATGGCGCCCGGCTGGAACACCATCAGCATGTTGCGCTCGGCGCGGGGATCGCTCCTGGAATCGATGCCGATGCCCACGGTCAGCTTGCGCTGATTCGCCAGCTCCGCGAACGCAGGAAGGTAGGTGTCGTCGCTGCTGAAGGACGTTTCCGGGGTCAGCACGATGCGCGCGCCGGTACCCGCGAGACGATGGATCGCGTCCACGTAGTGTGCGTCCCGTGCCTGTAGATCGGCAGCAGATCGTGCCGGTTCCTGCAACGACACCAGGCCGACGCGGATCGTCGCCGTGGCGGGGGCCTGCAATCGCCAGCTGCCATAGGCGAACGTGGCCACGATCAACAAAGCGATGATCGCGGCCGCCATCATGCGACCACGTTTCGACGCCTCGTGTGCCGTCTGCACGGCGATCGCCGCTGGCAGCAGCAATACCAGAAAGCCGATACCCCAAAGACCCGTGACGGCGGCGATCTGGATGATCGGCAGCGCATCCAGCTGCGTGTAACCGACGTTGAAGAACGTGCCGTGCGGCGAGACCAGGTTGTTGATGTATTCGACCGCGACCCACACCGCAGGCAGCGCCAGCGCGGCCGCGAGCGTGTGGCCGCGCAGCAACAGTCGCCGGAACAGCAGCACGCACAAGGCGAGCATCAGGGCAGGTGTGCCGATGGCCTGGATGATCGCCACTACCGGCAGGCCGATGAAGCCGTGCAGGTACTCCCATTGATTGAGCCCACCGGTCGCGTACGCGGCGAACGCCGCCAGCGCCGCCCAGTGGGCGCGAACCCGCGGCGCCAGCCACAGCACCGGCAACGGTGTGAGCCAGGTCAGCCACCACAGCGGGTGCACGCCGCTGCCGAACCACCAGCCCAGCGCGGCCAGTGCGGTCGCCGCCAGCCACGCCGGCAGTGCGAAACGATCAAGCCTTGATGCCATAAATCAGTCTCCCCAGCGATTCGAAATAGAACTTGCGGAACTGCGCCTCGTCGTCACTGAAGTGGCCGGCGCGATACAGCGCGACCAGGCCGTGCGCGTGCGCCCACAGCGACATCGCCACGTCCCACGGATCGTCCTTCTTCAGCACCCCGAGCCGTACGCCTTCGGCGACCGCATCGGCGACGACGTTGAGCGTGGGCGACTGGCGCGCGCGGAAATCCTCGGGAAAGCGCCGCGCATCGTCACGGCGCACCGAGAACGCGTGGTCGAACAGGTGCGGATGCTCCAGCGCGTAATTCAGGTACGGCTCCAGCAATGCGAGCAGGCGCTTGAGGATGTCCGGATGCGTCGCGCTCGCTTCCCATTCGTGCGCGACCGTCTCGAAGCTGTCGTCGGACAGTCGCTTCAGCAACGCCTCGCGATTCGGGAAATGCCGATAGATCGCCATCGGCGTGATGCCGACCAGCTCGGCGACGCGGCGCATGCTCACGGCGTCGGCACCCTCGCGATCGAACAGCTTGTGGGCGGCGCGCAGGATCTTTACCGGCGTGGTGAGTTTCTTCATGTATACAGTGTATACAAAAAATTTTTGCAGCGTCAACCTCGAAACGGCACCGTGCAGCCGCGCAGCATCCGGCCGTCATTCCGGCGCAGGCCGGAATGACTATAGGGACCGGATGGCGAGAAGGGGGCTCAGAAATCGAGACGTGTATCAGCGGACTGCGGCAGACCGCCAAACAGATCGCCTCGCGCGATGCGGTCTTCCATCGCCAGCAGGAAACGCTTCGTCGGCAGGCCGCCGCCGAAGCCGGTGAGGCTGCCATCGCTGCCGATCACCCGATGACACGGCAGCACGATCGGCAACGGATTGCGCCCGTTTGCGGCGCCGACTGCGCGTACCGCCAGCGGCTTGTCGATGCGTCGGGCCAGTTCGCCGTAGCTGATCGTGACGCCGTACGGAATCCGCCCGAGTGCTTCCCATACCTCAAGTTGGAACGGCGTGCCGACGGGGTGCAGCGGCAGTTCGAACTGCTGGCGCGTGCCGGCGAAGTATTCCTCCATCTGCACGCGGGCGAACGCGAGCGGTTCCGCTGCGCGAATCCAGCTTGCATGCGCCTTCTTCGGATGACGTTCGCGTTCGAACCAGATCTCGCGCAGACCGTGGCTGTCCGCGACCAGGCGCAGCGTGCCGACAGGGCTGCCGATTTCGTCGTAGTAAGTCGTGTCGGGCGTGGTGGTCATGCGAGGGCCTCCGGTTTCTTGCGGCGTGGCGCACGCGCTGGTGCTGGCGCATCCGACGTGCCACGCCACAGGTGGATCACCGCGTACGCACGCCACGGTCGCCACGCCTCCGCGCGTAGGGTCAGCGCCTTCGTGCCGAGCGGTGCCGCGTCGGTCGTGGCCTCGCGACGCAGGATCAGATCCGCGGCCGGAAACGCATCCGGGTCGCTCAGCGCACGCATCGCCATGTAATGCGCGGTCCACTCGCCGATGCCGGGCAACGCGACCCAGCGTGCCACGAATTCATCCAGCGATTGCTCCGCGCTGAAATCCACGCGGCCATCCAGCAGCGCCTGGGCCATCCCGCTGATCGTCGCGGCGCGCGTCGTGGTCAGGCCGATCTCGCGCAAGTCCGCCTGCGCCAGTGCCGCCGGCGTCGGGAACAATCGCTCCAGTCCCGGCATCGGCGCCGCCGGCAACGACTCGCCCCAGCGCTGCACGATGCGTGTCGCCAGCGTGCGCGCCGCCGCCACGCTGATCTGCTGACCGAGGATCGCGCGCACCGCGATCTCGAAACCGTCCCAGCCGCCGGGCAGGCGCAGGCCGGGGTGCCGTGCCAGCGACGGGCCGAGGATCGCGTCGTGCCGGAACGTGTCCGCGATCGCCTGCGGATTCGCGTCCAGGTCGAACATCCGCCGCAGCGTCGTCACCACGCCGAGCAGCTGCGTCGGCTGCGGGCAATGCAGCTGCAGTTGCAGCGCATGCTCGCCGCCGGGCCACGCACTCAGACGCAGCCAGCCCGGTGCGTCGACCGGGCCGAACACGCGCGCGTAGCTATGCTCCTCGACCAGTTCCACGCCCGGTAGCGCACGCGTGCGCAGGAACGTCAGCAGTGCGGCGAAGTCATACGGCGGTCGATAGCCGAGCCGCAACACCAGCGCCGCGCCGGGCGCCACGCGTGGGTGCCGGCGCAGTTCGCGCGGCGGGATGCGGTTCGCCTGCAGGAACGCCGCGTTGAAGCGGCGCAGGCTGCGGAAGCCGGACGCGAGCGCTACCTCCGTCACCGGCAACGCCGTCTCCGTCAGCAACTGTTTCGCGAACAGCAAGCGCCGCGTCGTGTGCACGCTGATCGGCGGCGCACCGACGCGTTCCACGAACAAACGGCGCAATTGCCGCGCGCCGATGCCGACGCGCGCCGCGAGTTTGTCCAGCGATTGTTCCGCCAGCATGCCGGCTTCGATCAGCTTCAATGCCCGTGCGACCACGTGGTCACCGCGCTGCCACTGGTCATTGCCCGGCGCGAGTTCCGGCCGGCAGCGCAGACATGGCCGGAATCCGGCCGCTTCCGCCGCCGCCGCGTTCGCGTAGTAGCGCACGTTCCCGCGCTTCGGCGTCGGCGCCGGGCACACCGGCCGGCAATAGATGCCGGTGCTGCTCACTGCGGTGAAGAACAGCCCGTCGAAACGCGCGTCGCGGCTGAGCCGGGCCTGTTCGCAGATGTGCGGATCGGGCAGGGAAGAGGGTTCGCTCATGCACGCAGGCTAGCACCGCTCTGCCGGCCTGACTCGCCGTTTTCGGACATCAATGCCACGCTGCGCCGGTGCGACGGAATCCGTCGCACCGGACGAAGGATGTGATGCCGCATGTCTACGCTCCGGCGTGTGCGCAGCGCGCCAGTCGATCGACGGGCAATCCCCATACTCCCGACGTGCGGATTACTTGATCGGTGCCATCAGATGCTCGTACGGCGTGCCGGCCCACATGATGTATGGCGCGGCGGTATCCGGATTCGGGCTCTTCGGATAATTCGCGTAGAACGCCGGGTCCGCGCCCACGATCATGAAATGCGGTCCGGTCTTGATCCAGTGGTTTCCGCTATCCGGTTTCTTCGCGTACGGATCGGTGTTGCTCGCATCCGTGCCACCCTCCAGCATGTACATCAGGCCGAGCTTGCCGGCCGGCGGCGTCTTGTGCGCCATGTACGCGTCGATCCATTCGCCGGCATTCTTGTCCATGCACATGGAATCCGGTCCCGGCGTGGCCGGGTTGTCCGGCATGCAGGTGAAGTCGTTGCTGCCTTTGCGCAGCGTGCGCATCTGGCCGTCCGCGCCCATTGCGACGATCGTCGCATCCTTCGCCACGCGCGCCGGCGCGGCGCGCATCGCGCTGGCGATCAGTTGGGCGTCGGTGGGCATGCTCTTGTCGGCGGCCTGTACGCCGCCGAGGACGGCAAGCATTGTCGCGGCAACCGCGAACCGGTTGATCAACTTCGTAGGCATGACTGCTTCCCCATGATGACGTGGACAGTCATCGCCGGGTTCCCCATGCGCAGTCTGGGCCGCTGTCCGAGGCCGGTCAATCGGTGCAGCGGGCAATTCGGTGGCCCGGACGACGTCATCGAATCGCATGCATCAGTTGCGCCGACGCGTCGTTTTGCGACCTCAATGCCGGATCGTGGGCAATGCCGCGCTGGCAACCATCGGGCATTGAGTTTGCCTACCTGCACGGAACGTCGCAGCATCCGCATACCCGGCCGGCCGGCCGTTGTCGCCGCCGTCGAACGCGACGCGCCAGGTACCGTCGCTGCCGCGTCGCCAGGTCGTGGCGAACTTGCCGATCACGAAACGCGGTTTCGCGTTCGGCGCGGGATCCTCGTACAGATACGCGCCGCTGGAATACGCGAGCGCGCCGTCCGCCGTCGCCACGACATGCTGCGGATACCAGTCCAGGTGCACCGTCTTGCCGGCGATGATTGCGGCCCAGTGCTGCCGGATCGTGTCCGCGCCGTGCTTCGGCTTGCCGGTGTTCGCGTCGAACACGGCATCGTCGGCGAGGTAGCTCGCGAACGCGGCCGCATCGTGCTGCTGCACGCTCTGCGCAAACGCCAGCTCGCGCTGCCAGACCTCGCACGCCGCCTTGTTCGCCATTGGCGCAGGCGTCGTCGCCAGCGTGCCCGACGACGCGGCAAGCAACAGGACAAACCAGGTACTGCGTGACATGGGCCAACTCCTTCGCGCGGATTGCCGGTCAGCTTCCGCCTGGCCGTGTCCGCTCGCCAGTGCCGGAACGCATGGGGTTCCGACGCTTCAGGACGGATCGACAGGCTCGACCGGCGGCAGCTTTTTCTCGCCACGAAGCATGCTCGACAACACCCCGTCGCGGCGGATCAGTCCGTGATAAAGCGCCGCGCCCATGTGCGCCAGAAACGTCAGGAACAGCAGCATCGCGAACCACCCGTGCAGCTGGCGCAGCACCGCGAACGCGACGGCGTTGGTCGGAAAGATCGGCGGCAATCGCAGCGACGCGCCCAGCATCACCGGGTAGCCGCCGGCCGACAGCATCGCCCAGCCGATCAGCGGCATCGTCAGCATCAGGAAGTACAGCAACCAGTGCGACGCCAGCGCGGCGAGCTTCTGCAACGCGGGCAGATCCGCCGGCAACGGCGGTGGCGGATGGCGCAGGCGCACCGCCAGCCGCACGATCGCCAGGATCAGGATCGCGATGCCCAGCGGTTTGTGGATGGCGAGCAGCCACTCGTGCCGCTCGGATACCGACGCGACCATGCCGACGCCGATGAACAGCATCCCCACGATCAGGATGGCCATCAGCCAGTGCAGCACGCGGGCGGGCAGGGTGAACGTGTGGGTGGCAGGCGTCATGGCTGCTTCTCCGGTTGCGGCGCGGCGGTGCCGAGCAGGTGCACTTCCTCGCTGGTGCGGCGCAGGTAGGAGTCGGCATAGGCGGCCGATCGCGCCGGCAGCAGCGGATCGTCGGAGGCGGCGATGCCGGCGGGCAGCACCAGCGGGTCGTAGTTGATGTCGCGGCAGGCGCCGCTTTCCTGCAGCGTGGTCGCGTCGAGCACCAGCGTGCCGGCGTCGATCGTGCGGCGATCGTCCGGCCATGTCTTCGTCGCATCGTTCGTGGGGTCGCCCGGATTCGCCAGCGTCACCTGCAGGTGCCAGCGCAGCGGGCCGTGTGCCAGGCGTTGTGCGAGGTCCGCCGCCAGATAGTTCGCATCGCCGGCCTTGCCCGTGCCGTCACCCGCATCGGCCGTGTCGGCCACCATGCGCCAGCGCACCGGCTGGCGTTTGCCGTTCGCGTCGACGAACACGAACGCGTTGAGGCTCCAGTAACTTTCCGTCGCGAAGCTGGCGGACGGTTTGGCTGTCTTCGCCCACGCGCGGAACGCCGCGGTCTCGGGATGGCTGGCGAAGAACGCCGCCACCTTCGCCGAATCCGGCTTGCCGGTGGCGGAGTCCGGTTGCTGCGCCTGCAGCTGTTCGTAGAACGCCTGCGGCGTGGCGACCGGAAACACCGGCATGCTGTTCATGCCGGTACGCCACTGCTGCCCGTTCGCCTGGGTGAAGCGCAAAGCCATGCTGCGGATCGGCACACTGCTGTCCGGCGCATACGGATTGCCGCCGGGGATCGCGAAGCGGCCCACCACCGGCGTGCGGCCGGGCGCGAACACCTGCGCATCGGAGTACGTCTGCGCCTGACCGTTGCTGTCGAAATAGCCGCTCACGCACACGCCCTTCGCGTGGTTGCGCCGATAGCCGGCGAACGTGCCGGCGTTGTCCTGCAACTGGTTCACCAGCTTCGCGGGCGTGAGCCGGTGCGGCGCCAGCCAGCCACCGACATAGCCGAACGCGGCCACGACGATCGCGATCACCGCGGCGATCAACGCCCACAACCACGCGTTGCCTTGGCGCCGTGCGGGCGAGGAAAGTTCTTCTTGCATGCTGCGACTCCTGAAACTTGCATGCCGACTTCAGCGCGGCAGGTCGTGGCGCCGGATTTCCCGCCGATGCAGAACATTCGCCCCGGCGTGGCGAACGGTTACATGCGGCCTTCTTGATACCTGACTAGTGTCGAATCTCAGCCGCCAATCCGGCGTTCGCCCTGAGCGTAGGCGCGTAGCGCCGCACGCGGGGAGTGGCCATGGATGGCCACGGCTTTGAGGAGCGAGGAAGTCGAAGGGTATCGTCACCGAGGCGCTTCGACTTCGCTTGCTGACGCAAGCTACGCTCAGCACGAGCGAGTTCTATTGGCTGAGGTTCGGCACGAATCACCTCTTGATACAGGCAGGCT
The DNA here is from genome assembly GCA_966211915.1 of uncultured Rhodanobacter sp. Taxonomy (GTDB): domain Bacteria; phylum Pseudomonadota; class Gammaproteobacteria; order Xanthomonadales; family Rhodanobacteraceae; genus Rhodanobacter. The sequence goes on from CBIHNO010000014.1 coordinate 9,938, forward strand.
CGCCCGGCCGCCTGCTACCCCGGCGTTATACTCCGGAAAGTCATTACCAGCCGAGCCTTGCCACCATGACCGCACCCACCCGCATCGACACCGCCCGCACCATCCGCGCGCCGCGCGGCACCGAGCTTTCCTGCAAGAGCTGGCTCAGCGAGGCGCCGTTCCGCATGCTGCAGAACAACCTCGATCCGGAGGTGGCGGAGAACCCGGCCGAGCTGGTGGTGTACGGCGGCATCGGTCGTGCCGCGCGCAACTGGGAATGTTTCGACGCGATCTTGAAATCGCTGCGCACGCTGGAAGACGACGAGACCCTGCTGGTGCAGTCCGGCAAGCCGGTCGGCGTGTTCCGCACGCATGCCGACGCGCCGCGCGTGCTGATCGCCAACTCCAACCTGGTGCCGCACTGGGCCACCTGGGAGCACTTCAACGAGCTCGATAAGAAAGGCCTGATGATGTACGGCCAGATGACGGCCGGCTCGTGGATCTACATCGGCTCGCAGGGCATCATCCAGGGCACCTACGAAACCTTCGTCGAGATGGGCCGCCAGCACTACGGCGGCAACCTGAAAGGGAAGTGGCTGCTCACCGCCGGCCTCGGCGGCATGGGCGCGGCGCAACCGCTGGCCGCCTCGCTGGCCGGCATGTGCAGCCTCAACATCGAATGCCAGCAGAGCCGCATCGATTTCCGCCTGAAGACCCGCTACGTCGACGAGCAAGCCAGCAACCTCGACGACGCGCTGGCGCGCATCGAGAAATACACCAAGGCCGGCGCCGCGAAATCCATCGCGCTGCTGGGCAACGCCGCCGACATCCTGCCCGAGCTGGTCAAGCGCGGCGTGCGCCCCGACGCCGTCACCGACCAGACCAGTGCGCACGACCCGGTCAACGGCTACCTGCCGCAGGGCTGGACGGTGGAGCAGTGGTTCGAGCGCCGCAAGAGCGATCCGGAAGGCACCCGCGACGCCGCCAAGCACTCCATGCGCACCCATGTCGAAGCCATGCTCGAGTTCCACGCCCAAGGCATCCCCACCTTCGACTACGGCAACAACATCCGCCAGATGGCGAAAGACGAAGGTCTCGCCAACGCGTTCGCGTTCCCCGGCTTCGTACCCGCCTACGTGCGCCCGCTGTTCTGCCGCGGCATCGGCCCGTTCCGCTGGGTCGCACTGTCCGGCGATCCGGAAGACATCTACAAGACCGACCAGAAAGTGAAAGAGCTGATCCCCGACGACGCCCACCTGCACAACTGGCTGGACATGGCGAAAGAGCGCATCAGCTTCCAGGGCCTGCCCGCACGCATCTGCTGGGTGGGCCTGGGCCTGCGCGACAAGCTCGGCCTCGCGTTCAATGAGATGGTGCGCAACGGCGAGCTGAAGGCGCCGGTGGTGATCGGCCGCGATCACCTGGACTCCGGCTCGGTGGCGTCACCGAACCGCGAGACCGAGGCGATGAAGGACGGCAGCGACGCCGTCTCCGACTGGCCGCTGCTCAACGCCATGCTGAATGTGGCAGGTGGCGCGACGTGGGTATCGCTGCATCATGGCGGTGGGGTAGGGATGGGGTACTCGCAGCATTCCGGCATCGTGATCGTGTGCGACGGTACGGCCGAGGCGGACAAGCGGATTGCGCGGGTGCTGTGGAACGATCCGGGCACGGGCGTGATGCGACATGCGGATGCGGGGTATGAGATTGCGGTGGAGTGTGCGAGGGAGTTGGGGTTGAACTTGCCGATGATTTAATGAGGGGTACGGCTATGGAGCAATTGTTTAATAAGCTTACGAGCTTGAGTTACGAGCTATTTGGGATATTTGTGCCTGGGTTTATCCTTTCTCTATTCTTGGTTTGGTGGTGGTGGTGTGTTGGGGATCTCTCTCGCGTAATTTCTTTCGGATATTTGCCTGTTATAGGTATGAGGGGCGTCTCTGAGGGTTATGGCTTGGTTCCGGACGAAATAAAGCTCGGCTTGGTCGTCTATGTCGCGGTGGCGTCCTACTTTTTGGGCCACTTTATCAATTGGGTCGGTCGTAGCAGGGGCGTCAAAGAGAGTTTGGCCGAGTCCAAGAGAGTGCAAATGATCTCCAATCTAGGAAATTGCCTCCGATTTTCTGTTCCGAAGCCGCGGGATAGCTATTACAAAAACTTGGACCCACTTTTCACTGTTGTGGTGGAGCGGCTAGGATTGCCAGAGAGTGCGCAAATATGGGGTTCTTTTTATCCCGTCGCGAAATGCCTCGTTGCTCAGGAGGTTAAGTATTCACTAATCTCAACATATCAAAACAAATATACACTTCATAGATCCCTAACGATTGCTTCAGTGATCTGGTTTTGGCTTACTTTGTTTGTTTTTTTCTTCGGAATGATATTTTCTTGTCACTTTCACGCTGAGCCGCGATGGGTGCCGCTTGCAATAAGCGCTCTTCTATCACTGATGGCTGCGCTTGGTTTCTCTGAGAGCTACAGATTTAACTGGCTCATGTTTGGTAATTCCGTTATAACGGAAACATTCATGTATATTGGGCGAGACGTTAAGTGATCGACTGGCGCAATATTGTAGTTGTGGATACAGAGACGTCTGGTCCAAATCCATTTGTCCATGACTTGTTGGCCTTGGCCATGGTTCCTCTTGATAGATCGCGTCGAGAGCTAACTTTGCATGTATCGCGTCGCGGTGCAGTAAATTGGAATAATTTCGCCAAAAAGAACTTTCAGAACTTTAGGGCGATGTGGACGCAGTACGCTATCGATGTACGAGCGGCATTCGACCAAGTTCAAGAGTACTTGGATGGCTTGAGGTTTTCTGGCGAAATCATTTTCGCTGGGCACAATGTAAGCTTCGACCGAGCATTCCTCCAAAAGCTCGCTTATCTTTCCGACCATGAATTTTTTTCCGGGGTAACGCATAGGACATTGGACACCCATACAATGTTGTATGAACGAGTGCTTAGGGGTGATCTTCCTGAATCATGTTTGACTTCATCGGGAGCGTTTGAGTTTTTTGGCGTTACCCCGGCACGCGATAATCGGCATACGGCTATCGGTGATGCATTGGCGACTAGAGATTTGCTCGAGTTGTTATTGACTACATATGGTAGTAATGGTCGCATCAGCGCTGGTTAAGCATTGGGTCACATCTTTCCGCTACCGGGAACCCGGGTCAGAGTGCACTTCCGATTTTGTCCACGGACTCCGGGGTGATTCAGTCTTGGTCCGAGTCACTTTCATTAGTCAAATAAGTTAGCCTGAAACACGTTTGGCATTTGCGATGGTATATGGATGATTAAGATTTTTAAGAAAAATGGAGATCTAACAGGCTGCTGAAAAACCGCCCGTCTTGAGCGCTCGTTGCTGCGGCTGGAATTGGTCGATGGTGATCAAGCCCAGGTTGACGCGACATCGGCCCGGTTTTCAATCCATTGTCGGCGTTTCTGACGCCTTCAACGGCCCTTTCATGCCGGTTCCCCGAGCTGCACAGAAAAGGTGTCACAGAAAAGGTGTCAGGGACAATTTCGCCAAGGCCCGGCTCTTACTTAGTCCTGGTTGGATATTCACTTGACAGGGGAAACAAGATGAAGCGACTACTTGTTGCAACGCTCGGCGTGATTGGCTGCTTATCGGTGCATGCAGGGGAGAGGCCGATTCTCTCGTGCGACAAGGCGCCGTTGCTGCTCGACTTCGAGAAGCAGCTACCTGACCATGTGCTGGGCATCGAGGCGGATACGCCTCCCCAGATCACCTCGCAACCTCCCCGGTTCTATGGCGGTGCGCCGTTCAACCGCACCCACACGACGCTCGTCTGCTTCGTATTGGCGCTGGATGCCAGCGGCAAGACCGAAGCTGCCGAGATTTCCTATCCCGCCGGCGTCCGACTCACCGCCAAGGAGCGCGCCGCTCTCATGAGCACCACCTGGTCACCCGCCCTGTCGCATGGCCATGCTGTCCCTTCCTTGACGAGCATCAGCCTGAGCTCCTCTATCCGATAGAGAAAACATGAGGTCAAACCGGGAGCCGACAAGACTTGGGGGGATGCAATGAAGCGGATGGTGATCTGTTTGCTGTTGATGGGGTGTGTCGGTACCGCGGTCGCGCAACCTGCGGAGCGCAGTTTCCGTTACGACCTGGCGCTGGACATTGACGCGCAGGGTCACGTCTCGCACGTCGCGTTGCCGGATGGTGTGCCGACGCCATTCGTGGTGCCGCTGCAGGAGGCGGCGCGCCGTTGGACTTTCAAACCGCCGGTGCGGAATGGCGTGCCGGTGACAGCGCGGACCTATGGCCGGGTGCAGTTGCTGCTCGTACCGCAGGACAAGGATCACTACGGAATGAAGATCGACTGCCTCTCCAACGGGCCCAGTCTGACCTTTACCCACAATCCCGGTTACCCGCCGGAAATGGTTCGCGACCGGGTCGAGGGCACCGTCACCATGTCCGCCGTGGTGCAGCCGGACGGCCGCGTGACCGATATCCAGCTCAAGGATGCCAAGCTCTCCCAGCATGTCGTCGTCGGCACGCACCACGCCACCGAAGCGTTCGTCCGGGTTTTGCGGGAGTCGATGCGGACCATGCTCGCCAAACCCGAATGGGTCGACGGCAAACCGGTGGCGACGGCCATCGTGCTGCCCATCAGTTTCGGTTTGAACGGCAGCAGTGACGGCGTCGCCAATGCCTCGGGTAGCGCACTGGGGCCTTGAGGGCGGCATGGAGGAGCGGCGGTCATTGAGCCGAGCCAGCAAAACGAGGTCAGGTTCACTTATCTGGTGTACGGAAGTGAATCTGGCCCCGTTCGTTTCCGTTTCCGAAGAACAAACCGCCGCCGAAAAGGTGTCAGGGACAATTTTTAGTCGGCCACAGGCGTGTCCAAATTGTCCCTGACACCATTCTTGCCGCTGACACCATTCTTGCCGCTCCCCATTGGCCTTGGTCCGGAGGGCAGCCGGCCAGGACCCACTTCATCCGGAACAGCCACCGCAACATATGGTCGGCAACTGCACCACCTGTTCCGGTGCCACTGTCCAGCCGGTTCGCCGCAGGACCTCGATCAGGTCCGTCACGGTCACGTAGGAGGATATCCGCATCACCAGGCCACTCATGTCGAGATCGACTACCGCGTTCGGATCGGCATCGAACATGACGTCCTGGATGGCGTCGGGGCCTGGGCAGGCATCGGTGAGCGCGATATGGAATTCCATCGTATGGCCTCGTTTCATGCATATCGTTGTGATGTTGCGATATCGCATGTTCCCCGAGCAGCGCGGTTGTCGTCTTGATCCTGGTCAGGTGAAACGGCGGTCAGGAGCCTGAGGTTTCCCATGAATTCATGCAGGCACACAGTTGATCCAGTCATTGTGGAAACGAGTGCAATGTGTGCGCCGACGCCGTCGCCTGACTCGAGTGCTTGATGGATTCGACCGGGAACGCGCCGGCGTGCGCAATCCATCTTCTGGACGCCCAAAAACAAAAAAAGGAAGCGCCTTGCGCTTCCCACCACTAATTTATAAAGCACAGGGGGGCTTGCGGCAAGGCCCGGTGCGGGATGCAGCATCGCCGGCCTGCCGCCATGGCAGGACACCGGATGACGCAATGACAGATACGCAGACGTACTACCACGGCACCAAGGCCGATCTGAACGTGGGTGACCTGATCGTGCCGGGTCATGCCTCCAACTTCGGCAAGCGCAAGCAGGCATTGTTCGTTTACCTGACCGCGACGCTGGACGCCGCCACCTGGGGCGCCGAGCTGGCCGTGGGGGCAGGGCGAGGGCGGATCTACATCGTGGAGCCCATCGGACCCATCGAGGACGATCCCAACCTGACGGACAAGAAATTCCCCGGCAACATCACACGGTCCTATCGCTCCAGGCATCCGTTCCTCGTCGTCGGCGAAGTGGTGGACTGGCAGGGTCATTCGCCCGAGCGGCTCAAGCAGATGCTCGATCGCGTCGAAGAGCTCAGACAGCAGGGTGTCGAAGCCATCGAGGACTGAGCAGGACACGCAACGGATGCGAACAAGGGGCCAGGTTCACTTTCTGCCAGACGAATGAACCTGGCCCCGCTTTGTTGCTTCCGCAGATTGATCGGAATGTTGGCTGGCTCAGCCCGGCTGATCGCCCGAGGGAATGGCTGCCGGGTCCATCCACATGGCCTCCCAGACGTGCCCGTCGGGGTCGGTCAGACTGCGGCTGTACAGAAAGCCAAGGTCCTGCACGGGATTGATATCGGCGGTTCCACCGTTGGCCGCCGCCGCCTCGCTCATGGCGTCGACCGCTTCACGCTCGAGGTGGGAGATCGCCAGCATGACTTCGCTTGAGCCAGTGGGCGGGATCGGGCGATTCGTGAAAGTGCGCCACTTGGCGTGCGTGAGGAGCATGACGTGGATGGCCTCGCTCCATACCATGCACGCGGCCGTTTCGTCGGTGAAATGGGGGTTGTTCTCGAAGCCGATGGCTTTGTAGAAGTCCATGGACGCATCGAGATTGCCAACAGGAAGGTTCACAAAAATCATTCGTGGCACAGTGGATATGCTCCAGTTTGGGTGAGAGAGGCAGCGTAGGCGTGCTGCCTACCATGCGACGAACGGCATTCCACGTTTTCGACATGGATGAACGGATGTTCGGACTAAGAAGGGGACGGGGTGATGGAATCGGGCAATGACCTCTGTTCCCTTTTGGGAGCCGCGAAACTGACTCCCTTCAGTCCACCCGCGCGTATTGCAGGCTGACAGCGAGGGCTTCCTTGCTGTCGCGGGTCTCGTAGTACTCGTAGACGAAGTGAGCGTTGTCGGCGATGCGCAAGACTTCGCGCACCGGGATGGGCGCACCACCCTTGTTGGGCATGTCGCCGGTGAAGGTGTAGGTCCGGCTCGCCGCGTCGAAGTCGCCGTGCGCGAGGATGATTCCGGAGAAATTGGTGTCCATCCAGCTGCTGTAGTACTTGCCGGTGGCGTCGTCGTAACCGATGTAGCCTAGGCCTTCGAAGCGCTTGCTCGACGCGATGCGGAGATCCTGCCTCAGGTGGTGGCCGCCGAGCACCATCGCATAGGTGGCGGTGCCATGGTCGGTGACAGGGGGTGTCTCTGGATCGGTCCATATCGATTGCCGCACGGCCCAATGTCCGGACAGAGTGGCGAGCTGCGCGTACTCCGGGCCGGTGTGCGGCGTTGCTGCCGACATTCCGGTTCCGGCGATGGCCGATCCGGCGGCGTGCGACATGGCGATCGCCAGCACCCATCCCCATGCCGCTATGGAACTCTTCTTCATCTGACTATCCCGATGGTTCAAGAAGCACGGAGGATGGTTGGCCAGCCGCAGGCGTTCAATAACCCGAGAGGTCATGGCCCGCTCGGTCCGGCGCACGAGGCGGAACACCTCATGCACCGGGCTCTACACATTCGCGACGCGGCGCGAGCTGCTTGCACAGGACGGATTGCCCCATCGCAGAGGGTGAGGGAAGTCTCCCCATGGCTGGGGGCAAACGAGAAGGGTAACGTCTGCTTCCAGACAAAGCCCGGATCGAACCGGGATTGTCGGGCGGCTGTCGAAATCGGTTCCGGCGGTTCGTCGTGGTACTGAAGGCCGGCGACCAGTCGGCCTGCCGATCATGGGAGAAGAAGAGATGCCGCAATATCTGGTGGCGATCCACCACCCCGACAACTACGACGCGTCGCTTGAAGACGATGCGATGATCCGCGAGATCCAGGCATTGAATGACGAGATGGCGGCTGCCGGTGCCTGGTTCTTCGCCGGCGGCCTGCAATCGGCGCCCCTCGCGAAGTCGCTGCGCAAGCAGCCTGATGGAAAGGTGGTCATTACCGATGGGCCCTACATCGAGGCCAAGGAACACATCGGCGGATTCTGGATACTCGACGCAGCCAACATGGATGAGGCGCTGGCGTGGGGAAGCAAAGCCGTCGTCGCCTGTCGCGCACCGGTCGAGGTGCGCGAGTTCCTCGTCATGCCGGCGGAATAGAAAGCCCCGCCCCACAACACGGAGAGTCACATGAGAAAGCTCAGAATCATCGAACACATCTCGCTGGACGGTGTGATCCAGCATTCCGCCGATGACGACAATTTCCCCTACACCGACTGGACCGCACCCTATCGGACCCCCGCCGGCCGGGATGCCATGCTCGCGGCGTATGGCGGGAGCCACGACCTGCTGCTTGGCCGTCGCACCTACGATCTGTGGTCGGGCTTCTGGCCCAAGGCGCCGAGCAGTCCGATGGCGGACGCCCTCAATGCGGCGACAAAATATGTCGTGACCCATCATCCGGACAGTCTCGAATGGGGCCCGTGCGAGGGCGTTGGTGCGGACCTCGTCGAGGGCGTTCGCCGCATCAAGTCGCAGGACGGCCCGGACCTTGTCCTCTCGGGCAGCTCCACGCTGACATCGACGCTGCTCGAACACGGGCTTGCGGACGAAGTCCTGCTGGCCGTCTATCCGGTCCTGCTGGGCACGGGCAAGCGCTTCTTTGCAGAGGGCACCCCGCCACGCACCTTCGAGCTCGTCAGCACGCAGGCATTCCCGTCCGGCATCATCTTCACCACGTACAAGGTTGCCGGGCCGTTGAAGGCGTCATAGCTCGACGGCGCGACATCGTCAGTGCATACCGGGGCGCCGTCATCCAGCTATCAAGCCAACCGGGTCGGCATTTCGCCGCCCGGATCAACAAGCACGCACTTGCTCTTCCTCGGCGAAATGGTGACCCGGCCACGACCTGGCGCCTGCTTGCGCGGCACCTTCGCTGTCTCAGCCGGCGACGTCCACCACGACCTTGCCGGTGGCTGCGGCGTTCTCGATCAGCTGATAAGCCTGTTCCGCCTCGGCCAGTGCAAAACGGTGCGGGTCGAGGTGGGTGCGCAGCAGGCCGAGGTCGGCCAGCCGGGTTGCCTCGCGCAGGATTTCGCCGTGATGCGCGCGGCCTTGCCCGGTCAGCAGCGGACGCAGGGTGAACACGCCGGAGTAGGTCGCGGCGCGGAACGACAGCGGTGCCAGCGCGTGGGTGCCCCAGCCCAGCGCGCTGACCACGTGTCCGTGGTACGGCCGCACCGCTTCGAAAGAGGCATCCAGTGTGGCGCCGCCGACGGTGTCGTAGATGACGTCGAAACCTTCGCCGCCGGTGTGCGCCTGCACGTAGTCCGCCACCGACGTGGTGCTGTAGTCGATCGCGGTGGCGCCGTAGCCTTCGATCATCGCCTTTTGTCTTGCGCTGCCGGTGGCGAACACCTGGGCGCCATGGGCGCTGGCAAGCTGCACGGCCAGATGGCCCACGCCGCCGGCACCGCCGTGCACCAGCACGCGCTGCCCGGCATGCACATGCGCCCGATCGACCAGCCCTTCATACGCCGTGATGAATCCCAGCGGCAGCGCGGCGGCTTCGCGCATCGACAGATTCTTCGGCTTCGGCGCCAGCAGCGCCGCGTCCACCGCCGCGTATTCGGCCAGCGAGCCCTGCACGCCGGCGACGCCGCCGGTCATGCCGTACACGACGTCGCCAATGCGGAAACCGTCCACGTCAGGCCCCAGTGCCAGCACGGTGCCGGCCAGATCGATACCCAGCACCGCCGGCAGCGGATGGCGCGCGTGGCCGGCGCTGCCGGCGCGGATCTTGGTGTCCAGCGGATTGAGGCCGGCCGCGGCCACGCGCACCAGCACCTGACCCGGGCCGGGCACCGGCAGCGCGAGCTCGGTGAGGCGAAGCGGTGCGCCGACCTGTTCCAGCACGGCGGCTTTCATGATGGGGGGAAGGGTGTTCATGGCGAGGTGTCCAGCGGGAAGGTGGATCCACGATAGAGCGGATTTCAATGCATGGAAATCGACGTTTTCGTTTTCCTTCCATGCAAAAATGCATGAACGGAAACAGCGGGAGCAGGGCCGTGGAATGGAGCGACGTACGCATCTTTCTCGCCATCGCGCGCGAGGGTTCGCTTGGCGCCGCCGCGCGCGTGGTCGGGCAGACCCAGCCGACGATGGGCCGGCGTCTGCGCGCGCTGGAGGCGGCGCTCGGCCAGAGCTTGTTCCAGCGCACGGCCGATGGCTTCGTGCTCACCGACGAAGGCGCGGCGGTGATGGCCAGCGCCGAACGCATGGAGGAAGAAGCGCTCGCCTTCGAGCGTCGGCTCGCCGGCCACGAGAGTGCGCTGAGCGGCCAGCTGCGCCTCGCCGCCTCGGACTGGTTCGGCAGTTACGTGCTCACGCCGGTGCTGGCCGAGTTCGCCCGACGGCATCCTTCGGTCACGGTGGAACTGCTCACCGATGCGCGCCTCTACAGCCTGGCGCGTCGCGAAGCCGATCTGGCGTTCCGCATCAAGGCGTTCGACGAACCGGACGTGATCTCGCGCCGCCTGCTGCGCATGCCTTACGCGCTCTATGCCCGCCGTGGCGATCCGCGCCCGCGCAAGGACGGCCGCGGCGTGCGCCTGGTCACGATGAACGCCGCGTTCGGCGGCATGCCGGACGTCGGCTGGCTGAAGAAGCACCTGCCGCAGGCCAGCGTCGCGTTCACCAGCAACAATCGCGAAGCGCAAGCGCGCATGTGCGCCGAAGGCATCGGCGTGGCCGTGCTGCCTGCGGCACTGGGCGATGCCTTTCCCGAGCTCAGACGGGTCGACCTCGGCGACCCGCCACCATCACGCGACACCTGGCTCGGGTATCACAAGGATCTGAAGCGACTGAGCCGCCTGCGCAGCCTGCTCGAACTGCTCGCCGATCGATTCCCGACCTGATCGAGATGCTCCGGCCGGGCCCTCGTTGTTGATCGGTGGACTGGCTTGCTCAGCCCGGTTGGCCGCCTGAGGAGATCATGGAAAAAGGTGTCTTGGACATCCGGCACCACACATAACCGGGTGGCGACGCCGATCCGGCTCGAAGAAGTCGCGGCCACGGTCCATTTGTCGTCAGGCCGTTTCCGCCATCTCTTCGTCGCCCAGACCGGCACGTCGTTGCGCGCATGGCTGCTGTGGGCACGCGTGGCGCGAGCGGTGGAGTACGCGTTCCAGGGACGCTCGTGGACCGAGGCCGCGCACGAGGCCGGGTTCGCCGATGCGGCACACCTGACACGCACGTGCAGGCGCATGTTCGGGGGTGGCGCCGACGATGCTGGTACCAAGCAAGCTGACCGGGCATGGGTCTGTTGAAGCCGGTTGATGTGATGTTCCTGCTCAGCAGGAAGTGATTCTGAACCGCCTGCTTTTGGTTTCGCGGATCCGTTGAATCCACACCCGCCCGAAACACTCACGACCACCGCGGGCGAACGGATCAGTGGCCGACCTCGGCAAACACGATGTCGGCGAAGCCCGGCGCAGTGCTCTCGCGATTCCAGTCGCGCTGAAGCTCGCAGGCCAGCTGGATCCAGCTGATCGGAATGCCGCCGGCCTGGGTGATGCGTTGCAGTCCGGCGCGATGGGCTTCCCGTGACGTGCCGCCCACGGCGTCGACCACCACGTAGACGTCGAATCCTTCCTGCAAGGCATCGAGTGCGGGGAAGACCAGGCAGACCTCGGTCCACAGGGCGATCATGATCAGCTTCTTCCGGCCGGTCGCCTTGACGGCGGCGACGAAGTCGTCGTCTTCCCAGGCATTGATCGAGGTGCGATCGACAATGGATGCATCGCCCAGCAGGTCGGTGATGGGGCGGATCATGGGCTGGTTGAGCCCTGTCGTCACGTTGACCGTGGACAGCACCGTCGGCACGCCATAGAGCTTGGCGGTGCGTGCCACCGCCACCACGTTGGCGACCAGCAGACGCTTGTTCATCGAGGCGATGGAGGCGACCTGGACGGGCTGGAAGTCGATGATCAGGAGCGCCGCATTCTGTGCGGTGAGCATGTGATCGGCGACGGGGTCGCGTGGTGTGGTCGGTGAGGTCATGGCTTGCTCCCGCTGGATGTTGCGCTGGTCTGGGGCTGAGTCTCGTAGCGTGTGTCGGTGGGTCCGTGGCCGGTGATGATGACGGCCACGGGTTCGCCCTCGGTGCGGGCGAAGTGCGGCATGTTGGCGGGTTCCGTGTAGAAGCTGCCGGGGTCAAGCGACTTTGATCCAGTGTCGTCGGCGGTGCGGCCATAGCCGAAATGCCACGTGCCCGACACGACCACCGCCGTGCGGTCGTCGCGATGTTCATGGGCGGCGATGCGCGTGTGTGCCGGCACCAGCAGCTCGATGGCGTACATGCCGGGACGCGTCGGGTCACCCGCAAGCACGAGGGTGCGGATGCCTGTCAGTCCCGAGGTGCCGGCAATGGCCCCGAGCGCCGGGTGCTGCGCTATCTCGCTGGCAGTCATCCGCTGAGGCTGCAGGGGCGCAGCGCGCATGTCCCTGCCGCAGGCCGCGCCGGCGACCAGGGCAATCTGGCAGGCCATGCATGCCTTGAGGAGCGGGCTCATGGTGCTGCGTCCACAAAATCACGCACCGCCGCGATCGTGGCCTTGGGCTGTTCTTCCATCAACCAGTGACCTGCGTCGGGAATCACCAGGCCGCTCACGTTGGTGGCTGTTGCGCGCGCCACCACTGCCATCGTCGGCCCGAACGATTTTTCGCCACCGATCGCCAGTATCGGCATCGTCAGCTTGCCTTGTGCGAGGAAGGCCTGATTGTCCTTGGCATCCTGGTCGAAGGCGGCGAACTGGGCGAAGCCGTCGTGCATGGCGCCGGGCAAGGCATAGAGTTTGGCGTAGTGCTCGCGATCCGCCTCGGTGAAGCGGCGCGGATCGGCCGAGAATTCGTTCCAGAAGCGGTCGAGGTAGATGCGCTCACGGCCGGCTACCAGGCGCTCCATGTCCGGGCCACCAAAATGGAAATGCCAGAGCATCGGGCTCTTCAGGATCTCGTCCCAGGGGCCGATTCCCGGAAGGGGCGCGTCCATGAGAACGAAACGCCGAACCCGATCGCGGTGCTCGGCAACGAAGGCGTAACCGACCATGTTGCCGATGTCGTGGGCGACCACGTCGACTTTGTCCACGTGCAGCGCGTCCAGCACAGCAGAAATGTCGCGACCCTGGTTCTTCTTGTCGTAGCCGCCGGGCGGGTGGTCGGAGAGTCCCATGCCCCGAAGGTCGGGCACGATGACGGTGTGGTTACGGGCCAGGGTGACGGCAAGCGGCTGCCACATGTCGCCGGTCTCGCCATAGCCGTGCAGCAAGACCACTGCCGGGCCTTGGCCACCGACACGGACGAAGATCCGCGTTCCGTTGGCGGCGATCGTCTCGGTCTTGAAATCGGCGGGATACGGTTTGACGCTCGCGATGCATGCAAATGCAACAAGCAACATGCTGCATGCGATGAAAAATCTGCTGGTTCGATTCATGACGCGTCGCCTCTGGCTTTGCCGGTGCGACGAACTTAAGTGCCAGAGGGATTCGCGGCTTGATCGAACATGCCGAATTTGTCGATCACTGCTACGGCGGATGTTTGCCAGCTCGTGGCCGCTGCGACACGGTTGTCGCGAGATCCTGTTCGATGGCTCGTAGGTGAACGGCCGGGTGCCGCGGCCCAAAACAGGTGATTCGTCATTCCAGGAAGACCTGGGACGCATGCTTAAAACGGTTGCATGAAAAGCGCCATGTCCCGGCTTCCGCGGGCATTGGCCGTTGCTGGAGAGGGCGGATATGATGATCGCCGGGTGGGGTGACTCGGGTCATCGGACGGTGTGCCTGCGGGACTGCCATCCCATCGTGTCTATCGCCGGGTGGCAACAGTCTGCGCGTTGCGCGGATCGGGTGGGGATGAATGGCGCAGCAGCGAAAACTGGTGCAGATCGCCGAGATTTCCCTGGTACCTGTCGCTGCGATGGTGCCGGCCGGGCGATCGACCGGCGCCTCGACTGAAAGAGTCGTGCGATGAGCGAGCGTCCTGATCAAATGACGGACCATGCGAGCGCAACGCTCGACGGCGATCTTCGATCCTGGGAAGAAAGCTTCCGCATCGCGATCGACACCATCCCCGGGCTGGCCTGGTTCGGCAGTGCCGACGGGCCGGTCGAGTTCCTCAACAAGCAATGGTGCGATTACACCGGGATAACCATGGATGATGCCGTGGGCTGGGGGTGGACGGTCACCATCCATCCGGACGACATGGCGGGTCTGCAGACGCAATGGCAGGAGGCACTCGCGCAAGGCGCGCCGGGTGAACTGGAAGCGCGGGTCCGGCGCTTCGACGGTGAATACCGCTGGTTTCTCTTTCGCTACGCCCCGCTGCGGGACAACACGGGCCGGGTCCTGAAGTGGTACGGCTCCAACACCGATATCGAGGCGCGCAAACGCGCCGAGGATGCCTTGCTGGCGTCCGAGCAGCTGATCCGGGGACAGGTCAACGCGCTCAAGAGTTCGCTGGATGCCCTGGCCAACGAGCCGGAACCCAGCCTGCTGGTCACGCACACCCTGAGCACGCTCACCACCCAGTTCGGCGCGCACAGCGCCAGTGTCTGGCGCCGGGGATTGGCCGACAACACGATAGGGATCCAGTTCGTTTTCGAGGACGGCCGGGTCGTGCCGAACACAGCTCCCCGCTTCGCCGGGCTGGACCTCACGCTGCCGATGGAAGACGTATGGCCGTGGCCTGAAGTGTTTCGCTCCGGGAAGCCGAGTGTGATCGAGGACATCCGGACCGTGCCGCCCTTCGCCTTGCGCGATCGGTTGCTGCCGCTGGGCATCATCACCGTTCTTCTGCTGCCCCTGTTTGTCGCCGGGCAGCTGGAGGGCGCCATCGGACTTCGCTTCCAGCGCAAGCGGAACTTCCAGACCGAGCAGATCGAACTGGCCCAGGCGCTGGCCAACCAGGCCATGCTGGTGATCCGTCTGGCCGAGTTGTCGGCGAAGGGTCGCGAAGCCGCCGTGGCGGGAGAACGCAATCGCATCGCCCGCGACATCCATGACACCCTGGCGCAGGGATTTACCGGAATCATCGTCCAGCTCGAAGCGGCCGAGGACGCCGGTCGGCGGGGCCTTGGGCTGGCCGCAGAGCAACACGTCGTCACGGCGCGAAACCTGGCACGCGAGAGTCTCAGCGAGGCCCGGCGCTCGCTGCAGGCTCTTCGGCCGCAGCCCTTGGACGAGGGTGGCATCACCTACGCCCTGCGCGCGCTGTTCGACAAAATGACCGAAGGCGTGTCGCTCAGCAGCGATTTCCGGGTGCTGGGTGAACCCAGGGCCCTGCCGGCCGATTGGGAGGAAAATCTGTTCCGGATTGCCCAGGAGTGCCTGACCAACGTGCTTCGCCATGCCCAGGCATCCAGCATCAACGCCACTATCAGATTCGGCGATGAGGAAGTCTGGCTTCAGGTTGACGATGATGGCCGAGGATTTGATCCTGCCGCACGAAGCGAAGGCTATGGCCTTCTGGGCATGCGCGAACGGGTAGGTGCCATGGGCGGGCAGATGAAGGTTGAAAGCTCAATAGATCTTGGTACGACGGTTTCGATCTGTTTGCCGTTGACCAGCATCCCTGCATCGGAACCAAACTGATGGAGTTGTCGACATCCGATACCAAGGTGCAGTCGAAGGCACGCATACGTGTCTTGATCGCCGACGATCACGTCACCGTCCGGGAAGGCCTGGCGGCGATTATCGGGCGGCAGCCGGACATGGTCGTGATCGGCGCAGCGGCCAACGGCAAGGATTGCGTCGATCGCTGGATGCAGTACCGTCCCGACGTGACCCTGCTCGACCTGCGCATGCCGGTTCTGGACGGCATCGGTGCGATCGAGGCGATCCGTCGCGATACCCCCTCCGCGCTGCTCATCGTCCTGACCACGTTTGGCACCGACCACGACATATGCGCAGCCATCAAGGCAGGGGCGAAGGCGTACATGCTCAAGGATGCCCAGCGGGAGGAACTGCTGGATTGCATCCGCGCCGTCCACGCCGGTGAAACCCGCATTCCTCCCTTGCTTGTAGCCAAGCTCGCTGCGGAGGTCAGCGGCGAGACACTCACCAACCGTGAACTGGAAGTCCTGGCCTTGCTGGCGCGGGGGCGCAGCAACAAGAACATTGCGCTGCGGTTGAGCATCAGCGAAACCACCGTCAAGTCGCATCTGCACAGCGTCTTCAACAAGCTTCGGGTCTTGAGCCGCACCGAAGCCATCGCGGTGGCAAGCCGGCGAGGCCTCATTCATCTTTAGGCGCCGCGTTGGCGGTTCAGCCCCTCCGAAAGGAGGAGCCGCCACTCCTCCTTTCGCACCGTGCAAAGATGGCCCAACGGAGCAATGGATGGTAAGTGCCATTGACGATAGCTTGTGTCCCGAGCGAAAGCTGAAATCCGGCATCGGGGTTCAAGATCATGTACGAGCCAGCGCAAAGGGAAGAGTCAGTTCCAATTGCCGTGCAACTTCTCCGGCGCGCTTACCTGGCTCTCGACAAGGATGCAAACGTCGCGAAGCGCGAAATCCGCAGGGCGCTTGAACTGCTTCTGGATTCCGTGGTCCGCATCCCGTTCGATCGCCCTGTTCAGGGACTCGCGGCGTGGCAGGCGCGAAGGGTGGTCGACCATGTCCTGGCCAATCTCGAAACGCCCATTCGAGTCGAAGATCTGGCCGCCGTGACGCGGCTGAGTGCGAGTCATTTCTCCCGGGCTTTCAAGCTCAGCTTCCGCATGTCTCCGCACGCCTACATCGTGGCACTCCGGCTTTCACATGCGCGTGCCTTGTTGTCGGACAGCAATGAGCAGATAAGCCAGATCGCCGTGGCCTGCGGCTTTGCGGACCAGGCGCATTTCTCCAGAGTCTTTCACCGCAGCATCGGATGCGCTCCCGGCCTGTGGCGACGCGAGCGCCGCAGCCGGCTGATCAATGACCCTGCCACTCCCATCGAAAACCCTCCGGGCGCGGAAGCCATGCCGCGCCATCGTTTCGAATTTCCGCACCTTGCGGGAGCCGATGATGTTGCGGCATGAAAACGGACCTCAGCGAGCCGGGTGGCTTAGCCGGTCGTGCAAGGCTGGCGTCTGTCTCCGGCACCAAAGTCAGTTCATCGTTCTGATTCCTGCGGATGGAATAACCGCATCCGCGGCCCCAAGTCGCCCGATCCGCCTCACCGTTGAGGGGCGATCTTCAGTCGAGGAAATTTCATGCATATTGATCTGAGTAAACGCCATGCCATCGTTACCGGTTCCACTGCTGGCATCGGTCTGGCCATTGCCAGCGGGCTGGCCGCTGCCGGGGCCGAAGTCGTCATCACCGGACGCACGCAGGCGCGAGTCGACGCCGCCATGGCCAGCATCGGCAAGCAGGCGAGCGGCGCAAAGCTGCGAGGCCTTGCTGCCGACCTGGGCACGCGCGAAGGTGCGGAGCAGCTGATCGCCGCGGTGCCTGAAACCGACATTCTGGTGAACAACCTCGGCATCTTCGAGCCCAAGCCTTTCTTCGACATTCCCGACGAAGACTGGATGCGATTCTTCGAAGTCAACGTGATGAGCGGCGTGCGTCTCTCGCGCCACTATGCGCAAGGCATGGCGACGCGCGGCTGGGGTCGCGTGCAATTCGTCTCCAGTGAATCGGCGGTGCAGATTCCCGCAGAGATGGTGCATTACGGGATGACCAAGACGGCGGAACTGGCGATCGCGCGCGGACTGGCCGAGACGCTGGCCGGCACCGGTGTCACCGTCAACGCGATCCTGCCGGGGCCGACCCGTTCGGAAGGCGTCGGCGATTTCTTCGGCAAGATCGCTGCAGAGCAGGGCGTGCCACTGGAACAGGTGGAACGCGATTTCATCGCCACGCATCGACCCTCGTCACTGATCAAGCGACTGGCCAGCGTGGAAGAGGTGGCCAACCTGGCCGTCTATCTGGCCTCGGAACAAGCTTCAGCCACCACCGGTGCGGCGATGCGTGTCGATGGCGGCGTCGTGCGTTCGGTGATCTGAGCCGCGATACTGTTGGGAACGGGGAACGGGTGCCAGGGACAATTCAGGGGCTGCCACCTGATCGGAAAGATTGCAGCTCAGTCGTTCATGACACCATTCCTCGCGTGGAGGGGCCCGGCAATCGTCAGCACGCAAGCATTTCCGTCCGGCACCATCTTCACGCCGTGATCCGGAAAGCATGAAAGATGTGCCTGAGGCGATTGAGGCCGTGTGGAAGATCGAGTCCACACGGTTCATCGGGAATCACCGTGAATGCTGTTGGCACGTGTGGCGAGAATTTGGTTTGCCTCATCTCACAAGAGTGCACCTGAACTTCTGTCGGGTGTCACCGTATTTTGTGGCGTGTCCGCAGTGTCCGATGTCCGCGTGAAGTGTCCGCGGACGGGTGTTCTGTTTCGACAGGCAACGAGAAATGGCGCGGGAGCGCGGGTTTCAAGGCGTGACGGTTTTGGCACGACGTTTGCCTTGTCCCTTTCGAAAACTCGTTTTCTCATTCGATGGACAGCCGTCATGAAATTCAAATACGAAACCCTGCTGCTGCGGAGCCTGTTCGGCGCCTGCGTGGCGATTTGCGCGATGACCGTCGGCAGCATGCTGCTGGCGTAGGCGGTCGATCGCGCGAAGTACCGGCGACATGCCGTTTGAGGCGGCGTCGGCCGCCTCGACGCACGGGCAGCAGCCAAACCCCTGGTCTGCCCGTGCTTTTTTCCCTCCACAAACCAAGGAAGTGACCCATGAACAACATTCTCTCGCCCCGCTCTGTCTCGCGTCGTATCGCTCGTGGTCTGGCTTTGGCCGGCGTCATGGGCGCATTCGCCGTGGCGGGTATCTCCACGGCCAGTGCGCAGGCCACTGCGGGCACGGTGTTCGGCAAGGCACCAGCGGGCTACAGCATCGCTGTGCGCAGCGACACGACTGGGGCTGGCCGAACGGTGACGGTGGATTCCGCCGGCCGATACGCCGCATCCCATCTGCCGCAGGGCACCTACACGGTCACGCTGAAGCAGAGCGATCAGGATGTCGTCAAGCACCTCAATGTGCCGGTAACCGCGGGTCGCGGCGTCGAAGTGGATTTCAACTGCGGCGAGATCAAATGCAACGAGGCTGCCAGCGCGAAGTGAGCCTGGGAGCACTGATGCACGCCCAGTGAGGAAGGAGGCCCGGTCGGAAACTGCCGGACCTCTTCTTCATGCGATGGACGCAACAGGCGTGTCTGCGGGCAGGAAAGCCAGCGCATCCTCCTTCAAAAATGTCTCTGAACGAAGTGAACTTTCATCAGTCGGTCGGATGCCTGTCGGTAAACACCGCCAATTGAGCTGCGAAAGCACGTCTGAACGCGGGCCGCGCTTCGCCGCGGGCGACATAGGCGGCAAGGTTGGGATATTCGTCCAGTATTCCCGTTGGCTTCGATCGAAACAGCACACCTATCACCATCAGGTCCCCCGCGCTGAACGCACCATCGAGCCACTCGGCATCGCCAAGGCGACTGGAAAGGGCGCCCAGCGTCTTGCGTGCGCGACCCTCGAGCATGGGCTGACGCTGCTCGTACCACGGTTTGTCGCGCTCGAAGATCAGGGCCATGCTGCGTTCCACAAGCGGCGGCTCCACCGTGCTGAGCGCGGCGAACATCCAGGTGATCGCACGCGCGCGTGCATTCGGTTCGTCCGGCAACAGGCCCGCACGGCTCTGCGCAAGGTGGAACACGATGGATCCCGACTCGAACAGTGCGAGGCCGCCTTCTTCATAGGTGGGGATCTGTCCGAAGGGTTGCAGCGCAAGATGCGCGGGTTCCTTCATCGTCCTGAATGACACCAGGCGAACGTCGTAAGGCTGGCCGACTTCTTCAAGCGCCCAGCGAACGCGCAAGTCGCGCGCAAGTCCTCTGCCGCGGTCGGGCGAATCTTCGAAAGCAGTAATGGTGGGGATCATGGGAAGGCTCAAGTGATGGAAGACAGGGGCAGCGTGAGCTGGTCGAACAGGGAACTCCGAATACCGTCAGTTCTTCGGCGCCAGCTCGCCGGTAACCTTGCCGTTGCCATCCAGCATTTGCAGTGACGGCTCGCCGTCCCTGGCGACCTTCATCACGATGCGCGGGTGGCCCTGCAGATCGTTCATGGCGAGCTGCACGCTGCCATCGGTGTTGCGGCCGAGCACCATGCGCCGGGTCGGGCCGCCGTGCTTGGCAACGAAAGCCTTGAGCCTGGCCTGCTGTTGGTACTTCGTCAGATCCTTGATGGAAGCCATGAACTGGATTTCCTCCAGAATCGAATAGTCCGGGTAGTCATTGAACTGCAGCTTGGTGTAACGGCCTTCCTTTTCCTGGTGGGAATCCAGCGCCATGGTCTGGTCCTGCTCGTAGGCGTCGAAAGACAGGTGGCCATGCGATTCCCTGGTGCCGTCCTTGTCCTTTTCGCCGCCGAAGATCAGCCCGCCGTTCTCGCTGCCTTCGTCGTTGTAGAAGATCATGCCGGCGGCTTTGCGGTTGGGGTGCGGGTATTCCTTGCCCTTGATGATGATGCCTGGCGCCGTGGCGGCATCGGAGATCACCAGTCGCAACGTGCCGTCGGGCTCGCGCACGTTGATGCGTTGCACGTCCAACTGGTCGAGCGACAGCTTCCTTGGCGCCTGCGCAAAGGCGCTCAGGGTCGTTACGGCAAATACCGCGGTGAGTACGCCGGCATAAATCATCAGGAAACGCTGACCGATGGGTTTCATGGGCTTGCCTCTTCACTGTCGGGTTGGATGTCCCGGCATGGTCACACGGCCGTCTAAACGGCGACACCGGGTCGAAACAATGACAGGTCAGCGCGCTTTTCGAACAGACGATCCTGACCTTTGCGTTGCCAGCGTCAACCGCGCCGCGCGGCTTCGATCGCGGCGATGTCGATCTTCGTCATCCCCATCATGGCCTCGAACGTGCGCTTGGCGGCGGCGGTATCCGGGTCGGTGATCGCGGCCATCAGGGCGCGTGGGGTGATTTGCCACGACAGCCCCCACTTGTCCTTGCACCAGCCGCAGGCGCTGGCCTGGCCGCCGTTGCCGATGATCGCGTTCCACAGGCGGTCGGTTTCGGCCTGGTCGTCGGTCGCCACCTGGAACGAAAACGCATCGGTGTGCGGAACTCCGGGGCCACCGTTCAATCCCAGGCACGGGACGCCCATGACGGTGAACTCGACGGTCAGGACATCGCCCTGTTTGCCGGCGGGATAGTCGCCCGGCGCACGATGGACCGCGCCCACGGCGCTATCCGGGAACGTCTTGGCGTAGAACGTCGCGGCGTCGAGGGCAGTGCCGTCATACCAAAGGCAAATCGTGTTCTTGCTGAGCATGTGGGTTCTCCTGATTCAGGGCGGCGAGGATGCTCTTCATTCTCTTCGACGAACGACGTGCGCGCAGATCGACACGCAAAAACCGGAGTCATGGCGTACCTCCCATCCTTCTCGCCGCGTACGAGGGCCTGTGGCTTCGCGAGAGGAAACCATGGCATGCCACCTGGTTCGTTCTGCTGGATCAACACGGGACGGAGCGAGCCGTCCCACTTCGGTCAGGTCGGCAAGCTGACCACCGGCGCGAAACCACCGAAGATCATCCGCTTGCCGTCGAATGGCATGTCGCTGGCGGCCGCCATGCGCGGATCCTTCATGAATTTCTCCATGCCGGCGTCGCGGCTGGCCTTGTCGGGCCATTCGACCCAGGAGAACACCACGGATTCGTCTTTCTCTGCCTGCACGGCGCGACGGAAATCGGTGAGCTTGCCTTCGGGCACATCATCGCCCCAGCATTCCATCACCCGCGTGGCGCCGAACTCCAGAAAGATCGCGTCAAAGGTTTTGGCGTGCCCGATGAACTTCTCGCGGTTGGCATTGGGTACGGCGATCACGAAACCATCGATGTAGGACATGGGTGTCTCCTTGGCGGGAACGGCGGCCGGTATGGCCACCTTCTTGTAGGCGACGAACGAGTGCGCGCGGGATCGACAGGGGGCTGTGCTGCCGTCGACCTTCCACGCAGAGGTCGGAGTCGGCTCATCCTGGCCAGTCGTACCCGATAGCCAGCGAGGATGGCTGGCAGAGGTGGACGACCGGGTGTTGCTCTGCGCCGCTACTGCGCGGATGCTACTTGCCAGGGTGCGACGGCATGACCGCCCGGGCATGCATTCCAGCTGGACTGACGCACATGGCACGCGCTTGCGATCCATTGACATCTCTGTCTGAGCGGGAAACGCTCCTGATCCGTATTTTCGACAAGCTGCCGGGCATGGTCGGCTATTGGGACACCGAACAGCGGTGCCGGTTTGCGAACGCCGACTATGAACGGTGGTTCGGCATCAAGCCGGAAGAGTTGATCGGCAAGACGCTGAACGACCTGCTCGGGCCCATCTACCAAAAGAATCTCCCCCACATACTGGCGGCGTTGCGCGGAGAGGAGCAATTGTTCGATCGTGAGATCCCCGACCCTCAGGGTGGACCTCCCAGGTACAGCCAGGCGCACTACATACCCGACGTGCTGGACGGCGTCGTTCAAGGGTTTGTCGTATTGGTCTCCGACATAAGCAGCCGGAGGAAGCTTGAGCTTCAGCTCCGCGAGGCACAGGAGCGGGCAAACACGATGGCCATGCACGACGCTCTCACGGGGCTGCCCAATCGTGCGCTGCTCGAAGATCGTCTGCAGGGGGCCATCGAGAGTTCGAAGCGGCACTCCAGTCGATGTGCGGTTCTCTTTCTCGATCTCGATGGATTCAAGAACGTCAACGACGTTCTCGGCCATGGAGCGGGAGACAAAGTGCTTTGCGAGGTGGCGAGGCGCCTGGTCGAGGAGCTGAGAGAGGTGGATACCGTGGCTCGATTGGGTGGAGACGAGTTTCTTGTGCTGTTGCCCGAGGTCAATGGCCGGGATCAGGCAGGCGTCGCGGCTGGCCACCTGCTTGCGATGATGCGGCGAGAGCCATTCGTGGTGGAAAATCAGTCGTTCGTGTTGTCCTTCAGCATCGGCATCGCCTTTTGTCCGGATGATGGCTCGGCGGTGCATGAACTGCTTGGACATGCAGACAGTGCCCTGTACGCGGCAAAGCGCGCCGGCAAGAACCAGTTTGCGTTTTTCACAGCCGAAGCGGGTGGTTCCGGGAACCCATAGTCGCCGGTCAACCACGCTGTCCGGCTTGAGGAAACTTCAGACTCCAACCGGGGTTTTGGGGCGGCGGATGGCAGTGATCTTGCCGCTGCGTCCGCCGCCGCAGAAGAACCGGTCGCCGCCGTCGGACTCCAGTCCCGATACGCCCACGCCAGATGGCATCTGCAGGCTCTCGAGTACTTCGCCGGTCGCGGGGTCGATGTGTCGCACATCGCTTTCGTCGCCTTCCCAGGTGCCGTGCCACAGCTCGCCATCGACCCAGGTGACGCCGGTGACGAAGCGGTCGCAGGCGATGCTGCGAAGAATCGCTCCGGTTTCGGGATCGACCTGATGGATCTTGCGCTCGCGGTAATGTCCGACCCATAGCGAACCCTCGGCCCACGCGAGTCCGGAGTCGCCACCCGCACCCGGCGCCGGGATGGTGGCGAGTACGTGCCCGGTCGTCGGATCGATCTTCTGGATCTGGTTCTCGACGATCTGGAACAGGTGGCGGCCATCGAAGGCCGTACCCGCGTGCGCGGCAATATCGATGGTGTGCGGCGCCTCCGTGCTGGACGGATCGAACGCAGCCAGTGCACCGCCGGTGGCAAACCAGACGCGCTTGCCGTCATAGGTGACGCCATGCACGTCGTCGATACCTGGGAAGGGGCCGTACTCGCGGATGATTTCGGCGTTTGATCGTTTCATGCAGCCATCCTAGTCGCCGGGGAAGGGAGCGGGGAGTAACAGGCTTGTCGGGAATCCCGGCACGGGTGGGGTCATCCAGCGGCGTGCGCGGCCGCGGCCGAACGAGTCCACCTTGTTTGCCGTGGCTAGCACATCGAGTGCCCGCTGCACGCTGCGCTGGCTGGTACCGAGCGCCAGTGCCAGCGCCGAGCTCGACCATGATTCACCGTCGGCGAGCAACGCAAGCACCGCTGCATGTGCGTCGTCGACGGGACGGGCCAGCACGACGACCTCGCCGGCGTGGCGCGGCGCCAGCGCGAAGCCCTGCTTGGTCGCGTTGATGTCGGCCATCGGCCGAAGCAGGGTACGCAGGCGCCCGACTTCTACCCGCAAGCGGGCGCGGTGCGACTCGTCGGCGTGTTTCGTGCGGAAGGCACGAGCGATCAGCGAGGACCTCGGCACATCGCCGGGCCACGCTTCGGCCAGGGTCCGTGCAAGCGTGAACAGCACCGGGCGCCGCTCCAGCGAGACTGCCGAACGCGCATCGCGCACGGCGTAGCGGCACGCATCCACGACGAGCGCGGGGGAGGCCAGCAAGGCCTCGACCTCGTCGAGCTGCAGGAGTCGCTCATCACCGTGGGCGATCAGGCGTGCGGCGGGCAGGTTCAGCGCGAGGAAAGCATTTTGGACTTCCGCCACCAGCGCCGGAATGCCGGCCTGACGCGCTGCCTGTTCCGCCCGGACGAGTGCGGCGCGTGCTGTCGCCGTACGCAGGCGACGTATCGCGATGCCCGCGACGACCAGCTCGCAGGAGGCCCGCGACGCAGGCGGCAACGCGGCCGGATCGAGTTCGGCGAGAGTGCGCTCGGAATCGTCGAGGCGTCCGGTCAGCAGCAGGCGACGAGCCTGCAGATAGCGCGCATACGCGGCGTTCGCGTGGTCGCCGTGTGCTTCCAGCGTGGCTCGCGCGGCATCGAGCGCTTTCGTGGACTCGCCGAGGTCGCGCGAGACGAGCGCGATCTCGGCCTCGGCGACGGCGCAGCGTGCGCGGGCCATGGTTTCGTGCGGACCGAAGGCGCGTGCGGCGCGGCGCAGCAGCGTCTTTGCCAGTGCGAAATCACCGAGCTGGGCCATCGCGATGCCGCGCAGTGCGAGTGCCGGCGCGTCGTCGCGCAACGCCACCCGCTTCAATGCGCCGAGCGGGTCACCCGCCGCAAGCGCACGCGCCGCAGCCGTGATCAGCGAGTCCATTTGAGCGAGCTCATTTCAACGAGCCTTTTGAATCGCGCCCATTTCAATCGCGCCACACTTGTCACTCCCACCCTTTGACGGCCCGGTCGCAGTCTATCTCACGCTCACCAACCAACGCGCCGGCGACAACCGGCATCGACAACATGTGAATGCGAGGAGAAACGAGATGGAAAAGGTCGCCGTATGGGGCTTCAGCTGGATACCGCCTTTTGCCCAGGGGCTGGTGCGCGATCTGCGCGTGCGCTGGGCGCTTGAAGAGGCAGGGCTTGCCTATGACAGCCGGTGGATCGACCTCGAGGAGCGAAACTCCGATGCCTATCGGCGCAAGCATCCTTTCGGACTGGTGCCCGTGCTCGAATCCAGTGACGGAACCTTGATCGAATCGGGCGCCATCGTCTATGCGATCGCCGAACATTGCGAAGCGCTCATGCCTGCCGGCCAGCGCGTCGAAACGCTCAGCTGGATGTTCGCTGCGCTAAATACCGTCGAGCTGCCGGTCTGGAATCTTTTCGTGCTGGACGTGCTGCACCAGGGCGAAGAATGGACAAAGTTGCGGCGCGCTGGCGCCGTCGACGAGGTGATGGCTCGCTTGACCGCGCTTTCCGCCTGGTTTGATGGTCGCGACTACCTGCTTGATCGTTTCACGGCGGCGGACATTCTGATGACCACCGCGCTGAGGTTCATCCGGCATACGGATCTGGTGGCCGGATTCCCGGTACTTGATGCCTACGTCAAGCGTTGCGAGGCGCGGCCGGCCTTCCAGGCGGCCCTGCGCGACCAGACAGCTGGCTACGCACGCAACGCACCCGTTGCAGCCTGAGTTCGATAGGGAGAGCAGCGATGACTGACGACAAGACTGGAACACGCGAAGAGTGGCTGGCAGCGCGGCTTGAGCTGCTTCATGCCGAGAAAGAGCTCACGCGGCGCAGCGATGAGGTGGCGCGGCAGCGGCAGGAACTGCCGTGGGTAAGGATCGACAAGCCGTATCGGTTCGAGACCGACGAGGGCAGCGCTTCGCTGGCGGACCTTTTCCGGGGGCGCTCGCAGCTGCTCGTCTATCACTTCATGTTCGGGCCCGACTACAAGGCCGGATGCCCCTCGTGCTCGTCCATCGCGGACGGGTTCAACGGCTCCATCGCCCACCTGGAAAACCACGACGTGGCCTTCACGGCGGTGTCGCGGGCGCCGCTTGCGAAGCTGCAGGCGTTCAAGCAGCGGATGGACTGGACGTTCCCTTGGGCGTCGGCGCCCGATGGAGAGTTCAACTTCGACTTCAACGTCGTGTTCACCGAGGAGGAACTGCGCGATGGCCCGGTGAATTACAACTACCAGCCGATGGACGTGAGGCCGGCCGTGAAAGCCGGAGAGGATGGCTTCGTCGGCCAGATGGCAGCCATGACGCAGACGAGCGTAGCCACCTATCTGCGCGAGATGCCGGGCATGAGCGCGTTCGCGCTGGAGGACGGCGTTGTCTACCACACGTATTCCACCTATGCGCGCGGACTGGACGGCCTTTGGGGCATGTATCAGTGGCTCGATCGCGCCCCCAAAGGCCGCAACGAGAACGGCGTTTGGTGGCGTCACCATGACCAGTACGACCAGCATTGAGCCATGTCCTGGCGGCAGCGCAACGGTGCTTCATGACAGGAGAGATGACATGAGTGACGTGCATGCCGGTGCTGGTGTCGGCGCTGCCATCGGTCATGGAAGCGGCGATGCGGCATCTCTCCGCGTGGCCCGTGGGCTTGGCCTCGCAGCCGCCCCGACGTTCGCCCTCATGGCGTTGCTGACCGGCGTCTTTGGCGAAGATCCGATGGACATGCTTTGCCCAGCCGCGCACGGTGCGTTGTCACTGAGCAGCATGGTACTGATGTATGGGTTGATGAGTACCTTCCATCTGGCGCCCTGGCTGAAGTGGATTGCCCAGCGCCGACGCGGTATTCGCCGCCAGCTCTCCACTTCAGAAGCATACGAGTCAGAGATAGCTTAGCCACCAATCCTTGCGCCGCTGCTTCAGGCCGGCGTACCAGCGGCAAAGTGGATACAACGCCAGCACCACACATGCCCATAGCAGGTAGATTGCCGGCAGGCCGACGTCCCATCCGGGCGGGGCGGTGAACGGGAAGTGGCTGATGTCCGGCGAGCGGAACATGCCGCTGACATCGCCGTAGCGCAGGTAACAGGCGACGACCGCCAGCAGGTGGATCAAATAAAAGTGCAGGACATAGAAGAACAGCGGCACCTTGCCGTAGACCAGCGCGGGGCGCAGCAGCCGCGGCGTGTATGCGTCGAAGGCACGCAGCAAGAGCAGCGCCGGTCCCAGCGTCATCAGCAGGAACAGCAGTGAGGGTGGATACTTCTGGGTGTTGAGGAAGGACAGCAGCGTCCACAACGGCGAGCGCTGTACCGACCACGGTTGCGGATCGCCATACACGTTGAGCAGGCGCAACAGCACGAAGCCGAGGGTGAGGCCCAGGCCGAGCCACAACAGCAGTGCGCGGCGGCGTTCCGTGCTCCAGCCGTAGCTGTGCCCGAGCGCATAGCCCAGCGCGGTGACGCCGAGCCAGGGCACCAGCGGATAGGCGACGAACACCGCGTGCGTGCCGGTGTGGATGAAACCGGGCGCATGCAGCACCGACCACAGCGGCGCGAGCGTGCCGAACGCATCGGCCTGGATGCCGTCCAGCAGATTGTGACCTGCGAGCATCACCACGCCCAGCGCGATCAGCGCGCCCGTCGGCAAATGGATCAGTCCGGCCAGCACGATCATCGCCCAGCCCAGCGCCCACAACACGGTGAGCAGGGTGATCTGGTAGTCGACGTTGAACAGCAGCGCAAAGCGCATCACCACCACTTCCAGCACGATCAGCCACAGCCCGCGCGTGAGCAGGAAGCGCGACAGCTCACGCTTGGACATGCGCTGCAGCGTCAGGCAGGCACTGGTGCCGGTGAGCAGGAAGAACACCGGCGCGCAGAAGTGGGTGATCCAGCGGGTGAAGAACAACCCCGTCGTGGTGCTGGCGAGGTTGGTCGGGCTGGCATCGAGCGCGCCGAAGAAGTCGTGCACGTGATCGAGCGCCATGATCACGATGATGATGCCCCGAAGCAGGTCGATCGATTCGATGCGGACGCGGGAGGACGAGACGTCACCGGTTGCCGTGCGAACGGCAGGAGAGGGTGTTGCGGTATCCATGTCGTGCGCTCCCCAAAGACGGCCGGTCAAACGTTGTGCGCAGACCGGCACCAGACACATGGTGTTGGTAACGCGGCGATGTCAGGCATCCGGTGGCGTCCCGGTTCCATTCGCGCCAGCGGCGGACCAAGCACCACGGCGTTCCGTCGCGCAGCCGATCGCCGTAACGCCAGTCAGCCCGGAATTTCCGGCTCCACCAGTTTGCCCAGCAGCACCAGCGATTCCTGCCATCCCATGTAGCACAATTCGACTGGAATCATTTCGGGCAATCCTTCCTGCATCACCTGCAATTCGGTGCCGCAGGACACCGCGTGCAGGGTGATGGTGGTGGTCATCTCGCCCGGCAGGTTGGGATCCTCGAAGCGATCGCTGTACTGGATGCGCTCGCCCGGAACGAGCTCCCGGTAGGTACCGCCGAAGCTGTGGCCGTTGCCGCGGGAGAAGTTGGTGAACGTCATCCGGTAACTGCCGCCGATCCGTGCGTCGAGCTCGTGCACCTTGCAGGTGAAGCCGTTCGGCGGCAGCCATTTGGCGATCGCTTCGGCAGTGAGGAAAGCGCGGTAGACCCGCTCGGGCGGGGCGCGCAGCACGCGATGGAGACGCAGGGTGTTGGTAGCCATGATGATATCCATCATAGAGGATCAGTCCTCATCTTGAAGGACGAATGGGCGAGGCGGAAATCGACAGCCAGGGTCGTGCAGTGGAATTCAGTCAGGAGTAGCCCTGCGTGGCTTGCCAGGTCAAGGTCGCTGCGCAAGACTGCGACGTGACCTCCAGCGGGCATGTGCATGAGCCTGGTCAAGACCCGATATGAGCAGTTGTTCCCGGTGCTCACCGCGGCGCAGATCGACGTCGCGCGGCCTTTTGCGTCGTCGGCGCCGAAAAGCTTCGGGCCAAATGAAGTGCTTTACGCCGTGGGTGAATGGCAGGCACCTGTATTCATTGTCACCTCTGGCGACGTGCTGATTCGCCGCCGCCACGCGACGGGAAAAGAGGAGTTGGTCGCGATGCTTCCGGTTGGTGGAATCACCGGCGAGATCAGCCAGCTCGCCGGGCGTTCGACGCTGGCCGAGGCGCGCGCGGGCGCCAACGGCTGCGAGGTGTTGCCGTTCGATGGCGCGCACCTGCGTGCGCTGATCATCGGCTCGGCCGAGCTGGCCACCGCGGTGTACGCGGCTTCGGAAGGGCTGTCGGTGCTGGTGCTCGATGCGCGCTCGTTCGGCGGGCAGGCCGGTGCTTCGGCGCGGATCGAGAATTACCTGGGATTTCCCACCGGTATTTCCGGCCATGCGCTGGCCGCGCGCGCCTTCGTGCAGGCGCAGAAGTTCGGTGCAGAGATCGCCATCCCGGTCAGTGTGCAGGCACTGGAGTGCGGCGGTGACCAACGCCAGCCCGGCATGTCGTTCACGCTGCGACTGGAGAACGGTACGGACATGCGTGCGCGCAGCGTGGTGGTGGCCTCGGGTGCGCGCTATCGCCGGATCGATATCGAGAACCTCGCCATGTTCGAAGGCGCCGGCGTGTCCTGCTGGGCCTCGCCGGTGGAGGCAAAACTCTGCGAAGGCGAGGAGATCGCCCTGGTCGGTGCCGGCAATTCGGCGGGACAGGCGGTGGCGTACCTCTCGCCGCGGGTGAAGCATCTTCACCTGGTGGTGCGCGGCGACGGGCTGGAAGCGTCGATGTCGCGCTACCTGATCGAACGGATTGCCGCCTTGCCGAATGTCACGCTGTACACGCGCACCGAGGTGACGGCCTTGCGTGGCGACGCCATCAGCGGACTGACCGGTGCCACGTTTTGCCGCCGCGACAATGGTTCGCAATGGAGTGGGCCGCTGCGTCATCTGTTCCTGTTCGTGGGCGCCGAGCCGAACGCGCAATGGCTGCAAGGCTGCGATATCGAGGTCGATGCGCACGGTTTCATCTGTACCGGTCAGCCCGGCCGTGGCCCCCAATGGAGCAAGGTCGGGCGCGAACCGCTGCCGCTGGAAACCAGCGTCCCCGGCGTGTTCGCGATCGGTGACGTGCGCGCCGGCTACACCAAGCGCGTGGCTGCTGCCGTAGGCGAAGGTGCCCAGGTCGTTGCCGCGCTGCATCGGATCCTTGCGCAGGAGCCGCAGCGCATCTGACACGGCGCGTGAGTGGATGGTTCAGCCCGGCAATGACGGGAGGTCAGGCGTCCGCGGCGATGCTGCGCGTCGGGTCGGCGTCACCACGCCGCGGCCGTTGGCGCTTGTCCACATACATGGCACGGTCGGCGTGCGCCAGCAGGACGTCCGGGTCGTTTCCGTCTGCCGGAAAACAGGCAATGCCGATGCTGGCATCCAGCTGGAACAAGCCATCGGGCAGCGCGTAAAGTGGGCTCAGGCGGTCGCGGATGCCGTTGGCGACGGTCTGGGCCGCTTCTATATGGCGGCAGCCGGGCAACAGCGCGACAAACTCGTCACCGCCGACGCGGGCCACAAGGTCACCTTGCCGAAGGCCCTGCTGCAGGCGTTGTGCGACCTCGCGAAGCAGACGGTCGCCGGCGTCGTGGCCGCCCCGATCGTTGACCTCCTTGAAGCCGTCAAGGTCCATGTAGAGCACGGCCAGGCCGTCGCCGGTCTGCTCCGCGTGCGCGATGGCGTATTGCAGTTCGCACTGCAACCGGTGGCGGTTGGGCAATCCAGTCAACGGATCGTGGCTGGCACGGTACTCGAGTTCGCGCTCGGCTTGGCGAAGATCGGTCACCTCGCGACCCACCCCGATGCGCATACCGTAGTCGGGCAGCGAGCGGGCCGACCATTGGATGTCCACGCTGTGCCCTTCCTTGTGGACGTAGCGATTGCGGAAGTGGCGCTGCAGCGTGCCAGCCATCACATGTTCGGCCTGCCGCATGGTCGCCGCGCGGTCGTCCGGATGAACCAGTTCGAATATTCGCCGGCCCAGCACCTCGGCGGGGGCATAGCCGAAGATGCGCTCGAAGCTCGCATTGACATACAGCAAGCAGCCCTCGGCATCGACGACGCAGACAGCGTCGGGTACCAGGTCGAGCACTTCGGTGAGGGGCGGCAGTTTCGGGATCATGATTGCTGGATTCGTAATGAACACTAAAAGTCAGAGACAGCTTCCCAACGGAATTTCTCCCATGTGGACCGACGTCGCTCCAAGGCATGGGCACGCTGCGTTGAGCAGTCCTCAGTTACTGGGTGGTGATGCGGACCGTTCCTTGAGGTAGACCTTGCAGTCTTCGATGAATGCGGCGGAGCTGGAATCGCAGGCGGCCGGATCAGTCACCTTGTTCCCCGGCGCCCAGGCTTGGCCGGCGGCCTTGCAGTCCTGCGTGCAGGTGCTGGCGACGCGGTCGTTCTGGATGTTGGACCTGGTCTTGATCTTCTGGTCGGCAGAAGCGGACAGGGCAACGAGCAGCAGCAACAGGCTTGCGACAACGAGAGCGGCGGGGCGTACGTGCATTTGGATTTTCCCGAGGGCGGGTCGATGGTCTGCCCGGGAGCGCAGGGCGTCAAGCCAGCATGCGGCCAACCGGAGTGGATGAAAACGAGTAGGAAAATACGGGCCAGAGCTGGGCAACGGGATCAGAGATGTTTTGGGCGATATTTTGGAAAGCATGGGTGCCGGCATATTTTGGAACTTCCCAGGCTCGGCCATACTGGGAAAAAGAATTCGCAAGGGGTGGGTCGTGTCTTCCGTCATTCCGCAGCCGGTTGTCGCCAAGCTGACGAGCGCCGCCATTTTTCTGGTGGTGACCTTGAACCCGGAACCTCAACATGAAGTGGCGGTGCGGACGCTTTGTGGTGACCTGTCATCTCTTTTGCGCGGGGCAGGTTTTCGCGAGCCTGATGGGCGCCTGTCTTGCGTGATGGGCTTTGGCTCGGACGCGTGGGACCGATTTTTCGGGCAGCCGCGGCCCAGCAATTTGCATCCGTTCCGTGAGATCAAGGGGCAGCACCACGCCGTCGCCACGCCCGGGGACATCCTCTTCCACATCCGTGCCATGCGCATGGATCTGTGCTTCGAGCTGGCGACGCAGATCATGTCCAGTCTCGGCGATGCCATGGCTACGGCAGATGAAGTGCATGGTTTCAAGTACTACGACGAGCGCGATCTGCTCGGCTTTGTCGACGGCACCGAGAATCCGGTGGACCAGGATGCCATCGATGCGGCGATCATCGGCGACGAAGACGCCAGCTTTGCCGGTGGCAGCTACGTCATCGTGCAGAAGTACCTGCACGATCTGAAGGCGTGGAACGCGGTGCCCGTCGAGCAGCAGGAAAACATCATCGGCAGGGCGAAACTCTCGGATATCGAACAGGCCGATGTCGCGAAGGCTCCCTACGCGCACAACGTGCTGACCAACATCGAGAAAGATGGCGAGCAGCAGCAAATCGTGCGCGACAACATGCCGTTCGGCGACGCCAGCAAGGGCGAGTTCGGCACCTACTTCATCGGTTACGCGCGATCCCCGGACCGGACCGAGCAAATGCTCACCAACATGTTCGTCGGTAACCCGCCGGGCAACTACGACCGTCTGCTGGACTTCAGCAAGGCCGTCACCGGGACGCTGTTTTTCGTCCCATCCGCGACGTTTCTGGACAATGTCCAGGAGAAGGGCGCCAGACGCAATGTCGCTGGACCTTCTCCTTCGCCATCAGGCTCGGAGCCGCCTGGCGCAGTAGCACGGTCCATCGAAGACGATCCTGCTGCTTGACCGTCAAAAATGTGACGTAGATCACATTTTTAATGTTATCGTCCACCAGACAGGTGGCTGGTCGGGGGCGGCTGCCTGGGTCCGATTCGAGTGGAAGGGACATCCGGCAAGGGAGTGCACGACCTCCGACGGGAGTGCGACGCGCCATGACGCAGGCCTCCACGATGCCGGATTTCCGGTACCGCGCCTTCATCAGCTACAGCCACCGGGACAAGGCCTGGGCTGGCTGGCTGCACAAGGTGCTGGAAACCTACGCGATTCCGAAGCGTCTGGTCGGTCGGGCCACGGTGACGGGGCCGATTCCGAAACGTCTTGCGCCGATTTTCCGCGATCGCGAGGAGCTGGCCAGCGCCACCGATCTGGGCCGCAAGATCAACGAAGCGCTGGCGCAGTCGGCGAATCTCATCGTGATCTGCTCGCCGCATTCGGCGACGTCCCGCTGGGTCAACGAGGAAGTGCTGGCGTTCAAGCGGTTGGGGCGCAGCGAACGTATCTTCTGCCTGATCGTCGATGGTGAACC
The DNA here is from genome assembly GCA_966211915.1 of uncultured Rhodanobacter sp. GTDB lineage: Bacteria > Pseudomonadota > Gammaproteobacteria > Xanthomonadales > Rhodanobacteraceae > Rhodanobacter. Next base: position 43,243 of record CBIHNO010000014.1, read on the forward strand.
CAACGCCAGCGATCTGGCCGGCCGCGAGATCGAGGAATGTTTCGCACCAGCGTTGCGTCACCGGCTGGCTGACGACGGCAGCTTGAGCGCACTGCGCGCCGAGCCGATCGCGGCTGATGCGCGAGCCGGCAAGGACGGCAAGACCGGCGCCAAGCTGAAGTTGATCGCCGGCATGCTCGATGTCGGCTTCGATGCGTTGAAGCAGCGTGAGCTGCAGCGACGCATCCGGCGGCTGGCCACGCTGACCACGCTGGCCCTGATCGTGACGGGAGTGACCACCACACTGGCCATCTTTGCTGTCATTTCCCGCCATGCGGCGGTGGTGGCCAGTCATGCGGCCGAACGCCGGCAGAAGCAGGCCGAAGACCTGGTCGACTTCATGCTTGGCGATCTTTACGACAAGCTGGCACCGGTACAGCGGCTCGATATTCTCGAGGCGGTGGACGACCAGGCGATGCGCTATTTCCAGTCCTTGCCGACCACCGATGTCACCGACGCTGCGCTGGGGCAGCGAGCCAAGGCACTGGAAAAAATCGGCAGCATCCGGATGGACCAGGGGCACCTGCCGACAGCGCTGGCGTCCTATCAGGCTGCACTGACGCTCGCGGCCAGACTGGCCGATGCGGCGCCGGACAACGTGGCACGACAACTTGCCTATGCCGACGTGCAGACATTCATCGGCATGGGGCACTGGCGTCAGGGCGAGCTGGACAAGGCCGAACAGAGTTTCGTGGCGGCGCAGGAGATTCTGCGGCGCGCCGAAAGCCACTCGACCAACAATCCGCAGCTGCAATTCCAGCTGGCCACGCTCGACAACAATATCGGTCACGTGATGGAAGCACGTGGCCAGCTCGATCGGGCCACATCGGCCTATCAGAACATGCTGGAACTGAGCCAGAAGCTGGTAGCCGTCCAGCCGACCAACGGCGAATGGCGCGTGCAGCTGGGCATGGCGCACAACAACCTTGGCAAGATGGCCCTGTTGCGCGGCGATCTTGCGACGGCCGTCGAGCAGTACGTGGCCGATGACACGATCGAGTCCTCTCTGGCGGCGCACGATCCCAAGGACAACAACCAGCAGCAGAACATGCTGGCCGTGCGCGCGATCCTCGGTCGCACGCTGGCTCTCACCGGTGATGTCAGCACGGGGATGCGTGACCTGCAGCAGGCGATCGACATCGCCACGCGCATGCGCACGATCGATCCGAATGATGCCGAGGTGCAGGGTCAGGTCGTGCTCTATTCGATCCAGCTCGCCCGGCTGCAGCGGCTCAACGGAAACCTGGCTGCGGCCCAGGCGGCAACGGCGTCATCGATCCCGGTGTTTCTCGCGCTGGTGAAGAAAGACCCCACGAATGCGCGCTGGCAGCGTGAACTGGTCGAAGCGCAGCTCGAACAGGTTGCCCAGTGGCGCGTCACCGGCCAGGCCGATGCAGCACGCGAACAGGCGCAGGCGACGCTGCCGCGGCTGCGCGATCTGCGCAGCGCCCAGCCCGACGACCGGGCCATCCTGCTGGCCTTTGTGGACGCGAAATTGCAGATCGCCAACCTGAGTGCCGATGCGCAGCTCGCGCAATCGCTGCGTCTTGAAGCCCTGCATGCCATGCAGGCGGTGACCAGCGGTGCCGGCGACCCCCGCCTGCTGGCGTTGCAGGTCGAGGCACTGGTGGATATGGATCGAACCGCCGAGGTGCAGCCGCTGATCCGGCAACTGTGGACCAGCGGCTACCGCGATGGCGCGCTGCTCGCCGTCCTGCAGCGCAAGCAGATCGCCTATCCGATCAATGCCGATGCGCAGCGAAAGTTGCTGGCAGCGGCCGGCACTATTCATTGACGGACAAGTCGCCGCGGTTTCAGGAGTGTTCAAGCAGAGGGCTTCAGTGCATGGAGGCAGGTATCCACCGCAGTCATTGCTTCAACGAGCCGGGAGAAGATCATGCCCACCAACAAACTCGACAATCAGAACGCCAACCAGCCGCCGCCCACGGACGAAGAAGAAAACAATGAGGCCAACGCCGCGCCCGACACGGAAGCGGACGCGAAGCTTGCCCCCACGCCCCAGGTGACCACCAATCCGGGCATCAAGAACTACTAGTCCGCGTCGGCGAAAGGCCGAATCGCCATCCTCCGAGGCTGATTCGGCCTTGCATGCAGACGGCCGGCGACGGCTGCCTGCAGGTGGTCGGTGTGCGCAGTCACGTGTCCTCAACCTCTGGAAGCTGCCATGACTCCCCTGGTTGTCGGTGTCACCAGCCATCGCGATATACCCGCACGCGAGATCGAGCCGATCCGGCAACGCGTGCGGGATTTTTTCGCGCAGCTCCAGCGCGATTTCCCCGGCCTGCCGCTGGTCGTGCTTTCGGCGCTCGCGGAAGGGGGCGACCAGCTCGTGGCCGAGGAAGCGCTCGCCATCGGCGCGCGATTGATCGCGCCGCTGCCGTTGCCGCGTGACCTGTATGCCGAGGACTTCGTCGATCCGGCGGTACGCGCGCGCTTCGACATCTTGTGCGGCCAGGCCGAGATCGTGCTGCTGCCGAAGTTGATGGCCACGCCGCGCCATGCGATCGGATCGCCCGGTGGAGCGCGCGACCGCCAGTACGCCAAGGTCGGCGTATACATCGCCAGTCACAGTCACGTGCTGCTGGCGATCTGGAACGGCAAGGCGGAGGGACGGCTCGGCGGCACCGCGCAGATCGTGAACTACCACCTGACCGGCACCTTGCCAGGTGTGATCGATCGTCATCAGTTGACACGTCACGTCCTGGGCGGCGGCGACGAGAGCCTGCTCTATCACATCGTGTGTTCGCGATCGGGCGACGATGGCGGGCCGGCAGCGGACCTGCGTCCACTGCAGGTGGGGTGGCGCAGCGCCGAGACCACGCTGCTCCACGACAAGCTGCCGGCGGACTTCCAGTTGATGTTCGCGCACATGCAGGAGCTCAATGCCGACAGCGAAAAATATGCGGCCGAAATCGAGGCTGCACCGCAGGCACCACATGGCGTGCCGTCCGCCGCCACGGCCAGCATCGATCGCCTGTTCCACGACGTCGACTGGCTGGCCGTGCATTTCCGCAAGCGCGTGCTGCTGGCGATGCGCCTGATCTATACGCTGGCGGCGCTGATGGGGATCGCCTTTGCGTTCTACGCGCACCTGCCGGCGAAGGATTATCTGATCTACGTGTTCCTGCTGATGTTCGCCAGCGGCGGTTATCTGGCGATGCTCGCGCGGCGCCGTGGCTGGCACCGCAAGTATCTAGACTACCGCGCGCTGGCCGAAGGCCTGCGCATCCAGTCGTGCTGGTGGCGTGCCGGCATCTCGGCCAGTGCCGATCACGAATTCGCGCACGACAATTTCCTGCAGAAGCAGAACATAGAGCTGGGCTGGATCCGCAACGTGATGCGCGCCGCCAGCCTGTATCCGTCGTCGCATGTCGAGGAAGCGACGCCCGCGGCGCTGGCCGATGTCATCGAGGAATGGGTCGGGCGCTCCGGCGTATCCGGTCAGTTGCACTACTACGAGTGCAAGACGATCGAGCGCACCGGCGTGCACCATGTCACCGAGATGATCGGGTCGATCAGCCTGTGGGGTGGTATCGCGATCAGCGTATATCTCGCGGTGTTCGCGCTGGTGCTGTCGGAGGGCGCCAAGATTTCCCTGGTGATGATCATGGCCGTGCTGTCGATCGTCGCTGCCGTGCGCGAGTCCTATGCCTATCGCAAGGCCGACCGCGAACTGATCCGGCAGTACCGCTTCATGCAACGTATTTTCAGCAGTGCTCGCGCGGCCCTGGACCGTACGCAGGACCCGGTCGAGCAACGCGAGATCCTGCTCTCGCTCGGCGATGCCGCGCTGACCGAGCATGCCGAATGGACGCTGATGCAGCGAGAGCGGCAAGTGGAGCACGGCAAGCTGTAGGGGTGTGGCGCTGTGGTGGAGATGGAGCCGTGGCCATTACGGACTGGAGAGTCGTTTCGACGTCTTCACCCGGTTCGGGCAGGTTCAATGCACGAAATCTTCCGGCACATGGATTGGCGATCGGGAAGCGGCGATGATCCGGCCATGCAGATAACGACCTCCCGCCGGATTTTCGCTCACGACGAGTTTCTAGGGCAGTACGAGATGCGCTTGCCGGCCGGTGGTTTCGTGGTGGCGCGGCGTGTGCCGACGGTTCCCGAAGATGAGGTCGAGGAGCACACGCACACGGAGGCTCACTTCGTGCTGCTCATGCAGGGTGCCTATGTGTCCTCGGCGGTGGGTGCACCTGCGGTGGCGGCGCGTCCACTGCTGATCTACAACCCGCCCGGCACCACGCATCGCGACTGCTTCCGTGGCGATGGTGGCCAGTTCTTCACGGTATCGGTGTCGATGGCCACGCAGCGGCATTTTGCCGATGCGGTCGCGCTTCCCGATCACGCCTGCGTGCTTGGTCGTGCCGCGCTGGACGTGGCACTGAACATGGCGGCGGGTGCCACCGCGCCGACGCCGCACGACGGATTGATCGTCGAATCGCTGTGTGCGGAGCTGCTGACCGCCACGGCGTTCGACTTCAAGGATGTTCTTGACCGCGCGCCGGCGTGGTTGCAGCGTGCGCGTGAACTGATGCACGACGATTGCGGCGCCGAGTTGAGTCTGTCGGATGTCGCCATGGCTGCCGGTGTGCATCCGGTGCATCTGACGCGGACCTTCCGTCACCATTTCGGATGCACGCCCGGCGACTACCTGCGACGCTGCCGTCTGACCAAGGCGGCGGCACTGCTCACGGACACCGCTGCCGATCTGGCTGACGTCGCCGAGGCATGCGGCTACTTCGATCAGGCGCACTTCTCACACACATTCAAGGCTGCCTTTGGCATATCGCCCCGCGGTTACCGGTTGGGCGCGACAATCGACCGGGCAGGTTTGCCAGATACAAGACCGATACAGCCACGCACACTACGATCCACGGGATGACGGCCGTGGTTCAAGGTCGTGTCCTGTCCCCCAGCGGAAACCGACCCATGCGACGATTTACCCTGATCCTTGGCGCCCTGTTCGCGGCAGCCCTCCCCTTGATCGTGCTGGCGGCCGAACCGATGCCGACCGGGGCTGATCGTCTGGTCGGCTTGTGGGGGAACGAAACGGTATTCGCGCCGCAAGTCGCCGGGACACTGGTGATCGACGGGCGCAGCAGCGAATGGCGGGCGTCGATCGCTGGTCTCGAGGCGATCGTGCATCGTGAGGGCGATCGCATCGAGGTCAGCTTGCCCGGCGATCAAGGCCGGTTCCGTGGCGATCTGGCCGCCGATGCGTCGGCGATTGACGGGTTCTGGATACAGCCGGCGGGGATCACGTTGAGCAGTGCCTACGCCACGCCGCTGACCTTGAAGCCGGTGCAGGCTGGCGTGTGGTCGGGGCAGGTGCAGCCGTTGCCCGATCGCGTTTCCCAATACCTGCAGATCGGGCGCGGGTCCGATGGTGCACTGGTGGCATCCATCGCGAATCCGGAGTTCAACCTGGGCCGAAGCCAGCTTTACAAGGTAGCGGTCGATGGCGGTGCACTGATATTGAGCGACCCGCGGCGACCCGCCTGGCAGTTGCACGGCAACTTCGACGAAGACAGCGATCAGTTGCGCCTGGACTGGCAGGGCATCGGCTTGTTCGCCTTCACGCGCCGCGACCGCGACCATGCGTCGGGCTTCTATCCGCGGACGCCCGCGGCGACCAGCTACACCTACCGGCAGCCGTTGGCTCTGGACGATGGCTGGGCGACCGCATCGCTGCAGGATGCGGGTCTCGATGCGCGCATGATCGCCGCGCTCGTCGAGAGCATCGAGCGCGATGCGATGACTGGTCCGGCGGCGCCGCAAGTCCAGGGCCTGCTGATCGCACGGCATGGCAAGCTGGTGGTGGAGGAATACTTCCACGGTTTTGATCGCGAGCGCACGCATGACACGCGCTCGGCCGGCAAGACCTTCGCCTCGCTGATGGTCGGTCTGGCGATGCAGCACAGTACGAAGCTCACCCCGGATACCCCGGTGCTGTTGCTGTTTCCGCAGTACCAGGATCTGGCCAACCCCGATCCTCGCAAGCACCGGATCACGGTCGCCAATCTGATGACCATGACTTCAGGGCTGGCCTGCGATGACAACGACGAGAAATCGCCGGGCAACGAGGACACCATGCAGTCGCAGCACCGGCAGAACGACTGGTACCGCTACACCCTGGACTTGCCGATGGCGCGCGATCCCGGCGGCAACAAGGCGGTGTACTGCTCGGCCGGCATCAACCTGCTGGGCGGTGTCGTCAGCCATGCCACGGGCATGTGGCTGCCGGCGTTCTTCGATACCTATCTTGGCCGGCCACTGCAGATGCGCGACTACCACATCAACCTGATGCCGAACGGCGATGCCTACGTTGCCGGTGGCATCTACCTGCGTCCGCGCGACATGCTCAAACTGGGGCAGCTGTACCTCGCCGGCGGGGTCTGGAATGGGCATCGGGTGATCGATCGCTCCTGGGTCGATCTGTCCACCACCCGTCACGCCGAATTCGCGCCGGACCACGGCTACGGCTATGCCTGGCATCTGCATGCGATGAAAGCCCCCGGCCACGACTATCGCGAATACGCCGCTGAAGGCAACGGCGGCCAGTTCGTGATCGTCCTGCCCGAGCTGGACATCACCGTCGTCATCACCGCCGGCAACTACGGCGACTTCAAAACCTGGTACCCGTTGCAGGATCTTGTGGCCAAATACATCATCCCCGCGGTGGCAAAGCCTCCGCGCGGTCAGGAGCCATAAGGCGGCAGGGATGTTCCCTGCATGTCATGCGATATCACACATCCCATCGGAGTGCACCATGGCGAACAGGCGCTTTTTTATCGGACTCATGATCCTGCTGGCGGTGGCCTTGGGGAGTGCCGGTTCGGGCATGGCAGCGACGGCAACGGCCGATGACGCCGCTGCGATCCGGCAGGTCATGGATCAGCAGCAGGTGGCGTGGAACCGTGGCGATGTCGCGGACTTCATGCGCGGTTACAAGGACGCGCCCGATACCACCTTCGTCGGCACCAGCGTGCGCAAGGGTTATCAGGCGATTCTTGAAAGCTATCGCAAGCACTATGCCAGCAAGGCTCAGATGGGCCGGCTCGCGTTCTCTGACTTCGACGTGCGCCTGCTGCCCGATGCACATGGCGAAGTGCGATACGCCGCCGTGACCGGCCGCTTCCATCTTGACCGCACGGCTCACGGCGAAGCTGCCAAGGACGACGGTGTGTTCTCGTTGTTGTGGGAAAAGACGACCGAAGGTTGGAAGATCATCCTCGATCACAGCAGCTGACGCTTTCTCCACCGACGCTCGCATGCAAAGATATTCACTTGCCGGATCAATGGCTGTCGACCTGGAGACGTGGCATGGGCAAGGGCAGGCTGGAAGCCTTCAGTGACGGCGTCATCGCGATCATCATCACCATCATGGTGTTGGAGCTGAAGGTGCCGGAGGGGCATGCGCTCGCCGCACTGGTGCCGCTGACGCCGGTGCTGCTCAGCTACGTGTTGAGCTTCGGCTATGTGGGCATCTACTGGAACAATCATCACCACATGCTTTTGATCAGCCACAAGGTATCCGGGGCTGCGATGTGGGCGAACCTGCACCTGTTGTTCTGGCTGTCGCTGTTCCCTTTCACCACGGCATGGATGGGCGAAAACCATGCCGCTGCCGTGCCGACGGCAGTATATGGCGTGGTGCTGCTGATGGCCGCCGTGGCCTACTGGATACTGCAGCAGGCCCTCGTCGTGGCGGATGGTTACGGCTCGTCACTCCGGCGCGCGATCGGATCCGACTGGAAGGGCAAGCTATCACCGGTGCTCTACCTCACCGGGATCGCCCTGACGTTCTGGCGGCCGTGGGCAGCGCAGATGGCGTACGCGCTGACGGCGTTGCTGTGGTTGATCCCCGACCGGCGCATCGAGGGGGCCGTCGAACACTGAGAGAAGGCTGGCCCGGGACTGACCCCGACGGGTCACTCATGCGGCAACGGTTTGATCGCCAGGCTGCGTTCGCTGTCACCGGTGGCGCCGGTAAGCATGTTCGGTGGCAAGTGGCCGACATCGCCGACGGCGATGACCTTGAAGCTGCCATCGGCCTCGATACGAATCCGCGTGATGCTGGCATTGCCAACCGACATCTCCAGCCATGCGGCGGTGTCGACGCCGAGCGCACGGGTGACCAGGTAACGGATCACGTTGCCGCGGCAGACGAACAGCTCGGTGCGTTCGCTGCCTTGGGCGGGCCGGAAGTATTTGGCGAAGACGCGATCGAGACGGGCCTTGCATGCAGCGAGATCTTCGGGCTTCTCGACTTTCATGACCTCGACCCGGCGGCTCGGCGGCATGCACTCGGCGAGGTCGTCGATCACGCTGAATTTGCGGCCAGGAAAATCTTCGGCGATGACTGCGGCGGTATCGCGCGCGCGTTGCAGTGGGCTGACGTACAGCGCATCGAACCGCGTCGGCAGTCCCGCCAGTCGGGCGCCCACCAGGTGCGCCTGGGCGACTCCGATCGGCGACAGGTCAGGTCCCAGTCGCGGGTCGGCCGCAGGATCGGGCAGGTAATTTCCGTGACGCACCAGCACGATGGTTCGTGCTGCAGGCGCTGGCTTTTCGGTGGCCTGTGCGGACACTGCGAGGAACAGAAAAAGCACGCCGAGCTGTAGTTTGTTCATGCGTGGATTATGGCGTAAGCAGACGACGGCGGCGGCCGGCGATATCGCGCCGTCCGTGTTGTCCGGACATCAGTGGGATCGTCCGCGGACACTCGGACTTCTCGAACGCGCGGAAAGAAATGGCTTGGCAATGCGGTTCCCCGCGCCAGGAGGCGATTGGCACGGCGCTTGCCATCCAACTCTCGAAAGCCTCATTTCATCACTCAAGGAGAACTGCCATGAAATTCGAATCCCTGATGCTGCACAGCCTTTTCGGTGCCTGCTTGCTGATCTGCGTACTGGTTCTGGGCGCCATGCTCACCACGCCGGCGGGCGTGCCCAACGCGGTGGCCAGCCATGCCCAGGTGAGTGCGAGCCCGGTCAGCTGATCCTGCGATCTCCGACGTTCGCTTCGGAGGTTCGCGTTGAATTACGCTGGCGTGCTGCCGTCCCGATTCGTGCCAGGAGCTCAATGTGTCGATGGATAGAAACCTTGCCTGCAGGCTGTTCGCGCTGTTGCTTTGCTGGACTTCACTGGCCACCGCACAGCAGGCACGGGCGCCGGTGGAGGCGCGCGTACCGTTTGCGCCGACCGCATTTGTCGGCAGCGACGATCTGACGCATCTTGCGTATGAGCTGCATGTCACGAGCATCTACCGCGACACCGGTCCGCTGATGCCGCAGGGTCTGGATGTCTACGCGGACGATGGCGGCACGCCACTCGCCAGCTTCAGCGCCGTCGAGCTGGCGGCGATGAGTCGACCGGCACCGGCCGAACATGCGCCGGTGATGATCGAGGCCGGCAAGCGCGTGGTGATCTATGTCTGGTTGACACTGCCGGCAGGGAGCGCAGCGCCACATGCCTTGCGTCACCGAATTGCATTTGCCACGGCGAAGCACACGACCGAGCTGCTCGATGGCGTGCGCGTGCCGTTGAACACCGAGGCGCCCATGCTGATCGGGCCGCCGTTGCGGGGTGGGCTGTGGCTGGCGCATGAAGGACCCGGCAACGTGCATTCGCATCATTGGGGCAGCGTCGTGGCGGTGAACGGGCAGGTGACGATTCCGCAGCGCTATGCGCTGGACCTGGTAGGCATTGATTCGCAGGGCCATGCGCTGCATGCGGGCGTGAAGGATATCGGCAAGACGCGCCATCCCGACTGGATCGGCTACGGCGCGGATGTGCTCGCGGTGGCCGATGGCGTGGTTCGCGACATGCGCGACGGACAAGCGGAGCACCCGCCGCTCAGCGCGCAGTCCGAACCCGAATCACTGACTGCACACGGGTTGTTCGGCAACTACGTCGTGCTTGAGCTCAAGTCGGGCGTGTTCGCCAGTTATGCGCATCTGCAGCGTGGCAGCGTGAAGGTGCATGTGGGCGAGCGTGTTCGTCGTGGACAGTTGCTGGGGCACTTGGGTCAGTCCGGCAATTCCGACGCCCCGCATCTGCACTTCCAGCTTTCCAACGCTGCAACGTTCGAAGGTTCGGAAGGCCTGCCGTTCGCCTTTGACCGCTTCGACCTGCTCGGGCCGGAAACCGAGGCGCAGCTGTTTGGTCAGGGCGAGCCATGGAAGCCGGCGACACCCCGGCATCGTCAGGCGCAGCTGCCGTTGAACGATGTGGTGATTGGATTTCCGGCATCTCGCTGATATGACTGCAGGGGCCGAAGTGGTTCAGGGAAAAGCCGGGACAACTGTCGCCTTCCTGTTCATGGCAAACTTTTCCGCCAGCATCTGATCGGACAGCATGGCGAGATGACCGCTACCGAACTCGACAATCCCTTCTGGTCGTCACTACGCAGCCGGCATCGGGCACTGGCGCGGAGCAGTGGCGATGCGGCGCGTTACCCGGCGGAGTTCGCGCCATTCATGGGCGTGGCGAGTGCGCGGACGGACGTGGCCGAGGCGATCGCGTCACTGCTCGATCCGGGTGAATCCGTCTACCTGCTTGGCGTGGCGCCCACGCAGCCGGATGGCTGGAGTATCGAGGCTTATGGCCCGCTGGCGCAGATGATCTGCACGAAACCGATCCGGGTAATCGACGGGCCGGAAGTGATCGAGTTGTCCGAGGCGCATCGCGCCGATGTGCTGGCGCTGACCGCGCTGGTGTATCCGCATTATTTTCGCCCGCGCACGATGGAGCTGGGCCGCTACTTCGGGATCTATCAGGACGGCCGACTCGCGGCGATCATCGGCGAGCGCCTTGGCATGGATGCGTACCAGGAAATCAGCGCCGTCTGCACGCATCCGGACTTCAACGGTCGCGGCTATGCACGACGTCTGCTGGCGCTGCTGTCGAACGACAATCTCGAACGCGGACGCACGCCATTTCTGCATGTGAGCCACCAGAACCAGCGCGCGAAGCGACTGTACGAACAGGCCGGCTATCGCCTCCGCCGCGACATTGAGTTCTGGTCGCTGAGTCGGAAGTAGATTTGCCCACATGCGAACAGAGGGGCGGGGAAAGTCCATCGGTGTCGCTGCAGGGCGCCATCGCCCGCTGGCCGTGATCGACCTGATGCTTTTTCTGCTTGCGTTGATGTCGGCCCTGCTGGTCGGCTATGGCATGGCGGAGGGCGAGCGGGTGCCCTGGCTGCAGATGATGGTGTTTGCGGTGGCACTGACGGTGACGGTGTTCGTCATCCGCGATCTCGAATACCCGCGTCAGGGTCTGGTTCGAGTGGATGCCGCCGATCAGCTGCTCATCGAGACGCTGCAGGGCCTGACGCCAAGGTAAAGCTCTCTGCTTGCACGTGGGGGCCGGATGCGTTGGCCGCAGACCTGCGCCAGTCCATGGTGTCGGGCGAGAAGGCATCACCCGGGTAGTGCGGTCGGATCCGCGATTCGTTGCGGGCTGGCTTGACGTGTAACGATCGTTACGTGTAACGTTCGTTACATGCAAACACGAAAAGAAACCCTGACCGACGAGCTCGTCGGTTACCTGCTCGAACATGGCCTGTCGGATATCTCGCTGAGGCCGCTGGCCGATGCGCTGGGCACCAGCGCGCGCCTGCTCATCTACCACTTCGAATCCAAGGAAGGTTTGCTGACGGAAGTGCTGGACAGCATGCAGTCGCGTTTGCGGCAATCCTTCGCCAGCCTGGTCGAGCGCCGGGCAGGGCGGTCGGAGCGGCCGTTGAAAATGTTCTGGGACTGGGCGATCGCGGACGAAAACTATCCGTACTTCAAGCTGCTCTATGAGTTGCAGATTCTCGCCGTGCAGAATCCTGCCGTATATGGGCCATACCTGCAGCGCAACGCCTCGAACTGGTCGGAGCTGATCGGGACAGCGCTGCCGGAAGCGGAACGGACTCCGGCCATGGTCACCTTGCTGGGTGCGGTGTTCGACGGTCTGTTCCTGGAGCTGATGAGCACCGGCGACAGGAAGCGCACAACCCAGGCTGTCCAGCAATTCATCCGGCTGGTTGACGAGGCGCGCCAAGCGCGCCCGGCTGCCAGGAAGAAAACCACGAAAGCATCGAACACGAGGCGAGGCTGAGTTCATGTCGACAACTGCTGCACAAATGACGGCTTGGTACAGGAAGCCGTGGCTGCTCACCATCGCGGGATTGCTGCTGGCATTCGGCGGCATCAGCCTGCCGTTCGGAACGTGGGATCACGCGCTTTCCAGCATCGATCACATGGCAGCCAACGAACTGGTTTACTGGGGTCTGGTTACGGCGGTCCTGCTGTATGTCGTGCGGGTCGAACGTCGCCCACTGACTTCCATCGGATTGCGCAAACCGGGTGGCAGAGACATCCTTGCCGCGCTGGCCACGGGTGTGGTGATGGTCGCCGTGCTGGCGATGATGTATCTCGTCGTGTTTCCGGCGCTGCACTGGGACGAGACACAACAGCTGCAGACGCTGACGGCGGTGCCGTTCTGGCTGAGATTCATTTCGGTCGTGCGCGCGGCGGTTTCCGAAGAGATCCTCTTCCGTGGGTACGCGCTTGAACGGGTGCAGGAGCTGACCGGCAGTCGCAGTGTGGCAGGCGTCTTCACCTGGGCGGTTTTCACGCTTGAACATCTCAGCTACTGGGGTTGGCATCACTTGCTGATCGCAGGCATGGCCGGCGCGTTGCTCACGCTGCTCTACCTGTGGCGCCGCAACCTGTGGGCCAACATGCTGGCGCATTTCATGGTCGATGCCGTCGGCTTCCTGTTGGGGTAAGCCGGCACCATGATTCCGCTGTTGGTGATTGCACCCTGCGGTGTGCCGTAATGTGGACGAGCAGCAGATCAGGTCGATTCACTTGATCTTGCCAGGCAACAGCTCAATCTGATTCGCTTGTCACCTCATCGTAAGGAGCAAGCCATGCCCGACCTCGTCAACTTTCCGATCGCGACGCGTTGGCCGACGCAACATCCGGACCGCATCCAGCTGTATTCGCTCAACACGCCGAACGGGGTGAAGGTGTCGATCATGCTGGAGGAGACCGGACTGCCGTACGAGCCGCATCTCGTCGACATCATGAAGGACGAGAGCCATACGCCGGAGTTCCTGTCGCTCAACCCGAACGGCAAGATTCCCGCGATCGTCGATCCGGATGGTCCCGGTGGCCAGCCGCTCGGCCTGTTCGAATCGGGCGCGATCCTGCTGTATCTGGCGGACAAGACCGGCAAGTTCATTCCGGCCGATCCGGCGCGGCGCTGGGAAACCATCCAATGGGTGTTCTTCCAGATGGCATCGATCGGTCCGATGTTCGGCCAGGTGGGTTTTTTCAACAAGTTTGCCGGCAAGGCGTACGAGGACAGGCGGCCGCTGGAGCGCTATGTCGCGGAGTCGAAGCGACTTCTCGGGGTGCTCGACACCCAGCTGGATGGCCGCGACTGGATCATGGGTGACGACTACTCCATCGCCGACATCGCCACGCTCGGCTGGGTCAACAACCTCATCACGTTCTACGAAGCGCGCGACATCGTGGCGTACGACAGCTTCAGCAACGTTGTCGCCTGGCTTGAGCGTGGGCTGGCTCGCCCGGCGGTACAGCGCGGGCTGAAGATTCCCGGCCGGGGCTGATGCCGGCGTGTGGTGTGCTTGCGCCGGCAAGCCGTTGAGACGAGAAGCATTCCGCACTTCGTCTACCGAGACGTACACAATGCACGCCGTGGCCTCCAGCCATCGCAGATACCACCAGTCGCATCCTCGATTCTCGACGATTCCCTTGCAGGAGATGTTTCATGGCACCGATCGAACCTTCGTCGCGCTACGCAGCTTCTGTCCGCCGGATGCACTGGACGATCTTTGCGCTGGTCCTGCTGGCTTACGTCTTCATCAATCTGTTCGAGCTGTTTCCCAAGGGCAGCGCCACCCGCGGCAACGTGCTGGCGGCGCATTACACTGCGGGACTGGCGGTACTGCTGCTGGTGTTGCCGCGTCTGCTGCTGCGCCTGCGCAACGGACAGCCGCCAATCACGCCGCCGCCGCCGCACTGGACCGAGCTGCTGGGCAAGATCACCCACGTGGCGTTGTACCTGTTCCTGCTGATCCAGCCGATCCTCGGCATCATCACGTTGCAGGTCGGCGGCAAGCCGGTGACCCTGTTCGGCGTGACCCTGCTGCCGTCGTTCGTCAGCCTGCCGGACCGGGCGCTGTCGCATCAGCTGGAAGACATCCACGGCACCATCGGCACGATTTTCTACTACGTGATCGGGCTGCATATCCTGGCTGCGTTGTGGCATCACTTCGGCCGGCGTGACAACACGCTGAAGCGGATGCTCTGAGCGCAACACGACACGGTTTTCGCCATCCTTCTTGATGCCCTGACCCTCGCAGAGATCGCCCACGTGCCACGACATCATTACGAAAGACATCGCACCGGCCGCATGGGCTGGTTGCGCGCATCCGTGCTGGGCGCGAACGACGGCATCGTCTCCACCGCCAGCCTGGTGCTGGGTGTGGCAGCCGCGCATGCCAGTGGGCAGAACATCCTGATCGCCGGCATTGCCGGGTTGGTGGCCGGGTCGATGTCGATGGCCGCCGGCGAGTACGTGTCGGTGCACTCGCAGGCCGACAGCGAACACGCCGAACTCGAACGCGAACACCACGAACTGCAGACCGATGTGGAAGGCGAACACAAGGAGCTGGCGTCGATCTACGTGGGCCGGGGACTCGAGCCGGCACTTGCGAAGCAGGTGGCCGAGCAACTGATGGCGCATGACGCGCTCGATGCCCATGCGCGCGACGAGCTCGGCATCACCGAGGCATTCAAGGCACAACCGCTGCAGGCTGCCGGAGCATCCGCACTGAGCTTCGCGGTGGGCTCCGCACTACCGCTGCTGGTAGTGGCGCTGACGCCAGCCGCCATGCTGTTGCCACTGGTGTTCATCACCTCGCTGGTGTTTCTCGCCGTGCTGGGCGCGGTGGCGGCATGGGCCGGTGGCGCGAAGATGGGCGTCGGCGCCATGCGCATCACGTTCTGGGGCGCGCTGGCGATGGCGATCACCACCGGCGTGGGCATGCTGTTTGGCGTGAGCGGGTGATGCCCGGACTCACTCTCCCGGGTGATAGACCCGCTCGGTATGTCCGTTGAGCTGATCGGGCCAGAAGTAGACCGTGCGCAGGTTGCCGGTGGTGTAGCGTTCGGCCTCGTCGTTGAAGTGACTTGAATCCGGATGACCGCTCTCGCCGCCGGCTGTGATCGCGCGAGCGCGCACCTTGTCGCCGAACTCGACCACGGCCACGAAGCTGTTGCCGCTGGTGCCGTAGTAACGCTTCGTGCCGGGCCAGCGGTGCGCACCGAATGACGCGAGCGAACCCCAGCGTGAGGAAGTAAATGGCACCGGGATGCTCGGTTTCGCATCGTCGAACGGCTGCACGATGTCGCCGTTGACGCGCTGGAAGCGATTGATTTCGCCCCACGGCACGCCCCAGCTGCCGAAGTCCTTGGTCAACCGATCGGAGGCTTCGACCAATGCACCCAGGCGTGCCTTCGCACCGGCTTTCTCGGCCATGACGTCGTAGATCGACAGGCCTTCGGCGGTATCGGCCTTGTCGACCTCGTCCCACAACGTGTCGCCCCAGAAGACGGCGAGCGAAGTCGGCATCGAGGCGATGCCCCAGCGATAGTCCCAGTCGCGCAGCATCGCGATCGGGCCTTTCAGCCTGGGCCTGAGCGGATCGTTGGCGGGTAGTGCGTCGTAGTCGGCGATCAGGATCGGCAGTTGCCGCGCGAATGCCGGCAGGTACGAATCGAACGCCTTGCTGATCAGCGAAGCCATGCTGACATCGTGCGCGCCGGTGAGCAGGCGGGTGGCGTGGATGCCGCGAGGATTCTCGCCGAAGGTGTCCATGTAGCGCGGATAGTCCGCCCGCTTCGGGCTGTACGGGCCGGCGGCGGAATACGGCCAGTTGTTGGTGTTCATGACCCAGCCGTTTGGCGGGTTGATCACATGCGGGGCCTTGTCCAGCGGCAGCAGGCCCTGCCAGTCGGTCGCCGGGTCGCTGCCGTCGACGGGCTTGGTGTAATCGAAGCGGTCGTCGCGTTTCGGGATGAACTGCGGATGCAGATAGGCGATCTCGCCCTTGTCGTCGGCGAAGAGCGTGTTGTTCGACGAATTCGCCTTCAGCTCGGCGACCTTCATGTAGCTGGCGTAATCGCTGGCCTTGGTGCGCAGCCAGCTCTGCTCAAGCGCTTCCATCGGCTTGTTCATCAGCGCCATCGCGATCCACTTGCCGTCTTTCTCGCGCACGATCGGGCCGTGATGTGTGGCATGGACGGTGAAGCTGCGCGTGGCCATCGAGCCGTCCTTCGCGCGATACGACACGTTGACGGTACGCGTGGTAACCGGCCGCAGCTCCTTGCCGTAGCGATAGAACAGCTTGCCGTCCTTGTGCACGATCGTCTCGGCGAACTCGTCCACGGCATCGAGGCCGGTGGAGGTGTGCATCCAGCCGATGTGCTTGTTGAAACCCTGGTAGATGAAGAATTGTCCCCAGGTGACCGCGCCATAGGCGTCGAGCCCGGCGTCGCTGGTCATCTGCAGTTCGGAACGGAAGAAGAACGAGGTGTGCGGGTTGATCAGCAGCAACGCATGGCCGTCGGCGGTCAGCTTCGGCGCGATCGCGATGCCGTTCGATCCGGTCGGCTCCTGCCAGCTCGATGGCGGCTCGACGCGGGCGAGTGCCTGGCGATCGTGGCCGTAGAACGCTTCAAGCGGCTCCAGCGAAACGCGTTCGATGTCGCCGCCGATGCTGCCCTCGCTGAAGCTCAGCGCCATCCACGGTTCGAAATGCGTGATGACGCGCGGATGCACGTCCGGATGCGTGGAGAGGTAGTAGTTGAGACCGTCGGCCCAGCTGTTCATCAGCGCCTGCAGCCAGGCCGGACTTTTCGCGTAGAGCGACTTCAGTTCGACCGGGTCGATGAACAGTTTTTGCCGCAGGTCCTGCCAGATCGCGGATTCGCCCTCGGCCTCGGCGAGCCGGCCCATCGAATCGAGGTAGTTGGTCTCGACGCGATTGAAGTCGTCCTCGGCCTGCGCATAGGCCATGCCGAACACCGCGTCGGCGTCGGTCTTGCCGTGCACGTGTGCGATACCCCAGTCGTCGCGGGTGATCGTGATCGCCTGCGCCTGGTGCTGCCAGCGCGTTTCGTCCGGCGTGCGCGCCTGGGCGGTGGTGGCCAGGCACAGCGCGAGCAGCGTCGCTGCGGGCAGGCGGCGCGCCATACCGTCGGCGCGGGTCAGTCGGAGCAGATTTTTCGAGATGTGTGCCAGCATCGGTTTCCCCTTCCAGATGGGCTCGCTGCCGCCACTTTCGGGACGTTGAGCAACGAGCTTCGGGTGCCACGAGTAGTCCACTGGGCACCACGTGAATCTGGTAACACTAGCAGGGGTGGCGCCTGGTCTGCCGCGCCTGCGCTTTCTGATTCGACACGTCGCGGCTATTTCAATCCGATCGTGTGCAGGAACGAATCGACCGCATCGGTGTAGCTGCCGGATGCGCCGAGTTGCTGGTTGATTTCCATATGCGTCTTGTCGACTGGCAGGACCGTGGCATGGCCGCCCAATGTGATGGTCTTGGCAGCAAACGCTTCGGCCTGGGGGCAGGAATCGCTGCGTCGGCTCGAACAGACCAGCAGCATCGGTATCGACGCGCGGGTCACGCGCAGAATCGGCGAGGCTTCGCGCCAGAGATCCTGATCGGCATGGAACACGCGATCGTAGAGAGCAAGGTGATGCGACTGCATGAGTTGCACGATATTGTACGCCGCGCTGTCCAGTGACACTGTGCCGCGCCACGGCTGGGCGCCCTGGCGCATCGCAATGCCGGGATTGGCGCTCAGCAGCGATACCAGGTGGGCGCCAGCGGAATGTCCGATGAGTACGAACCGGGCCGGGTCCGCGCCCCAGCGAGGGGCCTTGCTCTGGGCAAAGGCCAGTGCCCTGGCGACATCGTCAGCCTGCTCGACGGGATTGGCCGATGGCGACAGGCGGTAGTTGATCGATATCACGATGCAGCCCGCGGGCAGCCAGTGCGCCGCCTTGTTGCTGACCACACCGCTCGAATCCTTGTCGCCAAACATCCAGGCGCCGCCATGCACCATGAAGATGACCGGGGCACGCTCGGCATGCGGCGGCAGATAGACGTCCAGGCGCTGCGCCGGATCGGGTCCGTAGGCGATGTCTCGTTCGACCCGTGTGCCGTCCGGCAACGGCATGGCGTGGCTCGCGGTGGTCGTGCGACGCTGGGCGAGTCGTTCACGCAGCGACTGGTTCGTTGCGTGGCCGGGCAGCGCCAGCAGTACACCCATAAGGAGGGCGGCGACGCACTTTGCTGCAGTCGGTGCTTGCATGGGAAACTCCGTTCCGGTCGTGTGATGCGGGGAAACCGCCATCGTGGACACGAAGTGCTTCAACGCTTGATGTCACGGTGGGATGACAGCGGGGCAGCGGCGACAGGAATCGGGAAACATGGGAACGATGATTCATCGCATGGTCGGTGGCGTGGCAGTGCTGGCATGGCTATGGATGGTGTGCCACATGCAGCGCTGGGTCCCGGGGCTGGATGTCGCGGCGTCCTCCAGTATCTGGCGTGCGGGTAGAGGTGCCGGCTACGTGCTGTTCCTGCCGTTGCTCGCGGCGGTCTTGCTGATCTTTCCCGATTTCTTTGTGGACCGCTTCAGTCCTTCGTCCGAGCTGACCAACGAGCCGCTGCTCGGCGCGGGTTTCTGGCGGTTCTTCGGTTATTTCGCGTTGCTGGTGAGCTGGGCTTTGCTGCAGCTTTTCCGCTGACGTTCTGTGCAAAAGATGGAGGGCATGATGATCACGATATGGATAGCTGCCTTGGCACTCGCTGGCAGCACGCCGGCGCAGACGATTCCCACCCAATACGAAGCGGGGCACTTCTTCGCCACGCCGCGGACGGCGGCGGGCCAGTCGTTGCGCCTGCTCGTCGATACCGGTGGCGGCGGGGAAGCAGGGATGTACTGGCTATCTGCGCCGGCGGTGCAACGGCTGGGCCTGAAGACCGGCACGTGCCCAATCGTAGGCAGCCCGCTGACGGTGGCGACACCGCCCGAATACAAGGCTTCTCTGGAATTGCCTCCCTCGATCGGCCCATGTACGGGCAAGCTGATGGTGAATCCGGGGCCGTATACCTACGATGGGCAACTCGGCGCGGCGTATCTGGGTACCCGTGTGTGGAGGTTCGACTACCCGCGGAGGCAGTTGATCGCCGAGGCTGGCGATTGGCATCCCGATGCTGCGGCCCACCGTACGCCGCTGGGATTCCAGACGAATGAGCAGCGCAAGGTGGTGCAGTATTTTCCGCGCATCGTGGTCCGCGTTGGTGGCGAGCCGCTGAACATGTTGCTGGACACCGGCGCCACCGCGCATCCGACAGCCAGCGGGAAGAAAGCTGCCGGAACGGAAACGGTGCACGGCTTCGGGGTCACCAGCTACATCACGACCAGCATGCTGGAGCGCTGGCACAAGGCGCATCCCGACTGGACGGTGGTGGAGAACGGCGACGACCTGTTCGCGCCGCATTTCATGGCGAGGCTGATCCGGGTGCCGACGGTCGACATTGCCGGTTGGTCAGTGGGACCGGTGTGGTTCACCGAGCGCCCGGATGCCGGGTTTCACGGAACGATGGACGAGATCATGGATGAGCCACCGAGCGGCGCGATCGGCGGCAACGTACTCGATCGCTTCACGCTGACGATGGACTATCCGCATGCCACGGCCTGGTTTCGATGTGCGCATGACTGTGTGAGGGCTGTTCCATGACCAGCTATGTGGCGCTGTTGCGCGCCGTCAATGTGGGAGGCACCGGCAAATTGCCGATGAGCGAACTCAAGGCGATGTGCGAAGCGGCCGGTTTCGAAGGTGTGCGCACGTATATCGCCAGCGGCAACGTGGTGTTCACCAGCAGGCTGGCCGAGAAAGCGGTGAAGCGGGCGATCGAGCAACGGCTGCAGGAATATGCGGGAAAGCCGGTCGGTGTGATGGTGCGCAGCGCGGCTGAAATGGCGGCGGTGCTGGCGGCCAATCCTTTTGCCGAAGCGGCGGGCAATCGCACGGTGGCGATTTTCCTGGATGCGCCTCCGCCGGCGACGGCCTTGCACGACGTCACCGGTGCGAAGGACGAGCGGCTTGCACTGGGTCGACGCGAGATCTACGTGCACTATGGCGACGGCATGGCTGACTCGCGGCTGAAGATTCCGAGGGCGAAATCGGGTACGGCGCGCAACATGAACACGATTGCCAGGCTGGCCGATATGGCTGCCGGTCGCGGCAAAGCATGATTCCGCATATCAGCCAGGATACGAGTCCATGAAGATCCTGATTTTTGGCGCCACCGGCATGATCGGTCAGGGCGCGTTGCGCGAATGCCTGCTCGCCGATGACGTGACTTTGGTGCAGACGGTCGGACGCACAGCGACCGGCCAGCAGCACTCCAAACTGAGGGAGCTTGTGCATCCGGACCTGTTCGATTACGCCGGTGTCGAAGCTGAGGTGGAAAACTTCGATGCCTGCTTCTTCTGCATCGGCGTGACCTCGTCCGGCATGGACGAGGCGCAGTACACGCGGCTCACGCATGACCTCACGCTGGCGGCAGCGCAGCTGCTGGCGCGGCTGAATCCGCCGATGACCTTTGTCTATGTTTCCGGTGCAGGCGCGGACAGCAGCGAAACCAGCAAGACCATGTGGGCACGCGTGCGCGGGCGGCTGGAGAACGCGCTGCAGCGATTGCCGTTCAAGGCGGTCTACGTGTTCCGACCTGGCATCATCCAGCCACTGCACGGCATCCGTTCGAAGACCGGCTCATATCGCTGGTTCTACGCGCTGAGCCGGCCATTGCTGCCGCTACTGCGCGCGATGATGCCGAATGCCGTGCTGAGCACCGAGATCGTCGGCCGCGCGATGCTGGCCGTCGCGCGGCACGGCGCACCGAAGGCGGTGCTGGAAGCGGCGGATATCAGTGCGCTTGGCCGATGATTCATCGGGGCCACACGCGGGTCGTGCGACAACGCGATAAGTGTCTTGAAGCTGCCGATGTGTCATGACACCGCTGGCATACTGTGGGGAACCGGAGCGCTTCATCCGCATCAGATTGCTGCATGAGGCGCGATGCGGGTTTGTCTAGGTGACTAAATGGTTCAGGCAGCTCCAATCATTGATGCAGGCGCGCAACGTACCGCCTTTGTCATGGCGGGTGGCGGCAGTCTGGGCGCGGTCGAGGTGGGCATGCTGCAGGCCTTGCTCGACTGGGGCGAGATGCCTGCCTTCATGGTGGGGGCGTCGGCGGGTGCGATCAACGCAGCCTACTTTGCCGGCGATCCGACGCCTGCCGGTGCTCGTGAACTGGAGCGGATCTGGTGTGCGCTGAAGCGGCACGATGTGTTTCCACTCAATCTGGGCAGCGTGATCGGCTTGTTGCGGCAACGCGATCACCTGGTGAATTCCGATGGCTTGCGGCGCCTGCTCGAACGGTATCTGCCCTATCGGCGGATTGAGGACGCCGCGCTGCCGATCCACCTGGTAGCTTCGGACATGCTGACCGGGCAGGAGGTGCTGTTATCGGCAGGCCCGGTAGTCGACGCGGTGCTGGCCAGTGCAGCCGTCCCCGGCGTGTATCCGCCGGTGCAGATCGGTGGACGCCTGCTGATCGATGGTGGCGTGGCCAACAACACGCCGATCTCGGTGGCGATCGGTCTTGGCGCCACGCGTGTCATCGTGCTGCCCACCGGCTTCGCATGCGCACTCGACAAGGCGCCGATCGGCGCGATTGCACGTGCCATGCACGCGCTCAGTCTGCTGGTGGCTCGCCAGCTGGTGCGCGATGCTGATCGTCTTGCGCAGGGGGCGGTCGAGCTTCGCATCGTGCCCAGCCTGTGTCCGCTCGATATATCGCCATACGACTACTCCGCGGCGGCGGTACTGATCGCCCGCGCGAAAGCGGATACCAGACGCTGGCTCGAACAGGGCGGACTCGACCGTGCGGGTACGCCGGCGCAGTTGCGCGAGCATCACGACTGACCGGATCGGTCACGTGCTGGCGGTCTAAACCTCCTTGGAATCATGGCGCGGGGTCTGCAACTGCGCCGCATAGGCATCGTGCAGCGCCTGCCAGCCGAAGGCTAAGCCGTCTCGCCGATGATCGGCTTGATCGGATGTCCCTGCAGCAGCCGTTCGGCCACGAGCAGGCACAGATGCCAGCCCGCGGCGATCTTGGGAATCCAGTCCGCATCGCGGGTGGTCTGGCGCAGGGTCAGTCGTGTGCCGCCGGAGATCGGTTCTAGCTCCCAGCGCAGCACGCTGCGGCCGAACTGATCGAGTTGCCAGGCGTACTCAAGCAGCCTCGGCGCGTCGGCGCGGGTGATCGTGGTGTGAATGTTTTCCGACGTCATGCCGTCGAGCATCGTCAAGTTGGCCTCGCCAAGGCTGGTGAGATGGCGGTCTGCGGTATACGGCGACCAGGCGCGCAGTTGGTCGGGATCGGTGAGTACGCACCAGACGCGTTGCGGCGGTTGCGGCAGGTCGCGCGTGAAAACCAGCGTCCAGCCTTCGGCGCCGTGCTGGCAGTCGACCTGGGCGAGCGGGCCAGGATCGAAGTCGGATGTGGTCATGCCGCGTATCTCATGAGGTGACAAGGTGGGCAGGGAGTCGGGCGCGTGTCGCTGGCAACCCGTGCACCGAAAAAATGGTACATCCATCCTTTTGACCAGCGTGGCAGGGTTACCCTGCGTCGACAGGGCGTGACCTGTTTGGCCATCCATGGCGTGAGCAAGGAGTGGGAGAGCGTTGCCTCCCTTGACGGCGCCGCCGCCACCACCACGAGCCATTCTCAACGGTCACGAATTCAGGGATTTCGGCATCGCATCGCGATGCCGGATACGACCGGTAGCAAGTGTCTTCTGTACCGGCAAAGCGAAGCAGTAACCAACCGAACCGTCCAACTCCGAGGAAAATCCTAATGAACAACCATAATCGTTTCGAACGTAGCGGCCCGCTGACTGAACTGACCAGCTATCCACAATGGGCCCAGGACATGGTGGCTGATTGTGAGAGCGCCAAACAGGGCGTCGTGGATCATGAGCTTTGGGACCTGATGCGGGCAGCCAGCCTTGATCAGGCGTCCACGGCCAATTTCATGACGGGTATCTGGCCGGTCATCGAACGCTTCCCCGCCTACATGGCGTTGAGCCTGCTCAAGACCCGTTTTGGCCGCAGTCCCGGCGACAATCTTGCGCGACGCTGGCTGGTACGGAATATCCGCGTCGAACAGAACCATGCCGAATACTGGCTCAACTGGGCCGAAGGCGCAGGTGTGGAGCGTGACGCGGTGCTGCACGGTCGGGCCCCGCATGGCACGGGAACACTGGCCAGCTGGTGCGAGGAGATCTGCACCAATGGCTCGCTTGCTGCCAGTATTGCCGCCACCAACTATGCCGTCGAGGGTGCCACTGGCGAGTGGTCGCAAAAGGTTTTTGAGAGTAAAACTTATGCCGACAGTTTCTCGTCGGAGGTCAGGGTAGGCAGCTTGCGATGGTTGCAACTGCATGCCGCTTATGACGATACCCATCCATGGGAGGCCTTGGAGATCGTCTGCACCTTGATGGGGACAGAGCCGTCTGCCGAGGATGTGGCCCATGTCGGTGACTGCATCAAGCGAAGCTATGTAAGCATGCGCATCAGCATGGATCGCTGTATCGAAACGCATCACGAGCTTGAGGCGATGAGCGAAGCAGCTGCCTGAAGAAACGGGACACGGTCGCAGCAAAATGCGACGATAGGTCCATGACGTATAGGTCATGAGAGGGACGATGCGTATCGCCAGGACCACCTTGCAACGGCCGTTGTCCCGACGCCTGATGCCGTTGGCATATGCGCTGGTCGTCATGGTCGGGCTGATTCTCGCCCTGACCTGGGGAGCATTGCAGGTTCAGATCACTCTCGCCGGTTTCCTGAACGGCGAGAGTCTTTGGTCCAAGGCCCAGAAGCAGTCGGTGGTTGATCTGGACGCCTATGCGGCCAACGGCGATGCCGCGGATCTCGTCGATTTTCGGCGTAACTACGCAATACTCGAGTCTGACCGCTGGGCGCGGGACGCCATAGCGTCGGGCAACTTTGACAAGGAAAAGGCAGCTGAGGCATTTGACCGTGGCGGTGTGATACCTGCAGCCATACCCGGGATGATTTTCATGCTCGAGTATTTTTCTTCTGCTCCGCATATGAGCGAGGCACTGCGGGCGTGGTACTCGACGGATGATTCGATTGCCGAACTCGCAGACATTGCACGGCAACTGCAGGCTGCCCATGCTGGCGCTGGATTGTCGGGAGTCGAGCTGGCTCGCCAGCGCGATCGCATTTATGCGCTCAACAGTTATATCGGGCCTCGCACCAATATCTTCTCGCTTGAGATTGCACGCGGTGCCACCTGGATCGGGAGGTTATTGTTCGGCAGCGTATTTGGCATTGCATGCATTGCGATGCTGATGTGGTTGAGCATGGCGCGCCGGATCCTGGCCAGCGTCCGCGGCAGCGAGGAACGTTATCGTCTGCTGTTCGACAGTGCTCCCGACGCGATCGTGATGGTCGATGAAACCAGCGGGCGGATCCTGGACGTCAATCGCACCGCGTCGGTATGGACCGGGCGTGACGCGGATGAACTGATCGGTGATCGCTTCGTGCATCTGTTCCTGCAACCGCTCTCCGGGCAGCAGACAGGGCGGGCGATTACCAACGCCTTGCTCGGTGCGGACGGCAGCAAACGACCGATCGAGACGCAGAGCAGCCTTGCCAACTGGGGTAGTCAACCGGTGCGTCAGGCGATCATCCGCGACATCTCCGAGCGGGTAGCGATGGAGCAGGAGCGTCGTGTGGCGGCCGAAGCGCTAGCCAGCATCGCTGAAGGCGTGATCATCGCTGATGCGGAGCGCCGGGTGATCTCGACCAATGCTGCACATGTCGAACTCACGGGCTTCACCAGCCACGCACTGCAAGGCAAGCGTCTCGATGACAATCGTCGCCTGCCTGATGGCAAGCCGCTGCCGCAGTCGATCTGGAACAGTGCGGCCGCCGGTCAGAACTGGCTCGGCGAAGTGCAGACCACCCGTAACGACGGCAGCAGTTATCCCGAGCACCTCAGCATCAGCACGATCCGCAATGCGGACAATCAGGTGGTCTATTACGTTGCAGTGTTCACCGACGTCCATGAAGCGAAGGCCAACCAGCGCCGGCTCGAGCATCTGGCGCGGCACGATCCGTTGACCGGATTGGTCAACCGGGCGGAGTTCGAGCGGTGCTGCGGCGAGGCTATCGCAGTGGCCGAACGCGAACGGCTGGCGGCGGTGGTGCTGTTCATCGATCTGGATGCCTTCAAGATCGTCAACGACAGCTACAGTCATGCCATCGGCGACCGCCTGCTGGTCAAGGTGGGCGAACGCATTCGCCGGCAATTGTCCGACGGCGACGTGGCGGGGCGTATCGGCGGCGACGAATTCACCGTGTTGATCCCGCGGTTGGGCTTGCGCGAGGACGCCAGAGCAGTCGTCAACCGTCTGCTGGCCGCGCTGTCCGACCCGGTGCTGGTGGACGACTACGAGATAGTCCTGAGCGCCAGCATCGGTGTCGCCGGTTACCCGCTGGATGGCGACAATGCGGCAGCGCTGATCGCGAATGCTGACGCGGCCATGTATACGGCGAAAACCGAAGAGCGCAACACGTTCCGTTTCTACACGCCGATGATGCACGCCGATACCCGTCGGCGCCTGCAACTGGCGACCGAGCTGCGCCAGGCGCTGGCGCGCAACGAGTTCCAGCTGGTGTTCCAGCCCAGTATCGAGCTGCGCACGGGGCGCATCGTGGCGGTGGAGGCGCTGTTGCGCTGGCAGCATCCCGAGCGTGGCGAGGTGCTGCCTGGGGAATTCATCCCGGTGGCGGAAAGCCTGGGACTGATCCGCCGCATCGACGAATGGGTGATGCAGGCGACCTGTGCGCAGATTCAGGCGTGGGATCTGGCTGGCGTGCCGCCGATCCGCGTGGCGATCAACGTTTCGGCGCGCTGGTTCGGTCATCCGGCCTTCGTCGACGGCGTAAGCCGGACCTTGCAGTCCCGGCAATTGTCCGCGCAACGACTGCTGCTGGAGATCACCGAAAGCGCGATGTTGCGGCTTGGCGACGACACCGAGCGCACGATGCGGACCCTGCACGCGCTCGGCATCGAGGTGGCGATCGACGATTTCGGCACGGGCTATTCCTCGATGTCCTACCTCAAGCTGCCGGCGGTGGCCTATCTGAAGATCGACCGCTCCTTTGTCACCGGTCTGCCGGGCAATGCGAACGATGCGGCAATCACCGAGGCGATGCTGGCGATGTCGAAGAGTCTCGGCCTGACCACGATTGCCGAGGGCATCGAAACCGAGGCGCAGCACGACTTCCTGTTGCGCGCCGGCTGCGTTGAAGGGCAGGGCTACCTATATTCCTATCCGCTGCAGGCCAACGAGATCCAGCACCTTTTATGCCCGAACCAGCCGCTGGCTCCGGCCAGGCTCAGGCTGGTGCCGCCACGGCGCACCTGAGGTTGCCGCCGCGGCAGCGTTCGTTCAGAGCGGCGCGCAATGGCGGTTCAGCCATTCCAGGTCGGCGTCATCCAGCAGCGGGCTGAGCGCGGCGCGCACGCTGGCGTGGTAGTCGTCGAGCCATGCGCGTTCTTCCGGATTGAGCAGGCTCGGCTCCAGCGCGCGGCGGTCGAACGGGCACAGCGTCAGTGTCTCGAACGCATGGAATTCGCCGAACTCAGTCTGCTCCGCCTCGATCACCACCGCCAGGTTCTCGTGACGGATGCCGTGCCGGCCGGGCTTGTACAGGCCTGGCTCGATCGAGCTGATCATGCCCGGTTCCAGCGCTACCAGCGCGCCGCCAGCGACCGGTGGGCGGATCGACTGCGGGCCTTCGTGCACATTGAGGAAGTAACCCACGCCATGGCCGGTGCCATGGCCGTAATCCATGCCCGAGGCCCATAGCGGCGCGCGTGCCAGCGCATCCAGTTGCGGGCCGCTGGCGCCTTTCGGAAAGCGTGCACGGGACAGCGCGATCATGCCCTTCATCACCAGCGTCGCATCGCGGCGTTGCTCCGGCGTGGTCTCGCCGAGCGCCAGCACGCGGGTGATGTCGGTCGTGCCGCCCAGGTACTGGCCGCCCGAATCGATCAGCAGCAGGCCTTTGGCGTGCAGCGTGCTGTGCGATTCCCGGGTGGCACGGTAATGCGGCAATGCGCCGTTCGCCTGATAGCCGGCGATGGTGGAGAAACTTTCGCCGACGTAGCCTGGCTGAGCCGAGCGTTCCTCGTACAGCAGGGTATCGACGTCGAGCTCGGTCAGTGTCATGCCGGCGGCGAGCCGTTGTTCCAGTCGGCGGAAGCCGCGCACCAGGGCGGCGCCGTCGCGGCGCATCACTTCACGGATATGGTCGAGTTCGGCGGCACTCTTGACCGCCTTGAATGCGGTACTCGGGTTGGCTGCCTCGATCCGCTGGACCGCCGGCGCGATCGCCGCGGCGATGGAGCTGACCACCCGCCCGCTGTCCAGCAGCAGGCGGTCGGCGGCACCCAGTTCGTGCAGGGTCGAGGTGATCGAGGCGTAGTCGGTGACGCCGATGCCGTCGGCGGCCAGCGCCGCGACCAGGGTATCGCTGAGCTTGGCGCGGTTGACGAACAAGGTGGCGCGACTGTCTGCATGCACCAGCAGATGGGCGAGGAAGACCGGATTGCACTCGACGTCGCTGCCGCGCAGGTTGGTCAGCCAAGCGATGTCGTCGAGGCTGGACACCAGGTGATGGGTGGCGCCGAGCTTGTGCATCGCCTTGCGCAGGCGAGCGAACTTGTCGGCGCGCGGGGTGCTGGCGTAGGCCGGGTCGTGAGCGACCACCGGCGCCAGCGGCAGCGCGGGACGGTCCGGCCAGATTTCACCGGGCAGGTCCAGATCGGTGCGCAGGCTGGCGCCGTGCTCGGCCAGTCGACGCTCGATCTGTCGCTGGGTAGTCAGTGCCAGGCTGTCGCCGGCCGCGGCCAGCACGTCGCCGTCGCGCAAGTGTTGCTGCAGCCATTCCAGATGTTCGGGCATGTGCGGCACGCGCAACTTCATCAGGGTGACGCCGCTGCCGGCCAGCTGCTGTTCCGCCTGCGAAAAATAGCGCGAGTCGGTCCACAATCCGGCGTGCTCGTGGCTGACGATCAGGGTACCGGCCGAGCCGGTGAAGCCGGACAGCCAGGCCCGGGCCTGCCAATGTTCGGGCAGGTATTCGGACAGGTGCGGATCGGCGCTGGGAATCAGTACGGCGGCGACGCCATGCTGCTGCATGGCCGCGCGCAGGGCGGCAAGTCGGGCGGGGATGGGGTTGTTCATCCAAACATGCTAGCAGGCGGCCCGCGGTCGTTTCACCCATCGCGACGACACCGGAAATGAACCAAAACAGAGAATTCTCCGTTGCCATCTCGCAGCGGGACGCTTCTGCAGCTAAAATGCCTAATTTCCAGCACGGCTGCTTTCCATGACCCCCCTGATTTTCGTCACCGGCGGTGTGGTGTCCTCGCTTGGCAAGGGCATTGCTGCGGCGTCGCTCGCTTCCATCCTCGAAGCGCGCGGACTCTCGGTCACCATGATGAAGCTCGATCCCTACATCAATGTGGATCCGGGCACGATGAGTCCGTTCCAGCACGGCGAGGTCTACGTGACCGACGACGGCGCCGAGACCGACCTCGACCTGGGTCACTACGAACGCTTCGTGCACACCCGCCTGACCGGCAAGAACTCGATCACCACCGGCAAGATCTACGAGAGCGTGATCCGCAAGGAGCGCCGCGGCGATTACCTGGGCGCGACGGTGCAGGTGATTCCGCACATCACCGACGAGATCAAGCACTGCATCCACGAGGCCACGCGTGGCTTCGACGTGGCGCTGGTGGAGATCGGCGGCACGGTGGGCGACATCGAGTCGCTGCCGTTCCTGGAGGCGATCCGCCAGTTGCGCATCGAGCACGGCCCGGAGAAGGTGGTGTTCATGCACCTCACCCTGGTGCCGTTCATCAAGGCCGCCGGCGAACTGAAGACCAAGCCGACCCAGCATTCGGTGAAGGAACTGCGCTCGATCGGTATCCAGCCGGACATCCTGCTGTGCCGTTGCGAGCAGGCGTTGCCCGAGGGCGAGCGCCGCAAGATCGCATTGTTCACCAACGTGCCGGAGCAGGCGGTGATCAGTGCGGTCGACGTCGACATCATCTACAAGCAGCCGCTGTGGTTGCACCAGCAGGGGCTGGACGAGATCGTGGTCAAGCGCCTCGGCCTCGATGCCGGTCCGGCCGACCTGTCCAGTTGGGTGCGCACGGTCGAGGCAATGGAGCATCCGAAGGACGAGGTCAATGTGGCCATCGTCGGCAAGTATGTCGAGCACAAGGATGCCTACAAGTCGCTGGCCGAGGCGCTGCGTCACGGCGGCATCAAGCAGCAGGCGCGGGTCAACCTCAACTGGATCGATTCCGAGCAGGTCGAGGCCGATGGCGCCGCCAAGGTGCTGGGCCATGTCGACGCGATCCTGGTGCCGGGCGGTTTCGGCAAGCGCGGCTTCGAAGGCAAGATCCTGGCCGCCAAGTACGCGCGCGAACACGGCGTGCCGTATTTCGGCATCTGCTACGGCATGCACGCGGCGGTGATCGACTTCGCCCGTCATATCGCCGGTCTGGCCGATGCCGACTCCAGCGAGAACGACCGCAACACGCCGGACCCGGTGATCGGCCTGATCACCGAGTGGACCACGGCCACTGGTGAAGTCGAGCAGCGCAGCGATCGTTCCGACATGGGTGGCACCATGCGCCTCGGTGCGCAGGAATGCCGTTTGAAGGCCGGTACGCTGGCGCGCGAGCTGTACGGCCAGGACGTGGTGCGCGAGCGGCATCGTCATCGCTACGAATTCAACAACCGCTACCGGCAGTCGTTCGAGGATCTGGGTCTGGTGATCTCGGGCAAATCGATGGACGACCTGCTGGTGGAGATGATCGAGTTGCCGCAGCAACAGCATCCGTGGTTCCTCGCCTGCCAGGCGCATCCGGAGTTCACCTCGACGCCGCGCGACGGCCATCCGTTGTTCAGCGGCTTCATTCGCGCGGCGCGTGAATACAAGGCCGTGCGCGATGGTCAGCGTCTCGCTGCCACGGAGTCTGTCGCATGAAGCTTTGCGGATTCGAGATCGGGCTGGACCAGCCGCTGTTCCTGATTGCCGGCCCCTGTGTGGTCGAGTCGGAACAGTTGCAGATCGACACGGCCGGCACGTTGAAGGAAATCACCGGCCGGCTCGGCGTGAACTTCATCTTCAAGTCCAGCTTCGACAAGGCGAACCGTTCCTCGGGCGACAGCTTCCGCGGACCGGGCATGGAAGAAGGCCTGCGCATCCTCGCCGAAGTGAAGCGCCAGCTCGGCGTGGCGCTGCTCACCGATGTGCACGAATACACGCCGATGGATGAAGTGGCCTCGGTCGTCGACGTCCTGCAAACGCCGGCGTTCCTGTGCCGGCAGACCGACTTCATCCAGAAGGTGGCGCGTGCCGGCAAGCCGGTGAACATCAAGAAGGGCCAGTTCCTCGCGCCGTGGGACATGAAGCATGTGGTGGCCAAGGCCAAGGCGGTCGGCAACGACGAGATCATGGTGTGCGAACGCGGCGCCAGCTTCGGCTACAACAACCTCGTCTCGGACATGCGCTCGCTCAGTGTGATGCGCGATACGAATTGCCCGGTGGTGTTCGATGCCACCCACTCGGTGCAACTGCCGGGCGGGCAGGGCGCCACTTCAGGCGGCCAGCGCGAGTTCGTGCCGGTGCTGGCACGCGCGGCGATCGCGGTCGGCGTGGCTGGCCTGTTTGCCGAGACGCACCCGGATCCGAGCAAGGCGCTTTCCGATGGCCCGAACGCGTGGCCGCTGGGCAAGATGGAAGCGTTGCTGGAAACCCTGATAGAGCTGGATGCCGTGACCAAGCGGCACGGTTTCCTGGAGCAGACCGTTTCCTGACCTTCCGGGCGCAGCGATGCGCTCTTTCACTATCATCACAACGAACGCAACGGATACCGCATGAGCACTCTGATCACCCGCATCCACGCCCGTGAAATCCTCGACTCGCGCGGCAATCCCACGCTGGAAGCCGAAGTCACCCTGGCCGGCGGCGGCTTCGGTCGTGCGGCCGTGCCGAGCGGCGCCTCCACCGGTTCGCGCGAAGCGGTCGAGCTGCGCGACGGCGACAAGTCGCGTTACGGCGGCAAGGGCGTGAAGAACGCGGTGGCGAACGTCAACGCCACGATCGCCGATGCACTGAAGGGTTTCGATGCGGCCGACCAGAAAGGTCTGGACACCAACCTGATCGTGCTGGACGGCACCGCGAACAAGGCTCGGCTGGGTGCGAACGCGCTGCTCGGCGTGTCGATGGCGGCGGCACATGCGGTGGCTGCGTCGCGCGACGAGCCGCTGTGGAGCTATCTGTCGAACGGCAAGCCGGGCGCGCTGCCGGTGCCGATGATGAACATCATCAACGGCGGCGAGCATGCCGACAACAATATCGACGTGCAGGAATTCATGATCTTGCCCGTGGGCATGCCGACGTTCGCCGAGGCGCTGCGCGCCGGCGCGGAAATCTTCCATGCGCTGAAGAGCGTGCTGAAGGGCCGCGGCCTGAGCACCTCGGTGGGTGACGAGGGTGGTTTCGCACCGAACCTGCGCTCCAACATCGAGGCGCTCGACACCATCCTCGAAGCGATCCACAAGACCGGTTACAAGATCGGCAGCGAAATCCTGCTCGGTCTGGATGCGGCCAGCTCGGAGTTCTACAAGAACGGCAAGTACGATCTGGCCGGCGAAGGCAAGCAGTACACTTCCGCGCAGTTCGTCGATCTGCTGGCTGACTGGTCGAAGCAATATCCGATCATCACCATCGAGGACGGCATGGCCGAAGGCGACTGGGATGGCTGGAAATTGCTGACCGATACCATCGGCGAGCGTATCCAGGTGGTCGGCGATGACCTGTTCGTGACCAATCCGGCGATCTTCCGCGAAGGCATCGAGAAGCACATCGCCAACTCGATCCTGATCAAGGTGAACCAGATCGGCACGCTGTCCGAGACGCTGGAAGCGATCGCGATGGCGGATGCGGCGAAGTATTCCGCAGTGATCTCGCATCGCTCCGGCGAAACCGAGGACACCACCATCGCCGATATCGCGGTAGCCACCACGGCAACCCAGATCAAGACCGGTTCGTTGTGCCGCAGCGACCGCGTGGCGAAGTACAACCAGTTGCTGCGCATCGAGGAGCAGCTCGGTACCGCGGCGCGTTATGCCGGTCGCAACGCGTTCCCCAACCTGACCCGTTTGCCGGGCTGAGCGGGAAGATCGCCAACCCATGTTGCGCTGGATCGCCCTGGTTCTGATCATGATCCTGATCGGACTGCAGCTGAAGCTGTGGTCCGGCAATGGCGGCATGCGCGAGGTGAATGCGCTGCGCGTTTCGGTGAAGAAGCAGGCCGACGACAACGCCAAGTTGCAGCAGCGCAATCAGGCGGTCGGTGCCGATGTGCTTGATCTCAAGCATGGCGATCAGGCGGTCGAGGCGCGTGCACGCACCGAACTGGGCCTGATCAAGCCGGGCGAAATTTTCTATCAAGTGGTTGAACAGCCGGCTCGTGCGGGCAGTACGCTTCCGCCGTCCGCTGCCTCTGCCGGCTCGCCATGAACGCGCCGCTGGTGTGGTGCGTGGTGCCGGCCGCCGGGCGCGGCACGCGGGTCGGCGGCGATTGCCCCAAGCAGTACTTGCCGCTGGCCGGGCGACCGCTGATCGAGCACACCCTGAAGCGGCTTGCCGCGCATCCGCAGATTGCCGGTTTGCTGGTGGTGTTGGGGGCGACGGATACGCATTGGGCCGGAATCGGTACGCTCCATGGCAAGCCGGTACTCACTGCTGTCGGCGGAGCAGAGCGCAGTGATTCGGTGCTGGCCGGCATCGATGCGTTGCCCGAGCAGGTGGGCGCGAATGATTTCGTGCTGGTGCACGACGCTGCACGCCCATGTGTCCGGTTGGCGGATATCGGCAAGCTGATCGAGCGGGCCGGCGCCGTTGATGGCGGCCTGCTCGGCGCGCCGCTGCGCGATACGCTGAAGCGCGCAGACGCCGCTGGTCGCAGCGAGCTGACCGAACCGCGCGACCAGCGCTGGCGTGCCTTCACGCCACAGATGTTCCGGCGTGCTCAACTGTCGGCAGCGCTACGCGAGGCGGCACGACGTGGCGTGAATATCAGCGATGAGGCAATGGCGATGGAGCAGGCCGGCTTTGCGCCGCTTCTGGTCGAGGGCGCCGAGGACAATATCAAGGTGACCACGGCGGCGGATTTTTTGCTGGCCGAGTTCCTGCTCGCGAGGACATCGACATGAGGATCGGCCAGGGTTTCGACGTGCACGCGTTCGGCGACGGCGACCATGTCACTCTCGCTGGCGTGAGCGTGCCGCATCGTCGCGGCGTGATCGCGCATTCGGACGGCGACGTGGTGATTCACGCGCTGTGCGATGCGATCTTCGGCGCGCTGGCGCTGGGCGATATCGGCCAGCACTTTTCGCCATCGGACGAACGCTGGCGCGATGCCGACAGTCGCCGGTTCCTGCGCCATGCGGCGATGCTGATGGCGCAGCACGGTTACACGCTTGGCAATGCCGACGTCACCGTGATCTGCGAGGCACCGAAGGTCGGTCCGCACGCACAGGCGATGCGCGAGAATCTCGCTGCCGACCTGGGCAGCGAGATCGGTCGTATCAGCGTCAAGGCCACCACCACCGAGAAGCTCGGCTTCTGTGGTCGTGGCGAAGGGATCGCCGCGCAGGCGTGCGTGCTGCTGGAGCGCGTGTGAGCGAAGTCGAAGCCCGCAGCGCCGCGCATCGGCTGCAGGATCAGCTGGAGACGATCGTCGAGTTGTTGCGCCGGCATGGCGATGGCCCCTTGCCGGTATCGTCGCAGACCGGGTTGCGCGAGCAACTGGACGAACTGCATCCGGCTGATATCGCGTACATCCTCGAATCGTTGCCGCTCGACGAGCGGCTCGCCGTGTGGCAACGGGTCAAGGCCGATCGCGACGGCGAGATCCTGCTGGAAGTATCCGATGCGGTGCGCGAGTCGCTGATCGCGGACATGGATCGCCACGAGATTCTCGCGGCGGCCGAAACCCTCGATGCCGACGAGCTGGCCGACCTGGTCGAGGATCTGCCCACGGCGATGCTGCCGGAGCTGATGGCTGGCCTGGACGCGCAGCAGCGCGAGCAGGTGCAGTCGGCTCTGTCCTACGAGGACGACCAGGTTGGCGCGCTGATGGACTTCGAGATGGTCACCATCCGCGAGGATGTGAGCCTGGAAGTCGTGCTGCGTTACCTGCGCCGCTTCGACGAACTGCCGCCGCAGACCGACAAGCTGTTCGTGATCAACCACGACAACCTGCTCACCGGCGTGTTGCCGCTGCATTGGCTGCTGGTGAATTCGCCGGACAGGATGGTCAGCGCGGTGATGGCGCCGGACGTCAACACGTTTCATCCCACCGATGACGCCTACGAGGTGGCGCAGGCATTCGAACGCTACGATCTGGTGACGGCACCGGTGGTGGATGAGCGCGGCCACCTGATCGGCCGCATCACGATCGACGCGATGGTCGACGTGATCCGCGAGGAAGGCGAGAGCGAGGCACTCAGTCGAGGTGGCCTGCGCGAGGAAGAGGACATCTTCGCTTCGGTATGGGCGTCGGTGCGTAACCGCTGGTCATGGCTGGCGATCAACCTGGTCACGGCCTTTATTGCCTCGCGCGTGATCGGTTTGTTCGAAGGATCGATTCGCGAGTTGGTGGCGCTGGCGACCTTGATGCCGATCGTTGCGGGCATCGGTGGCAACTCCGGCAACCAGACCACCACGATGATCGTGCGCGCGCTGGCTCTGAACCAGATCACTGCCGACAGCGCGCGGCGACTGTGGCGCAAGGAGCTCATCGTCGCGCTGTTCAATGGCCTGGTATGGGGAGGGGTGATCGGTGTCGTTGCATGGGGGCTGTACGGCAGCTGGTCGCTCGGCCTGGTGATGACCGCGGCAATGACATTGAACCTGCTGCTGGCGGCGTTTTGCGGCGTCGGCATCCCGGTGCTGATGACCAAGTTTGGTCGCGATCCGGCCCTGGGTTCCAGCGTACTGATCACGGCGATGACCGACAGCGGCGGTTTTTTCATTTTTCTCGGTTTGGCGACCATCTTTCTGGTGTGATGTCGTCCGACGGTTCCCCCTGATCTGATTGCCGGCGCGACCGGTGGAGTGCCATGTCCGAATCCGAACTTGCCCAGGCGCCGCTGCCGTGGGCCTACAGCGCACCGCCGCTCACGGCGCGATTGCGCAGCACGCCGGAAGACTTCGTGGTCGAGGAGATTCTCGGTTACGACGCCGAAGGCGCTGGCGAGCATGCCTTGCTATGGGTGGAAAAGCGCGGCGCGAATACCGACTGGGTCGCGCGCGAGCTGGCGAAATTCGCCGGAGTGTCGCAGGTCGCGGTCGGCTATGCGGGCATGAAGGATCGCCACGCGGTGACCCGGCAGACGTTTTCCGTGCAATTGGCCGGCAAGCCCGATCCGGACTGGTCTACGTTTCCGCACGCGGAAGTGAAGGTGCTGGCGGCAACCCGGCATTCGCGCAAGCTCAAGCGCGGCGCGCTGCGTGGCAACCGCTTCGTGCTGGTGCTGCGCGATGTGCAGGGTGAACGCGCGGCGGCCGAGCAGGTGTTGACGCAGATCGCCGCGCGCGGCGTGCCGAATTATTACGGCGAGCAACGCTTCGGTCGCGAGGGCGGCAACGTGGCGCAGGCGCGCGCGATGTTCGCCGGGCGCCGGGTCGAGCGCGACAAGCGCTCGTTTCTGCTGTCGGCAGCGCGTTCGCAGATATTCAACAGCGTGCTGGCGGCTCGAGTCGAGCGTGCGGTCTGGGATACGCCGCTGGATGGCGAGATATGGGCGCTGGCCGGCTCACGCTCGTGGTTCGGGCCGGAGCCGTTCGGTGAGGTGCTGGCCGAACGGCTGGCGCGTGCCGACATTCATCCGTCCGGCCCGTTGTGGGGGCAGGGCGAGCCGCCGACACAGGGCGAGGCCGGCGCACTGGAGCGCGAGATCGGTGCGGCCCACAGCGATCTGGTCGCGGGGCTGGCGTCGGCGCGGATGGATCAGGAACGCCGTCCGTTGCGGCTGATGCCGAAGGATCTGAAGTGGCATTGGCGCGACGACGCTGTGCTGGAGTTGTCGTTCGAGCTGCCGGCCGGCGCCTATGCCACGGTCGTGGTGCGCGAACTGGCGCAAAGCTAGACGAATAACGCGACGCACTTGGCTTTTGTAGAGGGTGGCTTCAGCCTTTCAGCAACACCACCACCGCGCCGGTGCCACCCATGGCCGGTCGCGCCGAGGCAAAGGCGATCACGTCGTCGCGCCGGCGCAGCATGCGGTCGGTGAGGCCTTTCAGCACCGGTCCGGCGGAACGTGAGCGCAGGCCCTTGCCGTGCACGATGCGCACGCAGCGCAGGCCGTGCTGTTTCGCTTCGGCCAGGAACGTGACGATGCTGGCCTGCGCAGCGGCGGCATTCATCTGGTGCAGGTCGATGTCGTCCTGCACGCTGAACTGGCCGCGCTTCAGTTGGCGCAGCAGCTTCGGCGGATAGCCGTCACGCAGGTAACTCAGCTCCTCGCCGACTTCAAGCAGGGCCGGGTCGAACGCCAGGTCCAGCAACTCGCCCGGCACGGCGGCTTCGTCGGCTTCCAGCATGTGCGGATGCGGTGCGGGCTTGGCGGCCGCTGGCGGCGGCTGCACCGGATCGAGTGGACGCACGTCGCCGATGGCCTCGCGAAACAGGCGACTGTCGTCATCATGGATTGAAGTGGGGCTGCGGCGCTTCATCCGTCCATGCTAACCAAGGCGGCGCGAGTCGGCACGAA
Source organism: uncultured Rhodanobacter sp. (assembly GCA_966211915.1). GTDB lineage: Bacteria > Pseudomonadota > Gammaproteobacteria > Xanthomonadales > Rhodanobacteraceae > Rhodanobacter. The sequence continues at coordinate 80,397 of CBIHNO010000014.1, forward strand.
TGCGCGCGATTGCCGCCGATTCGTGTGAAACCGGCGGCACGCTCCGGTAGACTTCGGGGAATGGGGCGCGCGCCATCGGGTGATCGGCGCTGTGCCTGCAGTCAGCTTTCGACGGAGCATCATGCGAGTTCTGGTAAGTAACGACGATGGCGTGGATGCACCGGGCATCCGCGTGCTGGCCGAGCGCCTCGGCGCGGTGGCTAAGGTAACCGTGGTGGCGCCCGATCGCGATCGCTCCGGTGCCAGCAATTCGCTCACCCTCGACGCGCCGTTGCGCGTGCTGCCGATGGGCAATGGCTATTACCGCGTGGCCGGCACGCCGACCGATTGTGTGCATCTGGCGCTGGCCGGACTACTGGACGAAGAGCCGGACATGGTGGTGTCCGGCATCAACAATTCGGCGAACCTCGGTGACGACGTGATTTATTCGGGCACGGTGTCGGCCGCGATGGAAGGGCGTTTTCTCGGCCTGCCGGCGATCGCGGTGTCGCTGGTCACGCAGGATCACAAGGGCGTGCACTACGACTCGGCCGCCGAGGCGGTGCTGCTGCTGATGCAGCGATTGCTGGTCGATCCGCTGCCGGCTGACACCATTCTCAACGTCAACGTGCCGGATCGGCCGTGGGCGGAGATCGAGGGTTTCGAGGTGACCCGCCTGGGTCGTCGTCATCGCGCCGCGCCGTGCATTGCGCAGACTGATCCGCGTGGCCGGCCGATCTGGTGGATCGGCCCCGCCGGCGAGGTGGATGATGCCGGTCCCGGCACCGATTTCAATGCCGTGCAGCGCGGATTCGTTTCCGTCACGCCGATCCATGTCGACCTGACCCGCTTCCAGGCACTGGAGAAAGTCAGCAGCTGGATGCAGGCGCTGAGCGAAGATATGGCAGTTGTCCGGTCCAGCAGCGACGAGGCGGCCTGAGCGATGACCGTCTATCCACTGCCGGCTGCCGATCTGAAAGGCGAGGGAATGACCTCGCAGCGCGCGCGTGATCGCCTCGCGGCCAACCTGAAAGAAGGTGGCATCCGCGACCCAAGGGTGATCGACGTGATCCGCAACACGCCGCGACATCACTTCATCGATCAGGCGCTGCATTCGCGCGCCTACGAAAATACCGCGCTGCCGATCGGTCACGGCCAGACCATCTCGCAGCCGTGGGTGGTGGCGCGCATGACCGAGGCACTGATCGAGTTCGGCATGCCGCAAAAGGTGCTCGAGATCGGTACCGGTTCGGGTTATCAGGCTGCCGTGCTGGCAGCGCTGGTGCCGCAGGTTTTCACGGTGGAGCGGATCGAGGAGCTGCTGCGCCAGGCGCGTCGGCGTTTCCGCCAGCTCGGCCTGACCAACCTGCGTTCGCGCTACGACGACGGCAAGCTCGGCTGGCCGGACGAGGCGCCGTTCGACGCGATCATCCTCACGGCCGCTGGCGACACCATTCCCAGCCGGATTCTCGACCAGCTCAGTCCCACTGGCGTGCTGGTCGCACCGGTCGGCTCGCCGAGCCGGCAGACGCTGATCCGCATGCGCGGCGACGGGCAGGGCGATTTCACCCAGGAAGAACTCGGCGCGGTCAGTTTCGTGCCCTTGCTCGGCGGGATCGGTTGATGCGTCTGTTCGGGGCACTTTATGCGCGTGCACTGGTATGGGCGCGCGAGCCACGGGCGCTGTACTACCTGGGCGGGCTGAGTTTCGTCGAAGCGTTCATCTTCCCGATTCCGCCGGAGGTGATGCTGGCGCCGATGATGCTGGGCAAGCGGCACAAGGCCTTCCATTACGCCAACATCAGCCTGCTGTGCTCACTGCTCGGTGCACTGGTCGGTTATGCGCTGGGTCATTGGGCGTTCCAGGCCTTGCGGCCGCTGCTCGACATGCTGCATCTATCGGCACCCATCGAGCAGGGTGTGGCGAGCCTGACTGCGCAGATGCACGAACACCGCTGGGGCATGTTCGGCGTGCTGATCCTAGCCGCGCTGCAGCCGGTGGTGCCGATGAAGTTCGTCACCTGGGCCTGCGGCATCATCGGCGTGCCGATCCTGCCGTTCCTGGCCTGCATCGGACTGGGCCGCGGCAAGCGCGTGTGGCTGTTGGCTTTGCTGATCCGGCTGTTCGGCGAGCGCGCCGAGCGGATCCTGCACAAATATATCGAGTGGATTGGCTGGGTCGCGCTGGTCGCACTGGCCCTGTTGCTGGTGTGGTGGTTCTGGTTGCGTTGAGCGTTGGCTGGCTTGAGGAGCGACATCGCATGAAAAAGCCCCACTGCCTCGGTATGCTGGTACGCATGGATCGATATCTTCAATCGCTGATCGTGTTGACTGCGTCTCTGCTGCTGGCTGCCTGCGGCACCATGCGCAGTTCGGTGGTGGTGGAGCCGGCAGCCGGCGGTAGCTACGGCAACCACGTTGCCGGCCTGGTGGCGCCGGCCCGCACGCCGATTCCCGGCGGCAGCTATGTCGTGGTGAAAAGCGACACGTTGTACTCGATCGCATTCCGCAAAGGTGTGGACTTTCGCGATCTGGCACAGTGGAACGGCATTGCCGCGCCGTACACGATCTGGCCGGGACAGCGGCTGACCCTGTCGCCATCGGGCAGGACAGTTGCCGTGCAGACGACGGAGGCTCCCCGGGCGTCATCGCCGGCCGTTGTTCATGCTTCGCCACATTCCTCGACTACGGCACCGGCGGTCGCGGCCGCACCCGTGTTCGAGCCGGTGACGGTACCGACCACGACGTCAACAGCGACGCCGACAGCTGCAACCACCGCGAGTACGACGATGACGGTGCCACCGCCGGTCACTGCGCCGGTCAAGCCGGCTGTGCCAGCCGCGACTGCCACCACGGCGATCGTGCCGGTGGCTGGCGTGCCGGCACCGGCGCCAGCATCGGTGCCGCCGCCCATGCCAACCCCGGTTGTCGCGGGTGCCTCACGTGCTGTGAGTGGCGTGAACTGGCGTTGGCCGGCTGATGGCGGTCTGCTCAGCCGTTTCAGGAGCGGTGACGCGATTCCCGGCATCGAGATCGCCGGCAAGTCGGGTGATCCGGTACGTGCCGCCGCCGATGGCGTGGTGGTATACAGCGGGAACGGCCTGGTCGGCTACGGCGAGCTGGTGATCATCAAGCACAACGAAAGCTTCCTGTCGGCCTACGGCCACAATCGCAAGCGACTGGTGAAGGAAGGTCAGCGGGTCAGCGCCGGCCAGCAGATAGCCGAGATGGGTTCCACCGGCGCCACGCGCAACGAACTGGAGTTCCAGATCCGCAAGGACGGCAATCCGGTCGACCCGTTGGGATATTTGCCACCGCGTTGAGGTGACTGCACAGGGTGGTGGGCGCGATCAGCCGGGCGGCAGGATGAATCCGGCAACGACCCGACGCCCTTCGCCAGCCAGCAGGTTGTAAGTGCGCGCAGCGGCGGCGTTGTCCATCACTTCGATGCCGATGCCCTTGCGCAGGAAGCCGGCCATGAACGCGGCGGCGGGAAATACCTGGCGTTCGCCGGTACCCAGGATCACCAGCTCCGGCTGCAGGGCCAGCAGGGCATCGACGTGACTGGCTTCCAGCGTGCCGGCAGCATCGACCGGCCATTTTTCGATCGCCTGGTCCGGCGCCAGCAGGAAGCTGCTGGCGAGTTCACGGTCGATCAGGGTAATGCTGCGAGCGCCGACGCGGCGCACGAACAAATAGCCTTCGGGACGGTCGAGCGACAAATCCATAGGGTGTGCCTAACGCGGCAGGGCGATTTTCGGCTCGTCGGCGTTGCGCCGGAACAGCACGACCACATGGCCGATCTGGTGGATATTCTCGGCCTGGGTGCCGCCGGCAAGCACGTCGATCTGTGCCTGGCGCTCGTCCTTGTCACCACCGGAAAGCTTCACCTTGACCAGTTCGTGAATGTCCAGCGCCTGGTTCAGCTCCTTGACCACAGCCTCTGTGGCCCCCTTGTTGCCGAGCAGGATGACCGGGCTCAGATCGTGGGCGAGACTGCGCAGGTAACGGATCTGCGAGGAGGAAAGGGCCATGCGGTGGTGCTCGATTCGCGGTCAGTGAACGGCAAAGGGTATCATGCGGCATCCCGTTCCCCAATCGACGACCCCAACGACATGGCCCGCAGCAAAAGCAGCGCAGTCTGGCTGCGTGAACATTTCAACGACGAATACGTCAAGAAAGCCCAGGCCGAAGGCTTGCGTTCGCGTGCGGTCTACAAGCTGGAGGAGCTGATCGAGCGCGATCGCCTGCTCAAGCCGGGCATCAACGTGGTCGATCTGGGCGCCGCGCCGGGCAGTTGGTCGCAACTGGTGCGCAATCGCCTGGGCGATACCGGCAAGGTGTTCGCGCTGGACATCCTGCCGATGCAGAGCATCGCCGGGGTGGACTTCCTGCAGGGCGACTTCCGCGAGGAGTCGGTACTGCGCGAGCTGGAGGGCCGGTTGGAGGGGCACAAGCTGGATCTTGTACTGTGCGATCTGGCCCCCAATATGAGTGGTGTGGCGCTGGCCGACCAGATCCGCGCGATGGCGCTGGCCGACTTGGCGCTGGATTTCAGTCGGCAGTGGCTCAAGCCGGGCGGCTCGTTCCTGATCAAGTTGTTTCAGGGAGTCGGCTTCGACGAATACTTGCGCAGCTTGCGCGCGGAGTTCACCCGCGTAACCATGCGTAAACCTAAGGCCTCACGCGCACGTTCGCGTGAGGTGTACGCACTGGCGGTGGGGCGCAAGCCTTCCGTCGTGTCACCGGGCGAGAACCGTGCATGAATGAAACAGCGAAAAATGTGTTGCTCTGGGTAATAATCGCGGTGGTTCTTTTCACCGTGTTCCAGAGCTTCAATCCGCGCAGCGCGGCTTCCTCGGACCTGCCTTACAGCTCGTTCGTGCAGAGTGTGGACAACGGCAACGTCGCCAACGCCACGATCAGCGCCGATCAGCCGGCCACGATCAGCGGCAAGTTGAAGGACGGCAGTGCATTCCGTACGGTCGCCCCGATGCTAGGCTTCTCCACCAATGCGGTGGTCAAGCAGATGCAGGACAAGGGCGTCGAAGTTCGCCAGGATCCGTCTGAAGGCTTCTCGCTGATCGGCTTGCTGGTCAGCTGGTTGCCGGTATTGCTGATCGTCGGCGTATTCATCTGGTTCATGCGTCAGATGCAGTCCGGTGGCGGTGGCCGCGGTGCGATGAGCTTCGGCCGTTCGCGCGCCAAACTGCAGGGCGAGGATCAGATCAAGGTCAATTTCAGCGACGTCGCCGGTTGCGACGAGGCGAAGGAGGAGGTCGGCGAACTGGTCGAGTTCCTGCGCGATCCGGGCCGCTTCCAGAAGCTCGGCGGCAAGATTCCGCGTGGTGTGCTGATGGTGGGTCCGCCCGGTACCGGCAAGACCCTGCTGGCGAAAGCAATCGCTGGCGAGGCCAAGGTACCGTTCTTCGCGATCTCCGGTTCCGACTTCGTCGAGATGTTCGTCGGTGTTGGTGCCAGCCGCGTGCGCGACATGTTCGAGCAGGCCAAGAAGCACGCACCGTGCATCATCTTCATCGACGAGATCGACGCGGTCGGCCGTCATCGTGGCGCCGGTCTCGGCGGCGGTCATGACGAACGCGAGCAGACGCTCAATCAGCTGCTGGTCGAGATGGACGGCTTCGAAGGTACCGAAGGCATCATCGTGATCGCTGCGACCAACCGCCCTGACGTGCTGGATCCGGCGCTGCTGCGCCCGGGGCGTTTCGACCGCCAGGTCGTGGTGGGCTTGCCTGACGTGCGCGGCCGCGAGCAAATCCTCAAGGTGCACATGCGCAAAGTACCGACTGCCAGCGACGTCAATGCCATGACCATCGCGCGCGGCACACCGGGCTTCTCTGGTGCCGACCTGGCCAATCTGGTCAACGAGGCGGCGCTGTTCGCCGCGCGTGAAAACGCCCGCGAAGTGCGCATGGTTCATCTGGACAAGGCGCGCGACAAGATCCTGATGGGTACCGAGCGCCGCTCGATGGCGATGAGCGAAGACGAGAAGAAGCTCACCGCGTATCACGAGGCTGGCCATGCCATCGTCGGTCGACTGGTGCCCGAGCATGACCCGGTCTACAAGGTGACGATCATTCCGCGTGGTCGTGCGCTCGGCGTCACCATGTATCTGCCCGAGGGCGACAAGTACAGCATCAACCGAGTGGCGATCCAGTCGCAGCTGTGCTCGCTGTATGGCGGGCGTGTGGCCGAGGAACTGATCTTCGGTGCCGACAAGGTCACCACCGGCGCGTCCAACGACATCGAACGGGCCACCAAGATGGCGCGCAACATGGCAACCAAGTGGGGCCTGTCCGATGAGCTTGGTCCGATCACTTACGGTGAGGACGAGGATGAGGTTTTCCTTGGCCGCTCGGTGACCCAGCACAAGAGCATCTCCAACGAGACCGCCAGCAAGATCGATGAAGTGGTGCGCGGCATCCTCGATCGCGCCTACGCGCGCAGCAAGGAGCTGCTGACCGCGAATCTCGACAAGCTGCATGCCATGGCCGACGCACTGCTGCAGTACGAAACCATCGACGCGCATCAGATCGACGACATCATGGCTGGGCGTGAGCCCGGCCCGCCGGCAGACTGGATCAAAAATGCCTCGACCGGCGCCACGCCGCCGCCACCGCCTCCGAAGGGAGACACTGGTTCGTCCGTGGGCAAGGTGGGTGATCCGGCGCCGCAGAGCCGTACCGGCCTGGAAGGCTGATTCGGGGTTTGGACGGCTATATCCGTTCGTCATGCAGTAGTTGAAGAGGGTGGCTGGTGGTCGCCCTCTTCGTGTGCCCAGGTACGATCCTTATCGCATGGCGTGTTCATCGCCCATGGTTGGCACACCTTGGTATCAAGCCGTATTTGTGCCGCATTGCAAATCGCGATGAACAATTTTCAACAAAAGGGTTGACGCACGAGGTCGGAGTCTGAATAATTCCGCTTCTTGCTTCACCGCCTCGATGCCCAGACATCTTGGCGACGAAGTGAAAAGTTTTTTCAGTGCGCCCGTAGCTCAGTTGGATAGAGTACCTGGCTACGAACTAGGTGGTCGGGAGTTCGAATCTCTCCGGGCGCACCATTTTTATACGGCGAGGCGGGGTGCTTGCACCCCGTTTTGTTTTCACGGAGAGCCGGCTTCTACTCTTGTGGAAACGATGATTCAGAAACATGTGGTGTGCTTCGACACGGATTGACTGAGCGAGGCGTCACCCGTAACATTTCAAGGCTTCGGTGGTACATGACCGGGGATTCGAAAGCGGGGTATAGCTCAGTCTGGTAGAGCGTTGCGTTTGGGACGCAAAAGTCGGGGGTTCGAATCCCTCTGCCCCGACCAGCGACACGTTCTGCCGACAGGGACTGCGCCTGTAGCTCAACCGGATAGAGCATCGGCCTTCTAAGCCGACGGTTGCAGGTTCGAGTCCTGTCGGGCGCACCAGTTACAAGATTTATGGTGGGTGTAGCTCAGCTGGTTAGAGTCCCGGATTGTGATTCCGGTTGTCGTGGGTTCGAATCCCATCATCCACCCCAGTTTCAAACCCAGGTTTCCTGGGCCGTTAGCTCAGTTGGTAGAGCAGTTGACTCTTAATCAATTGGTCGAAGGTTCGAATCCTTCACGGCCCACCAAACAAGGCAAAACGCCGATCGCTTGCGATCGGCGTTTTGCTGTGCGCGCTCGAAACAGGATCGCGGTACGCAGTTTCGCGTAATGGTCCGCTGGCGTTGCTGCGGGGTGGTCGGAATCGCTCTCGGCATGCTTGTGCTGCAAGGCCGTACAACCGTAAAATGGTCCGCTTTCGTATAAGGGAATCATCGACTTAGACGGGCGTGATGGAAAGGGGCGAAGGCGGTTGTCTGCAGATGACAAATCGGCTTCAGGATCCTGTAGTTGCGCGCGGCAGACGAGGGTGGCAAGGCGAGAGTGGCGGAATTGGTAGACGCACCAGATTTAGGTTCTGGCGGTTAACCCCGTGGGGGTTCGAGTCCCCCCTTTCGCACCATGCCCCGTTGATTTTCTTTGTTTTTAGGCGGCACAGCCGCCATGGCGCCTGTAGCAGGCCCATAACATCAGGTAGTACCAGGAGACGTCATGCAGGTTTCGGTTGAGAACATCGGTACGCTCGAGCGCAAGCTCACGGTGAAATTTCCCGCGGAGCGGTTCGAGACGCAGGTGAGCGCGCGTATTGCGGAAATGGGTCGCACGGTGCGTCTGAAGGGTTTTCGGCCGGGCAAAGTGCCGACGACGGTGATCAAGCAGCGTTTCGGCGATCAGGTTCGTGGTGAAGTGTTGTCCGACTTGATCGGCAGCACGTTGCGTGAGGCGGTGGAGCAGGAGAAATTGCAGCCGATCGCGAATCCGGCGATCAACACCACCGGCAAGCCGGAGAACGGTGAAATTGCCTACACCGCGACGTTCGAGATCATGCCGGAATTTCCCGCGGTTGATGTGGCTGCGCTCGAGATCAATCGCCCGTCAGCGGTGGTGACCGATGCCGACATCGACAAGATGCTGGAGACCCTGCGTCAGCAGCGCCGCAGCTTCGACGAAGTCGATCGTGCTTCGGCCGAAGGTGACTTCGTGATGTTCGAATACGCGGCGGAAGCCGGCGACTACCGCTTTCCGGCCGAAGGTCTGGAGCGTGCCGGCAGCGTGCTCGGTTCGGGTACCCTGTTCAAGGCACTGGACGAGGCGCTGACTGGTCGCAAGGCTGACGACAGCTTTGATGCAGAAATCGCCTTCCCGGAAGATTTCCGCAACGAACAGCTGGCCGGCAAGACCGCGAAGGTCAGTTTCAAGATCATCAAGGTGCAGGCGCCAAAACTGCCTGAGATCGACGGCGAATTCGCCAAGTTGTTTGGTATCGACGACGGCAACCTGGAGACCTTCCGCAAGGAAGTTCGCGCAAATCTCGAGCGTGAATTGAAGGCGGCGTTGATGGGGCGCCTGAAGTCCGAAGTGGCCGAAAAGCTGGCGGATACACACGCTGAGCTGGATGTGCCGAAACTGCTGGTGCAGTCCGAGGCGCGCAACATGGCTGTCGGCAGCGTGCCGCAGGGTCAGCAGCCGCCACCGCAGTTGATCGATGCCGCCATGCCGATCGCGCGCAAGCGGGTAATTGCCGGTCTGCTGATGGGGGAGATCGCCCGCAAGCAGGAGATCAAGATCGACCGCAAGCGTATCGCCGAGCAGCTTGCCGCGATCGCCTCGACCTACGAGGAGCCGGAGAAGGTCATTGAACTCTACAACGGCGACCCCCAATTGATGTCTGGGCTGCAGAATCGCGTGATGGAAGATCAGGTGGCCGAGTGGGTGGCGGAACATGCCAAGACCACCAACCTGGATCTGAGCTTCGATGACGTGATGCGCCCAACCGGCGCCTGATTGATTCAGGCACCAGGTCAATCGGGCCCGATCTGATCGGGCCCGATGCCATACTTCAGGCACATCAACCGGAGAGCTTTAATGGCCATGGATCCGATCCAGAACCTCAATTTGATACCGATGGTCGTCGAACAGACGGCTCGCGGCGAGCGCTCCTACGACATCTACTCGCGCCTGTTGAAGGAACGGGTGATCTTCCTGGTTGGCGAAGTCAATGATCAGGTCGCCAATGTGATCGTTGCGCAGATGCTGTTCCTGGAGTCGGAGAATCCGGACAAGGACATTCATTTTTACATCAACAGCCCGGGTGGCGCGGTGACTGCGGGCTTGGCGATCTACGACACCATGCAGTTCATCAAGCCGGACGTCAGCACGATGTGCATCGGCCAGGCGTGCAGCATGGGTTCGCTGCTGCTGACGGCAGGTGCCAAGGGCAAGCGGTTCTCCTTGCCGAACTCACGCGTGATGATCCACCAGCCCTCCGGCGGTGCGCAGGGGCAGGCGACCGACATCGAGATCCAGGCGCGCGAGATCCTGTACATGCGCCAGCGTCTGAACCAGATCTACGTCGAGCACACCGGCCAGACGATCGAGAAGATCGAACTGGACATGGAGCGCGATCGCTTCATGAACGCCGTCGATGCGAAGGCGTATGGCCTGATCGACGAAGTGCTCGACAAGCGCGCCGGCGAGACGGTGAAATCGGCCTGATTTCACGGTTGTACCCCCGAGTCACGAGAAGGGCTCCGCGTCTGCAGGCAGACGCGGAGCCCTGTGTTATTCTCGCGACGCATTCAGATTTGTCAGTGGGACCGAAAGTATGAGCGACGACAGGCAGGGGCGTTCCAGCGATAGCGGCAAGATTCTCTATTGCTCCTTCTGTGGCAAGAGCCAGCATGAGGTGCGCAAGCTGATCGCGGGCCCATCCGTGTTCATCTGCGACGAGTGCGTGGAGCTTTGCAACGACATCATCCGCGAGGAACTGGAAGAGAAGGCCGCCTCCGGGCGCACCCAGTTGCCCAAGCCGCGCGAGATCCGCGAGTCGCTGGATCAGTACGTGGTTGGCCAGACCCGTGCCAAGAAAGCGCTGGCGGTGGCGGTTTACAACCACTACAAGCGGATCGAGTCGCGTCAGAAGAGCGACGATATCGAGCTGGGCAAATCCAACATCCTGCTGATCGGTCCGACCGGTTCGGGCAAGACGCTGCTGGCCGAGACGCTGGCACGCCTGCTCAATGTGCCGTTCACGATCGCCGATGCCACCACGCTGACCGAAGCCGGTTACGTGGGCGAGGATGTCGAGAACATCATCCAGAAGCTGTTGCAGAAGTGCGACTACGACGTCGAGAAGGCGCAGTCGGGCATCGTCTACATCGACGAGATCGACAAGATCTCGCGCAAGAGCGAGAACCCGTCGATCACCCGTGACGTGTCGGGCGAAGGCGTGCAGCAGGCGCTGCTGAAGCTGATCGAAGGCACGCTGGCTTCGGTACCGCCGCAGGGTGGACGCAAACATCCACAGCAGGAATTCCTGCAGGTCGACACCAAGAACATCCTGTTTATCTGCGGTGGCGCGTTCGCCGGGCTGGAGAAGGTAATCCAACAGCGTTCCGAAAATACCGGCATCGGTTTCGGGGCCGAGGTGCGCAGCAAGGAGCGCACCCAAAACCTGGGCAAGGTGCTGGCCGACGTAGAGCCGGCGGATCTGGTGCGTTTCGGCCTGATTCCGGAATTTGTCGGGCGCCTGCCGGTAGTGGCTACGCTGGATGAGCTGGACGAAGCGGCGCTGGTGAAGATTCTTACCGAGCCGAAGAATGCCGTCACCAAGCAGTTCAAGAAACTGTTCGAGATGGAAGAGGTGGAGCTGGAATTCCGTCCTGAGGCGCTACAGGCGATCGCCAAGAAGGCGCTCAAACGGAAGACCGGCGCGCGCGGCCTGCGCACCATCCTGGAGCAGGTGCTGCTCGAGACGATGTATGAGCTGCCCTCGCTGGAGCATGTCAGCAAGGTGGTGGTGGACGACGCCGTGATTGACGGTCAGGCCGAGCCTTACCTCATCTACCGCGGCAATCTGCAGCAACGTGTCGCGGGCGACGGCGGCGACGCTGCGGCCTGACCTTCCTGTTCCTGGTTACAGCGACGACGGCTCCGGTGATTTCACCGGGGCCGTTCTGCTTCTGGCACCCTGCGCACCTTGACTGAGTGCCGGGTTGCCTCCACTTGACGTGGTAACAGGCCCGGCGCAGTGTCGGGATGAACCCAGATCCGAATATATTCAAGGGACCTCTCTTCCATGGCCAAGAACGCCTCCAAACCTGTTGCGCTGGACGCCCTGCCGGTGTTGCCGCTGCGCGACGTGGTGGTTTACCCGCATATGGTCATCCCGTTATTTGTCGGCCGCGACAAATCCATGCGTGCGCTTGAGCGCGCGATGGAAGGTGAACGGCAGATCCTGCTGGTTGCCCAGAAAAGTCCGGATATCGATGACCCGGAGATCGCCGATCTGCATCAGGTCGGTACGCTGGCCGGTGTGCTGCAATTGCTGAAACTGCCCGATGGCACGGTCAAGGTGCTGGTCGAAGGCCAGTCGCGCGTGGCGGTCGAGGATTTCCACGAAGAGGGCGGCATGCTGATGGCCCGCTCGCGCCTGATCGAGCCGGTCTACAACGCGAAGGAGCGCGAGCTCGACGTGGTCTCCCGAACGCTGATCTCGTTGTTCGAACAACTGGTCAAGCAGAGCCGCAAACTGCCGCCAGAAGTGCTGGCCAGCCTGTCGGGGATCGATGATCCGTCGCGCGTTGCCGACTCCATTGCCGCGCACCTTTCCGTGCGCATGGCCGACAAGCAAAAGGTGCTGGAAACCGCCGACGTGGGCCAGCGACTGGAGCTGCTGATCGGTCTGGTCGATGGCGAGATGGACCTGCAGCAGGTCGAGAAGCGCATCCGCGGCCGGGTCAAGTCGCAGATGGAGAAGAGCCAGCGCGAGTACTATCTCAACGAGCAGATGAAGGCGATCCAGAAGGAGCTCGGCGAC
>CBIHNO010000015.1:0-88806 GCA_966211915.1 uncultured Rhodanobacter sp.
TCATCATCGACGAGGCGCACGAGCGCAGCCTCAACATCGACTTCCTGCTCGGCTATCTGAAGCAGCTGGCACTGAAGCGGCCGGAGCTGAAGATCATCGTCACCTCGGCGACGATCGACACCGCGCGTTTCGCCGAGCATTTCGATGGTGCGCCGGTAGTGGAGGTGGAAGGGCGCGCGTATCCGGTCGAATTGCGCTGGCGCTCGCTGGACGAAGTCGCCGCGCGGCAGGGTCGCAGCAAGGACATGCAGCAGGGCAGCGCTGAACACATCGCCGCGGTGCTCGATGAAATCAGCCACGACGATCCGCGCGCTGACGTGCTGATCTTCCTGCCCGGCGAACGCGAGATCCGCGACGCGCATCAGCTGCTGTCGCGGCGGCAATACCGCGAGACCGAGATCATGCCGCTGTACGCGCGGCTTTCCGCCGGTGACCAGGATCGCGTGTTCAAGCCCGGTATCAAGCGCCGCGTGGTGCTGGCGACCAACGTGGCCGAGACCTCGCTCACCGTACCGCGCATTCGCTACGTGATCGACACCGGCACCGCACGGGTGAAGCGCTACAGCCAGCGCAGCCAGCTCGAGCGGCTGCATGTGGAGCCGATCTCACAGGCCGCCGCCGATCAGCGCAAGGGCCGCTGCGGGCGTGTGGGCGCGGGCATCTGCTATCGCCTCTACGACGAAGCCGATTTCGCCAGCCGTGCCGCGTTCACCGATCCGGAGCTGCTGCGCTCGTCGCTGGCCAACGTGATCCTGCGCATGCTGGCGCTGCAGCTGGGTGACGTGGAGGCGTTTCCGTTTCTGGAAGCGCCGGACCCTCGCGTAGTGGCGGACGGCTACCGCCGCCTCGCCGAGATTTCGGCGATTGACGACGCACGCAAGCTCACCGCGATTGGCCGCACGCTGGCGCGGCTGCCGATCGACGTGCAACTGGCGCGCATGCTGGTCGAGGGCGAGAAGCTGCATTCGCTGCGCGAGCTGCTCACCATCGTGTCGTTCCTCAGTATCCAGGACCCGCGCGAACGCCCCTCCGATGCGCGCCAACAGGCCGATGCCGCGCATGCGGTGTTCGCCGATCCGAAATCCGATTTCGTCGGTGTGCTGAACCTGTGGCGCGCGTATCACGACGCGCACGAAGAGCTGACCCAGTCGAAGCTGCGCGACTGGTGCTCGCGGCATTTCCTCAGCTTCATGCGCATGCGCGAGTGGCGTGAGCTGCATCGGCAGCTGTTGCTGGTGGTGGCCGAGCTGGGCTGGAAGCTGGATGCACTTTCCCCCTCTCCCCTTGAGGGAGAGGGTCGGGGTGAGGGGTCAATCTCGCGCAGCAGCGGAAATAACAAGCGCGCTTCGCATGAGCGCTCTCGCGAGCACCCACCCCTCTCCTCAATCCTCTCCCTCAAGGGGAGAGGAGGCGAACGCGAAGAGCAGGCTATTGATGAAAAAGACGCTTCGCGTCTTTTTGAAGCGGTGCACCGTTCCCTGCTCGCCGGCTTGCCCACCCAGGTTGGCCGCAAGGATGAAAAGGGCGTGTACCAGAGCACGCGCGAGCGCAAATTCCACGTATTCCCCGGCTCGGCATTGTCCAAGGCGCCACCGAACTGGATCTTCTCCGCGCAGATCCTCGATGTGGGCGGTCGCGTGTGGGGCATGGCGAATGCGCGGGTCGAGCCACTGTGGATCGAACAGCAGGCGGCGCATCTCCTGCGCATGAGTTGTCGCGAGGCGCACTGGTCGAAGAAGCGCGGCTGCGTGGTGGCGTACGAGCAGGTCAGCCTGTTCGGTCTGGTGTTGGTGGAGAAACGTCCGGTGACGTTCCAGCAGCAGGACCCGGCGCTGGCGCACGCGATCTTCCTGCGCGAGGCACTGGTCCGTGGCGACATCGAGAGCAGAGCCGACTTCGTGCGCGCGAACCAGCGCGTGCTGGAAGAGGCGCTCGGCATCGAGGCGAAGCAGCGTCGCGAAGGACTGATCCGTCACGAGGACGATCTGGTCGCGTTCTTCGATGGCAAGCTGCCCGAAGAGATCGCCAGCAGCCGAGCACTGAATGCGTGGTATCGCAAGGCGCGCCCGGCCGAGCAGGCGGCGTTGCGCTGGTCACTGGACGACGTGATGGTCGGTGGTGCGGGGTTGGATGCGAAGGCGTTTCCTGCCGCGCTCGAAATTCCGCCGCAAAGGTACAAGTTGGAATATCGCTTCGTACCGGGCGACGAAGCCGACGGCGTCACCTTGCATCTGCCGCTGGCGATGTTGAACGCGCTGCCGCCCGCGCGCTGCGAATGGCTGGTGCCTGGCCTGCTGGGCGAGAAAGTGGCCGAACTGATCCGTGGTCTGCCGAAGACACTGCGGCGCAACTTCGTCCCGGCGCCGGATTTCGCGCGCGCGTTCGTCGAGGCGGAGTCGCCGCGCGACGAGCCACTCACGAAAACTCTGGCGATGTTCCTCAAGCGTGCCACTGGCGTCGACATTGCCGCAGCGGAATTTTCCGCTGTCGAGCTACCGCCGCATTTCCGTATGCGATACCGGCTTCATGATGAGGATGGCAAAACCCTGTCTAGCGGCCGCGACCTCGCCGCGCTGCGCGGACAGTGGGAAGGTCAGGCGCGCGAAGCGTTTTCACGCAAGACCGACATCGAGCTGACTCGTGAGGAAGTGGCCAGCTGGGATTTCGAGGAAATCCCAGCACAGGTGCGTTCCGACGGCGGCCTGATGGCGTTTCCGGCGCTGGTCGATCTGGGCGAGACAGTGGCGTTGCGCGTGTTCGAACGCAGCGACGAGGCGCGCGCGGCGCACCGGCAAGGCGTAGTACGGCTGCTGCGCAATGCGCTTGCCAGCGACGCGAAACAGGCGCGTCGGCGGCTGCCGATCGGCAACGCACTGGCACTGAAATATGCGCCGCTCGGTGGCGTTGAGGGACTCCGCGAAGACCTGCTTGAAGGCGGCTTCGGCGATCTGCTCGAACAGCATGAGCTGGACGTGCGCACGGCCGGCGCGTTCGAGAAGCTGCGCACCCGTTTTTCGCGCGAGCTGTTCGGCGCCGGCGTTGAGCGATTGAAGCTGGCCGAACCCATCATCGAAGCGCAGGCGGATCTGAAACCGTGGCTGCAGCCACCCTTGATGGGTTTTGCGCGTGCCAGCTACGACGACTTGCGCGAACAATTCGACGCGCTGCTGACGCAGGGCTTCCTGCGTGAGCTATTGGCGACGCGGCTGGGGCATTACCCGCGTTACCTCAAGGCGATGCGCTTGCGCGGCGAGCGCCTTCGCCAGGATCCGGCGAAGGATCAGCAGCGCATGCTGCAAGTGATGCCGTATTGGCGCGCGTACCTGCAGCAACGCGCTGCCGGCGCCGATGCGGCGGATCTGGCCGAGCTGCGCTGGCTGATCGAGGAATGGCGCGTATCACTGTTCGCGCAGGAACTGAAGACCGCCGAACCGGTCTCGGCGAAGCGGCTGGCGAAGGCGCTGGCGGCGCTGGGCTGAGCGGAAATCCGCGGGGGATGCCGCGCGAATGATCGCGGAAAACGCAGGCACTGCGGCTACCATGGACGTCCGTAACCGGACGTCCCTTCGCATGCCTCCGCCCATCACATCCCCCAGCCTGCAGCCCTGGCGCGATCGCGCCGGCACGCTGCCGCCGGTGCTGGCCGAGGCGTTGCAGGCCTGCGCGGCGCATCCGGTTCCCGAGGCCGAGTGTGCCGATGTGCTTGATCTGCTCGGCATGCTCGGTTGCGACGCGCAGACCCAGGCGGCGGCGTTGTGGTTCGAACTTGCACGGGTCGACCCGGCATTGTGGAAGACGCAGGGTGCGAAGTTGCCGGCGGAACTGCAGCGACTGGTCGGCGGCCAGCAGGCGGCCGAACAGGTATGGGCCCTGCACGCGCAGCGGGCACCGGAAGGTGCAGCCGAAGGCTTGCGCCGCCTGCTGCTGGCGATCGTGCGCGATCTGCGCGTGGTGTTCGTGCTGCTGGCACGGCAACTGGCGCGGATGCGTGCGGCAGCGTCGCTCCCGCTGGAACAGGCGACCGCACTGGCGCGGCTGACCCGCGACATCCATGCGCCGCTCGCGAACCGGCTCGGCATCTGGCAGTTGAAGTGGGAGCTGGAGGATCTGGCGTTCCGCTTCCTGCAGCCGGACATCTATCGCCGCATCGCCAAGTTGCTCGACGAGCGGCGCAGTGACCGCGAAAGTTTCATCCGCGAATCGCTGGACGAGTTGCAGCGCTCGCTCGCCGCGGCCGGCATCCATGCCGAACTGGCCGGGCGGCCCAAGCACATCTATTCGATCTGGAAGAAGATGCAGCGCAAGTCGCTGGACTTCTCCGACATGTACGACATTCGCGCGGTACGCGTGCTGGTCGACAACATCACCGACTGCTACGCCGCACTGGGCGTGGTGCATGCGCGCTGGCCGCATCTGCCGGGCGAGTTCGACGACTACATCGCGCGACCCAAGGCGAACGGCTATCAGTCGTTGCACACCGCCGTGCTGGGGCCGGAGGGCAAGACGCTCGAAGTGCAGATCCGCACCCACGAGATGCATCGCGCGAATGAACTCGGCGTGGCCGCGCACTGGCGTTACAAGGAAGGCGGCAGCAGCGATGCCGAGTTCGAGGCGAAGATCGCCTGGATGCGCAAACTGCTGGAACCGCGTGGCGACGACAGCGCGCTGGCCGCCGAGCTGCACACCGAGCTGCTGGAAGACCGCGTCTACCTGCTGACGCCCAAGGGCGAGGTGTTCGATCTGGCGCGCGGTTCGACCGTGCTGGATTTTGCCTACCTGGTGCATACCGAGGTCGGCCATCGTTGCCGCGGCGCCAAGGTCAACGGCCGCATCGTGCCGCTGACGTTCCAGCCGCAGAGTGGCGACCGCGTGGAAATCCTCACCGCCAAGCTGGGCGAGCCCAGCCGCGACTGGCTGTCGCCGCACCACGGTTACCTCAACACCTCGCGGGCGAAGGACAAGGTGCGCGCGTGGTTCCGCCGGATCGCCCACGACGCGAACCTCACGGTCGGCCACGCCATGTTCGAGCGCGAGCTGAAGCGGCTGGGACTGTCGGGCGCGGACGTGAGCAAGCTGCCTGCACAATTCCACCTGCAGACCCACGACGAGCTGCTGATCGCGCTGGCGCTGGGCGAGATCACGCCCGGCCAGATCGCCCGCGTGGTACAGGAGGCCGCACAGCCGCCGGCACCGCCAGCGCCGCCCGTGACGGCACGACCGGTCACGCTCGATCACAGTGCACTCAGCATCGAGGGCATCGGCAACCTGCTGACCACGCTGGCGCGCTGCTGCCAGCCGCTGCCCGGCGATGCCGTGCGTGGCTTCATCACCAAGGGGCGTGGCGTGTCGGTGCACCGTGCCGATTGCGGCAGCCTGGCGCGCCTGGCGCGGCGCGATCCGGATCGGGTGATCGAGGTGAACTGGGGCAACGCGGCAGCGCAGGCGTACGAGGTGGATATCGAACTGCGTGGCTATGACCGCAAGGGCCTGCAGAAGGACGTCACCAGCGTCATCAGCAACGCCGGCACGCACATCATCGCTTCCTCCAGCCGCCTGTTCGCGCATACCGGTGAGGTGGAGATGCGCTTCACCCTGCGCGTGCGCGATTTCGAACAACTGTCGACCCTGCTCGGCAAACTGCTGGCGTTGCCGAACGTGATCGACGTGCGCCGGGTCGGCGTCGGCTGAATGACCCCGCAATGCCGGTCTGGCACGGGCAAGGTAGCGCGCAGCCCGATGTTAAGCTGCAGCGACAGCCTGCACAGCCACGGATCATGAGCGGACGCCGAGACCAGCACGACGCACATCCACCCACGCGCACCGAGCCCACCCTGGGTGATCTCGATCGCCTGGATGCGCCTCCGCGGGCACCGTCCGGCGATGGCCTGCCGCAGGTGTCGGTCGAACCGCGCCATCCGCGTGGAAGGACGGCTGCGCCGCCACGCCACAGTGGCCGCCGCGGCTGGCTGGTTCCGCTACTGCTGTTGCTGGTGATCGCCGTGTTCGGCGCACTCTGGCTCAACCAGAATCGCCTGCGCAGCATGTTGCCGCGCACCGACTTCAATACGGTGCTTACACAGGCGCAGCAGGCCTTGCAGGATGGCCGTCTGGACGGCCAGGACGGCACCAGTGCACGCGAACTGTTCCAGGCTGCGGCGGCGCTGGAGCCGGACAACGACCGTGCCCGTGAGGGTTTGCGCCAGGTGGGTCAGGCCGAGCTGGCGCAGGCCGATGCCGCGCTGCAAGCCGGTCATCTCGACCAGGCCACCCAGCAGGCGGCAATCGCCCGCGAACTGCTCGGCGGCGGCAGCGACATCGACCGGCTGGACCGCGCGATCAGCAGCGCCCACGCGTCGCAGGTGCAGACGGTGGACCTGGTCGACCAGGCCCAGCAGGCACTCGCTGCCGGCAAGCTGGATGGTGTTGATGGTGCCGGTGCATTGTATCAGCGCGTGTTGCGCACCGATCCCGGCAACGCGGTGGCGACACACGGACTCGATCAGGTCGGCAACGCACTCGCGGTGCAGGCGCGCAAGGCATTCGACGCGAAGGACATTGACGCAGCAAACGCCAGCATCGAACAGCTCGCGGCACTGCAGCCGAACAACGGTGCATTGCCGGCGCTGCGCGCCTTGCAGGCGCAGACACGCAAGCAGGACAACAGTGCGCTGGAAGCGACCCTCAAGCAGGGCCAGGACGCCTTGCGTGCCGGTCGTATCGGCGGCACCGGTGACGACACCGCGCTGGCTTATTTCCAGGCTGCACTCAAGCTCGATCCGGACAATGCGCAGGCCAAGGCCGGCCTCGGCAAGGTGGCGCAGGCGATGACGGTGCAGGCGAATGCCGCGATCGATGCCGGCGACACCGCGCAGGCAACCAGGCTGCTCGATCAGGCCGCAATACTGGCGCCGAAGTCGGCTGATCTCGCTGCCGCACGCGCACGTTTGGCCAGCGCGGCATCGCAGCCGGCGACGGCTACGGCGGCGGACGATAGCGAGGCACCACCCGCGCCTGCGGCGCTGTCGCCGCAGCAAAGCGCCGCGGTGGCGCGACTTGTGCAGCGCGCGCAGGTGGCCACGAAGAACGGCGACATCATGATGCCGCCCGGCGACAGCGCGTACGACCTGTATCGCAGTGCGCTGGCGATCGACGGCAACAACGACGCGGCGCTGCACGGTCTGCAGGCATTGCCCGGTCAGGTCGAGCAGCAGTTCAACCAGGCACTCGCCGCCGGCAAGCTGAAGCAGGCGGACGACATGCTGGCCAACCTCGCCGAGCTCGCGCCGGGCGATGCGGCGCAGAGTGCGTTGAGCGATCGGCTGGCCAGCGCATGGCTCGATCAGGCCGAGCAGCAGCTCGCGCGTGGTGATCGTGTCGACGCCGGCCAGTCGCTGGATCATGCCCGCAAGCTGGCACCGAATCATCCGCGCGTCCTCGATCTGACCGCGCGCCTGCAGGGCAGCCAGTGAGCGCTGCATGACGGTACTGGTGTTCGGCGGCAGCAGTCAGATCGGCCACTTCCTGCTGCCGCGCCTGCTGGCCAGTGGCGAGCCGGTGCTGGCGTTGAGCCGGCATCCGCGGCCGGCGCAAGCCGGAGTGAGCTGGCTGCAAGGCGCATTGCCCACCGACGTGCCGGCATTGCCGCCGTTGTCGGCGATTATCAGTTTCGGTCCCCTGCAGGAGTTGGCCGACTGGCTGGCGCAGACCCGTTTGGCCGACGCGCCGCGGGTGATCGCCACCAGTTCGATGAGTGCCGAAACCAAGCGCGATTCCAGCGTACCGGCCGAGCGCGAGATCGCGCGCCAGTTGCATGAGGGCGAGACGGCGCTGGCCGCGGCGTGTGCCCGTCACGGTTGTGCCTGGACGGTGTTGCGGCCGACCCTGGTCTATGGCGCCGGGCTGGATAAAAGCCTCACCCCGATCGCACGGCGCGCGCTGCGCCTGCGCCTGTTTCCGTTGCCGGCCGGCCGCGGCCTGCGCCAGCCGGTGCACGCGGACGATATTGCGCAAACCGTCATGGCGGCGCTGGATTGTCCGGCCACATCGGGTCGGATTCTGCCGATCGGCGGCGGCGAACGCCTGCCGGCTCGCGAGATGTTCGCGCGCGTACGTCGCAGCCTGCCGCAGGCCACCGTGCCGCTGCCGCTGCCGGCGTGGCTGCTGCGGCTGGGGCAGCGCGCACTGCCGCCGTTGCGCGGACCGCTGAGCCGGCTGGACAGCGACCTGATCGCCGACAATGGCGAATTGCAGCGGCTGCTCGGAATCCGCCCACGGCCGTTCCGGCCGGAAGCATCGATGTGGGTGTCACCCGGTTAGGGGCGCACAGCCCTTGACCGACCGATCCGGCCGCATTGCCCGCATTCCGCCACCAAACCGGCCGCCGCGTTCATATGCGCGCCGGGTAGCAGGCCCTATGATCGAACCACTTGATTGCCGGATTCCCCCACGTTGGACTTCTTGAATCGTCTTCGTTCGCTCGCGCGCCACTGCTGGCCGTGGCTGCGCATCCCGTTCTGGATCGGCATGGGTCTGTTGTTCGGCTTCGTGCTGCCGTACACGCTGGTGCTGAACAAGCGCGTGCAGGATCGCTTCAACGATCTGGTGTTCGCGGTGCCCACCCGCGTCTACGCGCGACCGCTGCCGCTGGCCGCCGACATGCCGATGACGCCGGCCGCGCTGGAGCTGGAACTGACCTTTGCCGGCTACAGCAATGACGGCCACGGCCAAGTCGCCGGCAGCTGGGTGAAGCAGGGTACGCGCTACACGATCACCTCGCGCGGCTACGCCGGGCCCGACGGCGGCGAGTTGCCGAAGCGCATTCGCGTCACCCTCGGCAAGGGCACCGTGCAGTCCGTCCAGGACGCCGCCACCGACAAGAAGCTGGCGCTGGCGCATCTGGATCCGGCGCGCATCGCCACGTTGTACGGCGCCAGCCAGGAAGAGCGTCGCTTCGTGCATCTGGCCGACGTGCCGCCACTGCTGGTGAACGGCCTGCAGGCGGTCGAGGATCGCGATTTCAAGCACCACATCGGCATCGACTTCAGCGCGATCGCGCGCGCCGCGTTCGCCAACCTGCGGGCCGGGCATACCGTGCAGGGCGGCTCCACGCTGACCCAGCAGCTCGTACGCAACCTGTTCCTCAGCCGCGACCAGAATTTCACGCGCAAGATCAACGAAGCGCTGATGTCGCTGCTGCTGGAGGCGCATTACAGCAAGGGGCGGATTCTCGAGGCCTACGTCAACGACGTCTTCCTTGGTCAGCAGGGCGACCAGGCGGTACACGGTTTTGCGGCGGCATCCGAGTTCTACTTCGGGCGCCGGCTGGAAGACCTGCGTCCGCAGGAGATCGCGCTGCTGGTCGGCATGGTGAAGGGGCCGAGCTATTACGACCCACGCCGCTCGCCGGAGCGTGCATTGACCCGGCGCAACTTGGTGCTGCAGGAATTCGCCACCACCGGCCTGCTCAGCGCCGCGCAGCTCAACGCGGCGCAGGCCGCGCCGCTGGACATTGTCAGCAACGGCCAGTTGCCGCACAACCGCTTCCCCGCCTTCATGCAGCTGGTGCGCACCCAGATCACCGCCGACTTCGACGATGAGACCCTGAGCCAAGGCAATCTGTCGGTATTCACCACGCTCGACCCGGCCGCGCAGCTGTACACCGAGCAGGCAATCGCCGAGACCATGAAGAGCCTCGGCAAGCGCGCCGATCCGTTGCAGGCGGCGGCGGTGGTGACCAATGCGCAGACCGGCAGCGTGCTGGCCGTGGTCGGCAGCAAGATTCCCGGTGATCAGGGCTTCAACCGTGCGCTCGATGCGCGCCGGCCGATCGGGTCCACCATCAAGCCGTTCGTCTACCTGGTTGCGCTGACCCAGCCCGAGCGCTGGAACCTGGCCAGCATGCTCGACGACAGCCCGATCAGCATGCGCGAGCCGGACGGCAGCATGTGGACGCCGCAGAACGACGACAAGCAGAGTCACGGCCAGCTGCCGATGGTCGACGCACTGGTCAATTCGTGGAACCTCGCCACCATCCACATGGGGCTGCAAGTGGGGCTGCCGCGGATCAAGTCGTTCCTCGAATCATTCGGCCTCACCGACGTCAATCCCAGTCCGTCGTTGTTGATCGGCGCGGTCGACCTGGCGCCGCTGCAGCTGGCGCAGCTCTATCAATACCTGGCCGCCGACGGTCATGCGCTGCCGCTGGTGGCAGTGCGCGGCGTGGTCGACGGCAACGGCCGCACGATCAAGCGCTACCAGGTGCAGGGCGGCAATGGTGAATACCAGGAAGCGGTGCGGCTGACCACGTGGGCGATGCAGCAGGTGGCGCTGCGCGGCACCGCCAGCTCAATCGGTAATTCCGGGCTGGCGTGGCTGCATGCGGCCGGCAAGACCGGCACCAGCAACGACACCCGCGACAGCTGGTTCGCCGGCTTCACCGGCGAGCATCTGGCGGTGTTCTGGATGGGGCGCGACGACAACAAGTCGACCGGCCTGTTCGGCGCCACCGGCGCGCTGCGCGCCTGGCGCGACCTGTTCGCCAAGCTGCCGACCCAGCCGCTGTCTGCCGCACCGGGCGACGGTCTGGAGATGGCCTGGATCAATCCGGCCGACGGCAAGCGCACCGAGCCGCAGTGCGAAGGCGCACGCCAGTTCCCTGTCGTCGCCGGCAGCTTGTCGACCGATACCGAAGGCTGCTTCTGGCAAGGCGTGCAAAGTCTGTTCGGCGGCGGCGATAATTCCGCACCCGCCAGCAGTGTCGCACCTGCAGCCACCGACACCCCCATCCGGAACTGATCATGTTGTTTTCGTTCAAGCGCCTGTCCGTATTGTCCTTTCTGTTGGCCGCCACGCTGCTGGGTGGCTGCAGTCTGTTCGAAACGGCGCCGACACCGGTCAAGCAGGCCGTGGTGCCGGACCATGACATGGTCGGTGCGATCCGTGCCGCCGGCGATCGGGAAAAATCCGTCATCGACGTCAACCCGCTGCGCGATCCCGGCGTCGCTGCCTTGCAGGACATGGCAAAGAACGACGAACAGACCGGTCGTTATGCGGATGCGGCAGGCAAGCTCGACCAGGCGCTCAAACTCAGGCCGGACTCTCCCGACATGCTGCAGGATCGCGCCGAGATTGCGATCCGCCTGAAGGATTTCGCCATGGCGGAAAGACTCGCCCACCAGTCGTGGTCGCTTGGTCCCAAGCTCGGACCGCTGTGCGCACGCAACTGGCAGACCATCGTCGAGATGCGCCTGCAGGCCGGCGACGAGGCCGGCGCGGATACCGCGCGCAAGTGGGTGCAGCGGTGCCACAAGGCGGGCGTGCCGCGGTATTGACCCCAATGCTGCCGGGGGTGAGCCTGTGAGGAGGGTGGTCTCAGTGCGCGTCAGTTGTTGCCTGGGCGTGTCGAGATCCGCTGCCGGATTCAGTGGGATGCGGTTGCGCGAGTCTGGATCAAGTAGTCATCGACAGCGATCTTCGCTTCTTTCAGGCCAGCGCCGGTTTCCGCGCGGTATGCCTTGATCGCGTCCAGCGTGCGGCCTTCGCCTGCAAGTTTTCGAACCTCGGGCGACAGTGCTCCCAGGGTGCTGATGGTTGGTGCAGGAATGTTGAAATGCTTGATGAGGGCATCGAGTTTTCGCGCATTGAGTTTGCCAAGGGGGTCCTGCCGTCCGAGGGCATACCGCGTGCCGCCACCGAAAAGTCCAATCAGTACCGCGATGATGATGTAGTCACTGAAGTTCAGGACAGGGATCATTTTTCCTCCGGACGGCCAGCGCTTGAGTCAGGGAGCGCTTCAGAACAACGCCACCAGCAACAGCACGATGCCGACGATGCTCACTGCCCAGGTCAGGGTGCGCACGTAGGGAATACCGAGTGCGTATAGCGGCACGTAGACCAGCCGTGCCCAGAAATACAGCTGCGCGCCGAGCACGGTCATGCTGTCGTGACGCTGCAGCAGGTGGGCGGCCAGTACGACGGCGAGGAACAGCGGGAAGGTTTCCAGGAAGTTGGCGCGGGCACGATCGAGTCGGCCACCGATGCCGGTGAGCGGTGGCAGTACCGCGTCGCGCGCTCCTGCGGCCCAGCCCAGTCCGCGTTGACCGACCGAACAGGTCGCGGCGATCGCGATCTGCAGCAGTCCCAGCACAACACTCCAGCACAACATGCTCAGTTCGGTCGTCATGATGCGTTCCCCTGTGGTGGTGCCGGCATGGTGAACCTTTGCCGTCATGCATGCCAGTGGCAACGTCTTGCGGAAGCCGTTTTGCCATACCGATCCGCTCGGCCATACTTGGCGGATGACCGACCTCGATGACACCGAGTCCGACGACATCGGCGCCCTGCTCGGTGCCGATGGCCCGTTCGCGCGCGAACTGCCGAACTTCGCGCCGCGTTTGGCGCAGCAGGCGATGGCGCGCGCGGTGCAGCGCGCCATCGCCGGACGCGACACGCTGATTTCCGAGGCCGGCACCGGCACCGGCAAGACCTTCGCGTACCTGGTGCCGGCCCTGCTGTCGGGCGAGCGGGTGATCATCTCCACCGGCACCAAGACGCTGCAGGACCAGCTGTATTTCCGGGATCTGCCGAAGGTGCGTTCGGTGCTCGGTGCGCGCCTGAAGACGGCACTGCTGAAAGGGCGCGCGAACTACCTGTGCCTGTACCGGCTCGATCAGGCCGTGCGTGAGGGGGCTACTTACGAACGCACGCAGGCCGCGCAGCTGGCCACGATCCGCGCGTGGTCGGCGCGCACGCGTCGCGGCGACCGGATGGAGCTGGCCGAGGTGCCGGAGGAATCGCCGCTGTGGCCGCGTGTTACCTCCACGCCGGAGAATTGTCTCGGCGTGGAGTGCCCGTTCTTCGACGACTGCCATGTGGTGAAGGCGCGCCGCGAAGCGATGGAGGCGGACGTGGTGGTGGTCAATCACCATCTGCTGTTCGCCGACCTCGCGTTGAAACAGGAAGGCTTCGGCGAAATCCTGCCGGGTGCCGCAGCGTTCATCCTGGACGAGGCGCACCAGATTCCCGAGCTGGCCGGGCAGTTCTTCTCGCAGAGCATCAGCGCGCGCCAGCTGACCGAACTGGCGCAGGACGCGCTGACCGAATGCAGCGGCATCACCGGCGCGATCGGCCTGTTGCTGGAGCCGGTGGAGGCACTGCAGGATGCATTGCGCAAGCTGCGGCTGGCGATGGATGCGCTGCCGTCGCGCGGTGCGTTCCAGCAACTGGACGATCGTGCCGGCGTGCGCGAGTCACTGCACGATCTGCGCGAGCTGCTGGCCACGCTGGCCGATCTGCTCGCTTCGCAGGCCGAGCGTTCGCGCGGCTTTGCCAACCTGCACGAACGCGTCGAGTTGTTCACCGAACGGCTGGAGCGCATCGTCGAGTCGCACGGCGATCGTGACGTGCGCTGGTACGAAACCTTTCCGCGCGGCTTCGCGCTGTATGCCACGCCGCTGGATCTGGCGGTGCCGATGCGCGACTTGCGCGAGCGCACCCATGCGGCGTGGATCCACACCTCGGCCACGCTGTCGGTGGCCGGCAACTTCGATCACTTCGCGCGCCAGCTCGGGCTGGATGATCCGCAGACGCTGAGCCTGGAAAGTCCGTTCGACTATGCGCGGCAGGCGCTGTGCTATCTGCCATCCGGCCTGACCGACCCGAACATGTTCGACAAGGGCCGGCGCGACTACACCGAGCAGGTGATCGAGTCGGTGCTGCCGGTGCTGCACGCCTCGAACGGACGCGCGTTCCTGCTGTTCACCTCGCATCGTGCGCTGCGTCGCGCGGCCGAATTGCTGCAGGACAAGGTGCCATGGCCGCTGTTCGTGCAGGGCACTGCGCCGCGGCCGCGCCTTCTGGAGGAATTCCGCGCCAGCGGCCACGGCGTGCTGCTCGGTGCGGCGAGTTTCTGGGAAGGCGTCGACGTGGTCGGCGAGGCGCTCAGCGTGGTGGTGATCGACAAACTGCCATTTGCAGCACCCGACGATCCGGTGCTGATGGCGCGGCTGGAGGCGCTGGAACAATCCGGCATCAACGCGTTCATGGGCTGGCAGGTACCCAGCGCGGTGATTGCACTGAAGCAGGGCGCCGGTCGCCTGATCCGCGACGTGCACGACCGCGGCGTGCTGGTGTTGTGCGACCCGCGGCTGACCACGAAGGGATATGGCAAGCTGTTCCTGGCCAGCCTGCCGCCGATGCCACGCACGCGTGAGCTGGCGGATGTGCAGGTATTCTTCGAAACCTCGGATACCCCGCCCGCGCCGCTTGCGACGGGGGAGAGAGGGCCGACTTCAGCGAGGATTGAACCATGGCAAAAGTGACCGGACTTGGCGGCATCTTCTTCAAATCACGCGACCCGGCCGCACTGTCGGCGTGGTACGCGAAACACCTTGGACTGACGGTCGAAAAGTGGGGCGGCGTGCGCTTCAACGAAGACGAACAGCGCGCCGGCTACACGCTGTGGTCGCCGTTCGCCGCCGACACCACCTATTTCGGCACCGGCGCGCAGCCGTACATGCTCAACTTCCGCGTCGATGATCTCGATGCGTTGCTGGCGCAACTTCGTGTCGAGGGTATCGAAGTGGACGAGCGCATCGAAGAGAGCGAGTTCGGCCGTTTCGGCTGGATCGTCGATCCCGAAGGCACGCGCGTCGAACTGTGGCAGCCGCCGGCCTGAATCCATGAAAGGCTGCCTGACTCTGCCACTGGATGTGAGGATGGCGGCGATGGAACCCGATCTCGTTACCGCTCCCGAACTGACCGGCGTGCTCGACGAGCTGCGCCGCCGCGAGCCGATCTTCCACCGCCCCGAGTTCGGCAGCACTCGCGCCGACTTCGAGCGCATGACCGCCGACGACTTCTGGGAAATCGGCGCCTCCGGCAACCGCTACAGCCGCATGCACGTGCTCGACGTACTCGAGCAGCGTGCACCTGATCCCGCCGAACACGGCTGGGTCACCCGCGACTTCCAATGCCGCGAACTCGGGCCGCAGACCTACCTGCTCACTTACACCCTGGAGCAGGGGGAACGGCTGAGCCGGCGCAGCACGATCTGGCGGCGCCATGGCAGCGACTGGCAGATCGTATTTCATCAGGGGACCTTGATGGAGAGCAGCCGCTGAGAGGATATCCGCCTGTGCTGCGGAGAGATCCGCGCACGGCATCCGGAGCGCCGGGTTCGGGACAAAAAGAGCCGCGTGTCGTGCTTCTAATCCCGCCTTAGGCACAAAAAGACCCACGCGCAAGATTCGGAGCGTTGCGAACCGTCAGTCCAGGGCCTTGCCGAAACGCTGCGTGCGCAGCCGGTAGTGGTGATCCGGGTCCAGTGACGCGACGACGTAGCGGGAACGGCCCAGGATTTCGCGGCGCGGGAAGAATCCGAGATAGCGCGAGTCGTAGCTGTTGTCGCGGTCGTCGCCCAGCAGCAGGTACTGGCCGGGCGGCACTTTCACCGGGCCGAAGTTGCTGGCCGGGCTGGGCCAGTTCACCGACAACCGTATCGCATGACGCATGTCGCCGTAGCGTTCGATTTCGTAACGGGCGGGATTCCGCAGGTCGTCGTGGATGCCGCTACGTGTGCTGGCGATGTAGCTGGCAACTCGGCCGTTGATGATGAGTACGTTGTCGCGCAGTGCCACTTCGTCGCCGGGTATGCCGATCACCCGCTTCACCAATCGTTCGTTCGCGGCGTGCGAATCCAGTACCACGATGTCGCCGCGTTTCGGGTCGGCCAGATGCAGCAGCGAGATATGGGTCAGCGGCAAGCGGAGATCGTAGGCCGCCTTGTCGACGAAGATGCGATCGCCGATCTCGATGGTGGGCTGCATCGAACCGGTCGGCACCACGTTCCAGTCGGCCACCGCGCTGCGGAACATGACCATGCACAGCATGAAGGTGATGAAGCCCTTGTTGCGGGCCAGAAACCTCGTGATCGTGCGCATCGCGCTTCCCCGTGGGTTGGTGGCTGGGCATGTCACTACCGCCTGTCAGGAAAGTGACAGCGCCCGCGACGTGAAGTTGCGTGGTCAGCGACAGGCCATCTTGCCGCCCGCTGACGGGCCGGTGCTGCCCGCGTCACCGCCGGTGCGGCTGCTGTGATCGACGCTCCATCCATAGGGAGTGCGATCCGATGAGTGCATGGACTCAGACCTTGACGGCCAAGGTGCTTGGCATCGGCGTGCTGGCGTTGCTGATGACGATACCGCTGATGCAGGTGCGCGGTCTGGTGAGCGAGCGCCAGCAGCTGCGCGAGACGGCGATTGCGCAGATCGCGCAGGGCTGGGGCGGCCAGCAGGTGCTGGGCGGCCCGGTGCTGACGGTGCCCACGCTGAGTCGGCTGGCGATGGTGGACATCCGGCCGCCGCAAACGATCTCCGGCAGCGAGAGCATGCTGGCGGACGAGTTGAAGATGGATGTGGCGCTGGTGGTGCAGACGCGCAACTACGGCATCTATACCGCGCCGGTATTCGTCTCCACCGTGAAGTTGCACGGGCTGTTCCGGACGCAGGATCTGGCCCAGTTCCGCCGCGCCAGCAACGCGCAGTGGCAGGGCAGCAAGGCCGAGCTGCGCTTGCCGATCGGCGATCTGCGCGGTCTGCAGGAGGTGAGCGAGCTGCGCATCAACGGCAAGCCGGCGCGCTTCGATTCGTCGGCCGATCGTCTCGGCCCGTGGCCGAACGTGGTGGTGCCGATCGACCTGGATGCGCTGGCCGATCAGCCGATCGACGTCGAGATCACGCTCAAGCTGGCCGGCACCGAATCGCTGCAGCTGCTGCCTCTGGCGCGCAGCACCGACGTGACGATGCGCGCGCCGTGGCGCGATCCGAGTTTCGTCGGCGCGGCGCTGCCACTGGAGCATGCGATCGATGCCAGGGGTTTCAGCGCGCA
Source organism: uncultured Rhodanobacter sp. (assembly GCA_966211915.1). Taxonomy (GTDB): domain Bacteria; phylum Pseudomonadota; class Gammaproteobacteria; order Xanthomonadales; family Rhodanobacteraceae; genus Rhodanobacter. The sequence continues at coordinate 16,885 of CBIHNO010000015.1, forward strand.
CTGGCATCTGCTCGATCTCAACCGCAGCTACGGCCAGCACTGGGTCGATGGCGGCAATGGCGTGGCGGAGGCGCTGCAGGCGTCCACCTTCGGCGTGCAGCTGTACCAGCCGGTCGACGCGTATCAGCGCAATGTACGTGCGGGGAAATACGGCCTGCTGTTCATCGCGATGACGTTCGTCGCGTTCTTCCTGTGCGAGATACTCAAGCGGCTGCGCGTGCATCCGGTGCAATACCTGCTGGTCGGCGCGGCGCTGGCCACGTTCTACGTGGTGCTGCTGGCGTTGTCCGAACAGATCGGTTTCGGCCCGGCCTACGCGCTGGCCGCGGCCGCGGTAGCCTTGATCGTGGGCGGTTACGCGATGGCGGTACTGCACGCGCGACGTGCCGGCCTGCTGCTGGGCGGCGTGCTGGGGCTGATCTACGCGATGCTGTACGGGCTGATTGCGGCCGAGCAGTACGCGTTGCTGATCGGTGCGCTGGTGCTGCTGGTGATGGTGGCGCTGATGATGTATCTGACCCGCCGCATCGACTGGTACGCGTACGTGCCGATAACGGCCGGGCCGACGACCATGGGGCCGACCTCGACCGAGCCGCCGGCACCGCCAGCCGCTATCATGGAGCGATCATGAACCTGCTCGCGATCGAAACCGCCACCGAAGCCTGCTCCGTCGCCCTGATCCACGGCGACGAACTGATCGCACGCAGCGAGATCGCCCCGCGCCGGCACACCGAGCTGGTCCTGCCGATGGCCGATGCGCTGCTGGCCGAAGCCGGCATCGGTCGGCATGCGCTGGATGCGATCGCGGTGGGCCGCGGTCCCGGCGCGTTCACCGGCGTGCGCCTCGGCGTGTCGCTGGCGCAGGGCATGGCGCTGGCGCTGGATCTGCCGGTGATCACCATCTCCTCGCTGGCCGCACTGGCGCTGGAGGCACCGGAAGAAGAGGGCACCACGATTCTTGCCGTGATCGACGCGCGCATGGGCGAGATCTACGCCGCCTGCTATCGCCGCGACGACAACGGCGGCCTGATCGCGCTGGACGACGAACGCATCTGTACCGCCGAGTCACTGCAGTTGCCGGAAGCCGCCGCATGGCAGGTGGTTGGCAGTGGCTGGGCCACCTACGCCACGGTGCTGAGCCAGCGCCTCACCGGCACGCTGCATTCGGCGGATGGCATGCGCTATCCGCAAGCCGCGCATGTCGCCGAGCTCGCGCTGCGCGAGTTCAAGGCGGGCCATATGCAAGCACCGGAGTTGGCGTTGCCGGTGTATCTGCGTGACAAGGTGGCGTTGACCTTGGTGGAGCAGGGGAAGGCTTGAGCTGTCTTTGGAGACTAGAAACTCAGCCCCGGCGGTCTGTTGCAGTCATATTTTTCGTCAATTCTATCCACGTCGCCAGGCGATATATGTCGTGCACTCAATTCCTTTGGAGTGAGCTGTCGCCATGCGTCGACATCGATACAGTGACGACTTGCAACACCAAAGAGACGTTGCACCTTGCGCATCGCCGCGCCTATACCCTGATTCATCGGATCGACTAAATGGATCCCAGGTACGTAAGGCGTATCGGAGCCGGGCACCCCGCGAACAGCATAGGAATGTAGCGCGTTGTTCAGCCGTTCCTGAAAGCCTCCGTCGCTGGTGGAGGCTTCGTTGCTCACGTATTGGTTCGGTGTGGTTGGTGTGCTGGTTGAATGCGTTTCGGATGGCGGCGCGACAACGAGTGCGGCGCGCTGAACCTGAGGTGGTTCCGGCGACCTCCTTGATGGCATTCCATGAATGTTTGGAGTCGACACGACCAGCTGAGACGCCGGCAATGCCAAGTGCAAAGAGGCCGGTCGGGGCTGCTGGATGAAACGCAGATTGAGCACTGGAGAGTTGCTCCTCGCTGAAGGAGTTGTGTCCCGAGTGTTGATTGCTGGTCGCAACAACAGCATCAATAAACCAAGATGACAACTGATCACTACCACCATCACGGCAACTCGGTGCCCCGATTTCCGCAGATTGCCGGACCTGTCCCTTTCTACTCTCACTAGCGGCCTTCCTATGGCAAAGGCCATGAATGGACCGTCCAGAAGTTTTCAAAGTTCCTGCGCTTCGACGCGAGCAGACTTGGATCGCAGGGTATCAGAGCTGCCCGATCACCAACTGCACCAGCAGGCTGCTCACCGCCACCGCAATCCACACACCCAGCCCCAGCAGGATCGGCCGCGCGCCGCTGGCGGCCATCTTGCGCAGGTTCGCCGACAGGCCGATCGCGGTGAGCGCCACGATGATCAGGAACTCAGCCAAGGTATGGATGGCTGGCTGGATGGCGAGCGGAATCAGGCCGGTGGTGCGCAGCGCCGAGGCGACCAGGAACCACAGGATGAACCACGGGAAGATGCTGGCGAGGCTGAAGTGGCCGACGCTGCCGGCCTGTGCCTGCTTGCGTTTTTCGCGGGCGGCGACGACGAAGGCGAGCACCAGGCAGACCGGGATGATCAGGGTGGCGCGGGTCAGCTTGACGATGGTGGCGTAGTCGCCGGCGGTCTTGCTGAAGCTGTAGCCGGCGGCGACCACCGACGAGGTGTCGTTGATCGCGGTGCCGGCCCACAGGCCGAAGCCGAGGTCGGATAGATGCATCAGGTGGCCAAGCAACGGGAACAGCAGCACCGCGACCAGGTTGAACAGGAAGATGGTGGAGATCGCAAACGCGGTGTCATGGTCATCCGGCCGAATGATCGGTGTGACCGCGGCGATCGCCGAGCCGCCGCAAATTGCGGTGCCCACGCCGATCAGGATCTTCAGCTTGTCGTGCACGCCGAGCCAGCGGCCGAGCAGCCACGCGGCGAGGAAGGCCACGGTCATTGTCACCAGGGTCACCGACAGCGATTCGAGGCCGGTCTTGGCGACCTGGTCGAGACTGAGTCCGAAGCCCAGCGCGATGATCGACCACTGCAGTATCTTCTTGCCGGCAAATGCGATGCCTGGTGTGTAGCGCGCGCCCGGTGACAGCAGGTTGCGCACGACGATGCCAAGCACGATACCGATCACGGGGCCGCCGATCAGCGGCGCCCAATGCCCCAGCAGCAGGGCGAGCAGGCCGATGCCTAGCGCCAGCAGCAGGCCGGGGACGCGGTCGCGCCATGTGGGGTGAATAAGGGTGGCGATGGACGACGCGGTCATGCATGGGCTCCGGCAATGTCGCCATTGTCCGCTTGCGCATCAATCAGTAAAACTTGGAATATATGATCGGATGTATAAAATAGCTTGATGATCAATATCAGCCCGCGCCAGCTCGATGTGTTCGTGCAGATTGCGCTGCACGGCAGTGTGCGCGTCGCCGCCGAACGGCTGCACCTGACCCAGCCGGCCGCCAGCATGGCGCTGGCGGAGATGGAACGGCAGCTGGATGCGCCGGTGTTTGCACGCGAGCGCGGCCGCCTGCGCCTGAATGCGCGCGGTCGCGAACTGCTGCCGCTGGCGCAGGAGCTGCTGGAGCGGCATGCCGAGTTCGGCCGGCGCGGCAGCGAAGACGGTGCGGCACTGAGTGGCGAGCTGCGCATCGGCGCCAGCAACACGGTCGGCAATTATCGTGTCGGCGAACTGCTCGGCGCGTTCGTGCGGGCACATCCTCAGGTGGCGATCCGTCTGCGCGTGGCGAATACCGAAGCGATTGCCGCCGGCATGCTCGACCACAGCCTGGATATCGGTTGCGTCGAAGGGCCTGTAACGCACCCTCTGCTGGAAGTGCGGCCGTGGCGTGACGACCTGCTGGTGGTATGTGCGCCACCGGAGCATCCGCTGGCGCGCAAGCGTGGCCTGAAGCCCGCTGATTTCGCCGGCGCGCGCTGGGTGCTGCGCGAACCCGGCTCGGCCACGCGCACCACCAGCGAACGCGTGCTGGCGCAATTGCCGCCCGGCGAAACCGTGCTTGAGCTCGACCAGATCGAGGCGATCAAGCAGGCCGTGGTGGCTGGCCTCGGCATCGCCTGCCTGCCGGCCGTGGCGGTCACTGACGCGTTGGCGACCGGACGGTTGAAGGCACTGAAGACGCCGTTCCTCGACCTGCAGCGCAAACTTTCGCTGCTGCTGCATCGGCAGAAATATCGCGGCGCCTTGCTGGATGCGTTCCTGGAAGGCACCGATCTCGACAGCGCACACGCCACAAATCGTCGTCGCTGAGCTAATGGTCAGCAGCAGGCCATCCATGGCCTGTGCGTCGGGACTATTCCTTCATCGCCACGAACGACATGCTCGATCCGTGCAGCTTGTCCTCGACCGCGATGCTCATGCTCTTGCCGTCTGCCGCGACAGTCATTTTCGCAACGCTGATCACCTTGCCGTCGCGCTTGTCGGTTTCCTGCAGGGTGTTCTTGCCGAGCTGCTTCACCGAGACGCTGGTGGTGCCCGGGTCACCCATGTACGGCGCTTCCGTGCCATCCAGCTTCGCGCTGTAGGACTGCCCGGTCGGGCTGCTCATGTGCAGGCTGTCGCCTTCCACCTTGTAGGTCATCGTCAGCCCGTTGTCGGAGACGTTGTTGACCGTCGTCGTCCGCCAGGAGCCGGAAATGGCATGCGATCCGGCCGGGCCTTTCGCCACGCGCGTCATGGTGCCGTTGCCGGTTACCGGTTCGGCATTGCTGTTGCTGCTGTCGGTGAACTCGAAGCTGGCGGTCTTGCCGTCGGCGGCAACCGTAGTGGTCGAGGTCGAGACGACCTTGCCGGCTTTCTTCTCGGTTTCCTGGACGGTGTGATCGTCGACGACCTTGATGGCGATCATGTCGAAATACGGATGACCGGTGACTTTCTGATCCTCGCCGTCGGCCTTGACGCTGATCGCCGGGGCGCAGGTCTTGCACTGGTACATGTCGTTCTGCAGCAGGATGACGTCAGGCTTCTTCGGCATCTGCACTCGATGCAGATCGATCTTCCAGGTGCCGTCGAAGGCGCTCTGCGCCATGGCGAGCGAGGGAATCAGGCATACCCCCAGCAACCCGCCCAGCAGTCCAGCGAAAAGTAGCTTTTTCATGGTTGACACTCCCCATAGCCGTTGAACGGTTTCATGAGATATACGGAGTTGTCGTGCTGAAGTCCCGGGCGGTCTGAACGTGCACGCCACTGCTTTCCCCCGACCGATGAGAATGCGCCGGGATATGTAAAGCGCACCGAAATAATTCGTGACAATGGAAGGTGGCTGGGGGAGTGATCTGTCGCCTCGCGGTGGGCTGCGAATGGGTTTCCCTTGTACCTGTGGCGGGGACTTAAGCTTTAGCCCGGCACCGCCGCGCCCACGATCCGGTTCAACAGCGCTTCGGCCTGTTCGTGGGTATGCGCACGCAGCAACTGCGCGGCGTGCCGGCGCAGGTCGGCGTGGTCGAGTGTGGCGAGGCGGTCGCGCACATGCAGGATCTGACTCGGGTGCATGCTGAATTCGCACAGGCCGAGCATCAGCAGCAACGCGGTGAAGTTCACGTCGCCGGCGATCTCCCCGCACAGGCTCACCGGCTTCTTCGCGCGCCGGCCGGCGCTGATCACGTGCGAGAGCAACCGCAGCAGCGCCGGCTGCAGCGGGTTGTAGATGTTTTCCAGCGCGTCGTTGCCGCGGTCAGCGGCGAGCACGTACTGGGCCAGGTCGTTGGTGCCGATGGCGAGGAAGTCGGAATATTCGAGCAGTGCGCGCACGTTGATCGCGGCCGCCGGCACTTCGATCATCGCGCCCAGCGGCAGCTTCTCCGGCAGGTCGATGTTCTCGCGTTTCAGGTCCTGCCGCGCCAGCTTGAACAGCGTGCGCACCGCGATCATCTCGTCCGGCTGGGTCACCATCGGTACCAGCACACGCACCGGGCCGTAGCAGGCAGCGCGCAGGATCGCGCGGATCTGGGTGGTGAACACCGCGGGGTAGCGCAGCGACAGGCGCACGCCGCGCACACCGAGCGCCGGGTTGTCCTCGCCGCGCAGCGACAGTCCGGCGGCGTCGGCCTTGTCGGCGCCCAGGTCCAGCGTGCGGATGGTCACCGGCAGGCCGCCCATGCCCATCACCAGATCGCGATAGGCGATGAACTGCTCGTCTTCGGACGGCAAGCCCTTGTGCTTGAGGAACAGGAATTCGGTACGGTACAGACCGACGCCGTCGGCGCCACGGGCGCGCGCCATCGCCACGTCGGCCGCGGTCTCGGCGTTCGCCAGCAGGCCGATCTCGATGCCGTCACGGGTGCGCGTGGGTGCGTTCGCCAGCTTGGCCAGACGGCGGCCTTCGATCGCCGCCTCGCGTTGCCAGGCGCGATAACGCGACAGATCCTGCGCGGCGGGATGCACGATTGCCTCGCCGCGCTCGGCATCGAGCAGGATCAGGTCGTCGTCGTGGATGTTCGACAGTGCATCGCGGGTACCGACCAGCATCGGCAGGCCCAAGCTGCGTGCCAGGATCGCGCTGTGCGAATACGCGCTGCCGGAACTGGCGACCACGCCGAGCAGACCGTTGCCGGCCAGCTGGGCCATGTCGCCCGGTGCGATGTTGTCGGCGATCAGGATCTCGCCCACGCGCGCGGCCAATTTGCGTTCCTCCGGGCTGGTCTGCCGCTGCAGCGCGGAGATCACCCGGTTGATCACCTGCTCGACGTCCTCCTTGCGGCTGCGCAGGTACGGATCGTCCATCGCCTCGAACACGGCGGACAATCGATCGCGCTGTTTTTTCAATGCCGCGCCGGGTCGGTAATGGCCGATCCGCACCAGGTCGTCGAGTCCGCGCAGCAATTCGGCGTCGTCCAGCAGCAGGCTGTGCGCGTCGATGAATTCGTTGACCTCGCGTGCCAATGCGCCGTGCAGCTTGCCGCGCAGCTCGCGCAACTCCTGCCGCGCGGTATCCAGGGCGCGATGCAGCAGCAGCAACTCGCCCTCGATCTCCTCCTCGGCCAACGGACGCGTGTCCACGATATAGCGACTCGGCTGCACCAGCCGGGCGCGGCCCAGTGCCATGCCATGGGCTGCAATCGTGCCGGTGAGCAGATGCCTCATGGGTGGCTCCTGGCTGAGCCGGGACTGGGAAACGGGGAACAGGGAACATATGCACCCTGGAGGGCTACCAGGACGAGGCACGAAGGGACCACGAGCGACGCACTTGCGCAGCCCCGCATATTCCCCGTTCCCCGTTTTCCGCTCCCCGCTCTCATTTCATGCTCCTTCGTCGAACTTGCGCTCGAACAGTGCGGCCACTGCGGTCAGCGCAGCTTCCTCGTCCGGACCCTCGGCGCGGATGGTCACCGGGCTGCCGAGGCCGGCGGCCAGCATCATCACGCCCATGATGCTTTGCGCGTTGACCTCGCGGCCCCTGCTGACCAGCCACACGGTGGATTTGAAACCCTGCACCAGTTGCACCAGTTTGGCCGAGGCGCGGGCATGCAGCCCCAGCCGGTTGGAAATGACAATCTCTTGCTCAAGCATATTTATTGAGGTCAGGCATGATCGATGAAGATTCCTCCGCGGCCACCGCTGGCCGCGATCTCGGCCAGTTCGTCCAGTGGTTTTTCCGCATAGTTGAGTACGCGCAGCAGCATCGGCAGATTGAGACCGGAGACGCAGCGCAGATGCACGCCGAGCGCGCTGAGCGACAGCCCGATATTGCATGGCGTCGCGCCGTACAGGTCGGCCAGAATCAGCACGCCGTCGCCCTGATCGAGTTCACGCGCGTGATGGGCGGTGAGCGTGCGCATCACGTCCGGGTCGGACTCCGGCGGTACTTCCACCGCCGCCACCCGCAACGGCAGCTTCGGCATCACGTGATGCGCGGCGGAGATCAGCGCCTTGCCGACCGCCTCGTGGGTCATCAGCAGCACGCCGACGCTCATGTGCGGTGGCCGCGGGTGTCTGCGAGATGCATGTTCATCATTCGAGCTCGCGATGGAAAGTGAGCACGCCTTCGCGACGATCGCGATAGTAGGCGGCGAGCTTCTCGACCAGATAGACCGAGCGATGTCGGCCGCCGGTGCAGCCGATCGAGATCGTCACGTAGCTGCGGTCGTCCTGTTCGAAGCGCGGCAGCCACGCATCCAGCCAGCACGCGGTGTCGGTGAAGTATTCGCCAACCAGAGGTTCCGCGTCGAGGAACTCGCGGACCGCCGCGTCCTTGCCCGACAGCGGGCGCAGATGCGCCTGCCAGTGCGGATTCGGCAGGCAGCGCGCGTCGAATACGAAATCCGCGTCCAGCGGCAGCCCGCGACGGAACGCGAACGACTGGAACATCAAGGTCAGCCCTTCGGTGGCCTGCGCGTAGCCGGTGGCGACCAGCCGACGCAATTGATGCACGTTGAGCTCGCTGGAATCGATCACTTTCTCGGCGATCGCCATCAGCGGACGCAGCAGTTTGCGTTCTTCGACGATCGCATCCGCCAGCGACACGCCACGGATGGCCAGTGGATGGCGGCGGCGGGTTTCCGAATAGCGCTTGATCAGCACTTCGTCACGGCAATCCAGAAAAATCAGATGCACCTGCACGCCGGCGGCGGCCAGCCCCGACAGCACGGTCGGCATGTGCGTGAAATCGGTGCCGCGGTTGCGCACGTCCACCCCGACCGCGATGCGTCGCGGCCGGCCGCGGCGGTCGCCGCTGGTGGCGGCATCGACCAGTTGCGGCAACAACACCGAGGGCAGGTTGTCGACGCAATAGAACTCGAGATCTTCCAGTGCGCGCAGTGCCACCGTCTTGCCGCCGCCGGACATGCCGGTGAGCACGATCAGGTGGATCTCGTGCGGATCGACCAGCGAATTGAGCTGGAAAGTGTTGTTATCGCTCATGCGTTCACCATGGAGGCAGCCGGCGCAGCTGGTGCGCCTGCCGGTCAATGAAGGTCTGTGCCGGATCGATGCCCTTGCTCTTCAGCGCGTGACTGCGCACAGCGGCCTCGACCAGCACGGCAAGGTTGCGTCCCGGCGCCACCGGGATGGTGATCATCGGCACCGGCACGTCAAAGATCTCGCGATGGCCGATGTCCCCGGTGAGGCGGGTCAGCGCGTCGCTGCTGTTGTCAGAATTGCCGTCACCGTCACGCATCGGTTTCAGGTGGATCACCAGCCGCAGATACTTGGACGGCTTGACCGACATATGGCCAAACATCTCGCGCACGTTGAGCACACCCAGGCCGCGCACTTCCAGCAGGTCCTGCAGCAACTCGGGGCAGGTGCCGTCGATCACGTCCGGCGCGATCAGGGTGAATTCGGTGGCATCGTCGGCGACCAGTCGATGGCCGCGGCTGATCAGTTCCAGCGCCAGCTCGCTCTTGCCGGAACCGGCTTCGCCAGTGATCAGCACACCGATCGAGAACACCTCCAGGAACACGCCGTGCAGGGTGGTCTTCGCCGCCAGCATGCGTGCCAGGTGGTACTGCATGTAGGTCAACAACTCGTGGCCGCGCTTGGGGCTGATCCACAGCGGCGTGTTGGTTTCCTCGGCGACCTCGCGCAGGTCGGCGGGCACCGATTGATCCTTGGTCACGATCAGCGCCAGCGGCTGGTAGGCGGCGATCTTGTGCATCACTTCCCAGCGCTGGCGTGAATCCAGTCCGTCGAGGAAGTTCAGCTCCTCGGTGCCGATGATCTGGATCTTGTTCGGATAGATGACGTTGAGGTAACCGATCAGCGACGGCCGGCGCGATTGCGCGGTAGCGGGTTCGATCACCCGCGATTCCCCGCGCATGCCGGATATCCAGCGCAGGGCCATGCGTTCGTGGACGCCGTCGTAGAGTTGTCGTGCGCTGATCCGGTCCAAGCAGAGATCCTTTGCACCGCCGGGTGGGCTTTGGCGATGACACCGGCATTGTGCCAGCTTGGACGGACACACGTGTTCAGAAACGAGAACGGCCCGCCTGGATCGGGCGGGCCGTGAATGGCAGCGCAGCTGGAATCAGCCGTACTGGCGTGCCTCGCGCGCTTCCTGCTGGTGCTTGTCGCTGACCTTTTCGCGATGCTTGCGCAACTGGTTGACCAGCTTGTCGAACAGCACATCGATGGAGGCGTACATGTCGGCTTCGGTGGCCTCGGCATGCAAGGTGGCGCCGATCACGCCCAACGTACCCTCGGCGCGTTGCTGGAGCTTGTCGACCGACAGCACGATCGCAAGACTGATCAGTTTTTCATCGAGGCGGGTGAGGCGGTCGAGCTTGGCGGTGGCGTGGTCGCGCAGGGCCGGGGTGACTTCAATCTGCTGGCCGCTGAGTTGGAATTGCATGGGGCGCCTCCTCTGGTGGTGCAGTGCCGCTTTTCGCGGCGGATGGACGTACCGTAGCCGGTGCGGCGGCGGTACATCGTCAATCATCTCTACCAAGGTATGGGAACGTTTTTGGGATAACCAAGTTCCCGCGCATGTTCCGTCGCAGGTCAGCTGGCGCGCTGACGTTCGCTGGAGGTGGGAATGCGCAGCCCCTCGCGGTACTTGGCAACGGTGCGACGGGCCACCTGGATGCCCTTGCGCTGCAGCTCCTCGGCAATCGCCTGGTCGGACAGTGGCTTGCGCGCATCCTCCGCGCCGATCAGCTTGCGCAGCATGGCCTGGATCGCGGTGGCCGACGCGCTGCCGCCGTCCTCGGTGGAGACGCCGCTGGAAAAAAAGTATTTCAGTTCGAACGTGCCGCGCGGTGTATGCAGGTACTTGCGGGTGGTGACGCGCGAGATGGTGGATTCGTGCATGCCCACTTCCTCGGCCACCTCGCGCAGCACCAGCGGGTGCATCGCTTCGGGGCCGTAGTCGAGGAACGCGCTCTGCCGCCGCACGATCGCATCGGCAACCTTGAGCAGGGTTTCGGCACGCGATTCCAGGCTCTTGATCAGCCAGCGCGCTTCCTGCAGCTGACCGCGCATCCAGCTGGCATCCTCACCGCGGGCACGGGCGATCAGGCCACAGTAATGCTGGTTCAGACCGAGTCGCGGTTGCGCGTCCGGATTCAGGCTGACTCGCCAGCGGCCGCCGTCACGCACGGCGTAGACATCCGGTGCGACGTATTCCACCGGAGTCGCATCGAGTGCCGCGCCGGGGCGCGGATCGAGGCTGCGGATCAGCACTGCCGCTGCAGCCACATCGTCCTCGCTGGCACGCAGGCGTCGCGCGAGCCGGGCAATGTCGTTGCGCGCGAGCAGTTCCAACTCGGTGTCGACCATGCGCAGGGCCAGCTCGCGCTGCGGCGTGTCCGGGTCGAACTGTTCCAGTTGCACGCGCAGGCAGTCGCGCAGGTCGAGGCTGCCCACACCGGCAGGGTCGAAACCCTGCAACTGGCGGCGCACAGCGTCGACTTCGTCGAGAGTGGCGTTGAGATCGGCCGGTAGTGCGGCAAGTACCGCTTCCAGTCCTTCGGCCAGGTAGCCGGCGGTATTCAGTGCGTCGATCAGCACGGTGGCGATCAGGTGCTGGCGCGGGTTGAACGAGGCCAGGTTGAGTTGCCACAGCAGATGTTGCTGCAGGGTTTCCGGCGCGGCGTTCTGCGGCTCGAAGTCTTCGTCATTGCGCGAACCGGAGCCGCTGCTGACGCTGCTGCTGGAGAAGTCGATCGGCGCTTCGGCCACACCGCCGCCATCGGCCCAGTCGCTGCCGTCGTCGCCATCGTGCTCGCTGCTGCTGGTGGCGGCGACGCTCTCTGCGCTCGGGTATTCGCTTTCGGCGTCGGCGTTGTCGACCGTTTCGTCGTCCTCGACTTCCTCGGCGAATTCCAGCAGCGGATTGCTTTCGGCGATCTGGCGCAACTCCGCTTCCAGCTCCAGCTGCGACAGCTGCAACAGACGGATCGCCTGCTGCAGCTGAGGCGTCAGGGTCAATTGCTGATGGAGGCGAAACTGCAGTGCGGGTTTCATGCCAGCCAGATCGAAGGAACTCGCGGCCATCCTAACGCTTGCCCGCAGATGCGGCCATAGCCAGACGGCATATCCAAGCTAGCCACGACAGCTATATGGGCATGGTATTGAACATGCCCTGCCCATGCGTGCCATGGATGGTTCGCGTAGCCAAGTACGGAGATGCGCCGGGCCTGGCGCGTTGAAAAGGGCGGGACAGCCCTTTCAACAACTTGTCAGAGGCGGAACTCGCGCCCGAGGTAGACCTCGCGCACCTTCTCGTCGGCGAGGATGTGCGCCGGGGTGCCGCGCGACAGCACTTCGCCATCGTTGAGGATGTAGGCACGATCGCAGATGCCGAGCGTCTCGCGCACGTTGTGGTCGGTGATCAGTACGCCGATGCCACGTTCCTTCAGGTGCCGCACGATGCGCTGGATCTCGCCGACCGAGATCGGATCGACGCCGGCGAAGGGCTCGTCCAGCAGCATGTAGCGCGGCTGCGCGGCCAGCGCGCGGGCAATCTCCACGCGGCGCCGCTCGCCGCCGGACAGGCTGATGCCTTTCTGGCCGGCGATATGGGCGATCTTCAATTCGTCGAGCAGGCTCTCCAGCTCGGTGCTGCGCTGTTGCGCGCTGAGTCCGTCGCGCAGTTCCAGTACCGCCATGATGTTGTCGGCCACGCTGAGCCGGCGGAACACCGACGCTTCCTGTGGCAGGTAACCGATGCCGAGCTTGGCGCGCGCGTGCATCGGCAGGCCGGTGATGTCCTGCTTGTCCAGCTTGATGACGCCGGCATCGGCTTCGATCAGACCGACCACCATGTAGAAACAGGTGGTCTTGCCGGCGCCGTTGGGGCCGAGCAGGCCGACGACTTCACCCTGGCGGATCGAGAAGCCGAAATCCCGCACCACCTGGCGCGCCTTGAAACTTTTCTGCAGACCTTCGGCGGAGAGCATTGGTCAGTGTTGTCCCTGCGGTGCCGGACTGCTCTGGCTCGGTGCGGGCGCGGCGGCCTTGACGGGCGTTGCCCCGGCGGGCTTGGGCGTGGGCAGGAAGGTCATGTGCACCAGGCCGTCGCCGTTGCTTTCACCGGTCATCTGGCTGGTCTGGGTGTTGTAGGTGAGCCGGTCGCCTTTCGCGCTGCCACGGCCTTTCTGGTCGACCGATGCGTTGCCGGTGAGCACCGCGATCTGCTTGACGTTGTCGTAGTCGAGCGTGGCGGCGTTGCCCTGCATCAGGTTGCCGTTGTCGTCGAGCTGCTCGATATGCGCCGGACTGCCGGTAATGACGACCCGCATGACGCTGTTGTTCGCATCCAGATAGACGGTGGCGAGGGCGCCGGTTGCCTTCAGCGTGCCCTGGGTGAGCAGCACGTTGTTCTTGTAGTGAATGATGCCATTGGCCTGCTGGGTGGCGTCGAACGACTTCGCCGTGATGTTGGCCGGCTGCTGGCGATCGTCCTGGCGCGCAAGCGCGGGCTGCAGCATGGCCAGTCCCAGGCCCAGAAGCGCAAGTTTAGTGACGCGGCTTGGCTGGCATGAACGTGCTGTGGACATCATCGAGCAACTCCAGGTGCTTGTTGGTGAGGTTGGCACGCATGCCGACCCCGCTGATTGTAGAGGCTCCCTGCTCGATCCGTGCCGGCTCAGCGGTTTCCAGGCGATTTTCCTTCGGCCAGGCCGTCACCTCGGAGGTGTGCATGTCGGTCGCCGGCGTGGTGCCGAAGGCCGGCCGGTGCATGAACACCGGCCCCTGCAGCTTGAGCAGGGTGCCGCCCTTGTTGACCCAGCCATACAGTGATTCGCCCTGCCAGTCCGGCACGCCAGCCTGCTTGGCGGGCAACTGGAAGGTCGGAGAATTGAGGTACAGCGATTCATCGCCCTCGCGGCGCTCCAGGTGCGGCGCCTGCAGGCGGAAACTGGGTTCCCCGTCGACGTTGTATTCGATCACCTTGGCATTGGTCAGTGTGTAACCGGAGCGTGGCGGCCCGACAAAGTCATTGCTTCGCGCAGTCGGCCCCAGCCACCACAACAGCAACTGGCTCACGCCCGCGGCCAGCGCGATGGCGAGGGTTGCGGCCGGCAGGCGCCGGTCGCGCAGCCACAGGCGGAAGCTCACTGCCAGCGCTCCCGCTCGGCATCGTCCTTGCCCTGCGCGTGCAGGATCAGATCGCACACTTCGCGCGCGGCACCCATGCCGCCGCTCTTGGCGGTCTGCCAGTGCGCCGCCTCGGTCACCCACGGATGCGCGTTCGCCACCGCCACCGCCAGTCCGGCTATACGCATCGGCGGCAGGTCGGGCAGGTCGTCGCCGACGAAGGCGGCCTGTTCGGGTGTCAGATGCAGCGCGTCGAGCAGTTCTTGCAGGCAGGCACGCTTGTCGCCCTGGCCCTGGTAGACGTGGGCGATGTCCAGCTCTTCGGCACGCAGTGCCACCGGGTGGCTGATCCGAGCGGTGATCAGCGCGACCTGCACGCCGTTCGCCTGCAGGCGCTTCAGGCCGAGCCCGTCATGCACGTGGAACACCTTGGTCTCGCGGCCGTCTTCGCCGTACCACAGGCGACCGTCGGTCAGCGTGCCGTCCACGTCGAACACCGCCAGCCGGATCTTGGCGGCGCGGGTTAGGAGGTCAGTCGAGAGATTGGCGAGGTAGTCGATGGGCACGGAATGATGTTCTGGGGAAGCCAAGTCAAGAGCGGCGTATTTGATTTTTCTGATTTGTCGAGACAAATCAGAATCGGGATCAGACCACACGCGCCCGCAGCAGATCATGAATATTCAATGCACCGACCACGTGCTGTTCATCGTCGACCACCAGCAAGGCGTGGATCTGGTGCTTTTCCATCAGCTGCGCCGCTTCCGCAGCCAGCTTGTCGGCGCCGATCGTCTTGGGGCCGCGGGTCATCAGTTCGGCCACGGTGGCGCCGCGCAGGTCCACACCCTCGTCGTCCAGCGCGCGACGCAGGTCGCCGTCGGTGAATACGCCGAGCAGGCGCTGGTCGGCGTCGACCACGGCGGTCATGCCCAGGTGCTTGCGGGTCATCTCGACCAGCGCGGCCGTGATGCCTGAGTCCGGCGAGACGCGTGGTACGTCGTCGCCACTGTGCATCACGTCGCTGATGCGCAGCAGCAGGCGCCGGCCCAGCGCACCGGCCGGGTGCGAGCGGGCGAAATCGTCCGAGGTGAAGCCGCGCGCTTCCAGCAGCGCGATCGCCAGCGCATCGCCCAGCACCAGCGCGACGGTGGTGCTGGTGGTCGGCGCCAGGCCGAGCGGGCAGGCTTCGCTGGAAATGCTGCCATCCAGATGCACGTCAGCCTGGCTCGCCAGCGAAGAGCCGGGCTTGCCGGTGATCGCGATCAGCGGGATGCCCTGGCGCTTGATCACCGGCAGGATGAACAGCAGCTCGTCGGTCTCGCCGGAGTAGGACAGCGCCAGCACCACGTCCTGCGGCAGGATCATGCCCAGATCGCCGTGGCTGGCTTCGCCCGGATGCACGAAGAACGCTGGCGTGCCGGTCGAGGCCAGGGTGGCGGCGATCTTGCGTGCCACATGGCCGGACTTGCCCATGCCGCTGACCACCACACGGCCCTTGCAGGCCAGGATCAGCCGGCAGGCCTCGACGAAGTCCGCCCCGATTCGCGGCTCCAGCGCATGCACCGCGGCCGCTTCGGTGGCAATCACCGTGCGCGCGCTGCGCGTGATGGCGTCCGGACTCATGTCGATCGGGGCTGGCGAGGCGATGCGTGCGTTCATGGAGGCTCGGTGAAAGAAGGAATCAGGTACCGCTGACGCCATGGCGACGAGGCGCCGGTTGTGCTGATCTGGGACCGTTGTCGTTTCTGCGCCAGCGGATTTCCATTACCATGGCACATTCGTATTTTAACGTCATAAGTCAGCGCAATGGATTCCGGCAACGGCTGAATCCAGGTTTTTGCCGACTCAAGCTCCCGTATTGGAACACCCCCGATGGACTCAGCCAGCATCCAGGCAATGATCGAAAACGGCCTGCCCGGTGCCCAGGCCGTGGTCAGTGGCGCCGATGGCGTGCATTTCGAGGCCACCGTGGTGGCCAGCCAGTTCGCCGGCAAGTTGCCGTTGGCGCGGCATCGGCTGGTGTATGCCACGCTGGGCGACCTGATGGGCGGCGCGATCCACGCGCTGGCGCTGAAAACCCTGACACCCGAGGAAGCCGCGGCGCGCCAAGGGTGATTTTGGCTCGAATTGAAAAGTCCGGCATGGATGCCGGTTCTTCTTTGCGCTCATGGAGGAGCGCACAAATTTAGGAAACCGATGGCCAAGATCCTGATCAGTGGCGGTGTGCCGCTTCATGGCGAGGTCGGCATTTCCGGCGCCAAGAACGCCGTGCTGCCGATTCTCGCCGCCTGCCTGCTGGCCGATGAGCCGGTCAGCATCGGCAACGTGCCGCATCTGCATGACGTCACCACCTTCATCGAGCTGCTCGGCCAGATGGGCGTGCAGCTGGTGCTGGACGACCGCATGAAGATGCATGTCGATCCGCGCACCACCAGCACCTGCATCGCGCCGTACGACCTGGTGCGCACGATGCGTGCCTCGATCCTGGTGCTCGGCCCGCTGGTGGCGCGCTTCGGCCAGGCCGAGGTTTCGCTGCCGGGCGGCTGCGCGATCGGTTCGCGGCCGGTCGACCAGCACATCCGTGGCCTGCAGGCGCTGGGCGCCGAGATCAGTGTCGAGAACGGCTACATCAAGGCGAAGGCGAAGCGGCTCAAGGGCGCGCACATCCAGATGGACATGGTCACCGTCACCGGTACCGAGAACATCATGATGGCCGCCACCCTGGCGCAGGGCACCACGGTGATCGAGAACGCCGCGCAGGAACCCGAGGTGGTCGATCTGGCCCACTGCCTGATCGCGATGGGCGCGCAGATCGAGGGCGCCGGCACCTCGACGATGATCATCCACGGTGTCGAGCGCCTGCATGGCGCCGAGTACGACGTGCTGCCCGACCGCATCGAGACGGGTACCTTCCTGGTTGGTGCGGCGATGACCGGCGGCAAGGTGCGCACGCGGCACGCGCGCGCCAACACGCTGGACGCGGTGCTGGCCAAGCTGGAAGAGGCCGGTGCACATATCTCCACCGGCGACGACTGGATCGAGCTGGACATGGGCGGGCGCAGGCCGAAGGCGGTCAACATCAGCACCGCGCCGTACCCGGCGTTTCCGACCGACATGCAGGCGCAATTCACCGCGCTCAACTGCGTCGCCGAGGGCACTGGTGTGGTCACCGAGACGGTGTTCGAAAACCGCTTCATGCACGCGCAGGAATTGCAGCGCCTCGGTGCAAACATCCAGCTCGAAGGCAATACCGCGGTGGTGCAAGGCGTCGAGCAGATGAGCGGTGCGCCGATCATGGCGACCGACCTGCGCGCGTCGGCCTGCCTGGTGCTGGCCGGGCTGGTGGCGAAGGGCGACACGATCGTCGATCGCGTGTATCACATCGACCGCGGCTACGAGAACATCGAGGAAAAACTCGGCGTGCTCGGCGCGAAGATCCGGCGTCTGCCGAACTGAGTCGTTGATCGTCGCAAACAAAAAAGCCTGCGATGCCGGGCTTTTTTGTTTCGGGTTGCTGGATAAATCCGAAGCTGTCCTCAGTTGGCGCGGTAGCTCACCAGCTCCATCGTCAGATCGCCGCCATCGTGTTGCGACAATTTCACCGGCAACAGATAGCGGGCCGGTACGTACCACGCGCTGAAACCGCGCTCGGCATCGGTGCGGTCGATCCGCTCGGCGTTGAAGTTGCCGGCCGGAACCTTGATGGCTTCCTTGCCGGTCACCTTGAAGCTCTGCGTCTGCACCTGCTGGCGCACGGCGACCGGCAGGGTGATCTGCTGCTTGCCGTCGCGCAGCGCCAGGCCAAGCGCCAGTGACGTGGTATTGCGCTCGACCATGCCGGGGCTGGCCGGATAGGTCTGTGGACCCTTGCCTTCGTCGAGGGTCACCTGATTGCTGGCCCAGTCGACGGTCATGTGCCGCTGCTTGTTCTTGATGCCGGTCTGCAGCTGGTAGTCGTAGCTGACCGCTTCGGGCGCATCGTCTTTCCAGCGGAAGCGCGAGGTCTCGGTGAGGCTGGCGCCGAGCATCGCGGCCAGTCCGCCGGTGCTCTTGACGTCCTTGCTGTAGATCCACTCGCCATGGCCGGCGCTGCGCAGGGTGACCGTGGCAACGCCCATCGGCTCGCCGCCTTGCGACACGTTATACGTGGCGGTGAAGGCGCCGGGCATGGTGGTGGCGAGGACGGTCTGGCTACCGAGCAGCAGGCCGAGGCCGAATACGGGAGCAAGCAGGGTTCGGATAGTCATGTGCCGAGTCTGCCGGCGCGGGGCTGAACCGGGGATCACTCTGCGGGCCGCAGGCCTTCATCGCCGAGCACCAGCGGCTTGTGCAAAGGCTGCCCGTCGAATCGCGCCGCGTGACCATCCCATTGCAGGCGCCGATTGGCCAGCAAGCCCAGCACGGCCGGCAGCAGACGGTGTTCCAGCGGCAACAGCCGTTGCGCCAGCTGGTGTTCGTCGTCGCCGGCAGCGATTGCGAGGTGCGCCTGCGCGATCACCGGGCCACCGTCCAGTTCGGCGGTGACGAAATGCACGCTGGCGCCGTGCTCATGATCGCCCGCTTCCAGTGCGCGGCGATGGGTATGCAGGCCGCGGTATTTCGGCAGCAGCGACGGGTGGATATTGATCATCCGGCCGACCCATGGCATCAGCGCCTCGCCATCGAGGATGCGCATGAAGCCGGCCAGCACCAGCCACTCGGCGCCACTGGCGCTGATGCGGGCGAACAGGTCCAGATCGAACGCACGCCGATCCGGATAACTGCGCGAATCGAGCGCCAGCGTGGGGATATTGGCCGCTTCGGCCAGTCGCAGCGCGCCGGCGCTGGCCTTGTCGCTGCCGACCAATACGAAATCGACCGGCAGTTCACCGCGCTCGCGCGCGGCAAGCAGGGCGGCGAGGTTGCTGCCGCGTCCGGAGGCAAGCACGGCGACGCGTGGCAATGGTGTAGTCATCGAAGGCGTTGCAGAGTCGTGGTTCAGACGATCCGCACGCGCTCATCGCCCTGCGCCGGTACGATCTCGCCGATCACCGAACTGGCCAGGCCATGCTTGGTCAGCAGGGTCGAGGCGGCACTGACCGCATCGCGCGGCAGGATCACGGTGAAGCCGACGCCGCAGTTGAACGTGCGCCACATTTCCTCGCGCGCCACCTTGCCTTCGCGCATCAGCCAGTCGAATACCGGCGGCAGCACGATGGTGCTGGCATCCAGTGCGATGCCCAGGCCGTCCGGCACCACGCGGATGATGTTCTCTTTCAGGCCGCCACCGGTGATGTGGGCCATGCCATGCACTGGCGTCGACTTCAGGAGTTCAAGCATCGACTTGACGTAGATCGTGGTCGGCGCCATCAGCGCGTCGGCCAGCTTCACGCCGCCGAGATCGAGATCGAGCGGGTTGCCGGCGCGCTCGAGAATCTTGCGGACCAGCGAGTAACCGTTCGAGTGCGGACCCGACGAGGCCACGCCGAGAATCACGTCACCGGCGACGATGCCTTCGCCGCCGAGCATCTGCGACTTCTCCACCGCGCCGACAGTGAAGCCGGCCAGGTCGTATTCGCCCGGCGGATACATGTCCGGCATTTCCGCGGTCTCGCCGCCGATCAGCGCGCAGCCGGCTAGTTCGCAGCCCTTCGCGATGCCGCCGACCACCGCGACTGCGGTGTCCACGTCCAGCTTGCCGGTGGCGAAGTAGTCGAGGAAGAACAGCGGCTCGGCGCCCTGCACCAGCACGTCGTTGACGCACATGCCGACCAGGTCGATGCCGATGGTGTCGTGGCGGTTGAGGATCTGCGCCAGCTTCAGCTTGGTGCCGACGCCGTCGGTGCCGGATACCAGCACTGGCTCCTTGTAGCGGCCGGACAGATCGAACAGGCCGCCGAAGCCGCCCAGTCCGCCCATCACTTCGGGGCGGGAGGTGCGCTTGACCAGCGGCTTGATGCGTTCGACCAGCGCATTGCCGGCGTCGATGTCAACGCCGGCGGCGCGGTAGGTGAGGGCGTCAGACATGGCGAGGACCTTGGTCAGGATCTGCGGCGTGGATGAAACGCGCAAGTTTAACAGCTTGTGGCGCCGTTGCCGGCCGCCGGATGCCGGTTTGGTGACGGCTCCGATGGACGCTGGGGGCGCGATTGGGCAGACTTCCGGGAGCTTTCCTCCGAAGATGCCCACACCCATGCGCCTGTCCCGCCTGTTGATCGTCGCCCTGTTGCTGGGTTTTGCCGCACTGTCACCGCTGCATGCGCAGAGTTCGGGCTCGCCGTACTCGGTCGTGGTACCGGTGGCCGACACCAGCGACGCGCAACGCGATCAGGCGTTCGCCACCGCGCTCGGGCAGGTGCTAACACGGATTGCCGGCGGCCAGGATCTGCGCAGCAATGCCGGTTACGCCGATGCACTGGGCAAGGCCGGCTCGATCGTGCAGAAATTCCAGTACCAGCGCGCCGCCACCGGCATGATCCTGAACGTGGAGTTCGAGCCGGGTTCGGTGCGCCGGCTGGTGTCGACGCTCGGCGTGGCGAGCGCGGGGATCAAGCCGCCGGTCCTGTTGCTGGTGCAGGACAACGACGGCCACCAACTCAATCAGACGGCGCTGGCCAGTCTGGCCGCGGCCGCGGCCAGGCGCGGCACCAACGTGGTGTATCCCGATGCCGCCAGCGCGCCGGATACGACGAAGGTCGCCAGCGCCGATCCGGCCGCATTGGCAACGATCAACCAGCAGTACCACACCGGCCTGGTCCTGCTCGGCAAGCTGCACGACAGCACCGCCGATTGGACGCTGATTTCCGGCGGCCAGCCGCAGCACTGGAGCAGCCAGGGCGCGACCCGCGACGTGCTGCTCGGCGATGCCGGCAACAGCATGGTCGATCACATCGGCAAGCAGCTCAACGTGATCGGCGCGGGTCCCAGCGAGGGCAAGCTGTGGATCAGCGGGCTGACCTCGGCGACGGATTACGCGAACCTGCTGGCCACCCTGCAGGCCGACCCTTCGGTCAAGCAGGTGACGACGCTGGGCGCGGAGAACGATGCCGTACTGCTGGACGTCAAGGCGTCCGTGCCGATGAGCGGACTGGCCGCGAATCTTGCTGCTGGTGGCCGCCTGCTGTTGCAGGGTGAGCGGCATCCTGGCGCCGACGCAAACCTGCGCTGGCTGTCGGGCCATTGAGCATGAATCAGGACACTTCGCGCCGTTGGCAGCTGTTTGCCATCACGGCGGTCATTGTTTACCTGATCTGGTTGCTGGCGCCGGTGCTGATGCCGTTCGCAGTCGCCGCCATGCTGGCCTATCTGGGCGATCCGCTGGCCGACCGGCTGGAGCGGCTCGGGCTGAACCGCAATTGGGCAGCCACCATTGTTTTCGCGGTGCTGCTGGTCGTGGTGGTCGGCGTGCTGCTGCTGCTGATTCCGCTGATCGCGCGGCAGGTCGAGAACCTGATCGAGAACCTGCCGCGCTACGGGGATTGGGCGCAGAACGTGGCATGGCCGTGGTTGCAGGCCCGCCTGCATCTGGATCCGCATACCTTCGACAGCGACCGCCTGCTGGCCGCAATCAAGGCGCATATCGGCTCGATCGGCGATGTCGCCACGACGGTGCTGGGCAAGGTGTCGCGCTCCGGGCTGGGCGTCGTCATGTGGATGACCAACCTGGTGCTGATCCCGGTGGTGGCGTTCTACCTGCTGCGCGACTGGGACCGCCTGGTCGCCACGGTCGACCGCATGCTGCCGCGCTCGATCCAGCCGACCATTGCGCATCTGGCGCGCGAGTCCGACAAGATCCTCGGTGCGTTCGTGCGCGGCCAGCTGCTGGTGATGCTGGCGTTGGGCGTGTTCTATGGCGCAGGTCTGGGGCTGGTCGGACTATCGGTCGGCCTGCTGATCGGCTTGGTCGCCGGCCTGCTCAGCTTCGTGCCGTACCTGGGTTTCATCATCGGCTTCGTCGCGGCGATCATCGCCGCACTGGTGCAATACGGCGACTGGACCCACGTGCTGCTGGTCTGCGGCGTGTTCATGGTCGGCCAGCTGCTGGAAGGCTATGTGCTGGTGCCCAAGCTGGTCGGCGACAAGATCGGCCTGCATCCTGTAGCGGTGATCTTCGCGGTGCTGGCCGGCGGTTATCTGTTCGGCTTCCTCGGCGTGCTGCTGGCGCTGCCGGCGGCGTCGGTGATCATGGTGCTGCTGCGCTACCTGCTCGAACGCTACCGGTTGAGCGAGCTGTACAACGAGCAGGGGCCGGACGATCCGGTGATCACCGAAGTGGACGTCAGCGTGCATCGCGACGGCGAGGTGGACACCACGACCACGGTGGCACCAGCTCCGCAGGGCGACCGGGCCGAACCATGATCCCGCAGCTGCCGCTGGCGCTGCGCTGGCCACGTCGCCAGCGCTTCGAACATTTCCATGCCGGCGCCAACGCGGCCGCGCTGGCCGCAGTGCAAACGCTGGCGCTGGAACCCGGTGCGCCGTGGATCTATCTGCATGGCGCCAGCGGGAGTGGCCGCAGTCATCTGTTGATGGCCGCCTGCCAGGCAGCGAGTGCTGCCGGCCGGCGCGTGCAATATCTGCCGCTGGCAACGATCACAGATCATGTGGCTGCCTTGCGCGGCGTGGCCGGCAGCGAACTGCTGGCGCTGGACGACCTCGGCGCCATCGCCGGCAACCGCGAAGCGGAGCATGCGCTGTTCGACCTCTACAACCGCGCCCGCGCCGAAGGCAGCGCCCTGTTGTTCGCCGCCGATGCCACCCCGGCCCAGCTCGGCATCGAACTGCCCGACCTGCGTTCACGCCTCGGCGCCTGCACCCAGTTTGCACTGAAGCCACTCGACGATGACGAACGCCGCGCCGTGCTGAAAGCGCAGGCCGCCTCGCGCGGCATCGAACTGGACGACAGCGTGCTGGACTGGCTGTTCGCCCGTTATGCGCGCGACCTCGGCGCGTTGCTTGATCTACTCGACCGGCTCGATGTGGCATCGCTTGCCGCGCAACGGCGGATCACGGTGCCGTTCTTGCGCGGCTTCCTGCGCGAAACGGGTGAAGCCTCTCCCTGAAACAGCGAAGGCGCCCCGGGGCGCCTTCGTTTCTCAATCGGACAAATCACTCAGGTCTTGAGCAACACCGGCGTCGCCTGCTGGCCGATCGCGTCGACCATGGCCTTCGCCACATTGAGATTGCCAGCGATGATGTTGCCGCTTTCGGGGATGCCGTCGCGGCCGGCGAAGTCGCAGTAGCGGCCACCGGCCTCGTGCACCAGCAGCACGCCGGCGGCCATGTCCCACGGCTTCAGGCCGATCTCGAAGTAGCCGTCGTAGCGGCCGGCGGCGACGTAGGCCAGATCGAGCGCGGCGGAGCCGGAGCGGCGGATGTCCTCGGCCTGGCCCAGGATGGCGCGGGTCATGTCGAGCTGGGGGCCCAGATGTTCGCGCTGGCGGAACGGAAAGCCGGTGGCGATCATCGCGCCGCCCAGGTTCTCGCGCTTGGATACCCGCATGCGGCGGTCGTTGAGGTAGGTGCCATCGCCCTTGCTGGCGGTGTACAGCTCGTCGCGCAGCGGGTCGAACACCACCGCGTGGATCGGCACGCCCTTTTCCAGCAACGCGATCGACACGCTGAAATGCGGGATGCCGCGCAGGTAGTTGTGGGTGCCGTCGAGCGGGTCGATCACCCAGGTCAGCGGGCCCTTGCCGGTCGCGCCGCTTTCCTCGGCCAGGATCGCGTGGTCGGGGTAGGCGCGGCGCAGTTCCTTGATGATTTCCGCCTCGGCCAGCTTGTCGACTTCGGAGACGAAATCCAGCTGCTGCTTCTCGACGATGTTGAGGCCGTCGATGCGGTTCATGTAGCGCAGGATCACATTGCCTGCAGAACGCGCGGCGCGCGCCGCGATCGTGACGTGTGGTCTGGCCATGGTTTCGACTTTGGAAGAGAGCGGGTTTGCGGTCGGCGATTCTAGCAGAGGTGGGGCCGGACCGGGCCGCAGCTGCCCCGTGTCCATTATCCTTGCCAGCTGTTTACCGCCAAGCCACGCATCCCATGACCGATCTGAACGACCTCGCCAGCCGCATCCGCTACGTGCTGGTGCGCACCTCGCATCCGGGCAATATCGGCAGTGCGGCGCGTGCCATCCGCACGATGGGCTTCACGCGGCTGGAACTGGTGACGCCGCACCGCTTTCCCGATCCGGAGACCAGCGCGCTGGCAGCGGGCGCGGACGAAGTGCTGGCCAACGCCGGTATCCATGCCGATCTGGTCGATAGTCTGGCGGGTACCAGCCTGGCGCTCGGTCTGTCGGCGCGCCGGCGTGGTGTGAACCTGCCGGAGATTTCACCACGCGAGGCGGCGCAACAGGTACTGGCCGCGGCTGCCCGTGGCGAACAGGTGGCGCTGGTGTTCGGCAACGAACGTACCGGGCTGGAGAACGAGGAGCTGGCGCGTTGCCACGCGATGGTGCGGATTCCCAGCGTGGATGATTTCAGCTCGCTCAACCTGTCGCAGGCGGTGCAGGTGATGGCGTACGAGTTGCGCGTGGCGATGCTCGGCGACACGCCGGCACCGCTGCCGCCAGCGCACGACGAGCCACCGGCCGATGCGGCGCAGATGGAGCAGTTCTACCTGCATCTGGCACAGACGCTGGACGAGATCGAATTCCACAAGGGGCGTGAGCCGACCACGATCATGCTGCGCCTGCGCAAGCTGTTTCAGCGTGCGCAGCCGGATGAGCGCGAGTTGCGGGTATTGCACGGCATCCTCGCCGATGCGCAGCGGATGGCGGGGCTGGCGAAGAACAGCAAGTAACTCGGCTCTGCTCCCTCCCCTGTGTGCAGGGGAGGGTTGGGGAGGGGTTGCTCCTGCTTTTTGAAGTCAAAAGCCTACCCCCTCCTGACCTCCCCCTGCAGGCAGGCGGAGGGACAGTTGTTGTTACTGCTCGTCGTCCGACAGTTCCAGCGACGGCGCCGGCGTGACCAGCAGCTTGTCGATGCGGGCACCGTCGAGATCGACCACCTCGAAGCGGATGCCGTGCCAGGCGAATACTTCACCGGTCTGCGGCACATGGCCCAGCGCGGTCATCACCATGCCGGCGGCGGTGCGATATTCGTGTTCTTCCTCGCCGGGCAGCTCGCCGACCTGCAGCAGTTCGCGCAGGTCGTCGGTAGACAGGCTGCCGTCGATCAGCCAGCTGCCATCCGCGCGTTGCACGATCGGTGCGTTGTCATCGTCACCGTTGTGGCCGATCTGGCTGGCGCCGA
Source organism: uncultured Rhodanobacter sp. (assembly GCA_966211915.1). Classification (GTDB taxonomy): domain Bacteria; phylum Pseudomonadota; class Gammaproteobacteria; order Xanthomonadales; family Rhodanobacteraceae; genus Rhodanobacter. Next base: position 42,009 of record CBIHNO010000015.1, read on the forward strand.
CCACGGCGGCGAGCAGGTCGTTGACGGTGACCACGCCCTCGATGTCGCCGTACTCGTCGACCACCAGCGCCAGCGGCGTCTCGGCATCACGAAACTCTTCCAGCAGATCCAGCGCCCGTGCGGTAGCCGGCACGAACAGCGGCTTGGACAGATGTTCGAACAGCTCCAGCTTGCCGTCGGCAAAGCTGTGCAGCAGGCGCTTGACCTCGACCACCCCCACCACCTCGCTCTCGTCGCCCCGGTACACCGGATAGCGCGAATACGGGGTTGCCCGCAGTACCTCGATGTTCTCCGCGAGGGTGGCGGCGGTGTCCAGCCAGGCGATACGCATGCGCGGGGTCATCACGCTGTCCACCGTGCGGTCGCCCAGGCGCAGCACGCGGTTCACCATGTTGTGCTCGTCCGGATCGAGCACGCCCTGCTCGGCGCTCTCGGCCACCAGCAGGCGGATCTCGTCTTCGGTGACCACCCCGCGGCCATGCTGGTTCACCCGCAGCATACGCAGCAACAGGTTGCTCGACAGATTAAGCAGCCACACGAACGGTGCGGTGATGCGCGACAGCACCAGCATCGGGATCGCCGCGTACGTCGAGAAGCGCTCCGGCGCCGACAGCGCCAGTCGCTTGGGCACCAGTTCGCCGATCACGATCTGGATGAACGAGATCAGCACGAAGCCGAGCACGATGCCGATGATCCGTGCATACGGCATCAGCCACGTCAGATGATTGCTCTGCAGGGTGTCGGCAATATGCGCGCCCAGCGCATCGCCGGCGATCGCACCGGTAATCAGCATCAGCAGGGTGATGCCGACCTGCACGGTGGACAGGAAATGCTCCGGCGCCTCGGCATGAAGCAGTGCCAGCGCGGCGCGTCGGCTGGTTTTCGCCATCTGCTTGAGCCGGCTCTTGCGCGAGGCGACCAGCGCCATCTCGGACAGGGCGAAGAAGCCGTTGCACAGGGCCAGTACGAAGACGAGCGCGATTTCGGTCAGCATCGCGGCGATGATGGGGGAGGGTGCATGGGCACAGTGTAAGGGTAGCGGGGGCTCCACTTCACCCCGGGATGGTCGGCTCTTGATGCAGGGCAGCATGGCAGTCCTGTAACATTCCCGTCACTTTGTTCCCTTCAGGCATGGCCCGCATGTTTTCACTGCAGACGATTTTCGGCAAAGGCGACAAGTTCTACGGGTTGCTCGAACAGAGCGCAGCCACCGCCCACGAAAGCGCCAAAGCCCTGCACGCGTTGCTGACCAAGCCTGAAGAAGGCTCGATGATGGCCGCCTTTACCGCTACCCGCATGCGCGAGAAGGAACTGGCGGCGCAGATCAGCGAGGGGCTGGTGAACACGTTCGTCACCGCGCTCGACCGCGAGGACATCGAGGCACTGAATTCGGCGCTGTACAAGATTCCCAAGACCATCGAGAAATTCGCCGAACGCTACGAGATCGTCGCCACACGTCTGGTCGGGGTGGATTTCGCCCAGCGCGCGCAGGTGCTGGAGCGTTCCAGCGCGGTGGTTGTCGAGATGATCGGCGAGCTGCGTCGCGGCCTGCGCATCGACCCGGTGAAGAAGCTGCAGGACCGCCTGCAGGCGTTGGAGTCGGAAGGCGACCGCATGCTGCTGGCGCCGTACCGCACGCTGTACATCGAGGGCAGCGACGCGATGCGGGCGATGCTGGCCAAGGATCTGTTCGAGCTGATCGAGAAGGCCATCGACAAGTGCCGCGACGTCGGCAACATCGTCTATTCGATCGTGCTGAAGAACTCCTGAGGCCGCCGCCGTGACCCTGCGTATTCCGCATTGCCTGACCGCAATGCCAGCACCATGCAGCCGCCCGCCTCTGACCGGAGGCCGCATATGAGCATCGTCATCGCCGTGGTGGTGATCGCGCTCGTCTTTACCTACATCAACGGTTTCCACGACACCGCCAATTCGATTGCCACGGTGGTGGCGACCAAGGTGCTCACGCCTGGTCAGGCGGTACTGCTGGCCGCCGGCACCAACCTCATCGGCGCGTTCATGGGCACGGCGGTGGCGGCCACGATTGCATCCGGGCTGATCAATGCCGGCGTGATCGAGATGGGCTCGCAGCTGCTGATCTGCGCGCTGCTCGGGGCGATCGTGTGGAACCTGATCACTTGGTGGCTGGGGCTGCCGTCCAGCTCCAGCCATGCGTTGGTCGGTTCGCTGGTGGGTGCGGCACTGGCCGCCTCGAACAACAATTTCTCCTCGGTGATCTGGATCGAGGGCAGCTGGCTGAAAGGCCACGGCGTGATTCCCAAGGTGATCATCCCGATGGTGCTGTCGCCGGCGGCCGGTTTCGTCATCAGCTTCCTCCTGATGGGCGGGTTGTACGCGCTGCTGGCCTGGTTCGCGAAACGGCACGGCTGGTCGCGCCGCTTCGGTCGCACCCCGTTCGTCAATTTCTTCTTCGGCAAGGCGCAGATCGTCTCGGCCAGCGCGATGGGCGTGGCGCATGGCATGAACGACGCGCAGAAGAGCATGGGCATCATCGCGCTGGCGCTGGCCGGCGCCACCGCCGCGCATCAGTTCGACCAGCTGCCGGCGTGGCTGGGCTTCCTGCGCATCGCCGAGAATCCGGCCGGCGGATTTGTCATTCCGGTGTGGGTGAAAGTGGTGTCTGCGCTGACCATGGCCGCCGGTACCGCCGGCGGTGGCTGGCGCATCATCAAGACGCTGGGCCACAAGATGGTCAAGCTGCATCCGATCAATGGTTTTGCCGCCGAGACCAGTTCCGCGCTGGTGATCCTCACCGCTTCGGCGTTCGGTATCCCGGTGTCGACCACCCACAACGTGTCCGCCTCGATCATGGGCGTGGGTGCCGCCAAGCGTTTCAATGCGATCCGCTGGTCGGTGGTCGAACGGATGGTGTGGGCGTGGATACTGACCCTGCCGATCACCGCGCTGCTGGCCTACGGGCTGGTGATGCTGGTCAAGCTGGCGTCCTGATCCGGCTCAGAGCGCGTCGCCGCCGGTGGCGATGATCTGCTCCAGCTGGTCGCCCAGCGTGCCAAGCTCGCCCACCACGCGCTGCAGCTCGGCGGTGTCGAGGTATTCGTAGGGGCGGTTCTCGCACAGGTGCAGGTACGGCGAACCGTCCAGGTCGGCCACCGCGAGAAAGCCGGTTCGCTGCTGCCAGTTGAAGCGCAGGCAGCGGCTGGGATCGGTGCCAGCCAGCGGACCGATCGGGGTGGAAATACGCAGGTAGCGGCGGCCCGATTCGTCCTCGAGCTCGGCCAGATAGATGCCCTGATGGCGCTCATGCGCCAGTTCCAGGTCGAAACTGATCAGGTACGGATCGTTGTGGCGCAGCTCGTGCTGGCTGCCGATATGGGAACGCACGGCTTCGAAGTGGCGCATGGTGCGACTTCCTTGGCTGGCGAAAAGCACTGCTACTCTGACACGACTCCATGCCCAAGTCGCGTCTGTCATGAACGATCCTGCCTCCCGTATTTACGCCGCCATCGCCGCGATTCCCCGTGGCCGCGTCGCCAGCTATGGCGCCATCGCCGCGCGCGCAGGGCTGCCGGGACGGGCGCGACTGGTAGGCCGACTGTTGGGCGAGGTGCCCGATGGCATGGAGTTGCCGTGGTACCGCGTGCTGCGCTCCAGCGGCCACATCGCGATGCCGCCGGGCAGCCGCGGTTTTCGCGAGCAATCCCGGCTGCTGCGGGCCGAAGGTGTCGAAGTGAAGAACGGCCGCGTGCCGCTGTCGCGGTTCGGGCTGGATGGCGATCTCGACCATGCGCTGTGGGGCATGCCACCGATGTAAACCTTTCCCGGTAGAGAGCGTGCGGCTGCTCGCGATGAGGTCGCGCGTACGGCTGGCAAGCCCATCGGCTACCGCTGCATTCGGCATGCGCCGACGGGTGTTTGCATGCGGTTTGTTACCATGCCTCCGATGAATGCCTCTGCCCTTGACCTGCTTCCCCTTGACCTGCTTCAAAGCGTTTTCGGTTACCCCAGTTTTCGCGGCCAGCAACAGGCGGTGGTTGAACACCTGAGTGAAGGTGGTGACGCGCTGGTGCTGATGCCGACCGGCGGCGGCAAGTCGCTGTGCTACCAGATCCCGGCGCTGCTGCGTCAGGGCACCGGCATCGTGGTGTCGCCGCTGATCGCGCTGATGCAGGACCAGGTCGACGCGCTGCGCGAAGCCGGCGTGGCCGCCGCGTATCTCAACTCCAGTCTCGGTGCCGAAGAGCAGCGCGAAGTCGAGCGGCAGCTGCTGGCCGGTGAACTGAACCTTCTTTACGTGGCGCCGGAGCGGTTGCTGACCCAGCGTTTCCTCGGCCAGCTCGAACGCACCGAAGTAGCGTTGTTCGCGATCGACGAGGCGCATTGCGTATCGCAGTGGGGCCACGATTTCCGTCCGGAATACCGCGAGCTGGCGATCCTGCATCAGCGCTTCCCCGCGGTGCCGCGGATCGCGCTCACCGCCACCGCCGACCCGCGTACGCGCGAGGAAATCGTCGAGCGCCTGTCGCTGCAGGACGCGCGCCAGTTCGTGTCCAGTTTCGACCGGCCGAACATCGGCTACCGGGTCGGCCTGCGCCACAACGCGAAGCGCCAGCTCACCGAATTCCTGCAGGGACATCAGGGCGAGTCCGGCATCGTGTACTGCCTGAGCCGCAAGAAGGTGGACGACACCGCCGAATGGCTGGCGGAGATGGGCGTGGAGGCGTTGCCGTATCACGCCGGCCTCGATGCGGCCACGCGTGCAAGAAACCAGAAGCGTTTCCTGCGAGAGGATGGCGTGGTGATGGTTGCCACCGTCGCGTTCGGCATGGGCATCGACAAGCCCGATGTACGTTTCGTGGCGCACCTGGATCTGCCGCGCAGCATCGAAGGCTACTACCAGGAAACCGGCCGCGCCGGCCGCGACAGCCTGCCGGCCGAGGCGTGGATGATCTACGGCTTGTCCGACGTGGTGACGATGAGCCAGATGATCGCGCAGTCCGAATCGGCGGACGAGCGCAAGCGGGTCGAGCGGCAGAAGCTGGAATCGCTGCTGGCCTACGCCGAGGCCACCGGTTGTCGCCGCGAGTTGCTGCTGGGCACGTTCGGCGAAACTTATCCCGGTCCCTGCGGCCATTGCGACAACTGCATCGCGCCGCCGAAGACATGGGACGCCACCGTGCCGGCACAGAAGGCGCTGTCGGCGGTGTATCGCACGGGCCAGCGTTTCGGTTCCGGCCACGTCATCGACGTGCTGCGCGGTGAGGAAACCGAGCGCGTACTGAGCCTCGACCATCATCGCCTCAGCACGTTCGGTATCGGTGCCGAGATGGACGAGAAGCAGTGGCGCTCGGTGTTCCGTCAGCTGCTCGCCGCCGGCCTGCTCGAAGCCGATGCCGAAGGCTACGGCACCTTGCGACTGACCGCCGCCAGCCGCGCCGTGCTCAGCGGCGGCCAGCCGGTGAAGCTGCGCGAGGATGCGCGGCCCGAGCGCGGCAGCCGTCGTCGCCGCGACAGCAAGATCGTCACCGGCGGCAGCCTAGGCATCGAGGCCTACGAGCAGTCGATGTGGGACGAACTGCGCGCGTTGCGCACGCAGCTGGCCAAGCAGCAGGGCGTGCCGCCGTATGTGGTGTTCCACGATGCCACCTTGCTGGCGATGCTGCGCGCGCTGCCGGCCAACGAGGATGAGCTGGCCACCATCAGCGGTGTCGGCGAGGCCAAGCTCAAGCGTTACGGCCGCGATTTCCTGGCAGTGATCAACGCGCAGGAATAAGCGGCGCGGTGCTTGCGCTGATCGCGCATCACCCTTACAACTGAAGCATCTTGCACGTGCAGGCCAGCGTCGGACGACGGCGGCGCACACCTCTGCATGCCGCACGGCGGTGATGTCGTGCGGTTTCCATCGTGGTACTGAAAGGATCGCGCATGCACGAAGCCCCACTCATCGCCACCCTCGTCAGCGGCATCGTGCTGGCTTTCGTGTTTGCCGCGCTCGCGCACAAGCTGCGGCTGCCACCACTGGCCGGTTACCTGATGGCCGGCGTGGTGGTCGGGCCGTTCACGCCGGGCTATGTCGCCGACGGGCATCTGGCGCATCAGCTGGCCGAGGTGGGCGTGGTGCTGCTGATGTTCGGCGTCGGCCTGCATTTTTCGCTGAAGGATCTGCTCTCGGTCAAGAACATCGCGATCCCTGGCGCGCTCGGCCAGATGGCGGTGGCCACCGTGCTCGGCATGCTGCTGGGCTGGGCGCTGGGCTGGCCGTTCGCGCAGGGCTTCGTGTTCGGTCTGGCGTTGTCGGTGGCCAGCACGGTGGTGCTGTTGCGGGCGATGGAAGAACACCGCCTGATGGAAACCGAGCGCGGCCGCATCGCGGTCGGCTGGCTGATCGTCGAGGACCTGGCGATGGTGCTGGCGCTGGTGCTGCTGCCGGCGATCGGACTGGTGCTGGGCAGTGGCGCGCAGGGTGGCGCCGCGTTGTCGCTGGGCGCGATCGCCGGCACGGTCGCGTTCACCATCGGCAAGGTGGCGCTGTTCGTGGCGCTGATGCTGGTGGTCGGCAAGCGGCTGATCCCATGGATTCTCAAGGTCGTCGCGTACACCGGTTCGCGCGAGCTGTTCCGTCTGGCCGTACTGGCGATCGCGCTGGGCGTGGCGTTCGGTGCGGCCGGCCTGTTCGGCGTGTCGTTCGAACTGGGCGCGTTCTTCGCCGGCATGATGATGGGCGAGTCGAAACTGGCCCAGCGTGCCACCGAGGAAACGCTGCCGCTGCGCGATGCATTCGCGGTGTTGTTCTTCGTCTCGATCGGCATGCTGTTCAACTATCAGGTGGTGCTGACCCAGCCGTGGGTGGTGCTGGCGGCACTGCTGATCGTGGTGCTCGGCAAGTCGCTGGCTGCGTTCGGCATCGTGCTGGTGTCCGGTCGTCCGCTGCGCACGGCGTTGACGATCGCCACCAGCCTGGCGCAGATCGGCGAGTTCTCGTTCATCCTGATCGGTGTGGGCGTGCTGCAGAACCTGGTCTCGAAGGAGGCGCAGGACGTGCTGCTGGCCGCCGCGATCCTGTCGATCCTGCTCAACCCGCTGCTGTTCAAGCTGCTCGATCGCGCGAAGCCGTGGCTGGATGCGCGCGAGGCACGGCAGTGTGGCGATGGCGTGGCCGCCGCGACTCCCGCTGTGTCCCCCGCGATTCTGGTCACCAGCATGCTGAGTGGGCACGTGGTGGTGGCCGGCTACGGTCGGGTCGGGCGGCTGATCGGCGAGGCGCTGCATGGGCAGAGCCAGGCGGTGCTCGTGCTGGAAGAGGAAAAGGAACGCGTTGCGATGCTGCACCAGCAGGGCATCGCGACGATCGTCGGGAATGCGGCGCGGGATGATGTGCTGGACGCAGCCAATCTCGCCCATGCGCGCGCACTGGTGGTGACCGTGCCCGATGCGTTCGAGAGCGGCGAGGTGGTGCGGGTCGCGCGGCTGGCCAATCCGCGGCTGCAGATCATTGCGCGTGCCGATTCCGATGCCTGCAAGGCACATCTGCGGCAGCAGGGCGCCGATCTGGTGGTGCTGGCCGAGTCGGAGCTGGCGCGCGGTATGCTCGAGCATCTACGCGCAGGGCGGTCCGTGCAAGCGGCCACCTCGGACGCTGCCTGATCCGCACTATCCGATCCGGCTGCATACGTATTCAGCCGGACAGGGCCGGGACCGCAGTGCAGACTCGGCGCACATCTTTATGCCATGACGTTGGGGAGACGCGATGAGCACAGTGCACACGACAGATGGATCGGTTCAGCACGCCACCACGCGGGTAGTGCTGATCTCGGCAGCAGCAGCGCTGGGCGGCTTCCTGTTCGGTTTCGATACGGCAGTGATCAACGGCGCCGTCGATGCGATCCGTGGGGCCTTCGCGCTGGATGCGGCACAGACCGGTTTCGCGGTGTCGTGCGCCTTGCTCGGTTCGGCGCTGGGCGCCTGGTATGCCGGCATGCTGGCGAACCGCTGGGGCCGCGTGCGTACCATGCAGGTGGCGGCGGTGCTGCTGGTCGCCAGCGCGCTGGGTTCGGGCCTGGCGAACGCGGTGTGGCAGCTGATCCTGTGGCGACTGGTCGGCGGCATCGGCGTCGGCGTGGCCTCGGTGATCGCACCGACCTATATCGCCGAAGTGTCGCCCGCGTACATCCGCGGTCGACTCGGCTCGATGCAGCAGCTGGCGATCGTGCTTGGCATCTTCGCCGCATTGCTCAGCGATGCGTGGCTGGCCGGTGCGGCTGGCGGCTCGGCGCTGCCGTCTTGGCTGGGGCTGGCCGCCTGGCGCTGGATGTTCCTGGTGGCGGTGCTGCCGGCACTGGTCTACGGCACCCTGGTGCTGGGCGTGCCGGAATCGCCGCGCTATCTGGTCGCCAAGGGTCGTCTGGCCGAAGCCAGGGTGGTGCTGCGCAGTGTGCTGGACATGCACGACGAAGCTGCGCTGGACAGCAAGCTGCATGACATCGAGGACAGCCTGCGCTCGGAACACCAGCCGCGCCTCAGCGACCTGCGCGGCAAGACCGCCGGCCTGCTGCCGGTGGTATGGGTCGGCATCCTGCTGTCGGTGTTCCAGCAGTTCGTCGGCATCAACGTGATCTTCTATTACTCCTCGACTCTTTGGCATTCGGTTGGCTTCAGCGAGGCAGACTCGTTCACGATTACTGTGGCCACCTCGGTGGTCAACGTGCTGGTCACCCTGGTGGCGATTGCGCTGGTCGACAAGATCGGCCGCAAGCCCTTGCTGGTGATCGGCTCGGCCGGCATGGCGATCACCCTCGGACTGATGGCCTGGTGCTTCTCGCAGGCCACCGGCAGTGGCGCCACGCTGAGTCTGCCCGGAGCGACCGGTATCGTGGCGCTGATCGCGGCGAATGCCTATGTGGTGTTCTTCGGGGTGAGCTGGGGGCCGGTGGTATGGGTGCTGCTGGGCGAGATGTTCCCGAACCGCATCCGCGCCACCGCGCTGGCGGTGGCCGCGGCGGCGCAGTGGCTGGCCAACTTCGCGATCACCAGCAGTTTCCCGGCGCTGGCCGAGATCGGCCTCACCTTCGCCTACGGCCTGTATGCCGGTTTCGCGCTGCTGTCGCTGCTGTTCGTGCTGTACGCCGTGCGCGAGACCAAGGGTGTCGAGCTGGAGGACATGCGCGCATGAAGATCACGGGCCACGGCCAGTCCCGGGCGGTGGCGCCGGATTGCCCCTGCAGCGGCGAGCGCCGGGCGGTATACGACAGGCGGCGCGCAAACCGGCTAGGATTCGGAACGGTCGGCGTTTCGCCGTCAGGCACGTGGATTCCGGATCAAGCTGCGGATGAAGGTAAAAGCCACCTCGATCGACATCGCTCACCTGACCGGGGTTTCCCAGGCCACGGTGTCGCGCGCGTTGCGCGGCAGCCCGCTGGTCAATGAGGAAACCCGGCGGCGCATCCAGGCCGCCGCCGAGCAGCTCAACTACAAGGTCGACAAGAACGCGTCGAACCTGCGCCGGATGCACACCGGCACGCTGGCGCTGCTGTTCTTCGAGGATCCGACCGCCGACGAATCCCACATCAACCCGTTCTTCCTGTCGATGCTCGGCTCGATCACCCGCGCCTGCGCGCGGCAGGGCTATGACCTGCTGATCTCGTTCCAGCAGTTCTCGCGCGACTGGCACGCCGATTTCGCCGACAGCAAGAAGGCCGACGGCATCATCCTGCTCGGCTACGGCGACTACCTGGCCTATACCGACAAGCTGGACAAGCTCGTCGCCCAGGGCACCCGCTTCGTGCGCTGGGGCGCCGTGCTGCCGGACCAGCCCGGTGTCTCGATCGGTTGCGACAACTTCCGCGGCGGCCAGGCGGTGGCGGAACACCTGCTGGAACGCGGCTGCCGCCGCATCGCCTTCCTCGGCGACGCCTCCAGCCATTACCCGGAATTCTTCGGACGCTATCGCGGCTACGTCGACGCCTTGCAGCAGGCCGGCGTGGACATCGACGAAGCGTTGCAGGAAAACGCCGAGAGCACCGAACGCTCCGGCTACGAAGCGATGCGCACGCTGATCACCCGCGAATTCGGTTTCGATGCGGTGTTCGCCGCCAGCGACCTGATCGCGATCGGCGCCATGCGTGCGCTCAGCGACCATGGCCTGCGCGTGCCGCAGGATGTCGCGCTGGCCGGCTTCGACGACATCGCCATGGCCAGTTTCGTCAACCCGCCGCTGACCACGATCCTGCAGGACACCAAGCAGGCCGGCGAAGTCCTCGTCGACAGCCTGCTCGGCCTGATCCGCGGCGAGCCGGTCGACAGCGAAGTGCTGCCGGTGAAGCTGATGGTGCGGCGGTCGAGCCTGCGCTGACTGCGTGTGGCAAATGACGGGTCGTGCGAGCAGGTCGCCGCGACATCGGCAGTGTGTTCAGGCTGGCACGGGCAACCCCTGAATCAAGCGTTTTGCCAGCCGTGGTTGGCGCAACTGCTCCAGCCACCAGAGCAGTGCGCGGCCTTCATGGTCACTGTGCCAGGCGACGTACAGGATGTTCGGTTCGCGCGAATCGGCTACCCGCTTTTCCATCAGCAGGTTCTCCTTGAGCAGGGCATCTGCCCGATGGCGCGGAAGCCAGCCCACGCCGAGGCCGTCGCGCTGGGCCAGGATCTTTGCGCGCATGCTCGGTACCGCCAGCGTGGCTTGTCCGCCGAGCACACCATAGGCGCGGCCGGCGTTGCGCGAGGAGTCGGCCACAACTACCGCGCGATGCTGGCTTATCACTTCTTGCGACAACGGCTCGGCCGCCTTCGCCAACGGATGGCGCGTGGCGACGGCGAATACCCATTCCATCGCGCCCAGTTCGAACCAGCGCAGCTTGGGCATCGCCGGCGGCTCGTTGGTGGCGCCGACCACCAGGTCTGCACGGCCTTCGCGCAATGCTTCCCATGTACCGCCGAGCACCTCGTGGGTGAGGCGTAGGCGCACGCCCGACTGCAGCGCATCGAACGCGCGGATCACCGGCAGCAGCGACTCGAACTCAAGTATCTCGTCGGTGACGATGTGCAGCCGATCCTCCCAGCCGCTGGCGACCTGTTTCACCCGCTGACTCAGCCGCGTCACGTCCTGCACCAGCCGCGCGGCCTCCCGCGTCAGCAGCTCGCCAGCCGGCGTGAGCTGCAGGCGATAACGGCGACGGTCGAACAGCAGCGCGTCGAAACGTGTTTCCAGCTGGCGCGCCGCGTGCGAGATCGTCGAGGGCGCCTTGCCCAGCCGTGCCGCTGCGCGGGACAGGCTGCCACTGTCGCGGATGGCCTCCAGCAGGGCCAGTTCGTCGTCGGACAACATGTGCAATTCCTTCGAACGAGTTCGTCGAAACGATGGTACGGCAAACGGTGGGGCGACGATCAAGCTGACCTCACTGAAGCAGCACCCACCATTCACTGGAGCACATCATGAATCGTTTCGAAGGCAAGTCCGTACTCGTTACCGGCGGCAGCAGCGGCATCGGCCTGGCTACCGCGCAGGCATTCGCCGCCGAAGGCGCGCGCGTTGTTATCACCGGCCGCGATGCCGCCGCGCTGGCGCAGGCCAAAGCCACCCTCGGCGCGCGTTCGATCGCGCTCCGCAACGACGCTGGCGCGATCGCCGACGCGAAGGAACTAGCCGCCCTACTGGCTAGTCAGGACATCCTGCTCGATGCCGTCTTCATCAACGCCGGTAGTGCGAAGTTCGCGTCGTTCGCCGAGGTCGACGAGGCGATGTGGGATCAGGGCTTCGATACCAACGTCAAGGGCGCCTACTTCCAGCTGCAGGCGCTGTTGCCGCGGCTCAACGCCGGTGCCTCGATCGTGCTCAACGGTTCGATCAATGCGCACATCGGCATGCCGAATTCGTCCGTCTACGCCGCCAGCAAGGCCGCGCTGATCTCGCTGGCGAAGACGCTGTCGGCCGAACTGCTGCCGCGCGGTGTTCGCGTCAACGTGGTGAGCCCGGGCCCGATCAGCACGCCCCTGTACGGCAAACTCGGCATGGACGCGGCTGCCCTCGAAGCCACCGCCGCGCAGATCCAGTCGCAGGTGCCGCTGGGCCGTTTCGGCGAAGCGCGCGAGGTCGCCGCCACGGTGTTGCATCTGGCTGCACCGGAGTCGGCCTTCATCGTCGGCACCGAGATCGTCATCGATGGCGGCATGAGCCAGCTCTGACCGTCGCACTGGCACGCCGGTTCGGCAGGTTTGAACAAGGCCGGGCGTGTTCGTGAAAGACCGGCGGCAAAGTCGGCGCGATCGTCGGCCTCGCCGCCACCGAACTCCCGCTGCAACGTACTGCGTTGCAGCGAACCCTCAAGGAGTATCCCCATGCATCTTTTCCGGAAGTCCCTGTGGCCCCTGCTGCTCGCCTGCGTCACGTGGGTTCCGCCGGCGTCGCTGCAAGCGACAGGCGCGCCATCGTCGATCCAGCCCATCGAAAGCGATTACGCCACTGCCAACGGCCTGCGCTTGCATTACCTCAAGGCCGGGCAGGGCGATGCAACACCGATCATCCTGCTGCACGGCTACACCGATACCAGTCACATGTGGCTGCCGCTTATCTCGCATCTGGACGACGGCCGCGAGGTGATCGCGCCCGACCTGCCCGGTGCCGGCGACTCGGCGATACCGCCGAGCGGCTACGACAAGAAGACCCTGGCGCAGGACATCCATGCGCTGGTGCAGCAACTCGGTTATCACAAGGTCAAGATCGTCGGTCACGACATCGGCCTGATGGTGGCCTACGCGTATGCGGCGCAGTACCCGGATGAAGTCGAGAGCATCGTGCTGATGGATGCGTTCCTGCCCGGCGTCGGCGACTGGCAGAAGGTCTGGTTGCTGCGCGACAAATGGCATTTCAATTTCTATGGCGCGACGCCCGAGGCGCTGGTCAAGGGGCGTGAGCGCATCTACTTCGAGCATTTCTGGAACGACTTCGCCGCCGATCCGAAACATTCGGTGCCCGAGGCCGATCGCGAGTTCTACACCGCGGCCTATGCCAAGCCGGGGCGCATGCGTGCCGGTTTCGAATACTTCCACGCTTTCACCCAGGATGCGCAGGATTTCGCCAGTTTCGCCAAGACGCCGTTGCACATGCCGATGCTGGTGCTGGCTGGCGAGAAGGCTTCCGGCCAGTTCCTGATCGACCAGGCTCGGCTGGTGGATACCGACGTGCACGGTGTGATCGTCAAGGGCTCGGGCCATTGGCTGATGGAAGAAGCCCCCGCACAAACCATTCCGGCGCTGGTGCAGTTTCTCGACCAGCCCACACCACCACGGCAATGACCGGCACGGCGCAGGAGTACGGCATGAGCAACAAACTGCAAGACAAGGTTGCCTTGATCACCGGCGGTACCGCCGGGATCGGGCTGGCCACGGCAAGAGCCTTCATCGATGCAGGCGCGTTCGTCTACGTCACCGGTCGGCGTCAGCCTGAACTGGATGCGGCAGTTGCCGCGCTGGGGCCGCAAGCGGCCGGCGTGCGCACCGACGCAGCCTGTCTCGATGATGTCCGTGGTCTGTTCGCGCGTATCGCCGAGGACCATGGCCGGCTCGACATCCTCTACGCCAATGCCGGGTTCTATGAATTCGGCCGGCTCGGCGAAATCACCGAAGAACACGTCGACCGCAGTTTCGATACCAATGTGCGCGGGCTGATCTTCGCCATGCAGGGCGCTTTGCCGCTGATGACCAGCGGCAGCTCGGTGATCCTCACCGGTTCCATCGTGGCCAACAAGGGTGCGGAAGCGTTCAGCATCTACGCGGCGAGCAAGGCGGCGGTGCGTTCGCTGGCGCGCAGCTGGGCCGCCGAACTGAAGGATCGCGGCATCCGCGTCAACGTGGTCAGCCCCGGGCCGATCGACACGCCCGGACTGGGCGGCCTGGCCGACGATGCAGCCTCGCTGGATCAGCTGAAGAAGCATCTGGTCTCGACCGTGCCGATGGCGCGGATGGGACGGCCGGACGAAGTGGCCAGGGCCGTAGTGTTCCTCGCCTCGGACGAGGCGAGCTTCATCACCGGCAGCGATCTCGCCGTCGACGGCGGTGCCGGTCAGATCTGAGTGTTGCCGCAGTTTATTTGCACGGCTTCAGCGGCGCACTGAAGGTGCCGCTGGAGAAGATTCTGGAGAAGGCTGCAAGCACCGCAGGTGAGACATCGAGGACTATCCATATGTCGCGGCTTTCACATCGCATATCGAAGCTGACCATCCTGTTGCTCGCACTGTTGCTGGCCGGCTGCGCCAGCATGCGCGGCTTGTACACCCATGCGCGCGCGCTCGATCCCGATCAGCTCGATACCCGCCAGAGCATGGCGGACGTTGCGTTCTCGCCGGCAGCGTGGCCGAAAGATGCATGGTGGACGGATTTCGGCGATGCCCAGCTGGACAAGATCATCACCGACGCACTGAGTGGCCAGCCCGGCCTGCGCATGGCCGAGGCGCGTGTACGCCAGGCGGAGGCGGCGGCGAGCGCGGTCGGCGCGTCGCTGTATCCGCAGGTCAACGCCAGTCTGAAGAGCACGCGCCAGCGTTTCAGCGCGGATGGCACCGTGCCGCCACCGATCGCCGGCAGTTGGCAGACCATCAACGATCTCTCGCTCGGGCTCAACTACGAGCTGGATTTCTGGGGCAAGAACCGTGCGGCGGTGAATGCCGAACTTGGCCGGACTCATGCGGCCGAGGTCGATCTGCAGGCCGCGCGGCTGATGCTCGCCACCGCGCTGGCACGGACCTATCTGCGGCTCGACCTGGCCTACGCCCAGCGTGACCTGGCCCAGGACACACTGAAGCAGCGCGAACAGATTCTCGAACTCACGCGTCGTCGCGTCGCTGCACAGATCGATTCCCGACTGGAGCTGACCCAGGCCGAGGCCGCGTTACCGGCCACGCGCGAACGCATCGCCGCACTCGACGAATCGATCGCGCTGCTCGGCAACCAGCTCGCCGCATTGCAGGGCAAGGGCCCGGACACGGGGCTGGCAATTCGCCGGCCGCAGCTGGCGGCGATTGATGCGGTGAGCCTGCCGTCCAGCCTTCCTGCCGAATTGATTGGTCGGCGTCCCGACGTCGTGGCCGATCGCTGGCGCGTCGAGGCGGCGAGTCAGGACATCAAGGTGGCCAAGGCCGGGTTCTATCCCAACATCAGCCTCAACGCACTGGTCGGCTTGCAGAGTCTGGGCTTCGATCAGCTCCTCGACGCCGGCAGCCGCGTGCTCGGCATCGGCCCGGCGATCTCGCTGCCGATCTTCGACGGCGGCCGTTTGCGCGGCTATCTCGGCACGCGTCAGGCCGGCTATGACGCGGCGGTCGAACACTACAACGCCACCGTGATCACCGCTGTGCACGACGTGGTCGACCAGCTGGTATCGCTGCACTGGCTGCAGGAACAGATGCAGCAGGAGGATCAGGCGCTGCAACTCAACCAGCGCACCTACGAACTTGCGCAGGCGCGCTATCGCAGCGGTCTGGCCAACTACCTGCAGGTACTCAGTGCCGAGACCCAGGTATTGGCGCAGAAGCAGTTGGTGATCGCATCGCAGTCACGCCAGCGAGAGCTGCGCCTGAACCTGATCCGCGCCCTCGGTGGCGGCTATCAACCCGCTGCTGTGCTGCTGCCGGCCAGCGTTGCCCAAGCCCATATCCGGGGGAGCAAGTCATGAATACGGATACCTCCATGCCGGCGGCCGTATCGTCACCTGTGGCGCCGGCGCATTCGCGTCTCACCCAGTGGCTCGGCCTGGCGGTCGTGTTGTTCGTGGTGATTGGCGTGGCGTTGTGGTGGCTGCTTGCGGGTCAGTACCGCGAGACTACCGAAGACGCCTTCGTCGATGGCAATGTGGTGGCGGTAACTGCGCAGGTCACCGGCGTGGTCACCGCGATCGGCGCGGACGACACCGACTACGTCAGCGCCGGCAGCGAGCTGGTCAGGCTCGACGACACCGACGCCCGGCTCGCCCTGTCGCGCGCTGAAGCGCAGCTGGCACGCAGCGTGCGTCAGGTACGCGCGCAGTATGCCAACGTCGGCCAGACCCGCGCCAACGTGCAGCTGCGCGAGGTGGAACTGACCAGGGCGAAGGCGGATCTCGCACGCCGGCATGAACTGGTTGAGGGTGGCGCGATCTCCGGCGAGGAAGTGAAGCATGCCGAGGATGCCGTCCACGCCGCCACCGCCGCACTCGGCGTGGCCCGTCAGCAAATGGTCGGTAGCAGTGCGCTGGTCGACCGTACCTCGATTGCTGGCAACCCGGATGTGCTGGCCGCTGCCTCACAGGTGCGCGATGCCTGGATCGCGGTCTGCCGCACCAAGGTGCCCGCACCGGTCACCGGCATGGTGACCAAACGCAACGTGCAACTCGGGCAGAAGATCAATCCGGGTATCGCCCTGATGTCGGTGGTGCCACTGGATCACCTGTGGGTCGATGCGAACTTCAAGGAGTCGCAGTTGCGGCATATCCGCATCGGCCAGAAGGTGCAGCTGATCGCCGATGTATACGGCGACGACGTGGTCTACAGCGGCACCGTGGTCGGGCAGGAGGCCGGCACCGGCAGTGCGTTCTCGCTGCTTCCGGCGCAGAACGCCACCGGCAACTGGATCAAGGTGGTGCAGCGCGTGCCGGTGCGCATCGCGCTGGATCCGCAGCAGGTGGCGAAGCACCCGCTGCAACTGGGCCTGTCGATGAAGGTCAGCGTGGCCACGCGCCAGCGCGATGGCAGCCGGCTGGTCACGCCGGGTTCGCAGGAGCACGGCTATCGCACCGACGTGTTCGCGAACGAGTTGGCCAAGGCGGATGCCGTGGTCGACAAGATCATCGCGGCCAACCAGTAATCACCGGCACAGCGAGAGATCATCGCCATGAATGCACGTATCTCCGGCTTGCTGCTGTACGCCACGATCTTTGTGCTGACTGCGATCGAGTTTCTGCAGCTGAGCATGGTTGCGTTCGGCGCGGGTCCGATCATGGGCGAAGTGAGCATCACGCCGGAGGACTTCAGCCTGATCGCGGCTGTGTATGCCAGTGTCGCGATCCTGATGATTTCGATGCAACGCTGGTTCGTTACCCGCCTCGGCGGGCGGCTGTTCATCCAGTGCGCGACGTCGGTTTCGCTGCTCGGCGCGGTACTGTGTGCCACCAGCCTTGACTTCGCCTCGTTCCTGCTCGGCCGCCTGGTCATGGCGATCGGCGGCGGCGCGCTGTTCACTTCGGCGCGCATGATCATCCATCACACGCTAGCCGGGCCGCGGCGGTTCATGGGCATCAAGTCGCTGGCTTACGGTGTGGCGCTGTGCATTTCCGCCGGCCCTTGGCTGACAGCGCAAGCGGTTTCCAATGACAGCTGGTCGGCGATCTTCTGGCTGCTGGCGATCCTGGATGTGCTCGCCTTCGCGCTGGCCAGTTGTACGCTCACCAACGACCTGCGCGGCTACGAAGAAGGGCGCAGCGACTGGAACCCCTTGTTGCAGGTGCTGCTGGTGGGCGGCAGTTTCGGACTGCTTTATGCGTTGCAGCGCTTCTACTACGACTTCTATGGCGACGTGCTGTTTGTTGCCGGCGTGCTGGTGGCTGCACTGGCGGCGTTGCTCATCTACGCGCAGCACCAGCATCGGCAGCACCAGCCACTGCTGCACATCCGCCCGATGTTGCACCTGCGCTACATCGCCGGCGTCATGCTGTTCCTGTTTGCCTACCTGATGCTGGGCGCGAACAACTACGTGGTGCCAGTGATGCTGCAGCGGACACTGGGCTACTCGTGGGAAACGGTGGGGCATTTCGAGGCGCTCGGCGCGTTGGCGGCGGTGGCGACGTTTGCGGCGGTGTCGAGGCTGTTGCCGAAGCATCCGTCACCGCGCAAGTTCTGGATCAGCGGCTTCCTCGCACTGGCGCTGTTCGGCCTGCTGCTCGCGAGGCTCGATCCCGCGGCCAGCCCGTGGCTGCACGTACTGCCGGCATTGGCTTGCTACAACATCTTCCTGTTGACCGTGTTGCCGATCGCTGCGATGCAGGCGTTCCGTCAGATGGAGAACGACGAGACGCTGTTCTCCAACGCGCAGCAGGTGAAGAACATGCTGGCGCAGGCCGGTATCGCACTGGGCATCTCCGTCGCCACGCTGGGCCAGCAGTGGCGCATCACCGTGCACTACAACGTGCTCAATGCGCAGGTGACACCGGACAATCCGATTTACCTCGCCACGATCCAGCAGTTGCAGGGTGCGCTCACGGCCAGCGTCGGCCCGACCCAGGCCGCGCAGATCGCCGTGGCCCGCGTGGCCCAGCTGCTGGGACAGCAGTCGGCGCTGCTGGCAAACATCGATCACTTCATGCTGATCGCCGCGCTCGGCGTGCTCGGCATCGCCGTCACGCTGGTACAGAAGGTATTCCGTTGAACCTCGATCCCGGCCGTGCAGGAGCGCACCCTGTGCGCTCCTGCAGCCTGGTCGCGACTACTGACGATCGCGGAACGAGATCGGATACGCCGCGTTGCGCGCCTCGATCATCGGATCAGCCGCTTCGATCCCGGCCGGCAGATTGCCCGGCATGAACAGCGTGCTCTTGCTGGCGTCAGCCTGGTCCTTGACCATCTGCGTGATGCTGATCGTGCCGAGCTTCACCAGCTTGCGATTCTCCGGCCACGCGATCGACGGATCGGCAATGGCATCGCCCGCGGCGGAAATCTGCGCATACCAGTCGAAACGGATCGGGGCCTTGGCGACGCGCGTGGCGATTTCTTCGGAGAGATAGTTCGGTCCCCTGGTTTTGAGGCCGGCCGCATCGAGCAAGTGCTCGCCGGCGGCGGGAACGAAGCGATAACGGACGAACTGGCGCTGTCCCTGTGCGTTGGTGAAGGCGAACGAGTTGACGCCGAAATACGGCAACGTGGCGTAGCTCTCCGGTGCCGGCTTCTGGGTGGTGAGGAAGGTTTTGGCGATCGGATGGCTGGCAAGAAAACCGTCCAGTGCCGTGGGCTTGGCCGCATCGGGACCGCTGGCGGCAATCGCGCGCAGCAGCTGGCCGAACTCGTCGGCGGTAGCCACCGGAAAACCGTTGAAGCTGTGTGTGACGACGTCGGCCTGGCTGCCATCGGGCAGCTGGAATTTCAGCGCTAAGCCGCGCGGGTTGGCGCCGTCGGCGGCATCGGGGATGTCCGGGATGCCGGTGAAATCGGAGAAGCGCACGGTGACCGGGATCGTCGCGTCGGCGAACAGCGCCGCGCGGCTGAGCGTGCGCGCCTGCGCTGCAGGCGTGAAGCTGCCTTGCAGCAATACACCCTTCGCATGTACTGCTCGTGCATGGTGGTTGCCGAAGGCGCCGTGCAGCGCATCGACCAGTTGTGCCGGCGTGGAGTGTGCGTTGTCGGGACCGTTGGCGAGCGCCAGCGACATGCTCGCGGCCAGGCCGAGGGAAAACATAGTGGCGCCAGCGGTGCGGCAATGCGACTTCAGCTTTGTGTTCATGCGTATCACCTCGTCGTGGTGGATGTGGAGTGGGCGATTTCAAGCCGGCATCTTGCGGAAGGCGATGGAGAAGCGGTTCCAGCCGTTGATCGCCACCCCCAGCAAGGTCAGGTCGGTCATTTCTTCCGGCGTGAATTCAGGCTGCACCGATTCCCATACCTCGTCGGGCACATGCGTGGTGCTGACCAGGGTGACCGCCTCGGTCCATGCCAGTGCGGCGCGTTCGCGCGCGGTGAAGAACGGCGTCTCGCGCCACGCGCCCAGGGTGGCCAGTCGCCGCTCATCCTCGCCGGCCTTGCGTGCATCGGCCGAGTGCATGTCCATGCAGTAGGCGCAGCCGTTGATCTGCGAGGCGCGCAGGCGCACCAGCTCGACCAGCGGCTTTTCCAGCGAGCTTTTGCCGATGCGCTGCTCCAGCGCGATCATCGCCTTGATCGCTTCCGGGCTGGCCTTGTAGAAGTCGAGTCGGGTATTCATGGTGGTTCCCTTCTTTGCGGTTGTGGGACACGCACCACGCTAACGACGTCCGCCGCCGCCGGCTTGAACATTCCTGATCGGGCTGGATCGTTCCGCTTGTTGAAGTGCTGCGAATAGAAAGGCGAGAAAGGATCAATGCTGCGCAAGAACGGACAAGCGCGCGGCGATCGGCCCGCCTATCGTCGTGATGTCCCGACGAGAGGCCAGACCGATGCATGCGGTTCGTTCGATCAAACCCGCGCGCGACATTTCGCTATACGCACTGCTGCGCACGGCCTGCATGGCTGACCCGCAGGATCGTTTGATTGCGCCGATGGGCGAGCACGACTACAGCACACTGTTCGGGCGTATCCCGGTGGCCCTGGCCGTGCTGCGCGTGGCGTTGGAAGTCGAGCCCGATCCGGTCCGGGTATTCGCCTGGTATCGCCATACCCGGATTGCCGAACTTGGCCAGCTCACCGCCGAACAACTGGTGTTGATGGGGCGCATGGAGGCGGTGATCGGGTTCCTGCATTCCATTCGCGATGGCGAACGCGATGGATGAAGGCGCGGTACGCAGTTCGCTCACCACCATTTCAACAGGAGACAGGACGATGAAAATCCACACCCTCGCGCTGGCAGCCCTGCTGGTCGTCGGCACCAGCCTCGGCGGCAACGTCGTCGCGCACGAAACCATCACGCCGGCATTCGCGCATGCGATTCCCAACGTACCCGGCAAGACCCTCACTGCGCTGGTGGTGACCTACAAACCGGGCGGTACTTCGCTGGCGCATCGGCACGGCTCGGCGTTCGTGGTGGCCTACGTGCTGAGTGGCGCCATCCGCAGTCAGCTGGAAGGTGGCCAGCCGAAGGTGTACCGCGCCGGCGAAAGCTGGACCGAAGCTCCCGGCGCACATCATCTGGTCAGCGAGAACGCCAGCCGGACCGAGCCTGCCTCGCTGCTGGCGATCTTTGTCGCCGACAGCAGCGACACGAAGCTGGTCACGTTCGACAAACCCTGAGCAGCACGGCGCCCGCATGCAAGACATGCGGCCATTCTTGCCGGGACACCCTCATGACTTCACGCACTTTCCTCATCACCGGCGCCAGCAAGGGCATCGGTCGCGCCTTGTCCGAGCGGCTCGCCGCGGCTGGCGATCACGTCGTCGGCATCGCGCGCAACGCCGACGACGCCAGCTTTCCCGGCACCCTGGTTTCCGTCGATCTCGGCGACCGCGCGGCGACCGCCAAAGCTCTGCGCGAGTTGACCACGCGGCATGCGTTTGACGGCGTGGTCAACAATGTCGGCTACGTCCACCTGGCCCGTCTCGGCGACCTCGACCTCGACGAGCTGGAGAACAGCTTCCGGCTGAACCTGATCTCCGCGGTGCAGACCGTGCAGGCTCTGTTGCCCGGCATGCGCGAGCGCGGCTGGGGGCGGGTGGTCAACCTGTCCAGCCTGGTCGTGCTGGGTGTCACCGACCGCACTGCCTACGCCGCCGCCAAGGCCGCGATGATCAGCTTCACCCGCACCTGGGCGCTGGAACTGGCATCGACCGGGATCACCGTCAATGCGGTCGCCCCAGGCCCGACCGAAACGGAATTGTTTCGCGCGAACACGCCAGCCGGCAGCGAGGCGGAGCGCCGCTTCCTGTCGCTGGTGCCGATGCGGCGCTTCGGCAAGCCCGACGAACTGGCCGCCGCGATCGCGTTCCTGTTGTCGGAAGAGGCGGCATTCATTACCGGACAGACGCTGTTCGTGGACGGCGGGGCGTCGATCGGGAAGGCCGCGGTGTGATTCGTGCGGGACCTGATTTTTCGCAGAGGTTTGCCATTCCCCGGCCCACTGTCAGGTGGTCGGAGGATCAGCGGAAGCGCGGTAGCCACTGGCGTTGCGCCAGACGCCGGGGCTCATCCCCATCTTGCGGGTGAACATGCGGGTGAAGTGGCTCTGGTCGGCAAAGCCGGCGGCGTAGGCGATGTCGGTCAGTGGCAGGCTGCGGTCGCGCATCAGCTGCATGGCCAGGTCGATGCGGCGCAGGATCAACCATTGGTGCGGCGACTCCCCGGTACTCTGCTTGAACGCACGTACGAAGGCGCTGCACGACAGGTCGCAGGCCTTGGCCACCAGCGCCAGCGGAATGCCGTCAACGAGATGTTCGCGCATCAGCTCCATCGCCTGGCGCTGTTGCCACGGAGCGAGCCCGCCGTGTGGCACCGAGGAGGGGCAGCGCACGCCGCCGTAGGTCGTCAGCAGATGCGTGCGCAAGGCGAGTAGCACATGGTCTACGTAAAGCTGATGGTTTTTCTGCGCGGCATGCAAAGGCGGCAGCAGGCAGTGGCCGAGATGATTGATGACAGGGTCATCGATGAACTGGCCCGGCTGATTGTGCAAGTCGTTTACCGGCGGTGTGCCGAGCTCTTCGGACAACTCGGTCAGTGCGCTGCGCGGGACGTAGAAGAACAGCGGATGAAACGGCTCGGGAAGGTAGGCGACCGGGTCGCGCTCGAGATCGTAGACATGCGTGGTGCCGGGTGTGATCGGATGCACCGCGACCGGGCGTCCGTCCAGCCACAGTTCGTGATGCTGCAAGGCACGCAGTTGCAAGCCCAGAAGATAGGCCGGCTCGCGCGCTATCGGCGCGGTGAAACCATAGTCGGGAGTGTCGCACTGCAGCTCGGTCACGGCCAGCCGAATCCCGCCGGATGTCTGCGAGGACATCATGGGCGGGTTGTCCAGACCGAACGATGTGGCCAGCCGGTGGCCGTAGGCTCCTGCTCGCATGTCGCATCCCCGGCGGCTGGCGGGTGTTCCCCCTCATACCACAGCCGTGTCGCGGAATGTACGGCGAATGGATGCCGGATGCCAGCGCTGACCAGTGCCTGGCACGTACGGTCAGCGGGCCGGTTCCGCCCGAGTGGCGGGGCATTTGGGCGGGGTCGATCCGGGCGTGCCATGCGCGCTCATGTTGCGCCGGATCGACTGTGCCGGGGTCATCCACAGGAGTCCCTGCGCCGCGCAATCGGCGGCATAGTCGAACAGTGTCTGCATGTGCCGCTGGTCGAAGTCGATGAAACTGGTCTGCGGATAGTCCACCGGAATTTCGGTGAGACGGAATTCCATGCCCAGCCGTTTTGCCGCGGCGATGTTGTCGACGATCGCCTCGCGCGTCTTGTAGGTCATCTCGGCGGAGAAGCTGTTCGAGAGGATGTCGACCGTGTTGAAGCGCGTGGTCTGCGGCGTGCGCGCCAGCTGGCCGTTGACGATCATGTACAGGTGTGCGCCGTGCAGCAGCGGCAGCTCGGTCGACTGGATGCCGGCGATCAGCGGCGTGCTGAACACCGAGGTCGTCACGCCGCCGTCCACGTGCATCTCGTCGTATTCCCGGCCGTCATTGCGCACGCGAATCAGTACCGGAGGGAATACGCCGGGCACGCTGGCCGAGGCGATCAGCACGTCGCGAAACAGGGTGCGTGCCGTGCTGCCGCCATGCTGCGCGATCTCGCCCAGGTTCCACAGCACCGTTTCGTGCTTGTCCAGGTCGGTGGTAGCCACCACCAGCTGGCGACCTTTCGCTGCCTCGTGCGCCACGGCATCGATCATTTTCATCGTGACGAAGTGGTCAACCAGCTGGAACAGCGCGTTGCGATGCGGCAGTCCGCGCGGCGAAAGCAGCCGGGCCAGAATGGTGCGAGTGGGCGATTGCATCAGCCGCGCACTGCGCTTGCCGGTAAAGGCCTCCTGCATGCGCGCGTCCCAGTCTGTCCCGAGAAACGCGAACGGTGCCACCAGGGCACCGGCGCTCACGCCGGTCACCATCTCGAACTGCGGACGGGTATGCGCGCGACTCAATCCCGCCAGCGCGCCGGCGCCGTAGGCACCGCCCGACCCTCCGCCGGACAGCGCCAGGATGTCCACCGTGCCATCAGTTGCCGCTGCGCGGATACCGCCGAAGAATGCCGGGGCGAGGGCGGTGAACGTGTGCAAATCCGTGGTCACCAGCCGCACGCTTGCCGGAAAACCGTCCGGTGCCGCCGCACCGATCAGCTCGGGCGGCGCAGCACGCCGCGGCGCGGTCTGACAGCCGCTCATCATCACCATCGCGGCAGCTAGCCAGGCCAGGATCCGCTTGCTTCGCATCGTGTGCTCCCTCCGCGGACATCGTCGGCGCGGCATGGCCACGTCGATGCAGTGCAGAAGTATGCAACCGGGCGGATCACACGATCAATGCAATGCAGGCAATGCTCCGGTTTCGAACATGTCACGGGACAAATGCATCAATTCAGCGCCGCCCCTCGCGCCACAGCATGACCGCGAGGCTGCCGGCGACGACAAAAGCCATCGAACTTGCCCACAGCGGAAACGACAGGCCATTGACGGTCACCGGCCACGCCAGCGCCAAACGTACCCCTTGCAGCAACGCGATCAGGCCGAGTAGCAAGGCGGCAATAGTCGTATTAGGGTTTCATGGGGGTCTCCCTGGATGGATGCAACGATTCTCAACATGCTGCTCTGGATTTGCTGCCCGATATCTGAGTCCAGCAGCGCGGCTTTCCGCCGCACGTTGGGAATCAGGCAACACCCAGGGCCTTGCACCGTGGATGCTGCTTTGCAGAGACTGACTGTGTGACGGAATGGTCACCACCTTTGGCGGGAAGCAGCGGCTCGGCTAGTGCAGTGGTGGCCCTGATGAGTGCCAAAACTCCGGGGGCAGCGTCTCGACACTGGGCAGGCGTGCAAAACGGTTCTGCTTCCCGCTGCCCAGTAGAAAGTGTTCAGGGTCTGGCAGCGAAGCTCCTTGGTAGAACGAGAGGCCGACACCATTGGCCGCTGCCGCGAACGAGACGAGCAGCGGGATGGCTGCTTAGTGGTGCGATAATCCATCACCAAGAAATTGTAGCTGTTGTAGATCAGCTCGATTGCTGTGAGCAAGAGGGTTCTAGCCTCGGCCCGGCATTCGCGAATGAGCTTTGCAGTCGCTGGCTCGAACTTGGCGATGAACACTTCGAGCTGCGTGGCCGATGAGATAGCTGAAGCGGCGGTCGGTGCCACGGATTTCATGACAAAATGACGTGGGTTGCTTGAGCGGGAGAAGCGCGGGACTCAAGTTTCTGCTGAGGCGAAAGCAGCATCGAAGAGCTACAGCAACTCGATTCCAAACCGCTTTACCAGCAGTGCAAACAGCCAGAAGCACACCACGGTGATCACCACGCAGGCCAGCAGCGTCGGCCAGAAGCCGAGGCGTGGCAGCAGCAGGGGAAAGGCCAGGAACATCGGCAACGTCGGCACGACATACCAGAACGTGTACCAGGCGTGGTTGGCGATTTTCGTCTGCGGCTGACGCTCGACGTACAGCCAGATCAGCGCCAGTACGGTGACCAGCGGCAGCGCGGCGAGCAGGCCGCCGAGGCGGTCGCTGCGCTTGGCGACTTCGGAGACGAGCACGACGACGGCTGCGGTGATCAGGTACTTGGTGACTAGCCATCCCATCGGTCGATTCCTTGGAAGTGTTGCTCAGTTGCCGCGCAGGATGCGCCCGTACGCGTGCACTTCGTCCACCAGGACTTTGACATGCTCGGGGTCGACTTCCGGCGTGATGCCGTGGCCGAGGTTGAACACGTGGCCGGGATGGTTGCCGTAGCTGTCGAGCACGGCGCGGGCTTCGCAGCGGATCACGTCGGGGTTGGCACGCATCACGGCGGGATCGAGGTTGCCTTGCAGGGCGACCTTGCCGGCGACGGCGCGGCGCGCGTCGGCAAGGTCGATCGTCCAGTCGATGCCGAGCGCGGAGCAGCCGGTGTCGGCCATTTCCGCCACATGTTGGCCAGCACCCTTGGAGAACAGGATCACCGGCAGCTCGCGGGCGTGCGGGTCGGCCTTCAGTGCATCGACAACGCGTGCCATGTAGCGCAGCGAGAATTCGCGGAACGGCGCGGGGCCGAGCAGGCCGCCCCAGGTGTCGAAGATCATCAGCGCTTGCGCGCCGGCAGCGGCCTGGGCGATCAGGTAGTGTGCGACGGATTGCGCCAGCGTATCGAGCAACTGATGCGCGAGCTTCGGTTCGTTCCAGCACATCGCCTTGAGCGTGGCGAAATCCTTCGAGCCCTGGCCTTCGACCATGTAGCAGGCCAGCGTCCACGGGCTGCCGGAGAAACCGATCAGCGGCACGCGGCCATGCAGCTCCCGGCGGATCAGCCGCACCGCGTCCATCACGTAGCGCAGTTCGCCGTCCATGTCGGGTACGGCGAGTTTCGCGATATCGGCTGCCGTGCGCACCGGATGCGCGAACTGCGGGCCTTCGCCCTGCGCGAACGACAGGCCAAGGCCCATCGCGTCGGGGATGGTGAGGATGTCGGAGAACAGGATCGCGGCGTCGAGTTCGAAGCGTTGCAGCGGCTGCAGGGTCACTTCGCAGGCGAACTCGGGGTTCTGTGCCAGGCCCATGAAGCTGCCGGCGCGCTCGCGCGTGGCGCGGTATTCCGGCAGGTAGCGGCCGGCCTGGCGCATCACCCAGATCGGTGTGGTGTCGGTGGGTTCGCGGCGCAGCGCGCGCAGGAAGCGATCGTTCTTCAGCGGGGTATTCATCAAATCAACGTCCGTACGGGCCTTCGAGGCCCTGGGCAAACATAAGGCGGAAACCGCGCTTGAGCTGGGCATCACGCGCTTTCTCGAACGCGCTGACCGCCTCGTCGCGCTCCAGAAACTGCTCGCGCTTCATCGTTGCGCGGCCGCCCTGGGTACCGGATTCGCGATACAGCGTCCAGCCGCCAAGCAGATCCTGCTCCAGCGTGATCTGGACGTAGCGGGGTGCCTCGGTGCTGCCGGGCACGGTTTGCAGATAGAGGCGCATGGGTTCCGGAGGGACTGTGCGGCACGCCGCAAACTTGGGCATTCTAGAAGGCTGGCGGCCGCGTAGCGAGGGCGTTGACGTCGCAGGTGTGAGGTGGCCGCCTTACGGCGGGTTGGTCGCTGCCTGCAATGTCGCCAAAACGTCGGCTTCGGCAACACCCCCGACGATCTCGGCGCGGCCGATGCCACGCCACAGGATCAGTCGCAACACGCCGGCCGTGTTCTTCTTGTCCAGCCGCATCAGCGCCAGCAGTTGCTGGGCATCCATGCCGGGCGGAATCGTCGTGGGCAGGCCAAGTTTTTCGAGCAGGCGTCGCAGGCGGGTGGTATCGGCAGCAACGCTCATGCCCAGCCGCTCGGACAGCTGCGCGGCCAGCAGCATGCCGATCGCCACGCCTTCGCCGTGGAGCAGGGTGGTGTAGTGGCCAGCGGTTTCCAGCGCATGGCCGAAGGTATGGCCGAGGTTGAGCAGGGCGCGTTCACCCTGTTCGGTTTCATCGCGGGCGACCACGCCGGCCTTGTAGCGGACTTTGCGCGCGATCGCTTCCAGCACGGTGGCAGGGTCGCGGGCGGCAAGTGCGTCGGCATGCTGTTCCAGCCAGGCGAAGAACGGTTCGTCGCCAATGGCTGCGCCCTTGATCACTTCGGCCAGTCCGGCGCGGTATTCGCGTGCGGGCAGGGTGGCCAGTGTGTCGATGTCGGCGATCACCGCGCGCGGCTGGTGGAACGCGCCAGCGAGGT
Source organism: uncultured Rhodanobacter sp. (assembly GCA_966211915.1). Classification (GTDB taxonomy): domain Bacteria; phylum Pseudomonadota; class Gammaproteobacteria; order Xanthomonadales; family Rhodanobacteraceae; genus Rhodanobacter. Next base: position 69,487 of record CBIHNO010000015.1, read on the forward strand.
TCTTGCCGACCGGCAGGTTGACGCCGGTCTTGCCGCCGACGGAGGAGTCGACCATCGCCAGCAAGGTGGTCGGCATCTGGATGAAGTCGATGCCACGCATCCAGCACGCCGCGCTGAAACCGGCGAGGTCCCCGACCACGCCGCCGCCCAGCGCGATCACGCAGGCATCGCGGGTGGCGCCGAGCTGGCCCAGTGCTTCCAGTGCGCGGCCGACGTTGGCGAAGCTCTTGTGGGCCTCGCCGTCGTCGAGCAGGAACGACGACCACTTCAGGCCATCCAGTCCTGTTTCGATGCGCGGCAGGTACAGCGGCGCCACCGTGGTATTGCTGATCACCAGTGCGTGCCTGCCGCGCAGCGTGGCGCGCCAGCGCGCGTGACCGGCGAGCAGGTCGCTGCCGATCCATACCGGATAGCTGCGTTGGCCGAGCGCAACGGTGATGGTCTGGAGTGCGGGGTTGTTCATGCGTTTTTCCGGGGCCATGCGGTGGATTGGCGCTGCCAGTGATGATCGATCAGCGCGATGCAGCGTTCGCTGGCGGCAGCGACGCTGCCGTGCTCGCCAGGCACGGCAAGGTCGGCGAGCTCGCGATAGATCGGTTCGCGGATCTGCGCCATCGCCTGCAGCCGTTCGCGTCGGTTCGGCACGGCCAGCAGCGGGCGGCGATGGTCGCGTTCCAGCCGTTCCAGTTGCTGCTCGATGGTGGTTTGCAGCCATACCACGTAGCCGCGTTCGATCAGGTGCTGCCGATTCTGTGCGGCCAGCACCACGCCGGCACCGGTCGCGAGCAGCACGCCGGAGCGCTGGCTGCACTCGTCCAGCAGCATGCTTTCGCGTTGACGGAAACCGGCCTCGCCCTCGATCTCGAACACCGTGCTCACGTCGACGCCGCAATGCTGCTCGATCTCCTGGTCGAGATCGACGAACGAGAGTCCATAATGCGCAGCAAGCCGGCGCCCGATCGACGTCTTGCCGGCGCCGGTCGGGCCGATGATGAACAGGTTGCACGACGGATTCATGGACAAATGCTAACAGGGCAGGTGCGACGTCTGTGGAGGGCGTGCGGTGGTGAGCGAACGGGTACTGCTGGCCGGTTGTGGCGACCTTGGCCTGCGCGTGGCGCAGCGACTGCGGGCGCGTGGCGATGAAGTGTGGGCGCTGCGGCGCCAGCCGCCGGCGTCGGGCGACAGCGGCATGCATTGGTTGCGTGGTGACCTGACCCAGCCGATGAGCCTGCGCGGATTGCCAGCCGGGGTCACCCAATTGGTCTATCTGCCAACGCCGGATCGGCGCGATGCTGCCGCCTATCGAGCTACCTTCGTGGACGGCTTGCGCCATCTGCTCGATGCGCTCGGGCATGGCAGCTTGCAGCGCGTGCTGCTGGTGTCTTCCAGTGCGGTCTATGGCGAGCACGGCGGGGATTGGGTGGACGAAGACACGCCGCCGGCGCCGCCAGGATTCAACGGCGCGGCGTTGCTGGAAGCGGAGCAGTGGCTGGCCACGCAGGCATCGACTTCGATCGCGTTGCGGCTGGCCGGGCTGTACGGTCCCGGTCGCACGCAACTGCTGGAACGTCTGCGCGCCGGACAGGTTGCGGTGCCGCGAACGTCGCCGCACTGGGCCAATCGCATCCATGTCGACGATGCCGCCGCGGCGATCGCGCATCTGTTGCAACTGACCGCTCCGCTGCCGCTGTATCTTGGCGTGGACAGCACGCCGTTGCCGCTCAATGTGTTGTACGACCATCTGGCCGGCTTGATCGGAGCGCCGCCGGCCGTTGACGGCCCGGCACCCGCCGGCATCGGCAGCAAGCGACTCAGCAATGCGCGCTTGCGCGACAGTGGTTTCGTGCCGCAATGGCCGGATGCGCGTGCAGGCTATGCGGCATTGCTCGATATCTGAATCAATCAACATGGAGAATCGATATGGCCAACACCATCCCGCATCACCAGGTCAGCACGGGCAACGAGATTCCCGGCTGCCGCATCGTGCGTTCGTTCGGAATAGTGCGCGGCATCACGGTGCGTTCGCGCAGCGTGGTCGGCAATCTCGGTGCGGCGTTGCAGACGATCGTCGGCGGCAATATCTCGATCTATACCGAGCTGTGCGAGAAGGCGCGCGAGGAAGCGTTCGAGCTGATGCTGCAGCACGCTGCTGCGATGGGTGCGAATGGCGTGGTGGCGATGCGCTACGACGCCAACGACGTGGCCCAGGGTGTCGCCGAGGTGCTCGCCTATGGCACGGCGGTGCAGGTGGAATCGTCAACATGATGTGATGACGCGGTGCGGCTTGTTGCGGCGGACGACTGCGGCGCAGACTCGGGCTTCAGGATGGGGAAGCGCAGCGTGCCGCTCGCACGATTGAACGGGAGATTGACATCATGTCGGTAGCCAAGGTCATCGAGATCAATGCTTCGTCCGCCAAGGGCGTGGAAGATGCCGTGCAGCACGGCTTGCGCAAGGCCGCGGAGTCGGTGAAGAACATCAAGGGCGCCTGGGTCAACGAGATCAAGGTGGTGACGTCGGACGACGGCACCGTGACGGAATGGCGGGTCAACATGAAGATCAACTTCGTCGTGACCTGACCGGCTTCGCAGCTCGCGCCGGTTCCAGCAGCCGGTGCGAGCGAGTTCGTCGCGGACTGCTGCCGTGCCCGACTCAGCCGTGGCTGAGTCCTGTCACGTGACGGTCGTTGTCGTATTCCACACAGGTGTCGGCCAGTGGCGGCAAGGTCGCCAGTGCGTGCCGACTGAGCCGCTCGAAGTGCGCCAGGAATCGTTCCATCGCTGCCGCATCCATCGCCAGCGGTGCGTGTCGTGCCAGCAGATCCAGTTCCTGCTCGCCGCGCCAGCGGCGCACGATCTCCCAGCTGGGTGCCTGCAGCACGATCAGCGCATCGAACTTGCGCCATAGCGGCTGATAGCCGCGCAACTGCTTGTTGACCCAGTGCCGCCAGCTGCCGTCGGGGTCTTCCTTGCGCTCCAGTTCGTTGACCGGTTTGGCCAGCGCGGCCTGCAGCTGCGGGCGGACACCCAGTGCCCAGCCTTCCACGATCACCAGCTTCGGCGGCCGTGTGATTCGCGGCCAGCGCGATGGCGAAAAACGCGTGTCGCGCCCCTTGTCGAAGCGCGGATGCGTCACCGGCAGCTTGTCCGAGGCGTAGGGCAATGCAGCCAGTACCGACAGTAGCAGTTCGATCTCGTGGGTGCCCGGCACGCCACGGCTGCGCAACAAGGGATGTATGTCGCGCGCCAGTGCTTCACGGTCGCTGCGGGCGTAATAGAAATCGTCCAGCGAAAGTACTTCGGTGGCCCAGCCGCGGGCTCCGGCCTGGGCTTTCATCACCCGCGCCAGGGTGCTCTTGCCACTGCCCTGCAGCCCGGACAAGCCGAGGATGTACGGCCGGCGCGAGCGGGCGATGCGCCCGGCGTACTGGTCCAGCAGATGGCCGGCGAGAGCCTCGTTCTGCATGTCGGCGTGGGACATCATCCGCAAGATACCGTGGCTCCGGTAGGTATTTTCGCCACCGGCAGGTGGCAGTCGCGCAGTATCCCGCAAACCGGTGTGCTGCGATCGTCTTCACGCTTCAGGGCGGAAAATGCTGTCGCCAGCCGTGCTGAAGTGAGACGTGCAGAAGTGTTACTGGATGAGTGGGGCATTGCACTATCATCGGTCAGGTTCATTTGCGCCATGATGGCGCGTGTCGGCCACGATGCAAAAGGAAAGTTTCAACACCATGCTCAAACCCGAGATCCTGGACACCTTCCTGCGACTGCTGGACGAAGCCAAGGCCAGCGGCGATCGCGAACCGACGGCGATGAACGTGGCCACCGTCGACGGCTCCGGCCGGGTCGCCTCGCGCATCGTGCTGCTCAAGGGCGCGGACGAACGCGGCTTCCGTTTCTATACCAACTACGAGAGCGACAAGGGCAGCCAGTTGGAGGTGCATCCGCAGGTCGCGTTGTGCTTCCACTGGAAGCAGCTGCGTGATGGCGTGCAGGTGCGCGTGGAAGGCGTTGCGCGCAAATTGCAGGACGAGGAATCGGACGCCTATTTCGCCAGCCGCCCGCGCCAGAGCCAGATCGGTGCGTGGGCTTCACTGCAGTCGCAGACGCTGCCGGATCGCGACACGTTCGAGCAGCGGGTGGCGCGTTTCGAGCATCAGTTCGACGGCCACGAGGTGACCCGGCCACCGCACTGGGGCGGCTACGTGGTAGAGCCGGACATGCTGGAGTTCTGGTACGGCGCCGAGTTCCGCATGCACGAGCGCGTGCGCTGGGACCGCCATGGCCAGACCTGGACGAGCCGGCTGCTGTATCCATGACCCGGTCGCTGCCCGCGGAACATGTCGCGCAGGGCGGTTTCACCGTGCATACGCGGGGCCGCGGCTTCAGCGACATCACGGCGCAGGTGGTCGACGCGGTAGCCGGCAGCCACGTGCAGGTCGGCATCGCCAACGTGTTCACCGCGCACACCAGCTGTTCGCTGCTGCTTGGCGAGAATGCCGATCCCGCCGTGCGCGACGACCTGGAGCGCTGGTTCGCCCGCGCGGTGCCGGATGGCGATGCGATCTTCGAGCACGATGCGGAAGGCCCGGACGACATGCCGGCGCATATCCGCTCGATCCTCACCGGGGTCAGCCTCACGCTGCCGGTGCACGGCGGCAAGCTGCTGCTGGGTACATGGCAAGGCATCTATCTGTGGGAACACCGCATCGATCCGCACCAGCGCAAGGTCACGGTGACCGTGCTGGGGCATTGAGCGCATGAGCGACCTCATCGCCCCGGCTTCCGGCTCGCCGGATCACTTCCCGCAACGCATCGTCTGCCTCACCGAGGAGCCGACCGAAGTGCTGTACGCACTCGGCGAGGATCACCGCATCGTCGGCATCTCGGGTTTCACCGTGCGGCCGCCGCGGGCACGCAAGGAAAAGCCCAAGGTTTCCGCGTTCATCAACGCGAAGATCGGCGAGATCCTGAAACTCGAACCCGATCTGGCGATCGGCTTCTCCGATATCCAGGCCGACATCGCGCGCGAGTTGATCAAGGCCGGCGTCGAGGTGTGGATCAGCAACCACCGCAGCGTCGACGGCATCCTTGCCTACATCCGCCGGCTTGGCGCGATGGTCGGCGCGCACGAGAAAGCCGAAGCCTATGCGCAGCGCGCGGAGCGGCACATCGCCAAGGTTCGTGCCGCGGTGGCGCAGCTGCCACGGCGGCCGAAGGTATATTTCGAGGAGTGGGACGAGCCGATCATCACCGGCATCCGCTGGGTCGCCGAGATCGTCGGCATTGCCGGCGGCGACGACTGCTTCCCCGAACTGGCATGCGAGCCGCTGGCGAAGCAGCGCATCCTGCCGAACGGCGACGAAGTGGTACGGCGCGCGCCGGACATCATTCTCGGCTCGTGGTGCGGCAAGCGCTTCCGGCCCGAACGGGTGGCTGCGCGACCAGGTTGGGACACCATTCCTGCGGTGCGCAACGGCGACCTGTACGAGATCAAGTCGCCGATCATCCTGCAGCCCGGACCGGCGGCGCTGTTCGATGGACTGGATGCGATCCATCGCATCATCGTCGAGTGGGCGTTGCGCTGATTCTTTTGACTCGAGTGAGATCGGCTCAGGCACCCATCGCCAGACGGGCGCCCAGGTCGAGCAACGGCGCGGCGATCAACAGGCGCGCAAGCAGCAGCACGATCATCACCGCCATCGGGCCGAAGTCGATGTTGCCGGCGATCAGCTTGCCATGCAGCGGGCGCAGCAGCGGCTCGACGATGCTGCCGGCCAGCCGCAACAACGGCTGCCGGCGGTCGACCGCGAACATGCTCAGCAGCGACCAGGCGAAGATCAGCACCAGATAGAACAGCAGCGCGAAATCGAGCAGTTCGGCCAAGGCCAGCACCACCACGCCGAGCGGATGCGGCATCACGCCGAGCAGGGCAAACAGCAGCAGGCGTTTGAGCAGCATCGCCAGCCACGCCAGCAGCAGCGCCGCCAGGTTGATCCGGCGCCAGTTCGGCAGCATGCGGCGGATCGGCGCCAGCACCGGGTTGGTATAGCGGTAGACGAACTGGCTGAGCGGGTTGTTGAAATCCGCGCGGCAGGCTTCCGCGGCCACCCGCAGCAGCAGCAGCGTGACGGCGGCTTCGAAGGCCAGCTCGATCAGCATGGACAGCGCGTTCAGCAGGTAACTCATGACAGCTGGCCCAGTTGGGCGGCCATTTCCTCACCGCGCCGGGTGGCGGCGGCGACGGCGCGGGCGGTGATGCGCGGCAGGCCGTCGGCACTGAAACTTTCCAGTGCGGCCTGGGTGGTGCCGTTCGGCGAGGTGACGCGCTGGCGCAGGATGGCGGGATCCTCGCCACCCTCGACCAGCATGCGGCCGGCGCCGAGACAGGTCTGCGCGGCGAGCGCGCGGGCGGTGTCGCGCGGCAGACCCTGTGCCACCGCAGCGGCTTCCAGTGCCTCGACCAGGGCAAAGAAATAGGCGGGGCCGGAACCGGACAGCGCGGTGACGGTATCCATCAGCGCCTCGTCATCGATCCAGCGGGTGATCCCGGCAGCGTCGAGGATGTGCTGCGCCTGCGCCTTCTGTGACGGGCTGACCCGGCTGTTGGCGCATAGGCCGGTGGCGCCGGCACCGATCAGCGCCGGTGTGTTCGGCATGCAGCGCACGATCGGCAGGCCGACGCCGAACCAGCGCTCCAGCTGATCCAGTCGTACCCCGGCGGCGATCGAGATCAGCAGCGGTCGGTTGCGCTGCAGGGTGTCGCGCAATTCGGTGTGAATCGCCGGCATGATCTGCGGCTTGACCGCCAGCAGGATGACTTCGGCCTCGGCGGCAGCGAGCCGGTTCTCGGCATAGCAGGCGACGCCGAATTCGCGGCCCAGTGCATGCCGGGCCTCGGCCAGCGGCTCGGCCACGCTGATGGTGGCCGGGGCCACGCCGGTTTTCAGCAGGCCGCCGATCAGGCTGCGCGCCATGTTGCCACCGCCGATGAAGGCAAGTCGTGTCATGCAGGGTTCCTCACTTGTCCAGACCGCGTACCTTACCGGAGCGGTGTCGCGCGCGGCAGTTTTATGGATGCACATGGAATCGACCGGAGCTGGTTCGAAGATTCAGCCGATAGTCGGACGATGGTTTTTCGACCGGGTGCGCAAACCGGTCGACAGTTTGTACGCTGGGGTCGGGAAAGACTGGCCGCACAGCCGGTTGCACGAGTAGTATCGACGCGGCTACAAGGGGATTCGGGTAGTTCGTCCAGCGGGTTCCATGGCGCAGCATGCGCTGCGGTGCACCACGCCTGCGAATATCAGCTGTCCCCTGATGTGGCACACGAATTCATGCCATCCAGACGATCGGTTGAGGGGAACGACAAGATGGACATTGCCGAACTGCTTGCTTTCTCGGTGAAGAACAAGGCCTCGGACCTGCACTTGTCCGCCGGGCTGCCGCCGATGATCCGCGTTGACGGCGATGTGCGCCGCATCAACATTCCCGCGCTTGAACACAAGCAGGTGCACTCGCTGATCTACGACATCATGTCGGACAAGCAGCGGCGCGATTACGAGGAGTTCTACGAAACCGACTTCTCGTTCGAGATTCCCGGGCTGGCGCGCTTCCGCGTCAACGCGTTCAACCAGAACCGTGGCGCCGGTGCGGTGTTTCGTACGATTCCGTCCGAGGTGCTGACGCTGGAAGACCTCGGCGCGCCGCGCATCTTCAAGGAGCTGATCGAGCAGCCGCAGGGCCTGATCCTGGTGACCGGCCCGACCGGCTCGGGCAAGTCGACCACGCTGGCGGCGATGGTCGACCACATCAACAAGAACGAATACGGTCACATGCTCACGATCGAGGATCCGATCGAGTTCGTGCACACCTCGCAGAAGTGCCTGGTCAACCAGCGCGAGATCCACCGCGACACGCTGGGCTTCAACGAGGCGCTGCGCTCGGCGCTGCGCGAGGATCCCGACTACATCCTGGTCGGCGAGTTACGCGATCTGGAAACCATCCGGTTGGCGCTGACCGCGGCGGAAACCGGCCACCTGGTGTTCGCCACCGTGCATACCAGCTCGGCGGCGAAGACGATCGACCGCATCATTGACGTGTTCCCCGCCGGCGAAAAGCCGATGGTGCGTTCGATGCTGTCCGAATCGCTGCGCGCGGTGGTCTCGCAGTCGCTGCTGAAGAAGGTCGGCGGTGGTCGTATCGCGGCGCACGAAATCATGGTCGGCATCCCGGCGATCCGCAACCTGATCCGCGAGGACAAGGTGGCGCAGATGTATTCGTCGATCCAGACCGGTACGCAGTTCGGCATGCAGACGCTCGATCAGTGCCTGCAGGATCTGGTCAAGCGCGGCCTGGTGACGCGTCAGCAGGCGTCCAGCTACGCCAAGAACAAGGACAGCTTCAAGTGATGTCAGGCTCGTCCCGATTCCCGCAACTCCATTCCCGATTCCCGGGGGTAACGCCATGAGCGATTTTGATTTCACCTCGTTCCTGAAACTGATGGTGCACAAGAAGGCCTCGGATCTTTTCATCACGGCCGGCGTGGCGCCGTCGATGAAGGTGCAGGGCCGCATCGTGCCGATCACCCAGAGCCCGCTCAGCGTGCAGCAGTCGCGCGACATGGTGCTCAACGTGATGACGCCGGGACAGCGCGAGGAGTTCGAGAAGACCCACGAATGCCAGTTCGCGATCTCGGCGCAGGGTGTCGGCCGTTTCCGCGTGTCGTGCTTCTACCAGCGCAACTGCGTCGGCATGGTGCTGCGCCGGATCGAGTCGAAGATTCCGACACCGGAGGAACTGAACCTGCCGCCGGTGATCAAGCAGCTGGCGATGACCAAGCGCGGCATCATCGTCTTCGTCGGCGCCACCGGTTCGGGTAAATCGACCTCGCTGGCGGCGATGGTCGGTTACCGCAACCTGAATTCGACCGGGCACATCATCACGATCGAAGATCCGATCGAATACGTGCACAAGCATGAGGGCTGCATCATCACACAGCGCGAAGTCGGCATCGATACCGACAGCTGGGACAACGCGCTGAAGAACACGCTGCGCCAGGCGCCGGACGTGATCATGATCGGCGAGGTGCGCACGCGCGAAGGCATGGATCACGCGATCGCTTTCGCCGAAACCGGTCACCTGGTGCTGTGCACGCTGCATGCGAACAACGCCAACCAGGCGATGGATCGCATCCTGCATTTCTTCCCGGAGGATCGTCGCCAGCAGCTGCTGATGGATCTTTCGCTGAACCTGAAGGGCATCGTGGCGCAGATGCTGATTCCCACCCCCGACGGCAAGGCGCGTCGGGTAGCGGTGGAAGTGTTGCTGGGTACGCCGCTGGCGCAGGATTACATCCGCCAGGGAGAGATCCACAAGCTCAAGGAATTGATGAAGGAGTCCACCCTGCTCGGCATGAAGACGTTCGACCAGAGTCTGGTCGAGCTGTATCACGCCGGCGAGATCTCCTACGAGGATGCGCTGCGTTATGCGGACAGCTCCAACGAGGTGCGCCTGCGCATCAAGCTGGCGCAGGGCGGCGACGCGCATACCTTGTCACAGGGCCTGGATGGCGTGGAGCTGGAAGAGACTCGCGATTCGCAGAACTTCGGCGGCAGCAATCTGTTGAATCGCTGAGGCGCTCCATGCAGAAATGAAGAAGGCGCCCGCGGGCGCCTTCTTCATTTCAACGCAACGGCACAATCTGCCGCGTTCGATTACTGCTGTTCTGACGGCGCGCTGCCGACCGTGAGGTGGCTGACGTCCACACTCTTCACGCCCTTGACGAGTTGGGCCACGCGCTCGGCATGCATTTTTTCGTTCTGCGAACCGACCTTGCCGGTCAGCGTGACCACGCCGTCGTTGGTCGATACCGAGATGTCAGTGGCCTTGATGCCCTTGGTGGTCCCGAACTCGGACTTCACCTTGGTGGTGATCCATGCATCGGCCGCCTTGTCCGGCACGGTCTGGTTGTCGGACGATTTCTGCATCGGTGCGGCGTCCTGCGCCATGACCTGATTGAACGGTACTGCCGCGAAGGCGAGCACCAGACCGGTGGCAAGCACGCTGTTGCGGATCATCGAATGGGTACGCATGGCAATCTCCTGGCTGGAATGAAAGTCTGTCGGCGAGATGCCGTAGTAGCTGACTTCCGTGAACGCATGGCACCAGCAGCGGCGTGAATATCGCGTGGCCTTCACTCGTGCCGGTTCAGCGGGGGATTACGGATGCGAAGGAGATGTCGCAATGGTGTTGCCCTCGCGTTTGATGCATCGGCTCCCATGAAAAAAACCGGGGCGCCGCAGCGCCCCGGTTTCGTGTTGAGCAATGAACGCTACTTCAGAACGGTCTGGCTGTTGATCACCATGCCGCTGTCGTCGACATGCATTTCCGCATCGATGCTCTCGACGCGTTCGGCCTGGGATTTCATCGCGGCGAATTGCGCCTTTGAACGTGCCGCATTGGCGGCGGTCTGAGCGCTGCTGTCGCCGTTGTCGATGCCGCCATCGATCGACGGCTCATCGCTCTTGCTGATCGTGGCGGTGGCGGCGGCCAGGCTGTCGACCTTCTGCTCCATCAGCTGCAGCCAGTTCAGATACATCGCACCGGTCAGGTGCATGCGGGTCATCTGGCCGGCGCCGCCGACCGGATTCTTGAGGGTGTCGCCGAGCTTGCCGTCTTCGCCGGCACCCACGCCGAGCGCGAGTGCCTTGTCGCTCATGGCGAGCCACGCCGGCTGGCCCAGTATGCCGACCATGTCTTTCGGCAGCGGCAGCGGCCTGCCATCTTGTGTGAGCTTCAGCTCGGCCAGGGCGGGAACCATCATCTGACCCATCGCGAGCAGGCCGGCGGGGTTGTTGGTGCCCAGCACGAGGCGACCGCTGAATGTCGGCATAGCGGCGTTCTGGCCCGGTACCAGCGAGTCCAGCACGATGCGCAGACCGAGCATGTCGCCGAACGGCGGAATCGCGGCTTTCTGCATGGCCGGGCCGAGCTTGGCGAAGCTGTCGTTGAAGTCGATCAGCGAGGGGCAGGCGAACGGCTTGGCGGCCACGGCATCGGCCTGGGCCGACCAGAATGTGCGCATCTGCGCGATCGGCAGTGCCAGGCTCAGGTCGAACGGTGCAGTACCCGCACTCCCCAGTCCGGGCAGCTCCACCTTGAGGCCGCTGAAGGCCTTGCTGATGTCGTCGGCCAGTGCCACGTCGAAACGCACGTTCTGGTGCTTGGTATCGAGCTGGGTATAGCCGAAGCTCAGCGTCGGTACGCGGGCAGCGATGCGGGCGGCATCGGTCGCGCAACTCGGCGAGGTCTGCAGCTGGTTGGCCACCGGTTCGCCGGTCTTGACCGATTCGGCTTCGGCGTGTGCCTTGAGGATCGCCGCAATCAGCGGATCCTTGCCGCTGACCGCCAACGGCAGCGCGCGGGTCAGATCCAGCTCACCGACCAGCCACGGGCGGTAGCCCTTGGCCTTGGCCAGCGTGGTCAGGCGGCCGTCGTCCTGCATATTCTTTTGCGGTCGATCCAGGCCGAGTGCCTGACGCAGCAGCGCCGGCGATGCGTCGGCCGGCAACAGCGCAGCAACGGCCTGCTTGCCGACCATGGCCAGGATCATCTCGGTGCCCGAGGCGGCGAACGCATACTTGCGATAGCTCTGCTTGTCCACGTTGGCGAGATCGAGTTTCTTGCCGTAGGCGGTTTCCAGTCGGCTGATGAAACCCTCGAACGCCTGCGGGTCGTTCAGCTCGAAACGCAACACCGGGGCCAGGCCCAGGCCGTAGAGGGCGGAGTGGCCCTTGAGATTCAGTCCGGCACCCTGGGCAAAGGTTTCGACGGTCTTGCCGTTGAATTCGGCGCGCAGTGCGCGCAGCAGGCGGGCGCCGTCGGGATCCTTCGCGGCCAGACGGTCGGCGGCGGCGTCGAGCTGGGCCAGATTGGACGGCAACTGCGCATCGGCCTGGGCGAGCAACGCCTGACGGGTGCTGTCGTCCATGATCTCCAGATTGGCCATCACGTACGGCGTATCCGCCGGTACGAAAGCCAGCGGTGCGTCCTTGTCCTTGTGCCCGCAGGCCGCCAGCATGACGCCGGCAAAACCCAGCGCGACATATCGCGTCGTCGATCGCATGTTGATCCCCAGAGAGGTGAATGGTGCGCTGCACATTATGCCCGCTTGCGCAGAGGCGCGCGTGGCAAACCGCGGACGGTTCAGCGGGCCAGGACTTCGTTGAGCACGGCCATGCGCACGAACACGCCGTTGCCGACCTGCTCGAGAATCCGCGACTGCGCGCCGTCGGCCACGTCCGACGCGATCTCGATACCGCGGTTGATCGGGCCTGGGTGCATCACCAGGCAGCCCTTGGCGGCAAGCGCCAACCGCCGCCGATCCAGCCCATAGTGGGCGAAATACGCCGCTTCGTCCGGCAGGTCGATGGACGTCATGCGCTCCTTCTGCAGGCGCAGCATGATGACCGCATCGGCGCCGTCGATGGCCTTGTCGAAATCGGTGTAGCGACGTCCCTGCGGTACTTCGTCCAGCGTCGGCATCAGCTCGGCCGGTCCGCACAGTCGGATTTCCTTCACGCCCAGCACGCTCAGGGCGTGGATGTCGGAGCGGGCCACCCGCGAATGCTTGATGTCGCCGCAGATAACCACGTTGAGGCTTTCGAAGTCCGGCCGGTGCTGGCGGATCGTCAACGCATCCAGCAGACCCTGGGTGGGATGGGCGCGATTGCCGTCGCCGGCGTTGATCACCGAGACCCCGCTCATCGCGTGGCGCACCAGTTCGTCCGGCGTACCCGATTGCTTGTGGCGCACAACGATTGCATCCAGATGCATCGCTTCCAGCGTGTGCAGGGTGTCGAACAGTTCCTCGCCCTTGCTGGTGGAGGACAGCCCGATGTCGAAGTTGATCACGTCCGCACCGAGCCGCCGCGCGGCCAGCTCGAACGAGGTGCGGGTGCGTGTGGACGGTTCGAAGAACAGGTTCAGCACGGTGCGCCCGGCCAGCACGTCGAGCTTGCGGGTGCCATGAGCGCAGGCGTCACGCAATGCCTCGGCGCGGTCGAGCAGACGCTCGACCGTTTCGCGCGGGAGGTTTTCCAGGGAAGTCAGATGGCGCAGGCGAGGGCTCATGGCGGCGATTCGGCAGGTGGGAGGGCGGTGACGTTCAGTGCTCGGTGCTGTCGGCTGCCGCTGCTCCGGCACCGCTCAGCCAGCGTTCGAGGATGACCGCCGCGGCCTCGGCGTCGATGTTGGCCGCATCGCGGCGGCGCTTGAGTCCGACGGCGCGGGCGGCGGCAAAGCGTTGTGCGGCTTCCTGCGAGCTATGTCGTTCGTCGACCAGCACGACGGGCAGGCTGTAGCGCTGCTGCAACTGGGCCGCAAAATGGCGCGCGCGACGGCTGGCGGGCTGTTCGGCGCCTTCCAGAGTCAATGGCAGGCCGACCACCAGGGTGTCGGGCAGCCATTCCTTGCGCAATGCGTCGAGCCGGCTCCAGTCCGGGCCGTCATCCTTTACCGGGAGGGTGGTCAGGCCCCGTGCGCTGGCGGTGAAGGTATTGCCGATCGCCACGCCGGTCAGCCGGCTGCCGACGTCGAAACCGAACACACAGCTCATGCGTGACCCGCGTAGCCGGACAACTGGCGCGGGTCGACCCCGACCAGTCCGGCGGCGGCACTCCAGCGCTCCTCCAGCGGCGTGTCGAACACCACGCGGCCACACGCTTCGGCGGTGAGCCAGGCATTCGCCATCAGCTCCTGTTCCAGTTGGCCGGCGTCCCAGCCGGCGTAGCCGAGCACCATGATCGCCTGGCGCGGGCCTTCGCCGGCCGCCATCGCGACCAGGATGTCGCGTGAAGTGGTGACCGACCAGTCGGTGTTGATGCGATAGCTGGATTCCCAGTCGCCGGGCTCGCGGTGCAAGACGAAACCGCGTTCCTGCTGCACCGGGCCGCCGATCAGCACCGGCGCGTCGGCCAGTTCGCCGTCCATGCATTCGAGCTTCATCTGCGCCAGCACGTCGCCGAACCGGTACTCGGACAGCTGGTTCACCAGCAGCCCGACTGCGCCGTTCTCGTCGTGCTGGCACAGCAGTGCCACGCCACGCGAGAACGGCGGATCGGCCAGATTCGGCATGGCGATCAGGAAGTGCCCGGTGAGGGTGCTTGGCGCGGTCGTGCTCATACGGCCATTGTAAGCCCGCCCGGCGTCGAGTCGGTAAGGACGGGACTATTTGTTGCGCAATACATCGCCGGGCAGGAACTGCCAGGTGCGGGTAATGTAGAGCTCGTCGACGTTGACGTCCTTCGGCAGCGGCGGAAACGGTGCGGACAGTCGCACGATACGCTCGGCAGCCGCGTCCAGCAGCGGCTGGCCGGAGCTCTTGATGATAGTGATGTTCTTGATGCCGCCGTCGCGGTTGAGCCCGACGGTGAGCAACAGATCGCCGTACAGCTTGCGCCGGCGCGCTTCATCCGGGTAATTGAGGTTGCCGATCCGCTGGACCCGATCCGACCAGCCGCGCATGTAGCTGGCGTAGACGTATTCCTTGGTATTGGCCGAGATGAATTTCTTTTTCGGCCGCTTCGCCAGCGCCTCGGTCTGCTGGCGCAGTTCGGCGGCCAGCTGGGCGATCGCCTGCTGGCGCTTCAGCTCGGCCGCGGTCGGGGTCTGCTCCTGCGGATCGATCTCGGTCTGCGCGGTATCGCTGGTCACACTGAAGTCGGTCGCGGCGGTGGTGGTAACCATCCGCGTCGGCGTGGCTTCCCGTGGCTGCGGCGTGGCGGCTTCGACCGGCTGTGCCGCGATGCCCGGATCCGGCTTGGGCAGTGCGCCGGAAAACATCTGCGACGGCCGCGCGGCGCGGTCGCTCTGGCCGCCACCGCTGTTGTTGGCCTGGGCCAGGAAATCCGCCTTGTCCGGTGCCTGCTGATTGGCCACGTTGACCAGGGTCACGTCCAGCGTCGGCAGGCCGGGGTTGGGTTTCACGAAATGAAAGGTGATGCCCAACAACAGAACGCCGTGCAACAGCAACGAGAACAGCATGGTGGCACCGATGGGATTCGGTGCAGGGGAGACAGTTGCCGTGGTGCTCACGCGGTACGCTTTCCGATGACGTGCTGTTCGATGACGTCGAACAGCTGACCGGCAATGTTAAGCCCGAACTGTGCATCCAGTTCACGCACGCAGGTCGGGGATGTGACGTTGATCTCGGTCAGGTAGTCGCCGATCACGTCAAGCCCGACAAACAGCAGGCCGCGTCGACGCAGTTCCGGTGCCACCTGGGACACGATCCAGCGGTCGCGCTCGGACAGCGGTATGCCGACGCCGCGGCCGCCGGCCGCGAGATTGCCCCGGAAATCGTCGCCCTGCGGGATGCGCGCAAGCGCATACGGCACGGGATTGCCGTCGATGACCAGGATGCGCTTGTCGCCGGCACTGATCTCCGGGATGTATTTCTGCACAACCACCAATTGCCGCCCCTTGCCGTAGGCATTGCCGCCGAGCAGGGTCTCCAGCATCGAGTTGAGGTTGCTGTCACCGGCCTTGACCCGGAAGATGCCGCGTCCGCCCATGCCGTCCAGTGGTTTCAACACCACCTCGTCGTGTTCGGCGGTGAATCGACGCAGTTCGCCCACATCACGCGCGACCAGGGCCGGCGCGATGCACTGCGGAAAGGTCAGTGTGAACAGCTTTTCGTTGCAATCGCGCAGTGATCGCGGGTCGTTGACCACCATGACGCCACCACGCTGGGCCGCTTCCAGCACCATGGTGTCGTAGATGAACTGCGCGTCGACTGGCGGATCCTTGCGCATCAGCACCACGTCGAGCTCGCGCAGGTCGCGCCACTGCGCTGGTCCAAGCGTGTGCCAGTGCAGCGGATCCTCGTGCACGTCGAGCGGGGCGATCCTGGCCCATGGCGTGCCGTCGCGCAGCGCCAGATCGCCCTGTTCGAAGTAGTGCAGCGAATGGCCGCGCCGCTGGGCCTCCAGCAGCATCGCAAAACTGGTGTCCTTCGCCATCTTGATCGTGCCGATGGGGTCCATCAGCACGCCGACCGAAAGGGTCATCATGGTTCTCCGTTGGTGGCCTGAACGGTGCATCCGCACAGACAGGCGTCGATCGTCAGGTGGGTATATTAAGTCGATGGTCGCCGAGGCTATCCATGGCGACAAGCCTGACACGATCTGCCGCTGTCGCCAGTGGCCAGATGGTGCCAATATGGGTCACCTTTGTGCGGTCGACAGGCAGCGCCGGTGATTATTGCTTGACAGTCTCGGCGGGCAGGCAGTAAACAACAAAGCCTCGGATGACCGCCGCAGAGCGGGTATCGGGTGGTTCGTTTTTGTATTTTTTTACATGCGCACCATGCGGCATGGCTGTTGCATGTCTTGGTGTCTATACCTGAGTCCGGGGCGGGCCGCAGGGGGAGTAGTGAATTTGAACGTGAGCGCTAACGACTTGGCTGGCCTGAAGGTCATGGTGATTGATGACTCCAAGACCATCCGCCGCACAGCGGAAACTCTGCTGAAAAAAGAGGGGTGCGAGGTGCTGACCGCGGTCGACGGGTTCGAGGCGCTGGCCAAGATCTCCGACCAGAAGCCGGCCATCATCTTTGTCGACATCATGATGCCGCGGCTGGATGGTTATCAGACCTGTGCACTGATCAAGAACAATCCGCAGTTCCGCGCCACGCCGGTGATCATGCTGAGTTCGAAGGACGGCCTTTTCGACAAGGCACGTGGCCGCATCGTGGGTGCCGAGCAGTATCTGACCAAGCCGTTCACGCGCGACGAGTTGCTTGGTGCCATTCATCGCCATGTCAGCACGGTATCGAACCACTGACTGCAGATTCTGAGGGGGACCTGTGGCCACTATTCTCATCATCGACGATTCGCCGACCGACGTGCGCGTGTTCACCACGCTGCTTGAGCGTGCCGGTCACCAGGTCGTTGCCGTCAGCACCGCCGAAGAAGGTATCGAGCGCGTTCGCGCCGAATTGCCTGATCTGGTCATCATGGACGTGATCATGCCCGGCATGAATGGCTTCCAGGCGACCCGCACGCTGACCCGCGATCCCGTCACGGCGGTGGTGCCGATCGTGATGATCACCACCAAATCGATGGAAACCGATCGTGTCTGGGGTCTGCGCCAAGGCGCCCGCGCGTTCATCACCAAGCCGGTGAACGAAAAAGAACTGCTGGGTTGCATCAACGATCTGTTGTCGAGCAAGACATGAACCAGTCCGTCAATCGCACTCCTTTCGAAATTCTGGCCCGCTACGAGCGACTGTCGCTGGCACATGCCTCCGACACACAGGACAAGCTGGAGGCGCCCGGACTGTGGCGTGGCATCGGCTTTCGCGTCGGTTCGCGCCTGCTGGTCAGCGGCATCGACGAAATCAACGAGTTGCTGGCAGTGCCGGTGCTCACCCCGGTGCCCGGAACCCAGCCGTGGCTGCTTGGCGTGGCCAACGTGCGCGGCAACCTGGTACCGGTAGTCGACTTTGCCCGCTTCCTGTTTGGCGAGCGCACCCAGCACTCGGACCGTACCCGCCTGCTGGTGGTGCGTCAGGGGGGCGGCAGCGTCGCGCTGCTGGTGGACGAGGTGTTCGGCCAGCGTACCGTGGATGAGGAGCAGCGCCGCGAGGCCGGGCGCGAGGATGATCCGCGACTTGCCCGTTTCGCCGAGAGCCGGGTGGGCGAGCAGCAATTGGCAATTTTCAGCATGAACCGGCTGGTGCGTGCACCGGATTTCCGGCAGGCCGCGGCCTGATATCGACCAGGCAGCAGTTATGTGAAGGGCCGGCGCCCGTTGGGGTCGGAATTTTGGGGCAACCATTCCCTGGCCAGTACCCGCTCTGCGGAGCCGGCAGCGTAATAAGTTAGACGGATGAGGTGAACATGAGCACTACAGGGGGCGTCAGCAAGGAACGCGGTTTCACCACCGCACTCATTGTCCTGCTGCTGATCGCGATCGCGTTGGCGGCATTCGATTTCTGGCGACTCAACATCAAGAACGATGAGGATCGCCAGGCAATCGCGTTGACCACGCAGATCCAGGTGCTGTCACAACAGACGGCGAAGTTCGCGCTGGAATCGGCCGGCGGCAACGTCGACTCGTTCAAGGAGCTCGAATCCACTCGCAACTCCATCGATTCGGCAGTCCAGCGACTGAACAAGGGCGACTCGGCTACCGGCATGCAAGCCTATGCCGACAACAACGCGTCCCTGGCGGGTCGTGCCGTAAGTGCCCTGAATGATTCCTGGAAGCAGCTGGACGGGGACATCGGCAAGATTCTCTCCAACAGGGCCGTGGTTCTCGATTCCGGCCAGCGCGCCGACACCTTGTCCCAGCAGATGCCTCTGCTCAACTCGAGCATGGAGCAAGTGGTCAACATCCTGCAGCAGCGCAACGCCAGCGCCGACCAGATGCTCGGCACCTCTCGCCAGATGTTGTCTGCTGACCGAATCATCCGCCGCGTGCAGGAAGTGTTGCAGGGCGGCGACTCCGCGCAGTCGGCGGCCGATGGCCTGTCGCGCGATGCGCAGCTGTATGGCAGCGTGCTGAAGGGGCTGATCGAGGGCAATTCCGACAGCGGCGTGAAGCCGATCGGCGATGCGAATGCACGCAAGATCCTCACCGACATGGATGCCAGCTGGAACAAGCTGGCCGACCCGGTCGCCAAGCTGGTGGCAGCCGCCGGCAATATCGCCGACGTGAAACACGCCGGTAACCAGGCCTCACTGGATTCGCAGACCGTGCTGTTGCGCGCGAACGACCTGTCCGAACAGATCGGCAAGCTGCCGCTGCGTCGGCTGTTCCCGAACGTGTGGTGGGGTCTGCTCGGCGCGATCGCCGCGGTGGCTTTCGCACTGATGCTGGTCGTTACCCTCGTCACCGAGCAGCGCAAGCGTTTCGCCAGCAGTACCGAGCTGAACCAGCGCAACCAGGAGGCGATCATGCGCCTGCTGGACGAGATGGGTTCGCTCGCCGAAGGCGACCTGACGGTCAAGACCACGGTGTCGGAGGACATCACCGGCGCGATCGCCGACTCGGTGAATTACGCCATCGACGAGCTGCGATCCCTGGTGACCACCATCAACGAGACCTCCGAGCAGGTCTCGTCGTCGGCGCAGGAAACCCAGACCACCGCACGCCATCTGGCGGATGCGGCGGAACAGCAGGCGCAACAGATCAGTTCGGCGACCTCGGCGATCAACCAGATCGTGAGCTCGATGGATATCGTGTCGAAGGACTCCGCCGAATCGGCCGACGTGGCCGAGCGCTCGGTGAAGATCGCCTCGCACGGTGCCGA
>CBIHNO010000016.1:0-82634 GCA_966211915.1 uncultured Rhodanobacter sp.
CCCATCGGGCCATCTCCCGGCGTTGAGATGGCCTCACCATTTTTTTGCCATCGCCTCCTTCAGTAGCTCCGTACTGAGCTGGGCATCGGCGTACATCTTCTTCAGGCGCCGGTTCTCGTCCTGCAGCTCCTTGAGCTGGGACATCAGCGACGCATCCATACCGCTGAACTTGCTGCGCCACTTGTAGAACGTGGCCGAGCTGATGCCGTGCTCGCGGCACAGCTGCGGCACCTGCGTACCTGCCTCGGCTTGCTTGAGCACGGCCAGAATCTGGCTGTCGGTGAATCGTGACTTCTTCATGGAACCTCCTCGGGTCAGACTACGAGAAAATTCCACTTCTGGCGTCAGCTAACTGGCGGAGGGGATTACCAATGGAAGACCATTCGATGTCCTCAAGCTGAAACAGATGCATGTTGTTGCGATGGTCCAGGAGTGACTTTCGAGTATCCAGAAACGACCGGCGATGCAGATAGTTGAATACGTAGAATTTTGCATGGTGATCGTTGTGGATGTGCTCGTGAAAACTGTTTGCCTTGAGCTTTCCCCGGACGTCATGAAGATATCGCTCAGCCTCCTCGGCGGTAGCAAGGAAGCTTTGGAAGCCTCGCTCGAATCGTATCTACTCATGGCAGCTGACTACCGATGGGACGGACCCCGGGGATCCGTTTATGCGTCTCCGAGCGCTCAAAGAGATTCTGGCGTTGTCCTATCGCGAGCTCATCTTCGCGGTGTCCGACTGGCGCCTGAAGCGGCAGCTTCCCGCTGACGATGGGTGCGCGGTTGACATTGAGTGGTGCGTGACGCCGCTGGCGCAGACGATGTAACTTGCCTGCATCGAGGAGCAGGCGGCGGGGATTCGTCCACGCGCCGGCCTGCATGGTGCGATCAACGCGAGGGAGCACAGCGTGGGCAGTGCGATGGATCTCGGCAGCATCACACCGATTCTCTCGACGGCATCGGAGGGGATCCTGCTTGCCGATGCCAGGCGGCGCATTACCTATGTCAACCAGGCCTTCACGGACCTCACCGGTTTCGCCGAGGCGGATCTGCTGGGCCGCACCTGCCGCGCCTTGCAGGGGCCGCTTACCAGTCAGGACACCGTGGGCGCGATCCGCGCGGCGCTGGACGCCGGCAAGCCTTTCTCCGGCGAGATCCTCAACTACACCAAGTCCGGCGAGACGTTCTGGAACGACCTCGCCATCACCCCTGTGTTCGATCAGGGTGTGCTTACCGGCTTCCTGGGCGTCACCCGCGACAGCTCGGCACGGAAGGCGGCGGTGGATGCGCAGGCTTCGCGCGAGCGGTTGTACCGGTTTTTGTTCGAGCACGTGCAGGCGGCCATCGTGCTGCACCGGGCCAACACCGAGATCATCTATGCCAATGAGACCGCGCTGCGCCTGCTCGGCATGAGCCGCGACGTGCTGCTCGGTGCCTTCTACACCGACGAGCATTTCGACTTCATCCGCGAGGACGGCTCGCTGATGCCGCTGGAGGAGTTTCCGGTGGCGCGCGCGCTGAGCACGCGCAGCGTGGTGACGAACCTGATCCTGGGCCTGCGCCACCCCGACGACCGCCAGCTGGTGTGGGTGATGTGCAATGCCTTTCCCAACCTCGACGAGCACGGCGAACCCACCGAGGTGGTGGTGAGCTTCACCGACGTCACCGAGCTGAAGCAGGCGGAGCGGGCGCTGGCCAAGTCCGAGCAGCGCCTGAGCCTGGTGCTGCGTGGCGCCAACGACGCGGCGTGGGACTGGAATCTGTTGGCCGACGAGCCGTATTACTCGCCGCGCTGGTGGCAGATGATCGGCTACCAGCCGGACGCGCTGCCGGTAGACTCGCAGTTGTGGAAACGCCGCATGCACCCGGCCGACCTCGCCCGCGTCACCGCCGTGCTCGAAGGCCATCTGGACGGGGACACGGCCAGCTATGAGGTGGAGTTCCGCCTGCAGCATCGCGACGGACACTACGTGCCGGTGCTCTCACACGGGTTCATTCTGCGCGACGCCGACGGCCGCCCTACCCGCATCTCCGGCACCAACACCGACCTTACCGAACGCAAGCGGGCCGAGGAGCAGATCCACCGTCTCGCCTACTACGATCCGCTGACCGGGCTGCCGAACAGGCGTCTGTTGATGGAGCGCCTCGGCGGCATCGTGAGCCAGCCGCTGGCCACCCGCGAGCAGGGCGCCATGCTGTTCGTCGACATCGACAACTTCAAGCTGCTCAACGACACCATGGGCCACGACGTGGGCGACCAGTTGCTGAAGCAGGTGACGCACCGCCTGCACGAGTGCCTGCGCAGCGGCGATGAGCTGGCGCGCCTGGGCGCCGACGAGTTCGTGGCGCTGCTGGAAAACCTCGGTCCCGACCGCGACGATGCACTGCGGCGGGCGCAGGAGGTGGCGCACACGATCGGCCGCGCGCTGTCCGAGCCCTACAGCCTCGGCAGCATCGACTATCGCTGCACGGTGAGCATCGGCATTGCGCTGTTCGACGAGAGCGAACGCGCCGCCGACACCACGCTCAAGCACGCCGACCTGGCCATGTACCAGGCCAAGGCGGCCGGCAAGAACACCTTGCGGGTGTTCGACCAGAGCATGCAGGTGGCGGTGGAGGGGCGGCTGGCGCTGGAACACGACCTGCGCAACGACCTGCAGGCACGCCGGCTGCAGCTGCATTTCCAGCCGCAGGTGAACAGCGCCGGCGATATCGTCAGCGCCGAGGTGCTGTTGCGCTGGCAGCATCCGGAGCGGGGCAACGTGCCGCCGGACGATTTCATTCCGATCGCCGAGGCCACCGGGTTGATCCTGCCGCTGGGCGAATGGGTGCTGGAAAGCGCCTGTCGCCAGCTCGCCGCCTGGGCCGGCTCATCGCGCACGGCACACCTGAGCCTGTCGGTGAACGCCAGCGTGCGGCAGTTCCACGATCCGGGCTTCGTGCAAGGGGTGCTGGACATCCTCGCGAGCACCGGAGCCGATCCGGGCCGACTGGTGATCGAGGTCACCGAAAGCCTGTTCGCCGAGAACATGGAGGAGGTCATCGCGAGGATGGCACGCCTGCGCGAAACCGGCGTGCGCTTCTCGCTGGACGACTTCGGTACCGGCTATTCCTCGCTCAGCTACCTGCAGCGCATGCCGCTGGACGAGATCAAGATCGACCGCTCGTTCATCCTCGACATCACCCGCAGCGAGCACGCGGCCACCATCGCCCGCATGATCATCTCGCTGGCCGACAACCTGCACATCACCGTGGTGGCCGAGGGAGTGGAGACGGAAGCGCAGCGCGCCTACCTGCAGGCCCACGGCTGCCTGCACTATCAGGGCTACCTGTTCAGTGAGGCGCTCCCGCTGGAGGCCTTCGAAGCCCGGCTGCGCTGAGCCGCTGCGGGAATCAAGGTGGTGGGGTTGAGGCATGCTGTCGTGGACGGCGCGGCTTGTTGACCGAGGCGCCATGCTACAAGTGGCATCGAGGCCACGCGGCGCAATTTACCCCGGCATGTGGCCGGGGCATTCGGTCCTCAGCGTGCGGTATGGACTCAGATGTCCCTGGCCAGCCCTTCAGCCAGGCCCACATACCCGCCCGGCGTCAGTGCCAGCAGGCGCTGCCTAGCTTCGGCCGGCAGGGCGAGGCCTTCGATGAAGGTGCACATCGATTCACGCGTCATGCCCTGGCCGCGCGTGAGCGCCTTCAGCTGTTCGTACGGCTCGGGCAGGCCGTAGCGGCGCATCACGGTCTGTACGGCTTCGGCCAGCACTTCCCAGCTGTTGTCGAGGTCGGCGGCGATGCGTTCGGCATTGACGTTGAGTTTGCCCAGGCCTTTCTTCAGCGATTCCAGCGCGACCAGACTGTGGCCGAACGCGGTGCCGAGTGCGCGCAGCACGGTGGAGTCGGTGAGGTCGCGCTGCCAGCGGCTGATCGGCAGCTTTTCCGCGAAATGACCGAGCAAGGCGTTGGCGAGGCCGAAGTTGCCCTCGGCATTTTCGAAGTCGATCGGGTTGACCTTGTGCGGCATGGTCGACGAACCGACTTCGCCGGCCTTCAGCGTCTGCTTGAAGTAGCCCAGCGAGATGTAGCCCCAGATGTCGCGGGCCAGGTCGATCAGGATGATGTTGGCGCGGCGCACCGCGTCGCAGTATTCGGCGACGCCGTCGTGCGGTTCGATCTGGGTGGTGTAGGCGTTGTAGTCGAGCCCGAGGCTTTCCACGAAACGCTGCGAGAACGCGCGCCAGTCCACTTCCGGATAGGTGATGAGGTGCGCGTTGTAGTTGCCGACGGCGCCGTTGATCTTGCCGGAAATCTCCACCGCGGTGAGCTGCTTGCGCTGGCGTTGCAGGCGAGCCACCACGTTGGCGATTTCCTTGCCCAAGGTGCTGGGCGAGGCGGTCTGGCCATGCGTGCGCGAGAGCAGCGGCAACGCGGCGTTGGCGTGTGCCAGATCGCGCAACTGGCCAATCACGGCGTCGAATTGCGGCAGCAGCACCTGTTCGCGCGCGTCGCGCAGCATCAGGGCGTAGGACAGGTTGTTGATGTCCTCGCTGGTGCAGGCGAAGTGCACGAATTCCTTGGCTTGCGCCAGGCTGGCGTCGGCACCGATCTTTTCCTTGATGAAATACTCGACCGCCTTGACGTCGTGGTTGGTGGTCGCCTCGATCGCCTTGATCCGCTCGCCGTCGGTCACGCTGAAGTGGTCTGCGATGGCTTTCAGCGTGCCGATCTGGCCCGCGCTGAAGGCTGGCAGTTCGGCGATCTTCGGATCGGCGGCCAGCGCCAGCAGCCATTCGATTTCCACGTGCACGCGCCGATGCATCAGACCGTACTCGCTGAAGATCGGGCGCAGCGCTTCGACCTTGCCGGCATAGCGGCCGTCCAGTGGTGACAGGGCGGTCAGGGCGTGAGAGGACATCGGGGCATTCCGGCGGGGTTAAACGGCTATTTTACATTGACAGCGCAACCGTGCTTGGCGGCTTATAGTGAAAGGCGTATCTGTTTTCCCGTTCTCCCTGAGCGTAGCCGCGCAGCGGCGAAGCCGAAGGGGTACCGGAGAGGCTTCGACTTCGCGCCTTCGGCGCTACGCTCAGCCCGAACGGCTCAAAAAGCGCGGCGCTGCCTTAATCATCCAACGCTTTTTCCCCCGAAGGATTTTCCCCATGAGCAGCTTCCGCATCGAGCACGACAGCATGGGCGAGTTGAAAGTCCCCGCCGACGCGCTGTACGGCGCGCAGACCCAGCGTGCGATCGACAACTTCCCGATTTCCGGCCTGCACCTGCCGCGCCCGTTCATCCGCGCGTTGGGGCTGATCAAGGCGGCTGCCGCCGAGGTCAACCTGTCGATGGGGCATCTGAAAAAGAACCAGGCCGCCGCCATCCGCAAGGCGGCGTTGGCGGTGGCGGATGGCCAGTACGACGCGCAGTTCCCGATCGACATCTTCCAGACCGGCTCCGGCACCAGCACCAACATGAATGCGAACGAAGTGATCGCGCATCTGGCGGTGAAAGGCGGCACCAAGGTGCATCCGAACGACCACGTCAATTACGGGCAGAGTTCCAACGACGTGATCCCCACCGCGATCCACGTCAGCGCCACGCTCACCACCAGCGAGCAGTTGTTGCCGGCGCTGAAGCATCTGAAGAAGGCCATCGACAAGCGCGCCCGCGAACTGAGGAACACGCCCAAGACCGGCCGCACGCATCTGATGGACGCGATGCCGATTACCTTCGGGCAGGAGTTGTCCGGCTGGTCGGCGCAGATCGGTTCGGCGATCGAACGTATCGAGGATGCGTTGAAGCGCATGCGTCGGCTGCCGCAGGGTGGTACCGCGGTCGGCACCGGCATCAATGCCGATCCGAAGTTTGGTCCGGCCGTGGCGCTGCAGCTGAAGAAGTTGACCGGCGTGAAGTTCGAGTCGGCGGAAAATTATTTCGAGGGCATGGCGTCGCAGGATGCCGCGGTGGAACTGTCAGGCCAGCTGAAGACGCTGGCGGTGGCGCTGATGAAGATCGCCAACGACCTGCGCTGGATGAATTCCGGACCGCTGGCTGGCTTGGGCGAGATCGAGCTGCCCGCCTTGCAGCCCGGCTCGTCGATCATGCCGGGCAAGGTCAATCCGGTGATTCCCGAGGCGACCGCGATGGTCGCAGCGCAGGTGATCGGCAACGATGCCTCGATCACCATTGCCGGCCAGTCCGGCAATTTCCAGCTCAATGTGATGCTGCCGCTGATCGCGCACAACCTGCTGCAGTCGATCGGGATTCTGGCCAATGTCTCACGGCTGCTGGCCGACAAATCCATCGCCGGCTTCAAGGTCAACACGACGCGGGTGAATCAGGCGCTGGCGATGAACCCGATCCTGGTCACCGCGCTGAATCCGGTGATCGGCTACGAGAAGGGCGCAGCTACCGCCAAGCAGGCTTACAAGGAGCATCGGCCGATCATGGATGTGGCGCTGGAAACCACCGGGTTGTTGAAGGATGAACTGAAGACGCTGCTCGATCCGATGGCGTTGACCAGGGGCGGCATTCACGGCGAGGGCGGTGGCGGCTGAATTCGCTTCCTTCCTTCTTTGTGAAACTGTGCCGGTGCATGGTGCTGCGCCCAAAGCCCTCTGCACTGTGCATGAGGGCTTTGGGTGTCCGGATCAATCGGAGAACACGGCTATGCCTTTCTTGCCGTCCTTGTCCTTCATGTCCTTGCCGCAATCATCGACATCCTTCTGCTGCATGGTTGCGTAGGGCCTGAACTCGGGCATCGCCGCCGCCAGTTCCTGCTGCGTGGAGAGCAGGTCGGGCATCCGCTGGCACAACCTGGCGGCGGCGGCCTCGATCTTGTCGGTTTGTGGCTTGATGGACGCTTCGATGTCCTTGTCGCTTTTGCCGGCGAGCGCGCCCCATAGCGCCTGCTTGGCCGCGGTGACACCCAGGTCGGCGCCTTGTGCGCCGATATCCATGCCGGTTTCGGCGATACCGATGATCTGCTTGCGGTAGTCCAGCAGCAGGGCATGCTGTGCCGGTGTGGCCGCCACGTGTTTGCCTGCGATCAGCAATTCGCCCTGGGGCGTGATTTCGGCCTTGGGGCGTGAATCGTTGTCGTTGTGCTGGTGATCGCCGATGTGAACGCCATTCACGTCGATGTTCTTGGTGGCCAGCTCCTGCTTGGCCTCCTGCATCGCCTTCTGGATCTCTCCGGAAATCATCGACGGGGAGGTTTTCTCGTTGGCGTCCTTGACTGCCTGTGCCACGTTGTCGGCGACACCTGGCTGGGAGACGGCGTGTCCTGACTGGCCGCACGCGGTCAGCGGCAGCAGCAGGGCCAGTGCGAACGTGCTGAAAGTGATGAGTTTCATGGGTGGTGTTCTCCTTGTCTCGAATTCGATCGGAAATCAGCTGTCATCGCGCCAGCGGCGGAACCAGATGGCGCCGGCCAGCAGCCCACATCCAATCACCACGCCCATCCACAGGTTCGGCGAAGCCAGCAGCTGGTAGGTGTTGGTCAGATCCATGAAATCCATGTTCGGGTTGCCGGCGACGTTGTGTGCGATGGATTCACCGTTCACGCCGAACAGGCTGCCCGTGCCGGGGAATGTGCTGAACAAGCCGCGCTGCACGATGTTTTTCCAGAACCAGGTGGTCGGCAGGTTGAACAGTCCCATCAGGCCAAACCAGCTGATCACCAGGCCAGTGGCCACCGGCAGCGCGACTGCCCAGAGGAACGGCTTGTTGCGTGCCCAGGCCGAGCAGAGCAGCAACCAGCCCACCGAGGGAAGGGCCCAGAGTACGTACAGCGGGATGTAGCCGATCAGGTTGAACATGATGCGGAAGGGGTGGGCCATCAGCAGCAGATGCCACACATTCACGCCATGGAATGACAGGGTTATTGCCAGTATCAGCAGCTGCAGCATGCCGACGACGATACCCACGATCACGGCGATGATCGGAGCGAGCACGGTGGCACTGACAATCTTGGACAGCACGGTGCTGGTATCGGAGATCGGCAGCGATTTCCAGAACAGGATGCTGCGATCACGGCGGTCGTCATACAACGCTCCGAGGCAATAGAAGAACACCACGAAGCCGAGTACCACGGTGAGCAAAGCCATCGCCGAGTACATCGCGAGGTCCAGGGCGAAGCCGACCTTGCTCATGTCGCCGGCATCCATGTCGTTCATGACATTGTGCAAACCACCGCTGGCCCCGAAATGGATCCCGTGGCTGGCACCCAGCACCTCGGCGGTGATGATGCCCATGATGTTCAGCAGCAAGAACACGCCACCGGTGATGATCGGAGCCCAGAAAAAGCCGCCCCGGTGCTCCCAGAACTCGCGCTTCACGAGCCAGTAGAAGGTTTTCATGCGTAGGTTCCCTTCATGGTGGCGACGAACAGGTCGCTGATGGACGGCCGGCGGGTTTCGCCCAGCTGCTCCAGCACCGCGCGGTTCGCGCCGTCAAACAGAAAAATGCTCTTGCCGAAGACCTGGCGTTCGTCCAGCGGTTTCAGCTGGCGGGCGGCGTCGGCCTGGTCGGCGTTGACCATCACTTCGATGAAACGCTCGCCGACCGCGTCCATGTCGGCATCCAGCACGATCTTGCCGTCGCGGATGAACATCAGGTCAGTGAGGATGTGTTCGACTTCCTCGACTTGATGCGTTGTCACGATGATCGTCTTGTTCTCGTCGAAGTAGTCTTCCAGCAGGTTCTGGTAGAACTGCTTGCGATAGAGGATGTCCAGGCCCAGTGTGGGTTCGTCCAGGATCAGCAGCTTGGCGTCGATCGCCATCACCAGCGCCAGGTGCAGTTGCACGATCATGCCCTTGGACATCTGCTTCACGCGCTGGTCCGGCGTGAGCTTGGTGCGGGCCAGAAACGCCTCGCACTTCTTGCGATCGAAACGCGGATGCACGTTGGCGACGAAATCGACCGCTTCACGCACGCGGATCCAGCGTGGCAGCACCGCGACATCGGCGATGAAGCAGACCTCGCCCATCAACTTGTCGCGTTGCTTGCGCGGATCGAAGCCAAGTACGTTGAGCGTGCCGGTGAAATCGGTGAGTCCGAGTATCGCCTTCAGAGCAGTGGTCTTGCCGGCGCCGTTGGGGCCGATCAGGCCGACGATGCGACCGGGTGCGATCTGGAAGCTGACGTTGTCCAGCGCCAGCGACGACTTGTACCGCTTGCTCAGGCCGCTGGCCGTGATCACAGCGCTCATGATTGCTCTCCCTTTGCAGACTCGGCCTCACGCAGCAGCGTCTTGAGATCCAGCCCCAGCCGTTGCAGCCGTGCAAACAGCACCGGCCATTCTTCGCGCAGAAACCGCTCGCGTTCGGATTTCAGCAGCGCCTCACGAGCGCCTTCGATGACGAACATGCCCAGACCCCTCCGTTTTTCAACCAGTTGTTCGTCGACCAGTTCCTGATACGCCTTCGATACGGTCAGTGGATTGATTTGATAATCCGCTGCCACCTGGCGTACCGACGGCAGCGGGTCGCCCTCGTTCAAGGCGCCGTCCAGGATCATCGCCACCACGCGTTGCTGCAGTTGGCGATAGATCGGGACGCTGTCGTTCCAGGTAATGGTCATGTTTTATTCCTTGGTGATGCGGCCGAACTTGTTGCCAAACGAATAGTAGGGCATGGCCAATGGCGACCCGAGCAGGCTGAACGGCTCGGCTGTGCCGGTGCCATCGATGTGGATCATCGACGGCATCGTGGCGATGCCGGTGCCGACATCGGCCAGCAGGGCAGCGGCGCGCAATTCGGCGGCGCTGGGATGGACATTGACCGGTGCCAGCTCGATGACGTGGATCGTGCCGGTCTTGCTGTCCGTTGCCGGCCGAACCGCGACGTTGTAGTTGACGACACTCAGGCTGGCAAAGGTGAACAGGACGGCGGCGACGCTGGGGATCAGGTTCTGCGCTTTCATGACGGGCCTCCTTGGTGAGCTCGTTAGGTGGTGTTGTAGTGAACTATAACACCGACTTTTGAACCGTCAATAGGCAGAGCGCCATTTCGCAACATGACTGATGGCCTATGCCGAGGGGCGGGTAGGTAGATGTCGATCGAAGGGCCGCGCCCGTGATGCCGTCCCGTCGAAGGGTCTGCATACCACCCACCAAAACAAAGGCCGGCTTGAACGCCGGCCCTTGTTTTATGCCGTTTACCCGATCAATCCTTGGTGGCGTACACCTGCTTGCCGCCAACCCAGGTCTGCAACACCTTGGTGTTCCAGATCTTGCTGGCAGGATCCTTGATCACGTCGTGGTCGACCAGGATGAAGTCGGCCCACTTGCCCGGTTCCAGCGTGCCCAGCGTCGTTTCCGCGTGCTCGGCGTAGGCCGCATCGAGAGTGAAGGCGCGCAATGCTTCGACCAGCGTCATGTCCTGGTCGGGATACCAGCCGCCGGGCGGCTGGCCGTCATGGTCTTCACGGGTGACAGCGGAATACAGGCCGTAGAACGGGTTGGGCGATTCCACCGGGAAATCCGAACCGCCGGCGACGATCGTGCCCTGCTTGAGGAATCGCTGCCATGCATAAGCACCCTGGATGCGCTCATGGCCGATGCGATCCTCCGCCATGTTCATGTCGGAGGTGGCGTGGGTCGGTTGCATCGAGGCGATCAGGTGCAGCGGCACATAGCGCGGAATGTCCCGCAGCGACACGATCTGCGCATGTTCGACCCGGTTGCGCAGACGGATGCCATCGGGATGAAGTTTGTAGGCAGCTGCGTAGCTGTCGAGTACCTCGCGGTTGGCGTGGTCGCCGATCGCATGGATGCCAACCTGGTAGCCCTTGCCCAACGCCTTGCCGATCTTCGCGGTCATCTCGTCGGGCTGCATGAACAGCAGGCCGTGGTTGTGCGGATCATCGGAGTAGGGCTGCAGCATCGCCGCGCCGCGGCTACCCAGTGCACCGTCGGCAAACAGCTTCACGGCGCGTACGGTGAGGAAATCATCGCCGTAGCCGATCAGCGGGCCGCCCTTGCTGATGACATCGAAATCGTCGCCGGTGCCTAGGATCATGGCGTAGATGCGCGCGGTGAGCTTGTGCGCGTCGGCGTACTGCCGGTACAGCTGGTAATTGGCCAGGTCGATGCCGGCATCGCTGACGCCGGTGAGGCCGACGCTGGCCATTTCAGCCAACGCGGTATCCAGCGCGGCGGCTTTTTGCTGCGCTGTGGGCGCCGGAACCTTGGCGTCGATCAGCGCGGTGGCGCCATCGACGAAAACCCCGGCCGGGTTGCCATCCGCGTCGTGTTCGATGCGCCCACCATGAGGATCCGGGGTGGCCTTGGTGATGCCTGCCAGCTTCATGGCTGCGGTATTGGCCCAACCGGCATGACCATCGACGCGGCTCAGCCATACCGGACGATCGGGCACCACGGCGTCCAGTTCCTTTGCGGTGGGGAAGCGGCCGAGTTTCCAGATTTCCTGATTCCAGCCGCCGCCGGTGATCCACTTCGCGTCGGGATGCGCCGTGGCGTACGCCTTCACTTTCGCCAGCGCCTCGTCCAGCGACTGCGTGCCGGTGAGGTCGGCCCGGTTGCGCGCATAGCCCAGTTCGAGCACGTGGCCATGGGCGTCGATCAGGCCAGGCAGCAAGGTGTGGCCGTGACCGTCAATGACCTTGGCGTTGCCGGCGCGTTTGCTCAGCTCGGCATGGTTGCCGGTGGCGACCACCTTGCCCTGATCGACCAGCAGCGCCTGGAAATGCTGCAGCTTGCCGTGACTGTCCAGCGTATAGCCGTTGATGTTGTTCACCAGCAGGTCGGCAGCCTGCAATGCCGGCGCCAAGGCCAGCAGCGCAAGCAACGACAGACGTAGGGAGCGATTCATGCGCGGATTCCTTTGGCGGGTGAATCCGCAGTGTGTCGGCCTGCGCGTGGTTTTTCCACTGCCGGGTTTAGAGGCCGAGCCGGCCGCATAACGACCAACGCCCTCTCCACGAATGAAGAGGGCGTTGGCAATCGCGAGGTGGATCAGGCGGCCTTGGCCACCAGCGTCTCGATGGTGCTGCGCGCCGATTTCAATGCCTGCGCCTTCTGTTCATCGCCAACGGCGATGCCTTCGGCACGCACGAACTCGATGTCGTGGACGCCGATAAAGGCGAAGGCCGCGCGCAGGTAGGGTTCCTGGAAGTCCATCGCTGCAGCGGCCGTATCCTTGCCATAGAAACCGCCGCGGCTGGAGGCGACGATCACCCGCTTGCCACCGGCCAGACCTTCGGGGCCGTTCCCGGTATAGCGGAAGGTCTTGCCGGCCACCAAGATGCGGTCGATCCACGCCTTGAGCTGGCTGGAGATGGAGAAGTTGTACATCGGCGCGCCGATCACCACCACGTTGGCGGCGAGGAACTCCTCCAGCATCTGGCTACCCAGTGCGACGGCGGGGTCGCTGGCATCGGCCACCGGCGTCCAGTGTGGCAGCGGCTGGGCCGCCAGGTCGTGATACTGGACGGTGGCGGCAGGCGTGTTGCGCTGCAGCTCGGCTACGATGTCCGCGGTCAGCTGGCGCGAAACCGAGTAACCACCCAGCGCGCTGGAATCGATATGCAACAGTTTCATGATGAGGTTCCTGGTCGAGCCGGTTGGACCGGCGATGCAAGCAGGATATATTCGGAACAATGTGGCGATAAGATAGGTATATTCGGACTTATCGTTCCTTATTGGAAACAGTCATGACGGTATTGAGTGGTGCCCTGCAGGATCTCAACGACCTGTACTTCTTTGCCGCCGTGGTCGAGCACGGCGGTTTCTCCGCCGCCGGCCGTGCCCTGGGCGTACCGAAATCGCGCCTGAGCAAACGGGTGGCCCAGTTGGAGGAGCGTCTCGGTGTGCGCCTGCTGCAGCGAACCACGCGACGTTTCGTGGTGACCGAGGTCGGCGAGCGCTTCTATACGCACTGCCGTGCGGTGCTGGAAGAGGCGCAGGCGGCGCAGGACGCCGTGGACGAATTGCGCGCCGAGCCGCGCGGCATGGTGCGTCTTAGCTGCCCCGTCTCATTGGCGCAGACGGTACTGGCGCATCTGTTGCCGGATTTTCTGGCGCAGTATCCGAAGATGCAGGTACGGGTACTGTCCAGCGATCGCCGGGTTGACGTGATCGGTGAAGGCTACGATCTGGCGATCCGCGTGCGCACCAAGCTGGACACCGATGCGAACCTGGTGATGCGCAGTTTCGGCCAGTCCCGCACCAAGCTGGTGGCCAGTCCCGCGCTGCTGGATGCGCAAGGGCGCCCGACCCAACCGGATGAACTGGCCAGGCTGCCGGCGCTGTCGATGCGCGAGCACGAGGGCGCGCAAGTGTGGGAACTGATCGATGCAGACGGCAAGCAGGTCAATGTGGAAGTGCTGGCGCGGTTGATCACGGGTGATTTTGCCGTTCTGCTGGAAGCCGCCCGTCGCGGCATGGGCGTGGCGTTGCTGCCGGAATTCGTGTGCGCGCCGGCGATCGCCCGCGGCGAACTCGAAGTGGTGCTGCCGGATTGGAGCGTGCCCGAAGGCACCATGCACTTCGTCTATCCCAGCCGCCGCGGCATGCTGCCGGGCGTGCGTGCGCTGGTCGACTTCCTGGCCGAGCGACTGCCGGCGATGACGCTGCTGAAGCATGAGCAATGCAAGTCGCGTCCGCTGGACGAGTTGCCCCGGCCGTGACGGGTTCGCCGTGATGCACACGGCATCGCCGATACGCTACGCTTGAATCTTTATGGACATCCAAACGGCCGAATGATGATGATCGAAACCAAGCTGCCGAAAGTCGGCACCACCATCTTCAGCGTGATGAGCCAGCTGGCGTTGGAGCACAAGGCGGTCAACCTGGGGCAGGGCTTTCCCGACTTCGAACCGCCGCAGGGATTGCGCGATGCGCTGACCCGCGCCATGAACGAAGGCCGCAACCAGTACGCGCCGATGCACGGTACGGCAGCCCTGCGCGAGCAGATCGTGTTGAAGGTCGCGCAGCTGTACGGTCGCAAGCTCAATGTCGATACCGACATCACGGTCACGTCCGGCGCCACCGAAGCGATCTTCGCGGCGATTGCCGCCGTGGTGCGTGCGGGCGAGGAAGTGATCGTGTTCGACCCGGCCTACGACTGCTACGAGCCGGCGATCGAGCTGCAGGGCGGGCGCGCTGTGCATATCCCGCTGACCGTGCCGGCATTCGCGATCGACTGGCAGCGTGTGCGCAGCGCCGTGACGCCGAAGACGCGGATGATCCTGATCAACAGCCCGCACAATCCGTCCGGCGCGGTGCTGTCGGCAGCCGACCTCGAAGAGCTGGCAGCGATCGTGCGCGACACGAAAATCGTGGTGCTCTCGGACGAGGTATACGAACACATCGTGTACGACGGCGCGCAACACGAAAGCGTGCTGCGCCATCCGGAACTGGCCGAACGCAGCATCGTGGTGTCCTCGTTCGGCAAGACCTATCACTGCACCGGCTGGAAGGTCGGTTACGCGGTGGCGCCGGTCGCGCTGTCGGCCGAGTTCCGCAAGGTGCACCAGTACCTCACGTTCTGCACGTTCCATCCGGCGCAGGTGGCGTTCGGCGAATTCATGGCCAGCCATCCCGAGCATTATCTGGAATTGCCGGCGTTCTATCAGGTCAAGCGCGATCGCTTCCGCGAACTGTTGAAGCCTTCCCGCTTCAATCTGCTCGATGTGCCGGGCGGCTATTTCCAGCTGGTCGACTATTCGGCGATCCGCGACGAGGACGATCTCGTTTTCAGCAAGTGGCTGGTCGAGCAGGGCGGCGTGGCGGCGATTCCGTTGACGCCGTTCTACGAAAGCGCACCGGGTACGCGCCTGCTGCGGCTGTGCTTCGCCAAGAGCGACGCCACGATGGAGGCGGCAGCGGAGCGGCTATGCAAGCTTTAAGAGTTTCGTTGGTACAGGGCGCCACCCGCTGGCACGACGCGCCGGCCAACCGCGACTATTACGGTGCGCTGGTGCGCCAGGCCGCCGGCAGTGATTTGATCGTGCTGCCGGAAACCTTCCTGTCGGGCTTCAGCAACGACACCCAGGCCAGCGCCGGCACGATGGATGGCGAGGGTGTGGCCTGGTTGCGCGCGCTGGCGATCGAGATGCGCGCAGTGATCTGCGGCAGTCTGGCGATCCGCGAAAACGACGTCGTCTACAACCGTCTGCTGTGGGTTCAGCCGGACGGCAGCTTTGCCCAGTACGACAAGCGTCACCTGTTCCGCATGGCCGGCGAACACACTCGCTATGGTGGCGGCAATGAGCGCTTGATCGTCGAGCTGAAGGGCTGGCGGATTCTGCCGCAGGTCTGTTACGACCTGCGTTTTCCGGTATGGCTGCGCAATCGCCGGCTGGCCTCCGCCAATGGCGGCATGGATTACGACCTGGCGTTGTTCGTGGCGAACTGGCCGGCACCGCGCCGCGGTCCGTGGCGCACGCTGCTGCGCGCACGCGCGATCGAGAACCTCAGTTATGCGATCGGGGTGAACCGGGTTGGCGTGGACGGCAACGAGATTCCGTATGCCGGCGACAGCGCGGTAATCGATCCGGTCGGCGAGTCACTGGTCGAGCTGGGCGCACAGGAGCAGGTGGTGACGGTCACGCTCGATCCGGCACCGCTGTTGGCGCATCGCGAACGCTTTCCGGCGTGGATGGATGCCGATGCGTTTTCGCTGGATCCAGGTTGACCCTTCATCATCCT
The DNA here is from genome assembly GCA_966211915.1 of uncultured Rhodanobacter sp. Lineage (GTDB taxonomy): Bacteria > Pseudomonadota > Gammaproteobacteria > Xanthomonadales > Rhodanobacteraceae > Rhodanobacter. Next base: position 15,662 of record CBIHNO010000016.1, read on the forward strand.
CATCAACAAGAAAGCCGCCCATGAGGCGGCTTTCTTGTTGATGAGTCCACGGTAGCTCAGAGTATCGCCAGCACCGCTTCCGGTGGCCGGCCGAGCGCAGCCTTGCCGTTGGCGACCACGATCGGCCGCTCGATCAGTTTCGGATGCGCCACCATCGCGGCGATCAGCGATGCATCGTCCAGCGCAGGATCATCCAGCTTGAGCGATTGATACTCCGCTTCGCCGGTGCGCAAGAGTTCGCGCGCACTCATGCCCAGCTGCTTCAGCAACACGGCCAGTTCGGCCGCGCTCGGCGGATTGTCGAGATAGTCGATCACCTCGACCTTGCCGCCGTGCTGCTCTAGCAACGCCAGCGTGGCGCGCGATTTGGAGCAGCGGCTGTTGTGATAGATGCGCACCATCGGTCAGTTGTCTTGATCCGTCACGCCGAGCCGAGGCTCAGCGATTGCCCGAACGATTGCCGCCGCGCCCCGGCGGACGTCCGCCAGCAGGTCCGCCATGACCCTGAGGACGTGCGCCGCTGTGCGGACGGTTGCCACCCTGACCTTGTGGACGACCGGCGCCCTGCGGACGATTGCCACCCTGGCCTTGCGGTCGCGCGCCGCCGGTGCCCTGGGGCCGGGCGTTGCCGTGTGCGGGATTGCCCTGTGCACGATTGCCCTGACCCTGGCCTTGCGGGCGACCGCCATGCGCCGGACGAGCGCCATGCGCACGGTTGCCCGTGCCGCCGGCAGCGCCGCGTGATTCACCGCCAAAGCCGCTGTACGGGCTGCTGCCGGCAGCACGGCCTTCGCCACCGCGGGCACCGAACGGCTTGCTGCCGGCCGGACGACGATTGCCTGCAGCACCGCCGCCAGCGTTGCCGCGTGGTGCACCGGGACGACCACTGCCGTCGCGGTTTTCACCAGCGAACCAGGTACGCACCGACGGCAGTTCCTGACCTGGCGCTACACGCCGGCCCCTGCTGCCGCCTGCACCGCGCTCGGGACGAGCGACATTGCCGTTGACTTCCTTGCCGTCGCGACGCGGCGGCTTGCGGCCGCGGATCGGTTCTTCGCGGATGCGGTCGTAGGCGCGGATCTCGCGTGCCTCGTCCTGGCCGCCGGTCCATGCGCTGCTGGTACCGCGCTCGGGGCGATATTCGGTCACGCTGCGGTTGGCGCGGCGTTGATGCAAGACCGGGCTCAGCGTCAGCACCGGCTGCGGCACGCCGAGACCGGTGGTCTGGCGCAGTTCCTTGACGCTTTCCGGATCGAGCACTTCGCATTCGCCGCGGCGCAGGTTGCGCGGCAGTTCGATGGTGCCGTAGCGGATGCGCTTGAGGCGGCTGACCAGGAACCCCTGCGAGTCCCACAGGCGGCGCACCTCGCGGTTGCGGCCCTCGCGGATGACCACGCGGAACCAGCTGTGGCTGCCACCGCGGCTGATCACGGCAATCTCGTCGAAGCGTGCGGGGCCATCGTCCAGCTCCACGCCGGCTTTCAGTCGCTCGATGATCTCGTCCGGCACTTCGCCATGCACGCGGCACAGGTATTCGCGCTCGAGACCGCTCTTCGGGTGCATCAGGCCATTGGCCAGTTCACCGTCGGTGGTCAACAGCAGCAGACCGGTTGTGTTGATGTCGAGGCGGCCCACGGCGACCCAGCGCGCACCCTTCAGGCGCGGCAGCTGTTCGAACACGGTGGGACGGCCCTCGGGGTCATCACGGGTGGTCAGCACACCCTCGGGCTTGTGGTAGAGCAGCACCTCGGTGTCGTCGCGGTTGTCGGTGGCGACGACGAACTGCTTGCCATCCATCACCACGCGGTCGCCGGCCTTCACGCTCATGCCGATTTCGGCGGGCGCGCCATTCAGTTCGACTTCGCCGGACTGGATGCGCTGTTCCAGCATGCGGCGCGAGCCGAGGCCGGCATTGGCCAGCACCTTGTGCAGGCGCTCTTCCAGCGCGGGCGCGTCGGTGTCGATGCGCGGTTCGCGCTTCAGGGATAAAACGGATTTCTGCGGCGCAGTCATGCGCGGTACTCCTCGGTATCTTGCTCGGCGACGTCGGGGGCGACGTCCGCGGCGGGGTTCGCTGCCTCATCGGCAGTGGCAATCGGGTGATCGGTGAGTGGGCTCGTATCGGAGCCAGGCTCGTCGGACTCGGGGGAAGCGGCTGACGCGTCGGCGTCGGCCGTGATGTCGGTGTTGCTCTCAGCATCTGCGGCGTCCGCGGATGCATGGTGTTCGGTTTCTGCCTGGTGGCTGTCGGCTTCGAGCGGCGCTTCATGGTCCGGGTCGACCGACAAATCGCGCACGATACGGGCCGGGAAGGGCTCCGGTTCGAAGCGCAACTGCGGATCTTCCATGTCACGGATTTCCGACAGCGGCGGCAGCTGGTCCAGCGATTTCAGGTTGAAGTAGTCGAGAAACGCGCGGGTGGTGCCGAACAGTGCCGGTTTGCCGGGCACGTCGCGGTAGCCGACCACGCGGATCCACTCGCGCTCCTCCATCGTCTTGATGATGTTGGAGGACACCACCACGCCGCGTATCTGCTCGATCTCGGGGCGGGTGATCGGTTGGCGATAGGCGATCAGCGCCAGTGTTTCCAGCAACGCGCGTGAATAGCGGCTGGGCCGTTCGGTCCACATCCGCGAGATCCACGGATGCACGTCCTGGCGGACCTGGTAGCGGAAACCGGAGGCGACTTCCTTCAATTCGATGCCACGGCCGCTGCAGTCTTCGCCCAGCGCTTCCAGCGCCTTGGCGATCTGGCCGTGATCGACCTCGTCGGTGTCGTTGAACAGGTCGCCCAGCTGATGGACGGTCATCGGCTGGGTGGAGGCCAGCAGGGCGGCCTCGATGATGGGTTTGAGTTGCTCGATCTGCATAACCTTGGGTTCGGATGCCGGTTTGATCGGTACCGCTCAGTGGGTGTCGTTCATTCGCCGGACGATTCGATCAATGCCGATTCGCCTGCTTGTGCGTCGTCTGCCGGTAACTCGGCGGATTCTTCGGAGTGGCTTGCCTTTGCCTTCACGTAGATCGGCGCCAGCGGCTCCTCCTGGACAATCTCGACCAGCATTTCCTTGGCCAGCTCCAGCATCGCCAGGAAGGTCACCACGATGCCGAGGCGTCCTTCGCTGATGTCGAACAGGCTCTCGAAGCGGTGGAAACTGTCGTCGTCGAGCCGGCTCAGCAATTCGCCCATGCGCTGGCGCACGCTGAGCGCCTCGCGCTTGATCGCGTGGTGCCCGAACAGCTCGGCCCGGTGCATCACGTCCTTCAGCGCCAACAGCATTTCATTCAGCTCAAGCGGCGGCGGTAACTTGATCACGTTGCGCTCGCCCACGTCGGCATGCACCACCACGCTGTCGCGTTCCTGCCGGGGCAGGGCTTCGATATCTTCAGCCGCCCGCTTGAACCGTTCGTACTCCTGCAAGCGCCGCACCAGTTCGGCGCGGGGATCCTCTTCCAGCCCTTCCTCGGCCGGCGGCCGCGGCAGCAGCAGCCGCGACTTGATCTCGGCCAGGATCGCGGCCATCAGCAAGTACTCGGCGGCCAGTTCCAGCCGCATCACATCGCGCATCAGCTCGATGTAGGTCATGTACTGCCGGGTGATCTCGGCGACCGGGATATCCAGGATGTCCAGGTTTTGCCGGCGGATCAGGTACAGCAGCAGGTCCAGCGGGCCCTCGAACGCCTCCAGGATGACCTCGAGCGCATCCGGCGGGATGTACAGATCCTGCGGCATCTGCAGCATCGGCTGGCCGCGCACGATGGCAAGCGGCATTTCCTGCTGTTGCGGTACCGCCGCAAACGCATCCTGCGGTGCGGCGACCAGGCTCTGTTGCTCGACTGGCTCAGTGCTCATCAATGCATGTCATGTGGCCGCCTTCAGCGGCTGGCAGTGCGTTCAACACGATCGGAATCATTCACAACATCGGCACAACATGGAATGTCCGTACTCGGAACATGGCGGTGAGGCAGTCTTCCCGGGGTACTGCGTTCTTTCACATCTTCAGCCGAGGTGCGGCGGGTGCCATCGTCACGACGGGCTAGATGAAGCCACTCCAGGGTGGTTCGGTCAGGCAGGTCGCAAGCGGCCATCGCACGCCATTTCGGGTTGTCAGCCACGGCAAGGGCGCAAGTCAAAGGTGGCGAAGGACAGCGCCACTGACTATTCACTGGTCGGTTCGAGAGCAATCGAATGGGAGTCATGGGTCGCCGAAAGTGATCGGCAAACGCTGTTCATGCAGCCACGCGTGAGTGAAGAGTAGCGGCTAGCTGCCGGCAAGTCCAGCAGGGGCGCCCAAGCATCCGGCTTGCGCCGCAGGGCGCATTCGCGAGGTTCCGATGCTGCATGGCGGCTGGTTTCATGGCGGTGCCCGCGACAGGCACAATACGTGGCTGATGTTGATCAGCTTGCCAACGAGGTCGGATACGTCGCGATACCGGTGCAGCATTTGACTGAATGTGACGATATGCGGCAGAGCTGCGCGTTGCGCCGCGCAAGTGGCTGAGGGCGACGACTCACGCCCTGCTGCCGATCGGTAACGCGACAGGCGGGATAGGCGTTTGGCAGGATTTGACTTGGGCGAGGGAGGGCCCGACGTGACCGATCAGGGGTGAAAATGTGATTTACATCGCAAATTTTTGTCTGAAATATGAACAATGAATTGGATGGCACGACGATTGCTCGGGTACGGCTGGCCATCATGGCCAACGCGTGCGCCAGAGTGTCATGTACAGGGGTATGCGAAGGGAGTGGGCCGCATTGTCCGTGAATGATGCGGCAGAAAGGTTTCAGGATGTTGTTGGTATCGCGTCGTTGCCGCAGAGGCAGACGCAAACGCGAAGGGACGGTGGAACTGATGACGATCGGCAAAAATGAACAGGGTGACGGTGCACCGGAACAGTTGCGCCCGGCACGCATGCAGATCGAGACGACGGTGCTGATGAGTCGGCACGGCGAGTCGCACCCGACCGAACTGGTCGATATCTCGGCCACCGGTGCCTTGTTGCGGCGCCCCCTGGGCTGGTCCGGTGAAACGGGGCAGAGCTGGGTGCTCGACATGATCTTCGGGCACAACCTGCACATTCATCTGGAGGCCATCGTCGCGCGGATTTCCGACCATCACATCGGTTTTTCGTACAGCCGCATTCCCGAGGACAAGCAGGTTCCACTGTGGAACCTGCTGGGTGGTTACGCCGATATTCTCGAATACTGGAAAGACGGCTGAGCGGTAGGTCGCCATGACACGAAAACGCCCGCGTCATGCGGGCGTTTTTGTTTCAGGCGTCAGATCGGATTTCAGGCGGAGACTTTTTCTCGTCACGCAGTTCGCGGCGAAGGATCTTGCCGACGTTGCTCTTCGGCAGGCTGTCGCGGAATTCGATGAACTTGGGACGCTTGTAGCCGGTGAGATTCTCTCGGCAGAACTGTTTGAGCGCCTCTTCCGTCAGATTCGGATCCTTGCGCACCACGAACAGCTTCACCACCTCGCCGGAATGCTCGTCGGGAACACCGACTGCAGCGACTTCGAGCACACCGGGGTGCGCCATCACCGCGTCCTCGACCTCGTTCGGGTACACGTTGAAACCGGACACCAGGATCATGTCCTTCTTGCGGTCGACGATGTAGAAATAGCCGTTCGCATCCATCTTCGCGATGTCGCCGGTATGCAGCCAGCCGTCGTCGCCGAGCACCTTGACGGTCTCGTCCGGCCGCTGCCAGTAGCCCTTCATTACCTGAGGGCCACGCACCATCAGCTCGCCGACTTCACCGGTCGGCAGCGGCCGGCCTTCCTCCGACCAGATTGCCACATCGGTGGACGGCACCGGCAGGCCGATCGAGGCGTTGTATTCCTTGATATCCAGCGGATTGATGCACACCGCTGGCGAAGTCTCGGTCAACCCGTATGCTTCGGCGAGCGTGCAGCCAGTGACCTTCTTCCAGCGGTCGGCCACCGCGCGTTGCACGGCCATGCCACCGCCCAGGGTCAGGTGCAGTTTCGAAAAGTCCAGCTCGGCGAATCCGGGCGTGTTGAGCAGGCCGTTGAACAGCGTGTTGACCCCGGTCAGGGCGGTAAAGCCGGACTGCTTCAGCTCCTTGACGAAACCGGGCATGTCGCGTGGATTCGTGATCAGCCAGTTCAGGCCGCCCAGGCGGGTGAACACCAGTCCGTTCGCGCACAGCGAAAAGATGTGATACAGCGGCAGCGCGGTGATGATCACCTCTTCACCGGGTTTGGCATTGGTGCCAATCCACGCACCGGCCTGCAGCATGTTCGCGATCATGTTGCCGTGGGTCAGCATGGCGCCCTTGGCTACACCCGTGGTGCCGCCGGTGTACTGCAGAAAGGCGATGTCATCGTGATTCAACGTGACCGGTTGCAGCGGATGCGGCGCGCCGCGTGCCAGTGCATCGCTAAAACGCACGGCCTGCGGCAGATCAAACGCCGGCACCATCTTCTTGACGTGCTTGAGCACGAAGTTGATCAGCACGCCTTTCGGGCCAAGCAGGTCGCCGATGCCGGTGGTGATGATGTGCTGCACATGGGTTTCCGCGACGACCTGCTGCAACGTCGCAGCGAAGTTGTCGAGCACCACGATCGCCTTGGCGCCGGCGTCTTCCAGCTGATGCTTGAGTTCGCGCGCGGTGTACATCGGGTTCGTATTGACCACGACCAGTCCGGCGCGCAACGCACCGAACAGCGCGATCGGATACTGCAGCACGTTCGGCATCATGATCGCGATGCGATCGCCCTTGCCGAGCTTGAGTACGCCGGTAAGGTAGCCGGCGAACTGACGGCTCATCTCGTCGATCTGGCCATAGCTGAGCCGATGGCCGAAATTTGCAAAGGCGGGTCGTTCGCGAAAGTGCTTGAACGCTTCCTCGAACACAGCCGGTACCGAGGCATAGGTATTGACGTCAATCTGGCTGGGCACGCCTGTTGGATAGTGATCCAGCCACGGACGTTCAATGCTCATGCTTGGTTTCCCTGTGTTGATGACCGCTGATCGAGGATGGACTTCGGATGACGATGGCATCCATCATGAATCACAGCGTGGTTCATTTGAGCATACGCCCGCGTACAGCGGCAAGCCGCACCGCAACGAGTCCCGCCCATGATTCGATCAAGAAAAAATGCCGGTGTGTTGACCGTTCTCGCGCTGTTTGCGCTGGTCCTGTCGGGCTGTCGACACACGCCAGACGAACAGCAGGTGCGAGAGGCGATCGCTGCGGCCGTGCAGGCCGCCGAAGCTGGCGCGGCAAGCGAGGTGAGCGTACCGCTCAGCGACGACTTCGACGGCAATGCCGGCGAGCTGGATCGGCGTGAATTGACGAACATGGTCAGGCTCCTCGCGCTGCGCGGCGAGCACATCGGCGTGACGATGGGGCCAGTCACGATCGAACATCGCGGCGAACGGATGATGGCTACATTTGCCGTCACGCTGACCAGTGGAGGCAAGCTTCTGCCCGATCAGTTGGGCCTGTACCAGGTCGAATCGGCGTGGCGGAAGGACGACGGCAAGTGGCGCTGTTATACGGCGAGCTGGAAGCACGCACTGTAGGAACATGCTGGCGGGGAATGCTTTTTACCAAATACGAGAACAGGAGCACCACCCACAGCGGATTCCTGCCGTTTCTCGCAAATTGAAAAGCCGCCCCGGAATCCGGGGCGGCTTTTTGCATCGACTCAAACTGAAACTCAGGCGGCTTTCTTGCTGGCCAGCTGACGCAGCACGTATTGCAGGATGCCGCCGTGACGGAAGAACTCGCGTTCCTTCGGCGTCAGCAGCATCACGTTGACGGTGAACTGCTTCTTGCTGCCGTCGGCGGCGGTGGCGATGACGGTGGCTTCCTTCGAGTTGCCGTCATCCAGACCGGTGATGTCGATGGTTTCCATGCCGGTCAGACCCAGTGTCTGCGCGTTCTGGCCATCCTTGAAGGTGCATGGCAGTACGCCCATGCCGACTAGGTTGGAACGGTGGATGCGCTCGAAGCTCTCGGTGATCACCGCCTTGACTCCCAGCAGCAGGGTGCCCTTGGCGGCCCAGTCGCGACTGGAGCCGGTGCCGTATTCCTTGCCGGCAAACACCACCAGCGGGGTCTTGTTCGCCTTGTACTTCATCGCAGCATCGTAGATCGACATCTGCTCGCCGGTCGGCATGTACCTGGTGTAGCCGCCTTCGACGCCGTCCAGCATCAGGTTCTTGATGCGGATGTTGGCGAACGTGCCGCGCACCATCACGTCGTCATTGCCGCGGCGTGAACCGTAGGAGTTGAAATCCTTCGGAGCGACACCCTTGCTGATCAGGAAGGCACCGGCCGGGCTGTCCTTCTTGATCGAACCGGCCGGCGAGATGTGGTCGGTGGTGATCGAGTCGCCGAACAGGCCCAGCGCGCTGGCGCCGTGGATGTCGTCGATGGTGCCGGCTTCCTTGCTCATGCCGTCGAAGTAGGGCGGGTTCTTGATGTAGGTGGAGTCGTCCCACTTGAACAGCGCGCCATCCGGCGACGCGATCTGGTTCCAGCGGCTGTCGCCCTTGAACACGTCGGCGTAGTTTTTCTGGAACATCGCCGGATTGATCGCGCCGGCGATGGTGTCCGAAATTTCCTGATTGCTCGGCCAGAGGTCCTTCAGATAGACCGGCTGGCCGTCGCTGCCGGTGCCGAGCGCGTCCTTGGTCAAGTCGATGTCCAGCGTGCCGGCCAGGGCATAGGCGACCACCAGCGGCGGCGAGGCCAGGTAGTTCATCTTCACTTCTGGATGCACGCGGCCTTCGAAGTTGCGGTTGCCCGACAGCACCGAAGCGACGGCGAGATCGCCTTCGCCGATGGCTTGGCTGATCTCGACCGGCAGCGGGCCGGAATTGCCGATGCAGGTGGTGCAGCCGTAGCCGACGATGTAGAAGCCGATCTTCTCCAGCTCTTTCAGCAGACCGGTCTTCTCGAGATAGTCGGAAACCACCAGCGAGCCTGGGCCGATCGATGTCTTCACCCACGGCTGCGCCTTCAGGCCACGTGCGGCAGCCTTCTTGGCGAGCAGGCCGGCCGCCAGCATCACCGCCGGGTTGGAGGTGTTGGTGCACGAGGTGATCGCGGCGATCACCACCGAGCCGTCGCCGACCATGAAGCCTTGGCCGTCCTTCTCGACACGCACGCCACCATTGGTGATCGCGTTGGCCGGATTTCCGATCGCGGTGGCACCGCCTTCGTTGGCGAAGTCGTCGGCAGCCTTGGTCTTCGGTTTGCGATTGGCAGTGAGCGAGCCGATCACGTCATGGAAACTCTGCTGCACGGCTTCCAGCAGCACGCGATCCTGCGGACGCTTCGGGCCGGCCATCGATGGACGCACGTCGGCCAGATTCAGTTCCAGCGTGGTGGTGAAGGTCGGCTCGACCGAGTTCTCGTCATGCCACATGCCCTGGGCCTTGGCATACGCCTCGACCAGCTTGATCTGCTCGGCGGTGCGGCCGGACAGCTGCATGTAGTTCAGTGCTTCCTGATCGATCGGGAAGATGCCGCAGGTCGCGCCGTATTCCGGCGCCATGTTGGCGATCGTCGCGCGATCGGCAAGCGGCAGGTGCTTGAGGCCGTTGCCGAAGAACTCGACGAACTTGCCGACCACGCCGAGCTTGCGCAGCATCTGGGTGACGGTGAGCACCAGGTCCGTGGCGGTGACGCCTTCCGGCAGCTTGCCGGTGAGCTTGAAGCCGACCACCTGCGGGATCAGCATGGAAGAGGGCTGACCGAGCATGGCTGCCTCGGCCTCGATGCCACCGACGCCCCAGCCGAGCACGCCCAGACCGTTGATCATGGTGGTATGCGAATCGGTGCCGAACACCGTATCCGGATAGGCCCAGCTCTCGCCGTCAATGTCCGCGGTGAACACCACGCGGGCCAGATGCTCCAGGTTCACCTGGTGCACGATGCCGGTGCGCGGCGGCACTACCTTGAAATTGTTGAACGCTTTCTGACCCCAGCGCAGGAACGAGTAACGCTCCTGGTTGCGCTCGAACTCGATTGCTACGTTCTGCTCCAGCGCACTGGCCGAGCCATAAACGTCGACCTGCACCGAATGGTCGATGACCAATTCGGCCGGTGCCAGCGGGTTGATCTGCGTGGCGTCGCCACCGAGCTTGACCACAGCATCGCGCATCGCGGCCAGATCGACCACGCACGGCACGCCGGTGAAATCCTGCAGCACCACGCGGGCCGGCATGAAGGCGATTTCGGTCGCCGGCTCGGCCTTGGCGTCCCACTTCGCGATCGCCTCGATTTCCTTCGAGGTGACGTCGACCCCATCCTCGTGGCGCAGCAGGTTTTCCAGCAGGATCTTCAGCGAGAACGGCAGCCGCTTCAGGTCGAAACGCTCGCCCAGCTTGGCCAGGCTGGCGAAGACATGGCGCTGGCCATTGACCTCGAGGGTGTCGCGTACGGAAAAGGTGTCTTTCATGGGGACGTGCTCCTGGCTGAATCCTGCGGCTGGGATGGCTGAACGTGGCGATGGGTGCTCGCCAGTCCGGCGAAAACGCAATTATCGCCCAAACGCCGTGTTGCAGCGAGGTTGCGCGTTATGCGTGGGGTGCATGCTTCGACCGGTGCGGCGAGTAAACTGCGCCAACGCTTGTAGCTGACTTCGCCGCACAGGATGAGCCCGATGACCGTCGCACACAAACGCCTTTGATGACATGCAGCGTTCGATGATTTCGACCACTCTCGCTGCCGTCTCGCTGCGCGATCTCGCGCTGGTGCAGGCTGTGCATCGTCACGGCAGTTTCAATAGCGCGGCGCGGGCCATGCACATCAGTCCGTCCGGCCTGTCGCACCAGGTACAGAAGGTGGAACAGGCACTGGGCGCGCCGCTGTTCGAACGCGGCGGCCGTCGCATCGTGCCGACCGCCGGTGGACAGCGGCTGTTGCAGCAGATCGATGCCGTACTCGCCGCGGGCGAACACCTGCAGCAGGTCGCCCGTGCCGGTGCGGTCGCCTTCGGCGGTGAATTGCGGCTCGGCGTGCCGGCGTCGCTGGGGCCGTATCTGCTGCCGCATCTGATTGCGCCGTTTCCCCAGCATTTTCCGGGGGCTCGGTTGAGCCTGTCCGAAGGCAAGCCGCGTGGTCTGCTGCGTCGTCTGCATGAAGGCGAGCTCGATGCAGTGCTAGCACCGTCAACGCCAGCGGTCAGCGGCATTGCCATGCGGCTGCTGTTCGCCGAGCCGTGGGAGTTGATGCTGCGCGCCGATCACCCGCTGGCCGGCCAGAGCAGCATTGCGCTGGATCAGCTCGATCCGGCCGAGGCGACCTTGATGGCCGAGAGCCATGCCGACGGCCTCGCCAGCGACGGCAGCGAACACGGTCACGTGCAGGATGTCAGCCTGGAAAGCCTCGCCGCGCTGGTCAGCCTGCGTGGGGGTTACGCGCTGGTGCCGACGCTGGCGCACGAACGGCTGGCCTCGATGCCGAATATCGTGCTGGCCAAGCTGAAAGGGCAGGCGCAAGGCCGCGAGATCGCGCTGTACTGGCGCGATGCCTCGCCGTGGCACGACGACCTGCAGGCGTTCGCCGAACTGCTGCGCAAGCTGGCACGGCAACGGCCGGGTCTGCGCGTGATGGGTGCGAAGACGAAAACCGCTGCGCCATGACCACACAGCACAAGGCCGCCTCGCGGCGGCCTTGTGCTTCATCACCTGAAACGACGACTCAACCGCGCGAAGCGCGCTTGCGATCGTTCTCGGTCAGGTGCTTCTTGCGCAGGCGGATTTCCTTCGGAGTGACCTCGACCAGCTCGTCGTCGTCGATGAAGTCCAGTGCCTGTTCCAGCGTGAACTTGATCGCCGGGGTCAGCTGGATCGCATCGTCCTTGCCGGAGGCGCGCATGTTGGTCAGCGGCTTGGGCTTGATCACGTTGACGGTGAGGTCATTGTCCTTGGCGTGGATGCCGACCAGCTGGCCTTCATAAACCGAGTCGCCCTCGGCCGCGAACAGCTTGCCGCGATCCTGCAGCGGCCCGAGCGAGTAGGCGGGGGTGGTGCCGCCGGCGTTGGCGATCATCACGCCATTGAGGCGCTTGGCGATCTGGCCGTCTTCCTTCGGACCGTAATGGTCGAACACGTGGAACAGCAGGCCCGAACCCTGGGTCAGGGTCTTGAACTGGTTCTGGAAGCCGATCAGGCCACGCGCCGGAATCTCGTAATCCAGGCGCACGCGTCCCTTGCCGTCGGACTCCATGTTCTTCAGCTGGCCCTTGCGCACGCCGAGCCTTTCCATCACGGCACCCTGGTGGACCTCCTCCACGTCGACCACCAGCTGCTCGATCGGCTCCATCTTCTGGCCGTCGATTTCCTTGATGATCACTTCCGGGCGCGACACGGCCAGCTCATAGCCTTCGCGGCGCATGTTCTCGATCAGCACCGACAGATGCAGCTCGCCGCGGCCGGAGACCAGGAACTTGTCGGCGTCGGAACCTTCCTCGACCTTCAGCGCCACGTTGTGCACCTGCTCGCGATCCAGGCGCTCGCGCAGCTGGCGACTGGTCAGGAACTTGCCGCCGGACAGATCCTTGTTGCCGGCGAACGGCGAGTTGTTGACCTGGAAGGTCATCGAGATGGTCGGCTCGTCCACGGTCAGTGCCGGCAACGCCTCGGGCGTATCCAGCGCGCAGACGGTGTCGGAAATGGTCAGGTCGGCGATACCCGAGATCGCGACGATGTCGCCGGCCTCGGCGCTGTCCTGCTCGATCCGCTCCAGGCCGAGGAAGCCCAGTACCTGCATCACCTTGCCCTGGCGCTTCTTGCCGTGGCGGTCGATCACGGAGACCGGCATGCCCTTCTTCAAGATGCCGCGCTGGATACGGCCGATGCCGATCACGCCGACGAAGTTGTTGTAGTCGAGCTGGCTGATGCGCATCTGGAACGGGCCATCCGGATCGACGTCCGGCTTGCTCACGTGCTGCATGATCGCTTCGTACAGCGGGGTCATGTCGCCTTCGCGCACGTCGTCGTTGAGGCCGGCATAGCCGTTCAAGGCCGAGGCGTACACGATCGGGAAGTCCATCTGCTCCGGCGTGGCGCCGAGGCGATCGAACAGATCCCACACTTGCTCGACCACCCACTCCGGACGGGCGCCCGGGCGGTCGACCTTGTTGATCACCACGATCGGCTTGAAGCCCATCGCGAACGCCTTCTGCGTCACGAAACGGGTCTGCGGCATAGGGCCGTCCATCGCGTCGACCAGGATCAGTACCGAATCGACCATCGACAGCACGCGCTCCACTTCGCCGCCGAAGTCCGCATGTCCCGGCGTGTCGACGATGTTGATGCGGTTGCCCTTCCAGGTGATGGCGGTGTTCTTGGCCAGGATGGTGATGCCGCGTTCCTTTTCCTGGTCGTTCGAGTCCATCACGCGCTCGGCCAGCACGGTGCGCTCGTTGAGCGTGCCGGACTGCTTCAGCAGACAATCGACCAGCGTGGTCTTGCCGTGATCGACGTGGGCGACGATGGCGATGTTGCGCAGTTTTTCGATGGACATAGAAAGCACTCGGGTGGCGCTTGTAGCCACCACGTGGGTTATCAGAAGGATTAACCCGTCGATTATACGGATTTATGTGGCAACTTGCTGCACTGCCGCGTCAGCCGTTCATGGGCGCCCATGCGAGGGGCCGTCAGGGGCCAGGGTTGGACATTGCTGCCCACGCGTCCGGCTGGCGGGAGTTGGCATGGGTTGGCGCTGAGCCACCCATTGCCGTGGCAGGTCGTCGCCGCACACAGTTTGCGAGGAACGAGAGGAGTCGCGCGCCATCGTGCGGCTTCGGATCGGTCGGGGGAGCGACGTCGTTATTGTGGTGGCTAAACCACGCCGGTGAGGTAGTACGCGGCGATCACCACCAGTACTGCCAGCGTCTTGATCACGGTGATCGCGAAGATGTCCTTGTACGCCTGCCGGTGGGTCAACCCGGTCACCGCGAGCAGCGTGATCACGGCGCCGTTGTGCGGCAGCGTGTCCATGCCGCCGGAGGCCATCGCGGCGACCCGGTGCAGCACTTCCATCGGGATGCCGGCGGCCTGCGCGTTGGCGATGAAGGTTTCGGCCATCGCACCCAGCGCGATGCTCATGCCGCCGGAGGCCGAGCCGGTGATGCCGGCCAGTGCGGTGACGGTGACGGCCTCGTTGATCAGCGGGTTCGGAATCGTGTGCAGCGCATCGGCGACCAGCTTGAAGCCGGGCAGGGCGGCGATCACCGCGCCAAAACCATATTCCGAGGCCGTATTCATCGAAGCCAGCAGCGCACCGCCGACAGCGGCCTTGCTGCCGTCGGCAAACTGCCGGGTCACCGGCTTCCAGGCGAACGCCAGCACGCACAGGATACCGACCAGCAGCGCACCTTCCACCGCCCAGATCGCGGCGACCTTGGCTACTTCCTGCACCACCGGTTTCGCGCTGCCGACCACGCTGGGAAGAAACGACTGCGTCTCGCCGTAGAAGCGTGGAATGGCATCGGTGAACAACTTGTTGCATACGCCGACCAGCACCAGCGGCAGCAGGGCAATCAGCGGATGTGCCAGCTTGCCGTCCTCGAACGGTGCCGGCTCGTTGACGAGGTTGTCGCCGTAGCCTTCGCCAGCCACAACGGCCTTGCGTCGGCACCAGTCGAGATAGCCCAGGCCCACGATCAGGATGAATACCGCGCCGATCGTGCCCAGCCACGGTGCCGCCCAGGTGTTGGTGCCGAAGAATGCAGTGGGGATGATGTTCTGGATTTGCGGCGTGCCCGGCAGAGAATCCATGGTGAAGGTGAACGCGCCCAGCGCGATGGTGCCGGGGATCAACCGTTTCGGGATGTCCGACTGGCGGAACAGTTCGGCGGCAAACGGATATACCGCGAACACCACCACGAACAGCGACACGCCGCCGTAGGTCAGCAGTGCGCACACCAGCACGATGGAGAGGATCGTGCGGCTGCGTCCGACCAGGCCGATGGTGGCGGCGACGATCGCCTTGGAGAAGCCGGACAGCTCGATCAGCTTGCCGAACACCGCACCGAGCATGAACACCGGGAAGTACAGCTTGAGGAAGCCGACCATCTTGTCCATGAACAGGCCGGTGAACATCGGCGCGACCAGTGCCGGCTCGGTCAGCAGCACCGCACCCAGCGCGGCGATTGGCGCGAACAGGATCACACTGTAGCCGCGATACGCCGCGAGCATCAGAAAACACAGTGCGGCCAGCACGATCAGAAATGCCATCCGTGAATCTCCCCACTACGACAGGCGCCGAGTATCCGGGACCCTTTGCCGCGGCGGCACTGTACGAAGGTACAAGTGTCGGTGTCCTACACCACACCTAAGCTCCCCTTCATCAGCATTCGCGCGAGCGATGCATTTACTAGCCGCATTCGCGTGAGCGATGCCATTACTGCAAGGGGACGTCATGAAACGCACGCATCTGAGTTCGGCGATCGGTCTGGTTCTGGGTCTGGCATTTGTCGCGCCGATGCATGCGCAACAGGCGGCCACGGATGCCAGCACGAAGCCGACGGCAGCGAAGCAGGCCGAAGCCAAGCAGCTTGAATCGGTGACCGTCAACGCGCGGCGTCGCAACGAGTCGATGGAAAAAGTGCCGGTCGCGGTCAGCGCATTCAGCGGCGATGACATGAAGGACCTGCAGGCGAACAGCATCGACGGCCTGCAGGGCGCTGTGCCGAACATGAATATCGTGCAGGGTCGCGGCTCGTCCTCGGCAGCCAATATCTTCATTCGTGGCATCGGCCAGCCGGATGCGCTGCAGACATTCGATCCGGGCGTGGGCATGTACGTCGACGACGTCTACTACTCGCGCATCCAGGGCGCCTTGATCAGCCTGTTCGACGTCGAGCGTGTCGAAGTGCTGCGCGGTCCGCAGGGCACGCTGTATGGCAAGAACTCCACTGGTGGCGCGGTCAAGGTGGTGACCAAGAATCCGGGCGACAACAACGAGGCCTCGGTGGAAGCCACCATCGGCAGCTTCGGCAAGCGCGAAGGCAAGTTCTACTTCGGTGGCCAGCTTGGCGGCGCGTGGTCGGCTTCGCTGGCTGGCGCGATCACCAGGACCGATGGCTATGTGGAAGATCCCACGACCCATCACGAGTACAACGACGAGAACACCAAGGCGGTGCGCGGCAAGCTGCGCTATCACCCGTCGGACACGTTCGACGCGGTGCTCAGCCTCGACTACACCAAGCAGGACACCGGGCTCACTCTCGGCCAGCCGGTTTCCTCGCTGATCCGCACCGACTTCAAGTTCGGCACCGTCGTTCTGTACAAGCCGAATCCGGACCAGAAGTACAACTTCCAGACACGCACCTCGTTCAGTCCGGACAAGGGCCAGCAGCTCAAGCATGAAGGCGCCGCGCTCAACCTGAGCTGGAAGCTCGCCGATCAGTGGAACCTGAAGAGCATCAGCGCGTTCCGCAAGCTCAACAGCGATTCCTACATCGACATCGATGCCTCGCAGTTCCAGCTCGGCGACGTGCTGGTGGATTTCCACCAGAAGCAGGTCAGCCAGGAACTGCAGCTGCAGTACGACAACGGCAGCAACCTTCAGACGGTGTACGGCCTGTATTACCTGCGCGAAACCGTGCCGTCGCACCAGGAGGCCTATGCCAATGACCTGTTCTCCAACGGCGGCGTCCCGGTCAGCTTCCTGCGGACCATCGACGACGACCTGACGACTATCACGTACGCTGGCTTCGCACACATGAACTGGGAGTTCGTGCCGAGCTGGACGCTGGCTGCCGGGGTGCGCTACAGCAGCGACCACAAGGATTACGACCGCACTACCAGCGTGTTCTGGAACTCGACTTCTTTGTACGGTGGTTTCTTGCCGTTCCCGGCGCTGAATGGCGCACCGGTGGCATTCACCGGCAACAAGCGCTGGAATGCGTGGACGCCGACGGTCAGCCTGCAGAAGCAGCTCGATCCGCAGACCATGCTGTACGCCTCGGCCAGCCGCGGCTTCAAGTCCGGCGGCTTCAACGGCCGCGCCAACTCCGCGCCTGAAGTGAAGAGTGCCGAGTACAACCCCGAGTACGTGTGGACCTATGAGCTGGGCATGAAGTGGCGCTCGGCCGACAACAAGCTGCAGGCGAACGTGGCCGCGTTCCACAGCGACTACACCAACTTCCAGGCGCGCGTGTCGGAAATCCAGAACCCCGGCGCGATCACACCCACGTTCGCGTTCCCGGTGCTCAACGCGGCCAAGTTGAAGATGGACGGCATCGAATTCGAAGGCGCCGCCGTGCTGGGGCCGGGCACGCGGTTGTCGGCCCAGGTCGGCTATCTCGATGCGCGTTACGCGCGCTTCGACGATGCCCGTCTCAATCCGACCAATCCGGCCTACAACCCTCATCTGCACGATCACGTGCCGTTCTCGCCGAAGATCACCGCACGGCTGGCGCTCACGCAGAGCTTCAATCTGGGCGACGGCAGCGCGATCACCGTGGGCGGCGATTACTCCTACCGCACCGAAACCTGGCTCAGCGTGGACAACTACGCTGCGCTCAGCCAGAAGGCGTATTCGCTGGTCGGCCTGTTCGGCATCTACGACTCCGCCGACAGCCACTGGCAGCTGCGCGCCGGCGTACGCAACCTCGCCGACAAGGTCTACAAGACCGACGGCCAGGAGTTCTCCAGCGTAGGGAATATCCGCACCGCGTATTACGGTATGCCGCGCAACTGGTATGCCAGCGTGCGTTACAACTTCTGATTGCCCATGCCCTAGCGGCTTCAATGCAGCCGCCAGGGTGCCATCGGAAATTCGCAGCACAACATGACGAAACGGAGCAGACCGATGAACACCCGATGGGTAACGCGCCTGCCATGGCTGGCGTTGCTGGCCAGCGCCGGCACCGCCTGCGCAAAAGACGCCGGTACGAGCCTGCCCAGACTCAAGCTCGACTCGGCACGCACCGCCGTGGTCGGCCTGTCCTCCGGTGCCTACATGGCGACGCAGGCGCAGCTGGCGTATCCGGAACTGTTTCCGAACGCGGCACTGGTGGCCGGCGGCCCGTTCGGCTGCGCCGGCGGCAAGCTGGATGTCGCGCTCGGCAGCTGCATGAAGGGCGTGCCGGCACCGGATGTCGCCGCGCTGGTGGCGACCGCCGAAAAGCGTTCGGCTGCTGGTGAGATCGGCGCGCTGAAGGATCTCGTGCACGCCCATGTCTACTTGCTGCACGGCAGCGCCGACGCGCTGGTGGCGCCGGCAGTGGCGGAGGCCGGTGCTCATTTCTACGAGCAGTTGCGCGATGACACGCCGGGCCTCAAGGGCATGCAGGTGCATGACGATGGCCAGCGCGCGTTCGCACACAACCTGCCGGTGGCGGCTGCTGGCGACGACTGCGGCAAATCAGTCACGCCGTACCTCGGTCATTGCAGCTTCGATGCTGCTGGCGAAATCTTCGCGCAGATGTTTGGCAAGCCGGCGCACGCGGCAGCCGAGGCGCGCGGCGAGCTGCGTACGTTCGACCAGGATGCATTGCGCCCCGACGGTGCCGATGCGTTCATGGCCAAGACTGGCTACGTCTACCTGCCACCGGCCTGCCTCGCCGGAAAGTCGTGCGGCGTAGTGGTCGCGTTTCACGGTTGCAAGCAGAATGCCGACGCGGTGGGCGAGGCGTTCGTGAAAGACGCCGGCTTCAACCGCTGGGCCGACGTGTACAACGTGGCGGTGCTATATCCTCAGACCCGCGCAAGTTTCGCGCCCTTGAATCCGCAAGCATGCTGGGACTGGTGGGGATATTCCGGAGCCGACTACGACAGCCGCCACGGCGTGCAGTTGCGCTGGCTGGTGAACGCGGTCCGCGCCTTAGGCTTGCCAGTGTTGCTCTGATGCTGACTTCCGCTCCTCCCCCTGCTGGCAGGGGGAGGTTGGGAGGGGGTTGTTCGAGCTTGCGAAATGCTGATGATCAAAAGCACCCCTCCCTGACCCTCCCCTGCAAGCAGGGGAGGGAACATTCTCGTCAGAGTGATCCATGCTGAGCACTAGCCTCATCGCCTTCGCCGCGCTGTGCTGGCTCGGCCTGCTGTTCGGCGTGGCTCTGCTCGGCGAGCGCCGCCCGCAGTTGTTCGAGAAACGCTGGGCGATCGTCTACGCGCTGTCGCTGGCGATCCACTGCACCTCGTGGACGTTCTACGGCACCGTCACCCAGGCCAGTCGCTCCGGCTGGTGGCTGCCGCCGACCTTTGTCGGGGCGATCCTGGTCTACCTGTTCGCGTTGAAATTCCTTGGCCGGCTGGTGCAGCTGGTACGCGAGTACAACGCCGGTTCGCTGGCTGACTTGATCGCGGTGCGGCTGGGTCGACACTCGGGGCTGGCCGCGCTGGTCACCGCGGTGGTGGTGATCGGCATCGTGCCGTACATCGCGCTGCAGCTGAAAGCGGTGGCGATGAGCTACGGCATTCTCAGCCACGGCCAGCTGTCCGAGTCCGATCCATGGCAGGACAGCGCGCTGTACGTGGCATTGCTGATGGCGCTGTTCGCGATGCTGTTCGGCACGCGTCGCGCCTCGACCATGGCGCACAACCGCGGGCTGGTGCTGGCGATGGCGTTCGAGTCGCTGTTCAAGCTCGGCGCGATGCTGGCATTGGGCACCTTGCTGTTCACCGCGTTGCCTGCGCGCTTGCCGGTCAACGTGCCGCCGCCACCGGACAGCGGCGGCTTCCCGGCGCTGATCCTGCTTGGCGCGCTGGCGATGTTCACCATGCCGCACCAGTTCTACGCCGGCATCGTGGAGTGCCGCAGCGACGGCAACCTGCGTACTGCGCGCTGGCTGTTTCCGCTGTACTTGCTGCTGATCTCGCTACCGATCCTGCCGCTGGCGCGACTGGGTGATGCTTTGCTGGGGCCGAGCGGGGTGTCATCGGACATGTACGTGCTGGCGCTGCCGCTGGCGCGTGGCGAACACGGCCTGGCGCTGATCGCGTTTCTCGGTGGCCTCAGCGCCGCCACCAGCATGGTGGTGATTGCCACGCTGGCGTTGAGCCTGATGGTGGTCAATCACTTCATCGCACCGTTGCGGGTGAAGGCGGGTTGGGGTCGCGACGAACATGGCGACTTGCGCGGCGAATTGCTGAACCATCGGCGCGTGGCGATCCTGGTGGTGATCCTGCTGGCATGGGCGTACAGCCGTGTGCTGGCGCGCAACGAGGTGCTGGCCGATATCGGCGCGATCTCGTTCTCCGCGCTGGCCGGGCTGACGCCGGCATTGCTGGCCGCGGTGTATCGCCCGCAACTGGGTTCGCGTGCGGTGATGGCCGGGCTGGCGGTCGGCACGTTGGTGTGGATCTATGCGGTACTGCCTGCCTTGCTGCCGTCCGCGCCGGCATGGTTGCACAGCGGCCCGCTTGGGCTGCGTTGGCTGGCACCGGATGACTTGCTCGGCTTGTCCAACTGGAATCGGCTTGGTCGCGCCGTCGTGGTGAGCCTGCTGGTGAACATCGCCGTCATGCTGGCGGTGGCCAGTTCGCGCTACGGCCGTATCGCGCGCGCGGTCAGCGTAGGTGATGTCGGTGTGGTTGAACTGCGCGCATTGGCGGCGCGCTTCCTGCCGTCCGAACGGGTCGAGCATCTGTTCGCCCATGCACCGGCGCTCGGTCTCGCCGGTAGCGCGCGGGTCGGTCAGGTCGAACACGAACTGGCCGCGGTGATCGGCGCCGCCTCCGCGCGCCTGTTGCTGGAAGTGGTGCATCGGCAGGGCCGCGACGATCTGGATACCGTCGTCGCCATCGTCGGCGAAGCGGCGCAGGACCTGCGCTTCAACCAGCGCGTGCTGGAAGCCGCACTGGAAAACATGAGCCAGGGCATCTGTGTGGTCGATGCCGAGCTGCAGCTGGTCGCGTGGAACAGTCCGTATGCGCGCCTGTTCAACTATCCACCCGAGCTGCTGCAAGTCGGCCGTCCGGTTGCCGAGCTGACCCGCTACAACATCGACGCCGGCATACTCGGTCCCGGTGAAGCGGAGCAGCGCGTGCAGCAGCGGCTCACCCATATGCGTGCCGGCACCCGGCACCTGTCCGAACGGCGCTTCCCCGATGGCACCATCGTCGAGATCCGCGGCAACCCGATGCCCGGCGGCGGCTTCGTCGCCACCTTCACCGACGTCACCGCCTTCCGTCAGGCTGAGAACTCGCTCAAGCGCGTCAACGAAACGCTGGAACTGCGGGTGGAAGAGCGCACTCGCGCGCTGGCTGCAGCCTCGGCGGAGGCACAGGGCGCGAACGAGGCGAAGAGTCGCTTCCTCACCGCAGTGACCCACGACCTGATGCAGCCACTGCATGCAGCGCAGCTGTTCGCCCACTCACTCACCGAACGCGGCGCCGATGCCACCACCGCGCATTATCTCAATGGCGCACTCGCCGCCACCGAACGCCTGCTCGCCGGCCTGCTTGATATCGCGCGACTGGAAGGCGGCCGCCTGCATCCGCAACCACGCGCATTCCCGCTGGCCGAAGTGCTCGATCCGCTGGCCGCCGAATTCCGTGCCATCGCGCTGGACCGTGGCGTGCGGTTCGACGTCGTCGGTACGTGCGCGTGGGTACGCTCCGATCCGCAGCTATTGCGCCGCGTGCTGCAGAACTTTCTGTCGAATGCGTTGCGCTATGCGGAACATGGGCGCGTGCTGCTGGGTGTGCGTCGATCCGGCCAGCAATTGCGCGTGGAAGTCTGGGATACCGGACCAGGTATCGCGCCGGGCGAGCAGCAGCTGATCTTCCAGGAGTTCCGACGCGGCAGCGCTGCGGGCGGGCAGGGGCTCGGACTGGGTTTGTCCATCGCGCAACGGATGGCCGGCTTGCTCGGCCATCCACTCGGGCTGCGCTCATGGCCGGGCCATGGCAGTGTGTTCGACCTCAGCGTGCCGATGGCAAGTGCCGCCATACGGCTGCCGCCTGCCGCCGATGCGCAGCAGTCATTGCCGACTGGTCGCGCGCTGGTATTGGACAATGAACCGGCGGCACTCGCCGCACTCAGCAGCCTGCTCACCAGCTGGGGCTGGCACGTGCATGCCGCCCGCAATGCCGAGCAGGCGTTGGCGGCACCATGGCGGCCGGACCTGCATATCCTCGATTTTCATCTCGACAGTGGCGACACCGGTTTTGATGTCTGGCATCAGCTACGCGAATTGCATGCTGATGTGCCGACCGTGATGCTCACGGCGGACCGTGATGGTGAATTGCGTCAGCGAATGCTTGATGCGGGGGTGGGGGTGTTGTACAAACCGTTGAAGCCGTTGGCGTTGAGGCAGGTGTTGCAACGGGTGACGGCAGGAACGATGCGAGCGTGACGTGGGGTATCTAAGCCTGATAGGCTAAATTTTCAATATATATGCTTAGTTTAGCCGTAGCCGGCGCCCAATAATTGGGATGCATTCTTGAAACGTGGCTTCGATGAAATATGCGTCCTTCTTGCCATTGCTCATTTTCCATTCTTTGTATGCCTCACGATCGGACGGTCGACCGAAGTACGTTACGGATGATCTCGTTTTCGCCAATTCACCCCAAATATGAGTGTCAGCGCTATTAACGCTAACGCCGATAACAAATACTTGATTTGCAGATTTCACGGCAGCTAACCAATGTGCTTGTTGCTGTTCGACGTAGTCTGGACTGACTTTGACAGCCTTACCTTCCGCGTACATGGCGATTGCCGGGGCTAAACTATCCTCGTTTGCACAACGATAGAGAGTCTCCTCTTGGTTTAATGGGATAATCGGAGCCTGCACATCGGCACGGCCGCTTCTCTGGAAAGTACAGTTTTGGATCATGCCTGCTGGAATATTAGGCCAGAAATTGCTGGAGCCATGCGGCTTCAGAAGCCTTACCTCAGAAGTCAGGGACGTCATTTCGTAGCGGGTGTTGAGCCCCAGTGAGGCTGCAGCTAACTCGAACAACAGATCATAGTTAAGACTTGCATAGACCGCGCGTCTGGCTCCAATGGTTCGAATTAGACGGGCATAAGCGTTTTTGGGCTCGAGAGTGAATTGGGCTAGATAAGCAGCCATTTCACGCTGGAAGCGCATTATGTTTCCATTCGAGTATTCATAGAATTCTGCCATGCCTTTCTCGAAATCGGCAAGGAATAAGGATTTAAGGTCATTGGGCAAATTAGACGCTTCGCCACCAGCAGCCATTAAGCGTGCGAACAGTCCGTCTGTTCCATTGCCGAGCGGTGGCGAGGCCGGTGAAACATCGCCGCAACCGAAGCTTGCGCCTGCGCCCAGGAGAATGACTGAGGCCATGAAATAAATTCAACTCTGGGATAGACCGATTTGAGTCGGTTTATGTGACTAGAAAGTAGTGGTTGGGATCGTACAGTATCCGTGGCTACCATCAGTTATGACTCAAAGCTAGTAGCGATGGGATGCGAAGACGAATCATGTGATTCGCTCACCCCACCCGCGCCGGCTCTCCCAAATCCAGCGACCGCAACAACATCCCTGCCTGCGTCCGATTCCTCACCCTGAGCTTCTCGAAAATCGCCGTGACATGCGCCTTCACCGTGCGCTCCTGAATCGCGAGCCGATCGGCGATCTGCTTGTTGAGCAGGCCTTCGGCGAGCAGGGTGAGCACGCGGGATTGCTGTTCGGTGAGGCGGGCGAGGCGGCTGGCGAGATCGGTGTCGACGGGATCGGCAGGCAATGCCGCGACGGCGTCGGCGAGGCCGGGTGGCAGCCAGCTGCCGCAGTCAAACACGCTGCGGATCGCTTCGCCGATCTCGGTGGTGCTGGCGCTCTTGGGGATGAAGCCGGCGGCGCCGTGATCGAGCACGCGGCGCACGATGCGCGGTTCGTCGTGGGCGGAGACCACCAGCACAGCGACGCCAGGATGCTGGCCGCGCAGCGCAGCCAGCCCCGACAAACCCTGGCTGCCGGGCATATGCAGGTCGAGCAGAACCAGGTCGATGTCCGGTTCGGCGGCCAGCGCGGCGAGCGCGCCAGGCAGGTCCGCAGCCTCGCGCACCACGCAATCGGGCAGGCTTTCACTGGCTGCGAGGCGCAGTGCGGCGCGGAACAGCGGGTGGTCGTCGGCGATCAGCAGGCTCGTCATGTCGTTGACGTTAGCGGGCGGTGGCGGTCACGTCGAGTTCGGTGCGTGACGCGGCGTGGACTTTCGTACGATGGCGAGCGGTGGCGCGCTTGTTATGGTGGCGGAATGAAGACATCCGCCCGCTTGTCGACGCAGTTGTGCTTGCCCATGCTGGTATCAGTCATGCTGTCGGCTTGTGCCCGCGGCCCGGTGACGAAGGAACCTGCCATGCGTGAGGTCGATTACGGCGAAGTGCGTGTGACCGAACATCGCGGTCACGATGATCTGCTGAGCGCGGGTCTGGGGTTGGCCGGTCTGGCGGGTGCGCCGCTGCCGTTTGCCGATCCGCTGGATCCCACGGCAGGCGAGCTGCGTCGCCGGGCGATCCAGACCAGCTGGAAAGGCATTGCCGACCTCGGCCCGCTGGGAGGTTACGGCACGGTGTATGGCGGCGTGCCGGATGTGCCGGGTCGCGAGTATCAGGCGTTTTCGCGCATCCCCGGCGCGCGCGCGCCGCATCGCGTGCTGCTGCAGTTGCCCGATCACTTCGACAAACAGAAGCGCTGCCTTGTTGTTACGGCGTCGTCCGGCTCGCGCGGCATCTATGGCGCGATCTCGCTGGCCGGTGCCTGGGGTTTGCCACATGGTTGCGCGGTGGCCTATACCGACAAGGGCACCGGTACCGGTTATTTCGATTACGCCGACAACAGTGGCGTGGCGCTGGATGGCCGCCGTGCGAAACGCGGCGAAACGGAGCTGGAGTTTCAGCCACCGCCGGCGCCACCGAGCGCAGGCATCGCGATCAAACACATGCACTCCGGCGACAACCCGGAGGCCGACTGGGGCCGGCATGTGATCCAGGCGGCGCAGTTCGGGTTGGCCATGCTCGATCGCGCGTTTCCGAACGAGGCACCGTTCACGCCGCAGAACACGAAGATCATCGCCACCGGTTTGTCCAACGGCGGCGGCGCAGTGCTGCAGGCAGCCGGCCTCGACAAGGAGCACTTCTTCGCCGGCGTGGTCGCGCTGGAGCCGAACGTACACGTGTTCGAGCGCGGTCGCGCGATGTACGACTACGCCACCGAGGCGGCGACCTGGTTGCCTTGCGCGCTGAGCAGCGAACGTTTCGCGGCGACTCCGTTCGCGCGTGGCCCACGTGGCGTATTGCCGCCGGCATGGCCGCTGCGCTGCGCCAGTCTGCGCGCGCAGGGCAAGCTGAGCAGCAACACCGTGACCGAGCAGGCGGAGCAGGCTTATCAGTATCTGCATACTCGTGGCTGGACTGACGAGGCGATGAGCACGGCGGCGAGCACGACCGCGTTCGACTTGTGGCGTGTGATCGCCGCGGGCTATGCCTCGTCATACCTGCGCCGTGGTCCGAGCGACATGCCGTGCGGTTTCCATTACGCGGCGATCGATGCGAAGGGTCTGCCCAGCATCACCGATCCCGCTGCGCGGACGGCATGGTGGGCCGATGGCGCGGGCATTCCGCCGGGTAACGGCATCGGCCTGCTTGGCGGTACCAGCATCTCGACCGATCCCAGCCTGATCGGCAGCGAATGCCTGCGTGCGCTGTGGACCGGCGACGATCACGAGTCGCAGGCCTTGCACGCCTCGATTGCGGCCACGGCGGCCAAGCTGCCGCGCGGCGACCTGCCGCTGTGGGTGATACATGGCGCCAGCGACGGACTGTTGCCGACCGCGTTCAGTTCCGAACCGTATGTGGCGTGGCTGCGCGAGGAAGGGCGTTCACCGATCTACTGGAAGGTGCCGCACGCGCAGCACTTTGACGCGTTCCTGGCGCTGCCCGGTTTCGGCGAACAGTACGTGCCGCTGCTGCCGTATGGCTATGCGGCGCTGGATCGGCTGTGGGCGCATCTGTACGCGGGCGCGACGTGGCCGGCCGAGGTGCCGACGCCGGCGGCACAGCCGCGTGGTCCGGGGGCGCTGGAGCGCCGCATGCTGGGGTTGCCGCAGAGCTTCGATAGCCGTTCTCCCTGAGCGCAGGCACGCGGGGCTGAAGTCGAAGGGCAGCCCTTCGACTTCCTGCTCCTCAAAGATGCGGCCATCCATGGTCGCTTCCCGCGTGCGCTCAGGGTGAACGGCGAGGCGAGGTTTGGCGTGAAAGCCATGGCAGCATGAATCATATGCCCCGCTGGGTTATTCTTGGCGACCCGCGTGCCCGCGTCGTGGCACGTTGCAGCTTCTGAACCCAAGGATTTGCGATGACCATCAACGTCACCTTCACCACCAACCGCGGTCCGATCCACTTGCGTCTGCACGAGGACAAGGCGCCGGTCACGGTCGCCAACTTTGTCAACCTGGCCAAGCGTGGTTACTACGATGGCCTGTCGTTCCATCGCGTGATCGCCGACTTCATGATCCAGGGCGGTTGCCCGGAAGGCAGCGGTCGCGGCGGCCCGGGCTACAAGTTCGAGGACGAGTTCAATGCGTCGCTGCGTCACGACAAGCCGGGCGTGCTGTCGATGGCGAATGCCGGTCCGCGCACCAACGGCAGCCAGTTCTTCATCACCCATGGCGCCACGCCGTGGCTGGACGGCAAGCACAGCGTGTTCGGCGAAGTGGTCGACGCGGCTGATATGGCTGTGGTCAACACGATCCAGCAGGGCGACGTGATCGAGAAGGTCACCGTCGAGGGCGATGTCGATGCGCTGCTGGCGGCGCAGTCCGACCGCGTGAAGGAGTGGAACGCGGTGCTCGATCAGCGCGGCTGAGTTCCGGTCCGGACCCGCGAAAACCGCCGGTTTGCAACCGGCGGTTTTTTTGTGCGCCAAGGTCATGACAGGGCCGCTGGCGCAGGCCTATGATCGGCAGGCTTCATCTTTATCCATATTTCCAGGGAGAACGACCATGTCATTCCTCAATGATTTGCTCGGCGGTCAGGGACAACAAGGCGGTACCGGTTCGATGATTGGCGTGGCCGGCCAGCTGATCGAGAAGGCTGGCGGTGTGCAGGGCCTGATCAGCATGCTGCAGCAGCATGGGTTGGGTGGGGCGGTGCAGTCGTGGGTTGGCACGGGTGCGAACCAGCCGGTGACGGGCGATCAGCTCGGCCAGGCGTTGCAGAACGGCGGCATGGGCTCGCTGGTGCAGGAGGCGGCCAGCAAGCTTGGCGTCGATCCTAATACCTTGCTCGGCCAGCTTTCGCAGGTATTGCCGCATGCGGTCGATCACCTGACTCCGGACGGCCAGGTACCGGCGGCCGGCCAGGGCAGCGGTTTTGATCTGGGTGCACTGGAAGGGTTGGCTGGCAAGCTGTTCGGCAAGACGGCCTGAGATCGGTTTCAGTAGCGGATACGAAAAAGCGGCAGGGATTGCTCCCTGCCGCTTTTTTTGTGTGGAGCATGCTTGCGCGAACGCCGCTTTACATATGGAAGACGTAACGCAGGACCAGCATCAAGACAATGGCACCGAGGATGGACATCAGAAAGCCTGCAGGGTGGAACTTGGAACCTGGTGGTGGCCGACTGATGAGATTGCCGATCAGACCGCCGATCAGCGAGCCGACGATACCCACGCCAGCGGTCATCCAGAACCCCATGTGATCGGCGCCGGGGATAAGGGCCCTGGCGATCAGGCCGACAAAGAAACCAACGATGATGGACCAGATCAGATGAAACATCGGTGCCTACCTCCTTGGATTGAAAACGAGTTGAGAAGCCCCTCCACCGGCGATCGCGTGCAGGCAACGCAGTGGCATCGGCATCATGCAATGAGCCGGGCAGGGAACGCCATAGTCGGCCGATGACGCAAGCTTTTGCGGGCTGGGCCGATGCGCGGGCGCCCCATGCTAAAATTCGCGGGTTTGCTGACCTCATCCCCCTGACGTCGAGGAACCCATGCCACAGCTTGCCAAGCGCGTCGGCCGCGCCAAACCCAGCGCTATCATGGTGATCGCCGAAAAAGCCAAGCAGCTCAAGGCTGCCGGCCGCGACATCATCAGCTTCTCGATCGGTGTACCGAACTTCTTGCCAGGCGAACACGTGTATGCCGCCGCGCGTGAGTCGCTGTCGCACGACTCCGGCCAGTACGGCAGCAACCGCGGTGCCGAGGCGTTGCTGGATGCGTTCCTGAAACACATCGAAGCGCTCGGTTTCAACGGCTACACGCGGATGAACCTGTCGATCGGCATCGGCGCCAAGCATGTGCTGTACAACCTGGCCGAGGCGTTGCTCGACGAAGGCGACGAGATCTGTTTCGCCGCGCCGTACTGGACCACCTACCGCGACATCGCCGATATCGTCGGTGCGAAAACCAACGTGATGCATTGCGGTGCGGAGCAGAACTACAAGCTCACCCCGGCACAGCTCGATGCCGCGCTGGCGCGCAAGCCGAAGGTGTTCCTGTTCAACAACCCGTCCAACCCGACCGGCATGGTCTATACCGGCGAGGAAATTGCCGCGCTGGCCGAGATACTGGCGAAGCATCCCGACACCTGGGTCATCACCGACGACATCTACAACTCGATGGTGTTCGACGGCCTCGGCTACCACAACTTCGTGTTCGCGAAACCCGAGCTGCGCGAGCGGGTGATCTTCGTCGATTCGGTCTCGAAGACCTACGGCATGCCGGGCTGGCGCGTCGGTCTGATCGCCGGGCCGGAAGTGGTGGCCAAGGCGATCACCACGCTCAACTCCAACCACATCACCAGCCTGCCGGAAGTGATCACGGCGGCGGCGGTGGCGGCGCTCAGCGGCCCGCAGGATATTCCCAAGACCAAGTGCGCCGAGTTTGCCGGCAAGCGAGATACGGTGTTCGCCGCACTCAGCGCGATTCCCGGCGTGATCTGTCCACGACCGCAGGGCGCGTTCTATGCATTCCCGGATATTTCGGTGGCCTTCGGCAAGAGCCACAGCGGTGTGAAGATCAGCAACGATGTGGAGTTCTGCGCCGCTCTGCTGGAAGCCAAGGGCGTGGCCTGCGTGCCCGGCTCGGCGTTCGGCGAGCCGCGTGCGCTGCGCATTTCCTACACCTGCCCGACCGCGCAATTGGAGCCGGGACTCGCGCGTATCGCCGAGTTCTTTGCCGAGTTGGGTTGACCGTTTAGTTCTGGCCCGCGTCCCAGGATGCGAGCCTCGTCTCATTCCACCTCGCCTCATTTCTTATGGAGTTGCCACGATGAAAGCCCCCGTTCGAGTTGCCGTTACCGGCGCTGCCGGCCAGATCGGTTATGCACTGCTGTTCCGCATCGCTGCCGGCGACATGCTGGGTCCGGATCAGCCGGTGATCCTGCACCTGCTGGAAATCACCCCGGCACTGCCATCGCTGCAGGGCGTGGTGATGGAACTCAACGACTGCGCGTTCCCGACGCTGGCGGGCGTGGTCGCCACCGACGACGTGAACGTGGCATTCAAGGATGTCGACTACGCGCTGCTGGTCGGCGCGCGTCCGCGCGGCCCTGGCATGGAGCGCAAGGATCTGCTGGAAGCGAACGGCGCGATCTTCGGCCCGCAGGGCAAGGCGCTGAACGACCATGCCAAGCGCAACGTGCGCGTGCTGGTAGTCGGCAATCCGGCCAATACGAATGCGCTGATCGCGCAGCAGAACGCGCCGGATCTCGATCCGGACTGCTTCACCGCGATGGTTCGTCTCGACCATAACCGTGCGTTGTCGCAGCTGGCCGAAAAGACCGGCGCGCACACCACCGACATCAAGAAGATGACGATCTGGGGCAACCACAGTTCGACCCAGTACCCGGACATCCACCATGCCACCGTCAACGGCAAGGCCGCGATGTCGCTGGTCGACCAGGCCTGGTACGAGAGCGATTTCATCCCGACCGTGCAGCAGCGTGGCGCGGCGATCATCAAGGCACGCGGTGCCTCGTCGGCAGCATCCGCCGCGTCGGCGGCGATCGACCACATGCGCTACTGGGCGCAGGGTACGGCCGAAGGCGACTGGGTCTCGATGGGCATCCCGTCCGATGGTTCGTACGGCATCGCGCCGGGCGTGATCTACGGCTACCCGGTGACCGTGAAAGACGGCAAGTACACGATCGTGCAGGGTCTGGCGATCAACGACTTCTCGCGTGGCCGCATGGATGCCACCGACAAGGAGCTGCGGGAAGAGCGTGCTGGCGTCGAGCATCTGTTCGCTAAGAAATAAGCGAGTCTCTTAGTGGTAAAGAGAGAAGGGCGGCTCCGGCCGCCCTTCCTTTTTGTGGGCTTGTTTGCCGCCCACCGCGCTTCAGTGTGTCGGTGATGCGAGACCGGCGAGCGCCTCCCGTACGTAGTCGAGCAGCGCGTCGTCGATCGCACTGCCGCTGCGCAGGTTAGGTTCTCTCGCGTACGCCTCGCGGATGCGTGCGTGGGTGACGGGAGAGTCGCCCGCGTAGGCGCGGAACAGTTCCATCCAACGCCCGGCCATCTGTTGCACATTCAGATCACTCGCCGGGGTGTTTGCCTCCATCGCCTTGCGCAGGTCGGCGATCAGCATCGGCCACGCGTACATCTGTTTGCCGTAGTTGGCACGCATGCGCTCCATGTCATGCACGTCCAGATACTGCGCGAAGATCGCCAACCGCGCTGCGACAACCGATTCTTCCACGAAAGTCTGCAGTGCCTGTGTGATGCCGCTCTGCGCGCGGGCAGCGGGCTCGTTCTCATTCATGGCATGCAGGCGCATCAGGAACTCGGGGTTGTTGCCGGTGCCGCGCTCGACCATCGTCATCCAGCGCAGCGCGAGCTTCTGCACGTCCGCGTCGTCCGTGGTTGCACCACGGTCCATCGCCGATTGCACGGCGCTGATCAGCGCGCTCCATTCCACCAGCACATCCGGGTTGGTATGCAGTGGCAGGGCTTTCAGTTCATCGGGGGAAAAATATTTCTCGTACATCGTCATCAACTCCAGCGTGTCCAGCCAGTCGGCCACGTCAGGGGACTGTCCGTTCGCCAGTTGTGTGCGCAAATACACCAGCCGCTCACGCAGGTTTGCGGCTTCGGTCAGTTCGCGGTCGATCTGTGCGATCTGGCGATCGACCACGTCGGCCAATGGCTGCTGTGGTCCGGACAGGGCAGTGCCAATGTCGGTCAGCGACAGGCCAAGCTGACGCAAGGCCTGGATGCGATGCAGACGTTCAATGTCCGCGCGCGCATACAGTCGGTAACCGGCACCGGACCGCGATGCGGGCTGGAGCAGGCCGATGGCGTCGTAGTGGTGCAAGGTGCGCACGGTCATTCCGCAGCGCCTGGCCAGTTCGCCCACAGTCAACAACATCGTCCTCACTCCTTTTGCATCGGGTGCCCCATAGGCTGAGGGCTCACGTTACGTGAGGGTCAAGCGTTGCGGAAGCCGTCCCCGGCAACGGGCTAAGACTATGGTCGCGCTGATGCGACGCCCCGGCTTGGTCTAGGCTGGGTGCAGCGAGAATCCGGAGACGAACATGCGCTACGAGGATTTCTACCGGCAGTCGATCGAGCAGCCGGAGCAGTTCTGGGCCGAGCAGGCCCGGCTGATCCACTGGGAGACGCCGCCGCAGCAGATCCTCGACCAGTCGAATCCGCCGTTCCGGCGCTGGTTCGTCGGCGGCACCACCAACCTTTGCTACAACGCGGTCGACCGGCACCTGGCCGAGCGTGCCGAGCAGCTGGCGCTGGTGGCGATTTCCAGCGAAACCGAGGTCACCCGCGAGTACACCTATCGCGAGCTGTACTGGGAAGTGAATGCGTTTGCCGCCGTGCTGCGATCGCTGGACGTGGGCAAGGGCGATCGGGTGGTGATCTATCTGCCGAATGTCGCCGAAGCGGTATTCGCGATGCTGGCCTGCGCGCGGATCGGCGCGATCCACTCGGTGGTGTTCGGCGGGTTTGCCGCGCACAACCTGGCTCTGCGCATCGACGACGCGCAGCCGAAGCTGCTGATTGCCGCCGATGCCGGCATGCGCGGCGGCAAAGTGATTCCGTACAAGCCGCTGGTGGATGCAGCGTTGAACGAGGCCTCGGCGCCACCGCCGCAGGTGTTGATCGTCGATCGGGGACTCGATCCGCAGATGACGCACGTGGCCGGGCGCGACCTCGACTACGCCGAACTGCGCCGGGCGCACGAAGGCGTCGAAGTGCCGGTGGTCTGGCTGGAATCGAATGAGCCGAGCTACCTGCTGTACACCTCCGGCACCACCGGCAAACCAAAAGGCGTGCAGCGCGACGTGGGCGGTTACGCGGTGGCGATGGCCTTGTCGATTCGCACCGTGTTCGACATCGCGCCGGGGCAGGTGATGTTCTCCACGTCGGACGTGGGTTGGGCGGTGGGGCATTCGTACAACGTCTATGGTCCGCTGATCGGCGGCGCCACTTCGCTGCTGTACGAGGGCACGCCGACGCGGCCGGACCCGGGCATATGGTGGCAGCTGTGCGAGCGTTACGGCGTGCACACGATGTTCTCCTCACCCACGGCGATTCGCGTATTGAAGAAGCAGGACGAGAGCTGGCTGAAGAAATGCGAGCTGTCGAAACTGAAGTGGTTGTTTCTCGCCGGTGAGCCGCTGGACGAGCCGACCGCGCAGTGGATCACCGATGCGCTCGGCGTGCCGGTGATCGACAACTATTGGCAGACCGAAACCGGCTGGCCGGCGATCACGCTGATGCCGGGGCTGGAGCTGAAACCGACCAGGTTCGGCTCGCCCGGGCTGCCGGCGCCGGGCTACAAGATGAAGGTGATCGACGAGAACACCGGCAAGGAAGTGGCTGCCGGAGTGAAGGGCGTGCTGGTGTTCCAGCCGCCGCTGCCGCCGGGTTGCCTGAGCACGGTGTGGCGCGACGACGACCGCTATGTGCACAGCTATTTCAGCCATTTCAAGGAATTGCTGTACAGCTCGCTGGACTGGGCGATCCGCGACGAGGATGGCTATACCTTCATCCTCGGCCGCACCGACGACGTGATCAACGTGGCGGGCCATCGGCTGGGCACACGCGAGATCGAGGAGGCCGTGGCCAGCCACCCGGCGGTGGCCGAGGCGGCGGTGGTCGGTGTGCACGACGAGCTGAAAGGGCAGGTGCCGATCGTGTTTGCGACGCTCAAACAGGATGCAGGGGCTGGCGCGGGCGCAGTGGCACTGGCGATGCAGCAGCGCGTGGTGGATCAACTCGGTGGCGTGGCGAAGCCCTCGCGCGTCTACGTGGTGAATGCCTTGCCGAAGACACGTTCCGGCAAGCTGCTGCGCCGATCACTGCAGGCGCTGGCGGAGCAGCGCGATCCGGGCGATCTGTCCACGCTGGACGATCCGGCTGCGCTGGACGATATCCGCCGTGCGCTGGAGCGCGGGCCGGATCAAGGAGGCTGAATTGTCGGCCGTGGCGGCCCTTCGACTTCGGCCCTGGGGCCTACGCTCAGGGTGAACGGATGGATACCGCCAACTCCGTTCGCCCTGAGCGTAGCGAAGCGAAGTCGAAGGGCTGAAGTCGAAGGACAATCAACTCCGCATGGTTCAAGCTGCTGCTTCCTCTTCCGTCTTCGCGGCCACCACCGGGCTGCGGATCAGATGGTCGAACGCGCTCAGCGCGGCGGTGGAGCCGGCGCCCATCGCGATGACGATCTGCTTGTACGGCACCGTGGTGGCGTCGCCGGCGGCAAACACACCCGGCAGCGAAGTCTGGCCGCGTTCGTCGATGACGATCTCGCCGCGTGGCGACAGTTCCAGCGTGCCCTTCAACCACTCGGTATTCGGCAGCAGGCCGATCTGCACGAAGATGCCTTCCAGCTCGATGCTGTGCATGACGCC
Source organism: uncultured Rhodanobacter sp. (assembly GCA_966211915.1). GTDB lineage: Bacteria > Pseudomonadota > Gammaproteobacteria > Xanthomonadales > Rhodanobacteraceae > Rhodanobacter. The sequence continues at coordinate 49,440 of CBIHNO010000016.1, forward strand.
ATCGACACGATCCATGTAGACCAGGCCGCTGACCTTCTGGCCGTCGCCCAGCACTTCAGTGCTTTGCGCGCTGACGATGATGTCGACGTTCGGCAGGCTGCGCAGCTTGCGCTGCAGGACTTCGTCCGCGCGCAGCTTGCTGTCGAACTCGACCAGGGTGACGTGGCTGGTGATGCCGGCCAGATCGATCGCTGCCTCGACACCGGAGTTGCCGCCGCCGATCACCGCCACGCGCTTGCCCTTGAACAGTGGGCCGTCGCAGTGCGGGCAGTAGGCCACACCCTTGTTCCGATATTGATCTTCGCCGGGCACGTTCATCTGCCGCCAGCGCGCGCCGGTGGAGAGGATCACGGTCTTCGATTTCAGCGTGGCGCCGTTGGCAAGTTGCACTTCGATCAAGCCGAAGGACTCGCTGGCGGGAACCAGTTTCTCGGCACGCTGCAAATTCATGACGTCGACGTCGTAATTCTTGACGTGCTGCTCCAGCGCCGTGGCCAGCTTCGGGCCCTCGGTATGGCCGACCGAGACGAAGTTCTCGATCGCCATGGTGTCCAGCACCTGACCGCCGAAACGCTCGGCCGCCACGCCGGTGCGGATGCCTTTGCGCGCGGCATAGATCGCTGCGGCCGAGCCGGCTGGACCACCGCCGACGACGAGCACGTCGAATGCGTCCTTGGTCTTGAGCTTCTCGGCTTCGCGCCGGGCGGCGCCGGTGTCGAGCCTGGCCAGGATCTGCTCCAGGTTCATGCGGCCCTGATCGAACACTTCGCCGTTGAGGTAGACGGTAGGTACCGACATGACCTGGCGCGCATCGACTTCGTCCTGGTACAGCGCGCCGTCGATGGCGACATGCTGGATCTTTGGATTCAGCACGCTCATCAGATTCAACGCCTGCACCACGTCGGGGCAGTTCTGGCAGGACAGCGAGAAATAGGTCTCGAAACGGTAGTCGCCATCGAGATTTTTCACTTGCTCGATCACGTCGGCGGCGGTCTTGGACGGATGGCCGCCGACCTGCAGCAGGGCGAGCACGAGTGAGGTGAATTCATGACCCATCGGGATGCCGGCGAAGCGCACGCCGATGTCGCTGCCGACACGGTTGATCGCGAAGGACGGCTTGCGTTCGTTGTCGTCGCGACGAACCAGGGTGATCCGTTCGGACAGCGCGGTGATTTCCCCGAGCAATTCGTTCAACTCAAGGGATTTGGCGCTGTCGTCCAGGGACGCAACGATCTCGATCGGCTGCGTGACCTTTTCGAGATAGGTCTTCAACTGGGCTGTGAGATTGGCATCCAACATGGGCTTGGCTCCGTCGATGGGTTTCTTCAGGGTGCGCGTGGCGAGCACCCGGGCGGACCCGGGCGTCGCTATGCACAGTGTTTCGGTAAAGCGGACCCGGAAGAACTCCGGGTCCGTGGCGCATGGCGCGCGGTATTGCTTAGATCTTGCCGACCAGATCCAGCGACGGCGCCAGGGTCTTCTCGCCTTCCTTCCACTTGGCCGGGCAGACTTCGCCCGGATGAGAGGCGACGTACTGGGCGGCCTTGACCTTGCGCAGCAGCTCGTTTGCGTCACGCCCGATGCCACCGGCGGTGATCTCGACGATCTGGATCTTGCCTGACGGATCGATCACGAAGGTGCCGCGATCGGCCAGGCCTGCTTCCTCGATCATCACGCCGAAATTGCGGCTGATCGTGCCGGTCGGATCGCCGACCATGGTGTAGTTGATCTTCTTCACCGCGTCCGAGGTGTCGTGCCAGGCCTTGTGCGCGAAGTGCGTGTCGGTGGAGACCGAGTAGATCTCGACGCCCAGCTTCTGGAACTCGGCGTAATTGTCAGCCAGGTCCTCGAGTTCCGTCGGGCAGACGAAGGTGAAGTCGGCCGGGTAGAAAAACACGACGGACCACTTGCCCTTCAGGTCGGCATCGGAAACTTCAATGAACTGGCCGCTCTTCAGCGCCTGCGCCTTGAACGGTTTGATTTCGGTGTTGATCAGCGACATCGTGGGTTTTCCCGTGGTGGTTGAAAGCGAGGTGTGAGGATATGGGGTTTTAGCCGATTAATCTAATTGATTGTCAGCATAGGTTCGATTGTTTATAGCTATCAATATGAGATCGGACGGGGTGGCATCAAACGTCCGATGCCGCACGCACCGACCTGTTCTGGAGCATGCGTTTTGCCGTCGGTGATGTGCGCGTGCCTCGGACATGTTGGCGACTGCATGTGGTCATCGACCTGTGGCGGACGCGGCGCGTGGGGAGGGCACGCCGCAGTGCGCTAAAATGACCATTTTACGGAGGTGACATGACACAGCCAGCATCCCCCGGCGCGCGCTTCCGCGCCGCCGTTGCCGAGGAACAGCCGCTGCAGGTTGTCGGCGCGATCACCGCCTACGCCGCGCGCATGGCCAAGCGCAGCGGCTTCAAGGCGATCTACCTGTCCGGCGGCGGCGTCGCCGCCAATTCGCTGGGCATGCCGGATCTCGGCATCAGCTCGATGGAGGATGTGCTGATCGACGTCCGCCGCATCACCGATGCCTGCGACCTGCCATTGCTCGTCGACGTGGATACTGGCTGGGGCGGCGCCTTCAACATCGCGCGCACGGTGCGTTCGATGATCAAGGCGGGCGCCGGCGCCTTGCATATCGAGGACCAGGTCGCCGCCAAGCGTTGCGGTCACCGTCCGGGCAAGGCGATCGTGTCGAAGGGCGAGATGGTCGATCGGGTCAAGGCCGCAGTCGACGCGCGCAACGATGAGCAGTTCGTGATCATGGCGCGCACCGATTCCATCGCGGTGGAAGGTCTGGAGTCGGCGATCGAACGTGCACAGGCCTGCGTCGAGGCTGGTGCCGACATGATCTTCCCCGAGGCGATCTACACGCTGGAGCAATACCGCCAGTTCAAGGCGGTGGTGAAGGTGCCGATCCTCGCCAATATCACCGAGTTCGGCCAGACCCCGCTGTTCACCCGCGAGGAACTGGCCAGTGCCGACGTCGATATCATCCTGTACTGCTGCGGTGCGTACCGGGCGATGAACAAGGCGGCGCTGAATTTCTACGAGACGGTGCGTCGCGATGGTACCCAGAAAGCGGTCGTGCCGACCATGCAGACACGCGAGGAGTTGTACGACTACCTCGACTATCACGCCTACGAGCGCAAGCTGGACGAACTGTTTTCCGGCGGCAAATCCGACTGACTGATGCATTCCCTCACCAGCTGTGCCGGCTTGCCAGCGCATCTTCCTTGATCGAGGTTCCATCCATGAGCGAAACCACACAAAGCCTGCCCAAGGCCAAGAAATCCGTCGCGCTGTCCGGTGTGGCCGCAGGCAACACCGCGCTGTGCACGGTCGGCCGCAGCGGCAACGACCTGCATTACCGCGGTTACGACATTCACGATCTGGCGGCCAAGGGGTGCTTCGAGGAAGTGGCCTATCTGCTGGTGCACGGCGTGCTGCCGAACTGGACCGAGCTGAACAACTACCGCGCGCGCCTGAAGCGCTTGCGCGGTCTGCCGGCGCCGGTGAAGGCTGCGCTGGAGCTGCTGCCGGCGGCGACGCATCCGATGGACGTGATGCGCACCGGCTGTTCGGTGCTCGGCACCGTGCTGCCGGAGAAGGACGACCACAACGTCACCGGCGCGCGCGAGATCGCCGATCGCTTGATGGCCAGCTTCGGTTCGATGCTGTTGTACTGGTACCACTTCAGCCACAACGGCAAGCGCATCGAGACGCAGACCGACGACGAGTCGATCGCTGCGCACTTCCTGCACCTGCTGCATGGCAAGAAGCCGAGCGAGCTGCACGCGCAGGCGCTGGACAAGTCGCTGGTGCTGTACGCCGAACACGAGTTCAATGCCTCGACGTTCGCTGCGCGCGTGATTGCCGGTACCGGTTCGGACATGTATTCGGCGCTCACAGGCGCGATCGGCGCGCTGCGCGGCCCGAAGCATGGCGGCGCGAACGAGGTGGCGATGGAGATCATCGCGCGCTACCGCAGCGCGAACGACGCCGAGGCCGACATCCGTGCCCGCGTCGAGCGCAAGGAAATCATCATCGGCTTCGGGCATCCGGTGTATACCGTGTCCGATCCGCGCAACGAGATCATCAAGGAGATCTCGCGCAAGCTGTGCACCGATGGCGGCAATCCGACCCTCTTCGAGGTGTCCGAGCGGATCGAGAAGGTAATGGGCGAGGTCAAGAAGATGTTCCCCAACCTCGACTGGTTCTCCGCCAGCGCCTATCACATGATGGGCGTGCCGACGGCGATGTTCACGCCGCTGTTCGTGATTGCGCGCACTTCCGGCTGGAGCGCACATGTGATCGAGCAGCGTGAAGACGGCAAGATCATCCGTCCCAGCGCGAACTACACCGGTCCGGAAGACCAGGCCTACGTGCCGATCGACAAACGCTGAGCAAGCGCGTTTTCTGCCGGAGATAGGGAGCCGCAAGGCTCCCTTCTTTTTTCATGGAAATGACGAAATCGGTGGCATAAAGGTGTTCCGGATGAATCGAGTCGTTCTCGCGGCCATCCCGCTGTATCACGCTTGTTACATGTTGCAGTGAGCCGCTGCCGAGCCGGCATCCGTACCAGATCCCCTGATGCCGTGCGGATCGCTGAGTCTGTGGCGAAGTTACGGTGTTGCGGAACTGATTCAGTACGCGGTTTTCGCCATGCGACTCGCGTCATGTACGCCTGCATATGAAATATGCAATTTATTGATTTTCAAGAAAATCAACAACAATCGAAAAAAAATCTCGGGGCTGGCGCGAAGATTGCTCTAGCTGCTTGCTTCACGGCAAAAACAGGGGGTTCACCGCATCGTTCCAGGAGAGCAGACATGCGAAAGACTCTACTTTTAACAGCGATATGCGTTGGCTTGGGACTTACCCTTCCAGCCTTGGCGGATGATACGCAGACAGGAGGAGCCGGCCCTTCGGCTCAAAGACACTCCATTGCAGTGCAGACCAGCGACAGCTCGACTCATGCAAATCAGCACAACAACAACGGCGACGCGTATGCCGATGGTCTGGGCAGCGCAGCAGCCAATAATGGAGGCACGGCCACCTCGTCGGTAGCCAGCTCGTTCAATAGCAGCAAGGCAGTTGCGATCAGCCGGCTTGATGGCACCGTGACCGATATCCGTGCGCATGACATCGGCAATGTCGCCAGCAACTCGGGTAATGCCAATGGCGGTCGTGGCGGATCCGGTGGTGACGGCTATGGTGGCTTTGCCTTCGGTGGCCGTGGCGGATCCGGTGGTGATGGCGGAAATGCCCGTTCGCACAGCGGCTATGCCGGCGGATCCGGCGCTGACAGCGGCCAGGTCGGCGCGCTCAGTGCTGCAGCCGGTGGCGACAGCAGTGGCGACAACTACGCTAACGCGCATGCTCGCTCACGCGGCTCCAGCACGGCAACGGCGACCGGCGGAGCCGGCGGCGCTTGGGCAGGTGGAGCAGGCACCAGCGGCGCGTCGACTGCAACCAGCGGCGCAGCGACCTCGACCGGTGGCAGCAGCGGTGCAGCTGACAGCACGGGTGGCATGGGTGGTGCCGGCGGCGCCGGTGCTTCCGCTACGGGCGGCGAAGGCCTCGCCGGAGCCGGCGGAGCCGGTGGAGCCGGTGGATCGAACTCGGTGAATGCGGGCACGTTCGACATGTCCAACAACATGTCAGGCGCAGCTGCGGCGGCCGCTGGCGTTACGGTCATGGCGCAGAACAGTGGCGTCGGCTCGCTGATCCAGCAGAGCGTGAACGTCCAGGCCAATCTCAACGTTGGCCCATAAAAGTGGAACCGGACACGGTGGAGCGCCTGGCGTTCCACCGTGTTTTCCGATGGTTGCGTCCGGGCTGCTGGGCACAAGCAGAGTTCGCTGCCCGCGCCGGTGAGGGAGACAGAACCATGCGAACAGTCAGACCGATGTCCTGGCTCATCCCATTGTTGCTCACGGCAACGGCGTGGAATGCGCTGGCAGCAGAGTCCGTTGCACCGTTACCCCACGTGGCGGCAGCATCGATGTCATCGTCCAGGCATGCGGTTGCACCGCCACACGATGTCGCGGGATGGGGGCCGAGCATCGATTCCGCTGCACTGGCGAAACTCAGTGGTGGCACCGATATCACCGAAACCATGACACTGAACGGCACGGTGGCAAACAACAGCGTCGATCACGTGGTGAACGGAGCCAATGTGATCAGCTCCGGCTCGTTCACTGGAGCGATGGGTTTGCCGATGGTGATCCAGAACAGCGGCAACGCCGTGCTGATCCAGAACGCCACCATCGTCAACGTGCAGTTCCAGCCATGATTTCCCGGCGACCTTGCTCTTTCTGGCAGGTCGCGACGTTCGTCGCCGGCCTGCTTCCCGTGATGCATCTCGCAGCAGCTGCACCGGTCGTGTTGCCGGGCGTGCAGGGCGGCAGTTACAGCCTGCACATGACGAGTCTGAAAGAGATTCGCTTCAGGAACACCATCCGCCAGAAATACGATTTCAGCTGCGGCTCCGCCGCCGTGGCGACCTTGCTGACCTATCAGTATGGCTATCCGGTCGATGAACAGGAAGCGTTTGTGCAGATGTATGCCCACGGCGACCGGCCGAAAATCAACCGGGAAGGTTTTTCGCTGCTCGATATCAAGCGCTTCCTGCAGGCCAATGGTTTCGACGCCGATGGATTCCAGGTGCCGCTGGAAAAACTGCGACAGGAAAATCTTCCTGCGATCGTGCTGATCGATGAAAAGGGCTACCACCATTTCGTGGTGATCAAGGGCCTGCGCGATGGGCGTGTCCTGGTAGGCGATCCCGCCCGCGGCACGCGCTCGATTCCGCGCGCGCAGTTCGATGCGGCATGGAAGAACCATCTGGTATTCGTCATCCACAACCGGCGTGCATTGGCAAGATTCAACACCAGCGACGACTGGCGCGCTGCACCAATGGCGCCGATCAATTCCGCCATCGACCGTGCCGGCCTGGGCAACATGACGTTGCCCAAGCGCGGGCCGGGGGATATCTGAGTGCCGTCATGAGCAACATCTTCCGTATCAGGCTTCCATGTCTTTGCGTGCTGACGAGTTTGCCGATGGCCTGGGCAGGCATGGTCAGTGCGCAGGGTCCATCGCCGGCACCGCCGCCTGCGTCGTCGCGCATGGCGGCCGGTGGCATGCGCGCCGCGAACGTGTGGCCGGTGGCGGTCAGTGACCGTCGGCTGGATGCCACCCGAGGTGGCTTCGACTTGGGCAACGGATTGCTGGTGTCCTTCGGTATCGAACGCGCGGTCTACATCAACGGCAATCTGGTCTCCAGCACCAGCGTGAGCATTCCTGACATCGGCCGGATAACACCGGACCAGGCCAGCGCCCTGGCTGCCGCCACGGGCACCGTCAATATCATCCAGAACGGTACGAACAACTCCGTCGACCCGGCAACGTTCGACCATGCGACGGCTGCGACGGTGATCCAGAACAGTCTCGACAATCAGGACATCCGCAGCCTGACCACGCTCAATGTCACGGCGAACAGCCAGAGCATGTTCCGCAGTCTTGGTCTGCAGGAGAGTTTGCAGACTGGCCTGATCGGATCGCTGGGGCACTGACCGGCGTTTCAAGGCTGATGCACAGATAGCCGGCCAAACGCCGTACCACTTTGAACGATGTCCGATCCAGGAGGAAAACATGATGGCCCGGAAATCGTGGCGAAGCAGATGCTCAACCGGTTGTGCCGGTCTGGTGCTGCTCGGTGGCGTGGCAAGCGCGCAGGACCCAGTGGCACCAGTCAATCAGCCCCCGGTGAGTTCGACCCCGGGGAGTTCGGGTGAGCTGTCTGCGGTACTCCGGAAAAACATGAGCGAGCAGGACGCACGCATCGAGGAGATGCGCGCCCAGCTGGCTGCCCAGAACGAACAGATCGAGGCGATGAAGCGAGCACTCGCATCGCAGCAGGCCGATTATCGGGCGCTGCGGCATGCCGTGGGTCTCGACGTGCTCGATCGGCAACGCGCGGGCAACGTGAGGGCAGGTGGCTCGATGGCCACGGCATTGCCCATGCCTGCAGGCGATGCGGCCACTGTCGATACAGAGCCGGCAGACAATCGGCCGGATCGGACGGTCGGGCAGGCACCAGAGCGCGATAGCGGGCCGCCGGCCGTCGCACCGATCTTCAATCAACCTGGTGTACTGACGCCGCGTGGCAAGCTGGTGGTGGAGCCGTCCTATCAATTCGGCTACTCGTCCGCCGACCGGGTCGCCTTGATCGGCTACACCGTGATCCCGGCGATCCTGATCGGCCTGATCGACGCGCGCCAGGTGAAGACGACCACGCAGACCGGTGCAGTCGCGCTGCGCTACGGCATCACCAATCGCCTGGAGATGGAGCTGCGGATACCGTACGTCTATGGGCACACCGACACGATCAGTCGCGAGATATTCACGGGCAGTGCCACGGACAAGGTCTTCACGAGCAGTGGTCACGGCATCGGCGACGTGGAAGCCACCGCCCGTTACCAGATCAACGATGGCGGTGCGGACAAGCCGTATTACATCGGCTGGCTGCGCTTCAAGTCGCGTACCGGCAGGGATCCTTTCGAGGTCACTACCGATTGCGTCACCCGCTGCGTGCAAAACGCGACCGGCACCGGCCTGCCGCTGCAGCTCCCGACCGGTTCGGGTTTCTACTCGTTGCAGCCGGGCGTGACCTGGTTGTATCCCTCCGATCCGGTGGTGTTCTTCGGCAACGTGAGTTACCTGCACAATTTCCCGCGTCACGACGTCAGCCGCACCGTGTTGCTTGGGGGCAAGGAGCCACTGGGCACGGTGCAGGTCGGCGACATCGTTGATGCCAGTCTTGGCATGGGACTCGCGCTCAATGAGAAGGCGTCGATCAGCATTGGCTATGACCAGAGCTTCGTGGGCATCACCAAGCAAAACGGCAAGACCGTGGCCGGCTCGGCCAAGAGTGTACTGGGCACCTTGCTGATTGGCGGCTCCTATCGCTTCAGCGACAAGCGCAGCATGAACTTCACGCTTGGTGTGGGGGTGACTCGTGATACGCCCGATGCCACCGTGACGGTCAGAGTGCCGACGATGTACTGACCGTCGGCGCGGACATCTTCGGTGCGGATGGATCGGATACGGCCTCAGCGGCTAGTTGTATTCCATCGTCGACGCCGTCGTTGCATCAGCCAACCGCCGCCGCAGATGCAGAGCACCAGAGTCGCATCCATGGCGTATTTCACCCAGCTGTGCGCGTAAAACCAGCCACTCAACCAATGATCGTGCGAAATCATCCGGCCGGCAGTGAACGCGATCGCGCCGGCACCGATGTACATGATGATCGGAAAGCGTCCGATCAGCTTGAGGATCAGCGTCGAGCCCCACACCACCAGTGGTACGCTGATCAGCAAACCGATAATGACCAGGGTCAGATGTCCCTTCGATGCGCCGGCAATCGCCAGCACGTTGTCCATGCCCATCAGCGCATCGGCGACGATGATCGTGCGCAGGGCGCTCCAGAACGTATTGCTGGCGCCGACATGGGTATCGTCGTCGGCATCGTGGCGCAGCAACTTCCAGGCGATCGGCAGCAACAGCAGGCCACCGACCAGCATCAATCCAGGCAGTTTGAGCAGATAGACGACGACGGCGGTGAGGGCAAAACGAACCGCGACGGCGCCGAACGTGCCCCAGAACACGGCCTTTTTCTGCAGCGCCTTCGGCAGACGGCTGGCCGCCATGGCGATGACGATGGCGTTGTCGCCGGCCAGCACCAGGTCGAGCAGGATGATGGCCAGCAGGCCGGAGAAAAAGTCTGTACCGAGGAATGCCATGCGGGGTTCCATGCGCGTCGGACAATGCAGTGGATACGGACGCGCGCGGCCCGTCTCCACCACAAAAGTCTCGTCCGCAGCATGACTGCCGAGGTGACCGGAGCGAAGCGTCGCTCGTGTTGACGATCACCGCACCGGAGCAGATGAACCTGCGCCGGGAACTACTCCCTTCTGGGATGTGTTGATGGATTGTCGGGGCCAGGATGGTTGCGGTCAAGCAACGCAGGAAGCGCCAGTCGGCTAAAATGGTGGTTTCCCTTGTTGCGAGATCCGACATGAGTGCGCACGACATCCGTTCCGCTGTCCGTCCCGATCCTGACCAGCCACTGGTCGATATCGCCGATTACGTTGTCGATTACCAGATCGACTCGCAGGAGGCCTACGACACAGCCCGCTACATGCTGCTCGACTCGCTCGGTACCTCGATGCTGGCAATGAAATTTCCGGAATGCGTGAAGCATCTCGGCCCACTGGTACCGGGCGCGACGCTGCCGGGCGGGGCGCGCGTGCCGGGTACCAGCCATGAGCTGGATCCGGTGCAGGCCGCGTTCGCGATCGGTACCCAGATCCGCTGGCTGGACTTCAATGACACCTGGCTGGCGGCCGAGTGGGGCCATCCCTCGGACAACCTCGGCGCGATCCTCGCCGTGGCCGATTACCTGAGCCGCAAGGCGGAACGCGAAGGCGGCCAGCCACTGACCGTGCGCGATGTGCTTGGCTATGCGATCAAGGCGCACGAGATTCAGGGTTGCTATGCACTTCTGAACAGCTTCAACCGGGTTGGCCAGGATCACGTGATTCTGGTGCGGCTGGCCTCCACCGCTGTGGCTACCGCGATGCTCGGCGGCGACAAGGAGCAGATCACCACAGCCGTGTCGCACAGCTGGATCGACAATGGCGCGCTGCGCACCTACCGTCATGCGCCGAACACCGGTCCGCGCAAGAGCTGGGCCGCCGGTGATGCCTGCCGACGTGCGGTGACTCATGCGATCAATGCAGTGTATCGCGGCGTGGTCGGCTACCCCTCGGCATTGTCGGCAAAAACCTGGGGCTTCTACGACGTGGCGTTCCAGGGCAAACCGTTCGAGTTCGAGCGCCCGTTTGGCAGCTATGTGATGGAGAACGTGCTGTTCAAGATCAGTTTCCCGGCTGAATTCCACGCGCAGACTGCGGTGGAGTGCGCGATGAAGCTGCATGGGGAAGTGGTCGACAGGATCGACCAGATCGAGAGGATTGTCATCGAGACGCAGGAAGCCGGCTGCCGCATCATCGACAAGACCGGCCCGCTGGCGAATTACGCCGATCGCGATCATTGCATTCAGTACATGGTGGCGGTGCCGCTGATTTTTGGTCGGCTCGTGGCCAGCGATTACAATGACGACATCGCCGCCGATCCGCGCATCGATGCACTGCGCGACAAGATGACGGTGGTCGAAAATCCGCAGTTTACGAAGGATTATTTCGATCCAGCCAAGCGCTACATCGGCAATTCGGTGCAGGTGTTCTTCAAGGACGGGAGCAGCACCGGGAAGGTTTCGATCGATTATCCGATCGGGCATCGCAAACGTCGTGCCGAAGGTATCCCTGTGCTGCTGCAGAAGTTCGAAGCTGCCATGCGCGATCATTTGCCGGCGCATCGGGTCAAGGCGATCATGGAGGCGACGAAGGATCCGGCACAGCTCGATGCGATGCCGTTGCAGCAGTTCCTGGCGCTCTTCACGTTGTAAAGACGGCGTGAGTGGAAGATTAAGACAGGGGCAGAGGCATTGTGGCCGCTGACCCTGTCGATCTTCCTTTTCGACCAATGGACAAATATGAAAGCTGCATGTAGTGCGTGACAGCTACCCGAAGAATTTGACGGCATCTATGCCAACAAACTTTTCTGAACGGAATCTCACCAGGATTTAGTTGCGCAGCGTTAAAGCACCAATAACTTAACAAGTTTGCTACACTGCCCGCCGCTTGCCGCAGAAACGCCAAGCAGGGGCTGTAAATGCTCTGAATGACGTAGTTCAGTTCTGACGCGCGACTTCCGGTTGGGGTTGAACGGACGCGAAAACCTAATAATTGAGGAGACACCTGATGAAACGTAAGGGCTTGTATTTTCTTATCGCGCTGGCCCTGGGCGGCGTAGGTGCCGTTCATGCGCAGGACACCACTGCTGCTCCAGCCGATGCCGCCAGCACCAACACGGCCACGTCGACATATGACGATCGTTGGTATATCGCGCCGACCATCGGCGGTTATTACAACGACACCGACCGCAATACCAACAGCCGTCAGATCTATTACGGTCTGGGTGTGGGTCGCTTCATCTCGCCGAACGCGTCGATCGACCTTTTCTTCGATCGCACCAGCCGCAAGATTGATAATCGGGTAGTGAATGGCGGTACGGGCCACTCGCATGACAACTGGTCCAACAACAATGTTGGTGCTGTTGCGCGTTTCTATGCGGGCGATTGGAACGCTTGGCGTCCGTACCTGCTCGCTGGTGTGATGGGCAGCAACCATCATTCCTTGGGTGATCGCGGCTGGTCGCCGGCAGCTGAGGTGGGCGGCGGCGTGTCCAAGACGATCACCGACAGCTCGGACATCCGCGTCGAAGGCGGCTATCGCTATGACTGGGATAACAAGACCCAGCCGGCGAAGAGCGGCTACGGTGACTGGTTCCTCGGCTTCAGCATCGTGTCGCGCTTCGGCGCTCCGGCAGCGGCTCCGGCCCCAGTGGCAGCGACCCCGCCGCCGGCTGATTGCTCGACCAAGGACAGCGATGGCGACGGCGTGAACGATTGCGACGACAAGTGCCCGGGTACAGCCGCCGGCACGATCGTTGGTCCCGACGGTTGCCCGCAGAAGGTCGTCATCGACCTGCGCGGCGTGAACTTCAAGTTCGATCGCCCGAAGAAGGGCGAGACCGATATTTCGAAGTCGCTGGCTGAGCCGAGCGCCGACTCGATCGCGGTCCTGAACCAGGCTGTCGATACCCTGCAGCGTTACCCGCAGGTGCATGTGACGGTTGCCGGTTACACCGACTCGAAGGGCACCGAAGCGTACAACCAGAGCCTGTCGGAGCGTCGCGCATCGATCGTCTACAACTACCTGACCAGCCACGGCATCGACGCCAGCCGACTGGAAGGCCCGATCGGTCACGGTATGAGCAACCCGATTGGCGACAATGCTACCGACGCAGGTCGTGCGCAGAATCGTCGTACGGAACTGCAGGTTCAGCAGTAATCGAACCTCGGTAAAGCAGTATGAAAAACCCGGCTTCGGCCGGGTTTTTTTTGGCTTGTCGAAACAGCTCCCATACACGCCAGATAACGACGTTCAATATCCGGATTGGGCCACCATTCCATAATGATCCTTGTGATGCTGCAGCTCCGGCTTATACGCTAGCAGGATGTCTCGCCCACCTTTTCATTCCGCACGTTCCACTGTGCCCGTGATGCAACCGCCTCGACACGGGTTGGCACGTGTCCTGTCCAAGCTGGGTGCATGTTCTCGCAGTCAGGCTGAGCAGTGGACACGCGCCGGCCGCGTCAGCCTGGATGGGCGTACCGTGCGCGATCCGTATCACCCGACGCTGATCGATCGACAGCAGGTCGCCGTCGACGGTTTGGTAGTGAAATCCGCCGAGTGCATCTACGTGGTTTTCAACAAGCCGCGCGGACTGGTTGTCAGCGCGGCCGACGAGCAGGGCCGCGCCACGGTTTATACCGCGCTGACTGCAGCCGGCCTGCCATGGTTGGGCCCGGTCGGTCGGCTGGACAAGGCCAGTGAAGGTTTGCTGTTATTGAGCAACGACACCACCTGGGCAGCCGGGATCACCGATCCGGCCACGCACCTGGACAAGACCTATCACGTACAGGTGGCCGGCCAGCCCGATGCGGAGGCATTGGCGGCGATGCAGGCAGGCATCAACGATGCTGGCGATCTGCTGAAGGCGCGGCGAGCGACGCTGCTGCGTGCTGGCGAGAAGAATGCGTGGCTGGAAGTGGTGCTGGATGAAGGTCGCAACCGGCATATTCGCCGCCTGCTGGCCGCGTTGGGTTTCGATGTGCTGCGCCTGATCCGGGTGGCGATCGGGCCATTGACACTGGGAGAACTGGCGAAGGGTCAATGGCGACGACTGAGTGCTGACGAGGTCAGCGCACTCGATACCCGCAAGACAAAAAATTGATTGTCGAGTCGATATGTGGCAGAGCGGGCAGCAAGTGCCCGCTCTGCCAAAGCGACTTGATCAGCTGCCGATCACGCCCAATTGCCGACCCACCTTGGTGAACGCGGCAATCGCGCGATCGAGATGCGCGCGGGTATGTGCCGCGCTCATCTGCGTGCGGATGCGTGCCTGACCCTGCGGCACCACCGGATAGAAGAAGCCGGTGACGTAGATGCCTTCCTCCAGCAAGCCGGCAGCCATCGCCTGCGCCTGTTTCGCGTCGTAGATCATCACCGGCACGATCGGGTGCACGCCGGGCTTGATGTCGAAACCGGCCGCGCTCATCTGCTCGCGGAAATAGCGGGTGTTTTCCTTGAGCACGTTGCGCAGGTCGCCGGCGCTGCTCAGCATGTCGAACACCTTGATGGCGGCGGCAACCACGTGCGGCGGCAGCGAGTTGGAGAACAGGTAGGGGCGTGAGCGCTGGCGCAGCAATTCGATCACTTCCTTGCGGCCGGTAGTGAAGCCGCCCAACGCACCACCGAGCGCCTTGCCCAGCGTGCCGGTGAAGATGTCGATCTTGTCCATCACGCCATTCACTTCGGCCGCACCGCGACCGGTATCGCCGAGGAAGCCGGTGCAGTGACATTCGTCGATATGCACCAGTGCGTTGTACTTCGCGGCCAACGCGGTGATCTGGTCCAGCGGTGCGATGAAGCCGTCCATCGAGAACGTGCCGTCCGAAGTGATCAGCTTGGTGCGCGCGCCGGCTGCATCGGCTGCCTGCAGCTGCTTTTCCAGGTCAGCCATGTCGCTGTTGGCATAGCGGAAGCGCCTGGCCTTGCACAGACGGATGCCGTCGATGATCGAAGCGTGGTTCAGCGCGTCGGAAATGACGGCGTCCTCTTCGCCCAGCAATGGCTCGAACAGACCGCCATTGGCGTCGAAGCAGGCGGCGTAGAGGATGGTGTCCTCGGTGCCGAAGAAGTCGGCGATTTTCGCCTCCAGCTGCTTGTGCAGATCCTGGGTTCCGCAGATGAAACGCACGCTGGCCATGCCGAAGCCGTGCGTGTCCAGCGCGTCCTTCGCGGCCTGGATCACTTCCGCGTTGTCGGCCAGGCCGAGGTAGTTGTTGGCGCAGAAGTTGAGCACCTTGCGGCCGCCTTCCAGCTCGATCTCGGCGGCCTGCGGCGAGGTGATGATGCGCTCTGCCTTGAACAGGCCCTGCTCGCGGATGGATTCGAGTTCGCTGGCGTAACGTGCCTTGGCAGTGTAGGTCATGAGGAGGATTTCAGCCGGGGAAAGTGTCTATTGTGAAGCCTCTTGGCCTTGCCGTGAACTGTCCAGCCCGTCATGCGGCGACGCACGCGCAGGTTGCACGTCGCTGGCATCTTGTCGCCCGCGGACGTCTCAATGCAGGCCGAAGTCCACCCGGGTGGTCTTGCCTTTGTCCTCGATGCCCTTGGCGTCCAGCTTGGGTGGTTGCATGGCCATGCGCTTGTCGTCGAGCTTGCCCTTCAGCCAGGCTTGCACTGCCTGGGCGCGGTGTTCGGCGAGCTGCTTCAAGGCAGCCGCATCAACCGGCATATTGGCCTCCAGCAGTTGGTGCATTTCCTCTGGCGGTTGCGATTTGGTCAGGCCGATCATGTTCTTCGGCTTCGGAAACTTGGTGTGCTTGTAGACGTGTTCCAGGTAATGCTCGTACTCGTCGGGAGTGAGCTTGAGCGTGGCTGGATCTTCCTTCTTGCCGTCGTCGTCGGCCTTGGCCTGATGTATCAGGTCGTCGACCATCACCTTGCGCAGTCCGCTCTCATCCATATCGGGGTCGATGCGCCCGGTGATGTCGAGAGTCAGCGAGGGCTTGCTCTGCAACAGCTTCACCAACTGGTCCAGGCGAGTCTGGGCCCCGGCATCCAGCACGGCCGAGCCTGGCGCAAACTCCACATAGCCCAGGTCGGGGTGGCTGCCACCACCGATCGAGGCGAGCAGGCGGAACGGCGAAGTCACTGCCCGGGCCAGCAGGTTGCCGATGGCATGCCAGATCAAGCCGCCCATGCTGAACTGAGGATCGTCCAGTGAGCCGGAGACCGGCAGGTTGACGTCGATGTTGCCGTCGGCATCCTTAAGCAAGGCCACCGCCAGCTTGACCGGCAAGTGACTCACGCCTGGCCCCTCGATGCGGTCGCCGAAGGTCAGCTGAGTGATGAAGATGTGGTTGTCGGCAGTCAGCTTGCGCTGATCGAGCTGGTAGTGCACGTCGACATTGAGCTGGCCACTGGTGATCGGGTAGCCGGCGTATTTGCCGGAATAGGGGGAGAGATGGGTGAGCTCGACACCGTTTGCCTTGGCCTTGATGTCAAGAAAGGCCACGGGAGTCAGCGGGTTGATGGTGCCGCCGATATCCACCGGCGAGTTCTCGTCCAGCTTCCCTTGCAGCAGCAGTTCGGCAGGGGGCGTGCCATCGGCGGTGCCGAATGCACCCACCTTGCCGCTCAGGTCGGTGACATTGGCGGTGTAGTTCGGCTTGATGAAGTTGTCGGTGTAGTTCAGCTGGCCGCGGGCTACCGTGATCTGGCCGATCCGGATTTCCGGCCGGGGGCCTTCCACGGCGGCCGGTTTGGCAGCGGCCGCCGCCGTTGCCGCGGCAGCGGCCTGCGGCGCGCTTTGTTCGCGGGTCACCGACACTGGCGCGGTCTCCGGACTGGCCACCACGTCCTGCAGGTTGATGCGACCCGTCGGGTTGACGATCACGCGCGCATAGAAATCGCTCAGGGCCAGGCCACCGATATCGGCATGCGGCGCGCCCTGGCCCAAGCGTACCGTCAGCCCGGTTGCGCTCAACGAGTGCCAGCGCAGGAAGTCGTCGCCGGTCAGCTTGTCCTGCACCTTGACCCTGCCCAGAGTGGCCTGGCCGCGGTAGTCGATGTGTGCCGGCGCGCTGCCGCGGTCGCTGTAGCGCAGATGGCCGTCCAGACTGAGCAGGGCGCTGCCGATGCGCACGTTGAGCGGCACGCTGATCATCGACTGCAGCGGCGCGATGTCCATGCCGTGCGTGTTCAGGCGCAGGTCGGCTTCCACCGGTTGCGGTTTCACGCTGCCGCTGACGTCGTAATCGCCCTTGCCGAGCTTGCCGGTCAACGCCAGCTTCAGCGGCCGGTGCATGTCGTCGGACAGGCCCTGAATGGTGTAATGCCCGACATGCACGGCCAGCGGCATCGGCTTGTCAGCGGCAAGATCCCTGTAGTTGATATCGCTGTCTTCGACCTGCAGCTGGGTCAGACTCCAGTGCCAGCCTGGCGTTGCAGCAGGCGCTGGCTTGGCCTTGTTCCTGGCCACGGCACGGCGGGGCGCCACCTTGCCCGATGTCGGCGGCCCCATCAGCGCGGCCAGATCGAAGCTGCCGTTGCGCTGGCGCTGCATATCCAGCTTCAGGCCGCGCGCGACGAGGCTGTCCAGGCGGGCCTCGCTGTCGGCCAGGTCGAGCCTGGCAATCTTCAGTTCCAATGACTTCCATGCCACCGGAGCAACCTTGCTGTCAGCGCGCTTCAGTTCCAGCGAATTGACGCTGATCGTGGCTGGTTCCAGATGCACATTGACGCGCTTGCCCCACTCGGCCACCAGCTGGCCTTCGGCATCCAGCGTGCCGCTGTTGATGACGGCCTGCAGCTGGGGCAGGGCAAGCGCCTGCAGTGGCGCCAGCCTGGCGTCCTTCAGGCTGAACTTGCCGCTGTAGTGGGCATTGGCGAGATCAAGTTTGCCGCTGCTGGCGATATTGCCATCAGCCAGCTGGCCGGCCACTTCGAGCACGGCGGCAGGTGCCGCCACGGTGGACAGGCCGCGCAGTGTGCCGTGCAGGTTTTGCAGATCGAGTGTGCCCGGCTGCTCGCCGCTGGAAGCCAGGTCGGCATAATCGAAGCGACTGCCGCTCAGGGTCAGCACATCGATCTTCACTTCAATCGGTGGTCCGGCCGGTTTGGACGCATCGCTGGCGGTCAGCGCGTCGAAGTTGCTGTGGCCATCGGCATCGCGGTGGTAGTGCAGGGTCAGTTTGTCCACACCGACCGCGCCCAGGTGGTAGCGCGACAGCAGCGGCTGCACATCGGCGAGTCTGGCGCTGCCGTGGCCCAGTTCCATCAGTACGTTGCCGTCGGAGGTGGTGAGCGTGAAGTCGTCCAGCGCGAGGTCGCCATCGAGGCGCAGCTGGTTGCCGCTCTTGCCCGTTGTGAAATGCAGCTCAAGCTTGCCGGACAACTGGCCGTGCGGTACCGCGATCGGCAGCGGTTCCGGTGCATAGGCCAGATAGCGGGGCAAGTCCAGCCGGTCCAGCTGGAAAGCCATCACCGACTCACGACTGTCGGCGAACGGCTTGGTCTGCCCATCGATGCGCAAAGGGCTGCCGTCCACGCGCATCGCCAGCAGCGGTTGCACGAACAGATCGGTGTCCGATGGCAGGTTGGCCAGGAACGGAATGCCCAGCTCGATCCGGTCGACCCGATGGCTGCTCTTCAGCACCTGGTCGTCGAACCGGATATCGCCGTTGTGCACGCTGATATTGGCCAACGCGAAACGGGCCGGCTTGGCATGGGGATCGGCCGGGCCGGAGAAGCGCTCGATCAGGTCGGAGAAATTGAAGTGCTGGAGCCCGTCGCGCGTAATGTGCAACTGCGGGTGTTGCAGGGACAACTCGTCCAGTACCGGTGCGAGCCGGAACAGCGAGGTCCAGGAAGCATTGATGACGAGTTGATCCACGTCGACGAACGGCGAATGGCCGTCCGCATTGCCGATATGCAGATGATCCAGTTGCAACCGCAACGTATACGGATTCAAATGCGCCGCGCCGATGCTGACAGGTCGGCCGAGCTTGGCGCTGAGGCGGCTCTGCAGTTGCGCGCGGATGATCGGTGGCCCGGCGAAGTAACCCAGCAGGCCGAACACCACCAGCACGATGCCAAGGATGAGCAGGGCCTTGCGCAACCGGTGCGAGCGGTACAGACGGTCAGCACGTGCGCGTAGCTGGGTCAGGCGCAAGTCATCGGGAAGATGACGTCGATCAACCATGATTGAAACTCTCCGTCAGCGCTGGTCCGGCGGCGCGGGGTGCTACACACCGGTCATCAAACATCCCCGGCGCCCCGGCCGAGTGGACCCAGTGTACGGAGAAGCTGGCCTGCCGGTGAAGAGGGCGCTCCTGTGTTTCAGCCGCGGTCAGGGAGCGCGGACTCGTGTTCCGGATCGAACCGCGAGGCTCAATTCCAGGAGCAGACGACCTTGCCGCAGGTGCCGGCGTCCATCAGGTCGAAACCCTTCTGGAAATCGTCAATCGCGATCTGGTGGGTCAGCACCTTCTGCAGCGGAAAGCCGGTCAGCACCATCTGGGTCATCTTGTACCAGGTCTCGTACATCTTGCGGCCGTAGATGCCCTGCAGGGTGAGGCCCTTGAAGATCACCTTGTCCCAGTCGATGCCGGCGCCGCGCGGCATGATGCCGAGCATCGCGATCTTGCCGCCGTGGTACATGCAGTCAAGCATGTCGGCGAATGCACGCGGGTTGCCGCTCATCTCCAGGCCGACGTCGAAGCCTTCGATATGCAGGTCCTTGACCGTATCTTTCAGGGATTGCTTGGACACGTTCACCACCCGCGTCGCACCCATGTCGGCGGCGAGCTTCAGGCGGTAATCGTTGATGTCGGTGACCACGACGTTGCGCGCACCGATGTGCTTGCAGATGCCGGCAGCGATGATGCCGATCGGGCCGGCGCCGGTGATCAGCACGTCCTCGCCGATCAGGTCGAATTCCAGCGCGCAGTGCGCGGCGTTACCGTACGGGTCGAAGAACGCCGCCAGCTCGGACGGGATCTGGTCAGGAATCGGCCACAGATTCGAGGCCGGCATGGTCATGTATTCGGCGAACGCGCCGTTGCGGTTCACGCCGATGCCGATCGTGTTCGGACACAGATGCTGGCGACCGGCACGGCAGTTGCGGCAATGGCCGCAGACGATATGGCCTTCAGCGGAGACGCGGTCACCGATCTTGTAGCCGGTCACGCCCGGGCCGATCTCGACGATGCGGCCGACGAACTCGTGGCCGATGGTGAGGCCCGGGGTGATCGTGCGCTGGCTCCACTCGTCCCACTTGTAGATGTGCAGGTCGGTGCCGCAGATGGCGGTTTTTTCCATCTTGATCAGCACTTCGTTCGGGCCGACCACCGGCAACGGCACCTCTTCCATCCAGATGCCCTGTTCGGGCTTGCGCTTGACCAGGGCTTTCATCGTCTGCGACATGGGGAGTCCATTGATTGGCCCGCACAGCGGGCAGGGAGACGGCAATTATAGAGGGATCGCCTCGAGCACCGAAGGGGCACGGGTGGCGTGGCGGCGAGCAGGGTCAACGGTCTGGACCCTGCCGAAAGTCACTATCGCGACGACGCGGGTTTGCGGCATAAAGGTCAACTCACATCGCAAGAAAATGCGAAATGACTTGTTATCCGCCCATGTTGAAGGAGTTGTCCATGCGTCGTGTTCTGCTCGCTGCCGCGCTGACTGCCGGCCTTGCCGGTACCGCCCATGCCGTCGAAGGCATGTGGCAGCCCGCCCAATTGCCGAAGATCGCCGATATGCTGAAGCAGCACGGCCTCAAGCTCGACCCGGCCAAGCTGACCGACCTGACCGCCTATCCGATGGGTGCGATCGTCAGCCTCGGCGGCTGCACCGCCTCGTTCGTGTCGCCGGATGCGCTGATCGTCACCAATCACCATTGCGGCTACGGCGCGCTGCAGTACAACTCCACGCCGCAGAAGAACCTGATCGTCGACGGCTTCCTGGCGAAGACCAAGGCGGAAGAGCTGCAGGGCTCGCCGGACATGCGCGTGTTCGTCACCGAGGAAATCCGCGACGTCACCAGGGACGTCAACGCCAGGCTCAATGACCAGATGAGCGGTGCCGAGCGCTACAAGGCGATCGAGCTGGCGATCAAGGAATTGGTGAAGGGCTGCGAGAGCGACGGTTACCGCTGCGATGTCTACACCTTCCACGGCGGTTACAGCTACCAGTTGATCAGGCAGCTGGAGATCAAGGACGTGCGCCTGGTCTACGCGCCGCCGGAGTCGATCGGCAAATTCGGCGGTGACATCGACAACTGGATGTGGCCGCGCCACACCGGTGATTTCAGCTACCTGCGCGCCTACGTCTCGAAGGACGGCAAGTCCGCCACCTATGCGAAGGACAACGTGCCGTATCACCCGAAGCACGTGCTCAAGGTGAACCCGCAGGGCGTGGAACAGGGCGACTACGTGATGGTGGTCGGCTATCCGGGTCGCACCAACCGCTACCGTCTCGCCGATGAAGTGCAGGGCTCGATCGACTGGGTCTATCCGACCCAGATCAAGGTGTACGAGGACACGCTCAACATCATCAATACGGCAGGCAAGGCCGATCCGAAAGTGGCGGTGAAGTACGCCAGCATGGTCGCCGGTCTCAACAACTACCTGAAGAACTTCGGTGGCCAGCTTGAAGGCCTGCGTCGTGCCGACGCAGTCAACGTCAAGCGCGCGCAGGAAGCCAAGCTTGAAGCGTGGCTGAAGCAGCAAGGCGGTGCCGACAACACGGCCCTGGTCGCCGATATCGGCAAGCTGCGCCAGGCGATCGCCGCTGACAAGACCACTCGCGAGCGCAGCCTCGATCTGGGTCTGGTCAATCGTTCCTCGATGCTGAGCAGCGCATTGCGTCTGGTGCGCCTCTCCAAGGAGCGCGCCAAGCCTGACCTGCAGCGTGATCCGGGTTACCAGCAGCGCGACGAAGTGCGCATCGAAGGCGCGCTCAAGCAGATGGAACGTCGCTACGACCCGAAGGTCGACCAGCAGCTGATGGTCTATGGCCTGCAGCGCTACGTGAGCTTGCCGAAGGACCAGCACCTGCCCGCGCTCGATGCATGGCTCGGTGACGCGAAGACCGAGGCACAGCTCAGCCAGAAGGTCGCCGCACTGTACGCCGGCAGCCAGCTGGGCAACACCGACGAGCGGCTGAAGTGGTTCAAGGCCGACGCCAAGGCGATCGACGCCAGCAACGACAGCATGCTCAAGCTCGCCGTCGCGATGCAGCCGCAACTGCAGAAGCTCGAGGACGAGCAGGACGCGCGTGCCGGCGAGATGAGCAAGCTGCGCCCGCGCTACATGCAGGCCATGATCGCGTGGAAGGACTCGCAGCATCTGCCGGTCTATCCCGACGCGAACAGCTCGCTGCGCGTCACTTTCGGCAACGTGCAGGGCGTCGCACCGCGTGATGGGGTGAGCTATGCGCCGTTCACCACGGTGCAGGGCATCTTGGAAAAAGACACCGGCGTCGAGCCGTTCAACTCGCCGAAGGCCGAACTCGCCGCGATCAAGGCCAAGGCATTCGACGGTTATGCGTCGCCGAAGCTGGGCACGTTGCCGGTCGACTTCCTCGCCGACCTCGACATCACCGGCGGCAACTCGGGCTCGCCGGCGATGGACGCGAACGGTCAGCTGGTCGGCCTGGCGTTCGACGGCAACTGGGAGTCGGTGAGTGGCGACTGGCTGTTCAACCCGCAGCTCAACCGCTCGATCCAGGTCGACGTGCGCTACATGCTGTGGGTGATGCACCACCTCGACCACGCGGACAACCTGCTGAAGGAAATGGGCGTGCCGGCGAAGTAAGCCAGCAGCTCGTGTAACCACAAAGGCCCGCGTCATCGACGCGGGCCTTTGTTTTTATGGCTCTTGTGGAAGCGGCGCTGTGACGGCTCAGATATCCAGCCGGTCGTAGCTGCGCTTGAACACGATCGGCTGTTGCACGGCCGGCGTGGTCCACGTCTCGGTGACGGTCAGATGATGGCTGTCGGACGACTGCACCCAGTCCTGCCGCAGCCGGACGCCGCCTTCAAATTGCATGGAGATCTGCAGGCCTTCGGCGGTCAGGTGAGTCTGCACCAGTGCGTTGCCGCTGAGTGACTGGTGAGTCGTGCCGTCGAGCCGGCCGTCCAGCTGGTCCTTCTCGTCAAACGCCACGCGGATGTCCTTGGCATCCTGCTGCACATTCATCAACGAATCGTTGGCCAGCAACGGCGGCGGATCGTCGGGAGCTGTCGCGCCATTGTCGGTGGCCGCGGCCTTGTCATGGCTTCGACCGCTACCTCCATGGCCATGACCACCACCGCCCATGCCGCGGCCGCCGCCATGTCCACCGGGTGTGTGGCTTGCCGGTGTACTCGTTCCGGCGGCGCCGGCCGGTTGCTGCACGGGTTGTTCGCGTTTCTTTTCCGCATGCAGGCGTGCCGCAATGTCGGATGGACTGTCGCTTTGTTGTTCGTTCAACCGCCATATGCCGCTGAAGTCCGGCGTTGACGGACTGGTCGCGCGGACCGCCAGCGAGGACATGGCCAGCAACAGAACCAGCGGCAGATAACGCGATGTCGGGAACGTCATGGGAAATACTTCTGAGGGTCGGCAGGGACCATGTCGCTAAAGCAGCATGGCACTTCGCTCAAACGCGCCGCTCGCAGCAGTGGTTGACCGCGACAGCGAATGGCCATGCGCCCGTTACAATGCACCGATGCCCGTCGATCAACGCCCTCTCGCCATCTTCCTGATGGGCCCCACCGCCTCCGGCAAGACTGCGCTGGCGTGCGAGCTGAGCGAGCGTTTTGCGCTGGACCTGGTCAGCGTGGATTCGGCGCTGGTTTACCGCGGCATGGACATCGGCACGGCCAAGCCTGATGCGGCGACGCTGGCACGTTATCCGCACGCGTTGATCGACATCCGCGATCCAGGCCAACCGTATTCGGCGGCGGATTTCCGTGCCGATGCATTGCCGCTGATGCAGCGGATCAGCGCGCAGGGCAGGGTGCCGTTGCTGGTCGGTGGCACCGGGCTGTATTTCCGCGCGTTGCAGCAGGGGCTGTCCGATTTGCCGCAGGCCGATCCCGCGATCCGGGCGCGACTTTCCGCAGAGGCCGCACAGATCGGCTGGCCCGCCATGCATGCGCGGCTGGCGCAACAGGATCCGCTGGCGGCAGCACGGATCGGCTGCAACGACACGCAACGCCTGCAACGCGCGCTGGAAGTGATCGAGCTGACCGGCCGGCCGTTGTCCGAACTGCAGGGCGGCGGCGCGACCACACGTTTCCCGTGGCGCGTGCTCAAGCTGGCGCTGCTGCCGCCCGATCGCAGCACGTTGCACGAACGCATCGCGCTGCGGTTCGACACCATGCTGGCGGCGGGTTTTCTCGACGAGGTCCGCGCCTTGCGCGCACGCGGCGACCTGCATGCCGAGCTGCCGGCGATCCGCGCGGTCGGCTACCGACAGGCATGGGAACATCTGGACGGCCTGACCGATTCCGCCGAATTCCGCGACCGCGCCATTTTCGCCACCCGCCAGCTGGCCAAGCGCCAGATCACCTGGCTGCGCAGCGATTACGGCGCCCGCCTGTTCGATCCGGATCAGCCCGGCCTGACCGCGCGCGCCGCCGACGCCGTGCAGCTGTTTCTCGGTCGCCCGGACCAACCGACCGGGTCATAGCGGTCGGATCGCGTTGCCGGCGTGACCCAGTGCACTTGCGCCACGCAAAAATCCCCTTTCATCAAGTATTTGAAAGCAGTTAACATCCGAGCATGTTGGGCCGGGGCGCCATCGGCGTTTTTTCTTCGGTCTGTGCCGTAGCAAGGGGAGAACAAGAAATGTCCAAGGGACAATCGTTGCAGGATCCGTTTTTGAATGCATTGCGGCGCGAACGCGTGCCGGTCGCCATCTATCTGGTCAACGGCATCAAACTGCAGGGGACGGTCGAGTCGTTCGACCAGTTTGTGGTGCTGCTGCGCAACCAGGTGAGCCAGATGGTCTACAAGCACGCCATCTCCACCGTGGTACCGAGCCGCAATGTGCGTATCGGCAATGGCCATGACGGTCATGACGGCCATGAAGGTCACGACGCACCGGCATCCGCCGACGCGGACGCTTGATAGATGGGGCAATCGCCCGCATGAAGTGGGTCTGCTCCTGAAGGGTCTTACCCACTAGTGTTCGATAGAAAAGAGAAAGGCGACCGCGCGGTTCTTGTCTTGCCGCATTCCCGCGGCGAAGGCGATACGGCGCGCCGTGCCGAGGAATTCGCCGAACTGGTGAAGTCCGCCGGTGCCGACGTGCTGGGCGTGGTTACGGCCCGCGTCGAGGATCCCAACCCGCGCTATTACATCGGCAGCGGCAAGGCGGACGAAGTCGCCGAGGCGGCGCGTGCGCTGCAGGCCGACGTGGTGCTGGTCGACCACGTGCTCACCCCGGTGCAGGAGCGCAACCTCGAGAAGCATCTCGGTATCCGCGTGGTCGACCGCGCGGGCCTGATCCTGGACATCTTCGCCCAGCGTGCGCGCTCGCACGAAGGCAAGCTGGAAGTGGAGCTGGCCCAGCTCAAGCACCTGGCCACCCGGCTGGTGCGTGGCTGGACCCATCTGGACGCCCAGCGCGGCGGCGCCATCGGCAACCGCGGCCCCGGCGAAACCCAGCTGGAAACCGATCGCCGGCTGATCGGCGTACGCGTGAAGATGCTGACCAAGCGACTGGAAAAAGTGCAGACCCAGCGCGGCCAGCAGCGTCGCTCGCGTTTGCGCAACACGGTGCCGCAGGTGGCGCTGGTCGGCTACACCAACGCCGGCAAGTCGACCCTGTTCAATGCGCTGACCACCGGCGACGTCTACGCCGCCAACCTGCTGTTCGCCACGCTCGATCCGACCGTGCGCAAGCTGGAGAACCTCAGCTGCGGTCCGGCCGTGCTGGCCGACACCGTCGGCTTCATCCGCGAGTTGCCGCACGATCTGGTCGCCGCGTTCCGCGCCACCCTGGCCGAAGCGCACGATGCCGATCTGTTGCTGCACGTCAGCGACGCCGCCGACGAGGAGCGTGAGCGCCTGCACCGCGTGGTCGACAACGTGCTGGAAGAGATCGACGCTGGCGACATACCGCAGCTGCACATCATGAACAAGATCGACCTGGCCGGTGCCGAGCCGCGCATCGACCGCGATGCCGCCGGCAAGCCCGTACGGGTCTGGCTGTCGGCCGCCACCGGCGTCGGCCTCGACCTGCTGCGCCAGGCGCTGGGCGAACTGCTCGGTGGCGAGCGGGTGCAGTCGGCGCTGCAATTGCCGTTGTCGGCCGGGCGGCTGCACGCGCGGCTGAAGGCGGTCGGCGCAATCACCGGCGAGACGGTGGACGAGCATGGCTGGCAGTTGCGCATCGATGCGCCGCGCAGCGTGATTGCGCCGCTCAGCGGCGGCGATCCTGCCGAAACCCTGCTGCTGCGCGAGCTGCTCGCCGTGGCGGAATGAGCCGCCGGCTCTGCTAGAATACCCAGTGTTTGTGCGGCCACTCCCCATCAGGCCGCACACCCCATCGACAGCTCAGGCTGAATCTCATGTGTAACCCGGTGCCAAGCATGTTCCGGCCGGGGTTGCCGGCCTCCGACGGCCTCAAGGAGACTGACAGTGGCATGGAATGAACCCGGCAAGAACGGGCAGAACGATCCGTGGAACAGGAAGCGCGCCACCGGCAAATCGCCGCTGGACGACCTGCTCAACAACGCCAAGAACCATCTCGGCAAGCTGGGGCAGGGTCCCGGCAGCATCCTGATGGCCGTGCTGGTACTGCTGGTGGTCTTCCTGTTGCTGAGCAGCTACACCATCGTCGGTGCGCGTGAGGCCGGTGTGGTGCTGCGCTTCGGCCAGTACTCGCGCACGCTGGCGCCGGGCTTCCACCTGAAGCTGCCGCAGCCGATCGAGTCGGTCACCAAGGTCGAGGCCACGCGGATCCGCTCGGTCACCGACAAGGTGGCCATGCTGACCAAGGACGAAAACATCATCACCATCGACTTCACCGTGCAGTACCAGGTGGACGATTCGCGCAAATACCTGTTCTCGCTGAACGACCCTGACGGCACGATCGGCGCCGCCGCCGAGGCGGCCGTGCGCTCGGTGATCGGCGGCAGCGACATGGACCAGATCCTGTCCGCCGCCGGCGCCAGCCTGGTCAGCGAAGCCCAGGTGACCTTGCAGAAAACGCTGGACGGCTACGATTCCGGCCTGCGCGTGACCGAGGTCAGCTTCCAGAACGTGTCCCCACCGAACGAAGTGAAAGACGCCTTCGACGACGTCAACAACGCCCGCGAAGACAAGCAGAGCATCGAGAACGCCGCCCTGGCCTATGCCAGCAAGGTCGTGCCGGTCGCGCGTGGCGACGCCGCGCGCATCGCGGCCGAAGCCTCCGGTTACAAGGCGGCGCGGATCGCCCGTGCGCAAGGCGACACCACCAGCTTTGGCCTGATCCTGGCCGAGTACAAGGCCGCACCGGAAGTCACCCGCAAGCGCCTGTGGCTGGAAACGATGGAACAGGTGATGGCCGACAACCCCAAGGTGATCGACAGCTCCGGCGGTCGCAACATCATCAACCTGCAGACACCGCAAGGTGCCGCGGCGCCTGAAACCGGTTCGGCCACCGTGGGCGCGATCGTGCCGACACCGGCACCGGCTGGCAGCAACGCCGCCGACAAGGGGACGCAGCCATGATGAAGATCACTTCCGCCGTCATCGCGCTGCTGCTGATCCTGCTCGGCCTCAACAGCATGTTCGTGGTCCGCGAAGGGCATAGCGCCCTGCTGCTGCAGTTCGGCCGCATCGTGCACACCGACTACCAGCCGGGCCTGCACTTCAAGCTGCCGCTGATCCAGCAGGTGATGGATTTCGACAAGCGCATCCTGTCGCTGGATGCGCCGCCGGAACGCTATTTCACCTCCGAGAAAAAGAGCGTCAACGTCGACTTCTACGTGAAGTGGCGCGTGGCCGACAACGCCGCGTACTACCGCGCCACCGGCGGCGACCAGCTGATGGCCGCGCAGCGGCTGACCCCGATCGTCAAGGACGCCCTGCGCTTCGAGTTCAACGCGCGCACCTTGCCCGACCTGATCTCCGGCGGCCGCAAGGACATCACCGAACGGGTGCGGGCGCAGACCGACGCCTCGGCGCGCAAGAACCTCGGCATCGCCGTGGTCGACGTGCGCATCAAACGCATCGACCTGCCCAACGAAGTCAGCGAATCGGTCTACAAGCGCATGCGCGCCGAGCGCCTGCAACTGGCCAACGAACTGCGCTTCACCGGCCAGGAATCGGCCGAGACGATCCAGGCCGATGCCGACCGCCAGGGCCAGGTGCTGCGTGCCGACGCCCAGCGCGATGCGGCCAAGATCCGCGGCGAAGGCGACGCCCAGGCGGCAGCGATCTACGCCCAGGCGTACAACCAGGATCCGGAGTTCTTCGCGTTCTACCGCAGCCTGCAGGCGTACAAGAAGTCGTTCGAGGACGGCAAGGGCGTGCTGATCATGAAGCCGGATGACGAATTCCTGCGCTACTTCGGCCAGCCCGCCGCCAAGCGCTGAGCTTGTAGGAGCGCACCCTGTGCGCGATGTGATCACCGCGCCAATTCGCGCACAGGGTGCGCTCCTACAGCGATGGATCGCGAATCCAGTTACCGACATCGCCCCCAGTGGGCATGAATTCAAATAGACGAGACAACATCATGGGCAAGTCAGTAGTCATTCTTGGTGCCCAGTGGGGCGACGAAGGCAAGGGCAAGATCGTCGACCTGCTGACCGAGCGCGTCAGCGCCGTGGCGCGTTTCCAGGGCGGCCACAACGCCGGCCACACGCTGGTGATCAAGGGCAAGAAGACCGTGCTGCACCTGATCCCCTCCGGCATCCTGCGCGACGACGCGCTGTGCCTGATCGGCAACGGCGTCGTGCTGTCGCCCGAGGCGCTGATCCACGAAATCGCCGAGCTCGAAGCCAACGGCGTCGAAGTGCGTTCGCGCCTCAAGATCAGCCCGGCCACGCCGCTGATCATGCCGTACCACATCGCTGTCGATAAGGCGCGCGAGATCGCCGCCGGCGGCAAGGCCATCGGCACCACCGGCCGCGGCATCGGCCCGGCGTACGAGGACAAGGTCGCCCGCCGCAGCGTGCGCGTGGCCGACCTGATGTACCCGCACGAGCTGCCGGCGCTGATCAAGACCGCGGTCGACTACCACAACTTCATCCTCACCCAGTGGCTGAAGGTCGAGCCGGTCGATTACGACACCGTGCTGAAGGACGCGCTGGCCTGGGGCGAATACATCCGCCCGATGGTCGACGACGTCGCCACCATCCTGCACGACGTGCGCAAGGACGGCGGCAACATCCTGTTCGAAGGTGCGCAGGGCGCGTTGCTCGACATCGATCACGGCACCTATCCCTATGTCACCTCCAGCAACACCACCATCGGCGGCGCGCTCGCCGGCACCGGCGTGGGCGCACGCGACATCGACTACGTGCTGGGCATCTGCAAGGCCTACGCCACCCGCGTCGGCAGCGGTCCGTTCCCGACCGAGTTGAACGACGAGATGGGCGAGCGCCTGCGCAAGGTCGGCAACGAGTTCGGCGCCAGCACCGGCCGTCCGCGCCGCTGCGGCTGGATCGACCTGGTCGCGCTCAAGCGCGCCACCCAGATCAACGGCATCAACGGCCTGGCCATCACCAAGCTCGACGTGCTCGACGGCCTGGAGACCATCAAGGTCTGCATCGCCTACGAATACCGCGGCAAGCGCCGCGAACTGGCCCCGCTCGACGCCGACGGCTGGGACGAGTGCAAGCCGGTCTACCTGGAATTCCCCGGCTGGGAAGAATCCACCGCCGGCATCCGCGACTGGAACAAACTGCCGCCCGCCGCCCGCGCGTATCTGCGCGCAGTGGAAGAGCTCTCCGGTTGCAAGCTGGCGCTGGTCGCCACCGGTGCGGATCGCGACGACACCATCGTGCTGGACGACCCGTTCGCCTGATCCTGCTGCAGGCGACGCGCTATACAAAAAGCCCCGCATGACGGGGCTTTTTGCTGTCCGTGCCGAAGCCACGCATCTGCCCGGCATGCAGTACGCCAATGCCGGCTATGCCGCCGAGTCGATGATCTCCTTCAGCGTCTGCTCCACCGCATGCGCCGCCTCCGCGATGCGCGGATCGTCGGAGATCAGCGACAACTGCGCGGTCGGCGGCACCATGCCGATCCAGGTCTTGCCGTGGTCCTCATAGATCGAGATGCGGCAGGGCAGCGCCATGTTCAACGACATGTCCATGCCCAGCACCTCCGCCGCCTGCCGCGGATTGCAGACCTCCAGCACCAGACACTCGTTGGGCAGGTCGAAACCCTTGTCGGCCAGCGTCTTGCGGAAATCGTAGTAATGCAGCATGCCAAAGCCGTGGCCCTTCACCGCCGCCTGCACGTCCTCGAACGCGCGCTCGACCGATTTCAATGTCTGTTTCTTGTACAGCATGGGAATACTCCTGCTCTGACGTGCCCGGGTTTGGCGATGGTACGGCCGGGCGTGCATGACGTGTGTGCACGGCGCCGGGGGAGGGCAGATCGAACCAAACCGGTCTACCTGGAATTTCCCGGCTGGCACGAATCCACCGCCGGCATCCGTGACTGGAACCGGCTGCCGCCTGCGGTCCGAGCGTACCTGCGCGCGGCGGAAGAACTCTCCGGCTGCCGTCTGGCGCTGGTCGCCACGTGCGCCGGAGGGATCTGCGTCGAACGGACGGCCGGCGATGTAAGCATCAAGCCAATTGGGCGTTCTCTTTCACGTAATGCCAAGTTGAGAAGTCCCGCTCCGCTGGACTTCTTCGTTATGATCGGTACTTAAAGACAAAATGGCATAGAAGTAGTCATCAGTTTGGCGGGTGGCATTTATGGCGCGAATGTGGATGGTGAGCAGCGATGGCAAGGCTCGGTAATCTCTGAAGCGGCATACTAAGTCACGCAAGCACAGGGGGCAGTGTGAGCAAAAGCGAGCCGATTACTCTTTCGATGGCATGGGGAATCCATGCAGACACAATTGCCGCTGCAGGGACTATTGATGTCACCTTGAACAGTGACACCAACCTCTTTATTGATCCTCTTTTGCTGGTGGAAACTTCAGACTTAGCTTTCCGGGACTGCGCAACATCGGCATACGAGTCACGCTTCAAGCAATTGATTGATCTTCTTGCTGCATCAACAGCCATTGATGACGCGGCTTGGCGAGGCGCCAAGAGACGACTCGCATTTCATGAAATTCCGTTCACTCATCTGGGCTATTCATCGGGAACTGGTGGCTCCGGTTTTGGCAATACTCTGACCGGGAACCTTTTGGTAACTGCGAAGCAAGTAGTCAATCTTGGTGTTACGAGTCCTGATCTATTTATCGCGCTTGCTCTATTCGAAGATGGGATTGGCGCTGACCGTATCAGCGATATGACAACAAACATCATTCTCGAATGTTTGGCTCATTTCACTACTAGCGCATGCAACAAGATCGGAATTGCCACACAACTGTTCAAGCTTGGCGATAAGCAATACCAACTACCACCGAACCCGATCAAGAAGGCAGAGCCACTTCTTCTTGTACCCAAGGACATTGTCAGGGACCTACCTATCGCGTCCGATTGGGGTTCAGTGGCTTCCGCGGCGCAAGAAAATCAAGACCTTCGGGACAGGGTCAATGCACACATCGGTGAGATGTGGCGTGCAAAGACACGGAAGGACAAGAAGATCGTTCTCGATAACGCCCTGCGAAGCAAGCAGTCTTTTGAGACTTTGCTGGAAGTTTTGAGAAATGCCGCCGATGAGCCCTACGATGTCAAGAATGATCGCCGCGGCGAGATATATCCAGCTGAAGTTCGAAAGCGAATCGCGCACGAGGAGCCGCTCGACCTACTTAGCTTTTCAGGGAGAGCACTGAGCTTAGATGAGGTGGATGAAGTAGTTAAAGCGATCATAGAGAAGTTTAAGTCTCTGATAGAAAACAAGGGTCTCTGGAAAGAGCTCTGGGATGATAAGCACAAACATGCGAGGTTAGAAAAGGCGATGCAGCGTTTGTTTTACGCAGTTGCTTCATCGTATTGTGATGCGAATGAGCTTGATATATCTCCCGAGTCAGACGGAGGGGCTGGCCCCGTGGATTTCAAGGTCTCAGCCGGCGCCAAGTCAAAGGTGTTAGTAGAACTAAAGCGGTCATCCAACTCTAAGCTTGTTGATGCGTATACCAAACAGCTAGACGCCTACAAAGCCGCAGAGGGTGCAATGCGTACTTACTACGTCATCATTGACATTGGAGGGCTGACGCCGCAGAAAATGCGAGGTTTGTCTGTAGCACGCTCGATCGTTTTGAATAATGGGCTGGAGCCGTCTGAGTTCGTTATAGTCGACGGAACTCCTCAGAAATCTGCGAGCAAGCGATAGCCGTGTTTTTCTGGGTACTGTGGCTTATGTTAAGAGAAACTGTGGGCCACGATTCGATAGAAGGCTGCCCCAGCACTATGCGTCCGATGTGTTTGCCATGAGTTTTCGGGCTAATCGAAGCGTTTTGCGCGTGGCGTCACGCTATTAGGACAGGGAGCCAAGCGACTCTTAATAAAGTCGCTTGTCTCGGGATCTGTGCTGTACACATAACAACCCTTCATTCCGCGAGTCATGAGTGTCTTGTATGTATTTCGGATGATTCGATCGACCCGTTCTAGCGTGCCATCCGGATCAGCCTTCATCATCTTTTTCCAACCTCGTATAGATCGATCCTTGTTGGAGCGGGCCCTTGGAACAGCAATAAGTTTTCCATCCCTTGCGATCAGATCGGGGCCAATGATCACGCCGATGTAATCAAGCTCAAGTCCCTGGCACGTGTGGATACAGCCGACTTCCTCGATGGAGTTCGGCGCCATGATCCAAAGGCTGCCGTCTTTGTCGAGGTTCCAGCGTTTGGCGTAGCCGTGCTCCGGGATCACGACATCGAATTGATCAGGATTCTTTTTGCTGACCCAGTCCCAACAGTAGCCCGCTACGACGCGAGACTTGTTGTTGACGGCATTTCGCTCGGCGATCAGTTCATGAAGTTCATAGGGAGAGTCAACAACTCGAAAATCGAACTCGTTAGGTTCGAGCATGGTGTTGGCGGTTTCACGTATACCAAGAGTGTTATCCAGCCATGCCATGTAGCCGTCCGAGCCACCACACCGAAACTGTGAAGCCAGCTGCAAGTGTGTAACTTCGGCACCGAGAGAATGCGACCACTTCTCGAGTTCAGCCGTATGCCCAATGTCAGACAGAGTCACGATTGACCTTATCCCCGTATTTGTAGCGGCCTAAGGTAGAGAAATCGGCCGTTGATG
>CBIHNO010000017.1:0-54861 GCA_966211915.1 uncultured Rhodanobacter sp.
GGCAACCAATCAATCCGTTTTAAAAAAAAACTTTTTTTAACTGCCTTAATTGGGGGGTGGGGCCCCTTTCAAACCTTTATCAACCCCGTTTAAACGGGGCCATCCGGACGTCCGCCCGCGGTGTGCGGGCGGACAAGTGAAGCGGCAGTCCAGCCATGCCGCGCAGTGGTTTAGAACGAGTAACGTGCGCCGATCTGGAAGCGGCGGGTCTGGTTCGGATCGGCGCTTGTGGCCTGACCGAAGTTGGGGTCGTAGAAGCCGCCGTTGTAGCCATTGATGACATCGCGGTTGAACACGTTGAACACGTCGAAGCGCAACTGCAAAGCCTGGCTCTGGCCCCAGCGGAATTCCTTGGAAATGGCCAGGTCGAGGTTGACGTACGCGCGACCGTACTCTGCATTGTGGAAATAGCTGCAGTTGTAGTCGCAGGTCGCGGTGCCCTTGAACACGTCAAACGGCGTACCCGAGTTGTAGGTGAAAATGCCGCTGAAGCGGGTGTCCCACGGCCCGTGCACCTGGCCGCTGATCACCAGATTGTGCTTCGGACCGACATGATCGGCGGGATAGCCGGCGGGATTGACGTAGTCGAGCGAGTAGTTGTCATTGCCCTGCTGACGTGCCCGTTGATAGGTGTAGGCCACGTCCAGACCCCAGCCCGAGGCGGTGGTGTATGGCTTGCTCACGCTGACCAGCACGCTGCTGGCCTGGGTCTTCTTGTAGCCGTTGTGCAGCACCACGCCATACGGACTGCCCGGCAGGTCGTCGAGTGAGAAGCCCGGCGCCACCTTGCGATTCCACAACCAGGTGAACTGGCGGTAGCCCAGCACGCGACTCAGGGTCAGCGAGCCGGTCCAGTCACCGAGTACCTGCTTTATGCCAAGGCTGAATTGGTCCGTGTATGGCGACCTGGTCTTGTTGTTGACCGTGTCGATTTCCTGGCTGAAGCCTGCACTGCCGGAAGCCAGCAGTTGATTCAGCCCTGCAGCGGAGAGGTATTTCGGATCCCACGCAATCGTCCCTGGGGTCACGCCGCCCGGACTGAACTGGAACGTGTAGTTCGGTACCTGTGAGTGGATCGGTTCCTGGCTGAGCCAATCGAACGGCGTGCGCGAGTAGTAGCGACCGGCGCCGCCGAACAGGGTCGTGCTCTGGTCGCCGTCCTTGCTGAGGTCCAGCGAGAAGCCGAGGC
The DNA here is from genome assembly GCA_966211915.1 of uncultured Rhodanobacter sp. GTDB lineage: Bacteria > Pseudomonadota > Gammaproteobacteria > Xanthomonadales > Rhodanobacteraceae > Rhodanobacter. The sequence continues at coordinate 1,190 of CBIHNO010000017.1, forward strand.
GCGGCTGGATCTGGTCCTTCTCGGGTTTGCGCTCGTGCCCGGTGCTGATGTTGTTCTGCAGGCCCAGGTAGTCGAGGATCGGGATCTGCGCCGCGGGCGTCACGTAGTCGTCATTGAGCGCATTGGTCTCGTAATCCCAGCGTACGCCCAGATTGAGCTGCAGGCGCTGGGTGATATCCCAGTCATCCTGGATGTACGCGCCCAACTGATTGTCGTGCAGCTGGGCGCCGGTGCCGAGTGGCGCATATACGGCGCGGTAAGGGCTGGTGAAGCCGCCGGGATAGGTCGGCCCGATCTGATAGTTGTACGACGGCACGGCATTGTTGTTCTGCAGCAGGTTGATGCTGTAACTGGAATATTTGACGCCCATTTTCACGGTGTGGTCGCCGTGCCAGGACAGGCCGGTAAAGGTCAGATCATCACGCAGGGTGGTCTGATCCTGGGACTTGTTCTGCAGACCGACAGCGCCGCCAAGTATCGCGATGTTCGGCTCGTAGATCTGCTGGATCAGGTTGGGTTCGGCAGCGGTGGGATTGAATTTGTAGCGACCGCTGTCGAGCAGCAGGTCGTTGGTCCAGTTGTCGCCATACGAACTCCACTTCAACAGCAGGTCGCTGACATCGTTGTTGCGCTCGGTGCGCCCCTGATAGGTCGTTGTGCCGCCGAAGCCCAGTATTTCCTTGTCCTTGCGGTCGGAATAGCTGAGATCGATGGTGTTGTTCTCGTTGGCCTGCCAGCTCAACTTGCCAAACCAGGATTTCTCGTTGAACGGTGCGGAAAAGGTGCCGTTGTACTGCGAGAAGCGCGGGTCGATGATCGACACGCTGTTATTGTTGACGTCCTTGCGCTCTTCGTAGTTGATGAAGAACAGCAATTCGTCCTTGAAGATCGGACCGCCGAGGTTGAAGCCGCGCTGCTGGCGCTTGTAGTCGGGCTTCTTCACGTGATTCTTCTTGTCGAAGGAATCCTGCGCGATCATCGACTGGTTCTGGAAATAGTCGTAGACCGTACCGTGGAACTCGTTGCTGCCCGACTTGGTGATGGCCGTGATGACGGCGGTGCCGGCCTGCTCGTACTCAGCCTTGTAGTTCTGCGTCAGCACGCGATATTCGGCGATCGCTTCCTGCGAGAACGGATTGCCGCGACTGGAGTCCTGTCCGACCAGGCCGCCCTTGAGAATGTCGTTGCGCTGGCTGGCACCATCGATGAAAACGTTTACATTCTCGGCTGATTGACCACCCGAGGAAAACGACTTCTGGGTGGGATCATGCGAGATGGTGACGCCCGGCACCAGCTGGGCGAAATCGAGGAAGTTGCGCTCGTTCTGCGGCAGGTTGGCGATCTGCGCCTGCGAGATGTTCTGCGCCACTTCCGAAGTGCGCGTCTCGGTCAGCGCGGTGGCGCTGACGGTGACGCCTTGCAGGTTGGTGGCATTGGCGGTGGCCGCAGTCGGAGCCGGAACCGTGTTGAGGTTCAGGGTAAGCGACTGGCCTACATGTACGGTCACGGTCTGACTCGCATTGCTGCCGTTGCCGCTGGCCACGATGTTGTAGCTGCCTGGAGCCAGGCTGACCAGGGTGTAGTTGCCGTCGGCGGTGACCTTCGATTTGTTGACGAAGCCGGTCGCGGTATTGGTGGCGACGACGTCGGTCGGTACCTGCCCTTGCGGCGCCGTGATATGGCCGCGCAGGGTTGCCGTGCTGTTCTGGGCGTTGACGATGCCCGGTAGTGAAAGTGTGGTGGCGAGCAAGCCGGCGAAAGCCAGCGAGATCTGCTTGGATAGCATGCGTTGATTGACCATGACCTGACCCTCTCCCTTAATCGGTGCAAGTAGTTCGGACTGTCTTGTTGTTGCGTTGCTTTGTGTTGCCCGTGAGCGGAACGCTCCCACGATCCGTTGACACGGAATCGCCTGGTGTCGAGGCGGTTCCAGCCGGTGCCGTCCTGCGCCGGTCCTGATGTCTGTCCGCTAGACGAGCGGTGCCCCGCTGGATACACGCACCACCAGCTGGGCGGTGACCCGGCGGTGGATGCCGGCCATCACGCTGTCTGGATTGTCGATCTGTTCGCCCAGCAGCTCCATGGCCTGGCCGCCGAGTTCGGCGATGTGCACCTGGACCGTGGTGAGCGGTGGCGTCACGTAACGCGCCATCGGCACGTCGTCGAAGCCGCCGATGGCGATTTCCTCGGGCACGCAGATACCGGCGTCGCGCAATGCCGCCATGCAACCGATCGCCATCATGTCGTTGGCGGCGAACACGGCATCCGGTCGTGGCCGCATCGCCAGTACCTGCTGTCCGGCGCGGTAGCCGGAGTCCTCGCTGAAGTCGCCGCGCAGCATGGTCACCGGGCTGTCCGGCGAATGGCTGGTGAGTGCTTCGCGGTAGCCGAGCTCCCGTTCAGTGGCATCGCGGTTGCCGGGCGGACCCTGGATAAACACGATCCGCCGGTGGCCGAGTGCCAGCAGGTGTTCGACCATCAAACGGGCGCCACCATCGTTGTCCACCGACAACGCACAATAGTCGGCGCCGGCCAGCCGGGTGTTCATCAGCACCGTGGGCAGGCCATGCGGCAGGTTCTGCTGCAGGAAGGCGGCATCGGCATGCGGTGACATCAGCAGCAAGCCATCGACCCGGCCCTGCATCGCGCGCAGGGCGGTGGCGGCGGCATCGGCGTCATCGTGCGAACTGGAGACCAGCAGGTGCAGCCCGCGTGCCCGTGCGGCCAGATCGATGCCGCGGATCAGTTCGGAAAAGAACTCCCCATACAGGTCCGGCAACAGCGCACCGATGGTGTTCGTGCGGCGGGTGATCAGCGTACGCGCTGCGGCGTGCGGTACATAACGCAGGCGTATCGCGGCCTCACGAATACGCTGGCTGGTCTCGGCAGTCACCCCGCGACCATCATTCAAGGCACGCGAAACGGAGGCCACGGATACCTTGGCTTCCCGCGCTACGTCTTTGATGGTTGCCGCTGCCATTGGAGAGTTGCCGGGATGCCCTGAAACCTTGTGGTGGCGCCAACGTAATCGTTTTCATAAAGAGTTGTAAAGTGCCTGTAAAAACAGGACTTCTGCTGCGCTGCAAGATGTTGGCTCTGTTGTTCGAACGGGCTCGACGGCAAAACACTGGACTGGCGGCTGATGGTGCTGACTCGCGTGCTGAAAATCATGCTGTGGCAACGCAACAACCGCCGGTAGCCGTGCGTCGCGCCGCCACCGATTTCGCGATTTGCAGGATTTGCCGACTGTCGGCACGTCTTATCAATGTCAGTTCGTATAACGCTTTGATTGAGGCCGTATTGTTGAAGCGCGAATCAATCGCTGCTGGCGTCAACTGACATCAATAAGCTTCCAAGTGACGCCAATTGGCGCCAAACAGGGCTTCGCTGGCGATAGGCATATGTTGTTTGCGCTCACTTGATGGTGCGCCGACCGATCAGCGGGTCGGCGACATTGACCGGGCCGAACTCGCCAAGCAACGCGTACGAACCTCTGCGCGAAGATTCCCCAGCCTTTAGCTTTTGCGGTACCGCCATGGCGCGACTCGGCGAGTTGATCCGGGATAGCGAAGCTGTTGCGTCGAGTCGCACACGCATTGGGTTCGGACAAGCCGGTCGCGCGAACGCGATGTGTCGTTGCGTTGGCAGAGCGCCCCCAGCCGCGCCACATGGTTGTAGCGCGCGGCGACTCGACGAATGCTGCGAGCCAGTTATGTGGACGCGCGGTTGCCGTAGAACTCTCCCATGGACGCATGTCGTGGAGCCGTCCAACGCCGCGTCAGCACGATCACCACCGACATGGCCAACATTTTTGTAAGCCAATCTCCGCCGTGAATCAGGCCCAACGCCCAAGGCTTGTTGTCCCACAAGCTGGCACCGACGAGCATGGCTACCGGAAATCCCATCCAAATCCAAAGGCCAAAGGACAGTGCCTCCGATACCCGATCGATCTTGAGCCTGGCAATGAAGCGAGCGAGCACACAAGCGATCAGGATTTCCCTCGCGAATTCGACGAATGGTTTCCAAGGCGCGATCTGTGCATTGGGAACAACATGTAACGCCTCGCTACGCAACTGGATCCACTGCCTGCCAAATAGCATCGGGCTGTACCAGATAGCGCTGATGATGAACGCGGCCACTACCGCAGCGATGACAGGAAGGTACACGCGCTTGAACGTGTTCATGGGAATCGACTCTCTTCGTATGGTGAGGGCGGCTGTTGCCATCTCCATGACGGACGAGGAGTTGCCCGATGGACATCGGCAACCGCGGCAACGTCACTGGCAAGAACGCGACCACATTGGTGTTCGACCAGAAGAGCCAGCTGACCCAGATTGCTGGTAGCGATACCTAGCCTGCGATGGGTCCGGCCGTCGGTGGTACACGACGCATTACTTCTACACCCAGGCCGGCCAGCAGATGTGCCAGTGGGCACTGGGCTTCGACAATATGGGCAGTCGACAACCGATTTCGCGATTTGCAGGATTTGCCGAGGGCGTCTCACTTTCATTAGTTCCCGGCAGTTGTTAAAAAATCCATTTTGCCGTTAAATCAAGGTTAATCTTTGTGGGTTCAGACCACTGTATCCTCAAGCTCCCATGACAGTGAAGAAATCACAGCCAAGTTGCTGTTTTTACAAATCATGATGACTTTGTTGACCTTGCTGCTCCTGCTGCCTGCCGTGCTGATCGCCAGCGCGATCAAGGTTGTGCCGGCCGGCCAGGTCTACAGCCTGTATCGGCACGGCAAGCCGGTGCGCCTGCTGCAGGCAGGCATGCATCTGGTGCTGCCGTTGCTGGATCGGGTCGCGCACAAGATCAATCTGGCCGGCCAGACGCTTCGTTTTGAGGAGCCGCTGGCCAATGCCCACGACGTGCGGGGCACGGTGTACTGGCAGGTGCTGGAGCCGGAGCGTGCCGATGCCGTGTTCGAGCAGGTCGATCAGCTGATCCGCCGTGGTGCGCATGAAGCCCTGCGCGGTGAGCCGGCGGCCGATCAGGCCGATCGTCGCGACCTGGGCGCACGCGTGAAGCAGTCCTTGAACAGCGCGCTGCGCGAGCGCGGCATGTTGGTGACCCGGGTTGAACTCGATGTGGCCTGAATCCTGAATCGCGTCAGGGCGACCGAGAGCGCCCACGCCACAGGGGATTTGTGAATCTTGCGACCCGCTTCGGCGGGTTTTCTTTTGTCGGCTTGCATCAGTGCTGGCATCGTCATCGCGTGGCCGGGATACTGCCGGCCCCGGATTACAGGAAAGCATCATGGCTGCGCGCGACGCCTTGCAGGTACAACTCGAACAGGGCATTGCCGCACTGGGGCTGAGCCTGCCGGCCGACGCGGTGCCGCGGCTGCTCGACTATCAGGCCTTGCTGGAACGCTGGAACGCGGCCTACAACCTTACCGCTGTGCGCGATCCGGCGGAGATGATCACCCGTCATCTGCTCGATTCGCTGGCGATCCTTCCGTTCGTGCAAGGCCAGACCCTAGCTGACCTGGGCACGGGTCCGGGCCTGCCCGGCATCGTGTTGGCGATTGCCGCACCCGGGCGCCAGATCCTGCTGGTCGATTCCAATGGCAAGAAGGTGCGCTTTCTGCGCGAGGCGATCCGCGCGCTCAAGCTTGATGGCGTGCGTGCGGTGCAGTCGCGGGTGGAGGATGTCGAGGGCCAGTACGACTGCATCACCGCGCGGGCGTTCGCCAGCATGGCCGACATGCTCGGCTGGGGTGGCCATCTGCTGGCGCCGGACGGCATCTGGCTGGCGATGAAGGGCAAGCGGCCGGACGACGAATTGCCGGGGATTCCGGCGGGATTCGAAGTGCGCGGCATGCACGAACTGGCGGTGCCGGGACTGCCGGCCGAACGCCATCTGCTGGTACTCGGGCGAGCCTGACCTAAGCGCGCTTCGAACTTTAACTTTGGTTCCGTTCGTGCTGAGCGTAGCGCCGAAGGCGCGAAGTCGAAGCTGCGCACCCCTTCGCCGCTAAGCGGCTAGGCTCAGAGCCTGCCCCGGACTTGATCCGGGGGTGAACGGCAAAAGCTTCATCGCGTCACCGATTTCATTCGTCCAGCACGCTGCCGTTGCTCTCGATCACCTGCGCATACAGCTTCGCGGTGGCTTTCGGCGTGCGCTGCTGGGTGGCGAAGTCGACGTGGTACAGCCCGAAGCGCTTGGAGAAACCGAGCGACCACTCCAGGTTGTCCATCAGCGACCAGGCGTAATAACCCTTCAGGTTCACCCCGGCCTTGATTGCGTTGTGCAGTGCCTTGAGGTGCTTGCGCAGATAGTTGGTGCGCAGCGGATCGTCGAGCAAGCCGTCCTCGGCCACCGGCGGATCGTAGAACGCCGAACCATTTTCGGTGATGTACAGCGGGATGTCGCCGTAGCGATCCTTGAACCAGGTCAGCGTATCGGTCAGGCCCTGCGCGAACACTTCCCAGCCGGTTTCGGTATAGGTCTTGTTCGGCTGGCGCACCGGCACGGCCTTCAGCGGATACGCGTTGGCATCGTGCTTCACCACGGCGCGGGTGTAGTAGTTGATGCCGACGAAGTCGACCTTCTGGTTCGTCAGCTTGAAATCGTCGGCCGGGAAATCCGGCCAGGCGTCGCCGAAGATTTGATTCAGTTCGGGCGGATAACTGCCGAGCAGCGCCGGATCGGCGAACTGCTGGTTCATGTAGGCGTGCGCACGGCGGGTCGCGGCGAGATCCTCGCTGCTGTCCGAGTGCGGATACTTCGGCTCGATGTTGAACACCACGCCGATCTCATGCTTGCCATGCGCGCGATACGCCTGGATGCCGGCGCCGCTGGCGCGCATCAGGTTGTGCGCAGCGATCGGCGCCTCGTACTTGCTGCGATGGCCCGGCGCCAATGCGCCGTGCAGGTAGCCGCCGTCGGTGACCACCCACGGTTCGTTGAGGGTGGCCCAACGCGGCACGCGGTCGTCCAGCGCCTTGAACATCACTTCCGCGTATTCGGCGAACCAGTGCGCGATGTCGCGGTTGAGCCAGCCGCCGCGATCGTCCAGTGCGGCCGGCAGATCCCAGTGGAACAGCGTGGCGTTCGGTACGATGCCGTTCTCCAGCAGCTCGTCGACCAGCCGCGAATAGAAATCCAGCCCTTTGGCGTTGACCCTGCCGGTGCCTTCGGGCAGCACCCGCGCCCAGTTGATGCTGAAACGGTAGCCTTGCAGGCCCAGCGCTTTCATCAGCTGCACATCGCCCTTGTAGCGGTTGTAGTGGTCGCAGGCGATATCACCGGTGTCGCCGTTGCTCATCATCCCCGGCGTATGCGCGAAGCGCTGCCAGATGCTGGGGCCGGCGCCATCGGCCAGTGGCGAACCTTCGATCTGGTAGGCCGAGGTGGCGGCACCCCAATGGAAGCCGTCGGGAAAGCGGAAGCTGGGGCGGGTCATGCGGACACCTGCGACTAAAATGCTTGATGTAAACGATTACATGGGCAGAATAGCCCAATGCCCCGCCGATGTGCAGACAAGCGCATGCTTCGGCGGGACGGCCGAAGCGGCCTAGCGGAACGTGGGTGGTAGAAGCCATCCGGACTGCAAAGCCCTCTGCGCGGTCCATTTTTCCGCCACTTCTTGGCCCATAGAACCACTATGGACCGGCGAATTGACGAAAAACTGTCCTCGCGCAGAGGACTTTTTGTTGCGAATGTTTCTACCACCCACGTTCCTACGCACCGGAGATGGCGATGGCCGCCGTACAACTGGACCAGCTGCGCAAGACCTACCCCAACGGCAACGTGGGCGTGGCCGGGGCCAGTTTCGAGATCGCCGATGGCGAGTTGCTGGTGCTGGTGGGGCCGTCCGGCTGCGGCAAGACCACCTTGCTGCGGATGATCGCCGGGCTGGAAACGATCAGCGGTGGTACGCTCAGCATCGATGGCCGCGTGGTCAACGAGGTGGCGCCGAAGGATCGCGACATCGCGATGGTGTTCCAGAACTACGCGCTGTACCCGCACATGACGGTGGCCGAGAACCTCGGCTTCGGCCTGAAGCTGCGCGGCCACAAGCAGGCCGACATCGATCAGCGGGTGGCCGCGGCGGCCAAGACACTGGAGCTGGAAGCGCGGCTCAGCTCGCGGCCGGCCGCGCTGTCCGGCGGCCAGCGCCAGCGCGTGGCGCTGGGCCGTGCACTGGTGCGCAATCCCAAGGTGTTTCTGCTGGACGAGCCACTGTCCAATCTGGACGCCAAGCTGCGACTGTCGATGCGGGTGGAGATCGCGCGGCTGCATCGCCAGCTCAAGGCCACCATGATCTACGTCACCCACGACCAGATCGAGGCGATGACACTGGGCCAGCGCATCGTGGTGCTCGACGGCGGGGTGATCCAGCAGATCGACACGCCGATGAACCTGTACGAGAAACCCGCCAACCTGTTCGTCGCCGGCTTCGTCGGCAGCCCGGCGATGAACCTGCTGCACGGCACGCTGCGTAATGATCACGGCTGGGTGCTCGCCACCACGCACGGCGTTATCGCGCTGGGCCAGCCGCCGCAGGCGGCGGCATGGGAAGCGTGGCGCGATCGCGAGGTGGTGCTGGGGATCCGCCCGGAGGACCTGCAGCCGCAGGACGCCGGCGATGCCGCACTCAGCGCCCAGCTGGAGGTGCTGGAGCCGGTCGGTAACGAGATTTTCCTCAACTTGCGCCATGGTGCGCAGGCGCTGGTTTCTCGGGTGTCTCCGCGGGCCTTGCCCGAGCCGGGCAGCACGGTACCACTGGGTCTGGTGGCGCAGCGGCTGCACCTGTTCGATGCCGCCAGCGGCGCGCGGATCGGCGCCTGAGGGCGGGCGGCACTCGGCGGAGTGAGGCATTACACTAAACCCTCTCCTGCGTACGGTAGCTATCCATCCATGGCCCGCATCATCGCTGTCGCCAACCAGAAAGGCGGCGTCGGCAAGACCACCACTGCCGTCAATCTCGCCGCTGCGCTGGCCGCCGCGAAGCGCAAGGTATTGCTGGTCGACTTCGATCCGCAGGGCAACGCGACCATGGCTTCGGGCATCAACAAGCGCGAGATCAAGGCCAGTGGCTGCGAGGTGCTGCTGGAGGAAGTGGAGATCAGCGCGGCGATCGTGCCCACCGACGCGCACTACGACCTGCTGCCGGGCAACGGCGACCTCACCGCCGCCGAGCTGAAGCTGATGGATGCGCTGGCGCGCGAGCACCGGCTGAAGGAATTGCTGGCGAAGGTTTCGGCGAACTACCACACCATCCTGATCGACTGCCCGCCGTCGCTGAACCTGCTCACCCTGAATGCGCTGACCGCCGCCGATGGTGTGCTGATCCCGGTGCAGTGCGAGTACTTCGCGCTGGAAGGGCTGTCCAGCCTGCTCGACACGGTCAAGGCAGTGCGTCATCGGCTGAATCCGACGCTGGAGATCGAGGGCCTGCTGCGCACCATGTACGACGTGCGCAACAACCTCGGCAACGAGGTTTCCGCCCAGCTCACCCAGCATTTCGGCGACAAGGTGCTGCGCTCGATCATCCCGCGCAACGTGCGCTTGGCCGAAGCGCCCAGCCACGGCCAGCCGATCCATCTGTACGACCGCAGCTCGCGCGGCGCGATCGCCTACATCGGCCTGGCCGGCGAAATCATCCGGCGCGAACGCGCGCTGACCCGCACCGATCCGGTCGGCCCGGTCGAAGACATTGAACCGTCGGCGGCAACACCTGCGCACGGCGACAGCGGTCCGACGCTCAAGGCGCCGGCCGCCAACCATCAGGAATAAAGCATGGCTGCTGCGAAGAAACGTGGATTGGGACGCGGGCTCGATGCCTTGCTCGGCGGCGATGGCGAGGCTGCGCCGTCCGTGCTGGCGCAGGAAGGCGAGCTGCGCATGCTGCCGATCCAGCAGATCCAGCCCGGCAAGTACCAGCCGCGCCGGCACTGGAACGACGAGGCGCTGGACGAACTGGCCGCGTCGATCAAGGCACAGGGTGTGATCCAGCCGGTGGTGGTGCGCGAACTCGGCAGGAACAGCTACGAGCTGATCGCCGGCGAACGCCGCTGGCGCGCCGCGCAGCGTGCCCAGCTGGCCGAGATTCCGGCGCTGATCAAGAAAGTGTCCGAAGAAGCCGTCCCGGCAATGGCACTGATCGAGAACATCCAGCGTCAGGACCTTACCCCGCTGGAAGAAGCCGACGCGTTGAAGCGGCTGATCGATGACTTCGACCTCACCCACCAGCAGGCCGCCGACGCGGTCGGCCGCTCGCGCGCATCGGTGTCGAACATGCTGCGGCTCACCGAGATGCCGGAGTCGATCAAGCGACTGCTCGACGAAGGCAAGCTGGAAATGGGTCACGCCCGTTGCCTGTTGACCCTGCCCGAACACGACGCCGAAAGGCTGGCGCTGGAAGCGGCGCGCCACGGCTGGAGTGTGCGCGAGCTGGAAGAAGCTGCGCGCCGCGCGCAACAGGCGCCGAAGGGCAAGGCCAAGAGCGCGCCATCGCGCGACGCCAACGTCGCGGATCTGGAGCGTCAGCTCAGCGAGCGCTTCGCCACCCGGGTCGAACTGGCGCAGGGCCGCGGCGGCCGCGGCAAGCTGGTGATCCACTATCACAGCAACGACGAACTGGACGGGATTCTCGGCAAGATCCGCTGAGGCTTTTGCTCCCTCCCCTGCAAGCAGGGGAGGGTTGGGGAGGGGTTGCTCTTCGCCACGCAAGGTCAAAAGCTTTGCCCCCTCCCGGCCTCCCCCTGCTCGCAGGGGGAGGAGCACTCCATAGCATCGACGAAACGTGCTGTCCCGCTTGGCATTAAACTGCATTCCTGCTGCGCCGAGTGCAGCCGTTGCCCCTGCTGAAAGGCTTCCCCCATGCCGCAACTCTCCGTCGTCGTTCCCGTCTTCAACGAGCGCGACAATATCCCGCCGCTGCTCGCCGAAATCGCCACCGCGCTGCGCGGCAGGGTCGATTACGAAGTCATCTACATCGATGACGATTCCAGCGACGACAGTCGTGCGGTGCTGGCCGCGCAGAAATCCAGCCATCCGGAACTGCGCGTGCTGCATCACGTCACCCGCAGCGGTCAGAGCACCGCGGTGTGGAATGGTGTGCGTGAAGCAAGGTCGCCGTGGATCGCCACGCTCGATGGCGACGGCCAGAACGATCCGGCCGATATTCCGAAGCTGTTGGCCGCGCGCGCCGCTGCTGCCGCCGAAACGCGGCTGTTCGCCGGTTGGCGTACCACCCGTCGCGACAGTTTCAACAAGCGGATCTCCTCGAAGATCGCCAATGCGGTGCGCTCGCGCATGCTGCGGGACGCCACGCCGGATACTGGTTGCGGCCTGAAACTGTTCGATCGCGAGGTGTTCCTGCGCCTGCCCTACTTCGACCACATGCACCGCTACCTGCCGGCGCTGGTCAAGCGCGCCGGCTTCCAGAGCCAGAGCGTGCCGGTCAGTCATCGTCCGCGCACCGCCGGCGTGTCCAAGTACGGCATGCTGGACCGGCTGTGGGTCGGCCTGGCCGACCTGCGCGGGGTGGCGTGGCTGATGCGCCGCGGCAAGGTGACCAGGGTCGAAGAGCTCTGAGTCGAGGAACTCTGATCCACGTCATGTTGTGCTGATCCGGTCGTCGTATGCTGGCGGTCTCCCTTGCGGGACATCGTCCATGAGCATCGCCGTCAAACGTGTCTACGAACGGGCCGCGAAAGCCGATGGCTATCGTGTGTTGATCGATCGGTTGTGGCCGCGTGGACTGAAGAAGGAAGCGGTGTCGCTGGACCAGTGGGCGAAGGAGTTGGCGCCGTCCACGGCGCTGCGCCAGTGGTTCGGGCACGATCCGGCGCGTTGGGACGGGTTCCGCCATCGCTATGCCAGCGAGCTGGATGCCGCCGCCGAGCATTGGCGCCCGCTGGCCGAGCGCGCGGCGCGACACCCGGTCACCCTGCTCTACGGAGCGCGCGACGAGGAGCACAACAACGCCGTCGCGTTGAAGGCGTACCTGGAAAACTGGTTGCGCATGCACGGCCCGCGCTGAGGCCGCGTCGACTTACGACGGGCGCAGCGGCGTTGCGGATTTCGACCAGGTGGCCAGCGCTTCCCGTGCCTGTTCACGGCCGCGTTCGATCAGTTCGCGGGCGCGATAGAACTCGTAGGCGGTCGACATGTTGCGTGGCAGTTGGATCAGCAGATCGGGTTCGTACGCCGCCAGCCGCAGCCGCGAGAGATTCGCCTGCATCAGATCCATCGACTGGTAGAGCAGATCCAGCGCACCCGGTTCGCGCGGCTTGCCTTCGCTGTGCGGCAGCATCCGCCCGAAGAATCCGCCGACGCGGTGCCGAAAGCCGCCTTCGTCGGCCGGGTCGACCTCGTCGATCACGATGGGAGTCATTTGCGCCGGGCCATCCATGCTGACGGCAAACAGGTAATCGGCCGGATCGCGGATCAGCGGCGTCACCGGCACCGGATTCAGCAGCGCGCCGTCGACCAGTCGGCGCCCATCAATATGGTGTGGTCGGAACACGGTGGGGATTGCGATCGAGGCGCGGATCGCGTCGAACAGCGAACCACGGGTCAGCCATACCTCGCGTTCGCGATCGAGATCGGTGGCGACCGCGGTGAAGGCGAGCGGCAATTCCTCGATGCTGACGTCGCCGATCAGCTCGCGCATGGTGCCGATGATCTTCTCGCCCTTGATCAGGCCGCCACCGGAGAACGTCCAGTCGAGCAACCTGAACACGTCGAGTTTGGCCAGCGTGCAGACCCAGTCGCGATACACGTCCAGCTTGCCCATGGCATACACGCCGCCGATCAGCGCACCCATCGAGGTGCCGGCGATGGCGGTGATCTCGAACCCCTGCGCCGCAATCTCCTCGATCGCACCGATATGCGCCAGCCCTTTCGCGCCACCGGCGCCAAGCGCCAGTGCCACGGTGGGCTTGCGTGTTCCGGTGGGTGGCTCCGGGGCTGTCGGCAGGGCGGAAGTATCGACGACGTTCATGGCGGACATTCAATCACGAATAGCGTGCGTTGCCGGGATCATGCGGTCTTCCGCGTCCACGTGACATGGCGCCGGTGGCAGGAATCACGGTGAATATCGAGCCAAGACGGCGCCGGCTGGTTAGGATGAAGCCAAGCCGCAGCGGCAACAAGTCCTGGAATCACGCATGCCTTCCGTTTGTCGAATCCCTTTCCGATCGCCGTTCCGTCGTGGAGCTGGCGCATGAGTTGGCAGGCATGGGCCACGGTGGCCGTGATCGTGGTGGCGATGGGCCTGTTCGCCAGCGAGAAGCTGCGCATCGATCTGGTGGCATTGCTCGTGCTGGCGGCACTGGTGATCCTAGGCATCGTCAGTCCGGTCGAGGCGCTGAGCGGATTCAGCAATGAGGCTACGGTGACGGTGGCGGCGATGTTCGCGCTGAGCCTGGGCATCGAACGCTCCGGCGCGCTGGAGCCCCTGACTAGGTTGCTGATGCGGATCAAGCGGCCGTGGCTGCTGACCCTGGCGCTGATGCTGGCGATCGCGCCGCTGGGTGCCTTCATCAAGAACATCGCGCTGGTCGCCACCTTCCTGCCGCTGGCCTTGCGCGTGTGCCAGCGTACGCATACCTCGCCCGCGCGTGTGCTGATGCCGATGGCCTACGCCGCGCAGATGGGTGGTGTGTGCACGCTGATCGGCACGTCGTCGAACCTGCTGGCGGACAGCCTGGCGCAGAAGCACGGCATGGCGGCGTTCGGCGTGTTCGAGTTCACCCGCATGGGTATGGTGCTGGCGGTGGTCGGCATCGTCTATCTGATGCTGGTCGGCCGCTGGCTGCTGCCGCGCCAGGTGGATGCCGAGATGCCCGAGCAGGAGGACATCGGAAAATACGTGACCGAACTCGAAGTGACCGAGCAGTCATCACTGCTTGGCGGCAGCATCGCCGACGCCAGGCTTGGCGAGCGCTTTGGCGTGTATCCGCTGGAGCTGCTGCGTGGCGAGAAGCGCATGTGGTCGCCGCGCAGCCAGCAAATCGCCGTCGGCGACGTGCTGCTGGTACGCGGCGATTGGGAGAAGATCGAGGATTTCCGGCGTGGCGCCGGACTGCGCAATGCGCCGGACCGCCGCTACCTGCAGGATGCCCATCACTTGCGCGTGATGGTCGAGCTGATGGTCGCGCCCGCCAGCCCGATGGAAGGGCGCCGGCTGGATGAAATCGGCCTGCGCTGGCGCTACGACGCGGTGACGCTGGCGATCCACCGCCGCGGCCAGCTGCTGCGCGACAAGCTCAGCGACGTCAGCCTCGCGGTGGGCGACGTGCTGCTGGTGCTGGTGGGTGAGGAGGCATTGTCCAACCTGCGCAACGACGAGGCGTTCATCGTGCTGAGCGAACGCGAGGAAGCCCATCGCACGCCACGCAAGGCCTGGTACGCCGTCGCGATCATGGCCGCGGTGGTGATCAGTTCCGGCCTGCACTGGCTGCCGATCCCGATCGCGGCGATCTGCGGTGCCACCGCGATGGCACTGACCGGATGCTTTGGCCGTAAAGACGTCTACGAGGGCATCGACTGGAAGATCATCATCCTGCTCGGTGCAATCCTGCCGCTGGGCATCGCGATCGAGCAGAGCGGCCTGTCGCAGACACTGGTGCACATGGGGCTTGGCGTGGTCGGCGAGCATGGCCCGCTGGCGGCATTGCTGATGGTGTACCTGCTGACGGCGCTGCTCACCGAACTGATGGGACACAACCCGTCGGTGGTACTGATGGTGGGTATCGCCGCCTCGGTCGCGCATGCGATGAACGTGGATCCGCGGCCGTTCGTGGTGGCCGTGGCGTTCGCCGCCGCCACTTCGTTCGCCACGCCGGTGGGCTATCCCACCAACACCATGGTCTATTACGCCGGAGGTTACCGCTTCACCGATTTCATGAAGGTGGGCATCCCGCTGATCCTGATCTTCTGCGCGCTGTCGATGTGGCTGATCCCGCTGTTCTGGCCGTTTTATCCGCCTTGATAAGGCAACGCGCCCTTCGCGTTTGCTCCCTCCCCCGATGGGGAGAGGAGACGGGCGTGCCGTGCAGGTTCGTTTCTTAGTGCAGCCGGTTTGGATGGAGTCGGTCGCCGGGACGAGACGTTCTCTATGCCTGGGCGTAGCCGCTCAGGGCCAGCTGCAGCAGGATCTTCATTTCCTCGCGCAGCGGCAGCGGCGCCACCACTTCCGCATCCGGGCCGTACTTGAGCACGTCCATCAGCAGCTCCTTCGAATTGGAGTAGGGCACTTTCAGCTCGTAGCGGCCATCGGGCAGCCATTCGCCCTTCTGCTGCGAGTGCCAGTGTTCGTCGGCGACCCAGCGCGCGGCGTGCGACGAGAAGCGGATGGTCGCCCATGCCTTCGGCTTGCCGGCGAAGATGCCGTAGCTGGAGGCGAGCAGGTCGTTGAGATCGGTCTCGGCCACATCGGTGGCGGCCGCATCCAGTGACTGCGCCTCGACGATGCGATCGACCGCAAAGCTGCGCAACGCCTCGCGGTCGTGGTCCCACACATCCAGATACCAGTTGTCGCGGTAATGGGTCAGCCGCTGCGGCGACACCGTGCGGCGGCTGTCGGCATTGGTGGTGCGCGCGCGATAACGGAAGCGCAGCTGTTTGCGCTCCAGCACGGCGCCGGCAACGATGCGGAATACCTGCTGGTCCAGCTTGCGCTCGCCCCACGGGATCACCCGGATCCGTTCGATCGGCAACGCCTTGCCGCTGCCCTGGTCGGACAGCAGGCCTTCGATGCGCGCCTTGAACGGTGCCAGTGCACCGGCCAGCACGCCGGGACCGGAGCGGCTGATCAATTCGTTCAGGGCCAGCAGTGCGGCCAGTTCGTCCGAGGTCAGCCACAGCCCCGGCAGCTCGAACTTCTCGCCCTCGCCGACTTCATAGCGGAACGCGGCCTGGTCGACGCCGGCACTCTCGATCGGTGCGCCCAGCGCATCGCGCAGGAAGGCCACGTCGCGGTAAAGCGTGGCGCGCGAACACTCCAGTTCGCCGAGCAGGCGCGACAGCGGAATCGGATAATGCGCCGACTTCAGCAGGCGGTGCAGGGTCAGTATGCGTTCGTAGCGATCCATGGCACTTCGTCAAGGCATGCGTGGGTGCAGCGTTGTAGCATGGGTGCGAGCTGCAGTACTCGCAAGCCCGCCAGCCATCCGGATGGCCGTGGCGCGATCGCCTGTTCCGAATTCTCCGCCTTCAATCGGTTCATCCATGCAGCCTGTCCGCGAACTGCCGAACAATGCCAAGCCCGCCAATGATGCGGATCGGCCGACGACGTATTGGCGTGCGGAGTGGATGGCGCCGTTGTGGCGGATCCTGGCAGCCAGCGGCTACGGCTTGTGGGCGTGGCTGGGGTTGGCGCTGGTGCTTGGATTGTATCCAGCCGGCCGCAACGGCACCTTGCTGCCGCTGTGCGTGGGCACCGTGCTGGTCGGTGTCGGCTTGCTGGTGGCTTGCCTGCCATGGCGCGGGGTATCGGGGTGGTATGGCTGGTATCCGCGACGGGACAGTCGTCCGACCCGTGCGGCGCTGCTGGCACTGGCGACCTTTCTGCCGATGCTGGCCGTGGCCGGGCTGGTGCGCGGCGACAACATCTTCTGGGCGACCCGTCTGGCCGGTGCGGTACTGGCGTTGTGCAGCGTGGCCAGCCTGGCTTACACCGGCTATCGCTTTCGTCGACAACTGTCGCCGACCTCGCAGCGCGCCGCGGCATCGTTGCCGCTCAGCCGGCTGGTCTTCGCCGGCTATGCCGGTGGGCTGTGGCTCTGGCTGTGCACCCTGGCCCAGGGTGAACTGGTGGCTCCACGTGGCCTGTCTCCGTGGATCCTGCTGTTGCTGACGCTGGCGTTGCTGCTGGGTTTGCTGGAGGGCCAGGATTGGCAGGCCCTGGGCGGGCTGGGTGCACAACGCAGCGCCGACTATGAACATGCATTGCAGCCGGCGCGCTTTGTGGCAGCGCTGTTTACCTACGTATTTCCGTGCATTGCCCTGTTGCTGGCCAGGCAGGATGGGGTGGATTTGATCGCGGCGGCACTGGCGGTACCCAGCTGCCTGCTGGGCAAGTGGCTGGAGCGCCACTTGTACGAATCGCTGCTGTTGCGGGCCCCCATGAGCTGACGGATGGGCGGTCGAGGGCCGGCTCCGTTCATTGCGAGTTCAAGCCGTGCCGTTAAGGTAGCGCATTACTATTACTTAACAAACGGATTGTTCCTGATGAAAAAGACCCTGATCGCCGGCCTGCTGCTGGCCGCCTTCACGAGCTTCGCCGCGCAGGCCCGGGATGCCTCGACCGACCCCAACGCGGCTGCCAACAATGGTGGCTGGACCGGTTCGGGCGAGTTCGGTTTTGCCTCCGCCACCGGCAACACGCGTTCGCAGAACATCAATGCCAAGCTCGGCCTGAACCAGGAAAACGAGCAGTGGAAGAACAATTTCTTCGTCGACATGCTGCGCTCCAAGAGCCAGCAGAAGGTGGTTGATTCGGCCGGCAACACGGTCGACCAGTTCAATACCACCGCGAACCGCTATGACGGCGGCGCCTCGGTCGGCTACAAGCTCGATCCGCGCAGCTACATCGTCGGTGCCGCCCGTTACGAGCACGACGACTTCGGCGCCAACCTGTGGCAGGGCGTGGTCTCGCTCGGTTACGGCTACATCGCGTTGAAGGACGAGCGCAACGAGCTGTCGTTCGAAATCGGCCCGGGTTACAAGCGCTACCGCCCGGCCGATGTCGACGTGCTGCTCAATGGTGTGATGGTGCCGCAGCGGCAGACGACGCAGGGCGAAATGGTGGCCCGCGGTCTGGTCAACTACAAGTACAAGCTCACCGACAACACCGCGTTCGAGGACACGTTCCTGATGGAAGCGGGCTCGAAGAACACCTACCTGCAGAACGATGCCGGTCTGGCGGTCAGCATGACCAGGAAGCTGGCGCTGAAAGTCGGCTTCCAGGTGCGCCACAACAGCGACGTGCTGGCGGGCGTCAAGAAGACGGACACGCTGACCACGACCAACCTGGTCTACAGCTTCTAGGCAGCGGTCCGCGCAACGTGACGGCGACGGCCCTTCCGCGTGGAGCGGGAGGGCCGTTTGCGTTGTGGCGCGACTCAAATCCCGAGCAGTTCGCCGGCGCCCTGTTCCAGTAATGCCGCTGCGACCTGGCGGCCCAGGGCGAGTGCCTGATCGCTGGGACCGCTGGCGTCGGCGTGCAGCAAGCGGCCGCTGGCCACATCGCCGACCATGCCGCGCAGATGCAGGCCGTGTTCGCCGAGCATGCACCAGGCGCCGACCGGCACCGTGCAGCTGCCGCCGAGCGCCTGGTTCATGGCGCGCTCGGCGCTGATGGTGAGCCGCGTATCGGCGTCGTCGAGCGCAGCCAGCAGGCCCAGCACGCCCGGATGGTCGTCGCGTGCCTCGATCGCGATCGCTGCCTGGCCTGGCGCCGGCAGCCAGTCCGGTGCGGCCAGCCGCGAACGGATGCGCGCGGCCAGACCCAGCCGTTCCAGCCCGGCGCAGGCCAGCACGATCGCGTCGTAGTCGCCGGCATCGAGCTTGCCCAACCGGGTACCGACATTGCCGCGCAGATCGAGCAGGACCAGATCCGGCCGCAGCGCGCGCAGCTGCGCCTGCCGCCGCAGCGATGAGGTGCCGACCCGGGCAGCGTGCGGCAGCGCGGCGAGATCGGCGTAGTCATTGCTGACGAACGCATCGGCCGCATCCGCGCGCGGCAGGATCGCCGGCAACACGAAACCCGGCTCCAGCTGCGCCGGCACGTCCTTCAGCGAATGCACCGCGAGATCGGCGCGGCCTTCCAGCATCGCCACCTCCAGTTCCTTCAGGAACAGCCCCTTGCCCCCGATCGTCGCCAGCGGCTGGTCGAGAATCTCGTCGCCGCGCGTGCTCATCGGCACCAGCTCCACCGCCAGTCCCGGATGCGCCGCGCGCAGCAGCGCGGCGACATGCTCGGCCTGCCACAGCGCCAGCGCGCTCTTGCGGGTGGCGATACGCAGGGTGGAAGGATTCATTGGAACTCCGCGGCATTCGGCAAGGTCGCATTGTCGCGTAGTTTCCGCGCCGCGGCGCAGTGGCGTATCCGCGCAGGGCGGGTGCGCCGCCGGTGGCGGGCAGCTAGGATGGTCGGCATCTCACGGGAGTTCATCATGCAAAGCGGCAACCCGGCACTCAACAAGAGCACCTTCCTCGACGCCGCCAGCGGCACGGTTGTCGCGCATGGCGACGAGGCCATGACGATCAACGGCACGGTCAACAAGACCGGCTTCCTGCTGATTCTGGTGCTGGTCGGTGCGATGTACAGCTGGAGCCAGTTCAGCGGCGCGGCCAGCATGCCGGCGATGCTCCCGCTGGTGCTCGGCGGCGCGATCGGCGGCCTGATCCTGGCCCTGATCACCTCGTTCAAGAAGACCTGGGCGCCGATTACCGCACCGCTGTATGCGCTGGTCGAAGGCGTCTTCATCGGCGCGCTGTCGGCGATCTTCGAGATGCGCTATCCCGGCATCGTGATCCAGGCGGTCGGCCTGACCTTCGGCACCATGGCGGCGCTGCTGCTGGCGTATCGCAGCGGACTGATCCGCGCCACCGAGAAGTTCAAACTCGGCATCGTCGCCGCCACCGGCGGCATCATGCTGCTGTACCTGGCCAACTTCGCGATGGGCTTCTTCGGTCACTCGATGGGCTTCATCAGCGGCCACAGCGGCATCGGTATCGCTTTCAGCCTGGTCGTGGTGGTGATCGCCGCGCTGAACCTGATCCTTGATTTCGACATGATCGAAACCGGTGTCAACCAGGGCGCACCGAAGTACATGGAATGGTACGGCGCGTTCGCGCTGGTGGTGACCTTGGTGTGGTTGTACCTGGAGCTGCTGCGCCTGCTGTCGAAGCTGCAGTCGCGCAACTGAGCGGCGGTCGCTACCGCACCGGTGGCGTATCACACTGCAAAAAGAAAGGCGCGGATGACCGCGCCTTTCTTTTGTCGGTTGCTCAGGCCTGCACCGTCGGCTCCGGCCCCGCCAGCAGCGGATCGTCCGACGGCTGGCCGCCATGATGATCGGCGGCCAGCAGCAGGTAGAACGCCGGCACCACGAACAGGGTGAACACGGTGCCGATCGCCAGGCCGGTGGAAATCACCAGGCCCATGTTGAAGCGACCTGCCGCGCCGGCGCCGGAGGCGATCACTAGCGGAAGCACACCCAGCACCATCGCCGCGGTGGTCATCAGGATCGGTCGCAGGCGTACCGCCGCGGCGTGTTCGATCGCTTCGCGTTTGGACATGCCGGCGAGTTGCGAATGGTTGGCGAACTGCACGATCAGGATGCCGTGCTTGCTGATCAGGCCCATCAGGGTCACCAGGCCGACCTCGGTGTAGATGTTGAGGCTGGTGAACAGGTTGACGAAGATCAGCGCGCCGAACAGCGCCAGCGGCACCGAGACCAGGATCACGATCGGATCGCGCAGGCTGTTGAACTGCGCGGCCAGGGCCAGGAACACGATGATCACGGCAAACAGCAAGGTCGCGCCGAAACCGCCGGACTCCTGGGTGAACTGGCGTGACTGACCGGCGTAGTCGACGTTGTAGCCGGTCGGTGCCACCTGCTTCACCAGGTCACGCAGGTAGGTCAGTGCATCGCCTTGCGACAGTCCGCTGACGCCGGAGATCGTGGCCGAGTTCAGCTGCTGGAAGCGGTTCAGCGACTGCGGCACAACCTGCTTGGTGATCTTCGCCACGGTCGAGGCCGGGATCACCGAGCCGTCCGGCACGCGGATGTAGTAGTCCAGCACCTGGTTCGGGTTGAGCCGGTCCACCTGCAATACCTGCGGGATCACCTTGTACGAGCGACCGGAGATCGAGAAGTAGTTGACGTAGCCGCCGCCCAGGGCCGAGCCGAGCGCGGCGCCCACATCCTGCTGGGTCAGCCCCAGCGTGGTGATCATGTCGCGGTCGAGGCTGACCGTGCTCTGCGGTTTGTCGACCTTGAGGTCGGAGTCGACGAAGTAGAACTTGCCGCTGGCCTGCGCCTTCTGCAGCACTTCGCTGGCCACCGCGTTGAGGTTCTCGAATGGCTCGGTGGTGGTGATCACCACCTGGATCGGCAGGCCCGATGCGCCCGGCAGCGGCGGGAACTGGAACGCCGCCACCCGGCCGCCGGCGATGCCGTTCCACTTCTCCTGCAGGACCTGCTGCAGTTCGTGCGCGCTGCGGTGCCGCTGGTCCCACGGCTTGAACAGCACGCCGCCGATGCCTTGGTTGATGGTGGGCACGCCGGTCAGCTGGAACATCTGCTCGTATTCCGGCAACTGTCTGGACAGATCGAACATCTGCGTCGCATAGACATTCATCTGCTGCGCCGTGGTGTTCGGCGCGCCCACGATCTGACCAACCACGATGCCCTGGTCTTCCTCCGGCGCCAGTTCCGATTTCGAGGTCATGCCCAGCGCGATGGTGGCCAGCAGCAGCAGCGCGCTCATCACCAGGATCACCGACTTGGTCGACAGCGTGTTGTGCAACACGCGCTGATAGCCGTGGTGCACGCGATCGAACTGGCGGTCGATGAACTGCACGAAGCGCCCGCTGTCCTGCTCGTTGCGGAAGAATTTCGAGGCCATCATCGGCGACAGGGTCAGCGCGATCACCGCCGACACCGTCACCGCGCCGGCCAGGGTGAAGGCGAACTCGCTGAACAGCGCGCCGGTCAGGCCCTTCTGGAAACCGATCGGCACATACACCGCGATCAGCACCACCGTCATCGCCAGGATCGGCCCGCCCAGTTCGCGGGCGGCGAGCAGGGCCGCCTGCAGCGGCGTCTTGCCCTCCTCTTTCATGTGCCGGTCGACGTTTTCCACCACGATGATCGCGTCGTCCACCACCAGGCCGATCGCCAGCACCAGCGCCAGCAGGGTCAGCAGGTTGATCGAGTAACCCAGCGCCAGCATCACGAAGAAGGTGCCGACCAGTGACAGCGGCATCGCGATCACCGGGATGATCACCGCACGCAGGCTGCCGAGGAACAGGAAGATCACCAGGGTGACGATCAGCAGCGCCTCGGCCAGCGTCTTGACCACCTCGTTGATCGAGCTGTTCACGAACTCGGTACCGTCGTAGACGATCTGCCCGGTCAGCCCGCTGGGCAACTGGCTCTGGATGTCGGGGAACGCCTCGCGCACGCGCTTGGCCACGTCCAGCACGTTCGCATCGGGCGCGACCTTGATGCCGATGAACACCGAGCGCTTGCCGCTGAAGGCCACGTTGAAGTCGTAGCTTTCCGAGCCCAGCGAGACCGTGGCTACGTCCTGCAGCCGCACGATCGCTCCGTTGACCTGCTTGATCGCCAGCTGCTTGAACTCATCGACCGAATGCAGGTTGCTGTCGGCGGTCAGGTCGACCGTCACTGCCTGGCCCTTGCTGGAGCCGACCGCGGCCAGGTAATTGTTGGACGCCAGTGCCGCGTTCACATCGCTGGCGGTGATGCCATGTGCGGCCATCTTGGAAGGGTCGAGCCAGGCGCGCAGCGCGAACTGGCGTGCGCCGAGCAGCTCGGCGGTCTGCACGCCTTCGACCGAATCGAGCTTGGGCTTGACCACCCGTGCGAGGTAGTCGGTAATGTTGTTGGTGGGCAGCACATCGCTGTAGAAGCCCATGTACATCGCGTCGATCGTCTCGCCGGTCTGCACGTTCAGCACCGGCTGCTGCGCCTGCGGCGGTATCTGGTTCTTCACCGAATTCACCTGGGTGGTGATCTCGGTCAGTGCGCGGTTGGCGTCGTAGTTCAGGCGCAAGGTCGCGGTGATGGTCGACACGCCCTGCACGCTGCTGGAGGACAGGTAATCGATACCCTGCGCCTGCGAGATTGCCTGCTCCAGCGGCTGGGTGACGAAGCCGGCCATGGTCTGCGCATCGGCACCGTAGTACGCGGTGCTGACGGTGACCGTGGCGTTCTCGGTCTTCGGGTACTGGCGCACGGTCAAGCTGCTGACGGCGCGCACGCCCAGCACTAGGATCAGCAGGCTGACGACCACCGCCAGCACCGGCTTGTTGATGAACAGGTCGGTGAATTTCATGGCGTTTGCTCAGTGCTCCTGCGGCGCGGGATGGGCGCTGTCGGCCGGTTGCACGCTGTTGTCGATCGCGATCGGCGCGTCGTTCTTCAGCTTGATCTGGCCGCTGGTCACGACCACCGTACCGGCGTCGATGCCCTTGACGATCGCCACCTGGTCGCCGCGGGTGTCGCCGACCGTGACAAAGGTCTGCTTCACCGTGGGCGACAGCGGCTGGCCCTTGTCGTCCTTGCCCTTGGACGGCTGCACCACGTACACGGTGTCGCCATAGGGGTTGTAGACGATCGCTGCCTGCGGCAGGGTCAGCTGCTGCTGCCGAGTGCCGGCATCGACGCTGACCTTGGCGAACATGCCGGGGGTGAGCGCCTTGTCGTGGTTGGGTACGGTCGCCTCGATCTGCACGTTGCGCGTGCCGAGATCGACCTTGGGGTTGATCGCGCTGAGCTTGCCGGTGAAAGCGCGGCTGGCATACGCATCCAGCTTCAGGTTCACCGTCTGGCCCACCTGCAATCGACCCAGTTCGCTTTGCGGCACGTAGAAATCGACCAGCAGCGGATCAAGCTGCTGCACCGTGACTACCGCGGTGCCGGCGCTGAGGTAGGCGCCGGGGCTGATGGTGATGATGCCGGCGCGGCCGGCAAACGGCGCACGCAGCTGCTTCTTGGCCACCACCACTTTCTGCTGCGCCACCGCGGCCTGCTTCGCCTTGAGATCGGCGGCAGCGCTGTCGTAATCGGCCTTGCTGATCGCCTGCGCCGCGAGCTGCTGGCGCGCCCGCTCGAAGGTGAGCTGCGACAGCTGGGCCGCCGCCTCGAGCTGCTGCAGCTGGGCCACGTCGTCGCCGTCGCGCAGCTGCACCAGTACCTGGTCCTGCTTCACATCCTGGCCGGATTCCAGATTGACCCCGGTGACCAGACCGGCCACATCCATCGCCAGATCCGCGCCTCTCGCCGCGCGCAGCGTGCCGACGGCACTCAGCGACGGTTGCCAGGGCTGTTCCTTGGCGGTGGTGGTGCTGACCGTGAACGGCGCCGGCTTGGGCATGCCGTGGATCATGCGGACCACCAGCAGCACCTTGATGCCGGCGATCAGCGCGATCAGCAGCAGCACCCCGACGATCATCCAGATCATGCGCTTGGTGGTGCTGGGTTTCTTGTCGACGCGCGTGGGCATGCGCGAACTCCTTGGGTTATTGCGATCATCCACGATCGCGAAAGTCAAAAAGCGGACATCCTGTCCGCACTCGTTGATGGAGCTAGGGCTTCTGGCTGGCTACCTGGGTGTCGTTGCGCCAGCCGCCACCGAGTGCGGCATACAGCGCAGCGGTATCGGCCAGCCGTGCGCTGCGCGCCTGGATCAGCCCGATACGCGCCTGCTGATAGCTGCGTTCGGCTTCGAGCAGGTTGAGATAACCGGTCGCACCGAGCTGGAACTGTTGCCGGGTGAGGCCAAGCTGCTGCGACGCGGTGCTCTCGGCGATGGCTTGTGCGGCCAGACCCTGCGCGTCGTATTGCAAGGCCTGCAGCGCATCGGCGACGTTCTGGAACGCGTTCAGCACGGTCTGCTGCCAGTCCGCCACCGCCTTGTCCATGCCGGCTTCGGCGGCGCGCTTCTTGTGCCGCAGTTCACCGCCATGGAACAGCGGCTGGGTCAGACCGAGGCCGAGCGACCAGGCACCGGTGCCGGCGGAGAACAGGTCGCCGGCGCGAAGTGCTTGCGATCCGGCACTGCCGGACAACGTGATCTGCGGCAGCATCGCCGCGGTGGCGACGCCGACCTGGGCCGAGGCCGCATGCAGCTGCGCCGATGCCGCGCGGATGTCCGGGCGCTGCTCGACCAGGCCGGACGGCAGGCTGACCGGGATGTCCGCCGGCAAGGTGATCGCGTCCAGCGTCAACGGCTCCAGCTGCAGTTGCGCCGGCGTGGTGCCGAGATAGCTGGCCAGCTGGTTGCGGGTCGCGGCGAGCTGCGCGCGCAACGGCGGCAAGGTCGCCTCGGTGGCGGCCAGTTGCGAGCGCACCGCCAGCGTGTCGGACAGCGACTTCGCGCCGATCTTCAGCTGCTTCTGGGCGATGTCCAGGCTCTCGCGCTGCATGTCGACGATCTGTTCGGTCGCCCGCACCTGCTCGCGCAACGACGCTTCCTGCAGCGACGTGGTGACCACGTTGGCGGTCAGCGCCAGATACGTGCTGTCGAGTTGCGCCTGCTGATAGTCCGCCTGCGCCAACTGCGCCTCGATCCCGCGGTGCACGCCACCGAACAGGTCCAGGGTGTAGCCGACACTGACCGAGGCGTTGTACACCGTGTATGGGCCCACGGCGCCGGTCGTGCCCGCTTGTGCGGCCGACAGCTTCTGGCGGGTGGCGCCGGCGCCCAGATCCGCCGACGGAAACAGGCCGCCGCGTGCGGCGCTGGCGTTTTCCTGCGCCTGGCGCAAGGCGGCCTGGGCCGAGGCAATCGACGGACTGTGCATCAGCGCGGTGTTCACCCGACGGGTCAACTCGGCGTTGTCGAACGTTGTCCACCAGCGCGCGGGCACGTCGCGACCCTGCAGAAAGCGCTGCGCATCGCCGTCAGCGGCTTTGGCGGTGACGGTGGCGGCCGGCAATGGTTGCGCCGTGTAGCGATCCACCGGCGGTGCGTCCGGGCGGTGGTAGTCGGGGCCGACCGCACAACCGGCGACGGACAAGCCCGCCAGCAACGCGAGGGCGCGAACGGTGCCGGCAAGCAAGGCGGGCTTCGAATCGGACAGCAAACTGGACAAGGTAGTGACCCGGGGCAGGGGGAGGCCGGCCGGGACAATAGCACACCGAACAGTTCAGATATATGTCATGGACATATATGCGGCCAAACCGCCCGGTGTCCGGATCGGGTCCGGCCGGCGGCCAGTCCAGCCGCTGCGAGCGGAGTACTTCGGCAGCCAGACCGTGTGCCCCGCACGCTGTTGTCGTGACGGAGGTTCAGCGCCCGAGCAAGGCGCGGGCTCGCTTCACCACGTTGTCGACGGTGAAGCCGTATTCGCGCAACAACACACTGGCCGGTGCGGAGGCGCCGAAGCGGTCGATGCCGAGCATGTCTCCCTGGGCACCGACGTAGCGATCCCAGCCCTGCGATACGCCCAGTTCCACGGCGAGTCGCGCCGATATGCCGGGCGGCAGCACGTCATCGCGATAGCTCTGCGGTTGCGCGTCGAACAGTTCCCAGCTCGGCATCGATACGCAGCGCACGGCGATGCCGTCGGCCTGCAGCTGGTCGGCGGCGGCGAGGATCAGGGCGACTTCCGAGCCGCTGGCGATCAGGATCAGTGATGGCTTGCCGTCCTTCGCATCGCTCAATACATACGCGCCTTGGCGCACGCCGTCGGCGCTGGCATAGCGGGTGCGATCGAGCGTGGGCAGATCCTGCCGGGTCAGCGCCAGCAGTACCGGATGCTTTTCCGA
This sequence comes from uncultured Rhodanobacter sp., assembly GCA_966211915.1. Lineage (GTDB taxonomy): Bacteria > Pseudomonadota > Gammaproteobacteria > Xanthomonadales > Rhodanobacteraceae > Rhodanobacter. The sequence continues at coordinate 27,681 of CBIHNO010000017.1, forward strand.
TGCCGCCGCCACCTTCCATGCCACCGCCGTTTCGTTCGCGTCGGCGGGGCGGATCACGGTGATGTTCGGGATCGCGCGCAGGCTGGCCAGCTGCTCCACCGGTTGATGGGTGGGGCCGTCCTCGCCCAGTGCGATGCTGTCGTGGGTGAACACATGCACCACGTGCACGCCCATCAGCGCGGCGAGGCGGATCGCCGGGCGCATGTAGTCGGAGAAGATCAGGAAGGTCGAGCCGTACGGCAGGAAGCCGCCATGCACGGCCAGCCCATTGGTGATTGCGCCCATCGCATGCTCGCGCACGCCGAAATGCAGGTTGCGGCCGGCGTAGCTCCAGCCGGCGCTGTCGGAACCCTGGGTGTCCTGTCCCGGCGTGGCGGCCGGGTTGAAATCGCCGAGACCCTTCAGGTTGGTATGCGTCGACGAATCGAGATCCGCCGAGCCGCCAAACAGTGCGGGCAGTTTCGGCGCCAGCGCATTCATCACCTTGCCGCTGGCGACGCGCGTGGCCAAGCCCTTGGCATCCGCGGGGAATACGGGAATGTCCGTGTCCCAGCCGACCGGCAATTCGCCGCGCAGGCGACCCTGCAGTTCTTTGGCAAGCTCGGGAAACGCCTTGGCATAGGCGTCCAGACGTCCATTCCATTCGGCCTCAACTTTGGCGCCCTGGTCCAGCGCTTCGCGGAAATGCGCCAGTGCCGGTTCCGGGATCAGGAAGTCGGGTTCGAGCGGCCAGCCGAGATTCTGCTTGGTCTTCTTGGTGTCCTCGACGCCGAGCGGCGAACCGTGCGCCTTGAAGCTGTCCTGTTCCGGCGAGCCGAAGCCGATGTGCGTGCGGACCAGGATAAGCGATGGCCGCGTCGTATCGGCGCGGGCGGCGTCCAGCGCGGCGCTGACCGCGTCCACGTCGTTGCCGTCGGCCACGTGGATGGTCTGCCAGCCATACGCCTCGAAGCGCCTGGCGCGATCCTCGGAGAAGGTGATGTCGGTGCCGGCGGCCAAGGTGACGTAGTTGTCGTCATACAGGCAGACCAGCTTGCCCAGTTTCAGATGTCCGGCCAGCGAGGCGGCTTCACTGGCAACGCCTTCCATCAGGTCGCCGTCGCTGACGATGGCCCAGGTGCGATGGTCGATCACGTTGTGGCCGTCGCGGTTGTAGCGCGCGGCCAGATGTGCCTCGCCGATCGCCATGCCGACGGCGTTTGCCAGACCCTGGCCGAGCGGCCCGGTGGTCACTTCGACGCCGGGCGTGTGGCCGTATTCGGGATGCCCGGGCGCCTTGCTGCCCCACTGGCGGAACTGCTTGATGTCATCCAGCGACAGCGCGTAGCCGGTCACGTGCAGCAGGCTGTACAGCAGCGCCGAGCCGTGGCCGGCGGACAGCACGAAACGGTCGCGGTCGGGCCAGTGCGGATTCGCCGGGTGATGCTTCAGCTGCTTCGTCCACAGCGTGTACGCCATCGGCGCGGCGCCGAGCGGCAGGCCGGGATGGCCGCTGTTGGCCTTCTGCACCATGTCCACCGACAGGAAGCGAAGCGTGTTGATGCATTGCTGGTCGAGTGCGTTGGACATGATGGTGCCTTTGGTGACGTGGAGTGGATGAACGCGCGACTCAGGCGAGTGCGGCGTCGACGATGCTCTGGGCTTCCTTCAACAGACTCTGCAGGTGGTCTGCGCTCTTGAAGCTTTCCGCGTAGATCTTGTAGATCGCCTCGGTGCCGGACGGCCGCGCGGCGAACCAGCCGCTGGCGGCGACCGCCTTGATGCCGCCGATCGCGGCGCCGTTGCCCGGCGCCTTGTCCAGCACCTGCGTGATCTTCTCGCCGGCGAGTTGGTCACTTTTCAGTTGATCAGGCGACAACTTCGCGAGTTTGGCTTTCTGCGCGGGCGTGGCAGCGGCCTCGACGCGGTCCGCGAACGGCTTGCCGAGTTCGCCGGTCAGCTGCGCGAACAACTCGCCCGGGTCCTTGCCCTGCCGCGCGGTGATCTCGGCCGACAGCAGCGCCGGCACCAGGCCGTCCTTGTCGGTCGCCCACACCGAACCGTCATGGCGCAGCAGTGAGGCGCCGGCGCTCTCCTCGCAGCCGAAGCCGAGCGAGCCGTCGAACAGGCCTTCGGAAAACCACTTGAAGCCGACCGGCACTTCGTACAGTTTGCGCCCGAGTCGCTTCACCACGCGGTCGATCAGCGCGGTGGTGACCACGGTCTTGCCGACCGCGGCGTTCGCGCTCCACTGCGGCCGATGCTGGTACAGGTAATCGATCAGCACCGACAAATAATGGTTTGGCTCCATCAACCCGTTGCTGCGGGTGACGATCCCGTGGCGGTCGTGGTCGGTATCGCAGGCGAACGCGACGTCGTATTGGCCCTTCAGCCCGATCAGCCGCTGCATCGCGTATTTGGACGAGGGATCCATGCGGATCTTGCCGTCCCAGTCCACGCTCATGAACGCGAATTGCGGATCGACCACCGCGCTGACCACGGTGAGGTCGAGCTTGTAGCGCTCCGCGATCGGCGCCCAGTAATGCACGCCCGCGCCACCCAGCGGATCGACGCCCATGTGCACGCCGGCACCGCGGATGATGTCGAAGTCGATGATGTTGGCGAGGTCGGCCACATAGGTGTTGAGGTAGTCGTGCTCGTGCGTCGTCGCGGCCTGGCGCGCCTGCGCGAATGGCATCCGCTTGACGTCCTTCAGGGCAGCTTCGAGCAGCACATTGGCGCGGTTCTGCACCCAGCCGGTGATATCGGTATCGGCCGGCCCACCGTTCGGCGTGTTGTACTTGAAGCCGCCGTTGTCCGGCGGGTTGTGCGACGGCGTGATCACGATGCCGTCGGCGAGACCGGAGTTGCGGCCTTTGTTGTAGACGAGGATCGCGTGCGAGATCGCCGGCGTCGGAGTGAACTCGCCACCGGTGGAGATCATCGTCTGCACGCCGTTCGCGGCCAGCACTTCCAGCGCGTTCTCGAACGCGGGCTGCGACAACGCATGCGTATCCGCGCCGATGAACAGCGGGCCGTCGATGCCCTTCGACTGGCGGTATTCGCAGATCGCCTGGCTGATCGCCAGGATGTGCCACTCGTTGAAGCTGCGATCGAACGAGCTGCCGCGATGGCCGGAGGTACCGAATGCCACGCGCTGCGCGGCCACCGACGGATCGGGCTTGAGGTCGGCATACGCAGCGAGCAACTTCGGGATGTCGACCAGGATCGATGACGGTGCCGGCTTGCCGGCGAGTGGACTGATTTTCTGACTCATGCTTTTCCTGAAATGACGCCATCGCGCAGCTGTCGGTAGCGGCGGATCAAGGTGTTGGTCGAGCTGTCGTGGGCGAGTTTCGGCTCGTCCACGGCGACGAGTTCGGCGATGGTGGTCTTGGCCAGCTGCTTGCCCAGCTCGACACCCCATTGGTCGAACGAGTCGATGTCCCAGATCACGCCCTGCACGAACACGCTGTGCTCGTACAACGCGATCAGTGTGCCGAGGATGTGCGGCGTGAGCTTCGCGGCAAGAATCGTCGTGCTGGGCCGGTTGCCCTCGAACGTGCGGTGCGGCACCAATGCCTCGGGCGTGTCCTCGGCGCGCACTTCGTCCGCCGTCTTGCCGAATGCCAGTGCCTCGCCCTGCGCGATCAGGTTCGCCATCAGCAGGTCATGCTGATCGCCGCCACCCTGCGCAGGCAGCGGGTTCAAGGTCTGGCCGAAGCCGATGAAATCGCACGGCACGATGCGCGTGCCCTGATGGATCAGCTGGTAGAACGAATGCTGGCCGTTGGTGCCCGGTTCGCCCCAATAGACCGGGCCGGTGTTGTAGTCGACCGTCGCGCCGTCGAGCGTCACGTGCTTGCCGTTGCTCTCCATCGTCAGCTGCTGCAGATACGCGGGGAAGCGCTTAAGGTACTGCTCGTACGGCAGCACGGCCACGGTGGCGGCGTCGAGGAAGTTGTTGTTCCAGATCGCCAGCAGGCCCATCAAGGCGGGCAGGTTTTTCTCCAGCGGCGTGCCACGGAAATGCTCATCCATCGCATGGAAGCCCGCCAGCATCTCGCGGAAGCCGTCCGCGCCGATCGCCAGCATGGTCGACAGGCCGATCGATGAATCCATCGAATAGCGTCCGCCGACCCAGTCCCAGAAGCCGAACATGTTGGCGGTGTCGATGCCGAACTTCGCCACGCCTTCGGCGTTGGTGGAGACGGCGACGAAATGTTTGGCAACAGCGCTCTCGTCACCCAGCGCTGCCACGCTCCACGCACGCGCGGCGTGCGCATTGGTCAGCGTCTCCAGCGTGGTGAATGTCTTCGAGCAGACGATGAACAGCGTCTCGGCCGCATCGAGGTCGCGCACCGCCTCGGCGAAGTCGGTGCCGTCCACGTTCGAGACGAAGCGGAACGTCATGTCGCGCCGGCTGTAATCGCGTAGCGCCTCGTACGCCATCACCGGGCCGAGGTCGGAGCCGCCGATACCGATGCTGATCACGTTGCGGATGCGCCGGCCGGTATGGCCCAGCCACGCGCCGCTGCGCACGCGTTCGGAAAACGTGGCCATGCGGTCGAGTACTTCGTGCACGTCCGGCACCACATCATGGCCGTCGACCAGGATTTTCTCCGTGGCTGGCGCACGCAAGGCCACATGCAGCACCGCGCGGTTTTCGGTCGTGTTGATCCTGTCGCCACGGAACATCGCCTCGATCCGCTGCGGCAACTTGCAGGCCACGGCCAGTTCGCGCAGCAGGCGCAGCGTGTCGGCGTCGACGCGCTGCTTGGAGTAATCCAGGTACAGGCCGACGTCTTCGACAGTCAGTTGTTCGCCACGCTTCGGGTCGGCAGCGAAGAGTTCACGCAGATGTCTCTGCCCGATGACGGTGAAGTGCTGGTGCAGTGCCTGCCACTGCGGCGTGATCGTGAGTCGCGATTGGCTCATGGCAGAGTGGGTCCCTTTGATTTGTCTTCCAGTGCGCTCGCCTTGTCGGCGATTCGCTGCAGCAGCTGTTTCCACGATTTGACGAAGGCCGCGGCACCGTCGATCTGCAGCTTGAGTGCCAGCGCATCGATATCGATGCCGGCCTTGCGGATCTGCGCCAGCACGTCATCGGCGTCGCCGCCGTCGGTCGCCATCATGCCGTGCAGCTGGCCGTGGTCGGCGAACGCGAGCAGGGTTTTCTCCGGCATCGTGTCGATCGTGTCGGGCGCGGCGAACGCGCTGATGTACATCGTGTCAGGCGCGGAGGGGTCCTTGGTGCCGGTGCTGGCCCACAACAGGCGCTGCGGTTGCGCGCCGGCGGCTTCAAGTTTCTGCCAGCGTGGCGAGGCGAGCAGTTCGCGATAGGCGCGATAGGTCTGCTGGCCCACCGCGATGCCGAGCTTGTTGTGCAGTTCGGCCGGCAGCTGCGGGTTGCTGGCCACGTCCCAGCGGCTGATGAACAACGAGGCGACCGAACCCACGCGCGAACCGAGCCCGGCCGCGATGCGCCGCTCGATGCCGCGCATGTAGGCCTCGGCGACGGCCACGTACTGCGCGCAGGAAAACAGCAGGGTCACGTTGATTGGAATACCGAGAAAGATCGCTTCCTCGATCGCCGGAATGCCTTCGGGCGTGCCGGGAATCTTCACGAACAGGTTGTCGCGCTGTCCCTGACTATGGATCTGCTTCGCCGCCGCGATCGAGCCGGCGGTGTCGGCGGCCAGCAGCGGCGAGACTTCCATCGAGACCCAGCCATCGACACGGTCGGTGGCGTCGAAGATCGGCCGGAACAGGTCGGCGGCGCGGCGCAGGTCTTCCAGCGCCAGCTCGGTGAACAGCGCCTCGCCCGACAGGCCGGCCAGGGTCTTGGCGTGCACGCCGGCGTCGTAGGCATCGCCGTCGCCGATCGCGGCGTCGAAGATGCTCGGGTTCGAGGTCAGCCCGGTGATCGAATCCTCGGCGATGTAGCGCGCCAGCGTGCCGTCGTCGAGCAGGGTGCGGGTGATGTTGTCCAGCCACAGGCTCTGGCCGAGTTCGTGCAATTGCCGGGTCGCTTTCATGCTTGCTCCATGACTTCAGTTCGATTCGAGGCGGGTTGTTTCAGTCTGCCGGAAGGTTGATGACGGGCGCGTCGGGCAGGAAATCAGCAAGCTTACGCTCGCGCAGATCGCCGATGCACGCGATGCGGATATCGGCCGCCGCGCGCACGTCTTCCGGCGCCTGCGCGGCGTAGTGGCCTTGTTCCACGAATACCGTGGTCAGCTTGTGGCCCATGCGCTGTTTCATGTCGGCCAGGATCTGCGGTTTGTCGTCGACCATCACGTAATGCGCGGCCGGATGGCGCTGCTGCATCGCCACCAGCATCTGCTGCTTGTGCACATAGATCAGCACCTCGCCGTGCAGCGCATCCCACAGCCCGGCGTGCTGGATCTTGCGCGGCTGGAACACCACGTCGCCGTCGGACAGGATGACCGTCGGACCCAGCGTGCGCAGGTGGGCGACGGTTTCCAGCGCGTGCGGATACAGCCGCTCGGCGAACGGATAGTCCAGCAGATACTTCGACATCTGCAGCAGCGACGGCTCGTTGTCGAGGCCGACGCGGAATCGCTGCAAGGCGCCCAGGTAATCGGCGTAGCCAAGCTCATCGCGCAGCTGTCCGTAGATCGCCCAATAGCGCTCGCGCTCGGTCGCGCCGAACGCCTGCTCCAGCGTGTCGCCGAGGTCGGCGCCGAAGCGGTCGTTGTCGAGCAGGGTGTTGTCGACATCGAGCAGGAAGACCACCGATGCGGTGGCGGGAGTGTGGCTGCTCAGCATGGTTCGCTCGCCTCGGCTTGCGGGTCATGCCAGCCCTCGGCGCTGCTGACGATCTTCGCGGCCTCGGCCGGTCCCCAGCTGCCCGGTTCGTAGAAGCTCACGCTGCCCGGATGCTGCAGCACGCGGTCGACCACCGCCCACGCGGCCTCGACGCATTCGTCGCTGGTGAACAGCGCGTTGTCGCCGCGGATCGCGTCGGCGAGCAGCCGTTCGTACGGCGGCTTCTCCGGCTCCGCGCGATGTCGTGCCACCAGTTCCACCGGTTCGCCCTGCATCGCCTCGCCGGGCTTCTTTACCCGCATGCCCTCGGCAATGATCACCTCGGGGCTGAGCCGGAAGCGGAAGTAGTTCGACTGTGGCGCGCCGATTTCGTCGAATACCGACAGCGGCGGCGCCTTCATGTCCACCATCACCTCGGTCGTGGTGATCGGCAGGTTCTTGCCGGCGCGGATGTAGAACGGCACACCGGCCCAGCGCCAGGTGTCGATGTGCAGGCACAGCGCCACGAAGGTCTCCACATTGGAATCCGGCGCCACACCGTCGACCTTGCGGTAGCCGTTGAACTGGCCGCGCACCACTTCGGCGGGATCGAGCGGGCGCATGGCGCGGAACAGCCGCAGCTTCTCCGCGTTCAGCGAGACCGGGTCGTTGCCGATCGGCGCATCCATCGCCAGCAGCGAGGTCACCTGCAGCAGATGGTTCTGCAGCACGTCGCGGATCGCGCCGACGCCCTCGTAGAAGCTGCCGCGGCCGTCCACGCCGAACTGCTCGGCCATGGTGATCTGCACGCTGTCGACATAGCGGTTGTTCCACACCGGTTCCAGCACGGTGTTGGCGAAACGGAAGTACAGCAGGTTCTGCACCGGCTCCTTGCCCAGGTAGTGGTCGATGCGGAAGATCGCCGACTCCGGGAACACCTCGTGCAAGGTGCGGTTGAGCGCCTGTGCCGAGGCCAGGTCACGACCAAAGGGTTTTTCCACCACCACCCGCGCGTTGTCGGCACAGCCGGCCTGGTGCAGGTTCTTCACCACCACGCCGAACAGGCTTGGCGGAATCGCCAGATAATGCAGCGGCGCCTTGGCGCTGCCCAGCACCTGCTTCAGCTGGGTGAACGTGGCCGGATCGTTGTAGTCGCCATCGACGTACTGCAGCCGCGCCGAGAACTTCGCAAATGCGGCCTCATCGACGTCGCCGCCATGCTGCTTCGCCGCCTGCGCCAGGCTGTCGTGCGCGCGCTGGCGCAGCTGTTCCACGCTCCAGCCGGAATGCGCCACGCCGATGATCGGCAGGTCCAGTCCGTCGCGCAGCATCATCGCCTGCAGCGCGGGGAAGATCTGCTTGTAGGCCAGGTCGCCAGTGGCGCCGAAAAAGACCAGGGCATCCGAGCGGGGTGTAGGCATAGCGGTTGTTCTCTCCATGGGGCTGGCAGGTGCCGTCAGTCAGACGGCGCACGATCAGACTAGCCGGCCATGTGGGAGGTTTCACCCCCGCGCCGCAAGTCGTGTCTACTTTTCAGCGTGCACGCAACGAGGTTAAGTCGATGCATAAGTCTGCGCGCGCGGGGATTGACGCGGCGGGCGCAGGAAACTGCGCCGGGTCGATGCATCGTCCGGCCTTCAATCGACAATGAACAGCTTGGCCCCGACCTCGGTGAACGACCGATGCGGTTCCGCGTTGTCGGCGACTTGGTAGCTCATGCCAGCGGTCAGAATGAACTTGCGGCCGTCTTCCAGCTCGGTGTGGAGTTCTCCATCGAGACACAGAAGTACGTGCCCCTTGATGCACCAGTGATCCGCGAAGTAGCCAGGCGTGTACTCGACCATCCGAACACGGATGCTCCCAAACTGCTGTGTTTGCCAGTAGGCGATGCCGCTGATGCCTTTGTGTTCGGTTCGTTCGATCTTCGACCAATCAGTCGTGCCGAACGGGATGCCCGACATCTGCATGTTTAATCCTGAGGCTTTTGGTGATCAACAATTGCATTAAACCAGTGTTGCCAGAGCGAAGCGCCAGCAAATCCGTTTGGACAGCGTGTTAGCCCTTGTTGGTGCGGCGGCCCAAGTATTTTGCGAGAGCCACTTCGCCCGCTTCGCGCGCGTCTGCCGTTTTCTCCGCCAAATCATCCAAAGAATTCCCCTGGATGCTAGCTAGGAATCGCTCTTGTAGGGCGATAAGTTCCGGCTGGTTGCTGTGTGAGTAAACGAAAGACTCGGAAAGAACCTCGTCAAGATAGCTGTTTGCAGCCTTTACGTTCTCGGTAAGCCGATGGCCAAAATCTAGGAATGCTGCATAAATGTGAGAACCAAGCGTAGCGCGCGCCTCTAAAAGAGCCTCAGTGTAAACGGCATTGGCCTCCCCAAATTTTTCGAAGCGCTTCTCAAAAGCTTCCTTCTCGGAAATCTTCCACCGCTCGCTCTTGGTCAAAAGCTCCAACTCGTTAGCAACAAAGATGCGTCTCTCTAATTCATTTACTGGACCGCGGAGAGTCGCGCATGCGCGTGACATCTTGTGGCTTTCTTTAACCAGCTTCTTTATGAGATCGAACGCCTCTTTTCCGCGGTGCTCGTGCTTCCACTTGTTGAGGCCGTAGGCACCTACCCAAATTGTGAACAGGCCAGCGATACCTAGGATGACGTCTTTGATGAGGGAGACCCATTCTTTGAGTTCAGTAGCGGGCGTCGGGATCATGTGAGCTAACGTCAAGTAGTAATTGAAATACAGTCTAATCCTTCAGCCCGATCTCGCGGCGTTCAAGTGATCGAGAGGGCGCAATTCTTCATTCGAAAGAGATGCGGATTACGACGCCCGTGGATGATTGAGCTCCACACTGTGCTCCACCCCATCATCCACCAGCGCAATGCGGCCATCCGCCTGCACCGCACCATCCAGCCACACAGTGCTCAGCGTGCCGGCATCGCTCTGGCGCAGGTTGATCCGGTACGGCGTGTCGCGGTAGCGGTAGTCCAGCGAGAAGCCATCCCACTCGGCCGGCAGCACCGGCGTGAAGCGCAGCTTGCCGGCTTCCAGCCGCAGGCCGAGTAGCGACTCGACGATCAGTCGGTACATCCAGCCGGCGGAGCCGGTGTACCAGCTCCAGCCGCCGCGGCCGATGTGTGGCTCGACCGCGTAGACGTCGGCGCTGACCACGTAAGGCTCGACCTTGTAGACGTCCATGTCGGTGGCGTCGCTGCCGTGGCTGACCGGGTTGATCATGCGCAGCAGTTCCCACGCGCGCGCGCTGTCGCCGAGTTCGGCGAACGCCATCGTGGCCCAGATCGCGGCGTGCGTGTACTGGCCGCCGTTCTCGCGCACGCCGGGCACGTAGCCCTTGATGTAGCCGGGGTCGAGTGGCGATTTGTCGAAGGGCGGATCGAGCAGCTGCACCAGGCCGGCGTCGCGGCGTACAAGATGCTGGTCGAGTGACGTCATCGCCTGCTGCTGACGTTCGGGCGTGGCGATGCCGGACAGTACCGACCAGCTCTGCGCGATCGAATCGATGCGGCATTCGTCGTTGCTGCTGGAACCGAGCGGGGTGCCGTCGTCGAAGTAGGCGCGGCGATACCAGGCGCCGTCCCACGCGTGCTGTTCCAGTGCGACGCGCAGCTGGCTGACTTCGCTTTCGCAGCGCAGCGCAAACGCTTCGTCGTCGTGCAGCCGGGCCACTTCGGCGAAACGGGTCAGCACTTCGCAGGAGAAGAAGCCGAGCCACACGCTTTCGCCACGACCGGCTTCGCCGACGCGGTTCATGCCGTCGTTCCAGTCGCCGCTGCCGATCAGCGGTAGGCCATGCGCGCCGCGCGGCAGGCTGTGTTCGATCGCGCGCACGCAATGCCGGTACAGCGTTTCGCGCAGGCCTGACGGTTGCGGCAGGTCGTAGTAGGACTCCTCGCCGTGATGCAGCGTGCGGCCTTCGATATAGCCGACCTGTTCATCCAGCACTCCGGTGTCGGCGCTGGCCAACACGTAGCGGCTGGTCGCCAGCGGCAGCCACAGGTAGTCGTCGGAGCACGCGGTGCGCACGCCGCGGTCCAGCGGCGGATGCCACCAGTGCTGCACGTCGCCTTCGGGGAACTGGTGCGCGGCGCACAGCAGCAGTTGTGCGCGCGACAGTTCGGGTGCGGCGTGCAGCAGCGCCATCGAATCCTGCAACTGGTCGCGGAAACCGAACGCGCCGCCGGACTGGTAGTAGCCGCTGCGCGCCCACATGCGGCAGGCGATGGTCTGGTACAGCAGCCAGCCGTTCGCCAGCACGTCGAGTGCCGGTTCCGGCGTCCTGATCTGCACGGCGCCGAGCGTGCGCGACCAGTGCGCGCGCACTTTCGCCAGCGCATCGGCGGCACTGCCGGTGCCGCGGAAGCGCTGCACCAGCGCGCCGGCGTCGGCGGCATCGCGACCGAGGCCGAGCCGGAAGATCAGCTGACGCTGCTCGCCAGCGTCCAGCGTCACGCTGACCTGCAGCGCCGCGCACGGATCGAATCCCGCGCCGAGCCGGCCGGACAGCTGGGTGCGTCCCAGTCCGGCCGGTGCCGCGGTGCTGCCGTTGCGGCCGAGGAATTCGCCGCGGTCGCCGTCGATGCCGCGGGCGGGATCGTCGACGTCGAAGAACGCGACCCGGTTCGGGAACTCGGTGTTGTACGCATTGCGGGCGAACAGCGCACCGCTGGCCGGGTCCGATTCGGTGACCACGTGCATCGAGGTGCGCTCGCGCAAGTCGCCCAACAGCCATTCGACGTAGCCGGTGACGCTGAGCTTGCGTGGCTGGCCGGAGTCGTTGCGCAGCTTCAGCACCGAGAATTTCACCGAGGCATCCAGCGCCACGTAGATCCACAGTTCGGAGTGGATGCCGTCCTCGACATGCTCGAACACGCTGTAGCCGAAGCCGTGGCGGGTGACGTAGTCGCCGTTGCCACGCGCGGGCAGCGGTGTGGGCGACCAGACCTGGCCGGTCTCCTCGTCGCGCAGGTACAGCGCCTCGCCGCTGGCGTCGCCGACCGGGTCGTTGTGCCACGGCGTGAGGCGGAATTCGTGCGCGTTCTCGCCCCACGTATACGCGCTGCCGCTCTCGGAGATCACCGTGCCGAAGTGCGGGTTGGCCAGCACGTTGGACCACGGTGCCGGGGTGGCATCGCCCGCGCCGAGCGTGATCACGTACTCGCGGCCGTCCGCGCTGAAGCCGCCGTGCGGGTTGGTCAGCTGCAACGGAAGCGCTGGCGCTGCGAGTGCGCTGGACGAGATGCGCCGCGGCTTGCTCGGCTCGAAGCGCGGCGCATGTGTTTCCGCGCGGCGCCGGCTGATCTGTTCGGTCAGGCTGCCGCGGTTGTCGGCCAGGATGATCCGCGCACTGGCCAGCATCAGCAGCCGGTCCTCCCCGGACAGCTGCTGCGCCGGGCGCACGAAGATGCCGCCGGGATGATCGAGCAGGCTGGCTTCGCTGCCGGAGGCGATCAGACCCATGATCAGGTCCTGCAGCTCCTGCCGGTAGCCGGCGCGATCCTCGTTCCAGATCACCAGGTCGACCGCCAGCCCCTTCAGTCGCCAGTACGCGTGCGCCTGCACCAGCTGGCGCACCAGCTCGATCCGCGCCGGGTCGGCGATCTGCAGCAACACGATCGGCAGGTCGCCGGAGATCGACTGTCCCCACAGCCCGGACTGGCCGCGCCGGTTGCCGCGCAGCAGCGCCGGCTCGGCGCGCAGGTTCGCGTTCGGGTAGATGATCGAGGTGGCCATGTGCTCGTACAGCTGCGCGTCGGCGAGGCTGGCGTTGAGCTGGCGCAGCAGCACCTGGCTGTGCGTCCAGGCCAGGTCGAACACGCGGTCGGCCAGATGGCGGTCGCGGTATTTGCCGATCAGTTGCAGGCAGCCGTCGCGCTGGTCGGCGATGCCGGTAACGAAGTCGATGGTGGCCGACTGCTCCGGCTCCAGCGTGATGCGGCAGCGGATCGCCACGATCGGATCCAGCACCGAGCCGTCGCTGTTGGACAGTTGCGCCTGTTCGCGATCCAGCGCCTGCGGCTGCGCCACGCTGCGGCCGCGGCCGATGAAGCGTGCGCGGTCGGTCTCGTAGGAAATCTGATCGATGTCGGCATCGTGCACGGCCAGCAGGTGGCACATCCACGGCACGTGCTCGTCGTGCGCGCGGGGTCGGCGCGTGCATAGGATCGCCTGCAGCTCCGGCACCAGCTCGGTCTGCACGAACAGCTTGCTGAAGGCCGGATGCAACGCGTCTGCGATCGGCGGCGCCAGCACCACTTCGGCGTAGCTGGTCAGCTCGATCGTGCGCCGCGTGCGGCTGCGGTTGGTGATGCGCGTGCGGCGCAGTTCGATGTCGTCCTCGGGCGACACCACGATCTCGGTGTGGGCATCGAAGTCGCGTTCGCGCACGCGGAACTCGGCGCGCGCATCGGAGAAGATCGCTTCGAACAGTTCGGTCTTCTTCAGCGTCGGCTGGTACGCGGTGGACCAGTACTCGCCGCTGGCGACGTCGCGCAGGTAGCAGAACATGCCCCAGTGATCGCGCGTGATGTCCTCGCGCCAGCGCGTGAGCGCCAGTTCGCCGCGCCGGCTGTAGCCGCCGCCGGCACTGCTGATCATCGCGTGGTAGCGGCCGTTCGACAACAGCTGCACGGCCGGTCGCTGCCGGTCCGGATCGGCGAATACGCGCAGTCGCGCTTCGGCGGCGCGCGAACTGCCATCCTGCTCGGGGAAGCCGGATGCGTGCAGATATTCCGCGGCCGTCCGCGGCACGCGCTCCTGCAGCAGCAGGCTGGTCGCCTGGAACTGCGGATCGGATTCGAAGCGGCGCTGCATCGGCCGCCCCAGCATCGCGTAGGCCAGCGCCAGCAGGCTCATGCCCTGGTGATGCGCCATGAACGATTGCACCAGCGCCGAGCTCTGACCCAGCGGCAGCCGGGCCGGGGTGTAGTCGATCGCCTCGTACAGGCCGAAGCGGCCGGCGGCGCCGGCCTCGGCCAGTCGCTGCAGATTCTTGGTGGCTGCAGCCGGCGCCACCATCATCGCCAGCACCGTGGCATACGGCGCGATCACCACGTCGTCGCCGAGGCCGCGCTTGAGACCGAGCCCGGGCACGCCGAACGCGCGGTACTGATAGGTGAAGTGGGCGTCCAGCGTGTTGTAGCCGGATTCGGACACGCCCCACGGCACGCCCAGCTGGTTGCCGTACTCGATCTGTCGCGCGACGGCGGCACGACAGGTCTGGTCGAGCAGGGTGCCTTCGTAGCTCGGCATCACCAGCGTCGGCATCAGGTATTCGAACATCGAGCCGGTCCACGACAGCAGCACCGGTTCGCCGCCGCTGGTGGTCAGCAGCCGGCCCAGCGAGAACCAGTTGTCCTGTGGCAGCTGGCCCTGCGCGATCGCCACGAAACTGGCTAGCCGCGCCTCCGACGCGAGCAGGTCGTAGTAGCTCGCGTCGAGCCGGCGCTCGTCGACGTTGTAGCCGATCGCCAGCAGGTCGCGCGCGCTGTCGTACAGGAAGCGGTAGTCCATCAGCGCCAGCTCGCCGGCCTGCTGCGCGAGGTGCTCGATCGCGGTGATGCGTTCGCGCGCGTGTTCGCGGATGGTTTCGGCGCCGGCATCGGCGGACCAGCACAGCGGCTCGATCCGGGCGAGCTGACGCAGCGTGGGAATGCCGCTGAAGCCGCCGTCGTCGTCGTGCGGTGGATCGAGTTTGAACGGGGCGGCCTCGTCGCACAGGTCGCTGCATTGTTCGAGCAGGGCCGCGAGCCAGAATTCCGCCTCGCTGCCGGGTTCGACGTGCAGCGTCCGCGCCAGCGCGTGGGCGTGATCCAGCTGCCGTTGCAGCAGCGCAGAAGCCGCGCTGCTGACGTTCGGCGGCGTGAGCAGCGCAGCCTGCAGTTCGCGCTGCAGCGGAGCGAGCAAGGCAGCGTCACTGCTGTCGAGCGTGTCGTGCAAGATGTTCAGCGTATCGAGCAGGCCCTGCAGCACGCGCGGCTGGAATACCGGTTCGTCGAGCAGTGCCAGCAGGCCCGGGCGCAGGGTCAGCAGATGGCCGGCGAGATTGCCGCTGTCCACCGCCGAGATGTACAGCGGCGCCAGCGGTCGCAAGCTCAGCGTGTCGTACCAGTTGTAGAAGTGGCCGCGATGGCGCGGCAGCGCCTGCATCGTGGCCAGGGTCTGGCGCGTGCGTTCGAGCAGGCGGCCGCTGCTGAGGAATCCGAAATCGAAGCCGGCCAGGTTCGCCAGCAGCGCCATGCCGATATTCGTCGGCGAGGTGCGATGGGCGATCACCGGTCCGGGCTGCTCCTGCAGGTTGTCCGGCGGCAGCCAGTGATCGGCCGGGCCGACATGGGTGTCGAAGAACGCCCAGGTGCGCCGTGCCAGCACGCGCAGGAAACGCAGCTGCGCCGGGCTCGGCGCAAACGCGTCGGGCTTGCGCGGCTGGCTGATCCACCACGCCAGCGACGGCGACAGCAGCCACAGCAGCAACAGCGGCGCCGCCAGCAGCAGGACCATCGGCCGTTGCAGCGCCAACGTCACAGTCAGCCCCAGCGCGAGCAGCGGGCCGATCCACATCACTCGCCACAACGCCGCCGGTGCGTTGCTGCTGCGGCGTTCGACGTCGCTGGAGGTCTGCCACTGCAGCAGGTTCCGATGGCTGATCGCCATCCGCCACAGCGTGCGCACGATCGCATCGAGCTGATACAGCACCTCGTGCGGCAGCCACGCCAGCCCCAGCGCCATCCGCTCGAAATGCTGCATGCCGGCCAGGAAACCCGCACGAAGATGCTGGTCCAGCTGCACCTCGCGCGGCTTCTGCACCAGTTCCAGCAGGGCCGACAACAGCGGCGGCACCAGCACCATCGCCAGCACCGCCAGCGTCCATGACAACACCGGCGACAGCAGCAGCCAGCCGCTGACCAGCAGCACCAGCAACGAGGTCGGTACCAGGCTGCGGCGCAGGTTGTCGAGGATCTTCCAGCGCGACAACGCGGTCAGCGCGTTGCGCCGCCAGCCGTCGTGCGCGCTCGGCGCCCATGGCAGCAGCCACGGCAGCAGTTGCCAGTCGCCGCGGATCCAGCGGTGGCGGCGCTTCACGTCGGCGCCGTAGCGGGCCGGGTATTCCTCGAACAGCTGCACGTCGCTGAGCAGGCCTGCGCGCGCGTGGCAGCCCTCGACCAGGTCGTGGCTGAGGATGCGGTTTTCCGGGAAGCGGCCGTCCAGGCTGCGCTCGAACGCGTCGATCGCGTAGATGCCCTTGCCGATGAACGACCCTTCGCGGAACACGTCCTGATAGACGTCCGAGACCATCTGCGTATACGGATCGATGCCGGCATCGCTGCCGTACAGCTGCGCGTAGCGCGAGCGCGCGGTGCTGGGCAGGCTGATCCCGACCCGTGGCTGCAGGATCGCGTAGCCGGAGACCACGCGCCGTTGTTCGGGGTCGTACACCGCGCGATTGAGCGGATGGTCGATGGTGCCGACGAAGGCCTGTGCCGCATCGCGCGGCAGTTCGGTGTCGGTGTCCAGCGTGATCACGTACTGCACCGGCGGCAGTGTCGCGATATCGCCCACGATCAGCATGAAGCGGTCGCGCGCATTGCCGCGCAGCAGCGCGTTGAGATCGGCCAGCTTGCCGCGCTTGCGCTCGTGGCCCATCCAGCATTGCTCGGCCGCGTTCCAGCGGCGCGGTCGATGGAACAGGAAGAAGCGATCGGCATCGCTGCCGGCGTAGTGCTCGTTGAGCGCCTCGATGCGTCGCCGCGCCAGCCGCAGCAGTGCGTCGTCGCCGGGCAAGGTCTCGCTGTCCGCGTCGGCGAAATCGGTGAGCAGGGCGAAATGCAGATGCTCGTCGCGGTTGCCGAGGAAGCGCACTTCCAGCGCCTCGACCAGATCCTCGACGTCCTGCGCGCTGGCGAACAGGCTGGGGATCGCCACCAGCGTGCGTGCGCTGGCCGGGATGCCGTCCGAATAATCCATCCGCGGCAGTTGCTGCGGCGCCACCGTCAGCGTGGCCATCCAGTTGAGCAGGCTCAGCCCCAGCTGGCTGGCCAGGATGGTCGCCGGCACCGCGAGCGCGATCAGCGTCCACAGCGGCAGCCGATCGTGCGCGGCGGCAGCGACCAGCGGCTGCGCGAACGCAAATGTCAGCAGCGCCAGCAGGCCCAGATAGATCGGCAACGGCGCGCGGTCGAAAGCGCGGCGCAGTGTCGTGGCCAGTCGCGGCCGGATGCCGAGATGTTGCTCCAGCGTGGGGCGACCGCGGTCGATCAGGTAGAAGCCGACGTGTTGCGGTAATGGCGCGGTGGTGTCGGTCGGTGTATCGGCCTGGCACAGTGCGATCGCCGCTTCGGCCACCTGCAGCTCGGTCACCCGGTGATGGCGCGCGAGCGCCTCCACCACGTGGCGATAGCGGTCGCGGGTGGCGAAATCCATCGCCGCGTAGACGCCGACCGGATCCTCGCGCAGCTGCTGTTCGACCAGGCTGCTGTGCTCGACGAAGTCGCGCCAGTCGATGGCCGACAGCGCGCGCAGGCTGCCGATGCTGTTGCTGATCGAGACCTGGTTGGCCGCCTGCTGCTGTGCTTCCAGTTGCACCAGATGCTCGATGCTCTGGCCGGACGCGGACAGGCGCTGCTCGATCCAGCTCAGCGGCAACGCCAGCGCCGGGCTCTGGCCCTGCAGCCGGCGCGCCATTTCGGCGACGAACGAGCCGTTCATCGGCGGGTTCGAACGCGCCATGTCGGCCACCACCAGCACCACCGAGTTCGGGTCGCGCTCGGCAGTGGCAGTCATCGTGTCGGCCCAGCGTGCGGCCTTGCCGCGATGGCGCCAGTCCGCCATCACCCGCGCGGCGACCCGGCGCAGGTTCTCGAGCAGCGCCAGCCGCAGCATGATCGGGATCGCCCACAGCTCGCCCAGCTTCAGCGGGGTCACGCTCTGGTAGGCGTTGATGAAGCGGTGCACGCTGCTGGTATCGACGCGGCCATCGCCGTGCGAAATGATTTCCAGCGCGATGTCGTAGACCCGCGGCAGGCCGGCCGACGGGCCGTTGTCCAGCCGCGGCAGTTCACGGCTGTAGCCTTTCGGCAGATGCCGGCGGGCGATCCGGACCTGTTCCTCGAGCAGGTAGAAATTGTCCAGCAGCCACTCGCCGGCCGGGGTCACGCGCCATTTGCGCCGGGTCGCGTCGGTCAGCCGTTCACAGGTGTGTGCCAGCACCGCCTCGTTGTCGGCCAGACGGGCCAGCAGCAAGTCCGCGCTCGCGCGCGTACTCAAGCGGTGCTGGCCGGCCAGCGCCGCGCCATGCCGTTCCATCTGCTCCGCGCTGAACAGCTCCGAACGCAGCGCCGGTTCCTGTTCCGGTCGGGTCCGCGCCGCCACGCGGCGGCGGCGGAATGCGCGCAGGCGGCGCAGCTTGAGCAGGTCGAGGAGGCTGCCGATGTTCAAATCCGTCTTTCCTTGGGGTTCATGCCGGCTCGGCCGCGATGCGTCCATCCAGGCGTTGCTCTGGCGGATCTGCGCTACAGCCCGCGGCTACCGCTCGGACCCTACGCCCCGGCGTGTGAAGACGGCGCACGCTACGATGGGGGCCCAGCCCGCACCGGAGTCCTGCCGTGTCGTTGTCGATTCGCGCCGCCGCTGTTACCGACCTTGCCGAACTCGTCGCATGGAATACGGCGATGGCCTCGGAAACCGAGCACAAGCAGCTCGATCAGGTAATCCTTGAGCGCGGCATCCGCGGTGTGTTCGAGCAGCCGCGCCGCGGCTTCTACCTGATCGCCGAACGCGACGGCGTGGCGGTCGGCAGCCTGCTGGTGACGTACGAGTGGAGCGACTGGCGCTGCGGCGATTTCTGGTGGATCCAGAGCGTGTACGTGATCCCCGCAGCTCGGCGCGGCGGCGTGTTCCGCGCGCTGTACGCCGCGGTCGAGCAGCGTGCGGCGGCGGCCGGTGCGGTCGGCCTGCGCCTGTACGTGGAAACCGAGAACCAGCGTGCACAGGCGACCTATGCCGACCTCGGCATGCAGCGCTGCCACTACTGGATGTACGAGGCGCTGTTGAACGGCGCTGGCGCCGCATGAGCCGGCTCAGGAGGGCTCGATCAGCAACTGCTGGAATTCCGCGGCCGGCATCGGCGCACCGAACAGGAAACCCTGCAGTTGCGAGCAGCCGGCTTCGCGCAGGAACGCGCCCTGCTCGCGGGTCTCCACGCCTTCGGCGACCACCACCTTGTTGAGGCTGCGCGCCATCGCGATGATCGCGCCGGTGATCGTGGCGGTGTCGCGGTCGCTGGTCAGGTCGTGCACGAACACGCGGTCGATCTTCAGCGCGTCGATCGGGAAATGCTTCAGGTAGGACAGGCTGCAGTAGCCGGTGCCGAAATCGTCCAGCGACAGCCGCACGCCACGTTGCTTGATCCGGCGCAGCAGTCCGGTGGTGGCATCGCCGCCGGACATCACCATGCGCTCGGTCAGTTCCAGTTCGAGCAGGCCGGCATCGAGCCCGCTCTCGTTCAGCACCTCGTCGAGCCAATTGTAGAAATCGGCATGCTGGAACTGCAGCGGCGAGACGTTCACCGAAACCGGAATGGCTTGACCGTGCTGCTGCCACAGCCGCGCCTGCTTGCACGCCTGGCGCAGCACCCAGGCGCCGATCGGCAGGATCAGGCCGCTGTCTTCGGCGACCGGGATGAACTGGTCCGGCGTGTACAGCTCGCGCCCGCCGGCCTGCCAGCGCAGCAAGGCCTCGGCGCCGACGATGTGGCCGCTCTGCGCATCCACCTTGGGCTGGTAATGCAGGCTCAGTTCGTGCCGTGACAGTGCCTGGCGCAGCGCGGTCTCGATCTGCCGGCGCGCCTGTGTGCGCTCGTTCATCAACGCGGTAAAGAAGCGGTGGCCGTGCAGGCCTTGCGCCTTTACTGCGATCAGCGCGGTTTCCGCGTGCTGCAGCAGGTCTTCCGGTTCGGTGGCGTCGTCCGGATACACGCTGATGCCGATGCTGATGCGCAGCGCCAGTTCGGGCAGGCCGTCGACACGGATCTGTTCGCACTGATTGATCAAGGTCTGGCATACGCTGGCCGCTTCGCTCACGCTTTCCAGGTGTGGCAGCACCACCACGAATTCGTCGCCGTCATAGCGGCTGAGCAACTCGTCGCCCGGCAGGCAGCGGCGCAGCTGTGCGGCGAGCGCGCGCAGCACGCGGTCACCGGCGGCGTGGCCGTGCAGTTCGTTGATCCGCTTGAAATGGTCGATGTCAATGTAGAGCAGCGCGGCGCGTTGCTGGCGGCGGTTCGCGGTCGCCAGCGCCTGTGCGATGTGCGCGTGCAGCTGGCTGCGGTTGGGCAACCCGGTGAGCGTATCGTGCTGGGTCAGATGGATCATCTTCAGCGCCAGCGCGCGGGTTTCGCTGACGTCGTGGAACACCAGCACGCCACCGATGACGTTGCCGGCGTGGTCGTGGATCGGCGCCGAGGAGTCCTCCACCGGCGTGTCGAACCCATGCCGATGCCGCAGCAGGGTCTTGCCGGCCAGATCGACGATGGCGTTGCGCTCGATCGCCGCGCGCAGCGGGTTGGCGATGCCGTGGCCGTGCTGGGCGTCGAACAGCTGGAAGATTTCCTCGACCGGCCGACCCTGCGCCTCGCGGCTGGTCCAGCCGGTCATCGCCTCGGCGATCGGATTGAGCGAGGTGACGTGCAGCTGCGGGTCGGTGGTGATCACCGCGTCGCCGATCGAGCGCAGGGTCACCTCAGCCAGTTCGCGCTCGCGATGCAGCGCGTCCTCGAACGCCTTGCGCTGGCTGATGTTCTGCGCCTGCGAGACGAAATACAGCGGTGCGCCTCGTTCATCGCGCACCAGCGACACGCTGAGCTGGATGTGGACGACGCGGCCATCCTTGTGGAAGTTGCGCTTCTCCAGCTGGTACGACTCGCGCTGGCCGGCGAGCAGTTGCACCATCAGTTCCATGTCGGCCGCCATGTCGTCCGGATGGGTGATCGCGGCGATGTCCAGCGCCAGCAACTCCTCCTCGCGGTAGCCGAGCATCTGGCATACCGCGGCATTGACGCGCAGGAAATGGCCATCCGGACGGGTCAGCGCCATGCCGACCGCGGCATGCTGGAACGCGCCGAAGAAGCGTTGCTCGCTTTCGTGCAGCTGCAGTTCCAGCGTGTGCCGTTCGGTGATGTCGACCAGCGCGGTGAATATGCCGCAGACCTGGCCGGCGGCATCGAAGTCCGGCTGGAAGTTGCCGTGGGCGTAACGCCGTTCGCTGCCGTTGAACAGCTCGCCTTCATAGCTGGCCCGCTGGCCGGCGTAGGCCCGTTCCAGTGCCGCGCTGGCCAGCTGGTGATTGCGCCGGCCGACCACATCGATCAGGCGCCGTCCGATCAGCCATTGCGGATCGATGCCCAGCCAGCTGCGATGGGTTTCGTTGGCGTAGCAAAAGCGCTGCTCGGCGTCGAGATAGGCAAGCAGCGCGGGAGTGCCGTGCAGCACCCGGGCGGGCCAGTCCGGCCCATGGAAAAGCGAAGGCAACACCTCGGCAGACTTGTGCGGCCGCATGGTTATCCCGTCAGCTCCGGCGCCCCCTGTCAGCGCGCCGCCATCATGCACCGATTTTTGTCCTTGCACAGCTGCCGTCGACGGCAGCTGTGGCGGGGTCAGTGCAGTGCGGTTGCCGGGGCGCCGAGTCGGCCGCATTCGTCCAGCACGATCCGGCCCAGCGCATGCAGTTCGGCCGCGATGTCGTAGTGGTCGGCCAACAGCGCCAGCAACGGCCCCAGCGCCTGCGGTTGCAATGGATAGCCGTGCGCCAGCGCGCGGGCCGCGCCGCCGTTGCCGCGTTGCGCCACGGTGAGCGCGACCACGCCAAGCCCGGGCGCCTCGTGCGCGAACAGGGTCGGTGGTTCGTAACCGGGTTCGACCGTGGCCAGGGTTTCCAGCAGGTAGCCGGCTCCGGCCTCGGCTTCCACGTGTGCGGCCGGCTGCAGCAGCAGCGGCAGCCGATGCGCGTCGAGCAGCGCGGCGTACTGGCGCAGCTCGAACACGATGCCGGCGAAGGCATGCGCGCGCTGGGTGACATCGCCGGTCTGCGTAGCCAGCCATTCTGCCGGCGACTGCGCCAGCACCTTGCCGGCGGTGTATTGCAGGCTCAGCCCGCGTGCGCTCATGGTCGATTCGGTGTTCTGCGGGGTCAGCAACGCCACTTCCAGCAGGTTCCACAACGGCGCCAGATTGACGTGCTCGTACTGCACGCAGGTCAGCGCCAGCAGATCGTTGCGGCTGAGGTAACGCACATGCTCCAGGCGGATGCCGAGCGTGCGCATCAGCCAGTCGGCGGTCAGCGTGCCGGCTTCACCACGGCCGACCAGATGGATCTCGATCAATTCGGACAGCTCTTCGGCCCGAGCCGCGGGCGCCAGCAGGCTCAGCGGCAGCAGCCGCATCGGGCCATCGGCGAAGACGGGAGATGGCTCCAGCGGCTGCGCCGGCATGCGGCCGTCATGACTGCCGAACGCGACCACGTTGTCCAGCTGGCCGCGCGGCACGCGCCGGGCCAGCTCGTCCAGCGTGGCCCACACCGGAAAGCCCGGGCGCAGCAGTTCGACCTGATCGAACAGCGCCCCGGCCAGCGCCAGCCGGGCCTCGCCGACCTGCGGCACCAGCGTGTGCAGGTCGGCGGCAACCAGTTCCGCCAGCTGTGCTGCCTCGTCGCGACTCAGCGTCATGCGCGACGCCGGCTCGCCAGCGACCGGTTCCAAGGCCAGCACGATGGGCAGGGCGAGCAGCGTTTGTGCTTCCACGTGACTGACATCCGAACGGCAAAGAGAATCGATTCTATCATTCAGCGTTTTGGGCTTCCGCCGCACGGCAGCGCGGGTTAGCCTTGACCGACTTGAGTGGTGGACAGTTTCGAGCATGGAAAACACGCAAAGGCGCGTCGGGGTGATCGGTGGTGTGCGCATCCCGTTCTGCCGCAACAACACTGCGTATGCCGACGTCGGCAACTTCGGCATGTCGGTGAAGGTGCTCGGCGCGCTGGTCGAACGGTTCGGTCTGCATGGCGTGGAACTGGGCGAAGTGGCGATGGGTGCGGTGATCAAGCATTCGTCGGACTGGAACCTGGCGCGCGAGGCGCTGCTCAGTTCCGGGCTGGCGCCGACCACGCCGGGCATCACCACCGCGCGCGCCTGCGGCACCTCGCTGGACAACGCGATCATCATCGCCAACAAGATCGCCGCCGGGCAGATCGCGGCCGGCATCGCCGGCGGCTCGGACACCACCAGCGATGTGCCGATCGTCTACGGCACGCGTCTGCGCAAGCGGCTGCTGGCGATGAATCGGGCGAAGACGCCGCTGGACAAGTTGAAGGTGGCACTGCACGGGTTCTCGTTCCGTGAGCTGAAGCCTTCGTTCCCCGGCGTGGCCGAGCCGCGCACCGGCAAGTCGATGGGCGACCATTGCGAGCAGATGGCGAAGGAATGGCAGGTCGCTCGCCAGGCGCAGGACCAGCTGGCACTGGACAGCCACCACAAGCTGGCCGCCGCGTATGACGACGGTTTCTTCGACGACCTGCTGGTGCCGTTCCGCGGCCTCAAGCGCGACGGCTTCCTGCGTCCCGACTCCACCATGGAGAAGCTGGCCACGTTGAAGCCGGCGTTCGACAAGACCTCCGGCCGTGGCACGCTCACTGCCGGCAACTCCACCGGCCTGTCCGATGGCGCGGCTGCCGTGCTGCTGGCCAGTGACGAGTGGGCCGCGCAGCGCGGTTTGAAAATCCAGGCGTACCTGCGCGATGCCGAAGTGGCGGCGGTGGATTTCGTCCACGGCGAAGGCTTGCTGATGGCGCCGACCATCGCGGTGCCGCGCATGCTGGCGCGCCAGGGCCTGACCCTGCAGGACTTCGATTACTACGAGATCCACGAGGCGTTCGCGGCGCAGGTGCTGTGCACCTTGCGTGCGTGGGAGAGTGCCGAGTACTGCAAGAACCGGCTTGGCCTGGATGCACCATTGGGCTCGATCGACCCGGCCAAGCTCAACGTGCATGGCTCCAGCCTCGCGGTGGGCCATCCGTTTGCCGCCACCGGTGCGCGGATCGTCGCCACCCTGGCGAAGATGCTGGAACAGAAAGGCTCCGGCCGCGGCCTGATCTCGATCTGCACCGCCGGCGGCATGGGCGTCACCGCGATCCTCGAACGGCCGTGAACACGACACCGACATGCTGCGCCTGCGTACAACGACCAGCCTGAGCATGCTGGCGCTGGCGATCGGCATCGCCGGCACCGGCTGGCTCAGTACGCTGACCGTCGACTGGCGCGGGCCGATGCCACGTCTCGCCGCGACTCGGCAGGCGTCATCTGCACAGCGGCATGCTCTGCCCTTGTCACGGCATCGGCAACGTCCGGTCAGCGTGGTGGAGGTACATCGCGCAACAGCCGGTCGTGCTGCCAGCGATCTGGGCGAAGCGCAGGCCGCCGTGCTTGCTCCGGCACCGACACTGGTGCCGTTGACGATGCCGGCTGACACCTCGCAGTCATGGGACGAGTTGCGCGGCCATCTGGACGGTCGCCTGGTGCTGCACGTCGGCGTCGATGGCAACGGTCGTGTCCTTGCGGCCAGCCTGGTCGAATCCAGCGGCGATCCGGTACTCGACGAGCATGCCTTGCGCAGCGTGCGCCACTGGCATTTCGCGGTGCCGGGCGACCACCCGGACGGGATCAGTGGCGAGCTGCCGATGCGTTTCTCCGCGCAGGGCGAGCGCCTCGCGCAGTCGCCCTAGGTTTCAGGGAGTCTTCTCTTTCAGAGCACGCCTTTCGCGCCGACACCGAACGCGGTGAACAGCCGCGTGATGATCAGCTTGGGCGACAGCGCCACATCGGGGAAATCGCCGACTGGCTGATAGCAGGCGTAGAAGCCCGGATCGGTCGCGCGCATCGGCTGGCAGCCAGGGTTGAGGTCGTAGCTGGTGGCGTAGCGGAACGGCCACAGGTCGAACAGCGGCAGCTGGGCGGAGACGCTGCCGATCGCATCGTTGATGCCGGTGAGCAGCGGCACCGACGACTGCCGCGGTGCGATCACCCACGCGTTTTCCGGCTGGGTGTTGCGCATGATGCTGTGGCGCAACTGGTCGGCGAACGTGTGGTCGTAGACGATCACGCCGGCTTCGGTGTTGTAGTGGTCCGAACGCGGATCGAAGTTGTGCGAGCCGACCATCGCGAACGCATCGTCGATCACGATCGACTTCGCGTGCAGGCCGAAGCGGCGGCCTTCGCTCAGCAATGGCGCCGGCCGGTTGTTGCTGCCGCGGCTGCCGAGCAGGTGAAAGCGCGCCCGCGTGGCGCTGGCCGGGCTGGCGGTTTCCGCCGGCGGCACCGTCGTGTCCATGCCGAGGTTGGCCAGCTCGTTGTCCACCGCCGGACCGGGCGCGTGCGGCTTCAGTTCGTGGATCTCGAAGCCGAACGTCTTCAGGTAGCGCTTGCGGTGCTTGTACGACATCGCATACACCGCGAACGCGTCGGTCGAGGCCAGCGAGTTGGTCGAGACGATCACCCGCGGTGGCTCGGCGCGCTGGTGCAGCCGCTTGAAGATGCGCTGGGCCTGTTTGCTCATCACCAGATACGGCGTCTGCAGCAGCACTTCGCGCTTGGCGTCCCCGATCATGCGCATGATGTGCTGGGTGAAATCCAGCGCGCGCCGCTTCTCCGGTTTGTCGGTCTTCGACGGCAGGTCGCTGAAGTAGTCGACGTCGCCGGCCGGCAGCGAAGGATCGACCAGCCACGCCTGCAACCACAACGGATCTTCGGCGGCCTGCAGCAACTGCGCGACCCGCAGCGGCCGGCGGTAACGCGGCGCCGGCCAGACCGGCGTCGTGCTGTCGGACAGGATGCGCCGGTTGACGTCGCGCAGGTGGGTCAGCGGCACCGCACGCTTGTGCCGCCAGAACAACTCGAAACTGGCCGCCATCTGTTTCGCCGCGGGACCGCCGACCATCACGTCGCGGTCGACGTAGTCGAAGTCGTCGTCCCAGTTGAAGTAACGATCTTGGTAATTGCGCCCACCGGTGATGCCGATGCTGTCGTCCACCAGCAGCAGCTTGTTGTGCATGCGCTGGTTGAAATGCATGAAGCAGCACAGTATGCCGGCGGCGAATTCCAGCGGTTGCGTGTGGGCCTTGTGGAAGGTCGGGTTGTACAGCCGCACCTGCAGGTTCGCGCTGACCCGCGTCAGCCTGTCGAGCAGGTCCGGGTCGTCGAACGAGAACAGCTGGTCGGCCAGGATGCGCACCTGCACGCCGCGGCGTGCCGCGCGCACCAGCTCGTTCAGCATCAGCTGGCCGGCGTCGTCCTGATCCCAGATGAAGGTCTGCACCTCGATCGACTGCTGCGCGGCGCGGATCAGGTTGATCCGTGCCGCCAGCGCCGGCTCGCTGTCGTCGAGCAGGGTCACCACGTGTACCGGTTGTTGCGGCGTGGACGCGGCCAGCGCCCGGGTCGCCGCGGCCAGCAGCGGCGACGGCACCGCGCAGTGGTCGGCTTGCGCGCAGTCCACGCTGCGGTCGGTGGTGCTGGCGACCACTGCGTCGGCGCGGCGGATCTGTGCCCGTGACAGCGTGCAGCCCTGCAGCAGCAAGGTCGCGAGCAGGAGTGGCAGGCTGAATCGTCGCAGGAAAGCGGACATGCACGAATGATACGGAGGATGCGTGCCGCCGCCGTGAGAGCGTGCCCTGCGGGCGTTGTTCAACCGCGCTGAACCGTCAGCGCGATCGGCGAACGTGGGGATGATGCATCGTGTCAGGGCGACCAGAACGCGTCCAGTCGGGCATTGCCCGGTTCCAGCGTGCCATTCAGGTGCAGCACGGCCAGCGCACCGGGCGGCATGCCGCGGAATTCGTCGGAACGGCCTTCGACCAGCAGCGCCACCAGCCGCTCGATGCCGGGATTGTGGCCCACCAGCATGACCGTGCCGGCGTCGCCGTGCTGGTCGAGCAGCGCCAGCAGTTCGCCGGGCGAGGCGTCGTAGATTTCGCTGGCCATTTGCGGCACCGGCGCGGAGTCGATCGCGGCCAGCGCCAGCCGGGTGGTCTCGTCGGTGCGCCGGGTCGGCGAGCACAGTACGCGCTCGGGCCGGATGCCGTGCGCGGACAACCACAATCCGGCCGCCTGCGCCTCCTTCTCGCCGCGTGCGCTCAACGGACGCTGCTGGTCATCACCCGCGGTTTCTATCGGGACGGCTTCGGCGTGTCGCAACAAAATCAGTTCTTGCATGGAGGACTCCGGGGTGTGGTCGCGCGCGGCGCGATAGCTGCATCAAGAGGGGCTCGCTTCAGTGCTGACGCTTGATCCAGCGCAGCAGCGCCTTCCAGTCCTGCTGGTGGTTGCGCACCTGCTCGGACTGGTAATCGAAAATGCCCTTGCCCAGCGCACCCAGCA
>CBIHNO010000018.1:0-49464 GCA_966211915.1 uncultured Rhodanobacter sp.
CACCGGCAGCAACACCTACACCGGCGGCACCACGATCACGGCCGGCACGTTGCAGCTCGGCAACGGCGGCACCATTGGCTCCATCGTCGGCAACATCACCGACAACGGCACCCTGGCCTTCAATCACAGCGACAACGTCGGCTTTGCCGGCGTGGTTTCCGGCACCGGTACGCTCAACCAGCTCGGCAATGGCGTACTGACCCTCACCGGCAGCAACACCTACACCGGCGGCACCACGATCACGGCCGGCACGTTGCAGATCGGCAACGGCGGCACGACCGGCTCGATCACCGGCAACGTCCTCAACCACACCTCGCTGGTGTTTGATAACACCGGAACAACCACATTCAACGGTGTGATCAGCGGCAGCGGCCAGGTCGGTGTGGCTGCGGGCAACCTCTGGCTGACGGGCGCCAATACATATACCGGTGACACCGCGGTTAGCGGTGCGACCCTGCACCTGGGCAATGGCGGCACCTCGGGATCGATCCTCGGTAACGTGGTGATGGGCAACGGCGTGCTGGACTTCAATCGCAGCGACAACGTCACCTTCGGCGGCACGATCAGCGGCAGCGGTGCCATGGAGGTATTCGGCACCGGCACGGCAACCCTGACCGGCAACAACAGCTACAGCGGAGCGACCATCATCGGCAACGGCACGCTGGCCTTGAGTGGCAGCGGCAGTATTGCCAGCTCCTCCAGCGTGTCCAACTCAAGCATTTTCGACATAAGCAATACGACAAGTGGGGCATCGATAACATCGCTGAGCGGCAGCGGGACAGTCAATCTCGGCGCGCAAACCTTGACCTTGACCGGCGCACAGGACAGCTTCTCTGGCGTGATCGACGGCAGCGGCGGGCTTGCCGTGACGGGCGGTACCGAGATTCTCTATGGTGACAACACCTACACCGGCGGCACCACGATCGCTGCCAATGCCGGATTGATCATCGGCGGCAACAGCAATGGATCGATCGTCGGCAATGTCACCGACAATGGCCTGTTCGTATTCAACCGCACTGATTCGTTCACCTTTGCCGGTGACATCGACGGCAGCGGCTCCCTTGAGCTGCAGACGCCAGGCACCTTGATCCTCACCGGTACCAACACCTATACCGGTGGCACGCAGATCGACAGCGGGGTCGTGCAAGTAGGCAATGGCGGGACGACCGGCACGCTCGCTGGCGATGTCAGCGACAACGGCAGCCTGGTCTTCGATCGCAGCGATTCGGCGAGCTTCGGCGGCAGCATCAGCGGAAGCGGCTCGCTCGTCCAGCTCGGCGCAGGAAACCTGACCCTCACCAGCGACAATACCTACACCGGTGGCACCACGATCAACAACGGCAGCCTGCAGCTCGGCAACGGCGGCACCAGCGGTTCGATCAGCGGTGATGTCGTCAACAACAGCTCGGTGGTGTTTGATCGTTCCGACTCGGTAGCGTTCGCTGGTGTCATCAGCGGCACTGGCTCGCTGTCGCAGAACGGCAGCGGCACCCTGGTACTCAATGGCGTAAACAGCTACAGCGGCGGCACGACGGTGGCGAACGGCAGCCTGCTGGTTGGCGACAGCACCCATCCAGGTGCGTCGATTGCCGGCGACGTGAATGTCGATGCTGGTGCCACGCTCGGTGGCCACGGCATTATTGGCGGCGACGTGGATGTAGCCAACGGTGCGCATCTGTCGCCGGGCGGCAGCATCGGCACCTTGACTGTCGACGGTAACCTGACAGTCGCGCAGGGGGGCATCCTCGACTATGAGTTCGGTGCTCCCGGCACGGGTTTCAGCACCCCTGGCAACGGCGACCAGGCAAGCGTTGGTGGAAACCTCACCTTGAACGGCGCGATCCTCAACGTCAACGCGGACACGGGCTTTGGCCCCGGTCTCTATAACGTGTTCAGTTATGGTGGCGCACTCAGTGAGACCAACGGTGGCATCACTCTGGGCAGCGTGCCCACGGGCACCACCATCAACATCCAGACCCTCACCGCCAGCAAGCAGATCAACCTGCTCAACACCACAGGCTCGGCCCTGAACTTCTGGAACGGCAATGGCCTTGCCTCTTCCTCCCAAATGGGGGGCGGCAGCGGCACGTGGTCGGTCACCTCGCTGAACTGGACAGATGCAAACGGGGATATCACCGCAGCGTTGCAGCCTCAGCCGGGCTTCGGCATCTTTGGTGGGGCCTCCGGAACGGTCACGGTCGATGGCAGCGCCGGCGCGGTGACAGTCACCGGCATGCAGTTCGCCAGCAATGGATATGTCCTGAATGGCGACACGCTGACTCTGGTTGCCGACGGCGGCGGCAATGCACCGACGATTCGCGTGGGTGACGGCACGATGAATAGTGCCGGCGATGTGACCAAGATCGATAATGTACTTGCCGGCACCGACGGGCTGGTGAAGAGCGACTTCGGCACGCTGATGCTTGTCGGCGACAATACCTATACCGGCGGCACCACGATCAGCGCGGGCACTCTGCAGTTGGGCAACGGCGGAATCACCGGTTCCGTACAAGGCGACATCACCAACAACGGCACATTGGCTTTTGACCGTTCCGATGACCTGAGCTTCGGCAATGCCGTCAGTGGTAACGGCAGCCTGATCCAGCTCGGCAACAACGTACTTATCCTCAGCGGCAGCAACACTTATACCGGCCTCACCACCATCAATGCCGGCACGTTGGCACTCAGTGGCGGCGGCAGCATCGCCGACTCCAGCGGTGTCGTCGACAACGGCACGTTGGATGTCAGCGGCACCATCAGTGGGGCAGCGATCACCTCGCTGTCCGGCAGTGGTGCAGTCAACCTCGGCACCCAGATGCTGACGCTGACCCATGCCGCCGACACATTCAGCGGCGCCATTGCCGGCAATGGTGGCCTGGCGGTGATCGGTGGCGTCGAGATGCTCACCGGCACCAACACCTACAGCGGATCCACCCTAGTCGATGGCGGTACGCTGGCGATCACAAACGGCGGAAGCATTGCGGACACCTCATTTGTCCTTGTCAACGGCACCCTGAACGTCGACGGCAATGGTTCGAGCATCGCCGCAACGAGCGGCGGCACGCCCTTCCTGGTGGGCAGCAATGGTAGCGGCACGTTGACGGCGAGCAATGGCGCCACGGTCAACAGCCATGGCGAGTTCAACATCGGCCTGAGTGCTGGCGATGTGGGCGCGGTGGCCATCGCAAGTGGCGCGGTGTTGACGGTCGCTTACAGCATGAATATCGGCAAATACGGCAGCGGTGCGCTGACGGTGTCCAATGGCGGCACGGTCGATATCGTCAACGGCTTCTTTTCGATCGGTGACGCCGCCGGCTCCACCGGCTCAGTGATGGTGACGGGCAACGGCTCGGCGGTCACCGAATCGGGTGGTCAGGTGGCCGTGGGCAACCACGACGCCACCGGTACGCTGACGATTGCCGATGGCGGCAGGGTCACCGGCGACAGCGTCGTCATCGCCAATGATTTCGGTTCCATCGGCACGTTGAACATCGGTGCCGCGGCGGGCGCTACGGCCGTGGCCGCCGGCACGCTGGACACCGGCAACGTCTACTTTGGTTCGGGTACGGGCATGCTGGTGTTCAACCACACCAATGCGGGCTATGAGTTTGCCCCGACCATCAGCGGTGCTGGTACTGTCGATGTGCTGGCCGGCACCACCATTCTGACCGGCGAGAGCACCTATACCGGCGGCACCACGATCGGCGGTGGCACCCTGCAGATCGGCAACGGCGGCACCAGCGGCTCGATTACCGGCGACGTTACCGACAACGCCGCGCTGGCATTCGATCATTCCGATGATATGAACTTCAATGGAGTCATCAACGGCAGCGGCAGCCTGACGCAGGCGGGCACGGGCAAGCTCATCCTCACCGGAGCCAACATCTATGCCGGTGGCACCACGATCGGTGCGGGCACCCTGCAGATCGGCAACGGCGGCACCAGCGGTTCGATTGCCGGCGACGTTACCGACAACGCCGCGCTCGCCTTCGATCATTCCGATGACGTGAACTTCAATGGAGTCATCAGCGGCAGCGGCAGCCTGACCCAGGCCGGCACGGGCAAGCTGATCCTGACCGGTACCAGCACCTATGCCGGTGGCACCACGATCAGTGCGGGCACCCTGCAGATCGGCAGCGGCGGCACCAGCGGTTCGATCGCGGGCGATGTCACCGACAACGGCACCATCATTTTCGCTCATTCCGATGCAGTCACCTTCGACAATGTCATCCGCGGTAGCGGACGCCTTAGCCAGGCCGGCGGTGGCTTGCTGATCCTCACCGCTGCCAATACCTACACCGGGGGAACATCTATCGATGCCGGCTCGCTGTCGCTCGGCAACGCTTCGGCTATCGGCACGGGCACACTGGCCATGGCTGCGAATACCGCACTCGACTTCAGCAGCAGCTTCACGCTGGCCAACGCGATCACCTTGTCCGGCGACCCCACCATCAACGTGGGCGCCGGCCTGAACACCACGCTCAGCGGTGGCATCAGTGATGGCACGCAGGCGGGTGATTTGGTCAAGACCGGCGCGGGCAGCCTGATCCTGAGCGGTGTCGACACCTATACAGGCAGCACCAAAGTCGCCGCCGGCACGCTCGACGTTCGAGGCAGCCTCATCAGCAACGTCAGCGTCGACAACGGCGCTACGTTAACCGGCACCGGCAGCACCGGTGGCATGGCCATCGCCAGCGGCGGCGCCGTTACCCCGGGTGGCAACGCCATCGGCACGCTGACAGTGAACGGCAACCTCAGCATCGATTCCGGCGCCAGCTATCACGTCGATGCGACCGACACCGGCAGCAGCGATCTGATCCATGCCACTGGCACAGCCACCCTGGCAGGTGGTTCAGTGGTCGCACTGGCTGCGGGCAGCAACTGGGCGGCCTCGACCCGCTACATCATTGTGAGCGCCGACAGCGGTGTAAGCGGCAACTTCGGCACCGCGAGTTCGAACTTCGCCTTCCTGACCCCGACGCTGAGCTACGACGCCAACCATGCGTACCTGACCCTGGCCCGCAATGCGACCACGTTCCCTTCGGTGGGCATTACCGCCAACCAGGCGCACACCGCCAGCGCGGTCGAAGCTCTGGGGTCGGCCAGCGCGGTGTACAACGCCGTACTGCCGCTGGCGGCTGGCCCGGCCCGGGCCGCCTTCAACGAACTCGCCGGCGACAGCCTCGCCAGCACGCGTACCGCGATCATCGATGACAGCCACTACGTGCGCGATGCGATCAACAGTCACCTGCAAGGTGTGCAGAGCGCTGGCGGGATCTCGCAGAACAACGCCCAGGGCAGCGCCTGGGCCAGCGCCTGGGGGCACGGTGGCAACCATGACAGCGACGGCAACGCTGCCGCCATGCGCGGCAACGGCAGTGGCTTGCTTGTTGGTGCCGATCGCGATCTGGGTGCCTTGCGCGTGGGCGCGGTGGCCGGGCTCGGCCAACTGTCCGACCGCACCGATGGCGCCGCGAATGCACACAGCACATCGACCGTGGCTGGCCTTTACAGCGGCCTCGATCTGGGTGCCTGGCAGCTGCAGGGCGGTATGGCGCACAGCTGGTACCAGACGGACAGCCACCGCACCATCGCAACGGCAGGTATTGCCGGCGTGGCCACGGCCCGCTACGAAAATGGTGTCACCCAAGCCTATGTGGATGGCGGTTACCGGTTCCAGCTGGCGCGTGGCAGCCTGACACCCTACCTCAATCTGGCGCGGGTCCGCATGCATCAGGATGCAATCAGCGAGAGTGGCAACCCGGCGGCACTGCAAGTGCAGGCCAATACCAGCGATGTGAACTACGGCACGGTGGGTCTGCGCGGCGTGTTCGACTCGACTTCGGGCACCCAGCTGTATGCCAATCTTGGCTTCCAGCATGCCTGGGGCGATCTGTCCGCCGTCAACCGACAGGCGTTTGCCCAGGGCAGCGCGACCGGCTTCAGCGTAACTGGCTTGCCGGTGGCGATGAACGCCGGCCTCCTTGACCTGGGCATCCGCTTCAACGTGACCAGCAAGGTCACGATCGATGCTGGTTACCACGGCCAGTTCGCCAGTGACGCCACGGATCAGGGCGCCAGGATGGCGTTGAACATCAGCTTCTGAGTCAGAGGCACCCATCCGGCACGGGCCGGATGGGTGTACTCGGTCGGTGCTCGCGCCGCCTGTTCGATTCGAGGGCGATGCTATCGCCCTGCCTTGGTCGCGCCATCGTCACGGCTGGCACATTCATGCCACTATCGGATCGATGCCGGTTGGGAATCGCGATGACTGGGATGCCTACAGGCGCAACACCCAGGCAGTCGATTCAAACACGACAACATGGCACCACCCGTCCCTACCTGCAGTGACCGCACCCAGCCCGACGATGTTCAGCCTGCCCCTGCTCGACCATGATGCACCGGAGCTCTTTCCCGATCCGCACAGCGCCTTGAAGGAGCCTAACGGGCTGCTCGCCTTCGGTGGCGATCTGTCGACCGAACGCTTGCTGACTGCCTACCGGCGCGGCATTTTTCCCTGGTTCGGTGAAGGCGAGCCGATCCTGTGGTGGTCGCCCGATCCGCGCTGCGTGTTCCGCACGTCATCGCTAAAGGTCAACCGGAGCCTGCGCCGTCAGCTTTCCGGCAGACATTGGCAGCTGACAGTCGACCACGCTTTCGATGCGGTGATCCGGGCTTGCGCCGCGCCGCGCGCCGGCGACACCGGCACCTGGCTGGTCCCGGCCATGATCGAAGCCTACGAGCACTTGCATCGGCTTGGTCACGCGCACAGCGTGGAAGTGTGGGACGGCGAGCGGTTGGTCGGCGGCATCTACGGTGTCGCGGTCGGCCGGCTGTTCTGTGGCGAATCGATGTTCAGCGCCGAGAGCGGCGGTTCCAAGATCGCGTTGATCGCGCTCGCCCGCTTGCTGCACGACATGGATTTCCCGCTGATCGATACCCAGGTCAGCAACGCGCATACGTTAAGCCTGGGCGCGATCGAGATACCGCGCGTGGAGTTTCTGCAGCAGGTCGTCCAACTCGGCCAACGCTCCGGACTCGTCGGCAGCTGGTCGGCGTTCACGCCACGCCTGATCCAGCCTTGCGCCAGCGATTGACGACCGCCGGCTTTCAGCCAGCCGGAACGCGGCCGAGTGCCTTGAGTTCGTCGTAGTGCTCCAGGAACAGCGCCACCATGTCCGGATCGAGCTGGCTGCCGGCAACCTGGCGCAGATAGTCCAGTACGTCGGGTTCCGGCCATGCCGACTTGTAGACCCGCGCCGTGATCAGCGCATCCCACACATCGACCACGCTGAAGATCCGCGCCGCCAGCGGAATCGCCTCGCCACGCAGGCCCTGCGGATAACCGGTACCGTCCCAGCGTTCATGATGGCTGTACGGAATGTCGCTGGCCTCGCGCAGGAAATCGACCTGCTGCAACAACTCATGGCCGAGCTGCGGGTGCTGGCGCATCACCGCCATCTCGTCGTCATCCAGCTTGCCGGGCTTGATCAGGATCGAATCCGGCAACGCCAGCTTGCCGATGTCATGCAGCAAGGCGCCGAACGTGAGATGGCGCAGCGCTTCGCCATGCACGCCGGCGAGCCGGGCCAGGCCGGCAGACATGCGCATCACACGGTCGGAATGGTCGCCGGTTTCCTTGTGGCGGATGTCCATCGCCGAGACCAGCACGCGCAGCGTCTGCTTGTGGCCGTTGCGCAAGGTCTCGTTGGCCATCTGCAGGCGGTGCAGGTCGCGGCCGATCATCCAGTACAGCAGCGCCCCGGTGGCCAATACGAACAGGCCACCCTTGACGCTCTGCAGGAAGGTGAGCTGGGCCTGACCGTGCACCATCGCATTCAGTGCGCGATCGGAAAACCAGATCCACAGCATGGACAGCAGCACGTAGGAAAAGGCCGTGCGGAATTGGGGACTGATCGTCAAGACCAAGGCTCCGGCGAGAAAGTCTCGAGCACGACACGCACATTACGCTTCTTGCGGTCAGGCGCGGCAGTGTGAGGCACGAGCCAGCGCGGCTGTGTGACAGAAACCTCAGCCGGCCCGGACGGTGTACTTGCGCGCCACGTAATCGTCCAGGATGCCGACAAACTCGTTGGCGATATTGTCGCCACGCAAGGTCATCGCCTTCTCGCCGTCGATGAACACCGGCGCCGCCGGCGCCTCGCCGTTGCCCGGCAACGAGATGCCGATGTTGGCGTGCTTGGATTCGCCGGGGCCGTTGACGATGCAGCCCATTACGGCCAGCGTGAGGTTCTCCACGCCGTCGTACTTGATTCGCCAGACCGGCATCTGCGCGCGCACATGTTCCTGCACGGTCTTGGCCAGTTCCTGGAAGAACTCGCTGGTGGTGCGGCCGCAACCGGGGCACGCAGTAACCAGCGGCGTGAACGAACGCAGACCCATCGTCTGCAGCAGCTCCTGCGCCACGATCACCTCGCCGGTGCGCGAGGCGCCCGGCTCGGGAGTGAGCGAGATGCGGATGGTGTCGCCGATGCCTTCCTGCAGCAGCACCGCCAGCGCAGCGCTGGAGGCGGTAATGCCCTTGGAACCCATGCCGGCTTCGGTGAGTCCCAGATGCAACGCGTAGTCGCAGCGCGCAGCCAGATCGCGATATACCGCGATCAGCTCCTGCACGCCGGAAACCTTGCACGACAGGATGATGCGATCCCGCGCCAGCCCGATCTTCTCGGCCAGTGCGGCCGAATCCAGCGCCGAGCGGATCAGTGCCTCGCGTGCCACGTGCGAGGCATCCCACGGATCGGCGCGCTGCGCGTTCTCGTCCATCAACGCGGTGACCATGCTCTGGTCGAGCGAGCCCCAGTTCGCGCCGATGCGCACCGGCTTGTCGTAGCGCAGCGCCATCTCGATGATCGCGCCGAACTGGCTGTCCTTCTTCTTGCCGAAGCCGACGTTGCCGGGGTTGATGCGGTACTTCGCCAGCGCCTCGGCGCAGGCCGGCTCGCGTTCCAGCAGCTGATGGCCGTTGTAGTGGAAGTCGCCGATGATCGGCACCTCCACGCCCATCATCGCCAGCCGTTCGGCGATGCGCGGCACCGCCGCCGCCGCCGCCGGCGTGTTCACGGTGATGCGTACCAGTTCGGAGCCGGCACGGGCCAGCTCGGCAATCTGCTTGGCGGTGCTGGCCGGGTCTTCGGTGTCGGTATTGGTCATCGACTGCACCACTATCGGCGTACCGCCACCGACGCGGATCTTGCCGATCTGCACAGCCACGCTGGGCCGGCGTAGCGCCGGCTCGGCCGGGCGCGGTTTCTGTGTAGCAATCTCACTCATGGAATCAACCGGAAGACAGGTCGCGATGGCCCGCGACGACACCGCCAAGGATACCCGATCGAGCTTGCCATCCTGCGGCAAATCGGCGCATCGTGGTCCAAAGGCTGACGGCCAGCGGGCCGTAGCCGGGCACGTCGCTGGCGCATGATCGGAACAGGCCAGCTACGCGTCCTGCCCGCGCAAGCCGAAGCTGTGGCTCGTCACTGATCCGGGCGGTCGCCGTGAGGTCGGCATGGGCGGGGCGACGGCTCTGTCCCCATTACACGACAGGCACCGGTGCGCGGATCGGGCGAATTGCCGCAGCAAATTGATCGTGGTCATGGCGAGACGCCATGCTTGGGCGAATACTGTAGGGATTGATCAGGGAAGCCATATGCCGAATACCGAGTATTACAACGACAAGGTCGTCCGCCAGTTCCTGCTGGCCGCGGCGGTGTGGGGCATCATCGGCATGTCGGTCGGCGTGTATATCGCCGCCGAGCTGATGTGGCCCGCACTGAACTTCGATATCCCCTGGATCACTTTCAGCCGGTTGCGACCCGACCATACCTTCGGCGTGATCTTCGCGTTCGGCGGCTCGGCGCTGATGGGCACCTGCTACTACGTGGTACAGCGCACCGGCCACGCGCGGCTCGCGCTCGGTCGGCTGGCGGAGTTCACGTTCTGGGGCTGGCAGCTGATCTGCGTGCTGGCAATGGTTTCGATGCCGCTGGGTCTGACCACGAGCAAGGAATACGCGGAGCCGGAATGGTGGATCGCGCTGCTGACCGCGATCGTGTGGGTGAGCTTCGGCACGGTGTTCTTCGCCAGCCTCGCGCGGCGACGCATCAAGCACATCTACGTGGCGAACTGGTACTACGGCGCCTTCATCATCGCGGTGGGCCTGCTGCACATCGTCAACCACCTGTCCTTGCCGGTGTCCTGGACCAAGTCGTATCCGATCTACTCGGGCGTGGTCGATGCGATGGTGGAATGGTGGTACGGCCACAACGCGGTGGCGTTCTTCCTTACCGCCGGCTTCCTCGGCATGATGTACTACTTCGTGCCGCGGCAGGCGCAGCAGCCGCTGTGGAGCTACCGCTTCTCGATCGTCAATTTCTGGGCGCTGATCTCGGTCTACATGTGGGCCGGCGCGCACCACCTGATGTATACCGCGCTGCCGGACTGGGTGCAGTCGGTCGGCATGGCGTTCTCGCTGGTGCTGCTGATGCCGAGCCTGGGCTCGGCGGCGAACGGCCTGCTCACCTTCAACGGTTCGTGGTGGCGGCTCAAGATGGATCCCGCGGCGAAGTTCATGGTGATGTCGCTGGTGTTCTATGCCGCTGCCACCTTCGAAGGCTCGATGATGGCGATCAAGACGGTGAACTCGCTGTCGCACTACACCGACTGGACCATCGCCCACGTGCATTCCGGCTCACTCGGCTGGGTGGCGATGATCACCATCGGCTCGCTGTATGCGATGGCACCACGCGCTCTGGGGCGGCCGGAGATGCATTCGCGCAGCAGCATGGAGTTGCACTTCTGGCTGCACATGACGGGGACGCTGCTGTACGTCGGTTCGATGTGGACCGCCGGCGTCACGGAGGGTCTGATGTGGCGCGCCACCAATCCCGACGGCGCACTCACCTACGGTTTCCTCGACAGCCTGATCGCGATCAAGCCGATGTATCTGATCCGCTGGCTGGGTGGCGTGTTCATCCTGTCCGGCATGTGGGTGATGGCGTGGAACCTGTGGTACACCGCGGCGGATGCGCGGGCGCGGCTGATCAAGCCGATCCCGGTACCCATTCCCGAGCCGGTGCCGCATCAGGTACCTGCCCCACTGCCTGCGGCCGGTTGAGGACGAGATCATGGCCTACAAGCATTTCGAAGCGATCGAGAAACACGCCGGCCTGCTCGGCATCCTGATCGCGATCATGGTATCGCTCGGCGGTCTGGCCGAGATCACCCCGCTGTTCGTCGAGGCGCATACGCTCAAGGCACCGCCTGGCGTGCATCCCTACGATCCGTTGCGGCTGATGGGCAAGGACGTCTACGTGCGCGAGGGCTGCTACCTGTGCCACTCGCAGATGATCCGCGCGCTGCGTTTCGAGACCCAGCGTTACGGTCATTTCTCGACCGCCGCCGAGTCGGTCTACGACCGCCC
The DNA here is from genome assembly GCA_966211915.1 of uncultured Rhodanobacter sp. Taxonomy (GTDB): domain Bacteria; phylum Pseudomonadota; class Gammaproteobacteria; order Xanthomonadales; family Rhodanobacteraceae; genus Rhodanobacter. The sequence goes on from CBIHNO010000018.1 coordinate 11,438, forward strand.
GTTCCAGTGGGGCTCCAAGCGCACCGGGCCGGATCTGGCGCGGGTCGGTGGCAAGTACTCCGATGACTGGCAGCGCATGCACCTCATGAATCCACGTCAGGTCGTGCCGCAGTCGAACATGCCCGGCTATCCGTGGCTGGCACACGACAAGATTGACGCCGCCGATGTGCAGGCGCGCATGCGCACCCTGCGCCGTCTGGGCGATCCGTACAGCGACGCCGACATTGCCGGCGCGCCGGCTGCGGTGGAAGGCAAGACCGAGATGGATGCATTGATCGTCTACCTGCAGGGCCTGGGCATCCGCAACGAACCTGCGCCGACCGCTGCAGCGGCCAGTGATGGAGCCGCGCCATGACGCCCATGAACCCAGCCTGGGGCCACCTCGCCGGCGCCATCATCCTGCTGATGATGTTCACCTTCATCGGCATCTGGATCTGGGCCTGGCGCAAATACCACAAGCCCACGTTCAATCGCATGGCGCGGTTGCCGATGGAAGACGAAGCCGTGGCCGCTGCCAACACCAAAGAGGATCGTCCATGAGTACGGGCTGGTCGTTGTGGGTGATGTTCCTGGTGGTGCTGAACATGGGCATCACGTTCTTTCTGTACCTGTGGGGGCCGCGCGCAAAGATCCCGACCCTGCCCGACGGCACCAGCGGTCACGTGTGGGCCCATGGTGTGCTGCGCGAAGGCGTGCGCAAGTTACCGCTGTGGTGGGTGCTGTTCTCGGGCTCCATGTTCGCCGCCGGCTTCACCTACCTGGCGCTGTTCCCCGGTTTCGGCAGCTTCAGGGGCGTGCTGGGCTGGACCTCGCATGGCGAGCTGGCGCGCAATGTGGCCGCCAACGAGGCCGAGCTGGCACCGCTGATGGAGCGTTTCAAGCTGTATTCCGTCGAGCAGCTGGCCAGCGACCCGGCCGCGCTGCAGATGGGCAAGGTGCTGTTCGAGGACAACTGCGCCGCATGTCACCAGCGCAGCGCGAAAGGCAACGTCGCGCTCGGCGCGCCCAATCTGACCGACAACGACTGGCTCTACGGCGGCAGCGGCAAGGACATCACCACCTCGATCCACGACGGCCGCAGCGGCGTGATGCCGCCGTGGGCCAGTCTTGGCGCGGACAACGTGAAGAACCTCGCGCAATACGTGCTGAGCCTGTCCGGCTCGCCACACGACGAGGCCAAGGCCGCCGCCGGCAAGCCGCTGTTCGCCACCTGTGCCGCCTGCCACGGCGCCGACGGCAAGGGCAATCCGGCGGTGGGCGCACCCAACCTCACCGATCACATCTGGCTGCATGGCGGCAGCGTGGCCGAGATCGAGAAGACCATCGGCGAGGGTCGCCAGGGCCATATGCCGGCGTGGAGCCCACGACTGAGCGACGACCAGATCCACACCGTCGCCGCCTATGTCTATCACCTGTCGCACGATGCCGATGTCAGCACCCAATGACATCGCCGCCCGCCACAGCAGCGTCTGGTATCGCCAGCCGGTGCTGTGGCTGGGCGGCGTCATCTTCGTGGCCTCACTGGCCGGCTGCGTGTGGATGATCGTGCTCGGCGCGCGTCACGCGGACACGCCGCTGGATACTTCCCACACCGTCTTCGGCGTGCCGGTCAGTGCGCACAGCAGTCCGCCGCATCCTTCGACCGACCCGCCACGATGAGCACTTGCGCGGCGAGCACTTATGCGGCCAGCACTTATGCAGCGTGGGCCCATCCACAGCTTGCCAGGCAGGTGTTGCGCAGTCGCCGCGATGGTCGCAGCGAGATCGCCCTGCGCGTCGAATCGTTGCATGACCCGCGGCAGGTGCTGTGGCTGGAGCAACGCATTCGTGCCCTGCCCGGCGTGCAGCATGTCGCCATCGACCGACCGGCCCGGCGCGTGCGGGTGGTGTGGGATGCGCAACGCACCTCGCTGCCGAACCTGCTCGACAACTTTGCCGCCGCGCACTGCCCGGCGCAACCGCTGCAACTCGACAGCATCGACGATGCCCGCTCGCGCGAACAGCACGATGCGCTGAAGCGACTGCTGGTCGCCGGCATGTGCGCGATGCAGGTGATGACCTACGCGTTCGTGATCTACATCGGCGTGGTCGATTTCGTCGACTTCAGCACGCGCCACCTGTTCCGCTGGCTCGGCCTGATCACCACCGTGCCGCTGGTGTTCTACTCGGCGCGGCCGTTCTTCACCGGCGCCGTGCGCGAGCTGCGCGAGCGCCGGCTCGGCATCAACCTGCCGGTGGCGCTGGCGGTGGCGCTGGTGTTCCTGGCCAGCACGTTCAACACGCTGCGCGGCAGTGGCGAGATCTATTTCGATTCGGTGAGCATGTTCGTGTTCCTGCTGCTCGGCGGTCGCTATCTGGAACTGCGCTCGCGCCATCGCAGCGGCGCGCTCGGCGACGCGGTGATCGACGCAGCGCCGCTGCTGGCCGAACGCCGACGCACCGATGGCGAACTGGAAACGGTTGCCGCAATCACCCTGCTGCCCGGCGATCGCGTGCATGTCGCCGAAGGCAGCACCGTGCCGGCGGACGGCGTGCTGGAAAGCGCGCGCGTGCAGGTGGACGAGGCGCTGCTTTCAGGCGAATCCCGTCCGCTGTGCCGCGTACGTGGCGAACGACTGATCGCCGGCAGCGTGCTGTTGTCCGGCCCGGCCGAGCTGCGCGTGGAGCATGGCGGTACGGCCACCACGATGGCGCGCCTGGGTGCGCTGGCCGCTCGTGCACGGCAGGCGCGCAACCTGCTCGGCGACAGCGACCGCGAGATCGGCCGCTTCGTCGGCCGCGTATTGCTGCTGACCGCGCTCACCGCGCTGGGCTGGCTGCTGGTCGACCCCGCGCGCGCCTTCGAGGCCGCCGTGGCGGTGCTGGTGGTGGCCTGCCCTTGTGCGTTCGCACTGACCCGCCCGGCCACGCTGACCCGCGCGCTCGGCGTGCTGGCCGGTCGCGGCGTGCTGGTCACCGATGGCGCCGCACTGGCCGCGCTGGCGCAGGTCGACTATGCCTTGTTCGACAAGACCGGCACGCTGAGCGTGCCGCAACTGGACCGCCGCGCGGTCGAACCACTGCGCGGCGACGCACCGGAACAGGTGCTGCAACTGGCCGCGGCGCTGGCCCACGAAAGCTCGCATCCGCTGGCCCGCGCACTTGCCGATGCCGCGCGTCAGCACGCGCTGCCGTTGCGTGCGCAGTCGGTGCAGGTCAGCGCCGGTGCCGGCATCAGTGGCGAGATCGATGGCCGCTGGCTGCGCCTGGGTCGCGCCGACTTCGCGCTCGCGCCCAGTGGCCAGCCCGTGTCGGCCGACACGGCGGGCGCGTTGCTGCTGGCCGATGCGCAAGGTGCCATCGCGGCATTCCATCTGGACGAACAACCGCGCGCCGATGCCCGCCGCATGCTCGACGCACTGCGTGCCGACGGCATCTTGCCGACCATCGCCAGCGGCGATGACGAAACACGCGTGGCTGCACTGGCCAGCCGCCTCGGTATCGACGACTGGCACGCGCGCCAGTCGCCCACCGACAAACTCGAACGGCTGCAGGCCGCACGCCGCGACGGCCACTGCACGCTGGCCGTCGGTGACGGCAGCAACGATGCACCGATACTGGCCGGCGCCGACATCTCCGCTACGCTGACCTCGGGCACCGAGCTGGCGCAGGCGCACGCCGACCTGCTGTTGCTGGATGGACGTCTGGACGGCCTGATTGACGCCCGTGCGATCGCCCGTCAGGTGCAACAGGTGATGGCACAAAGCCGGCGCTGGTCGCTGCTGTACAACCTGTGCGCCGTGCCGTTCGCCGCGTTCGGCTTCGTGCCGCCCTGGCTGGCCGGCATCGGCATGTCGCTGAGCTCGCTGGTGGTCGTGCTGAACGCGCTGCGCGTCGGCCGCAACGAGACACCCGTGCACCCCGACCCGACCAGCCCTGCCAAACGCACACGCGGGCTGCGCGCATGAACATCCTGCTGGTGCTGATTCCGGTCACCCTGCTGGTCATCGTGATCGCCGTGGCGCTGTTCTTTTGGGCGGTCAACCATCAGCAGTTCGACGATCTGGACAGTCCCGCGATCCTGCCGTTGCTGGATGATCCACCGCGGCATGGGGCCGCCGCGAAGCTCTCCGAGAAAATCGAGCCGCCCACGCAAGACATCTAGGGCTCGCGGGTGGGCTGCTACGTTTTCCGCCGCAGCGCGGCCTGCAGCAGCCGTTGCTGCAATCGGTCAGCCAGTGTCACCGGTGCGCCCAGGCCCATCCGTGCCAGTGCTTCGGCTTCACCGGCAACCACAGCGCCGGGTCGGCAGGCCGCACGCAACAGTCGGAAGCGGCCGCCCCAGTGGCTGCTGCAGGCTTTCAGCCAGTTCAGCGCCGGCAGCAGGCGCTGCTCGACCTCGCTGAAATCGCTGCCGAACGGAAACGTCGGCAACAGGCCTTTCTGCTGCAGCGGCGCCAGTGCCTCGCGCAGGTAGCGCGGACGATGCCGGCGCCAGGCCTCGGGTATCACGAAATCCGCCGCCAGCTTGCGATGTGCCTTCGCCTCCGCACACAGCGCATCGAGAAAGCGTGCATCGCAGATCGACAACATCGCCTCGACGCATTCGCTGTCGCTCTTGCCACGCAGGTCGGCGATGCCATATTCGGTGATGAAGATATCGCGCAGGTGGCGCGGAATGGTGGTCTGGCCGTAGTTCCAGCGGATGTTGCTCTCGATGCCGCCACGCACCTGCCGGGTTGCGCGCAGCAGCAGCGCCGAGCGACCTTCCGGCAGCTCGTGCGCCATCGCCACGAAGTTGTACTGGCCGCCGACGCCACTGACCACGCTGCCGTCATCCAGCGTGTCGGACACCGCCGCACCGAGCAGGGTCGCCATCATGCAGGTATTGAAGAAACGCGCGCCACGCCGCTGCAGCGTAGCCAGTGCCTGATGATCCCCGTACAGCTGATTGACATTGGAAACCGGGCACATGTCGATCGCATCCGGATCGGCCGCCTCGGTGGCATCGAGCCATTCGTACAGTGCGTGCGAACCGAGGAAGAACGCGCCGCGCAGGTAATGCCCGCCGGGCACGTCGTCGGCCAGTCGACCAGCGACCGAGGCGCGTTCCAGCGCGAGGTTGTCCCAGCTGCGACGCTTGAGGATGTCGGCGCGCTGCAGGTGCATGAAGCCGTCCATCACCATTTCGCTGGCGCCGTACAAGCCGGCCTGGAACGCTGCCAGACCACCCAGCCAGCCGGCCAGCGCATGCGTGGCGCCGCGCGGGTCCAGCGCCACCAGCGCGCGTCGCCACATGGTGTTGTCCTGCTGGCGCAACAGCAGCGCCTTGACCAGCGCATCGGACAGCGCGCCGATGCCGATCTGCAGGCACCCGCCATCCTTGACCAGCGCACTGGCATGCAGGCCCAGCGCGTATTCGGCCAGATCGACCGGCAGCCGCGGCAGCGCGAACAGCGGCGGCATGGTTTCCGGTTGCAGCTCCACATCGAAATAGGCTTCGGCCACCTCGGCGTCGCCGCTCAGGTACGGCAGGTCCGGGTGCACCACTGCCACGCACATCGGCCGCTGCTTGCCGGCGAGCTGCACCTGGCGCAGGAAGTCCAGGGTCAGGTCCGGATTGCACGACAGGCTGTAGAGCACCCCGTCCGGCCCCTCGCGGCGCGCCACCAGCTGCACCAGCAGGTTGATGTCCTGCACCACCAGGTCGCGGGCGACATGGGTGTAGTTCTGGCTGATGTAGCTGCGCTGCGCGCTGCCCGAATGCAGCAGAGCGCCGGACTGCAGGTAGAACTCGTGCACCTCCACGTTCGAGGGCAACGCATCGCGCGCCTGGTCCAGCGCGTATTGCGGATCGACCTGGTCGGCGCCGAAGTGACGCTTGAGGAACGGCCCGAGAAATCGCTGCTCCAGCCCCGGCTTCGGCTGGGGCCGGGTCAGCGACAGCGCGGTGTACAGGCGCAGCGAACGGGTCGGATCGGCCGCTGTATCGCGATACAGCGCATTGAGCAGCCCGTGGGGTTTGCCCAGACCCAGCGGCGCAGCGATGCGCAGGTCTGCCCCCAATTCTTTTGCGAGGTAGTGCGCACAGGCATCGGTGTCGGTATAGCGGTGCTCGATCGGCATGCGCGAGATCATGCCAGAAGCCTGCCAAAGACAGCGTGCAGACAGACCATCGCCTACACTCGTCGCATGTTCACGCCACTGATCCCTTCCACACCGAGCCGCCTGCTGGCCGAACAGGCGCTGAGCCGAACCGCCGGTGCACCTCTGCTCAACGGCAACGCGGTGGAATTGCTGATCGACGCCGCCGCGCATTACGACGCCTGGCTGGCGGCGATCCGTGGCGCGCAGCAGCGCGTGCTGCTGGAGAACTACATCATCCGCAACGACGAGGTCGGTCGCGCATTCCGCGATGCGCTGGTCGAGCGCGCGCAAAGCGGCGTGTTCGTCGCCGTAGTGGCGGACTGGGTCGGTTGCCTCGGGCAGTCGCGCCATTCGTTCTGGGCGCCGTTGCGCGCGGCTGGCGGCGAGGTACGCGTATTCAATCCACCGCAACTGGGCCAGCCGTTCGGCTGGATCAGCCGCGATCATCGCAAGCTGCTGGTGGTCGACGGTGTGCATGGCTTCCTGTCCGGCGTATGCATCAGCGCGAAATGGCTGGGCGATCCGGCGCGCAACGTGCCGCCATGGCGCGACACCGGCGTGGCGCTGCACGGCCCCGCCGTGGCGGAACTGGAGGCCGCGTTCGCGCAGAGCTGGAGCGAGATCGGTGCCGCGCTGCGGCAGTTTGTGCCGCTGCCGGAACCCGCCACGGCCGCCGGCAACGTCTCTTTGCGGCTGATCGCCACCCAGCCGGCCACCGCCGGCATGTACCGGCTCGATCAGCTGATCGCCTCGATGGCACGCAAGACGCTGTGGCTCACTGATGCCTATTTCGTTGGCCTGGCGCCGTACGTACAGGCGCTACTCGCCGCCGCACGCGATGGCGTCGACGTACGCCTGCTGGTGCCCGGCAGCAGCGATATTCCGGCCGTGGCCAGCATGTCGCGCTCGGGCTACCGGCCGCTGCTGAAGGCCGGCATCCGCGTGTTCGAGTGGAACGGCTCGATGCTGCACGCGAAGACCGCGGTGGCCGACGGGCAGTGGGCGCGGGTCGGTTCGTCCAACCTCAATATCGCCAGCTGGCTGAGCAACCGTGAGCTCGATGTGGCGGTCGAGGATGCCGGCTTCGCCGGCCAGCTCGCCGCGCAGTACGAAAAGGATCTGGGCAACGCCACCGAGATCGTGCTCGCTCCCCGCCGCCATGGCAGCAGCACACGCGTCCGCTCCAGCAAAGCACCGCTACCACGGGTGCGGCATGGTGGTGGCAGTTCCGGTCGTGCCGCCGCCGGTGCCCTGCGCATCGCCAACAGCGTCGGCGCCGCGCTGACCGACAAGCGTGTGCTTGGCGACACCTCCAGCGGCCCGCTGTTCATTGGCACACTGGCACTGATCGCACTGGCGGTGATCGCCATCCTGTGGCCGGCGTGGATCGGCTGGCCTTTCGGCGTACTGGCTGGCTGGTTTGCACTCAACCTCGGCATCCGCGCCTGGCGCGTTCGCAAGCGGCGTGCCACAGCCGACAATGATTGAACGTCGCGAAGCCTGCTTGAAGTGCTCCCTGCACTCTCTCCCTCAAGCGGATGTTTTTTCACGACTTGATACTTTCACCATGCTAGGCTCGCTCCCCTTATGCATGCGCCGTCCGACGACACCACACCGCGTCACGTCCTGACCCCCAGCTCGCTCAACCGGCTGGTGCGTGACCTGCTGGGCGACGCGCTGCCGCAGGTGTGGATCGAAGGCGAGCTGTCGAACGTGGCCAAGCCCGCGTCCGGGCATCTGTACTTCACCCTGAAGGACAGCGGCGCGCAGGTGCGCTGCGCCATGTTCAAGCTGAAGGCGATGGCGCTGCGCTTCCGCCCGGTCGACGGCATGCAGGTACTGCTGCGCGCCAAGGTCGGCCTGTATGAACCGCGCGGCGAATTCCAGCTGGTCGCCGAATACATGGAGCCGGCCGGCGAAGGCGCCTTGCAGCGTGAGTTCGAACAGCTCAAGGCACGACTCGATGCCGAAGGCCTGTTCGCGCAGGCACGCAAGCGCGACATGCCCCGTTATGCCCGACGCATCGGCGTGATCACTTCGGCCACCGGCGCGGCCGTACGCGACGTGCTGAGCGTGCTGGCACGGCGCTGGCCGCTGGCCGATGTCGAGGTGCTGCCGGTGCCGGTGCAGGGTCGTGAGGCACCGCCGGCGATCGTCAACATGTTGCGCAAGGCTTCGGCCAGCGGGCGTTACGACGTGCTGCTGCTGACCCGCGGCGGTGGTTCGCTGGAAGACCTGTGGGCGTTCAACGAGGAAGCCGTGGCGCGGGCGATCCATGCCTGCGTCGTGCCGGTGGTTTCCGCCGTTGGCCACGAGATCGACTTCAGCATCGCCGACTTCGTCGCCGACCTGCGCGCGCCGACGCCGTCGGCCGCAGCTGAACTGCTGGTGCCCGACGCAGTGGCCATCGACCGACATCTGCAACAGCTGCAGCAGCGCATGATCACCCTGCAGCAACGTCAACTGCAGGCACACGCGCAGCGCGTCGATCACCTGCTGGCGCGACTGCAGACGCAGCGACCGCAGGCGCGACTGCAGCGTGACCACGAACGGCTGCTGCACCTGCAGCGGCGCCTGACTGCGGTGCTGCGCGAACAGAGCCAGCTTCGCCACACCCGACTGGAACGATTGCACGCACGCCTGCTGGCGCAGCATCCGCGCGCGCGGCTGCCGCTGCTGGCGCGCCGGCTGGCCGAACAGGATCAACGCCTGCGTCGAGCCATCACGCATATCCTCGAACGCCGGCAGACGACGCTGCGCCACGCCGGTCACGCATTGCACGCGGTAAGCCCGCTGGCCACGCTGGAGCGCGGCTACGCGATTCTGTTCGAGGCCGATGGCCAGGTGCTGCGCTCGGCGAAGCACGTTGCCGTCGGCACTGCCTTGCGCGCGCGCCTGGCCGATGGCGAACTGCCGCTGCGGGTCACTGAAGATTGAGTCTGCGGGCAACCTGAAAGAGCGTGAATTTGTGGGATACCGGCACTTTTGCTCCTCCCCCTGCTTGCAGGGGGAGGTCGGGAGGGGGTGAAGCTCTTGACTTTGACTTGACGAAGGGCACCCCTCCCCAGCCCTCCCCTGCTGCGCAGAGGAGGGGGAAAAGCTGCCAAGGGCCGCCGACTCACACTTGCTGAACGCCTATCCTTCCATGCTTGATCCGATGCCGCCACGGAGCGTTGCCATGCTCAAGAAAAGCTACCCCTACTATCTCGCCAACCAGCCGCAGCAGCCGAACACCGACCTGGCTGTGCTGGACAAGTACAGCGGCAAGGTCGCCACAAGGGTCGCGGTGCCGGATGCGAAGACCACAGAGAAGGCGATCGTTGCCGCGGTGAAGGCCACCACGCCGATGCGCAACTTCAAGCCGTGGGCGCGCCAGGCGGTGTTGCAGCATTGCGCGAAGCGCTTTGCCGAACGCCGCGACGAGCTGGCCGGGGCGCTGTGCATCGAGGCGGGCAAGCCGATCAAGGACGCCGCCGGTGAAGTGACTCGCCTGATCGAGACATTCCAGATCGCCGCCGAGGAAGCCGTACGCATCAACGGCGAGACGTTGAACCTGGAACTGGCTTCGCGTCTGGACGGCTATCACGGCTACACCAAACACGTGCCGCTGGGGCCGGTGTCGTTCATCACGCCGTTCAATTTTCCGCTGAACCTGGTCGCGCACAAGGTCGCGCCGGCGATCGCTGCCGGCTGTCCGTTCGTGCTGAAGCCGGCCGAGAAAACCCCGATCGGCGCGTTGATCATCGGTGAGGTATTGGCCGAGACCGACCTGCCGAAAGGCGCGTTCTCGATCCTCACGCTGGACGGCAAGCATGCCGCGCCGCTGGTCGAGGACGAGCGCTTCAAGCTGCTCTCGTTCACTGGCGGCCAGGTCGGCTGGGAGTTGAAGTCCCGTGCCGGCCGCAAGAAGGTGGTGCTGGAACTGGGCGGCAATGCGGCGTGCATCGTCGATGCGGACCAGGCCCCGCATCTCGACCGCGTGGTCGAACGACTGGTGTTCGGCGCGTTCTACCAGTCCGGCCAAAGCTGCATCGGCGTGCAGCGCATCTACGCGCATGCCGACGTCTACGACGCGTTGAAGAAGAAACTCGTCGCGGCCACGAAGAAGCTCAAGGCCGGCGACCCAAAACAGAAGGATGTGTTCCTTGGCCCGATGATCGACGAAGCCGCCGCCGAACGTCTGCACGACTGGATCGACGAAGCCAAGAAAGCTGGCGGCAGGATCCTGTGCGGTGGCAAACGCAGCGGCAACATGCTGGAAGCGACCCTGATGGAAGACGTGCCGCAGGACGCGAAGGCCAACCGCATGGAAGCCTTCGGTCCGTTCGCCCTGCTCGCCCCCTTCAAGGCATTCGACGACGCGATCGCGATGGTCAACGACTCCGACTACGGCCTGCAGGCCGGCATCTTCACCGACAGTCTCGACCACGCGATGCGCGCGTGGAACGAACTGGAACAGGGCGGCGTGATCGTCAACGACATCCCCAGCTTCCGCGTCGACAACATGCCTTATGGTGGCATCAAGCTGTCCGGCCTCGGCCGCGAAGGCATCCGTTACGCGATCGAGGACATGACCGAGATTCGCCTGATGGTGATGCGCGAACGTTAGCGCCTAGCGCGCCGGCGCCAACACCAGCGGCGGCATCCGCGGCGCATTCCAGCCCATCGCGTTGTAGACGTGGTAGCGGGCGATGCCCACGTACTCATGCAAGGCGACTTCGCCCAGGCTGAGGTTCGACCAGCGGGGCCATGCGCTGAACTCGGCTTTCAGGTAATCCCCACGCACCGGCGTGACGCCGATGCCGAAGTGCGCGAAGTACAGCAGGCTGCGCTGCAGGTGAAACGCCGAACTCACCAGCCAGATCCGCTGTACTCCGAGGGCACTCAGCAGCGGACGGCTGAACTGCGCGTTCTGCCATGTGGTGTTGCTGCGCGACTCGAGGATCAGATCCTCCGCGGGCACGCCGAGCCGGCGCAACACCGCACCGTAGGAAACCGCCAGCGAGGTGCCCAGATGTGAAGGGTCGCCACCGCTGACCAGCAGCTTGCAGCCCATGCCGGCGTGCCTGCAGTCGTTGTACAGCATGGCTGCCTGGGTGATCCGCCCGTAGGCGCTCAGACTGGGTTCTACCGCGCTGTCCGGAACATGCAGGGCGTCGCCGGTCAGCAGCACGATGGCATTGCCGGGTGCCCAGTGCAGCGCAGGTTGCAGTGCGTACGGCGCCTCCAGCCGCGACAGCAGCCAGCGCGGCAACAGACCGCACCCCATCGCCAGAAACAGCAGCAGGGCCAGCGCGACAAGGCTGCGTGCCAGCCAGCGCCGCTTCCGCCAGCTGGCCACGAACGCCAGAAACAACAGCAACACAAGCGCGGTCAAGGTCATGACGACTGGTCCCGGGGAAACGACCTGCAGCGTAACGCAGCCCGCATGCCGGCCGCACGAAGGCAACGCCCGCTGGCGGGTCGGCCGGGTATACGCTCGAACCTGTTCCGAATTGGCCGGTATTTCGCCGCGGCGCGATCCGGCATCATGCGGATGTCCCGCCTCGCGGAGTTGAGCCATGACCACCCTCGTGTTCGTCCACGGCTGGAGCGTCACCAACACCTCGACCTACGGCCAGCTGCCGGCGCAGCTGCAGCAACAGGCTGCCGCCACCGGCCTGTCGTTGACGCTGACCGACATCTGGCTGTCCGAATACGTGAGCTTCGACGATGCGGTGACCATGCCCGATCTCGTGCGCGCGTTCGATCACGCACTGCGCGACCTGCACCTGCTCGACGCCAGCTTCGCCTGCATCACCCATTCCACCGGCGGCCCGGTGGTGCGCGAATGGCTGCGTGCGCAGCGCGATAAGCCCGGCACGCACAGCACCATCAAGCTCAGTCATCTGGTGATGCTGGCGCCGGCCAATTTCGGCTCCGCGCTGGCGCAACTGGGCAAGGGCGTGCTCGGCCGGCTCAAGTCCGCGTTCGCCGGCGTGGATCCGGGCCAGCGCATTCTCGACTGGCTGGAACTGGGCAGCGCCGAATCGCTGTCGCTCAATCTCGACTACATTCACAGCGACGATCCCGTCCTGCGCGGGCAATTCCAGTTCGTGCTGGCCGGCGACCGGCCGGACCGCTCGCTGTACGACCATCTCAACAGTTACACCGGCGAGGACGGCTCCGATGGCGTGGTGCGCCTCGCCGCCGCCAATCTCAACGCCCATCACGCCGTGCTGTCGCCGCAGAGAAGCGGTGCGCAAGGCAGTGTCGATGCGCTGACGCTCAACCTCACTCGCGGTCCGCGCTGCGCGTTCAAGCTGATCGCCGGCGCAGCCCATTCCGGCGATGCCCAAGGCATCATGGTCAGTGCCGCGCCGGCCACCGTACAGGCAATCCTGCGCTGCCTGCATATCCGCAGCGCCACCGATTACGGCGCACTCTGCGACGCATTCGACCGGGAAAACGCCACGCGCGATGCCGACAAGGTGGAGCTGGAGCCGGCCGGCCCGTTCTCGCCGCGCGTGCACATCCACGATCCGCGCAGCCTGCTGATCGTGCGGCTCACCGACGAAGCCGGCGAACCACTGACCGGCGCCGGCTTCCTCCTCACTGCCGGCGCACAGGCCAGCGCCGATCTGTTGCCGGACGGTTTCATGCTCGACCGCCAGGCCAACTCGAAATGCCGCACCAGCATTTCGCTGTTCCTCGACTACAGCCTGCTGGCCGGCGATGACCGCGTGGCCGACCCGCGCAACAGCCGCAAGACGCTGCGTGCCGCCGTCGCCAGCCACCGCCCCTACGGCGCCAGCGTCCAGCCCACCGATCTCGGCGGCCTGGTCCACCACGCATTGGCGAAAAGCGCCGCCAGCGACGACCTGTTCGGCATGCTCGGCCCGCACCAGACCACCGTGCTCGACGTGGTGCTGCCGCGCAAGATCCACGAAGGCGTGTTCCGGCTGACCCAGAAACTGGCAGCGGAGGATTTCAGCGAGCCCGTGCCCGGCAACGTGATCGGCTGAGCGATCCCGTATCATCACGATGCACTCCGGCATGGTTAAGCCGCTCCGTGCACACTGCCACTTCCTCGCGTCCGTCGACCCCGTCCAGGCATGCACAAGAAACCGATTTTCTTCGATCCCACCGGCCGGCGTGCCATCCATGTCTCGCGATTCGTACTGATCGCCGGCGTGGTCAGCACGCTGTTCGTGGTGGTGTGCGCGATCAGCCTGTTCGTCGGGCCGAATATGGACGGCCTGCATCTTGGCGGACAAGGCAAGAGCCGGCACGGGCTGACCGGCGTGAAGGCCGCTGCACCGGAACTGCTGAAACCGGCCGCCAAGCTGGCGGCGGAATTGCGCGCCAGGCAGAAACTGCTGCACCCGTCGCGCGCGCACGTCAACAAGGCCAATGCGGTGCACACTCCGCCGCCGTCGCTGGACAAACCGGCCAACCGGTCCCTGGCGATCGGCTTCTACGTCAACTGGGATGACACCAGCTACCCGTCGCTGAAGCGCTCACTGCCCACGCTGGACTGGGTGATCCCGACCTGGATGAGCCTGAGCGGTCCCGACATGGCGCTGCAGACCAGCATCGACGCCAAGGCGCTGAACCTGATCCGCAAGCAGAAGCCGTCCACGCCGATCCTGCCGCTGCTGCAGAACGCGGTGGGCGGCAACTGGGATGGCCCGGGACTGGCGCGCATGCTGGCCGATCCCGCCGCACGCCAGGCTCGCATCGCGCAGATCGTCGATTTCCTCGCCGCCAACCATTTCCAGGGCGTGACGATCGACTTCGAGGAAGTCCCCGAAAAATCGCAGAAGGATCTCAAGGCTTTCCTGTCCGAACTCAACGATGCGTTCGACCCACACGGCTGGGGCATCGTGCTGTCGGTGCCATTCGACGACGCGTCGTGGGACTACGCCGGATTCGCCGACATCGTCGATTTCGAACTGCTGATGGCCTACGACGAACACTGGGCCGGCAAGGATCCCGGCAGCATCGCCAGCCAGGACTGGTTCGAACGCACGCTCGACAAGCGCATGAAGGTGCTCGACTCCGACCAGACCATCGTCGCGATCGGCAGCTACGGCTATGACTGGTCACATGGGCAAAACGCCGAGGCACTGACCTTCCAGGATGCGATGGATCGCGCGGCGGATGCGCAGGCCGACATCGCGTTCGATCCGGGCACGCAGAATCCGCACTTCTCCTACAGCGAGGATGACGGCAGCAAGCATCAGGTCTGGTTCCTCGATGGCGTCACCGCATATAACCAGATCCACGCCGCCGACGATTACAAACCGTACGGCTATGCGTTGTGGCGGCTGGGCGCGGAGGATCCGTCAATATGGTCGGTGCTGGGCCGCAACTATGGCGCGGCGGCACCGCCGTCACTGCATACGATCGGCCAGGGCGAGGACATCGACATCGAGGGTCAGGGCGAGGTGCTCGAAGTGGCCGCCGAACCGTCGCCGGGCGCACGCACCGTCGAGTTGAACAAGGACGACGGCAGCATCGACGACGAGAACTACACGGCGCTGCCCAGCTCCTACGTGATCCAGCGCGCCGGCACGCTGCCGCACAAGATCGCGCTGACCTTCGACGACGGCCCCGATCCGGAATGGACGCCACAGATCCTCGACATCCTCAAGGCCAAGCACGTGCCGGCGACGTTCTTCATCATCGGCGCGAACGCCGAGATGTCGCCGCGGCTGGTGCAACGCGAGGTCAACGAAGGTCATGACGTCGGCAATCACACCTTCACCCATCCCAATCTGGGCGACAGCCCGCCCGGCATCGTGGCGCTGGAACTCAACGCCACCCAGCGGCTGTTCGAGGCGCTGACCGGACATTCGATGCGGCTGTTCCGCGCACCCTACTTCGGCGACGCCGAACCGACGACCGCCGACGAACTGGTGCCGATCCAGATCGCGCAGAAGATGGGTTACCTCTCGGTTGGCCTGCACATCGATTCGGAGGACTGGCAGCGGCCGGGGGCCGACCAGATCGTCAACAACGTGCTGACCCAGATCGCCACCACCAACACCGATCGCAAGGGCCAGGTGGTGCTGTTGCATGACAGCGGCGGCGAACGCTCGCAGACGGTGGCGGCACTGCCGCGCATCATCGACGGTCTGCGCGCGCAGGGTTACGACTTCGTCACCGTGTCGACCCTGGCCGGGCTCACCCACGACCAGACGATGCCGCCGCTGACGCCCGGGTCGTTGTCGCAATGGGCTGACCGCTCGGTCTTCCTCGCCCTGGGCGCGTTCGGTCATCTCATTCGCTGGTTGCTGACTGCAGCCATCACGCTGGGCGTCGCACGCCTGTTGCTGCTCGGCGGACTTGCCCTGTGGAACCGGGCGCGCGAACGGCGGCGTGTGTTACCTGTGCTCGGCGACGATCCGCCGCTGGTCTCGGTGCTGATCCCCGCCTACAACGAGGAAAAGGTGATCGCCAGCTCGATCCGGCAGATCCTCAAGAGCCGCTACGCGAACCTCGAAGTGATCGTGGTCGACGACGGT
Organism: uncultured Rhodanobacter sp.; assembly: GCA_966211915.1. Classification (GTDB taxonomy): domain Bacteria; phylum Pseudomonadota; class Gammaproteobacteria; order Xanthomonadales; family Rhodanobacteraceae; genus Rhodanobacter. Next base: position 27,073 of record CBIHNO010000018.1, read on the forward strand.
TCCACCGATGCCACCTCGGCGGTGGTCAATCAGCACTATGCGAACGAGCCGCGCGTGCGGCTCATCACCATTCCGAATGGCGGCAAGGCGCACGCGGTCAACACCGCGCTGCGTGCGTCGAAAGGCGCGGTAGTGGTGGCGCTCGATGCCGACACCCAGTTCGAACCCGACACCATCCCGCGGCTGGTGCGCTGGTTCGTCGACCCGAAGGTCGGTGCGGTCGCCGGCAACGCCAAGGTCGGCAACCGGATCAACCTGATCACCCTGTGGCAGGCGCTGGAATACATCACCGCGCAGAACCTGGAACGCCGCGCACTGGCCGCACTCGGCGCGATCACGGTCGTCCCCGGCGCCGTCGGCGCCTGGCGGCGCGAGGTGCTGGAACAGCTCGGCGGCTTCCCCGCCGATACGCTCGCCGAAGACCAGGACCTTACCATCGCGGTGCAGAAAGCCGGCTACCACACGCTGTTCGACAGCGAGGCGATCGCCTGGACCGAAGCACCGGACAGCGCGCGTGGCCTCGCCCGCCAGCGCTTCCGCTGGGCCTACGGCACCCTGCAATGCCTGTGGAAACACCGCGACGCCACGTTCCGACCACGCTATGGCGCGCTTGGCACGATCGCGCTGCCGCAGGTGTGGCTGTTCCAGATCGCGTTCTCGGTGGTATCGCCGCTGGTCGACCTGGTGTTGGTCTGGCAGATCGTCAGCACCGGCCTCGATTACCTGCAGCACCGCGGCCAGTTCGACGACACCAACCTGATCAAGATGCTGATCTTCTATGCCGCCTTCATGGCCGTCGATCTCGCCGCGGCGGCACTCGCCTTCGCGATGGAGAAGAAGGAAAAATGGAGCCTGCTGTGGTGGCTCGTGCTGCAGCGCTTCGGCTATCGCCAGCTGATGTACTACGTGGTGGTGCGCTCGGTGTGGACGGCCATTCGCGGGCCGTCGGTGGGCTGGGGCAAGCAGGATCGCAAGGCGACCGTGAACACCAGCGACGCATTGAAATCGTGAGCGGCGCAGGTGGTTCTCAATTCGCCAGCGGCTCGGCCAGCATGGGTCGACGCACGCTCAACGCAGTGCCCGCCGCCGCCACGATGATCGTCACGATGGCCAGCCACTGCAGCAGGCTGAGCCGTTCGCCCAGCAACGCCACGCCAGCTACCGCTGCAATGGCCGGCTCCAGGCTCAACAGGGTGCTGAACGTGCGCGCCGGCAAGCGGGTCAGCGCGACCATCTCCAGCGAATACGGCAGCGCCGAGCTGAGCACCGCCACGCCCAGCGCATACGGCAACAGCGCCGGCGACAACAAGGCGCTGCCGGCATGCGCGATACCGAACGGGATCGCCAGCAATGCACCTATCGAGGTTCCCAGCGTCACCGCATCGGCGCCATAGGCTGCCCCCGCCTTCTGCCCCAGCACGATGTACAACGCCCAGCCCACGCCGGCGGCCAGCGCATACATCACACCCACTGGATCGAGCGCCTGCATCTGCCCGCGCAGCGGCAGCAGCAGGGCCAGCCCGGCCACCACCAGCGCGATCCAGACAAAATCGAGCAACCGGCGCGAGCCGAACAGCGCCAGCGACAGTGGTCCGGTGAATTCCAGTGCCACCGCGATGCCCAGCGGGATCGTGCGCAGCGACATGTAGAACACCAGGTTCATCGCGCCCATCGAGAGGCCATAGCCCCACAGCACGCGCCAGTCGCGCCGGTTGCCCGACCGGCGCCACGGCCGCCGCCACAACAGCAGGATCAGCGCGCTGAACCCCAGCCGATAAGCAGTAGCGCCCTGTGCGCCGACCTGGGGGAACAGGTGCTTGGCCAACGATGCGCCACACTGGTACGAGACCATGCTGATCAACAGCATGCCGATCGCGAGCGCGAGCGGGCCAATCGTGGAACGTGATGACATGAGCGCAGCCGAGACGGGAGAACAGTGCGCCCATGATGCCCGCAGCGCCGGACGAAACCCACTAGTCCGACCGTCTCGCCGTCGCCATTGCTGACAGCGTCTGACAGCAATATGCAGCCCGACTCGCGGGATGATGCGTGGATGCCTGGACTCCCGCTGCCTGATCCACAGCCGCAGGCAGACATTTCAAAAAGTGGGGCTGATTAGTGCCGAATCTCAGCTGCGATCCACCGTTCGCCCTGAGCGTAGGCGCGTAGCGCCGAAGTCGAAGGGTATCGTTATCGAGGCGCTTCGACTTCGCTTGCTGACGCAAGCTACGCTCAGCATGAACGGGTTCTACGAGCTGAAATTCGGCACTAATCTGCAAAGTGGATGGGCAGTCTTTTGTCTCAGCCAGCGCCGCGCACCCGCATCGTCAGTCCCTTCAGGAAATTCCGCAGCAGCTGATCGCCGCACAACTTGAAATTCTTGTGGGCAGGCTGGCGGAACAGCGCGCTGAGTTCCGGTTTGGAGACCGGGAAGCCTGCACTTTCGAGGATCTGGTGCATGTCGACGTCCTTCAGCTCGAACGCCACACGCAGTTTCTTCAGCACCACGTTGTTGGTGACGCGCTTTTCCACCGGACGCGGTGGCAGGCTTTCGTCGCGGCCGCGGCGCTGAAACACCAGACCGTCGAGGAAATGCGCCAGCACGGCGTTGCTGCATTCGACATAACCCGGCTCCTCGTCCTTCTTCAGGAATGCCTGCACGTCTTCCTTCGTGATCGGGAAATTCGGATCGGCCAGATGGGTGATCTCCACCACCTTGCCGTCGCTGAGGTCGAGCATGTAGCGGATGGCGCGAAGTACGTCGTTGTTGATCATGTCGTTCCGATGGATCTCGCTGAGGGCGCCATGTTACCGCGCGAGGATCAACCCCGTTTGCGTCATGCCCGCGTTTCATCTTTCACGATACGGAGGAGAGCCGCCCCATGAATGTGAAAGCCCTGCGACACGGCCGGCTGTTTGGCCAAGCTGGCAACAACAGGGTTGTGCGTTGAGGTTTCCGGCCCCGCTGCGCGGACCGCGGCTGTGACTGCAGGCATGCTCCCCACTGCAGTCCTCCCCCGCCGCCAGCGCGCAACGGGGCCGGAGCTGGCGATGACTTCTCCGTTACCTGCCGACAGGCGATTTGGCTTACGCTCACTTCCCATGGATGCTGCGGTCGACCCCGATGCGATGCTGATGCTTGCCTATGCGCGCGGCGACCTCGCCGCGTTCGAGGCGCTGTATGCGCGCCATCGGGGCATGCTGTACCGGTTTCTGCTGCGCAGCGTGCGCGACCCGCATCGTACCGACGAGTTGTTTCAGGAAACCTGGAGCCGGGTGATCAGCGCACGAGCGCGTTACCAGCCGCAGGCGAAGTTCAGCACCTGGCTGCTGCAGATCGCGCACAACCTGATGATCGACAGCGCCCGTCGCCAGCGACCGATGGCCGATGGTGACGAAGCCGAGGCCGCGCTGGCCAACGTGGCCACACCGGAGCAGGAACAACCCGATCACAGCTTGTCCGAGTTCCAGCGCCGCCGCGGCCTGCAGCGCGCGATCGAACAGCTGCCGGACGAACAGCGCACCGCTGTGCTGCTGCGACTGGAGCAGGAACTCAGTCTGGAGGAGATCGCCACGGTGACTGGCGCCGGCCGCGAGACGGTGAAGTCGCGCCTGCGTTATGCCCTGACCCGATTACGCGAAGTACTGTCCGAATGACTACCCAATTGCCACCGCAAGGCCCACCAGAGCCCGACGAAAAACTGCCCGACGAAGCCGAGCTGGCGGCGCTGTATCGCCAGCTGCCGCAGAGCGAACCGAGTCCGGCACTGGACGCGGCCGTGCTGCGTGCCGCGGCACAGGCGCTGGCACCCGGCGAAGCAAGTCCGGCATTGCGGGGGGCCGAACGCGAACCTGACGACAGGGCACACCCGAAATCGAACACATCTGCACCGTCTGCGGGCAGCGGCAGGAGAAGGCCACGCTGGCCGATCGCGCTGAGCAGTGCCGCCACCCTGGTGCTCGCCGCCGGGCTCGCCTGGCACATGCGCGAACTGCCTCCGGCCACACCGACATCTGCGGCGATGGACCGTGCCGCACCGGCGCAGGCCACCGCAGCGGCGTCGTTGCCGCATGCAACACCGCCTGCCGCAGCGATGCCGCCGGCGGAACCTGCAGCTGCGCCAGCGATGGAACCGTCCAAACAACCACCACCGAAAATGATGGCCGCGCCATTGCGCACGCCAACAGCCGATGCGTTGCACAAGGCCGTGGCCGGACAAAGTACGGAACTCGCCGCCAGCAAAGCGAAGGTGACCGACGGACTGAGCCGATACGCTCCGGCCCCCATGGCTGCGCCCGCAGCACCATCGGGGGCCCTGCAAGAGACGTCCGGCAATTCGGTCGAAGCCGCACCGGAAATGCCTACGACGATGGCCGCCGCACCGGCGCCGACTGCATTGCCGGCAGATCAACCCACGGCGTCGCAAGTCGCCGGTGATTCCGCAGCGCATTCGGCCCCCCGGCCAACGCTGGACGAAGCTGCACCCGTGACACCCCGCATGCGAGCAAAGATGCCGGTAGCACCGACGCCATTCACGCCCGCTGCCGACATGGACACCACCTCGTACGCCAGCGATACGCCAGCGCAGGAGCTGGACAAGATCCGCCAGTTGTTTGCGCTGGGCCACGATGACGAAGCGCGGCAGCGGCTGACCGCCTTCCACCTCGCACACCCGCGCTGGGATCTGCCGCTGGATCTGCAGGCACGACTGCGCAAGCCATGAGCGGAGCGTTGTTCACGCTGGCGCTGCCATGCCGTCATCAGGAAGAAATCAAGAAGAGCCGCTTCCTCGCCCTAGCCGCCCCGGTGGCGTCGCCCGAGCAGGCGCTGGCGTTTGTGCGTGACGTGAGCGAGCCCACCGCCACGCACAATTGCTGGGCCTACCGCATCGGCCAGGATTACCGCTTCAACGACGACGGCGAACCCGGCGGCACCGCCGGGCGACCGATCCTGCAGGCGATCGAGGGGCAGGAGATGGATCGTGTCGTGGTGGTGGTGACACGCTGGTACGGCGGCATCAAGCTCGGCGCCGGCGGCCTGGTGCGTGCCTACGGCGGTACCGCAGCCGAATGCCTGCGCCGCGCCGAACGCGTGCCGCTCGTGGCGATGGCGCGGCTCGGCGTGCATTGCGATTTCGCCGAACTGGCCTTGCTCAAGGCACGGCTGAAGGAGTTGCAGGCCGAAGTCGAACAGGAAGTGTTCGGCGCCGATGGCGTGGATCTGCAACTGCGTCTGCCGGACAGCCTCGTTGTCGAAGCCCAGCTGCGGATCAGCGACATCAGCCGTGGACGCAGCACCGCGAAGCGTCTGGATTGAGTCGGCCAATCCGAGGCAAGGATTGAATCGGCCACGACGCACCCCACCTTGAATGGCATTGCCCGCGCGCGGGCCCGTGTCACCTGCGACCCATCCTGCGAGAGCCCATGAGCGACGCCACTACCGAAACGCCCCGCCCCATTCGCCGCATCGGTGCGTTGCGAGAACTCTGGCCCTTCCTGAAACCACATCGTGCGCTGGCGATCGGCTGGCTGGTGTTCCTGGGCCTGTCCTCGGGCTCCTCGCTGATGTTGCCGATGGCGTTCCGCCACATCATCGACCAGGGCTTCGGCCATTCCAGCCAGGCGGTGATCAACGAGACCTTCATCGCGCTGTTCGGAGTGGCGCTGGTACTCGCCGTCGCCACCGCCGCGCGCTATTTCTGCATCACCCTGCTCAGCGAGCGCGCGCTGGCCTCGCTGCGGCAAAAACTGTATGCGCAGGTGATCCGGCTTGACGTCAGCTTCTTCGAACGCAGCCGCGTGGGTGAACTGCTGTCGCGCCTCAGCGCCGATACCGAAGTGGTGCAGGCGCTGATCGGCTCCGGTGTGTCGGTCGCATTGCGCAGTGCGGTGATGCTGATCGGCGCGGCGGTAGCGATGGTGTGGACCGCGCCGTCGCTGGCTGGCCTCACCGCACTGGTGATCCCCGCCGTGATGCTGCCGATCCTGGTGTTCGGCCGCCGCGTGCAGAAACTCTCGCGCGCCAGCCAGGATCGCCTCGCCGATGCGGCCGCGATCGCCAACGAGACGCTCAACGCCTCCACCGCGGTGAAGGCGTATGCGCGCGAGGACATCGAGAGCACCCGCTACGGCAGCGCGATCATGCGCGCGCTGGCCACCGCGCGTCGCCGCATCGGCATGCGTTCGCTGCTGACCATGGCGGTGATCGTGCTGGTGTTCGGCGCGATCACCCTGGTGCTGTGGGCCGGTGCCCGCCACGTATTGGCCGGCACGCTGGATGCCGGTGTGCTGGGCCAGTTCGTGCTGTACGCAGTGTTCGCCGCCGGCTCGGTGGCTGGTCTGTCCGAAGTGTGGGGCGATGTGCTGCGCGCCGCCGGCGCGATGGAACGCATCGGCGAGCTGCTGGCCGAGCGCGCCGAGATCGTCGACCCGGCCCAGCCGACACCGTTGCCGCGGCCCATGCATGGCGCGCTGCGTTTCGATGACGTGACCTTCCACTATCCGACGCGCCCCGATGCCGCCGCCCTGCACGACTTCACGCTGGACATCCGCCCCGGCGAAACCGTGGCCCTGGTCGGCCCGTCCGGTGCCGGCAAGAGCACGGTGTTCGCCATGCTGCTGCGCTTCTACGATCCGCAAAGCGGAAGCATCAGCCTCGACGGCATCGACCTGCGCGCGCTGACCCTGGCCGACCTGCGCGGCGCGATCGCGCTGGTACCGCAGGAAACCGTGATCTTCAGCGGCAGCGCCGCCGACAACATCCGCTTCGGCCGCGCAGGCGCCAGCGACGAGGAAGTGCGCGACGCCGCCCGCGCCGCCGAAGCGCACGACTTCATCAGCGCACTCAGCGACGGCTACGACGCCGAGATGGGCGAACGCGGCGTACGTCTGTCCGGCGGCCAGCGCCAGCGCATCGCCATAGCACGTGCGATCCTGCGTGATGCGCCGCTGCTGTTGCTCGACGAAGCCACCTCGTCACTCGATGCGCAATCGGAAGCGGCAATCCAGCAAGCGCTGGAACGACTCGAAAAAGGCCGTACCACCCTGGTCATCGCCCACCGCCTCGCCACCGTGCAACGTGCCGATCGCATCGTGGTGATGGACGGTGGCCGCATCGTGGCGCAGGGCACGCACGAGAGTCTGCTGGCCGAGGGTGGCTTGTACGCGGAGCTGGCGCGGTTGCAGTTCGTGGCCTGAGGAACTGCCGGGACGGCCTCCGGCCAGAGGCCTGCAACCGAAAGTGCACCGTGATCCGGGCTCCGGTCGAGGCTGCGCGCCAAACACCGTTTCAACATTCATGAACCCCGCCCCTGCTTTCACCCGAAACTCACGCACGCTTTCACGCCGTCGTCCTGATCGCGGTGGTCCCATGCTGATTGCATGAGTCGATGCGGATGGTCATCCGCGGACTCGCGCATCGGAAAGACGCCTGCGCAGGCTGGCGTCACCGATCCGTTTCAGCACCCAAGGAGTTTCCCATGATCAAGCGCATGCTTCCCCTGTTGATTGGACTGTCGGTTTGCGGCGCCGCCTTCGCGCAGGACATGCCTGCCACCGCCCGGTCGACGAGCACGTATCACTCCACCACCACGACCACGACGACCAGGTGGGCAGTCCAGCCGCCCGCCGGCGGGTCGACCGAGGAGGCAGTCAAGACCGCGATCGCCAACGCCGGCTACAAGGAAGTGAAGGACCTGAAATTCAAGGATGGTGTCTGGCGCAGCAAGGCCCGTGGCGGCAACAAGCAGTGGGTCGAACTTGCGGTCGGGCCTGTCAACGGCAAGGTGTATCCAGCCGATGCGCCGTCCAAACTCAACAAGGACGAGATCAGCGCCAAGCTGGCGACGGCCGGCTACCAGAACATCGATGACGTGAAGTTCGACGATGGCCTGTGGGCCGCTGAAGCCAAGACCCCGCATGGCGACGATGTCGACCTGCTGGTCGATCCGGACGATGGCAGCGTGGTGGCCAAGTCGCGCGATTGATTCATTGCGTCTGCAATGGTGACGGAAGCCCGGCGCGTCGATGCGCCGGGCTTCTTCGTTTGCCGGGGAAACTCGCGCACCGGGTGCGCGTGGCTTCCAATCACACGCTCCGCATTTGGCACGTAACGTCATTCAGTGCGTCGACGGCTTCCGCTCCGCATCCACCGCACGCTTGACCGCAGCCACGAACGTCCACCGCGCGGCAACCAGTTCGTCGGACGTGGCATGCGGCCACGCGCCGACCTGGGCGATCACCAGCTGGCGCGAGGGGTCGACGTAGACCATCTGGCCGAAGATGCCGATCGCGGCATAGCTGCCATCCTTATCCGTCCACCACAGATAGCCGTAGCCGCGGTCCGGATCATCGACGTTTTCCTGGCGGCGTATCGCGCCCTCAAGCCACGCCTTGGCGACCACAGGCTTGCCGGCGATGCGGCCGCCGTCGAGCATGAACTGCCCCAGTCGCGCGTAGTCGCCGAGGGTGGCCGACAGGCCGCTGCCGCCAGTGTCGCTGCCGTCGCATTCGTCCTTGACCCAGTACGCATCGGCCGCCATGCCGTAGGGCTGCCAGATCGTCTGCGACAGATAGGCGGCCAGCGACCGGTGCGTGGCACGCTGCACCAGGATGCCGAGCAGGTCGGTTTCCGCGGTGTTGTAGTTCCAGTGCGCACCGGCGGGCCATTGCCTCGGCTGCTTGCGCAGGTATGACAGCACATGCGCCTGCCCGTCGACGCAGGCGTGGAGATACATCTGCGCCACATCCGACTTGGCGTCGGCGTAGTCCTCGTTCCAGTGCACGCCGGAAGTCATCGTCAGCAACTGCTGCACCGTGACCTTGGCGTAGGCGCTGTCGCGCAACTCCGGGATGTAGGTGCCCAGCGTGTCGTCCATGCTGTGGATGTCTCCCCGCATCAGCGCGACCCCCAGCAAGACGGAGGTAACCGACTTCGCCACCGAGAACGACTCCCAGCGCTGCTCCGGCGTGAAGCCCAGGGCATAACGCTGCAGTCGGACATGCCCATGCTGCAGCACCATCACGCCGGCGAGGTGGTGCTGGTCCATGTAGCTGCCCAACACCCCCGACGCGCCCTGCCCGCCGAGCGCCAGCCGCTTGCCATGCGGCAGTTCATGCATATGCGAGCCATGCGCGGCGCGGTCGCTGGGAAACAGCGTGTACAGCTGCCGGAACTGCGTCTCGCGCTGCGCCTGCGGCCAGAACAGCACGGCCTCGCGTTGCTCGCCAATGGTCGGCGCGTGCGGCTGGTCGGCTGCCAACGGCAACGAGACGGTCAGGCAGAATACGGTGGTGAGCAGGCGGATGTAGACAGCTGAAACCATGGAGTGGCTGGCCGGAGGTATGCGGGGCCACCATGATATCGGGCTGGCGCCGATTGGGAGCGAGGCGCATCATTCGCGCTCCGTGTGATCTGGCTCGCCAAGATGCAATCTGACCCCAGATCGGAAGACGTCTGATCGGAAGACGCCTACCATGACGGACCAACGCCCCTGCCCGAATGGCACGTACCTGGCCACCCGTTCGTCCTGAGCGTAGGCCGAAGTCGAAGTCGAAGGATATGCCGGCGGTGGGATGGCTTGTGCGGGGCGGCGCTTCGACTCTGCCCGCTGCGCGGGCTACGCTCAGCGCGAACGGTTGGGAGTCGGGCGGGTGACCCCAGGCAAGTACCATTCGTCACCACCATTTGTTTCCGCGCATCCAACCACAGGAATGACCATGAGCACCGTTCTGGTAACTGGCGGATCAGGCTTCATCGGTAGCCAAGCCATCCTGCAACTGCTGGCTGCAGGCCATCTGGTACGCGCCACAGTGCGCAGCCTGAAGCGCGAAGACGACGTGCGCGCGATGCTGAAGCAAGGTGGCGCCGAGTCGTGCGACCGCCTGTCGTTTGTGGTTGCCGATCTCGAAAGCGACGCCGGCTGGCCGCAAGCCGTCGCCGGCTGCGAATACGTGCTGCACATCGCGTCGCCGTTTCCTTCCACTCTCCCCAAACACGAGGACGAGTTGATCGTGCCGGCACGCGAAGGCGCGCTGCGGGTCTTGCGCGCCGCACGCGACGCCGGGGTCAAGCGCGTGGTGCTGACCTCCTCGTTCGCGGCGATCGGCTACGGGCAGGAAGTGCAGCAGGCACCGTTCAATGAAAGCAACTGGACCGATCCCGCCGGCGACGACGTACAGCCCTACGCGAAATCGAAGACCCTGGCCGAGCGCGCGGCGTGGGATTTCATCGCCAGCGAAGGCGGCGCGCTCGAACTTGCCGTGGTCAATCCGGTCGGCGTGTTCGGTCCGGTGCTGGGGCCGGACTATTCGACCTCGATCCTGCTGGTGCAGCGGCTGATGGACGGCGCCATGCCCGGCTGCCCGCAGCTCAGCTTCGGCGTCGTCGATGTGCGTGATGTCGCCGACCTGCACATCCGCGCCATGACCGATCCCGCCGCCAAGGGCGAGCGATTCCTCGCCGTGGCCGGCGATTTCCTCTCGATCCGCGACATCGCCCGGATCTTGAAGAACCAAATGGGCGCAGCGGCCAGACGGGTGCCGACCCGGCAACTGCCGAACTGGCTGGTGCGCCTGGCCGCGCTGCGCGACCCGGCGGTCAAACAAATCCTTCCCGAACTCGGCAAGCCAAAGAACGCCACCAGCGAAAAGGCCCAACGTGTACTCGGCTGGTCACCGCGTTCGAGCGAGGTAGCCATCGTCGCCACCGCGGAAAGTCTGTTGCGGCTCGGGCTGCTGAAGGAAAGCGCGGATGGCTCAAAGGGCAACGGCAAGGGAAACCAAGGCAGTTGAGGTAATTTGATTACCTCTTCATCGGCATCAGAGTTCGCTCCGATTCGGGATTGGCGGACTGTCACTCATTTCGACTGCGCCAGCGCCACGGCGTCGGGGCCCGCCGGGAAACGGAGTTGCCCGGATGCATCGTTCGCCGCGCACCAAATCGCCTTGGCCACATCCGATTCACTCGTGACCACCGTTTGCTGAGCAAAGGCAGCGAAGACGGACTGCGCATAAGACGCATAGGCCTCGGGAATCAACCCTTCCATGCGCGACCCGCCGTTCTGCGTGAACCGGGTGGTCGGACCATAGCCGGGCTCCACCAGCTTGGCGTGAACGCCACACGATGCAAGTTCGTGCGCAAGCGACCCGGTGAAACCCTCGATGGCCGTCTTGCTCGCGGTGTACACCGCAACCAGCGGCATCGGCGCCAGCGTGGCGCTCGAGGTCACGTTTACGATCACGCCCGACCGGCGGGCCCTGAACTGCGGCAGCACAGCCTGCGTCATCGCCATCACGCCGAAGGTGTTGGTCTCGAATACTTCGCGCACCGTAACCATCGACGTGGCCTCGAACGCGCCCAGGATGCCGATGCCGGCGTTGTTGACGAGGACATCGATGGGACCACTCGCCTGAAGCGCCGCCGAGATGCTCTCCGGTCTGGTCACGTCCAGCGGCAGCACGCGGAGCCTGCCCGAGTGGGGCAGCAGGTCTTCGCGGGGTGTCCGCATGGTGGCGACCACGTTCCAACCTTGGGAATGGAAGTAACGTGCGGTCTCCAGACCATAGCCGGACGAGCAGCCAGTAATCAGTACAGTCTTCATTGCAGGGTCCCTCTCGGTTTCGGAGACGACACGATAGCGAGGCGATCCGGGACGATCTACAATCGAAAGTCCATATTACGTTTGCGAAAGTCCACGACATGCTTGATCCACTCTCGGAGATCATCACACTGCTGCGTCCGCGCGCGGTGTTTTCAAAGGGCATCAGCGGTGCCGGACGCTGGGGAGTGCGCTACACCGACTTCGGCCAACCGAGCTTCTGCGTCGTGCTCGATGGCCGCTGTCTTCTGGCTGTCGACGGACAAGATACCGTCACCCTGGAGAACGGCGACTTCGTGTTTCTGCCTGCGACGCCCGGCTTCACCCTGTCCGGGTTCGAACCGGTGACTCCAGAGCGCATCGATCCGAAGCTGACCCCGGCGCCGACGGGTGAAGTTCGCCACGGCACACGTGGCGGGCGCGCCGACGTGCGCTTGCTCGGCGGCTATTTCATCTTTGACTCACCCGATACGGCGTTGCTGGTGACGCTGCTGCCGGCACTGGTGCATGTACGCAACGCCGAGCGGCTTTCGGTGCTGGTACATCTGGTCGGCGAGGAAACTGCCCATCGCAGGTCCGGTCGCGATCTCGTGCTCACGCGTCTGGTGGAAGTGCTGCTGATCGAAGCCCTGCGATCGACACCGGGCGAGGGTACGCCTCCGGGCTTGTTGCGCGGGTTGGCCGATGCTCGACTCGCAGCAGCGATGCGGCATATGCATGGCGATCCCGCGCGTTCATGGACGGTGGACCAGCTCGCGAAGAAGGCGGCGCTGTCGCGCTCGGCGTTCTTCGAGCGGTTCACGCGCGCGGTCGGGTTGCCGCCGATGGAATACCTGCTGGCCTGGCGCATGGCCGTTGCAAAGGACCTGCTACGCGGCCACGACATCAGACTGGCTGAGGTCGCCGAGCGTGTCGGCTACGGCTCGGCCAGCACCTTCAGCACCGCCTTCAGACGCCACGTCGGTCAGTCACCAAGCGGTTACCTGCGCGAGCACTAGAACGTCTCGGCACGAATGAAGTTAGCGGCCGGCCACAGGAATCATCCCGATGGTGCTCATCCATGTCTCGGCCAGCGCTGGCCAGCGCGTGATCGGATTCGAGGTTGGCCTCAGCCCGAACGCATGTCCGCCATGTGCATACAGGTGCATCTCCGTCGGCACGCCGGCCTTCTTCAGCGCAGTGAAATAAACCAGGGATTGCTGGACGCCGTCCACGTTGTCGTCTTCGGCCTGCACCAGAAACGTGGGTGGCGTTTCACGTGACACAGGGACATTCGGATTCAGCTTGCTGTCGTGGTCGACCGCAAGGTGCCCCGGATAGATGGGCATCGCGAAATCCGGGCGGGCACTTTCCTGGTCGGCAGCGTCGACGGGCGCATACAGGCGCCGATTGAAGTTCGTGCTGATCTCCGCCACCAGATAGCCGCCCGCCGAAAACCCGATGACGCCCACCTTGTGCGGATCGATGTGCCATTCCGCGGCGTGATGGCGCACCAGTCGCATGGTTCTCTGGGCATCCTGCAACGAAGGCACCGACAACTGGTAATTGTGCGGACGGCAATCGCACTGCCAGACATAGGGCACACCCGGAACGCGATACTTCAGCAAGACGCAAGTGATGCCCCTGGATGTCAGCCAGTCACAGATTTCACTGCCTTCGAGGTCCATGGCCAGGATCTGGAAGCCGCCACCCGGAAACACCACGACGGCCACTCCCGTGTTCTTCCCCTTGGGCGCATAGACCGTCATCGTGGGCCGGGTCACGTTGGTCACCGCGGTCACCGGCTTGCCGGCCAGCAACTTGTCGCTCACCGTCGCCGTTTCCGGACCGGGAACCGGTTGTGTGCCAGGCGCCGCTCCCGGCCAGATCGGTATTTGAGTGTTTCCAGCTGCGGGTTGCCAAACCGCCGTCGCTGCATGCGCGCAGCCGCATGCGGCCAGCAGACACAACGCAATGATCCAAGGCTTCATGACACTCCTCCGTTTTGGCGCTCGCCAAAGTTGTGCGATCAAGGCAGGAAATCGGATGCTGAATGCCGCATCGGGCCTGCCGCAGCCGCTTCCATGGATTTCTTCGGGCAAGCGCGTCAATGTCATCATCACCGGAAGCCATGCCGATCTCGACAAGCCATTCAAGAACCGCGGAGATTCCCGTGAACGCAACGATGGATTTCGCCAACTGTGAAGTCGGCTATGACATCCCCGCCCTGCCGGGCATGGACGAGGCGGATATCCAGACGCCCTGCCTGATCCTCGATCTCGATGCGCTGGAGCGCAACATCATCAAGATGGGCAACTACACGAAAGCGCACGGCATGCGCCTTCGCAGCCACGGCAAGATGCACAAGTCGGTCGATGTGCAGAAGCTGCAGGAAAGTCTGGGCAATGCCGTCGGCGTCTGCTGCCAGAAGGTTTCCGAAGCCGAGGCCTTTGCGCGTGGCGGCATCAGGGACATCCTCGTGTCGAACCAGGTGCGCGATCCGGACAAGATCGACCGGCTCGCGCGCCTGCCGCGCTACGGCGCGTGGATCACCGTCTGCGTCGATGACGCAGCGAACGTGGCCGAACTTTCGGTCGCGGCGCAAAAGCACGGCACCACCCTTGAGTGCCTCGTCGAAGTCGATTGCGGCGCGGGCCGCTGCGGCGTTGCCACCACCGACGAAGCGGTCGAAATTGCAAAAGCCATCGAAGCCGCACCGGCCCTGACATACGCCGGCATCCAGGCCTATCAGGGCGCCATGCAGCATCTGGAAAGCTACGCGGACCGCAAGGCCAGACTCGACGACGCCATCGCCCTGGTGAAGCTCATCGTCGCCGGTCTGCGCGCAGCCGGACTGACACCCGAACTCGTCTCGGGCGGCGGCACAGGCTCCTACTACTTCGAGTCCGAATCAGGCATCTACAACGAACTGCAATGCGGCAGCTACGCCTTCATGGACGCGGACTACGGGCGCATCAATGACAAGGACGGCCAGCGCATCGACCATGGCGAATGGGAGAACGCGCTGTTCATCCTGACCTCGGTGATGAGTCGCGCGATACCCGGTCAGGCGGTCTGCGATGCCGGCCTCAAGGTGCAGTCGCTCGACAGCGGCCTGCCCGTCATCCACGGCCGAAACGATGTGGCGTACATCAACGCCTCGGACGAACACGGCGTGATCGAGGACAAGCGCGGCGTGCTGCGTATCAACGAAAAGCTGAAGCTCGTCCCCGGACATTGCGACCCGACCTGCAACCTGCACGACTGGTACGTCGGCGTACGCAACGGCAAGGTCGAGGTGGTCTGGCCGGTGTCGGCGCGTGGAAAGAGCTATTGATGCGCGTCGCCGGCGGAGCACATCGTGCGATGACCCCTCACGCGTCAAGTCGCCATACAATTCCGCCTCCTTTCGTGGAAGGTCGACCGCATGAATAGTCGTTCGCGCTGTGCCCTGGTAAGTCGCATGCTCATCCTGTTGCTGCTCCTCGCACCGGTCGCCGCCATCGCCCAGGCCGTGACTGGCGTCGGATTTCAGGCGATCACGATTCACGACCCGGTCAACGGTGGCACCACGCCCGGCTACGTGTTCTATCCATCAGCACAACCTTCGAAGATCACCTGGCGCGGGCCTTATGAATTGCATGCCACGCCCGACGCACGGCCCATCGCCGGCGCCAAGCCGCTGGTGGTGATCTCGCACGGCCACGGCGGGTCGGACCTCGGCCATCACGATCTCGCGGCCTACCTGGCGAGCCACGGCTTTGTGGTGGCGACGCTGGAACACCCCAAGGACAATTTCCACGACATGAGCGGCGTCGGAACCGCCGCCGTACTGGATGGCCGGCCGATCCAGGTAAAGGCGGCGATCAGCGAACTGCTGAACGATCCGCGCTGGAAGACGCTGATCGATCCTAACCGGATCGGCGTCACCGGCTTTTCCGCGGGCGGGTACGCCGCACTGATGGTTGTCGGCGCGGTACCGCGTTTCGATCTCTACGTCGGCTACTGCGAACGACATCCCCAGGACCCGGACTGCGGGATGCTGCAGAAGCTCCAATCCCAGGGAACCGCGACAGCGGCCCTCGCCGCACTGCAGGCAAGCGTCGACCAGTGGGGCAAGCCCGACGACCCACGCGTGAAAGCAGCTTTCGTCATGGCGCCGCTGAGCCTGGTGTTCGACAAGGCCGGCGTTACCCACGTCAATCGCCCGGTTTTTCTCTATTACGGCCAGGACGATCAGGTGCTGTTGCCGCAGGAAAACGTTCTGCACATCGTGCCGCTGATCAGCACACTCGCCGGCATCAGGATGATTCCCAAGGCGGGGCATTACGTGTTTCTCGCGCCCTGCTCGCCGCAACTCACCAAGGACGCAGCGGACATTTGCAGGGACCCGCCAGGCGTCGATCGCGTCATGGCGCACCGGAGCATCAACGCCAGCGCGCTGGCGTTCTTCCGCAAGACGCTTGGCGTCGCAACACACTGAACATCCGTCTGCTTGCCGACCGTCATCGGCAACGTATTGCGTCGATCAATTGAACCCGTCATCGAAAGCGGATATCTACCGAACCTCCCGTGTTTTCAAGACACGGATGGATATCTCTCGATCGACCTTCTGCAGCCTTCCCACCGCGATCGCTGCAGAAGGTCGCCAACACGCGAGACTGCTCCCGACGCCTCCTGTATCAGTGACCAGGCATGCCGGCCGGCGTTCCGTCGGACCAGGTTGCGACCCCGACCAGGAACACGAGAATGGGCGGCAACCCTTTCATTTGGGATTGCTGGTCCGGATAGAAGAACCAATAGGGGCTGGACACGACCGGCGAGCCCTGTGCGCCGGAACCCCAATCCTTACCGTCTTTGACCAGGGTGTCGAACATGAGATGAGGCATGTTGTGGTCCCCTTCGTCGGTCAGGTACGACGATTTGGACATCATGTAATCCATGGCGCCGCTTTCGAGGTCCGGCAATTGTTTGTTCTTGTACGCGGCGTGGAGTGCCGACAGCATCTCCGCCTTGGAACGACCCGCCATCGCCATCCTGGCGCGCAGATAAAAGATGGGCACGATCGAACGTGCCGCCTGGGGATTCAGGCAATCGGCAGCCCTCACTTTCGGGTTCCAGAATTCGGGCCAGTCAAACGGGCCGCCCCAACTTCTACCCACCAGGCAGACAAACCCGTTCTTGCCTTCAACCGCTTTCTCGTAGCCGTTGCGCCCCAGCACCAGGATCGTGGCGTCACGGGAAATGGACTCCGGCGCCGCACTTCGCGCCAGGGCTATTTCGGCGTCCCGGTTCGCCATGAGGTATTGCTCAACCGGGGCCATCTTCGGATAAGGCGGCGCCACACCAGGCTTCTGCGTATCCTGCGACAGCGCTTGCTGCGATGCGCCGAGCATCGCCAGTAGTACAAGGCTCATGACTCCGACGGCGCGCTTCGCTTTCTGCATGGGATTCCTCCTGGCAACGGGCACGTTTCAGTCAGCCTGCGACAGGCGCTGAATGGCCGCTTTCACGATGTCGACGAACGGTCGAACCGGAATTCGACAAGTCATCCGAAAAAATCTGGCTGTGTCCGCATTGAGCATGGATGGACTCACGCAGCGATAGCCAGATCGAGTCCGCAAGAACAGCGCACGGCCGGAATCGTGCGGTCGAATTGAGGTCATGAAAGTGGCCACTGGACGGCTGCCCGGATGGGGGCGAAGGCGGACCTTGCCCCCGTCTTTCATCACTGGCGTCAGTGTGGGCTGCCGGCAGCAGTCCGCAGCGGCGGTCCGGTGAATTCGACCTCGATGGACAGGTCGATCAAGTCGCCTACGCCCATGGTGGTGCCTGGAGCAGGTACGCCATATCCCATGCCGAAATCCGAGCGCTTGAAGGCTCCATGCGCTGAGAATCCGACGCGAGCGTGCGGGTCCATCTCGGGCATGCCTGCATAGCCACCGTTGTACGTGCCAGTCAGAACCAAGGGGCGGGTGACACCGTGCAGATCCAGGGTGCCCAGGATTTCAAACGATTTGGCGCCGGTCATCCGGATTTTTCCCGAGCGGAAGACGATCTTGGGAAACTTGTTGGTGTCCAGGAACTGAGGTCCCTTCACGATATCCGTACACATCTTCGGTGCCGCATCCATTTCCAGCGACGCCGCCTCGATGGTGGCTACGAGCCTGGATGCAGGTATGTTGGCCGGGTCGAACGTCAACGTGGCATCGAAGCGGCTGAACCGCGTGGTGTACGTCGAGAAGCCCATATGGTTCACGCGAAATTGCAGACTCGCGTGGGACTTGTCGAGCTGATACGCGCCGGCGGGAGGCGCGGTCATGGGCATGGCAAGTGGTGAGGGCGCGTCGGCAGCGCGGGACATGGCGCAATACGCACCAAGCAAGATGACGAGCGAGCCGGCGGCAAGTCGCCGGGAAGCCGTTCGAATAGCGTTGTTCATGCCAAGTTGTTCCGTATAAGTTGAAGGGTCCCGATCAGGGTTGGCACCGCGGATGGCTGCTACCCACGTTCTGCGGCCTGCACAATCGCGGCTGTCCCGTGTGTCGCGCGCCTCAGCGGTGTATGCATCCATCCATCTATGCAACGAACGACTGATCGCTGAATCGACACGCAGTCGCAAAACCGCTCAACCCCGCCGCGCGGGCAAGAACCGGCTGTTGCACAGCAGTCCCGCCGAAACCAGCGACATCAGCACGCCGACCGGGAAGATCTCCGCGAAGGTCATCGGCAGGCGGTACATCGGATTCGCGTACTGGACCTTGAACGCCTCCATCTCGGCAGTCAGCTTCGCCAGTGCCTCGGCGCTGGCGCCTTTCGCCTTCTCGCTCGCGATGATCGCGTTCGCATACGAGGTGGCGAAATCCATGTGGGTCATCGCCTGCACTGCTTCCCACGCGACCACGTAGAAGATCCCGGCGATGAAGCTGACGCCCAGCCCGACCCCGAGCGCCGGCCAGAACCCGATCACCCCGCCCCGGTCGACGTCCCGGTGCCGCTTGATCCCCACGAACACCGCGCTCAACGCGATCAGCATGGTCGTGTAACCGATCACCATGCCGTATTTCATCGGCGGCATCCCGGAGAATGCGACGAAGGTGACGAGCTCGAAGCCGCCGACGACCAGACCCGCGATCAGGCCGTACTTCAGGATGGTGCGCAACATGGTGTGACTCCTTGAGTGGTGGACAGGGCCGTCATTGACCGCGATCCGGCCCTGCCCGGCAATCGCCCGAACGGGTGATTTCGGCGGTTTCATTCCAAATAGTCCCGTGTCAGGGCACGATCCCCAGCTCGCGTGCCCGGCGGATCGCCTCGGTGCGCCGCTTCGCGCCCAGCTTCTCGAACACTCGCGCCACGTGCGTCTTGACCGTGTTCGGCGACACGTGGAGGCGCGCCGCGATCTCCTTGTTGGAGTGGCCGGCGGCCAGTTCGTGCAACACCTCCAGCTCTCGCCCGCTCAAGCCCAGCGCCGCCTGCGCCTTCGGGTTGCCGTCAAAGGCGACCGGTGCCGGCGCGGCGAACACCCGCACGCCCAGCACGATGCCCAGCACCAGGAAGGCAGCCGCGACCATGAACAGGTAGACGTCGCCCGAATGCATCCGCGCCAGGCGCTGGTAGTCGAGCCACTGCAGGGCAAGCGTCCCCGCCGCCAGCAGCGCCCCGTAGCCGACTACCCGCTTCCACATCCCCGTCTCCGCTCGCCCCGTACGAGGTCATCTTAGCGCCGGTGCGCCAGGCTACCCTGCCAGCAACTGAACTCAGCTCAGCTTTCCCACGCTCAGTGATAATCGTCTTCGCGCTGGTGCCGCGACGCCAGCACAGTGACGGTTTTCGCATCATCGATTTCAAACAGCGCCACATAGCCGGATGCGCCGAAGGCGATGATCAACTCGCGCAGGAAGGTGTTGTCAGGCGCAGCCTTCCTGCAACTGAATGGTGAATTCGCCAGCAAGCCCAGGCCATTGCGGATAGCGTCCAGTGCGCGCTCGGCCGTGGTCCAGTCGCCATCGTCACGTGCCAAAGCAAAGTCATACAGCCGTTCAAGGTCGGCCAACGCTTCCTCCGTGAAGCGAATCTTGAATGTCATGCGGAAGCTTTCTTTGCCTTGGCCAATCGCGCTTCAAGTTTCTTCAGCACTGCGCCAGACGAAAAGTACACGTCGGCAGCTTTGGCCTGATCACGCGAAGCCAGCCCACGGGCGATGAAAGCGGCCTGGTCCTGGCGCTGCTGAATCTGCGCCCGCACCGCGGACTCGACAAAGCCGGACAGACTTTCCCCGTCGCGCAAGACTTCCTCTGCGGCGCTACGCAGCGCAGGTTCAACACGCAGCGAAGGGATGGTCGCGGTCTTCATGGAAACTCCGGATGCGATGCAATTGCGATTCATTTTGGCGCAGTTCGACGACAGGGGCAAATCGCCCGGAAAGAAGGTAAGGACGCCCCTGGAAGCAACGCTTGCTCGCCCTTGGGCAGCTTGAGCAAGCGGACCCACCAAGTTGTCCACGACACCACCCCCGGAAGGGGTCCGATCACTCGGCTGAGCGAGATTGCCGTGACTGCAGGGCGACGCGTACCAGATACGCGACGATCGCGATGTTGGCGCTCAGCGCAACCAATTTGAACCCGCTGAAACGGTGCACCGCTTCGTAGATTTCCAGCGGCACCAGCGAGCCGGTGGCGACTACCGTGAACCATTCCGCCCAGTATTTCTGCAACCACAGCCCGATGCCCTCGGTCGCAAAGATCGCTGCATAGGCCAGCGCGACCAGTCCGATCGCCACGAACTTGCTCGGACCCATCGACTGCAGCTTCTCCACCAGCCTCCAGCGCAGACCGTTGCTGTCGCTCAGCGACAACTGCTCCAGCCAGTGCACCAGATGGTCGAAGTTCTGCGAACGATCCAGATGGAACGCCGCCATCGCCACCAGAACCAGACCGATGGCCTTGGCGGCCTTGTATACCGCGATGACCCGTAGCCACCCATGATTGCGGGGCTTGCGCGTATCGGTCGGCCCTGCTTGGGAGTCGCGGCGGATATCGGACATGGCGGGACATTCCGGGAGTCAGAACCCGAGTGTGCTTTTGCCGGCGTGAACAATCGATGCAGCATCGGCGGCCACCGTTCGTTCAGCTCAGCGCGATGTCGACCCGATTTCTTTCTGGACCGTGGCCCGCTCACGTCGCATTGCCGGGTCCTTGGACGTGCGGTCAGGCGAATGCGCATAACCCATTCGACTTGATTTCCTCCGTCCCGGCTCCCCGCGTTGTAGCCGAAGCAACTGCCTTGCGTGCTGCGACGCAACCCTGATCGTCGCTGCAAAGGCAAAGCGGCACCCTGCGCCCAATGCGCGCCCGATCTGCAACTTGGAAATATGACCCAAGGGTCTTGACTGGCCTGTCCTGCCTTTGTACATTACCAACAAGTTATACAATCAGAACGTTATGCACATCTCGGAACGCCTCAACCTCACCTTCGCTGCTCTGGCCGACCCCACCCGCCGCGCGATCCTTGCCCGGCTGGCCACGGGAGAGGCCACGGTGACGGAACTCGCCGGGCCGTTCGAGATGAGCCAACCGGCCATTTCCAAGCATCTGAAAGTGCTTGAGCGCGCGGGCCTCATCTCGATGGGCGTCGATGCGCAACGGCGCCCACGCAAACTGGAACCGAAGCGATTGGCGGAGGCCGTGGACTGGATCGAGCGTTACCGCGAGATCTTCGAGCGGAACTACCAGCGCCTCGATGCGTTGCTCGAAGAACTCCAGGCCAAACCGTCCAGGCGCAAACAAACCAAAAAGTAGCACTGGCATATCGGCGCGCTGTTCGCTCATTCGTCCTCATGGCCGCGCGCAACCACGATGGATCACCAAGGAGAAGACCATGCCCAACCCCGCAGAAGTGACATTTCCCAGTGATCGTGAAGTTCGCGTCACTCGTACCTTCAATGCGCCCCGCCAACTGGTGTGGGATGCGCATACCCGCCCCGAACTCGTGCGCAAATGGCAAGGCTATGACGGCTGGGATATGCCGGTGTGCGACATGGACGTCCGCGTCGGCGGCAACTACAAATGGCAGTGGAGAAACCGCGAAGACGGCAACCAGTTCGGCTTCCTCGGTACGTTCACCGAAGTCGACGACCCGTCGAAGCTTGTCCACGAACAATACTTCGACCCGGGCGATATGGACTTCGCCATGCCCACTGGCGATCCGTGCATCGTGTCACTGGAACTCAGCGAGCAGAACGGCGTCACGACGCTCGTCTGCACTTTGAAGTTCGCTTCGAAGCAAGCGCGTGAAGACGCGGTCTCCACCGGCATGACCGACGGCATGGAGCACAGCTACACCCGCCTCGACGACATGTTCAAAGCCGCAGCGTGAAGGAGGAGACGCCAGGAGCAAGCCGAAAATGGGGCCCATGGCATTTGACGTCCTCCGTCCCGGTTTCGCAGAAATTGTCCCTGACACCTTTTTTTGAACCTGCCCCCGATTCCTTCAAGCCCTCATCGGGCCAGGTAGAAACCCATGGGGATAAGCTCGACAGCCCATCCGCCTTCTTCGCCCAGCGTGGCGGCCGGGTGCATGGATGCGATGCGCAGCGCCTCGTCACGGCTGTCCGCCTCGATGATGAACAGGCCACCCACCACTTCCTTCGACTCGGTGTAAGGCCCATCGCTGACGTGCGTCTTGCCGCTGCGCGGGCGCAGCGTCCTCCTGACCTTATCCCCGTATTTGTAGCGGCCTAAGGTAGAGAAATCGGCCGTTGTGACCTTATCCCCGTATTTGTAGCGGCCTAAGGTAGAGAAATCGGCCGTTGATG
>CBIHNO010000019.1:0-48440 GCA_966211915.1 uncultured Rhodanobacter sp.
GCGCGAGTACTATCTCAACGAGCAGATGAAGGCGATCCAGAAGGAGCTCGGCGACAACGAGGAGGGTCCGAACGAGATCGAGGAACTGCAGAAGAAGATCGAAACCTCCGGCATGCCGAAGGCTGTGCTGACCAAGGCGCGGCAGGAGTTCGGCAAGCTCAAGCAGATGTCGCCGATGTCGGCCGAGGCGACCGTGGTGCGCAACTACCTCGACTGGCTGGTCGGTGTGCCATGGAAGAAGCGCAGCAAGGTGCGCAAGGATCTGCAGATGGCGCAGGAAGTGCTCGACGCCGATCACTTCGGGCTGGAGAAGGTCAAGGATCGCATCCTTGAATATCTCGCCGTGCAGCAGCGTGTCTCGGTGATGAAGGGGCCGATCCTGTGTCTGGTCGGGCCGCCTGGCGTGGGCAAGACCTCGCTGGGGCAATCGATCGCCAAGGCGACCAACCGGAAATTCGTGCGCATGAGCCTGGGTGGCGTGCGTGATGAAGCCGAGATCCGCGGCCATCGGCGTACCTATATCGGCTCGATGCCTGGCCGCATCGTGCAGAACATCAACAAGGTGGGCACCAAGAATCCGTTGTTCGTGCTGGACGAGATCGACAAGATGTCGATGGATTTCCGTGGCGATCCGTCATCAGCGCTGCTGGAAGTGCTCGATCCGGAGCAGAACCATGCGTTCAATGACCATTACCTCGAGGTCGATCTGGACCTGTCCGAAGTGATGTGGATTGCCACCGCGAACTCGCTGAACATTCCCGGTCCACTGCTCGATCGCATGGAAGTCATTCGCATCCCCGGCTATACGGAAGACGAGAAGCTCGGGATAGCACAGAAATACCTGCTGTCGAAACAGCTCAAGGCGAATGGCCTGAAGCCCGAAGAGCTCAGCGTGAGTGAAGAGGCGCTGCGCGACATCGTGCGCTATTACACGCGCGAGTCGGGCGTACGCAGTCTTGAGCGCGAGATCTCCAAGATCTGCCGCAAGGTCGTCAAGGAGTTGACCTTGTCGCAAGTGAAAAAGGCCAAAGCGAAAGCATCGATTGCCAAGGCTGGCAAGGCGAAGGCCAAGCCGGACGCCGGTCGGGTCAAGGTGGATTCGGCCAATCTGGATCAATACCTAGGCGTGCGTCGCTTCGATTTCGGCCGCAAGGAGCTGCAGAACGAAGTGGGCCTGGTGACCGGGCTCGCCTGGACTCAGGTCGGTGGTGAATTGCTCAGCATCGAAGCTTCGGTGGTGCCTGGCAAGGGCCGACTGGTGAATACCGGCCAGCTTGGCGATGTGATGAAGGAGTCGATCCAGGCCGCGTTGTCCGTCGTGCGTGCACGCGTCGATCAACTCGGCATCGATCCCGAGTTCCACCAGAAACTCGACGTGCACATCCACGTGCCGGAAGGTGCCACGCCGAAGGACGGTCCCAGCGCAGGCATCGCCATGTGCACGGCACTGGTGTCCGTACTGACCAAGGTGCCGGTGCGTTCCGAAGTGGCGATGACCGGTGAAATCACCTTGCGTGGTCGCGTGCTGCCCATTGGTGGGCTCAAGGAAAAACTGCTGGCGGCACATCGCGGCGGAATCACCACGGTGATCATTCCGGAGGACAACAAGAAAGATCTGGCCGACATGCCCTCCAACATCACCTCTTCACTGGAGATCCATCCGGTACGCTGGATTGACGAGGTGCTGGACATCGCCCTGGAACGTCCGCTGAGGCCGAATCCGGTCAAGGATGAGACTCCGGCTGCGGTGACAAGTGAATCAACGGAAGGTCACTCGCTTACGCATTGATCCGGTCTGCTCGTATTCGACGGATTTTTAAAGATGCCCTGCCTCGGCAGGGCATTCTTTTGCACTTTTCGCCGTCAGTCGGCGAAGTTTCGCCGTAGTCCTCTGGCGTCCGTTTTGCAAGCGTTTTTGTCGACCATGGATCTTGCGGAAACGTTGCTGTGGCTTGTGTTGCGGATTCCGGCAAGGCACTGGTATAAAGGCGTTACCGCAGTCCAGCGTTTCTGTCAGCGCAGCGATGCGGGGTTGCGTTACGGCGCCTAGCAAAGAGCCAACCATCCATGCCGGTGTTGTCCCGTCTCCGGACAGACCATGCTGGCGAAATCCGAACAAGGGAGTTTTTTCAATGAATAAAACCGATCTGATCAATGCCATCGCCGAAAAGGCAGAGCTGACCAAGGCCGACGCGGGCCGTGCCCTCGAAGCCTATCTGGAGGCTGTGCAGAAGTCGTTGAAGAAGGGCGAGGACGTCTCGGTGGTGGGCTTCGGTACGTTCACTGTGCGCAAGCGCGCTGCCCGCACCGGTCGCAATCCGCGCACCAACGAAGCGATCAAGATCAAGGCGTCGAAAGTGCCTGCGTTCAAGGCTGGCAAGACCCTCAAGGATGCCCTAAACTAAGCGGCTGACGCTTGGTTTCGGGTGCTTAGCTCAGCGGTAGAGCGTCGCCCTTACAAGGCGGTGGTCGTAGGTTCGATCCCTACAGCACCCACCAGAAAAATGCGGAGTGGTAGTTCAGTTGGTTAGAATGCTGGCCTGTCACGCCGGAGGTCGCGGGTTCGAGTCCCGTCCACTCCGCCACAGTTCGCAAGGGCGCCCGTGTGGCGCCCTTGTCATTTGAGCAGTGCGTGCACGTGTAGCTTCCTGAGCGATCGGACACGCGGCTTGCGCCACGCACCACGCGCTTTCAACCACGTTGCAGGAAGATTTCAATGCTGCAGGCAATGCGTAACAAGATGCACGGATGGCCGTCCATCATCCTTCTTGGTGTTTGCGTTTTCGCGATGTCGCTGTTCGGCATGGAGAGCTACTTCACGTCGCGCAACGATTCGTTCGTGGCGAAGGTCGGCAAGCATGAAATCAGCCAGAACGCCTATCAGGATCGGATGAACCAGTTGCGGCAGCAGGCAAGCGCCGAACAGGGTGAGCATTTCGATTCCAGCATTTTCGAGAAACCCGAGACGAAGCGGCGTGTGCTCGATGGCATGGTCGACGAGCAGTTGCTGCTCCAGGCCAATGAGGATTGGGGCATGCGCGTGTCGGATCAGGCCGTACGCGATTACATCGCAGCGATCCCGGCCTTTCAGGTCAATAACCAGTTCGATGCGACCAGCTATAGCGCGTGGCTCACCAGTCAGCGCAAGACGCCCGGCATGTTCGAGGACGAAGTACGCTCCTCCTTGGCGACCCAGCTGCTGCCGAATGCGATCAACGACAGCACCATCGCCAGCGACGCGCAGGTCGATCAGTTCCTGAGCCTGCTTACCCAGCGTCGCGACCTGCGCTACTTCCTGCTGCCGCGGCCCACGCTGGCCGACAACGCGGTCAGCGATGCCGAGATCGAGACGTATTACAAGGCGCATCTGGCCGACTACATGAATCCCGAGCAGGTCTCGGTGAAGTACATCGAAGTCAACAGCGCGGACTTGCCGTTGGACGCCGCGCCCAGCGACGACGATCTGAAGAAGCGTTATGCCGACGAAAAGCAGCGTTTCGTGCAGCCGGAACAGCGGCTCGCGTCGCACATCCTGATCAATGTGCCGGCCAATGCCACACCGGAGCAGCAGAAGGCGGCGCTGGCCAAGGCCGAGCAGATTGCAGCCGAGGCCAATCCCGGCGACTTCGCCAAGCTGGCCGAACAGGATTCGCAGGATCTTGGCTCCAAGCGCCAGGGCGGCGACCTGGGCTGGCTGGAAAAGGGCGTGACCGACCCGGCTTTTGATGCGGCGCTGTTCGCCTTGCAGAAGAATCAGATCTCCAAGCCGGTATTGTCGTCCGATGGTTATCACATCATCTGGTTGCGTGATCTGCGCAGTGGCGAGTCCAAGCCGTTTGACGAAGTGCGTGACCAACTGGCCAAGGAAGCCGGGGCCGCCGAGCGAGATCGCAAATACAACGAAGTTGCCGGCAAGATGGCCGACGACACGTACCAGAATCCCACATCGCTGGAGCCGGCTTCGGTGGCGTTGAATCTGCCAATCAAGAGTACGTCGCTGTTTTCGCGCAAGGGTGGCGAAGGTCTCACCGCGAATCCCAAGTTGCTTGCCGCAGCATTTGGCGACGATGTGCTGGTACAGGGCAACAACTCCAGCTTGATCGATCTGGGCAACAACCACTCGGTGGTGCTCCATGTCGACAAGCATGTGCCGGCAGCGGCCCGTCCTCTGGCTGAAGTGCGCGCTGACGTGCAGAAAAAGATTCTCGACGAGCGCGTCGCGGCGACAGAGAAGAAGCAGGCTGACGAGGCTTTGTCGCGCTTGCGCAAGGGCGAGCCGATGCCGGCAGTGGCGACATCGCTCGGCGCCACTGTCACCAGCGCGAACGAGACGGTACGTCACTCCCAGGTGCCGGCGCCGCTGCTGACGCAGGCGTTCCTGCTGCCGCATCCGGCGGCGGACAAGGCGGAGTTTGCCGCAGTGGACATGCAGGACGGCAGTTATGCCTTGCTTGCCGTGGACAAGGTGCAGGGCGGCGATCTGTCAAAGGTGCCGGCGGAACAGCGCGAGGCACTGCGCCAGCAGATGACCCGGGCCTATGGCACCGAGACGACGCGCGAACTGCTTGAGCTGCTCAAGACTAAGGTCAAGATCAAGATCAACACGAGCCGGCTGTAGGGCTGCAGCTATCATGAAAACGAAAGGGCGGCCATTGGCCGCCCTTTCGTTTTTGATTCAGGTTGAGCCGATCAATTCGTCTCGCTTACCTGCAGCACCTGGCCCAGTTTGAGCGTATTGCCGCGCAGATGATTCCAGCGCTGAAGCTGGACGACATTCACCGAGTAATCGCGGGCGATTTGCCACAGGCTGTCGCCTTGCCGGACGGTATGGGTTTTCCGCTGCGCCCGGGTGGCTGGCGGTGAGGTGACAGCCATCATCCCGACAGTGTCGCTTCGACGATCGTCGGCGCTGGTTGTCTGGGGCTGCTCCAGCAAGGCGTTGCGGAATTGCTGGACGTGGCTGGCCGGCAACAACAGGTACGAGGCGGCATCGGTATCGATCATGTCGCTGCGGAATGCGGCATTGAGATTCTTCAGTGTATCCACTGACATGCCGGCATGGCCGGCAGCCTGGGCGATCGGCATCGAATGGGTGATCTTCACCTGCACCAGTTGTTGTTCGTCCGCCAGCGTGGGCAGGCTGACGTCGAAGCGAGCCGGCTCACGTACCACGCAGGCTATGGCCAGCAGTTTGGTCAGATGCTCACGGGTCACGCCTCGAACCGGCCACCGCGGGATCACCGGCTCAGCCGCGGGCATGCCATGTTTCTGGATGATTTTACGTACCGAGAATTCGCCGGCGTTGTAGGCGTAATCCGCCACCCGCCAGTCATTGAATTGATCGTGATACTGCTTGAGCAGCTTCATCACGGCGTTGGCGGCGGCGGGAACATCGAGGCGACCGTCGTAGCGGCCATCGACACGCAGCCCCATCGATCCGGCAGTGACCGGCATGATCTGCCACATGCCAGCCGGCTGATGGTTGCGGACAGGGGGCGACTGAAAATGACTTTCCACCCAAGGCAGCAGCACGAACTCGCCTGCGACGTCGTATTGGGCTGCGACCTGTTGCACGTAGATCAGGCGTGGCAGCACTTCCCGCAGTTGATCTTCAAACTGTTGCGGGTTGTGCGTGTAACGCCTGGCCTGGGCCAGCATCGAAGAGTCGGCGTCACAGTCGGCCATGGCAAAACTGCTGCGCAACTGATCCCACATATCGCCCGACGACGATGCCAAGGGCCTGCCAGCAGGAGGCGCGACCTCGATTTTGGGCGTAGCAAGCACTGTCGATGGTGGTTTGATGACTGGCTGGTGTGGCGCGTGTGTGGGTACGCCGACGCATGCGGCCAACAGGAGCGGCAGCAGCAGCGGCAAGGGTCGGAGATGCTTTCTCATCCGCGAAATCCGTCCTTGGCTTCGCGCACCGCCGCAAAGCGTGCGACGCGATCATTGCCGATGCCTTGCCGCCGGCACCACTCGGCAACCGCATCAGCGTCGACACGCAGGAACGGATTGGTCGCCAGTTCACTGGCGAGCGCTACCGGCAGGGTGGGCTGGAGCCGGGCGCGCAATTCGGCAACTTCCCGCAGGCGCTGCTGCAGTTTGGCGTTGGCTGGTTCGACGGTGCGCGCGAAACGTCCATTGGCTTCTGTGTATTCATGGCCACCGCAAACCAGGGTTTCCCCGGGCAGCAACGACAGTCGATCCAGTGAGCCGAGCATCTGGGCTGGCGTGCCTTCGAACAGCCGGCCACAGCCCAGACTGAACAAGGTGTCGCCGCACAGCAGCAGTCCAGCGCCGACGTAGGCGACGTGGCTGAGGGTATGGCCGGGAATCGCGAGCACTTCGAAGCGCACGCGTGGCAACGCCAGTTCGACCCAGTCGCCGTCGCGCACCTGTTCGGTCGCCTCGACGATGCGTTCATCCACGGGTGCATAGACCGGGACGGCATGTTCCGCGCGCAGCGCGGCAACACCATCGATGTGATCTGGGTGATGATGGGTGAGCAGAATCGCGCGCAATGTCAATTGCCGCGCAGTCAGCGCTTGCGCGACGACGGCGGCATCGCCTGGATCGACGACGATGGCGTTGCCGGCATCGTCATGCAACAGCCAGATGTAATTGTCGGTCAGTGCCGGTAACGGTATGAGATGCAAGACGAGCTCCGCTGCGTTCATGGAACACCCGACAGGCCGGGTGCTGTTTTCCAGCTCAACGACAGACGCAGCCATCCGGGGCGCGCGTGAAGCGGTCGACTATAAGGTGGCTTTGCTGGCCGCTCGTTAGCGGAGCGTTAACTCGTCGAGTCACTGTTCAGCCGCGTGCGACAGTTCCGTCTGGCCTGTGATCTGCTGCCAGCGGCCCTCAACCGTTACACTCTCGGCATTGATGGAGAGTGGGCAGGGCATGCATCAACGCGATGACGACATCTATGCCAGTGCGCCGTTGCGCCGGTTGCTGGATGAGCAGACGCGCGTGTTGATACCTGAGCTGCAGCGCTGTTTCGGTACGCACGCACTGTTGCTGGGCGCGTCCGCCGACGATGCACCGCCCGCGTTGCCGATGCTCGGCTGCTGGACCACCTTGCACCTGGGCAACGGCCGCTATCGGGGCGATCTGCAAGCGGCCGCGGATGAACCGCTGCCGTTTATCGATGATGCGTTCGAACTGGTGCTGCTGCGGCATGTACTGGAAGTGGCGCCGAGCGCATCGACCCTGCTTGCCGAAGCCGTTCGCGTACTGGCGCCGGGCGGCTTACTTGCGCTGACCGGCGTGCATCCACTCGGTGGCTGGGCGCCATGGTTCTGCTGGCGCACGCGCGGCAAGTCGCAGGCATTGCAGATGCCATGGCAACTGGGACACAACCTGCAGCAGGCGGGACTGGAGATAGAACGGGTACGGCGTGTCGGTCGATTGTGGCCAGGCCTGTCGTCGCCAGGCGCGGTGGCGGCCAACCCATTCGGCGGTGGCTATGTACTGGTCGCACGCAAGCGCCGTCGCATGGCCACGCCGCTGCGGATCAAACCGGTGCCGGTACGGGTACCGGCCAACAGCCAGCTGTCGCCGGGTACGCGGCGCAGTTCGGCGCTGTGACTATGAACGGAATACGTGAACAACGATGAGTGAAGTGGAAGCATTTACCGACGGCGCCTGTCTGGGCAATCCGGGCCCGGGAGGCTGGGCCGCGCTGTTGCGTGCCAAGGGCAGCGAACGCGTGGTTGCAGGTGGCGATCCCGACACCACCAATAACCGGATGGAGTTGATGGCGGCGATCGGCGCGCTGGAAGCCTTGAAACGGCCGTGTCAGGTGGTGCTCACTACCGACTCGCGTTACGTCATGCAGGGCATCGAGCAGTGGATGCCGAAGTGGCGCGCCAACGGCTGGCGTACCTCGGACAAGAAGCCGGTGAAGAACCAGGATCTGTGGCAGCGTCTATCCGAGGCGGTAGGCACCCACCAAGTGCGCTGGAAGTGGGTGAAAGGCCACAGCGGCGATGCCGAGAACGAACGGGTCGATCAGGCCGCGCGTGAGCAGGCCGAGTTGTTGCGAGGCAAGGCATGAGGCAGATCGTTCTCGATACCGAAACCACCGGTCTGGAAGTGCGCCAGGGTCATCGGCTGGTGGAAATCGCCTGCGTCGAGATGGTCGAGCGTCGGCTCACCGGCCGGCATTACCAGACGTATCTCAACCCGGATCGGGCGATCGACGAGGGCGCCAGGCTGGTGACCGGCATCGAGGATGAGTTCCTGCTCGACAAGCCGCGCTTTGCCGAAGTGGTGGAAGAATTCCTGGCCTTCATCGACGGTGCGGAACTGATCATCCACAACGCCAGTTTCGACATCGGTTTCCTCGACGCCGAACTGGCGCGACTGGACAACAATGCCGGCCGTATCGGTGACCGTTGCAGCGTGCTGGATACCTTGGCGATGGCGCGCGAACGCTATCCCGGTCAACGCAACAGTCTGGACGCCTTGTGCAAGCGGCTCGGCGTGGACAATTCGCGGCGTGATCTGCACGGCGGCTTGATCGATGCCCAGTTGCTGGCCGACGTCTATCTGGCGATGACCTCGGGGCAGGGGGCGTTCGACCTGGGCTTTGAGGGCGCCGCCGAGCAACGTCATGCAGTGGTGACTGCGCCGGTGATTCTGCGTACGCGCCCGTGTGTGCTGCATGCTTCGCCGGAGGAGCTGCAGCAGCACGAACGACGACTGGATGCACTGGACAAGAGCGCGGATGGCCAGAGTGTATGGCGTCGGCTGAGTTGAGCGATGCGGTTGCGGGCAACGCTCAGCAGGAACGCACGATGATCACGCTGATGTTGTCGTCGCCGCCAATGTCGAGTGCGTTCAGCAGCAGTTGATCGACGCACTCCTGCGCAGCCAGGTCGGTACGCGCCACCGTGCGTGCGATCGACGCATCGTCGACGTCTTCGGTCAGTCCGTCGCTGCACAACAGGAAGCCCATGCCGGGCTCCAGCGGACCGCGCGCCATGCCGATATGCAGTTGTTCCGTGGCCGTCACGCCCAGCGCCTGGGTAAGCACGTTGCGTTGCGGATGCTGTGAAGCCTGGGCCGGATCCAGCTGACCGGCCTCGACCAGTGCCTGTACCAGTGAATGATCGTGGCTGATCTGCCGCAAACCCTGCTTCCACATGTAGATCCGGCTGTCGCCCACCCAGGCGACTTCATAGCCGTCGCTGGCTGTTCGAAGTACGGCGATGGTGGTGCCCATCGGCAGGATGTCAGAGCTGTGCCGGGTGTGTGCAAGCAGCCGCTCAGCCGCACCATGCACCGCCTCGATCAGGCTGTGCCCGCGGGAGACCAGGTCGACCACGGCATCGCGCACCAATGCCGACGCCACTTCGCCGTGCTGATGACCACCCATGCCATCGGCCACCAGAAACAGGCCGAGTGAGGCATCGGCGTAATAGGTGTCTTCATTGCGCGTGCGGCGCAGGCCGACGTGCGTTCCGTGTCCGAATTCGATCATGGGATTTCAGTTGGGGCGAGCTGTCGCAGCATGCCGGAAGACATGGTTGTTGTCACGGCAAGTTCGCTCGCGTATTATTCCCGGCTCGCATGAGCCACCATGCACCCCACTGGAGAGGTGGCAGAGTGGTCGAATGTACCTGACTCGAAATCAGGCGTAGCTGTAAGGCTACCGTGGGTTCGAATCCCACCCTCTCCGCCAGAAAAGCAAATCGCCCCCTCGTGGGGCGTTTTGCTTTTCTAGTGGTGCCGGCGGGGATGAGAACCCACCGGTTCGACGAATTCGTTCGGAACGAATTCGGACAGCCGTAGGCTGGCCCCGCAGCGCACAGCGCGGAGGGGTTCGACCCAAGGATGGGTCGAACAATCCCACCCGGTGCCGTAATGCCTCGTGCCTACACGCCACGTTTGCTTTCCACCGATCACAACAAAAAGGGCCGGAGGATCTCCGGCCCTTTTTCATACTCTGTTGCGACTACGGCCGCCAGACGATGCCCAGCCGACTCAGCCCGCCTTCTTCTTCGCCAACCGCAGCCAGGTATCAACCACCGTATCGGGATTCAGCGACAGCGATTCGATCCCTTGCTCCATCAGCCATTCGGCCAGATCCGGATGGTCGCTCGGACCCTGGCCGCAGATGCCGATGTACTTGCCCTTGGCGCGGGCGGTCTTGATCGCCATCGACAGCAGCTTCTTCACCGCCGGGTCGCGTTCGTCGAACAGGCTGGCGACGATGCTGGAGTCACGATCGAGGCCGAGGGTGAGCTGGGTGAGGTCGTTGGAGCCGATCGAGAAGCCGTCGAAGATGTCGAGGAATTCGTCGGCAAGCAGGGCATTCGACGGTACCTCGCACATCATGATGACCTTCAGATCGTGCTCGCCCTGCTTGAGGCCGTTCTTCGCCAGCACCTCGATTACCTTGCGGCCTTCGCCCAAGGTGCGCACGAATGGGATCATCACCCACACGTTGCTGAGGCCCATCACCTCGCGCACGCGCTTGACCGCCTTGCACTCGAGCCCGAATGCCTCGGCGAAGCTCGGATCGACGTAGCGGCTGGCGCCGCGGAAGCCGATCATCGGGTTTTCTTCATGCGGTTCGTAGCGCGAACCGCCGAGCAGGCCGGCGTACTCGTTCGACTTGAAGTCGGACAGCCGCACGATCACCGGCTTTGGGTAGACCGAGGCGGCGATGGTGGCGATGCCTTCGGCCAGACGGTCGACATAGAACTCGACCGGGCCGGCATAACCGGCGATGCGCTCGTCGATCTTCGCCTTGGTTTCGGCGTCCTGCTTGGCGTACTCGAGCAGTGCCTTCGGATGCACGCCGATGTGGCTGGCGATGATCATCTCCAGGCGTGCCAGGCCGATGCCGGCATTCGGCAGCATGCCGAAGTCGAACGCGCGTTCCGGGTTGGCCACATTCATCATGATCTTCAGCGGCGCCTCGGGCATGTCGCCCAGGTCGGCGGTGACGCGCTCGAACTTCAGGATGCCTTCGTAGATCGTGCCGGTGTCGCCTTCGGCGCAGGAGACGGTGACCTCGGCGCCATCAGGAATCTTGTCCAGCGCATTGCCGGTGCCGACCACGGCCGGTACACCCAGCTCGCGCGCGATGATCGCCGCATGACAGGTGCGGCCGCCGCGATTGGTGACGATCGCGGAGGCACGCTTCATTACCGGCTCCCAATCGGGGTCGGTCATGTCGGCGATCAGCACGTCGCCCGGCTGCACCTTGTTCATGTCGCTCAGCGAGCGGATCACGCGCGCCTTGCCGGCACCAATCTTCTGGCCGATCGAACGACCTTCGGCGAGTACCTTGCCTTTCTCGTTGAGGTGGAAGCGCTCAAGCTGGGTCGTGTGCGTGCGCGATTTCACTGTCTCGGGGCGCGCCTGCACGATGTAGATCTTGCCGGTATGACCATCCTTCGCCCATTCGATATCCATCGGGCGGTCGTAATGCTTTTCGATGATCAGCGACTGGCGGGCGAGCTCCTGCACGTCTTCGTCGTTGATGCAGAACTTATTGCGCATTTCCGCTGGGGTGTCTTCGGTGCGCACACGTTCGCCGGGCGCGCTGGAATAGACCATGCGCAGCTGCTTGGCACCGAGATTGCGACGCAGCACGGCCGGCTTGCCGTCGCGCAGAGTCGGCTTGAATACATAGAACTCATCCGGATTGACCGCGCCCTGCACGACCATCTCGCCGAGGCCGTAGCTGCCGGTCACGAACACCACGTCGCGGAAGCCGGACTCGGTGTCCAGGGTGAACAGCACGCCGGATGCGCCGACATCGGAACGCACCATCAGCTGCACGCCGGCGGAGAGGAATACGTCCTCGTGCTTGAAGCCCTGGTGCACGCGGTAGGCGATTGCGCGATCGTTGTACAGCGAGGCGAAGACTTCCTTCACCTTGTGCAGCACGTCGTCGATGCCGACCACGTTGAGGAAGGTCTCCTGCTGACCGGCGAACGAGGCGTCAGGCAGATCTTCGGCGGTGGCCGACGAGCGGACGGCGACGGCGATGTCGTCGGCGCCGGCGTCCTTGCACAGCTTGATATAGGCCGCGCGGATCGCCTGCTCGAGTTCGGTGGGCAGGGCGGTGTCGACGATCCAGCCACGGATCTCCTTGCCAGCCGCCACCAGCGTGTCGACGTCATCGACGTCGAGCGAAGCCAGGCGTTCCTGGATGCGCTTGGCCAGACCGCTCTTTTCCAGATATTGCTGGAAGGCGTCGGCGGTGGTGGCGAAGCCGCCCGGCACGGACACGCCCAGCTTGGCGAGGTTGCCGATCATTTCGCCGAGCGAGGCGTTCTTGCCGCCGACCTTGCCCAGGTCAGTCATGCGCAGTTGGTCGAGCCAAAGCACCAGATCGTTCAAGGGTGTCTCCTCAAGAGCTTTCGATGGATAACGGTATGGATGCATCAGGCAGACCGAAAGCGGGCTGCAAAGGACTGGTATTGTCCGCTGCCGATGATGCACAGCACAAGAAGACCATTGCCCCCGGATGTCATTCCAACGGCATACCAGTCAGCCGGCAGTCAATCGGCGACAGCGTTTTGCGCTTGGGTTATGGTGCAGACGGACGCATTCCAGTTACTAGGGTTCTGTATGCAGCGCACGGTTTTCTTCATCTCCGACTCCACTGGTATTACCGCGGAGACGATCGGCAACAGCATCCTGGCGCAGTTCGAGGGCGTGCAGTTCGACAAGCACCGCCTGCCATTCACCGACAGCGCCCACAAGGCAGAAGCGGCTGCGCTGCGCATCAAGACCAACTATGCGCAGAGCGGGCAGCGTCCGATCGTGGTCAACACCATGGCCGAACGCGCGCTGTGCGACATCGTTGCCGCCAGCGGCGCGTTGATGCTGGACGTATTTGCACCATTCATCGGGCCGCTGGAAGAGGAGCTGGCGACCAAGCGCTCGGGTGCGGTCAATCGCTCGCATGGCATGGTCGACTACGCCAAGTACGAGGCACGCATCAACGCGACCAACTACGCGCTTTCCCACGATGACGGCATGGACGTGGATTATTCCCAGGCCGACCTGATCCTGGTCGGAGTATCGCGTTCGGGCAAGACGCCGACCTGCCTGTACATGGCCTTGCATTACGGTGTCAGCGCCGCCAACTATCCGCTGACCGACGAGGACCTGGAAAAACTTGAACTGCCGGTGCGCCTGCGTCCGTACCGGGATCGGCTGTTCGGCTTGACCATCGATCCGCAGCGGCTGGCGCAGATTCGCGAACAGCGTCGTGCCGGCAGCCGTTATGCGACCTTGAAGCAATGTCGCTGGGAGCTGGAGCAGGCCGATCGTTTGATGCGCCAGTCCAGCATTCCCAGCCTCAACACTACACACGTGTCGATCGAGGAGATCGCCAGCAAGATCTTCGACCGCTTCGGGATCGAGCGGACCATGTTCTGATTGCCGACTGGAGTTGCCACACCTTTCATGAGTGCCGTACTGGACAATCGCCACAGCCTGCTGCCGGGACGCTTCGAGTTCCTGATGGGGCTGTATGCGGAGAACTATCATCGACTGACACGGCTGTTCGCGCCGCAGCAACTCGCTCCGGGCCGCTATGTCTCCAATGTCGATGACGGGCTCGCCGTGCATCTGCAAGTGCAGGAATGCCATCCGTACACGCTGGAGCTGGAGCTCACCTACGACTTCGTCGATGCGCATACGGGTCGGCGCGCACCGTCGGCGCAGTTGCGCATGTATACCGATGCGCATGTGGCCGAGGCGCTGCATTGCCATCCCGGACGGCATCTGTGGCAGGTGCTCGGGCCGTTTTCACCGGCGCATACCGTGTTCCAGCATCGGCTGCGCATGAACGGATTTCTGTCACGCTGGCTGGAGTATCTGGCCGAGCAGGGCCATTCCATCGGCACGCTGGAGCCACAACCGGAGTCGTGCGAGGGCAGTCGGGAATAGGGGTTTTATTGAAGAGTGCAGTCATGTATGGCTGCTTCTTGATCTTTGCGCACAGGGATGAGTGCACAAATACACCGCAACAAAAAACCCGCACAAGGCGGGCTTTCCGTTTTGTAGTGGCGGAGCGGACGGGACTCGAACCCGCGACCTCCGGCGTGACAGGCCAGCATTCTAACCAACTGAACTACCGCTCCACATTCTTTTGCAGCTTTGATTGCTTCCAGCTTTGCGAGCCAACTTGGCGTCCCCACGGGGATTCGAACCCCGGTCGCCACCGTGAAAGGGTGATGTCCTAGGCCTCTAGACGATGGGGACAATTCAAGTTGGTGGAGCCAGGCGGGATCGAACCGCCGACCTCCTGCATGCCATGCAGGCGCTCTCCCAGCTGAGCTATGGCCCCGCCGCTGGAAGCCGAGAAGAATAGGGTCGAGCCGGATATCCGTCAAGCTTTTTTTCAGGACGGATGACGATGAAATCGATCGCGGTTCGCGACTCATGCCGCGATCCGGCAGATGCTGCCCGTGGTTCGTCTAAGCTGCAATGACTTGTGTGACTGAAGAGTCGAGGCATGCACGAAATCGGTTTCATTCGCGATCTTGCCGTGGTGATGATCGTGGCCGGCGCCACCACGATCCTGTTCCAGCGTCTGCGTCAGCCGGTGCTGCTGGGTTACATCCTTGCCGGCGTGCTGATCGGACCGCATACGCCGGGCATGCTGGTGGACGATCCGCGTGCGATCGACGACATCTCCAATCTCGGTGTGGTGCTGCTGATGTTCACGCTGGGCCTGGAGTTCAGCGTACGCAAGCTGCGTGAGGTCGGCATCGGCGTGCTCGCCGTGGCGGTGGGCGAAGTCGGCTTGATGCTGTGGATCGGCTATGGCATTGGCGGTCTGTTCGGCTGGACCGGCATGGATGCGTTGTTTCTGGGCGCGATCATCTCACTGTCATCGACCATGGTGGCCACGCGTACTCTGGCCGAAGGAGGGCAGCGGCAGCAGCCGTTTGCCCAGCTGGTGGTTGGTCTGCTGGTCGCCGAGGACATGCTGGCCATCGTCATGCTCACGCTGCTGACGGCGGTGGCGATTGGTGGCTCGGTGCAGGCGGAAGCGGCGTTCACGCTGATCGGCCACCTGGGCCTGTTCGTGGTCGTGGGGATGATTCTCGGTTTGCTGTTGCTGCCGCGGCTGGTGGATTACGTGGCAGGTTTCGGTCGCGACGAAACACTGCTGGTCAGCGTGCTGGGCATCTGTTTCGGCGCCAGTCTGCTGGCGGCCTGGATGGGTTTCAGTGTGGCGCTGGGCTCCTTCCTGGCTGGTGCGGTAGTGGCCGAATCGCGCAGCGTGGGGCGCGTGCTGCGCCTGATCGAGCCCTTGCGCGACATGTTCGCCGCACTGTTCTTCGTGGCCATCGGCCTGAAGATCGATCCGGCGATGTTGCTGCAGTACGCGCTGCCGGCGTTGCTTATCGCGGCGGTGGTAATCATTGGCAAGACGCTGGCGTGCAGTCTGGGCATCTTCGTGGTCGGTCATGACGCACGTACCGCGTTGCGTTCGGGGTTGGGCATGGCGCAGATCGGCGAATTCTCGTTCGTTATCGCCACGCTTGGGTTATCGCTTGGCGTGATCAGTCCCTTCATCTATCCGATCGCGGTGGCGGTGTCGGTGCTGTGCATGGCGGCATCGCCGTATCTGACCCGCTCGGCGGGCGGACTTGCGAATGGCCTGCGCCGGGTGACACCGCGCTCGGTGCAATTGCTCGCGAGCAGCTACAGCGGCTGGCTGGAGAATCTCAAGCCGGTCAACGAGAACGCCGCGATCGCCGCGATCTTCCGGCGACTGCTGTGGCATATCGCGATCAACATCCTGCTGGTGGTGACGTTGTTCATGATCGGTGCCTACGTCAATGGACACAGCTGGGGCTGGTTCGCGGTCTTCGGCATCCACCGCGATCTGCGCCACACGCTGATCTGGGCGTGTGCACTGTTCCTGTCGTTGCCGATGCTGATCGCGATATACCGCAAGGCCGAGGCGTTGGGCATGTTGCTGGCCGAGATAGGCATACGCGAGCGGTTTGCCGGCTCATATACCCAGGCCATCCGCAACGTGCTGGCCCGGATCATTCCGTTGGTCACCCTGCTGGCGCTGGCGTTGCTGGTCAGTGCCCTGGGTTCGACAATCCTGCCGCCGCGCGGCATTGCGCTGTCCTTGATGGTGCTCGGCGTGGTGCTGGCGGTCGTGTTGTGGCGTGGTCTGGTGAGGATGCATGCGCGTTTGCAAGCCGCGTTGAAGGAGACTCTGGACAAGCCGGGACCGTCCTGACGCGGCCCTGGCTGATGGACGAGGCCGCGGCGACGGTGCGTGAACCTTTCTGCCGGCTGACGGTCAGAGCCCTGAATCGTTGCCAAAGACCAGACAAGCACCGCACAATGCGAGGCCTGCCTCCATCGGGGGGGCCCGGCCGGCAACGCTGGCATTTCCAAACATGAGGGAGTTACGAATGAAGCATTTTCTGCGTCCCACGCTGACGGCGGTCGCGATGGCCGTTGCGCTGGGCATGACGGCGGGCGTATTCGCCCAGACGGCTGGCGCTGCTGCCGGTACCGTCGACAAAGCCAAGGCCAGCTACGTAGTGGGTTGGGAGATTGCTTCCCAGGTTCCGCCGATCATGCGCGACGAGCTGGACCCGAACGCTGTGGCAAATGCCGTCAAGGCTGCCTTGTCCGGCCAGAAGCCGACCATGAGCGATGCCGAAGCCAAGCAGGTGCACGACGCGTTCATGGCGAAGATCCAGGCCAAGTATCAGGCTGAAATGACCAAGCTTGGTGCCAAGAACAAGGCCGAAGGCGATGCTTTCCTGGCCAAGAACAAGACCGCTCCGGGCGTGAAGAGCACGGCGTCGGGCCTGCAGTACCAGGTGATCAGCCAGGGTACGGGCGCTCGTCCGGGTCCGAACGATACGGTCGAGATCAACTACACCGGTACTTTTGTCGACGGTACGGTGTTTGATGCTTCGGCCAAGCACAATCCGCCGGGTGCCGCCAAGATTCCGCTGGCTGGCGTGATTCCGGGCTTCCGCGAAGGCCTGCAGCTGATGCAGATCGGTGGTCATTACAAGCTGTTCATTCCGTCGTCGCTGGCCTACGGTGCCGAGCCGCAGCCACCGATGCCGCCGAATGCCACGCTGATCTTCGACGTGACCTTGGTCAGCACCGGCCCGACGCCGGCTGGCGCGGCTCCAGGCGGCAAGTAATAAGTCAGTCGCGGTTTCACGACCGTGCAAGCCGGAAGGGCGCGAAGCGATTCGCGCCCTTCTGCTTTGTGGGAGTCGTCAGCAGCCTTGCTCGCCTGCTACCCGGTTAGAATAGACGGCTGGTTTTCGAGGGAGTCGCCACAACGATGATGAAGGTCACTATTTTCGGTACCGGCTATGTCGGTCTGGTCACCGGGGCCTGCCTGGCGGAAATGGGCAACCACGTGATCTGCGTCGATGTCGATGCAGCGAAGATCGAACGCCTGAAGCGCGGCGAGATTCCCATCTTCGAGCCAGGCCTGGAGTCGATCGTCCGGCGCAACCATGTCGGCGGGCGACTCGATTTCACCACCGATGCCGCCCCGGCGATTGCTCACGGTGAAGTGATCTTCATCGCCGTCGGCACACCACCGGACGAGGATGGCAGTGCGGACCTGCAGTACGTGCTGGCCGTGGCCAGAAGCATTGGCGGCCATCTGGATCGCTACATCGTGGTGGTGAACAAGTCGACCGTGCCGGTCGGTACCGCCGACCGCGTGCGTGAAGCGGTGGCTGCGGAACTGGCTGCGCGCCATACCACGGTCGAATTCGATGTGGTGTCCAACCCCGAATTCCTGAAGGAGGGCGCGGCCGTGGACGACTGCCTGCGGCCCGACCGCATCATCGTGGGTGCCTCCAGCGCGCGCGCGGTGGCGGTGTTGCGCAAGCTGTATGCGCCGTTCAACCGCAACCATGACCGCATGGTGGTGATGGACGAGCGCTCGGCCGAACTGACCAAGTACGCTGCCAATGCGATGCTGGCGACCAAGATCAGTTTCATGAACGAGATCGCGAACATCGCCGAGCGCGTCGGCGCCGATGTGGAGCTGGTACGGCAGGGTATCGGCTCGGATCCGCGGATCGGCTATCACTTCATTTACCCCGGTGCCGGCTACGGCGGTTCGTGTTTCCCCAAGGACGTGCAGGCGCTGGAGCGCACGGCGCACAGTTACGGCTATGAAGCGCGCCTGCTCGGCGCGGTCGAGGCGGTCAACCGGCAGCAGAAGACCAAGCTGTTCGAATTGATCTCGCATCACTTCAACGGTGCACTGGCGGGCAAGACGATCGCGCTGTGGGGACTGGCGTTCAAGCCGAATACCGACGACATGCGCGAGGCCTCCAGCCGACAGTTGATGGAAGCGTTGTGGAGCGTCGGCGCGAAGGTGCGTGCGTTCGATCCGGAAGCGCGCGAAGAGACCCACCGACTGTACGGTGATCGTGATGATCTGGTGTTGTGCGAGCATGCCAACGATGCCCTGCACGGTGCCGACGTACTGGCGGTGGTCACCGAATGGAAGGCGTTTCGCAGCCCGGATTTCGCGGCTATCCGCGCCGCGCTGGCCGAGCCGGCCATCTTCGACGGGCGCAACCTGTACGAGCCGGCCACGGTGGAGGAGGCAGGCCTGGCCTACTACGGTATCGGTCGCGGCCGTAGCCTGCAGATGCGTCGATGAGTGATCACGACGAGATGATCGAACAGCGGCTCGACGAGATGGAGGTCAAGCTGACCTTCATCGACGATGCGGTGCAGGCGCTGACAGCGGCGGATGCCGATCAGTCGCAGCGCATTGCCGCACTGGAGCGGGCGTTGCGCGATCTGCGAGGCGAACTTTCGTCGATGCGTACCGGGCCTGCGGAAGACCCGCACAACGAGCCGCCGCCCCCGCATTACTGACAATCATACCGATTACGGAACACCAGCATGGCCGATTCCCTGCGCGATCAGCTGCTCAAGAGCGGCATCGTGAAAGAGGTTCAACAGAACCAGGTACGCGAGCAGAAACGCCCGTCGTCGCCACCGTCCGGCAAGCCCGCGCGCAAGGGCGGCAAGCCGCATGCGCCGTCGCACGGGGCACGACCGTCGGGGCAGAGCCGGGAAGAAATCGATCTGGCCAAGGCCTACGCGATACGCGCGCAGACCGAGGCGAACGAACGCAAGCGGATCGAGCAGGAGGCCGCCGAACAGGCCCGACTGCGGCGCGAGCGCAAGTTGCAGATCCAGCAATTGCTCGACGGCAAGGCGTTGAACAAGGCCGAGGCCGACCAGCCGCGCAATTTCGAATACGGCGGCAAGATCCGTCGGGTGCATGTCGACACAGCACAGCTGGCGGCACTCAATGCTGGCGAGCTGGGCGTGGTGCAGCAGGGTGGTCGTTATCTGCTGGTCAGTCGCGCGATTGCCGAACAGGTGCAGGCCATCGATGCACATCTGGTGGCGCTGCTGGTTGATCCGAATGCAAGTGGCGTGGGTGACGATGGCGTGCCGGACGATCTGATGTGGTGATCGTGGTTGTGGCCCGGTTGAAGTCGGGCACCATGAAAAACGCCCGGCAATTGCCGGGCGTTTTCATTTGAACGTACGGGTTTTGCTCAGCTCGCCGGAGCATCCGGCGTGTCGAAGCTGCTCTGTGCCAGCGCCGGGTGATCCCAGCCGTTCTTCGGCTTGAAGCGGTCACCGTAACGCTGGGCCAGTTGCTCCAGTCTTGCCTTGAGCTTGTCGACACCTTCGCTGCGCGCGTACTGGATCGGACCGCCGCGGAAGGGCGCGAAGCCGGTGCCGAAAATCACGCCGGCATCGAGCAGGTCGGCATCGTCGACCACGCCGTCGGCGAGGCAGGCGATCGCCTCGTTGACCATCGGCAGGATCATGCGCTCCTGCAGATCCGGCGGCATCACGTAGTCCTTGTCGACCTCGGGTTTCTGCGGCTTGCCGTCCTGCCAGACATACAGGCCCTGGCCGTCTTTCTTGCCGCGCTTGCCGGCTTCAATCTTGTCGTCCAGGCCCGACGGCACTTCCAGTCCGAGAAACG
The DNA here is from genome assembly GCA_966211915.1 of uncultured Rhodanobacter sp. Classification (GTDB taxonomy): domain Bacteria; phylum Pseudomonadota; class Gammaproteobacteria; order Xanthomonadales; family Rhodanobacteraceae; genus Rhodanobacter. The sequence continues at coordinate 20,027 of CBIHNO010000019.1, forward strand.
GCGCGAGCTCCTTGCCAACCGAGGCGCAGACGTCCAGCCCTACGGTGTCCGCCAGCTCGATCGGGCCCATCGGCATGCCGAATTTCTTCGCTTCGCGGTCCAGCATCGGGCCGGGCACGCCCTCGCTATACAGGCGCATCGCCTCAAGCAAGTACGGCATCAGGATGCGATTGACCAGGAAGCCCGGTGTGCCCTTGACCGCCACCGGCAACTTGCCGATCGCCTTGCAGAACGCCAGCGCGCGTTTCTCGATGGCCGGGTCGAGCTGGTCGTGGCGTACCACTTCGACCAGCGGCATCTGCGCGACCGGATTGAAGAAGTGCAGGCCGAGGAAGCGCTGCGGTGCTTTCAGGCCTTCGCGCAACTGATCCAGTGGAATACTGGAGGTGTTGCTGGCAAGGATCTCGTCGGCCTGGAACTGCGGCTCGATGGTGCCGTACAGCTCGCGCTTGGCCGCGGCGTTTTCGTAGATCGCCTCGATCGCCAGGTCGGCCGAGGCGATGCCTTTGCCATCGACATCGGCGCGCAGGCGACGGACGGTGGCCTCGACCTGCTCCGGCGTCTTCAGCTTCTTTTCGTACAACTGGCGGGCACGGTCCAGCGCAGGCTGGATGTATTTCATCTCGCGGTCCTGCAGGGTCACGTCGAAGCCCTTGAACGCGGCCCACGCGGCGATGTCGCCACCCATCACGCCGGCACCGACCACATGCACGTGCTTGATGCCAGGATCGGTGCCGCCATCCTGACCCTTCAGGCGTTCCTGCAGGAAGAAGATGCGGATCAGGTTCTGCGCGGTCGGCGTCTTCGCCAGCTTCGCCACCGAGCGCGCTTCGAGTTTCAGCCGCTGCTGGATATTGGAGCCGCCACGTTTCCACACGTCGATCATCGCGAAAGGCGCGGGGTAGTGCTCCTTGCGGACTTTCGCAGCGGTCTGCTTGAGCACCATCGGCGCGAGGATCTGGCGGGCCAGCCAAGTGTTGCTGGCCCAGGCCTTGGCGCGCCTCCCGAAGGGATGGGGTTGCGGGCGGCGCAGCAACAGACGTGCCTCCACCAGCAACTCCTCGGGACGTGCCGTGCGATCGATCACGCCCAGTGCCAGCGCGCGTCTGGCCGACAGCGACTTGCCGGTCAGCATCAGCGGCAGTGCTTCGGGGGCGCCGATCAGGCGTGGCAGGCGTGCGGTGCCACCCCAGCCGGGATGGATGCCCAGCATCACTTCGGGCAGTGCGATCCGGGTCTTGTCATCGTCGACGGCGATGCGCTGGCGACAGGCCAGGACCAGTTCGGTGCCACCGCCCATGCAGGCGCCGTGTATGGCAGCCACGGTGGGACAGGGCAATCGTGCCAGCGATTCGTAGACGCGCTGGCCATGCTCGATGTTCTCCAGCACGGTGTCATGCCTGGCGTACTCGACGAAGGCCTTGATGTCGGCACCCACCGCAAACCCTGATGGCTTGGCCGAATGGATGATGACGCCGGCCGGCTTGTCGATTGCCAGCCGTTCGACTATCTGCTCCAGTTCATCCAGCACCGCGCGCGAGATCGCGTTGACGCTGCTGTTGGCGCGGTCGAGCGTCAGTGTGACAACGCCGTCGTCGCCTTCGCTGGTCTTCCAGTGGTTGAAGCGCAATCCTTCGAACATGGGCATACAGGCATGGTGGAGGAGGGCTGAACCATACCGTTCTGCCGCCTTGATTGCGAGTTGTGACGGGCTTGCTTGACCACGCCGTGGCACCAGTGTGAAATCGGGTAACCGCCGGAAAGCGGCCAGCCGGGGCCGGCTGAACGGGGCATGCGGTCGCGCTATGGGCCACACATGCTGAACAATGAAGCAACTCATCGTGATTCAATGGGCCATGTAACTGCCCGGCAATCCCCGACAAGCCATGCGTTTCATTGCTGGCATGACAATTTCATCATGGCACTGCTGCCGACGCTACGGAACGGGGACGCAATGACTTCCGCAATGGCCTCCGTTTCACCGCAAGCCGGCACCGAAATCTTCGAGCGGATTCTGGCCGCTCCCAGTGGTCTGGTCGTGCTGGACAGCAAGGATGTCCACGCCTTGATCGATCAGTTTCGTGCGATCGCCCGGCATACCGGGCAGGCGGTGTATCTGTGGCAGCCCGATACGGGCCTGGGCAGCCTGCGCGACGCGCATGCACGGGTGCCGGACTGTCAGCGCCTGGGCAATGCATTGCGCTACATGCAGCAGAGCATGCATTTCGGGGTCTATTTCCTGCTGGGTCTGGAATTGCCTTTGTCGGCAATGGATGCCACCTTGCTGCGCCAGCTTGCCCGTGCGCCCAAGGAGCATCTGCGCCGCGTGGTGCTGATCGATGCGCCGGCGGCCTTGGCCGAACACCTGGGAGAGTTGGCCATGCGCTTGAGCAGTGAAGACAGCCAGCCGCGGCGTCTGCGCCTGCGCGATGGCCGCTGGCTGGTTTGAGGCGGACACGTCGATGAACTCCGGCATCCTGGTGGTCGCTGCACAGCGCGAATTGCGCCGCAGCCTGTTCGATGCACTCGATCAGGCGGGCTATGCGCAGATCCACAGTGCGCGCGACGTGGCGCACGCGGCGATCCTGCTGGAGGGGCGCCCGTCATTGCCGCCACTGCAGCTGATGGTGATGGTGCTGACCGGCGATGAGCAGCAGGCTCGGAGCAGTTGCGAGCAGCTGCGGCGTCTGCCGGGAGGGGCCGATACACCACTGATCCTCGTACTGGCCGAGGAAGCTTCAATCAGTCCGGCCGACCTGCCGGCGGGGGTCGCGGACTGGCTTTCCGCTGCCCAGATCGGCAACGAACTGGTGGCGCGCTGGCGTCGCTCGCAAAGCGGCGATCCGGGCTCGCGCAAATTGGCCGTCGCGCCAGCCGGTGATGTCCATGAGGATTACCGCTACGTCTTCGAGGAAGGCGACAGCGAGTGGCTTATTGCCGATGCGCTCACTCTGCGCCTGATCGAGGTCAGCCCGACGCTGGCCCGGCATAGCCGCATGCACGCCAGTCAGTGGGAAGGGCTGCCGCTGACCGGGGTGCTGCGTTTCGAGGGCATCCCGATCGCACAGGTGCTGGCCGAGGCTGACCGCAGCTGGTATCCATGCCAGCGCAAGTCGGCACAGGGAGTCGATACTGGCCAGGCCAGTGTGAGGCGCATACGGCATGCCGGACGCGATGCGCTGGCGCTGATGTTCCGCAGCGATCGCGCCGATCTGCGTGCCGAGGCTGCCTTGTCGCTGCTGTCGCGGATATTCGCCTCGACCAGTGGCGTCGATGCGCAGATCGCGACCGGCCGTCTGTTGTTCGACGAACTGGGACTGGATTACCTCGCCGTCTGGTCGGCGCGTCAGGATGGTGCCGATGCACCGACCCAGCTGCTGCAGTTGTGGAGCGGTGACGATCCGCCATGGCCGCCAGCGCAGTTGCAGAGTTCTCTGCAGCTGGTGCTGGGCGGCAAGCCGATCCTGTATCGGTCTGACGCAAAACGGCTGGCACCGATCGATCCCTTGCTGCAGCAACTCGACCTGTCCGGCTTTGCCGGCTTGCCGCTGTACGACGAACGCCACACCGTGCTTGGCGCGATGCTGGCTGGCAGCCGCAAGAGCTTCGGCGAGATGGGCATCATCGAGCCGGTATTGCGTTGTGCCACCGCCCGTTTCGCGCAGGTGCTGGAGCTGGGACGCACGCGCGAGCAGGGCCGTGCCGAAGGCCTGGTCGATGCGTTGACCGGCTTGCCGAACCGGCTGCTGTTCAACGATCGGCTCGACACGATCATCCGCGAGGCGACCCGCAACGGCGAGTGCTTTGCCGTGCTGTTCGTCGACCTCGACCGCTTCAAGGCGATCAACGACACTTATGGCCATGCCGCCGGCGATCAGGTGCTGCGCATGGTCACGCAGCGTTTGTGCGGCAGCATCCGTGCCTCCGATACGGTGGCGCGCTATGCCGGCGACGAGTTCACCATCGTGTTGCGGCATATCGTCAAGAACGACGACGTATCGCGCGTGGCCGAAAAGATCGTGCAAGTGATGGAGACGCCGCTGTATCTCGAGGACGGCACCGAACTGCAAGTGACCGCGTCGATGGGGCTGAGCTTCTTCCCTGACGATGCAGGTGATGCACAAACGCTGCTCAAGCATGCCGACGAGGCGATGTATGCAGCCAAGCACCTCGGTCGCAACAATTTCCAGATCTACGAAGTGAGCCCGGAATACGCGCGGGAACACGGCATGGCGTTGAAAAGCCGCTTGCGCCATGCCGAGGGCAACGGTGAGTTGCGCGTGGTCTACCAGCCGCAGGTCAATGCCGAGACCGAGGACATCGTCGGGATGGAAGCGCTGGTGCGCTGGGAGCATCCCGAGCTGGGCATGATCAGCCCGGCGGTGTTCATCCCGCTGGCCGAGGAGACCGGGCTGATCGTCTCGATCGGCGAATGGGTGATGCGCACCGCCTGCCGCCAGGCAAAGGAATGGGAGCAGCGTTATGGGCTGCGTCTGCGCCTGGGCGTAAACCTGTCCGCGGTACAGCTGATGGAGCCGCAACTGCTGGATACCGTCGCCAAGGTACTGCGTGAGACTGGCCTGGATCCCACCTTGCTGGAGATGGAGGTCACCGAAAGCATCAGCATCAAGGCCGCGCCGAACCTGGTGGAGAACCTGCATGCGCTGCACAAGCTGGGCTGCCATATCGCGATCGACGATTTCGGCACCGGTGCAGCTTCGCTGGATTATCTGCGCCGCTTGCCGGCCGACCGGATCAAGATCGACCAGAGTTTCGTGCGCAATATCGGCGTCGATCCCGACGATGAGGCCATCGTGCGCGCCACCATCGAGATGGCCCATCGGCTGAAGCGCGCCGTGGTGGCCGAAGGCGTCGAGATCGAGCAGCACATGCAGTTCCTGCGCACCCATGGCTGCGACGAGCTGCAGGGTTACCTGTTCTGCCGGCCGCTGCAGCCGATCAGCTTCGACAAGCTGCTGGCCGAACGACAACGCCTGCTGGAAGGGCGCGTGGCCGAGCCGGCTTGAGCCTGTGACGGGCGTCCCCATAACTGCAGCCATGAGTCCATGACGGATTCGGGGCAGCCTTTCCGCACATGACAACCAGCCAACAGTTGGTGCGTTATGGTGGATGGGCGATCCCCACGCATGCTGAACTCCGACGCCCGACTGCGGTCTGAGCGCCGCGTTCAGTTCAAAACAAGCTCCGCAGCGGATGACGGCATTGACGACGGATACGGCCCGGATGGGCGAAAACGAACTGGATCGCGCGCTGGTCGAGCGTGTCCAGCAGGGAGACAAGCGGGCCTTCGACCTGCTGGTGCGCAAATACCAGCACAAGGTGATCGGGTTGGTGTCGCGCTATGTGAGAAGCCATGCCGAGTGCGAGGACATAGCGCAGGAATCGTTCATTCGCGCATGGCGGGCAATCGGCTCGTTTCGCGGCGACAGTGCCTTCTATACCTGGCTGTACAAGATTGCGGTGAACACCGCCAAGAATCACCTGGTGGCGATGGGGCGGCGTCCGCCGGCTGGCGACATCGACGCCGACGACGCCGAGTTCATGGTCGGTGCCGAGCGCATGCACGACAGCGCCACGCCCGAGCGCGAGCTGATGCGCCAGGAGATTGAACAATCCGTGTTTTCCACTGTCCAAGCCTTGCCCGAAGAGCTGCGGACAGCCATCACGCTGCGCGAGGTGGATGGCCTCAGCTACGATGAAATCGCCGAGGCGATGGGCTGCCCGATCGGTACGGTGCGTTCGCGTATCTTCCGGGCACGTGAAGCGATTGACGAAAAGCTGCGGCCCCTGTTGTCGGACCGCTGAGGATCAGACATGAATCAGGCAGACATGAACCAGGCGGACTTGAATCCAGATGCCCCGGAAAGTCTTTCCGTCGGCATCGATGGTGAGTTGTCGAAGGAGCAGCTGCGTTTCCTGCTGCGACGGCTCGATCACGATCCCTCGCTGCAGTTGAGTTGGGCGCGCTACCACATCGCGCGCGACAGCCTGCGCCGGCAGTTGCCGCCCTTGGCATCGGCCGGGTTTGCCGCGCGGGTGATGCAGGCGATCGAGCGAGAATCGACGCCGGCGGTAGCGACGTCCCGGCGCAGTCACTGGCTGCGGTGGTCCACGGGGGGTGCGATTGCTGCCAGCGTGGCTGCCGCAGCCTTGATGATCGGTCAGCCCACGGGCGATGCCGAGCGCCTCACGGCATCAACTACACAGCAGACCAATACAGTCGCCGCTGTCACGCCGATCAGCAAGCCGACCGCTCCCGCTGTCGTGCCGCCTTGGCTGAGCGGCAATTCCGCCGGACTGCTGAGTCAGCAGGCCTCGGCCACGCTGGGTGCGCCATTCGGCCAGAACCAGCCGGCGTATGCGCGTCGTCTGTCGACTTACCCGCCGATGCATCGTTACCGCACGCTCGACAACAATGACGGCAGCTATCTGCTGCTGCTTGACCCCGAGCAACAGGCATCGGGTACCTCGCGTCAGGCTGCCGCCGTCGCGCACTAAGGCGAGTGCGCGCGTGATTGCCCGCGGCTCGCTTTCCCACTGGTTTCGCTGTCACCGGTCCGACGCACGGGCCGGCGGCAGACGTGCGTCCGGACCTGCCACGACGCGCCATCGTTGAAGTCATTCCATCAGCCTGAAGTTCTGCCGGCTGAAGTCAACCAAGGAGGAGTCATGAAACATTCCATCTTGCGCACCCTGACGTGCTGTGCGTTGCTGGGTCTTGCCAGCGTCAGCGGGGTGCAGGCGCAGACGACATTGCCGGACTTCACCGGCATCGTGCAGAAAAATGCGCCTGCGGTGGTGCATGTCGAGGCCAAGTACAGCGGCGAAAAACAGAGAACGAGCCGCAGTACCGGTGGCAATGCGATGCCCGAGCAGGGCATGCCCGACGACCCGCAGGCCGAGATGTTTCGACGCTTTTTCGGCATGCCGATGATGCCGTCACCGCAGGAGCAGAAGCACACCTCGCTGGGCTCGGGGTTCATCATTTCCAGCGACGGCTATATCCTGACCAATAACCATGTCGTCGATCATGCGGACAAGGTGACCGTGCGCCTGCAGGATCGACGCACGCTGACCGCCAAGGTGATCGGCACTGACCCCACCTACGACATCGCCGTGCTCAAGGTCGATGCCGGCGGCGCTCTGCCAGCGGTGAGTCTCGGCGATTCACGCAGCCTGAAGCCGGGCCAGTGGGTGTTGGCGATCGGCTCGCCATTCGGTTTCGACTACACCGTGACCCAGGGCATCGTCAGCGCGGTGGGGCGCAACCTTGGTCAGCGCGACCAGCCATATACCTCGTTCATCCAGACCGATGTGCCGATCAACCGCGGCAATTCCGGCGGCCCGCTGTTTGACCTGCAGGGTCGCGTGGTTGGCGTCAATTCGCAGATCTATTCCAATACCGGCGATTACATGGGTGTGTCGTTCTCGATCCCGATCGACGTGGCGATGAATGCGGTGCAGCAGATCAAGAGCAAGGGCTACGTGTCGCGTGGCCAGCTTGGTGTGACGATGGGGCCGGTCAGCGACGACATGGTCAAGGCGTTCAAGCTCGACAGCGGCGCGGGTGCCGCCGTGGTCGATGTCAATCCGGACAGCGGTGCGGCCAAGGCGGGCATCCAGCCTGGCGACATCATCCTGTCCTACAACGGTCAACCGCTGCAGCAGGCGGCGGACCTGCCGCCGTTGGTCGGCATGACGAGGCCGGGCAGCAAGGTTACGGTGGAAATCCTGCGCAACGGCAAGAAGCAGACGCTCGACGTCACCATCAGTGAGGCCTCGCGCGATCAGGCTGCGCTGAACAACAAGCGCAGCGCCATGCCGCCATCGAGCCAGAGCGGTTCGACAGCGCTGGGCCTGACCGTGCAATCGCTGGACAACGACACCCGCAAGCAGCTGGGGCTGAAGGCAGGGCAGGGCGTGGTGATCGGCGAGATCACCGGCCCGGTGGCGGCGCAGGCGGGTTTGCAGGCCGGCGACGTGATCCTGATGGTCAACCAGCAGAAAGTCGGCAGCGTGGCCGAGTTCCAGGCGGCGACCAAGGAAGTGAAACCTGGCAATACGGTGCTGCTGCTGGTGCGTCGCGGCGACCAGAGCAACTTTATCGGCCTGACGATACCGGAGGACAGGTAATCGGACCGGTCGACCGCTTCAGCATGCGAACGGCACGGGTGTCCCGTCCACAGCGGATGGCGCCCGTCCCGCATCGCTGCAGTGCGGTGGGGAGGGCGGGTTCCATGCGATAATGCCGGGTTAGCATCACTCTTCGGTGATGTCTTGCTGCGCATGGTGCGCGGCAGTGAAACCCAAGCCCGACAGGCCACCAGCGCTCCATGGAATTGATCCGCAACTTCTCCATCATTGCCCATATCGATCACGGCAAATCCACGCTGGCCGATCGCATCATCCAGCTTTGTGGCGGCCTGGCCGATCGCGAAATGGAAGCACAGGTGCTGGACACCAATCCGATCGAGCGCGAACGCGGCATCACCATCAAGGCGCAGTCGGTGTCGTTGCCGTATACCGCGCGCGACGGCAAGACCTACCAGCTCAATTTCATCGATACGCCCGGTCACGTCGACTTTTCCTACGAGGTCAGCCGCTCGCTGGCCGCCTGCGAGGGTGCGCTGTTGGTGGTCGATGCGGCGCAGGGTGTCGAGGCGCAGTCGGTGGCGAACTGCTATACCGCGGTGGAGATGGGACTGGAAGTGGTGCCGGTGATCAACAAGATCGACCTGCCGACTGCCGATGTCGAGAAAGTGAAGCTTGAGATCGAGGCAGTGATCGGTGTGGATGCCACCGACGCGGTCGCGATCAGTGCCAAGACCGGGCTGAACGTGGTCGAGGTACTGGAAGCGATCGTTGCCCGCATTCCGCCGCCGAAGCCGCGCGATACCGACCGCCTGCAGGCGCTGATCATCGACTCCTGGTTCGACAATTATCTGGGCGTGGTGTCGCTCGTGCGCATCATGCAGGGCGAGATCAAGCCCGGCGACAAGCTGCTGGTGATGTCGACCGGCCGTACCCATGAAGTGGGCGATGTCGGCGTGTTCACGCCCAAGCGCAAGAAGCTGGACAAGCTCGGCGCCGGTGAGGTGGGCTGGATCAATGCCTCGATCAAGGACGTGCACGGCGCGCCGGTCGGCGATACGCTGACCCACGCCGGCAAGCCGGCCGAGAAGGCGTTGCCCGGTTTCCAGACCATGCAGCCGCGCGTGTTCGCCGGCCTGTTCCCGGTGTCCTCGGATGACTATCCGGCGATGCGCGAGGCGCTGGACAAATTGCGCCTCAACGATGCCGCGTTGTTCTTCGAGCCCGAATCCTCCGAGGCGATGGGCTTCGGCTTCCGCTGCGGTTTCCTCGGCATGCTGCACATGGAGATCGTGCAGGAGCGGCTGGAGCGCGAATACGATCTGAACCTGATCACCACCGCGCCCACCGTGGTGTACGAGGTGCTCAAGACCGACGGCTCGATCCTGATGCTGGACAACCCTGCCAAGCTGCCAACGAACTCCAGCCTGGTGCAGGAGATCCGCGAACCGATCATCGTCGCCAACATCCTCACCCCGCCGGAATACATCGGCAACGTGATCACCCTGTGCGAGGAAAAGCGCGGTGTGCAGCGTTCGATCCAGTACCTGGCCACCCAGGTGCAGATCAGCTACGAGATGCCGTTGGCCGAGGTCGTGATGGATTTCTTCGACCGGCTGAAATCCGTCTCGCGCGGTTACGCCTCGATGGACTATCACTTCGATCGCTTCGAGGCGGGTCCGTTCGTGCGTACCGATGTGCTGATCAACGGCGAACGCGTCGATGCGCTGAGCCTGATCATGCATCGCACACATGCCGAACGACGCGGTCGCGAGCTGGTCGAGCGGATGAAGGATCTGATTCCGCGCCAGCAGTTCGACGTGGCGATCCAGGCGGCGATCGGCGCGCAGATCATCGCGCGATCCACGGTGAAAGCCCTGCGCAAGAATGTGCTGGCCAAGTGCTATGGCGGCGACGTCAGCCGCAAGAAGAAATTGCTGGAGAAGCAGAAGGAAGGCAAGAAGCGCATGAAGCAGGTCGGCCGGGTGGAAATTCCGCAGGAAGCCTTCCTTGCCGTGCTGAAAGTGGACAAATAGAGGGGAACGGAGAGCAGGGAACGGATGGCGTGGCTTTCGCTGGCTTGCATTTGTTCCCCGTTCCCTGTTCCCTGTTTCCCTGATTTCCGGAGCAATGCATGGAATTCGATTTTTCGGCGATTCTGCTTGGCCTCACCGTGCTGTTCGGCGTGGTGTGGGGCCTGGATCGGCTGTTCCTGTACAAGAAGCGCAAGGCACGTCTCGACGCCGCGGGTGACGAGTATCGCGATCCGATGCCGGTGGACTGGGCGCGTTCGTTGTTTCCGGTGGTGCTGGTGGTGTTGCTGCTGCGCTCGTTCGTCGCAGAACCCTTCCGGATTCCGTCCGGCTCGATGATGCCGACGCTGGACGTGGGTGATTTCATCCTGGTCAACAAGTTCGCGTATGGCCTGCGCATGCCGGCGTTCAACAACAAGTTCGTCAGCCTTGACGAGCCGAAGCGCGGCGACGTGGTGGTGTTCCGCTTTCCCGGCTATCTGTGCCAGGACGGCGGCGCGCTGGTGCGCAGTGGCGACATGAGCTGCAACGACCCGCATGCGCCGGTGCCGCAGCAGAACTGGATCAAGCGGGTGATCGGCCTGCCGGGCGACAGCATCGAGGTGCATGGCGCCGACCTGCTGATCAACGGCCAGCGTGTGACGGCCGACGAGATCGGCCCGTATCAGGGCAACCCGCAGCGCAGCGTGGACCAGATCATGCTGAACATGGGCGCCACGGTCTGGACCGAGCATCTGCATCGCGAGGATGGCAGTGTGGTCAACCACACCACGGCGCAGATGCCGGCCTACACCACGCCCAACTCGATTCCCAACGACCGGGTGCCCTCGAAGGTGCCGGCGGGCTGCTATCTGGTGATGGGCGACAACCGCAATGACAGCCTCGACAGCCGCTGGTGGGGCTGCATGCCGGAACAGAACCTGGCCGGCAAGGCGTTCCTGATCTGGATGAGCTGGAAGGGTTGGGGCACCGGTGGCGTGGATTTCTCGCGGATCGGTACGGTGATCCACTGAGTTGTCGATGGACGAAAGCGTGACGGGATCGAAACGTCCCGTACGGCTGGTCACCAACAATGCGAGAATCCGCTGGCATAATCGGCACGACAGACGGATCGAGCGGGTGATCCGCAAAGCATCCACAGACGATGGGCACGCCGCCGCACGCGGCATAGCGAGGGGACTATGAAATCGAAGCAGTCGGGCGTCACCCTGATCGGGTTTGTGATCATCCTGGCCATTGTGGGCTTTTTCGCCTACATGGCGATGAAGTTGTTTCCGTCGTATTCCGAATACATGGGTGTGGTCAAGGCGATGAACCAGGTCGCCACCGAAGGTACCAGTGGCAAGTCGCTGGATGGCATCCGTCGCGAACTGATGTTCAAGATGAATTTTCAGTATGTCGATGACGCCACCATCCAGCCCGCCAACATCACCATCAAGCGCGATGCCGGCGGCGCCAGCCAGTTGCAGGTGGCCTACGACAAGGACATTCCGTTCATGTACAACATCGACTTCCTGCTGCACTTCAACAAGAGCGTGCCGTTGCAGGGCAATGTGGAACAATAACTTTTGAAGCTGAATTATCGTTTTCGCGATCCGGCGCTGGCGCAGCTGGCGCTCACCCACCGCAGCATCGGCAAACCGAACAACGAGCGTCTGGAATTTCTCGGCGACGCGCTACTGGGCGCGATCATCGCCGAGTTGCTGTACGAGGTTCACCCCAAGTCCAACGAAGGCGAGCTGTCGCGGCTGCGCGCCCAGCTGGTCAATGGTCAGGCGCTGGCCGTGGTCGCGCGTGAACTGGAGCTGGGCGATGAGTTGAAACTCGGTCCCGGCGAGCTGAAGACCGGCGGTTTCCGGCGTGACTCGATCCTCGCCGACGCGTTCGAGGCGTTGGTTGCCGCGGTGTATCTGGATGGTGGTTTCGACGCCTGTCGCGACACCGTGCGCGAGCTGTTCGGTGAACGGATCGCGGCGCTGCGGCGATCCTCCAAGGACGCCAAGACGCGGCTGCAGGAACACCTGCAGTCCGGTGGCTGGCCGCTGCCGCAGTACGAGCTGACCGCCAGCCACGGCGAGGATCACGCCAAGACCTTCGATGTCAGCTGCACGATCGACGAGCCATTGACGCTCACGGCCGCGGCCCGCGGCGGCAGTCGTCGCGCCGCCGAGCAGGACGCCGCCGAGATCGTGCTGAACCAGTTGCTGGAACAGCAGCGCAAACCCTGACCAGGATCTCCGCCCGGGATCCCGATTCCTCCGTCTTCATTCAAGCGCCATCCGGGCTGCGGCCTGCGCGCGAGCCCGCCGTAGCATGCCGCTTCCGGCGAAGCACTACACTTGCCATCCGACTTGTCGAGCACATCACGTCATGAACCACGAACTGGATCCGGCCGCCGGCACCTTGCCGCATGAGAATTACCGCTGCGGCACGGTCGCGCTGGCCGGACGTCCCAATGTGGGCAAGTCGACCCTGCTCAATGCGCTGATCGGCTTTCGCCTGTCGATCATCAGCCCGCGCCCGCAGACCACCCGTCACCGCATCCTCGGCATCAATACCAGCGAGGCCGGGCAGATCATGTACGTCGATACGCCGGGGCTGCATCGCGGCGCCAAGCGGGCAATGAACCGCAGCCTCAACCGTACTGCGCGTTCGGCGATCAGCGATGTCGACCTGGTGGTGCAGGTGATCGAAGCCGGCCGCTTCACCGATGAGGACGAAGCGCTGTACGCCGCGCTGGTCGAGCAGTCGTCGCCGCGCCTGCTGGTGATCAACAAGGTCGATCTGAACAAGGACAAGACGGTGATGCTGCCGTTCGTGGCCGACCTGGTGGCGAAGCACAGCTACGACGAGATCCATTACGTCAGCGCGCTCAAGGAACAGGGTCTGAAGGAGCTGGAACAGGCGATCCTGAAACGTCTACCCGTAGCACCGCCGGTGTACGGCGAAGACGAAGTCACCGACCGCAGCGAGCGTTTCCTCGCCGCCGAAATGGTGCGCGAGCAGCTGATGCTGCGACTCGATCAGGAGCTGCCGTATGCGACCACGGTGGAGATCGAACAATTCAACGACCGTCCCGATGGCATCGCCGAGATCCACGCGATCATCTGGGTCGAGCGCGCGGGTCAGAAGGCGATCGTGATCGGCAACGGCGGCGCCCAGCTAAAGGCCATCGGCACCAGTGCGCGACGCCACATGGAGCGCATGTTCGAGCGCAAGGTGTTCCTCAAGCTGTGGGTGAAGGTGCGCGAGGGCTGGGTCGACGATGAGAACATGCTGAAGAAGTTCGGCTATACGGATTGAGAGCGGGAAACAGGGAACGGGGAACGGATAACAGCAAGCTGACGCGCGTTATCGTGTTCCCCATTCCCCGCCCCTGACCCATGCGTCTTGAACAGCAACCCGCCTACGTCCTGCACGCGCGGCCTTACCGCGAGACGTCGCTGTTGCTGGAATGCCTGACCCGCGAACATGGCCGGCTTGGCGTGGTGGCTCGCGGAGTGCGCGGCGAGCGGGCGCGTCTGCGCCGGGCACAACTGGAACCATTCCAGCCGCTGGCCATGGACCTGCTGTTGCGTGGCGAGATGGCCACGCTGACCGCAATCGAAACAGTGGGAACGCCCATGCGCCTGGCTGGCGACGCCGGTCTGGCCGGGCTGTATCTCAACGAATTGGTGGTGCGCCTGACCGGTCGGCAGGATCCGTTCCCGTTGCTGTTCGATGCCTATGCGCAGACCTTGGCGCGGCTGACCGCCGGCGAGTCGCTGGCGTGGAGCCTGCGCCGCTTCGAGCGCGATCTGCTGGAAGCGATCGGTTACGGCCTGCAGCTGCAATTCGACTCGGCCACCGGTGAAGCCCTGGCACCGGAGGCGTCTTATCGCTATCGGGTCGAGCAGGGCGCCGTGCGTTGTGCTGCCGGCAGCACGCTCGCCCTGCGCGGCAGCGACCTGCTGGCGCTGGAACAGGACCAGATGCCCGACAACGTCGGGCTGAAAGCACTGCGCGACATGATGCGCGAGGTCATCCGCTTCCATCTGGGCGGCGGGGAGTTGCGTGCCTGGCGGGTTTTGGCGATGGCGGTTTCGCGGCAACCCACGGATCGTTAGCGATCCAGCGCCTGCAGGGTCGCCAGCAGCGCCTTGCGAAATCTTGCCAGTGCGGCCGGGCTCGCGCCGTGGTACGACAGCTGTTGCTGCAGCAGGATGGTCTGCGACGACAGCGTGGTGGCACCGCAGAAACCACAGGATGAGCGCAGCCGGTGCAGCCGCTCGCTGAAGCCGTCACGGTCGCGACTCAGCGAGTCCAGCTCCTGATGGAGCAGGGCCAGCTCCTCGCGCAACAGCAGGCGCAGTGCACGCATGGTGGTGGCATCGCCGCTGGTGCTCAGCGCGACGCGGTCGTCGAGCACGCAGGCGTCGAATCGATCCGGCTGCACCAGCGCCAGCATGCGCCGCAGATCGGCCAGTCCGCAGGGTTTGAGCAGAATCTCGCTGAAACCGGCGGCAAGCAGTGGCTGACGATCGCCTGGCTCCAGTTCCGCGGTGGTGGCCACCGCCACGCTGTCCACCGAACGCGCCTGTACGTCGTCACGCAGCAAGTCGAGAATCTGCAGCGCGCCGGCGCCCGGCATGCGGCAGTCCAGCAGCAGCAGGTCGAACGCTTCGGTGCGGGCGCGTTCCAGCGCCGCCAAGCCGTCTGTGCACGATTCCGCCTGGGCGCCCAGCGAGCGCAGCCCGTCGCACAGGAAACGGCAGCTGCCAGGGTCGTCGTCGGCCACCAGTACGCGCGGGCAGGTGGCATCGGCAGGAGCGAAATCAGGCTCGGCGAGGGGGCTGGTCATGACGAAATCCTTGTCGTTCAGCTTAATTTGGCAGAATGGCGCGACATGCGCCCGACATCAAGCCATCTTTTGCTGTGCTGCTGCCTCCTGCTGGGGGTCGGCTGGGCGCTGCCCGTACGGGCGGATGTGCTGCTGACGGCAAAGTCGATCAACCTGCCCGGCGTGCGTTTGCAGGCGGTGACCGCCAGGCTTGGCGAGGACACCGCCGGCGGACTTCAGCTGCAGTTGCGCGCCGGTCAGGCGGATGTGCCGGCGATGGGTTGGCGTCGCCTCGGCCTGAGCCTCGATGGCAACTTGCAGCGGGACGATCGCCTGCGCTGGATACTCGACGGCACGGTACGTCTGGCCGGTGCGCCGGGCGGGGCACTCGGCGACGCCCATGTGAACATCCAGCTCAGTGCGGCGGCGAATACCCTGCTGATCGACATCCTGCAAGGCAAGGCGCATGCGAGTGCCGCGTTGCCGCTGGATCAACCCACACATGCGCAGATCCGTCTGAACAATCTTCCCGCCGGCTGGCTGCAGGGCTTGCTCGGCACGGTCTGGTCGGGCCGTCCCACCGGCGGCCGGCTGGATGCCGAGCTGGCGCTGGATCTGCGCGATCCCGGCCTGCAGTCGTCCGGGCAATTCACGCTCAGTGGCGCAGGTTTCGACACCCCAGCCGGGACCCTGGCCGGGCAGGGTCTGAACGGCACGGGTCGGTTCGATCTCGACACCACTGCCGGCCCGGCCCGGATCGATCTGGATGCCAGCCTGCATGGCGGCGAACTGTTGCTGGGGCCGCTGTATGCCAGGTTGCCGGATCATCCGGTGCAGCTTGGCCTGCACGCGAATGCACAGAACGGCGCCTTCGAATTGAGCCGCTTGCATATCAACGATGCCGATGCGCTGCAGCTCGATGGTGCGCTGGCATTCGATGCGAAAGGCGAGCTGAAAACGCTGAAGCTGGATCACCTGCACGCGAGTTTCCCGGCTGCGTACCAGCGTTATGGCCAGGCGTGGCTGACCACGCTCGGTCTGCGCGACATGCGTATCGCCGGCCAGCTGAGTGGCAGCCTGGACCTGCGTGCCGATGGCCCGCACAGCTTCGCGTTCACGACCGACAACCTCGACCTCGCCGATGCGGATGGGCGACTGGCGGTCGACAACCTGCATGGGGGACTGGACTGGGCCAGCGACGGCGAACGCCCGGCGACCACGCTCGGCTGGCGCAACCTGCAGTTCTATCGGGTGCCCAACGGTGCCGCACAATCGCATTGGCAGAGTCATGCCGGCACGCTCAGCCTGCAGCAGCCGCTTGAAGTGCCGGTGCTGAAAGGCCAGCTGCGCATCGGCGATCTGGACTGGCGCCCGGCAGCAGCGAAGGGCCAGCGACTGTCGACGTCGATGGTGCTGACCGGGGTCGACATGGCCGCCTTCAGCACGGCGATGGGCTGGCCGGCCTTTCCCGGCACGCTGGGCGGCGCGATTCCGTCGCTGCGCTGGGTCGACGATCGCTTCGAATTGCAGGGCGGCCTGTCGGCCAGCCTGTTCGGCGGCTTCGTCGACATCACCCGGCTTTCGCTGCAACAGCCGTTCGGACCGAACCCGGTATTGAATGGCGACATCGCCATGAAGCAGCTGGATCTGGCGGCAATCACCAGCGTGTTCGATTTCGGCAGCATCAGCGGGCGGCTGGACGGCTCGGTCAACGACCTGCGGCTGGTCGACTGGAACCCGGTCGCGTTCAAGGCAAGCCTGCTTGCCGGCAGCGGCGGGCGGATCAGCCAACGCGCGGTGAACAACCTCACCGCCGTCGGTGGCGGCGGGATTGCCGCCGGCCTGCAAGGCGCCGTGCTGAAACTGTTCAAGACCTTCGGCTACAAACAGATCGGCCTCAATTGCACACTGCAGGGCACGGTCTGCCAGATGAGTGGTCTGGAGGCGACTGCCGACGGCTACACTATCGTCGAAGGCAGTGGCTTGCCGCGACTGCAGGTGATCGGCCATCAGACCCAGGTCGACTGGCCGACCCTGGTACGGCGGCTGCGCGAAGCCATCAATGGAACGGCTCCGGAAATTCACTGACCGGGTACGCGTTGCCTGTTATTTCCCTTGTGTTTCAACTGTCGGAGTCCGCCATGCGCAAGCTCGTCTACGTCATCCTGACCTCACTGGCCGTGGCGTTGGTCGGCTGCGTCACCATCAACGTGTACTTCCCGGAAGCGGCCGCGCAGAAGGCGGCCGATCAGTTCATCGGCAACGTGCTGGATGCGGCGGCTCCCCCCGCGACCACGCCAGCACCGAAAGAGCAGAAGCCGGCGCCGAAGAGCGATGCCCAGCATCCGTCGGCGATGCTGCTCGATCTGCTGATCCCGGCCGCGTATGCCGCCGATGTGCCGAACATCAAGATCCAGACCAGTGCCACCGAAGCGATTCGCGGGCGCATGCACGAGCGCTTCCAGGGCGCGCTGGGTGACCTGCTGGACAGCGGTGCGGTCGGCTTCACCAACGACGGCATGGTCGCCATGCGCGATGCCGCCAAGGTGCCGTTGAGCGCGCGCGCGCAGGCCAATGCCACGGTGGCCGACGAAAACCGCGATCGCACCGCGTTGTACGCCGAAATCGCCAACGCCAACAATCATCCGGAGTGGGCGCCGCAGATTCGCGCCACCTTCGCCAAGAGCTGGATCGAAAAGGCCCGTGCCGGCTGGTACTACCAGAACGCTGCCGGCGCCTGGCAGAAGAAATAAGCCTTTCGATCGCGGCGGCGCCTCCGGACGTCATCGTGGCCGATCTGGGATAATCGGCGGCCAGCCCCAGCGGCCTCAACCGTCCGAGTCTCATGTCCCGATCCAACTCCGTTCCGTCGACCCCGTTCGAAGCCCACATCACCGACCTCGGCCATGACGGTCGCGGCGTGGCCCGCATCGAAGGCAAGACGGTGTTCGTCAGCGGCGCGTTGCTAGGCGAACAGGTACTGGCCAAATTGCGCAAACGTCATCGCCACTTCGACGAGGCCGATGTCGTCGAAGTGCTCGTGCCGTCGCCGCATCGGGTCGAGCCGCGTTGCCGGCATTTCGCGCATTGCAGCGGCTGCTCGCTGCAACACCTCGATGCGCCGTCGCAGATCGCGGCCAAGCAGCGCGTGCTGGCGGAAAATTTCGAACGCATCGGCAAGGTCACGCCGCAGCTGTGGCTGCCGCCGCTTGCCGGCGAACCGTGGGGTTACCGGCGCAAGGGCCGCCTGTCGGTACGCAACGTGATGAAGAAGGGCCGCGTGCTGGTCGGTTTCCGCGAAGAGCAGAACCCCCGCTTCGTCGCCGAGATCCAGCAGTGCGAAGTGATGCATCCGGCGCTGGGTCCCAAGGTCGGCCTGCTCGCCGACCTGCTCAGCGGCATGGACGCGGTCGATACGATTCCGCAGATCGAATTCGCTGCCGGCGACGACCTGATGGCGCTGGTGTTCCGCCACATGCAGCCATTGAGCGAGCGCGATCTGGCGGCGCTGACCGCGTTCGGCCAGCAGCACGGACTGGCGATCTACCTGCAGCCGGGTGGCAACAGCAGCGTGCATCCGCTGTGGCCGGAGAACCCGCGGCTGGCGTTCCGCATCGCCAGTGGTAACGCCGATGTTGCCGACGTCGAGCTGGAGTTCCAGCCGCTCGACTTCGTGCAGGTCAATGCCGACATGAACCAGCGCATGATGGCGCGCACGCTGGAACTGCTCGATCCGCAGCCGACCGATCGCGTGCTGGACCTGTTCTGCGGTCTCGGCAACTTCACCTTGCCGATTGCGCGCCGCGTCGCCGAAGTGGTCGGCGTGGAAGGCGAGCACGGCCTGGTCGAGCGTGCCGCGCAGAACGCCGCGCGCAACGGCATCGACAACGCACGCTTCCACGTGGCGAATCTGTTCGAAGATCAGCGCGCTGCCGACTGGGCGCGCCAGCCGTGGGACAAGATGCTGCTCGATCCGCCACGCGCCGGTGCCGACAAGGTGCTGGAGTACCTGCCGCACAAGCAGACCCGCCGCATCGTCTACGTCTCCTGCCATCCGGCTTCGCTGGCGCGTGACGCCGGCATCCTGGTCAACCAGCACGGCTTCAAGCTGAAGTCGGCCGGCGTGATGGACATGTTCCCGCATACCGCGCACGTCGAATCGATCGCGCTGTTCGAAAGATAAGAACTATGGCCATCGAGATCGAACGCAAATTTCTGCTCGCCAGCGACGGTTGGCGTGCAGCCATCGAGCGCAGCGAGTCGATCGCGCAGGGTTATCTGGTCGGTGCGCAGGCGCTGCGCGACGGCAGTGCGCGCGCTTCGGTACGCGCCCGCCTCGCCGGCGAACTGGCGTGGCTCAACATCAAGGCGGCCACGCCCGGTATCGCACGCACCGAATTCGACTATCCGATACCGGTGGCCGATGCCAGGACCATGCTGGCAAGCCTGTGCGATGGCGTGCTGGAAAAAGTGCGCCATCATGTTCGGGTCGACGGCATGCTGTTCGAGGTCCATGAGTTCGAGGGCGACAACCATGGACTGATCGTCGCTGAAGTGGAGCTGCTAGCCGTCGATGCGCCATTCCCGCGACCGGCATGGCTGGGCCGCGAGGTGAGCGCGCTGATGCGCTACTACAACGTCAACCTGATCGCGCATCCGTACCGGCAGTGGTCGCCGGCCGAGCGCGCTGCCGAGGATGCCGCATGCTGATGATCGGCGTGGCCGCGCTGGAACTGGCCGAACACGAGAAGCGCTGGCTCACCGCGCCAGGTGTCGCCGGCGTGCTGCTGTTTGCGCGCAACTACCAGTCGCGCGAGCAGTTGATCGCGCTGTGCGATGCGATACGCGAGGTCGGCGGCGACGAGCTGCTGATCGCGGTCGATCAGGAAGGCGGTCCGGTGCAGCGTTTCCGCGACGGCTTCACCCGGCTGCCGCCGCTGGCGGCGATCGGCGCGGTATACGAGCGCGACCCGACTGAAGCGGTGCGACTGGCGGAGGAACACGCCTGGGTGATGGCCAGCGAGCTGCGCGCCAGCGGCGTCGATTTCAGTTTCGCGCCGGTGGTGGATCTCGCGCGCGGCAATGCGGCGATCGGCCTGCGTGCGTTCCACGCCGATCCGGCGGTGACCGCCGAGCTGGGGCAGGCCTACGTGCGCGGCATGCATCTGGGCGGCATGGCGGCGGTGCTGAAGCACTTTCCCGGACATGGCTCGGTCGCCACCGATACGCACAAGGCGCAGGCGATCGACCCGCGTCCACCCCACGAGATCCGTCGCGATGACCTGCTGCCGTTTGCCGAGTGCATCGAGGCGCGGGTCGAGGCGGTGATGATGGCGCACGTGACCTACCCGGCGGTGGACAGCCAGCCGGCCGGCTATTCGAAAGTGTGGATCGAGCAGATCCTGCGCGGCGAACTGGGTTTCGCCGGCGCGGTGATCAGCGACGACATCAGCATGGCGGCCGCCGGTGCCGCCGGCAGCGTGGGCGAGCGCGTGCGTGCGCACCTGGATGCCGGCTGCGATCTGGTGCTGGCCTGTTTCCCCGAGGTGGTGGACGAGGCGATCGCCGCGATGCAGGCCGACGCGTCGCCGATGCCGCCGCAGTTGGCCGCCATGCGTGGCGCACTCGGCGCGAGCTGGGACAGCCTCACCAACAATCCGCAGCGCGATCGTTTCGTCGCGCGCATCATGGCGCTGCACGCCGATCAAGGAATCGCATGAATACTCCAACACCTTCGCTTGCCGATGCGCTGGCGCAGTCGGATCTCCTGCACGGGCGCGGCGAACTGGACACCGTGATCGCCGACATGGGTCGCCGGATCGACGCCGCGCTGGACGGCGAGCGCGCGGTGTTCCTCACCGTGATGAACGGCGCGCTGATCTTCGCCGGCCAGCTGGCGCTGGCGATCCGCACCGATCTCGAATTCGACTACGTGCATGCGACACGCTATCGCGGCGCCACCTCCGGCAGCGATCTGCATTGGCTGCGTGAACCGATGGTGCCGCTGGCCGGTCGCGTGGTGTTGCTGGTCGACGACATCCTCGACGAAGGCCACACGCTGAAGGCGGTGCGCGAGGATTGCTACGCGCGCGGTGCGAAGAAGGTGCTGATCGCCAGCCTGTGCACCAAGCGGCACGATCGTCTGGTCGAAGGCATCGCCTCGGATTTCAACGGGGTCGAACTGCCGGATCGCTACGTGTTCGGCTACGGCATGGACTACCACGAGCAGGGCCGCAATCTGCCGGGTATCTACGCGCTGAAGTAAGTCCGCTCGTACCAACAGGACAGGAACATCGCACATGAACATCCTCGGCATCTCCGGCAGCCTGCGCGCAGCCTCCTTCAACACCGCCCTGTTGCATGCCGCGCAGGAACTGGCGCCGGCCGGCATGTCCATCACGATCCATCGGCTGCATGACCTGCCGTTGTTCGATCAGGACGTCGAGGAGCAGGGCGATCCCGCATCCGTCGTCGCGCTGAAGCAGGCGATCGATCAGGCCGATGGCTTGCTGCTCGCCTGCCCCGAATACAATGGCGGCGTCACCGGCGTGCTCAAGAACGCCATCGACTGGGCCTCGCGACCGGGCAAGAGCCGTCAGACCGCAGCGCTGGCCGGCAAGATCGTCTGCATCGCCGGCGCCAGCCCCGGTATCACCGGTACGGTGCGTGCACAGGACCAGTTGCGCCTGATCCTGCGCCGCGCGGGTGCGCAGACGGAACCGCAGGGCGAGGTGCTGGTGTTCCAGGCGCATACCAAGATCGTCGAGGGCCATCTCACAGACGAGCGCACCCGTGACGCGCTCGCTCGCCACCTGCAAGGCTATGCCACCCGGCTCGCCGCCCTGCGCGGCTGAGTGCACTAAAACCACGATTCATCAAGAGCAGGACTGACCCGTGAATATTGATCTGGCCGTGATCGGCGGCAGTGGCCTGTACAACTTGCCCGGCCTGGAAAACGCATCGCGTCACAGCGTGGACACGCCCTACGGCCCCGCGTCCGGCGACGTGGTGACCGGCGATTTCGCGGGCAGGCGCCTTGCGTTTCTGGCCCGCCACGGTGAAAGCCACACGCTGCCGCCGCATCGCGTGAACTACCGCGCCAACCTGTGGGCGCTGCACAGTCTCGGCGCGCGCCGGGTGATCGGCGTCAATGCGGTGGGCGGCATCCGTGGCGACATGGGACCGCGCGTGATCGTGGTGCCGGACCAGCTGATCGACTACACCCACGGCCGCTACACCAGCTACTGCGATGTCGACGGTGCCGAGGTGAAGCACATCGACTTCAGCGAGCCGTATACCGAATCGCTGCGTCAGCAATTGCTGGCGGCGGCGCGCGCGGCAGACATCGCAGTGATCGCGGGTGGCTGTTACGGCGCCACCCAGGGACCGCGTCTGGAAACGCGTGCCGAGATCGCCCGCATGAAGCGCGACGGCTGCGACCTGGTCGGCATGACCGGCATGCCCGAGGCCGCGCTGGCGCGTGAGCTGACGCTCGAATACGCGTGCCTGGCGCTGGTCGCGAACTTCGCCGCCGGCTGCGGCGACGAGGCGGAGATCAGCATCGAGGAGATCTTCGCGCATCTGGCGGCAGCCACCGCCGAGGTGCCGCGCATCCTCGCCGCGATGCTGAAAAGCTGAGCGCAGCGTCCGGCTTTGCGTGTCCCAGGTATCTCTCGTATTGCGTTCAGCCTTCACATATTGATACTTTTCGCGGGCCAGGGCGGCGAACCGAGGGGAGCAGGTGGTTCAGCGCGAGTACTGGCGCACCCATTCCATGGATACAGAGGTTCGCGCAATGAGTTTCGGTACGGTCAAATGGTTCAACGACGCCAAGGGTTTCGGCTTCATCTCACCTGAGGACGGCGGGGCGGACGTCTTCGTCCATTTTTCGGCGATCACCAGCAAGGGCTTTCGCAGCCTGCAGGAAGGTCAGCGGGTGAAGTTCGACATCACCCAGGGTCCGAAGGGCGCCCAGGCTTCGGCGGTCGAAGCCGCCTGATCAGTCAGGCAACGTTGTACAGCAAGAACGAAACCCCGCATCCTGTGCGGGGTTTTTGCTTTGTGAGCTGGAGAAAGTGATGACTGATCGCAGACGTTTCCTCAAGGCTTCCGTACTGGGCGCTTCCGCTTCGATACTGGCCTGGGGCGGCAAGCTGGCCGCCGGACCGATAGACCGAAGCGGCAAGCTGGCCGCCGATCCGACACCCCGAACGCCGACGACGGCGGTGGCGCGGGTGGTCTCGACCTGGGACTTCGGCATCGCCGCGAACCAGGCCGCATGGACGATCCTCGGCAAGGGCGGCCATGCGCTGGATGCGGTCGAGTTCGGCGTGCAGGTGCCGGAGTCCGACCTGAAGAACCATAGCGTCGGCAGGGCCGGCTATCCCGATCGCGATGGCCACGTCAGCCTCGACGCCAGCATCATGGACGCCGATGGCAACTGCGGCGCGGTCGCCGCGCTGGAACACATCGCCCATCCGATCGCGGTCGCGCGCCGGGTGATGGAGCGCACGCCGCACGTGCTGCTGGTCGGCGAAGGCGCGTTGCAGTTCGCGCTGGAGCAGGGCTTCAAGAAGGAGGATCTGCTGACGCCGGAGTCCGAAAAGGCCTGGCACGAATGGCTGAAGACGGCCAAGTACCAGCCCTCGATCAACAGCGAAGTGCACGACTACGGCAAGGGCGGCAAGACAGGCATGCCCGGCATGCCCGGCGGCGCCAACAACCACGACACCATCGGCATGCTGGCGATCGACGCGCAGGGTCGCCTGGCCGGCGCCTGCACCACCAGCGGCATGGCGTGGAAGATGCGCGGCCGCGTCGGCGACAGCCCGATCATCGGCGCCGGCCTGTACGTCGATGGCGAGGTCGGCGGTGCCACCTCCACCGGCGTGGGCGAGGAAGTGATCCGCAACGCCGGCAGCTTCCTGGTGGTCGAGCTGATGCGCCAGGGCCGCTCGCCGCACGAAGCCTGCAAGGAGGCGGTGCTGCGCATCGTCAGGAAGCGCCGTGAAGCCTCCAGGACCATCCAGGTCGGCTTCCTCGCCATGAACCGCGCAGGCGAAGTCGGCGCCTATGCGATCCAGCACGGCTTCTCCTACGCCGTGTGCGATGCGAAGAAGCAGGACGAGCTGATCCCGTCGCAGAGCGTCTACACCACGAGCTACTCGTGATCCTGGAAATCGCCGCCAACTCGGTCGCCTCCGCACTGGCCGCCCAGGACGGCGGAGCAGGGCGGGTCGAACTATGCACCGCGCTGGAACTGGGCGGCCTCACGCCGTCGCATGCGCAGATCGCGCTGGCCCGGGAGCACCTGCACATCCCGCTGTACGTGCTGATCCGTCCCCGCGCCGGCGACTTCCTCTACGGCGATCTCGAATGCGAAACGATGCAGCGCGATATCGAAACCTGCGCGGCGCTGGGTTGCGATGGCGTGGTACTCGGCGTGCTCGATGCCGATGGCGAGGTCGACATGCCACGTTGCCGCGCGCTGATCGCCGCCACCGGCAGCATGGGCGTAACCTTCCACCGCGCTTTCGATCTCACGCGTGATCCGTTGACTGCATTGAACGACCTGACCGAACTCGGTTGCGAACGTGTGCTGACGTCGGGAGCACAGACCAGTGCATGGGAAGGCGCGCAGTTGATCCGTCAGTGGGTCGAGCTGTCGGCCGGGCGTATCGTCGTGATGCCGGGTGCAGGAGTGGATGCCGGGAACATCGGCAAGTTGCAGAAGATCACCGGTGCCAGCGAGTTCCATGCGTCGGCGAAACGGCAGCATCCGTCCGGCATGCAGTGGCAACCGGAACTGCTGAGGGACATGCAAGGCGGGGAGTTGCGCAGTGATGTCGAGCGGATACGAAGCATGGTTGCGGCGTTGAATGCCGCAGCTGCTTCATCCTGACTCGCTGCGAGAGGCAAGGGAATTTGATCTTCCGAGACACGCTGCAGGATCAGACTTCGTTTCGAAATGCACTTGGCATCAGGCCACAGCGAACATCCACACACCCATCGACATACAGGAGAAAGCCGTGAGCAAACAAATATTCGTCAACCTCCCGGTCGCCGACCTGCCGAAGTCCATTGCCTTCTTCGAGGCACTCGGTTTTTCACGGAACCCGCAGATGGGCGATGAGACTGGCGCGTGCATCGTCGTCAGCGACAAGATTTTCGTGATGCTGACTACGCACGCCAGGTTTCAGGAGTTCACGCCCAAAGCCATCTGCGACACGAGCAAGGCTGTCGAAGTCCTGCTCAACCTCCAGTGCGAGAGTCGCGATGAAGTCGATAGCCTCGTTGCCAAAGCGCTCGCCGCGGGCGGTTCGACCTACGACAAGCCGGAAGATTTGGGCTTCATGTACTCGCACAGCTTTGTCGACCCGGACGGCCATGGCTGGGGCCTCTTCCACGTAGGCGCCATGCCGGCAGAGAAGTGATCTGCGTGATTCAGACACGAGAATCATGCAGGTTAGTCATTCGTTCGAGGCAGACCCTTCCGGCACGGCTTGATTCCAGCGTTTGGCGCTGCGAGCCGATCCGCCGTCTACAACAGAATGAGAGCTTATGAGCAACGCCAATGCCGTTTTCTGCGCCCTTTATCGCTGGCGCCTGCACCCGGGGGCCGAGCAAACCTTTATCGAGGCCTGGTCGCGGGTGACTCCCTTGCTGGTGAGCGAACGAGGCTCGCTGGGCTCGCGTCTGCATCGCGGGCCCGACGATATCTGGTACAGCTACACCCAGTGGCCATCGGCCGAGGCCAAGGCGGAAGGTCTGGCGCGTCCCTCGGTCGATGCGGAAGCCTGGGCCCGGATGCGTGAGTCCATTGCCGAAAGCCTGCCGGAAATCATCCTTGAGCCGGTAGCGGACTTCCTCGTTCCGCTTCCGCGCGATGGCGCCTGATGCCTCTTCAAAGCGAAGCTGGTCGTCTATTCGGCCTTTCGAGACAGCAACTGCGATGACCAGCTTCGCTGTTGAAAAGCATCTCCGGCCTTCGCCGGGATGACGAGTAAAAGGATTCCTCCTACATCGTCATTCCTGCGAAGGCAGGAATCGCACTTCAACGAAGCCGGGCACCCACACGGCCCTTCGCAACAACATACGCGATGACCAGCTTCGCTGTTGAAAAGCATCTCCGGCCTTCGCCGGGATGACGAACAGGAGGACGAGCCACCCGAAACTCCCTACGGCAGCGCATGGCCCCCCAGCTTGGTTAAGATGGCGAATTGCCGAAACAGCAGCAGGAGCCATCGAGTGATCATCAAGCCCAAAGTCCGCGGTTTCATCTGCATCACCGCCCACCCGGTCGGTTGCGAGCACAACGTGCTCGACCAGATCAAGGTCACCCAGGCCGCCGGCCACGACAAGGCCAAGGGCCCGAAGCGCGTGCTGGTGATCGGCGCGTCCACCGGCTACGGCCTGGCCTCGCGCATCACCGCCGCGTTCGGCTACGGCGCGGCCACGCTGGGCGTGTTCTTCGAGAAGCCCAGCAGCCACGAGAAGACCGGCACCGCCGGCTGGTACAACTCCGCCGCGTTCGACAAGGCGGCCAAGCAGGCCGGCCTGTACAGCAAGTCGATCAACGGCGACGCGTTCGCCCACGAAACCCGCGCCAAGGCGATCGAGATCATCAAGAACGAGATGGGCGGCCCGATCGACCTGGTGGTCTATTCGCTGGCATCCCCCGTGCGCAAGCTACCGGACACCGGCGAAGTGGTGCGCTCGGCGCTCAAGACCATCGGCCAACCGTTCACCAACACCTCGGTCGACACCAACAAGGACACCGTGATCGAGGCCACCATCGAGCCGGCCACCGAGCAGGAAATCAAGGACACCGTCACCGTGATGGGCGGCGAGGACTGGGCGCTGTGGATCGACGCGCTGAGCGCCGCCGGCGTGCTGGCCGAACATGCCAAGACCGTCGCCTACAGCTACATCGGCACCGAGATCACCTGGCCGATGTACTGGCACGGCACCCTGGGCCAGGCCAAGCAGCACCTGGACAACACCGCCAAGCAACTGCGCAGCCGCCACCCCGGCCTCGACGCCTACGTCGGCGTGATGAAGTCCGTGGTCACCCAGGCCAGCGCCGCCATCCCGGTGATCCCGCTGTACGTGTCCATCGCCTTCAAGATCATGAAGGAGAAGGGCATCCACGAAGGCCCCATCGAACAGGCCAACCGCTTGTTCCACGACCGCCTCTATCGTGCTGATGGTAAAGCCGCACCCACCGACGACGATGGCCGCCTGCGGCTGGACGACTGGGAGCTGCGCGACGACGTGCAAATCCCCTGCAAGACCCTCTGGCCCACAGTCACCACCGAAAACCTGCGCGAGATCACCGATTACGCTGGGTACAAGCACGAGTTTTTGCAGCTGTTCGGATTTGATCGTGGGGATGTGGATTACGAGCAGGATGTCGAGGCGGATCGGCGGTTTGATTGTTTGGAGATTTGAGGGGGGCTTGGCAGTCATTGAGTCCTCATGGCTTCGGTGCCCGCTGCTTACGGTCCTCTAAAGTGCATTCTGCCTCGGGTTGTAACGGTATATGTGACTCATCGGTTCTCCGGAGCTAAAACGAAATGACGCGTAAGCCTCGAATGTTCATCGGCAGCTCGGTAGAAGGATTGGGTGTTGGTGACGCAATAAACCTCAATCTGGATCACGAGATTGAAGTGACCCTATGGCGAACCGGGGCGTTTGACATTGCCAGCACCGCGCTGGACTCACTTGTGAAGAGATCGACGGCAGTCGATTTCGCGCTTTTCGTTTTCTCCCCTGATGACCTCGTAACTATTAGGTCACAGCAACATGTTGTTGTTCGCGACAATGTTTTGTTCGAGCTCGGATTGTTCATTGGCACGCTCGGCAAGGACCGATGCTTCATAGTGAAGCCTCGTAACGTCGAGTTGCATCTTCCGACGGATCTACTCGGTGTCACGCCAGCAGATTACGAAGCCGAACGCTCCGATGGAGACATCGCAGCTGCAGTGAATCATGCCTGCGTACTCGTCAAACGAAAGATCGCCCAGATGGGGCTTCTTCGAGCTGAAGATTCCGCCCCACAGCTGAGGCCAATCAGCCCTCAGCACAAATTTCCCGTCAAGAAATCAGATCACTATCTGTTAACTAAGCTCGCAAGCACCATCACTAGGTATCGGGGTGGCACCCTATTACATTCAATCGAAAGCAATCGGCGCGGTCAGGCACCGCACAATCTCGATATATCTGCAATTCGTCTCGAACGGGGTGGATACGTAGAACGGAAGATTGAAGTCGATAGGGATGGCGACGAGTACTACGCGTATTTCATAACTGACCAAGGAGTAGAAGAACTTCTGCGCTTGGATGAGGATATGACCACTGAGCCAATAGGTGATGTTTCAGTTGGCGTTGACCTTATGACCTTATCCCTGCCAGTTGTAGCGTTTTAAAGTAGAGTTTTTCGGCGAAACCG
>CBIHNO010000020.1:0-40828 GCA_966211915.1 uncultured Rhodanobacter sp.
GGTTTCGCCGAAAAACTCTACTTTAAAACGCTACAACTGGCAGGGATAAGGTCACGATCTGGTCGTCATCGACAAAGAAGATCGTGCACTTGCTGCCTTGGATGATCTCCTTGATCTGATTCTCGCCCAGATTTCCATATAGCCCCGACTTCTCATTGAGCCGGTGTGCCTCGTCGACGATCAAGGCGTCAAAGGCGTTGGGCTCGGTCTCAAAGAATGATCCAGAGCCCGAGAACAAGTTGCCGATGACCGTTTGCTTAAAGGTGCCTGTCAGCTTGGCTTTGAAGACAGCTCGTGGTGCGGCGTTCTTGGAGACGTATTTACTGACGAGGCCCAGCTTGGAGAGGTGAGCGAGCAGGTTGACTGCAATCACAGATTTTCCCGTGCCGGGGCCACCTTGAATGATGGCAACCTGTTTCTTCTCTTCCGATGCGCGAGTAGCCAGCAACACCGCATTCTCGAAGGCGACCTTTTGGTCGTCGATGAGAACGAATTCGCGATTGCCCTTCATCATCCCGACCAAGCTATCCACCAGCATCTTGGATGGCCGGATGCGACCGTTTTCGATCTCGAAGATCAGCTCGGCGTTGTCACCGTACTTCACATGCTTCTTGATGAAATCTCGAAGGCGCTGGCGCTCGACTTCACCTTTCAGGAACAGTGGTGCTTTCCGAATGTAGTCGCCGTAGTACGCAGGATGATCGATGACACCGTCTTGAACGTAGTTGTGGAGATACGCACAAGGGCTTAGTGCCACGCTGCGCTTGTAAACAGCTTCGTTGAAGCCCTCAAGCAGCGCCGCATACGACCACGCCTGGTAACAGGGATGTGCGCCTTCGCGCTCGGCTGACGAACCGCCACGACGAGCGATGATGAGGCCGTCTTTTTCGGTGAGCTTGGCCCCGGACCACTGTTTGAGTTCGACAATGATGAGGTTCGGGCCGTCATCGGTTCGTCCGGAAAGAATGAAATCGATGCGCTTGGAGGTCTGAGGGATGCCGAACTCGACGCCGACGCCAACATCGCCAGGAATGCCGGGGTCGCGTAGCACCTTGGCCATTTCGCCCAGCGAGTTCTTCCAGGAACGGAATTCCGCTTCAGGTGCGTAGCGGCCAGTTCGCTGCAGATACTTGGTGGAGATGACGTTCTCGATGTCCCGATTGTCGTGATCGTCCAAAAATTTATCTTTATTCGCCTGATAAACAATCACGCTTCGGCCCCCTGTGGCCTTGCATCAAAGTTCAGAGTACTTCTTGCTCGTCCCTTTGGCGCGTTCAACGGGATACTTGATCTTGTTTGTCTGCATCTTCTTCTGCGCTGCTTGCACTGGGTCGATGCCAAGTTTGTCTGCCAACTGAAGCAGATACAGGAACACATCCGCGACTTCTTCCGCGATAGCCTCCCGCTTGTCATCGGGTACGGAGCGGCTTTGATCTTCCGTGAGCCATTGGAAATGTTCCAAAAGTTCGGCAGCTTCGACGGACAGTGCTGCAGCTAGGTTCTTGGGAGAATGGAACTGATCCCACTCCCGTTCACTGGCAAAGGCACGTAACGATGCCTGAAGTTCAAGGATTTCCGCGCTCATCATGCCCTCTGGATTCCGATATCGCCGTACGAGTGACTTCCAGCTTAGGCGGCTTTTAACGTTGGCGCCAACGCTCGCGAGGGCTGAGTAGATCGAACTGGCGCATGCGGCTTTGCAGGTCGCTACAGGACCACTTTGTCACCTCGTTGATACGTGCAATGCACTTCGGCGATTCAGGCCACGCTTCCGATTCGGGTAGCCAAGCAGAAGAGCCAAGCGTGGCTCGCCCGAGTCCCACGCGTCACTCCCAAAGAGCCAAGCGCCACTCTTTCAGAGTCGCCCATGGGACTAAAAGACCCACGCTTGGCACTCAGGAGAGCCACGCTTGGCTCTTTTTCATCGGAACGTGGCTCTTTTTTACTGAGGCTTGGGACTCGGTAGAGCCGGGCATGGCTCTCTTTCATCGGCGTTTGGGTCTTTTCCCGTCACGCGTGGGTCTTTTTGGTCGGCGGTTGGCTCTTTTTGTGTGGAGCGATCCTCTTCAGCGTCCCGATCAAAGACGGTCACGTTGGCCGCCAGCGTTCACGCGCGGGGAAACGCGGTTCTCGCCTACACCGCAGTGCTTTTTTGACCTACAGGCGAGGCGTCGGTTGGGGCTGGCGGGCACGTTACGCCGCGGCGCCGGCCAAGCGGGCCGGCTTTCCTGACATCACATCTAAGGAGTGGACATGAGCCAGAATCTGGTCGATATCGACCTCAACACCGACACGCTTGCTGCCATCGACAGCGCTCTCACGGCGCTGGAGACGGGCCTGGCCTCGCTGATTGCGCTGACGCCGGAGCAGCGGCACGAGCTGACCAAGATGGGCGACAAGTCCGAGGCGTTCTGCCGGCAGGCTGGTCATGTGTTCGGCGACAACCCGGGTGTGTTGCCGGGCAATTTCGACCTGGCCGGCTACCAGCGCGACTTGGCCACGCTGGATGCGTTGCGCCCGCGTCTGCTGCGCATGGGCAAGTTGCATCAGCGCGGCACCGATACCGAAATGGCGATCGGCAGCGACCTGATGACCAACGCGCTGGAGGGCTATGCCGTGTTCAAGGTCGCCGGCAAGGGGCAGGGACTGGACGAAGCGCGCAAGGCGCTGGCCGCCCGTTTTGCCCGTGGATCGCGCACGCCCACGCCGCCGACCGATCCGGCGCCGACCGGCCAGTGACGGCCTGAGCGCAGGTTTCATCTGTCGCGAAACCGAGAGCCCCGCTTGCGGGGCCTCTTTCTTTCTGCGCTACGAAAGTCATTCCAGGACGGGTGTGAGCGCGCTGGCGGACTTGACCAGATCGATAGCCGACTGACAGTCGCCCTTGTTCACGTAACCTTCGCCCGAATCGGCAATCTTGCGGCCGTTCACTGCGAAAAGAGTCCAGCGCCAATAGCCTGCAGTGTCCTTGTAGAGCTTGAAATACATGTCGCTCGCCTTGCGGATAACGCCGTATTGGCGCCCGGACAGTTGATTACCTGCCTGTCTCAAATCCGGCGACGCTTCGCCAAACGTTGACTCCCACTTCGCATCTCCCGCGCTACGGTCGGCCCCTGACGTTTCGCGGCAGCCGGCGTTGCTGCGAACGATCGAATGATCGTCACGTATTTCGCCAGGAGAAAATCACCATGTCCGACGAACACGCCAAGACTCCCGCCGACCACATCGGCAATACGGTGGCGCAGCTCAAGGAGATGCGGCACTACTCGAAGAACAACGTGGAAACGCTGACGGCGGAATGGCTGCTGTTCGACGGTGAATTGTCCAAGCTGAAGCTGGCCGACAAGATCGCCGACCTGATGGATCGGCAGGGGCAGCTGCATGAGGCGCTGGAAAACGCGATTGCCGATCTGGAAGAGGTGCTGGAGAAGATGAAGCCCGAACCGGAGGCCGAGGCATGACGGAGACGCGATCCCGGCGATGACATCGCCAGCGCGATGGAAAAAGGCCCCGGCATCGGGGCCTTTTTGTGCGCGGTCGATCAGTGACGCTGACGATGGATGGCGCGGCTGTTGCGGTTTTCCGAGCGGTTGAGGCGGCGGGTTTCGGCCTTGGTCAGGTGGCCGTTGTGCTTCGCCTCGTCGGCGCTTTCGCGCTGGGCGATGTTGGCGTCGCGCTTTTCGTCATTGGCCGCCTGCTTGCCGGTGATGGTGCCGTTGGCAACACCTTTGGCGGTGCGGGCTTGCTGGTTGTCGATGCGCTGATTGACTTCATTGACGCGCGGGTGGCCAGGGACGGTGGTGTCGGCGGCCATCGCGCTGGCGCTGGCGAACGCGGTGCAGGCGAGCAGGCTGAGCAGGCCGAGGCGGATCATCGAAGCATTCTTCATGACGGTGTCCTTCAGGATGGGGTGCCGGCGTTTGCTGTGGTGCCATGCCGTGCCGGTCGAGCGGCGGCATGCCAGACAGGAAACGCCGCTCGCGGCGACGCGTTGACCGGCTGTTTTTCGGGACGTGTTTGCGCCTGCCATGACTTCCGGCCGTGTCAGGAAGCCCGGGCGGACGTCACTATCGCGGCGGGCAGGGCGGCGGTGGTCGGTTGGCGACTATCATCCGTCCTGCGGGGTTTTCCGTGTTTCCGACGACGGCGTGCCTGACGGGGTTGCCGCACCACTACTTGAGGGGATGTCCATGCGTAGCATTCTGGTTTCGGCAATTGCCCTGGCGCTTGCCGGCGTTTCAATGACCGGCATGGCGGCGACACCCGCCGTCGCGTCCCATGCCGAGCTCGCCACCACCCAGCTGCCGCGCAACGTGCGGCCCAGCCATTACGACGTGTCGGTGGTGCCGCATGCGGACAAGCTGAGTTTCGACGGCACGGTGACGGTGACCGTGGACGTGCTGCAGCCGACCACCAGCATCACGCTCAATGCGATCGACATGACGTTCTCGTCGGTAAGCCTGAAGCCGACCCGGTTGCGGGTCACCGCACTCGCGCCGCCGAAGGTGACGGTGGATGCCGCCGCACAGACGGCGACGTTCACGTTCGCCGGGCCGATCCCGGTCGGCAACTACACGCTGACGATGAACTACACCGGCAAGATCGGCACCCAGGCCAACGGCCTGTTCGCGATCGACTACGACACCAAGGCGGGCAAGAAGCGCGCGCTGTATACGCAGTTCGAGAATTCCGACGCACGCCGGTTCATTCCGTCGTGGGACGAGCCGGCGTACAAGGCCACCTTCAATCTGGAGGTGACCGTACCGAGCGACGAGATGGCGGTGAGCAACATGCCGGCCGCGTCGAAGACCGATCTGGGCAACGGCCTGACCCGCGTGGTGTTCCAGCCGTCGCCGAAGATGTCGACCTATCTGCTGTTCTTCGGACTGGGCGAGTTCGATCGCGCCACCACCATGTCCGACGGCACCGAGATCGGCGTGATCACGCAGAAGGGGCTGTCGTCGCAGGCCGGCTTCACGCTGAAATCGGGCAGTGACGTGCTGCATGAGTACAACGACTACTTCGGCGTGCCGTATCCGCTGCCGAAACTGGACAACATTGCCTCGCCGGGCAGCAGCCAGTTCTTCTCGGCGATGGAGAACTGGGGCGCGATCTACACCTTCGAATACGCGCTGCTGCTCGATCCCACGATCTCGACGCAAATGGACAAGCAGAATGTCTTCAACACCGCGGCGCACGAGATGGCGCACCAGTGGTTCGGCGACCTGGTGACGATGCGCTGGTGGGATGACCTGTGGCTCAACGAAGGCTTCGCCTCGTGGATGGCCGCGCGCACCACCGAGAAACTGCATCCGGAATGGCACACCGATCTCGACGCGGTGGGCACGCGCGAAGGCGCGATGTCGCGCGACGCGGTGGCGACCACGCATCCGGTGGTGCAGCACGTGGAGACGGTGGAGCAGGCCAGCCAGGCGTTCGACGCGATCACCTATTCCAAGGGCGAGGCGGTGATCCGCATGCTCGAGGCCTATGTCGGCCCGGATACCTGGCGCGAAGGTGTGCGCCGTTACATCAAGGCGCACGCGTACAGCAACACCACCTCCGACGATTTGTGGCGCGAAGTGCAGGCCGCCGCGGGCAAGCCGATCACCCAGATCGCGCATGACTTCACCTTGCAGCCGGGCATTCCGCTGATCCGCGTGGAAGCGTCCGCATGCAGCGGCGGCAAGACCACGCTGAAGCTGACCCAGGGCGAGTTCACCAAGGACCGCCCGAACAAGACCCCGCTGAAGTGGCATGTGCCGGTGATCGCACAGAGCGTCGGCGGCGAGCCGGCGCGTACGGTGGTCGATGGCAGCGCCACGCTGTCGGTGCCCGGCTGCGGCCCGGTGCTGGTCAATGCGGGGCAGAGCGGCTACTACCGCACGCTGTACTCGCCGGCGCAGTTCGCGGCGATCAAGGGCGATTTCGCCAAGCTGGCGCCGATCGACCAGATGGGTCTGATGGGCGACACCTGGGCGCTGGGCATGGCCGGGCTGGAGCCGGCGTCGGGCTATCTGGATCTGGCCCAGGCCACGCCGGCCAGCGCCGATCCGCAGATCTGGGGCGACATCGCCAACAGCTTCTCCGGCCTGCATCAGTACTACCGCGGCGACAAGGCGCGGCAGGCACGCTTCGACGCGTTTGCACGCAAGCAGTTGCAGCCGGTGTTCGCACGTGTCGGCTGGGAGGCCAAGGCGGGCGAGAGTGATCCGACCGCGATCCTGCGCACGCAGCTGATCGGCGTGCTGGCCGACCTGGGCGACAGCGTCGTGATCAACGAGGCACAGCGCCGCTATGCGGCACAGGACAGCGATCCGAAGGCGATGCCGGCGGCCCTGCGCAAGACCATTCTTGCGGTGGTGGCACGGCATGCGGATGCGGCGACCTGGGACAAGCTGCATGCGACGGCGAAGGCCGAGAAGACCCCGCTGATCAAGGATCAGCTGTACTCGCTGCTGGCCGTTGCCGAGGACGATGCACTGGCCCAGCGCGCGCTGGACATGGCGCTTACCGATGAACCGGGCGCCACCAACAGCGCCCGCATGATCGGTGTCGTCGCTTACCAGCATCCGGACATGGCGTTCGACTTCGCGCTGGCGCATCGCGCCCAGGTGGACAAGCTGGTCGACTCGACCTCGAGCAGCCGCTACTACCCGGCACTCGGTGGCAGCTCGAACGACCCGGCGATGATCGGCAAGATCAAGGCCTACGCCGATGCGCATATCGCCAAGGGTTCGCGCCGCGCCGCCGACACGGTGATCGCCAACATCAACTACCGCATGATGGTGCGCAACGAGCGGCTGCCGGCGATCGACGCCTGGCTGGCGAAGAACGGCGGCTGATCCCCGGCTGCGGTTTGATGGCAGGAAGCCCCGCATTGCGGGGTTTCCTTTTTCAGTGCCGGCCCGGCGCGTCATGATGTGTGGTTGCTTGCTTGCGGAACCGGGCGCGGCGATATGATCGCGGACGTACTCTGCCGCACGTCACCAATCGAGTCCGAAAGCGATGGTCGATATCGAAAACAAGATGGAACCCGACAGCGCGGTCTACAAGACCTTGCTGGAATCGACCAAGGCGATTCCGTGGAAGATCGACTGGGGCACCATGCAGTTCGCCTATATCGGGCCGCAGATCGAAGCGCTGCTCGGCTGGACGCCGGCGAGCTGGGTGACCGTGGGCGACTGGGCCAGCCGCATGCATCCCGAGGATCGCGAGTGGGTGGTGAATTTCTGCGTGGCGCAATCGCAGGCGGGCGTTGATCACGAGGCCGACTACCGCGCGCTGACCCATGACGGCCGTTACGTGTGGATCCGCGACGTGGTGCATGTGGTGCGCAACGAGGATGGCACGGTGAATTCGCTGGTCGGTTTCATGTTCGACATCAGCGAGCGCAAGCGTACCGAGCAGCAACTGATCACCTTGCAGAAGGAGCTGGAAGAGCTTTCCTTCCGCGATGGCCTGACCGGTGTCGCCAACCGGCGCCGTTTCGACGCGATGATGGAACTCGAATGGAGCAACGCGCAGCGCAACCTGCAACCGTTGTCGCTGATCATGCTGGATATCGATTATTTCAAGCAGTACAACGACTGCTACGGTCATCTCGAAGGCGACCTCTGCCTGAAGCGCGTGGCCTGGATACTGACTGCCGTGGCGACGCGCGCGCGCGACCTGCTGGCCCGCTTCGGCGGCGAGGAATTCGTGCTGGTGTTGCCGGAAACCGACGAGACTGCGGCACACATGCTGGCCGAACGCTGCCGCGACCTGATCCAGGCCGAACAGATCCCGCACGAACAATCCCCGATCAGCCCCGTGCTGACGATCAGCCTCGGCGTGGGCACCGTGATCCCCGGCCACGACGACGAGCTGCTGCCGTTCATCGATACGGTGGACAAGCGGTTGTATGAGGCCAAGCAGCAGGGACGGAACTGCATCGTCGCAGGATGAAAAGAAAAGGCCCCGCATGCGGGGCCTTTTGCTGTCGGTGAGTGACGCCGCGGCTTATGCCTCGACTTCTTCCTTGTAGGCATCGATCGGAATGCATGCGCACATGATGTTCTTGTCGCCGTAGACGTTGTCGACACGGGCGACCGGCGACCAGTACTTCTGCAGCTTCAGGCTGGCCAGCGGGAACGCCGCCAGTTCACGCGGGTAGGCATGGGTCCACTCGCTGGCCGAAACCATCGTGGCGGTGTGCGGTGCGTTCTTCAGCGGGTTGTCCTCGCGGTCGAGCTTGCCGTCCTCGATCGCGCGGATCTCGTCGCGGATCTGGATCATCGCGTCGATGAAGCGGTCGAGCTCGACCTGCGATTCGCTCTCGGTCGGTTCGACCATCAGCGTGCCGGAGACTGGGAAGCTCAAGGTCGGTGCGTGGAAGCCGAAGTCGATCAGCCGCTTGGCCACGTCCTCGGCGCCGATACCGGTGGCATCCTTCAGCGGGCGCAGGTCGAGGATGCACTCGTGCGCGACCAGGCCGTTGCGGCCGGTGTACAGGGTCGGGTAATGCGCTTCGAGCCGCTTGGCTATGTAGTTGGCGTTGAGCAAGGCCACTTGCGTGGCTTTGCGCAGGCCCTGCTGGCCCATCATCGTGATGTACATCCACGAGATCGGCAGGATCGAGGCCGAACCATAGCTGGCTGCGCTGACCATGCCGACGGTGCCTTCGCCGCCGAGCGTGCGCGGCAGGAACGGGGCGAGGTGCGACTTCACCGCGCACGGGCCGACGCCCGGGCCGCCACCACCGTGCGGAATGCAGAAGGTCTTGTGCAGGTTCAGATGCGACACGTCCGAGCCCCACTTGCCGGGCTTGGCCACGCCGACCAGCGCGTTCATGTTGGCGCCGTCGGTGTACACCTGACCGCCGTGCGCGTGCACGATGTCGCAGATCGCGACGATGTCTTCCTCGAACACGCCATGCGTGGACGGGTAGGTGATCATCAGCGCGGCGAGGCGGTCCGAATATTTCTCGGCGGCACGGCGGATGTCTTCCACGTCGACATTGCCATTGGCATCGCACTTGGTCACCACCACGGTCATGCCGCACAGGTGCGCGGAAGCCGGGTTGGTGCCGTGGGCGGATTCGGGGATCAGGCAGATGTCACGATGGGCTTCGTTACGCGAGCGGTGGTACGCGCGGATCGCCAACAGGCCGGCATATTCGCCTTGCGCACCGGAGTTCGGCTGCAGGCTCACCGCGTCGTAGCCGGTGCACTCGACCAGCATCGCCTCAAGGCCGTCGATCAGCTCCTTGTAACCGCGCGTCTGCGTGGTCGGCGCCAGCGGATGGATGTTGCCGAACTCCGGCCACGTCACCGGGATCATCTCGGCGGTGGCGTTGAGCTTCATGGTGCACGAACCCAGCGGGATCATCGTGCGATCCATCGCCAGATCCTTGTCGGCCAGCGCGCGCATATAGCGCAGCAGTTCGTGCTCGCTGTGATGCGAGTTGAACACCGGGTGGGTGAGGAACTCGCTCTTGCGACGCAAGCCGGCGGGCAGGGCGTCCGCGGTGGCGGCGTCCAGCTCGTCGATATCGTCGATCTCGGCGCCGAACAGGCCGGCCAGCGCGATCACTTCGGCACGAGTGGTGGTCTCGTCAAGGCTGATGCCGATGCAGGTGCCGTGGATCTGGCGCAGATTGATACGCAGCGCTTCGGCACGGGCATGCACGGCGTCGGCGTCGACGTCGGTGATGTGCAAGGTGTCGAAGAAGTCCGTGCCTACGTGGACGCCGGCCTGGCGCAGCGCGCTGGCGAGAATCGCGCTGAGGCGATGCGTGCGGCGCGCGATGCGGGTGAGGCCTTCCGGACCGTGGTAGACCGCATACATGCTGGCCATCACCGCCAGCAGCACCTGCGCGGTGCAGATGTTGGAGGTCGCCTTCTCGCGACGGATGTGCTGCTCGCGGGTCTGCAGGGTGAGGCGGTAGGCCGGCTTGCCTTCGGCGTCGATCGACACACCGATCAGCCGGCCCGGCATCGAACGCTTGTACGCGTCACGGCAGGCCATGAAGGCAGCGTGCGGACCGCCGTTGCCGAACGGCACGCCGAAGCGCTGTGAGTTGCCGACCACGATGTCAGCGCCCCATTCGCCGGGCGCAGCGATCAGGGTCAGTGCAAGCAGGTCGGTGGCGACCGCGACCAGCGCGCCACGCGCGTGCGCGGCGTCGGCGATGGCCCGGTAGTCGTTGATGGTGCCGAAGGTGTTCGGGTACTGCAGCAGCACGCCGAAGCTGTCGACCGTGCTGCCTTCGGCGTCATCGCCGATATGCAGTTCGAGGCCCAGCGCCTCGGCGCGGGTCTTGACCACTTCCAGCGTCTGCGGATGCACGCCGTTCGACACGAAGAACACGTTGGACTTGGACTTGCACGAACGCTTGGCCAGCGTCATCGCCTCGGCGGCAGCGGTGCCTTCGTCCAGCAGCGAGGCGTTGGCGATCTCCATCCCGGTGAGGTCGGCGCACAGCGTCTGGAAGTTGATCAGCGCCTCCATGCGACCCTGCGATATCTCCGCCTGATACGGCGTGTACGCGGTGTACCAGGCCGGATTCTCCAGGATGTTGCGCAGGATGACGTTCGGCGTGAGCGTGCCGTAATAGCCCTGGCCGATGAAGCTGCGGAACACTTCGTTCTTGTCCGCGATGGCGCGGATCTTGGCCAGTGCCTCGACCTCGGTGATCGCCTGCGGCAGGGCGAGCGGCGTGGGCGACTTGATCTTGCCCGGCACGATCGCGTCGGTCATCGCTTCCAGCGAATCGTGGCCGATGACGCGCAGCATCTGCGCGATCTCGGCATCGTTGGGTCCGATGTGGTGCTCGATGAAGGCGTGGTGGTGCTCGAGGTCGCGCAGGGAAGGCGTGTTGGTCTGGCTCATGACGGGCGTCCGGGAAAGGCCGATAAGGGCCGGCCGATAAAGGCCGGGCGTGCGTGCCGCACGTGGGGCGCCCCTCTGTCCTTTTGCCTGAGAGTTTGGAAACGCGGCTGCGCTTCGTGCCCCTTCGGCGGCGGATTCAACCGCTCTCTCCAGAGTGTTTACGCATGATGGTGTGGGGCCTGAGCGATTACGGGCGTTGCGTCTTCGGCAGCGGAGTGCCTTTGCAGGGCCATCCGCTTCTCCCACCAAGCGTTTACCGCGCTGATTATACAGGCGCCGCGGACCAGTGACGATCACCCGAATCCATACGGTTTATGCTTGGTGACCCATCCGCATACCGAGTACGCATGATGATCCGCATCGCTGAAATCGACCACGTGGTGTTGCGTGTCATCGACATCGACGCCATGCAGCGCTTCTATGGCGAGGTGCTGGGTTGCCGCGAAGAACGCCGGCAGGATGAGATCGGGTTGGTGCAGCTGCGCGCAGGCAGTTCGCTGATCGATCTGGTGCCGGTCGACGGCAAGCTCGGCCGTCACGGCGGCGCCGCACCGCGCAGCGAAGGCCACAACATGGATCACCTGTGCCTGCGCGTGGAGGATTACGACGAGGCAGCGATCCTCGCCCATCTGAAGGCACACAACGTGCACATCGGTGAGCTGGGCTCGCGCTATGGTGCGCAGGGCGAAGGGCCGTCGATCTACCTGTTCGACCCGCAGGGCAACATGATCGAGCTGAAGGGGCCGGCGGAGGGTGAAGTACGAAGAGCTGCGACTCCCGCACTCCGTTCACCTTGAGCGTAGCGCAGCGAAGTCGAAGGGTCCCCGGTTTCCGCGCAGCGGCCCTTCGACTTCAACCCTTCGGGTCTACGCTCCGAGTGAACGGTGCGAGAGAAGCGGGCCCTCCTGACTTCAAGCAAACCCTGAAAAGACGAAAGCCGCCTTGGAGGGCGGCCTTCGTTTACAATTGGTGCCCGGGAGAGGACTCGAACCTCCACGGAGTTGCCCCCGCTAGCACCTGAAGCTAGTGCGTCTACCAATTCCGCCACCCGGGCAGGGTGTCACATAGCTGTACGAGCTGCGTGAGCCGCGTAATGTAGGCACCTGCCGGTAGCTTGTCAACACTTTTTCACACCCATTCATCGCGCCGTGTCATTCTCCGCGCCGCAGATACCACAAGGATATTTAGTGACCAGAAAAACTCCCCCTCAGTCCGGCAAGGATCAGGACGCCAAGTCCTCCAAAGGTCGGGCGAAATCCGCCGACCAGAAACAGCAAGCCGGCGCATCCACCGGACCACGACGCAACAAGGCTGCCGCAGGCGCCGTGCGTGACCCCCATGCCGATCGCGAGGCGCAGCGTTATGCGCGCCCGATCCCCAGCCGCGAGGCAATCCTCGCCTTGCTTGA
The DNA here is from genome assembly GCA_966211915.1 of uncultured Rhodanobacter sp. Taxonomy (GTDB): domain Bacteria; phylum Pseudomonadota; class Gammaproteobacteria; order Xanthomonadales; family Rhodanobacteraceae; genus Rhodanobacter. Next base: position 12,281 of record CBIHNO010000020.1, read on the forward strand.
GCAGCGCGCCGAGCTGCTGACCGAGGCACGCATTGCCGAGGCGCTGGAAATTCATGAGGAAGACGACCTCGACGCGCTGCGCAAGCGGCTCGGTGCGATGGTGCGTGACGGCCAGTTGTTGCTGGGCCGGCGCGGCGGCTACGCGCCGACGCAGAAACTCGACCTGATTGCCGGCCGTGTGCTGGCCAATGCCGAGGGCTACGGCTTCCTGCGCCCGGACGAAGGTGGCGAAGATCTGTATCTGTCGCCGCAGCAGATGCGTGCGGTGATGCATGGCGATCGCGTGCTGGCCAGCGTGGTTGGCATCGACCGTCGCGGCCGCAAGCAGGGTGCGATTGCCGAAGTGCTGGAACGGCGTTCGTCGCGGCTGGTCGGCCGGGTGGCAATCGAGAACGGTGTGACCCTGGTGGTGCCGGACGATCGTCGCCTGAACCAGGACGTGATGATCAAGCCGGGACAGGACCTGGGGGCCAGCTCGGGCCAGATCGTGGTGGTCGAGATCACCGATCCGCCGACGCCGAATCGCGGGCCGATGGGCGAGATCCGCGCCGTGCTGGGCGAGCGGCTGCAGCCGTCGCTGGTGGTGGAGATGGCAATTGCCAGCCACGACTTGCCGCACGAATGGCCGCCGGAAGTGCTGCGCGACGCGGCACAGGTGGAATCCGTGGTGACCGCTGCCGAACGCGAAGGTCGCACCGATATTCGCATGCTGCCGCTGGTGACGATCGACGGCGCCGATGCGCGCGACTTCGATGATGCGGTGTATGCTGAGCCGAAGCGTGGTGGTGGCTGGCGGCTGATCGTGGCGATCGCCGACGTGTCGCACTACGTGCAGGTCGGCAACGCGCTGGATCGCGAAGCCTACGAGCGCAGCACCTCGACCTATTTCCCCGGTTTCGTGGTGCCGATGCTGCCTGAGACGCTGTCCAACGGCATTTGCTCGCTGATGCCGAAAGTCGAGCGGATGTGCATGGTCTGCGACATGCTGGTCGATGCCGAAGGCAACGTGACCAAGTCGAAGTTCTACGACGCCGTGATGCTCTCGCATGCGCGGCTCACCTACGACAAGGTATGGCAGGTTGTTGGCCTCAATGATGCCGATGCGCGGCATGAAGTGGCCGACGTGCTGCCGCAGCTGGAAAACCTGCACGCGCTGTACAAGGCGATGGCGCAGCAGCGCAAGCGGCGCGGCGCCATCGATTTCGAGACACCGGAAGTGAAGTTCCGCCTCGACCAGACCGGCAGTGTCGAGTCGATGGGTGCCACCGAGCGCAACGACGCGCACAAGCTGATCGAGGAATGCATGATCGCCGCGAACGTGCAGGCGGCGCTGTTCCTCGAAAAGAAGAAGATTCCCGCGCTGTTCCGCGCGCACGAGCCGCCGCCGGCGGAGAAGTACGAGGACCTGCAGCAGTTCCTGCGCGAGTTCAAGCTGCGCATGCCACCGGTGGAAGAGGTCACGCCGGCCGATTTCTCCGAAATCCTGCGCATGGTGCATGACCGTCCCGAGCGCGAGCTGATCCAGAACGTGCTGTTGCGTTCGCAGAGCATGGCCGCGTACCAGCCGGACAACCGCGGCCACTTCGGCCTGGCGCTGCAGGCGTACGCGCACTTCACCTCGCCGATCCGGCGTTATCCGGATCTGCTGGTGCATCGCGCGATCCGCTACGCGTTGACCAACGGCAAGCCGAGTGACTACACATACAGCCCGGCCGAGATGTCGGCGATGGCGATCCATTGTTCGCAGCGCGAACGCCGTGCCGAAGAAGCCGAGCGCGATGTGGACGAGCGCTTCAAGTGCGCGTGGATGGAAAAACACGTCGGCAGCGAGTTCGAGGGCGTCGTGACCGGTGTCACCTCGTTCGGCCTGTTCGTGGAGCTGGACGAATCGAAGGTGTCCGGCCTGGTGCATATCAGCCAGCTCGCCAACGATTACTACCACTTCGATGCGACCCGCAAACTGCTGAAGGGCGAGCGCACCGGCGCGCAGTTCCGTCTCGGCGACCATGTGCGCGTCCAGGTGCTGCGTGCGAGCCTGGAAGATCGCAAGATCGACTTCAGGCTGGTGTCGCCGCGCACGCCGGTCACGTCGCCGACAGGCGGCGGCAAAGCCTACGATTACGCGGCCAGCGGCGAGCGTTACTCGTTGCCGAAGAAGGCGGCCGCGCCGGCCAAGGCGCCCGGCATGTTCGGCAGAGCGGCCAAGGCGATTGGACGCGCGTTCGGTCGACGCGATGCCGTGGTGCCGGAAACGCCCGTACTGAGCGATAATCCGCCGCCGCGTTCGCGTGCTCCCGCACGGCATGACGATGGAGGTAATCGTCCGCGTCATGCACCGGCCAAGTCGGCGCAAGGCCAGCCGAGTCGTGGCAAGCGGCAGGGTCAAGGCCACGCGGCGAAGACGGCACCGACATCGACATCCGCGAGCGGTGGCAAGAAGCGCAGCGGACGCAAACCGAAACCGAAAGGCAAGCCATGAGTGAGAGCTGGATCGTCGGCATCAATCCCGTCGAAGGTGCGCTGAGCAACGACGCCGAGCGCGTGCGTGAACTGGTCGTTGAGAACGGTCAGCGCAATCCGCGCGTGCACGAGCTGGTCGAGCGTGCAAAGGTGCTGAAGATCACGGTGAACCATCGTCCGCGCGAGCAACTGGACAAGCTCGCCGGTGAGGCGCGTCACCAGGGTGTGGCGGCACTCTATGAAGCGCCACCGATGGCGCATGAAAACGATCTGGCCGCGCTGATGGAGCGTGACGGCAGCAACACGCTGGTGCTGGTGCTCGATGGCGTCACCGATCCGCACAACCTCGGCGCCTGCCTGCGCAGTGCGGCGGCGGCGAAAGTCACCGCAGTGATCGTGCCAAAGGATCGCGCCGTGGGCCTGACGCCAGTGGTGCGCCGCGCCTCGGCTGGCGGTGCCGATCGGGTGCCGCTGATTGCCGTGACCAACCTCGCGCGCACGTTGCGCGAGCTGAAGGATGCCGGCGTGTGGATCACCGGCCTGGCCGGCGATACCGATACTTCTGTCTATGGCGTCGATTTCAAGGGACCGGTGGCCATCGTGCTGGGAGGCGAAGGCGAGGGCATTCGTCGGTTGACCCGCGAGCTGTGCGATTTTGTGGCGAAGATTCCGATGCCCGGCACGATGGAGAGTCTCAACGTCTCGGTCGCCACCGGTGTCGTGCTGTTCGAGGCCTTGCGGCAACGGAGTGCGAAGCGATGAATCTGTTCTGGTACGACTGGGCCGGCTATATCGGCGTGGCGCTGGTACTGCTGGCGTTTTTCCTGCTGCAGGAGCGCAAGCTGCAGGGCAGCGGACTGACCTATCAGTTGATGAATATCCTCGGCGCGATCGGCGTGATGCTGTCGCTCGGTTTCGGCAATTTCAACCTGGCGGCCTTCATCATGCAGGTGGCGTGGCTGCTGATCGGCGGCTACGGCATGGTGCGCGGCATCAAGCGACGCCGCGAAACCAACGAGCTGCCGTAACGGCGGTTTGCGCCGGCACGGGGACGACCCCGCGCACTTTTCCATCGCGGGACGGCCCTGCCGCACACAGAGGAGCGCCGACATGGCGTGGATCTATCTGCTGCTGGCCAGCCTGTTCGAAGTGATCTGGGCGATCGGCCTCAAGTACACCGAAGGTTTCACGCGGCTGTGGCCGACGGTCGGCACGGTGACGGCGATGGTCATCAGCATCGCGCTGCTGGCGATGGCGGTGAAGACGTTGCCGATCGGCACAGCCTATGCGATCTGGACCGGCATCGGCGCGGTCGGTGCGGTGGCGCTCGGCATCGTGCTGTTCGGCGATCCGGCGACGCTGCCGCGGCTGCTGTGTGTCGCGTTGATCGTGGTCGGTATCGTCGGGCTCAAGCTCACCGCAGCGTGATCGTCCATCTGCGGGAATCCGTCGGTGGAGCCCCGCAGAGACTCACTCAGGCTTGTCGCCCAGCTTGGTCATTTCCGGGCTGGAGGTGAAATCGCCCTTGCTGCGCTGCTTGTTCAGCTGTTCGCCGGTGACCTGGAACCACACGTTCTCGGCGATGTTGGTGGCGTGGTCGCCGATCCGCTCGATGTTCTTGGCCATGAACAGCAGGTGGGTGCATGGCGTGATGTTGCGTGGATCTTCCATCATGTAGGTGAGCAGCTGGCGAAAGTAGCCGGTATAGGCTTCGTCCAGCACCACGTCGTTCTTCCATACCTGGTAGGCAGCGTCGGCATTGCGGTCGTTATAGGCCAGCAGCACGTCGCGGACTTCATCGGCGGCCAGTTCGGCCAGGTGGCGCAATCCACCAACCGGAGCCACCGGCGCCACCATCGACAACGGGATCGAACGCTTGGCCACATTGGCGGCGTAGTCTCCGATGCGTTCGATGTCCGAGGCGATGCGCAGCGCGGCATACACGTTGCGCAGATCGCCGGCCATGGGTGCACGCAGCGCCAGCAGGCGCACCACGTCGTGACCGATTTCCTGCTCCAGCTGATCGATCGCGTCGTCGTTGCCGACCACGCGCTGGGCAGCGCGCTCGTCGCGGCGTTCGAGTACGTCGATGGCGGCCTCGAGCTGGCTCACCGACAGCTCGCCCATGCGCACGATCTCGCCGGTGAGCCGGGTCAATTCGCTGTCGTAACTCTTGATGATGTGGTCGGTGCCGGTGTTCATGCTATGCCTCGTTGGGGTAAGGGCGGGAACAGGGAACGGGGAACATGCAGCTTGCCGCGAGCTGGACGTTCCCCGTTCCCTGTTCCCCGTTTCCCGTTTTCATTCAGCCGAACCGTCCCGTGATGTAATCCTCGGTCTGCTTCTTGCCCGGCTTGGTGAAGATTTTCTCGGTCTGGTCGAACTCGATCAGTTCGCCCAGATACATGAAAGCAGTGAGGTCGGAGCAGCGCGCCGCCTGCTGCATGTTGTGGGTGACGATGACGATGGTGAATTCGCTTTTCAGTTCTTCTACCAATTGCTCGATGCGGCCGGTGGCGATCGGGTCAAGCGCCGAAGTGGGCTCGTCCAGCAGCAGCACTTCGGGCTTCAGCGCGATCGCGCGGGCTATGCACAGGCGCTGCTGCTGGCCGCCGGAGAGGCCGAGCGCGTTCTGCTTGAGCTTGTCCTTCACCTCGTCCCAGAGTGCGGCACTGCGCAACGCCCGCTCGACGCGCGCTTCCATGTCCGATTTCGACAGCTTCTCGTGATGGCGGATGCCGTAGGCGACGTTCTCGAAGATCGTCATCGGGAACGGCACCGGTTTCTGGAACACCATGCCGACCTTGCTGCGCAGGCGGTTCATCGAATAGCCGGGGTCGAGAACGTTGTCGCCATCCAGCACGACCTCGCCTTTGGCCTCCAGCTTCGGATAGATCGCATAGATGCGGTTGAAGATGCGCAGCAGGGTCGACTTGCCGCAACCGGACGGACCGATGATCGCGGTGACCTTCTTCTCCGGGATGTCCATGTTGATGCCTTTCAGCGCATGGAAACCGTTGTAGTAGAAGTGCAGGTCGCGCACGGTGAGCTTGGGCGCGACAGCCGATGCGGCCGCCGCCTGCGCCGGGTTCGTGGCGAGGGCGGAGTCAGTCATGGGACACCTTGGTGCGGGAAAGGATCAGGCGGGAAGCGAGGCTCAGCAACAGCACGAACATGGTGATCACGAATGCGCCGGCCCAGGCCAGCGCGTGCATCGAGTCACCGGGATCGTTGGCGTACTGGTAGATGATCTGCGGCAGGCTGGACATCTTCTCGATCGGGTTGATCGCCATGTAATTGTTGCCGAACGCGGTGAACAGCAGCGGCGCGGTCTCGCCGCTGATGCGTGCCAGCGCCAGCAGCACGCCGGTGATGATGCCCGAACGCGCCGCACGGATCAGGATCTGCAGGGTCAGCTTCCACTGCGGCACGCCGAGCGACAGCGCTGCCTCGCGCAGGGTGGACGGTACCAGTCGCAGCATCTCGTCGGTGGTACGCACGATCACCGGCAGCGCGATCAACGCCAGCGCCACGCCGCCGGCGAAGCCGGAGAATGTGGTCGAGCCGTGGGTCAGCACCGTCGTCGGCAGCACAATGATGGTGTAGACGAACAGACCCATCACGATCGACGGTGCCGACAGCAGGATGTCGTTGAGGAAACGGATCGATTCGCCCAGCTTGGTGCGATCGGCGTATTCGGCCAGCCAGGTGCCGGCCAGCACGCCGATCGGCGTGGCGATCGCGATGCCGATGAAGTTGATGATCAGGCTGCCGACCATCGCATTGGCGAGACCGCCGTCTTCGCCGTAGGCGGTGATCTTGGTGAACAGCTTGAGGTCGAGCGCGCTGATGCCCTGGCGCAGCGTTTCCCACAGGATCCAGGCCAGGAACGCCAGCCCGACCAGGGTGGCCAGCGTACTCAGCACCATCGCCAGCGCGTTGGTGATGCGGCGGCGCAGATAGGGCGAGCTCATCAATGACCCTCCTTGCGAGCGAGCTGGCGCAGCATCAGTCGCGCGATCAGCAGCACGATGAAGGTGACCACGAACAGCAGGAACGCCAGCGCCATCAGCGAGGACTTCTGCAGGCCGGAGGCTTCGCTGAACTGGTTTGCGATGGTCGAGGCGATCGAGGTGCCAGGGTCGAGCAGCGAGGCCGACAGCTGCATCGCATTGCCGAGCACGAAGGTCACCGCCATCGTCTCGCCCAGCGCGCGGCCGAGGCCGAGGAAGACGCCGCCGATCACCGCCGAGCGGGTGTAGGGGAGCACGATGTCCCACGACACTTCCCAGGTGCTGGAGCCCAGCGCATAAGCCGACTCCTTCAGGCGCGTCGGCACGGTCTGGAACACTTCGCGCATCACCGAGGAGATGAACGGGATGATCATGATCGCCAGCACGATGCCGGCGACCAGGATGCTGGCGCCGAACGGATAGTCGCTGCCGAACAGCTTGCCGACGAACGGCACGTGTTCGGCGACCCATGACAGCTTGCCGTCATCGGGCTTGTTGCCGAGGTTGCTGGTCAGCCACGGCTTGATATGGTTGGCGAAGAACGGGGCGAAGACGAACAGGCCCCACATGCCATAGATGATCGAGGGGATGCCGGCGAGCAGTTCGATCGCCGAGGCGACCGGCGTGCGCAGCCAGGTGGGTGCCACTTCGGAGAGATAGACGGCGATGCCGAAACTGATCGGTACGGCGATCAGCAAGGCAATGAACGAGGTGGCAATCGTGCCGTATACCGGCACCAGCGCGCCGTAGACATCGTTGCCCGGATCCCATGCGGAGCTGACCAGAAAGTGCCAGCCAAACGTGCTGAACGCTTCGCGACCACCCCACAAGGTGGCACCGGCAGCGCCGAGCAGGGCCGCCAGAACGATCAACGCACAGCCTTTCAACAACCAGCGAAACAACCGCTCGTGGCGGGCGTCACGATGGCTGCGTTGCTCCAGAATGTCGGTGGGCAAGGCTGCTTGATTGGCTGGCATGGCAATCCATGTGGTGCGGGATAGAAACGCCAACTCCCCCAACGGCGGTACCGTTGGGGGAGTTGGCTCACTGCATCAATGCTTGAAGTCGGAAGCCCAGTACGCCTCGATCTTGCTGACCAGTGCGGCCGGCAGCGGCACGTAGTCGAGTTCGTTGGCAGCCTGCTGGCCGTTCTCCAGCGAGTACTTGAAGAAATCGAAGGCGACCTTGCTGTTGCCGGCATTCTTCGGCGACTTGTACATGATCATCCAGGTGGTGGCGGTAATCGGCCATGCCTGGGCGCCCGGCGCATTGGTCATGATCAGGTTGAAGTCCTTGGCGCTGGCCCAGTCGGCCGTGGCGGCAGCGGCAGCGAAGGCAGCGGCGCTGGGCTTCATGTAGTTGCCGCTGGCATTCTTCAGATCGACCCAGGCGAGCTTGTTTTTCACCGCATAGGCGTATTCGACGTAACCGATCGAACCCTTGATCTGGCGAACGTACTGCGAGACGCCTTCATTACCCTTGCCGCCCACGCCGGTCGGCCATTCCACCGCAGTACCGAACTTGACCTTGCTGGCCCACTCCGGATTGACCTTGGACAGGTAGTTGGTGAAGTTGAACGAGGTACCCGAACCGTCCGAGCGATGCACCACGGTGATCTTGCCGGCTGGCAAGGTCAGGCCGGCATTCAGCGCGGCGATCTTCGGGTCGTTCCAGTTGGTGATCTTGCCGAGGAAGATGTCGGCGAGAGTGACGCCGTCCAGCTTGACCTGATCAGCCTGCACACCCGCAATGTTGACCACCGGCACGATGCCGCCGACCACGATCGGGAACTGGCCGAGACCGAACTTCTGCAGGTCTTCCGCCTTCATCGGCGCGTCGGAAGCACCGAAATCGATGGTGCCTTCCTTGATCTGCGCGATGCCTGCGCCCGAACCGACCGACTGGTAGTTGAGGTGGTTGCCGGTCTTCTCGGCATACGCGGATGACCATTTGGACATGACCGGATAGACGAAACTGGAACCGGCGCCGGTGATGTCAGTAGCGTTTGCAGCAGCGCCGAACGTTGAAACCACGGCAATCGCGGCAACGGCAGCGAATCGAAGCGGAGATTTGTTGGAGGTCAACACGGTAGCTCCTTGAAGGGATGTCGGATGAGACCCCGCCATTTCAGGCCTTTCGTGTTGCCATTGGATGTAATGAATGTTTCAACCAGATGACAGTGAGCGACGGATTGTCATATGCGGTCGCGGCAAGCCACTCCGCCATGGGCCAAAAGTCGCGCCAGACGGCGGTTTCACGCAACATCCAGTCCAAGCTGCACTTGTTCGAGCAGTTCGAACTGGCGCCAGCGATTGACCACCTTGCAGAACAACTCGGCGGTGCGCTCGGCGTCGTATACCGCTGAATGGGCCTCGCGGCTGTCGAACGACAGGCCGGCGGCCAGCACGGCCTTGCTCAGGACGGTCTGGCCATAGGCGAGGCCGCCGAGGCTGACCGTGTCGAAGCAGCTGAAGGGATGAAACGGATTGCGCTTGTGCCCGCAGCGGCGCACCGCCTGGTTCAGAAAACCCAGGTCGAACGCCGCATTGTGGCCCACCAGGATTGCCCGCTGGCAGCCGGCCTCGCGCACGGCCTCGCGCACCACATGAAAGATGTGGTCCAGCGCCAGTCGTTCGGCCAGCGCGCCGCGCAGCGGGTTGGTCGGGTCGATCCCGGTGATCTCCAGCGAACGCGGATCCAGGTTCGCACCGGGGAACGGCTCCACATGCGTCGACACCGTCGGTTGCAGGCACAGGAAGCCATCCGCACCGATAGTCAGCGGTACGGCAGCGATTTCCAGGAGAGCGTCATGTTCGGCATCGAAGCCGCCGGTTTCCACGTCGACGACCACCGGCAGGAAGCCGCGAAACCGCTCGGCCATGCGCGATGCGGTGCTGTTGCTCAGTATTTCCATCGGTGAAGCATATCAGCCGCCTCGCGTGACGCGTGACACGCCCGCGATCGGGAGGCATTCGCCCGTCGTGCCGATCTGCTGTCTTGAATGTGTCATCAAAGATGCATCCAATCGTAAAAATCCCTCGCCACACTTGTTAACTAATCGCTAGCCGGCCATCGGATCGAGGGGGCGGTTGAGATGTTTCCCACCAACTTGCGGAGAATGACATGCGTTCCAACTTGATTGCGGTGGCGATTGCTGCCGCCTTGGGCGTTACCAGTTTCACGGTTGCCGCAGCGCCGGCAAAACACAAGACGGTTGCAAAGCAGGCGGTCACCAGCCCGGCGGCCACCAGCAGCGAAGTCGAACAACTGAAAGCGCAGCTGGCCGCGCTGCAGAGCAAGGTGGAGGAACTGGAGCAGCGCACCGACGCCCAGTCCGACATCAACGTCTCCACCGGCCAGGCCGTGGAAACGGTGCAGAAGGCGCAGGTTGTCAGCGACAGCAAGGTCAGCACGATCGACAAGCTGGTCAGCAACACCAAGGTCAGCGGCACCATGTTCTTCGACATGACCGACGTCAGCCACAAGGAGCAGACCGGTACCGGCAGCTCCATCAAGAAAGACGGCCATGGTTCGGTCAATGGCGTCGGCTATGACGTGAAGCGTTTCTACCTTTCCGTCGACCACAAGTTCAACGACATCTGGTCGGCCAACCTGACCACCGATTTCAACTACGTGTCTGCCGATTCCGAGACCCAGTTGTTCGTCAAGAAGGCTTACCTGCAGGGCAAGTTCGACGACCTCTTCGCGGTGCGCTTCGGTGCGTCCGACATGCCGTGGATTCCCTATGCCGAGAAGTGGTACGGCTACCGCTTCCTGGAAAACACGATCACCGACCGTTCCATCGATGGCGGCCGCGGCACGGCCGGCACGGCGGCCACCGGCGTCGGTTCGTTCGGCAACTCGTCGGACTGGGGTGTCCATGCGATGGGCGCCACCACCGGCGACAACGCATTCAACTACCAGGTCTCCCTGGTCAACGGCGGCGGTTACAAGAACCCGACGCGCTCCAGCGGCATGGACATCGAGGCTCGCGTCGGCTACCAGCCGATCAAGGAGATGGTCATCGCACTCGGTGGTTACGACGGCAAGCGCGGCAAGGACGTGCAGAACGGTCAGCCGACGCGCAATGCCACGCGTGGCGATGCTTTGATCGCGTTCCGCAACGACACCTTCGGCATCGGTGGCGAGTATTTCACCGCGCATAACTGGGATGACGTCCTGAAGTATCAGGGCACGGTGCCGGCTCCGGCGGCGATCAAGGACAAGGCTGACGGCTACTCGGTCTTCGGTGACTGGACCTTCATGCCGCAGTGGGCGTTGTTCGCTCGCTACGACAGCGTCAACTACAAGTACTCCGGTGTGAACGGCGTCTACAAGCAGCTGAAGGATACCTACTACAACGCGGGCGTCTCCTACGACGTGCTGAAGAATCTGCGTCTGGCGCTGGCCTGGAAATATGACAAGCTCGAAGGTCCGGTGGCCAGCCCGTTCACCTACAAGACCAACGAAATCGGTTTCTGGGGCATCCTGAGCTACTGAGCCTGACGGTTATCGAAAGGAGTTCGATCCAGGGACGGAAAAACGGCGGGCTTATGCCCGCCGTTTGCTTTGGTGCGTTCTCATGAGTCAGCTGCATGCGTCACGATGCGGCCGGATTCACCCATTCACCCAAGCGTCAAATCGTCGTTCTGAAACTGTCACACGACCGCTGAATACTGCAGCTGCAGCAGTGGTCAAAGCAGCAGTAATCGAGAGTTATCGCAAGGGAGTTTCATCCACGGACGGGAAACGGCGGGCTTATGCCCGCCGTTTGCTTTTCAGGCATCGCGGACCGCCGCCGTCAGCGGTTGTCGAGCGTCGCGCCGGTCAGCAAACCGCGCGCCAGCATGCTGCACTGGCGCCGGTACAGCAGCAGCTGCCACTGGCGCCCGCCGACCTGCCGCCAGAGCACCGCCGAACGCACGGCGGCGAGCAGGTTGGCGCGCACCTTTTCCACCACAACCGGCAGCTGCAACTGTTGCGGGTTGCCGCTGACCATCACCCGCGGCTTCAAGGTGGACAGAGTGGAGGCGTACAGCTCGGCCAGCCGGCTGACGACCTGGGCCGAGTCCTGACCGAAATGCTCGACCTGGCGCTGTGCGGCAACGATGCCCTGCTGCAGTTTGCCGAGCAGCTCGGGCCGACCGGTCAGGCTGCGCTCCAGCCGCATGACGGTTACCACCATGCGGGTCACCGCCATGTCGCGGTCGCTTTCGTCGAGCTGGGCGATCAGGTTGCGCAGGCCGATCCGCACGTTGGAGATATTGCCGTACACACCGACCACCGAGGGTGCATCGATGCGGAACACGCTGGCCACGCTGGCCTCCATCGCGCCGTCATCACAGCGGCCTTCGTTGGCCAGCTGCTGCGCCAGCGCACAGGCCTGGAACAGGCCGGCGAGGGCGAGCACGCGCTCTTCGTTCATGGAAAAAGTTTCAAACACGGGGTTGCGCTTCTCTTGCAGGGAACGTGGGGGAAGGAGTGAATGCCGGCAGCAGGCCGCCATAAGGTGCATCGGTGGCAGCGATCACCGCGCCGCCGAGGCAGACTTCGTCATCGTAGAAGACCACCGACTGGCCCGGTGTGACCGCACGCTGCGGCTCGTCGAAGCGTACCTCAAGGCCGTCGCCGTGCACGTTGACGACGCAGGCCTGATCGAACTGGCGATAGCGGGTGCGGGCGGTGCAACGAAAGTGGACAGCCGGTGCCGCGCCGGCGACCCAATTCGGCGCTTCCGTCTGCAGGCGCTGCGAATACAGCCAGTGGTTCTCGCCGCCCTGGGCCACGTACAGCACGTTTGCCGGCACGTCCTTGCCGACCACGTACCAGGCCGCGCCGCTGGCGCCATGACGGCCGCCGATGCCCAACCCGTTGCGCTGGCCCAGGGTGTAATACATCACGCCCTGATGCTCTCCGATCAGCTCGCCCTCGGGCGTACGCATCTCGCCGGGCCGGGCCGGGATGTACTGGGCCAGAAAGCTGCGGAAATCGCGCTCGCCGATGAAGCAGATGCCGGTGGAGTCCTTCTTCGCATGGGTCGGCAGCGCCGCTTGGCGGGCCAGTTCGCGCACCCGTGTTTTTTCGATGTCGCCGAGCGGAAACAGCGTGGCGGCGAGTTGCTGCTGGCCCAGCGCGTGCAGGAAGTAACTCTGATCCTTCGCCGCATCGACCGCGCGCAACAGGCGATGCTGGCCCTCGTGAACATCGACGCGGGCATAGTGGCCGGTGGCGATCTTGTCGGCGCCCAGCGCATGGGCTTCGTCCAGAAACGTCTTGAACTTGATTTCGCGATTGCACAGCACGTCGGGGTTCGGCGTGCGTCCGGCACGGTATTCGGCCAGGAAATGCTCGAACACGCCATCCCAGTAGGCCGCGGCAAAGTTGCGCGCATAGAATGGGATACCGAGCCGTCCGCACACGGCCACGGCGTCCTTGCGGTCGGCGTCGGTGGTGCAGGGGCCGGAGCGGTCATCCTCTTCCCAGTTCTGCATGAACAGGCCCTCGACTTGATAGCCGGCCTGTTGCAGCAGCAGGGCCGCGACCGAGGAGTCGACGCCACCGGAAATGCCGAGCATCACCTTCACGGCCGGTCGCCTTCAGGTAGATAGCTCAACATGTCCAGCGGCAGGCGGCGGCCGGCCAGCCAGGCGTCGATGCTCAGCAGTACCATCGGGCTGCGCAGTCGGTCACCCAAGGCAGCGATCTCGGCGCGGGTCAGCCACAGCGCGCGGTGGATATCGGTATCCAGCGGACGATCCGCATCGTGGCTGACGGCCCGGGCGGCGAAGCTGAAACGCACCACCGCATCGCCATGCTCGGTGCTGCGCCACTGGTGCACTCCGATCATGTACTGCAGTTCCACCGTCCAGCCGGTTTCCTCCAGCGTCTCGCGCAAGGCGGCCGCAACCAGGCTTTCGCCGTCGTCCAGGTGGCCAGCAGGCTGGTTGTAGGCGAGCCGACCGTTAACTTCTTCCTCCACCATCAAATAACGATCGCCGTCGGCCACCACACAGGCGACGGTGACGTGCGGGCGCCAGATCGCGGCGGTGGGAGCGGAATCGACCATGGGGAACGGCAAGGGGCTGGAAAAGCGGCCATTGTGCCATTACCTATGCAGACGGTCGCTGCAGAGAGCTGCATCCACCGCGGCGTATACTTCGTATCAGAGTTCAGACCCCAAGAAACCATGGCCCACGAATCCGAACACGAGCACGACAGCGGCCGCGGTCTGGCGCTGGAAACCGCCAAGCCGGAGGTGGCCAGACCGCCACTGTTCCAAGTGCTGCTGCTGAATGACGACTTCACCCCGATGGATTTCGTGGTCGAGGTATTGCGCGGCTTTTTCAACCTGGATCAGGAGCAGGCGGTACAGGTGATGCTGCATGTACATACGCGCGGCAAGGGCGTATGTGGTGTATTTACTCGCGAGGTGGCTGAAACCAAGGTCACCCACGTCAACGAATATTCACGCTCCCATCAGCACCCGTTGTTGTGCACTATGGAAAAGCTCTGAGCGACCCCATTTCGTGCTCATCGCGGCGCTGAAGGCCGCTCAACTTTTCAAGCGGAGACGATCCGAATGTTCAGCAAGGATCTGGAAGTCACCATCGGCCATTGCTACAAGCAGGCCCGCGAACAGCGTCATGAGTTCATGACGGTGGAGCATCTGCTGCTGGCGCTGACCGAGAATCAGTCGGCACTGGGCGCCTTGCGAGCGTGCGGCGTGGATCTGCCACGGCTGTCGAGCGAACTGACGCGCATCATCAATGAAACCGTGCCGGTACTGCCGCACGGCGACGAGCGTGACACGCAGCCGACGCTGGGTTTCCAGCGCGTGCTGCAGCGTGCCGTGTACCACGTGCAATCCTCGGGGCGGAAAGAGGTCACCGGCGCGAACGTGCTGGTGGCGATCTTCGGCGAGAAGGATTCGCACGCCGTGTACTTCATGCATCAGCAGGAAATCACCCGGCTCGACGTGGTCAATTACATCTCGCACGGTATCGCCAAGATCGGCGACGAGCCTGCGGCTGGCGTGTCCGGCGGCGAGCGCGAAGGCGAGGAGGGCGGCGAGCCGAAGGGCAATCCGTTGCACGAGTTCGCCAGCAACCTCAACGAGCTGGCGCTGGAAGGCAAAATCGATCCACTGATCGGTCGAGCCGACGAGATCGAGCGCACCATCCAGGTGCTGTGCCGCCGCCGCAAGAACAATCCGCTCTACGTCGGCGAGGCTGGTGTGGGCAAGACCGCGCTCGCCGAAGGCCTGGCCAAGCGCATCGTGGACGGCGAGGTGCCCGAAGTGCTGGAAGACGCCACGATCTGGTCGCTGGATCTCGGCGCGCTGGTGGCGGGCACCAAGTACCGCGGCGATTTCGAGAAGCGCCTGAAGGGCGTGATCGCCCAGCTGAAGAAGCAGCCGGGCGCGATCCTGTTCATCGACGAGATCCACACCATCATCGGTGCGGGTTCCGCCTCGGGCGGCACCATGGACGCCTCGAACCTGATCAAGCCGATGCTGGCCTCGGGCGAGCTGCGCTGCATCGGCTCGACCACGTTCCAGGAATATCGCGGCGTGTTCGAGAAGGATCGCGCGCTGGCACGTCGCTTCCAGAAGATCGACGTGGTCGAACCGACCGTGGCCGACAGCATCGAGATCCTCAAGGGCCTGCGTTCGCGCTTCGAGGAACATCACCATGTCGCCTACACCAATGAGGCGCTGAAGGCCGCGGTGGACCTGTCGGTGAAGCACATCCCCGACCGGCTGCTGCCGGACAAGGCAATCGACGTGATCGACGAAGCGGGCGCGCGCCAGCGGTTGCTGCCGCTGGATCAGCGCACCGGCAAGGTCGACGTGAGCGAGGTCGAGTACATCATCGCCAAGATGGCGCGGATCCCGGCCAAGCAGGTATCGGCGTCCGATCGCGACGTGCTGCGCAATCTGGAACGCAACCTCAAGATGGTGGTGTTCGGACAGGATCCGGCAATCGAGGCGCTGGCCGCATCGATCAAGATGGCCCGTTCGGGGCTGGCCGATCCGTCCAAGCCGATCGGCTGCTTCCTGCTGGCTGGCCCCACCGGCGTGGGCAAGACCGAGGTGACCAAGCAGCTGGCGATGCAGCTGGGCATCGAGATGATCCGTTTCGATATGTCCGAATACATGGAAGGGCATTCGGTGTCGCGGCTGGTTGGTGCGCCTCCGGGTTACGTCGGCTTCGACCAGGGTGGCTTGCTGACCGAAGCGGTGACCAAGCATCCGCACGCGGTGCTGCTGCTGGACGAGATCGAGAAGGCGCATCCGGATGTGTTCAACATCCTGCTGCAGGTGATGGATCGCGGCGTGTTGACCGACACCAACGGGCGCGAGGCGAACTTCAAGAACGTGGTGGTGGTGATGACCACCAATGCGGGTGCGGCAATCGCGGCGCGGCGCAGCATGGGCTTCGTCGAGCAGAAGCACGAGTCGGACGCGATGGAAGTGATCCGCCGCATCTTCACGCCGGAGTTCCGCAACCGGCTGGACGCAGTCATCCAGTTCAGCGCGCTCGATTTCGAGCACATCCTGCGCGTGGTCGACAAGTTCCTGATCGAACTGGAAAGCCAGCTGACCGACAAGCACGTGAGCCTGGACGTGGACGCCGATGCCCGCCGCTGGCTGGCCGAGCATGGCTTCGATCCGCAGATGGGTGCACGGCCGATGGCGCGGGTGATCCAGGAGAAGGTGAAGCGTGCGTTGGCCGACGAGCTGCTGTTCGGCAAGCTGGCCGAGGGCGGCGTGGTGCGCCTGAGCGTACGCGACGGCGAACTGAAGGTCGATTGCGAAGCAGCCGAAAAGCTGCCGGCGGTGGTCGGGTAAACACACCGACCGCCTCGATGGCCAAACGCGGGACAAAGCAAAGGCGGCGCATTGCGCCGCCTTTTGCATCTCTGGACACCACCATCCTGTTATCGGATCGCTGCGCGCTGACGCGACAGCCACCGGCGTAACCGCAGGGCTACTTCATGCGGTACGTGATGCGTCCCTTGCTCAGGTCGTACGGGGTCATTTCGATCTTGACCTTGTCGCCGGTGAGGATGCGGATGTAGTGCTTGCGCATGCGGCCGGAGATGTGGGCGATGATCACGTGCCCATTTTCCAATTGCACACGAAACATGGTGTTGGGCAAGGTCTCCTGGACCGTACCTTCCATTTCGATGACGTCGTCTTTGGCCATGTGTTCCGGGGTTCACGCACAGCCGTCATGGCTGCGTAAGCCGACGATTATGCCACGAATAGGGGTTCGGTTAAAGAAACATCAAGGAATGCCCTGATCCATCCGGATCAGGCGAAATGCTCATCCAGCTTGCGCCGGATCTCCTGCTCGACCATGCCTTTCAATGGCGACAGCATCAGGCCCAGTTCGGCGTGGACCTGGATGGCATCGCTGCTGACGGCGATCGTGCCGGTCACCCCGGGCCTTGAAAAGCGCAGCGTGTCGCCCTGCCACTGTCCCTCCATGCCCAGCTTTTCGTGCATGCGCGCGGCCACCTGGTCGACCACCGCGCGAGCCTCGGCGATCGACAGTTGATGCGGGCGATGAATATCGATCTTGGGCATGACGGGCTCCGTGGGAATGAGACATCTTAATGCCATGCGGCTGCATGCTAGAGTTTCGCGGTCTTTCCGGCGGTTGATCCATGCGTATCGAATTTCCCAATGCGGCCCGTGAGGATTTCCACTGGACGCAGGCGCAATTGCGTATCGGCAGCGCGCCCGACAATGACCTCGTGCTGGCAGCCAGCCAGGCAGCGCCGCAGCACCTGCGCATCCAGCAGGATCGTCGCGGCTGGGTGCTGCAGGTATTGCCGTCGGCCGATCGCATCTACGTCAATGCGCGGCCGGTACGCGAACGCGCCTTGCTGCGTGCCGGCGACGTGGTCAGTGTCGGCGATTGCCGCATGCTGCTGCGTGCCGATCAGGACCCGACCCTGCGTCCGCTGTTGAGCGTGCCGGAGCAGGGACGTTGCACAGTGGCGTTGCGCGCCGTGGCCGGTCCGTTGTCAGGTCGGGTGCTGCCGCTGCAGGACAGTCTGGAGCTCGGACCGCAAGGCCGCTGCGCACTGGAGCTGCCGCAAGGCGACGTTGCCGCGCTGCGCATTTTCTGGGACGGCGGTCAGTTGCGACTCGAAGCGACTCAGCCATCCGAGCGTCACCCGCTGCGTGTCAATGGTGTTGTTGTGCAGCGGTTGGCGCTGCAGCCCGGCGATCAGATCGGCTTGGCCATGCATCGTTTCGTGGTCGAGGCACCCGGCATGGAACTCGAACCTGAAATCGTGATGTCCGAGTTGCTGCCGGCACACCTGCCGGAAGAGGCCGCCGGTCCGACGGGTGAAGTATGGTGGCTGATCGTCACCGCCGCCGTGCTGGCGCTGGGTATCGCGCTGGTGTTGCTGATCCGCTTCTGAATCCGTCCGCAGCGCGGTAAATTCCAGAGGCCGGGCCAGCCCGTCTGGATTCGTGATGCACGGCCGGAAACTGCTCTGCGGTCGGCTACAATGCTCGCCAGATTCAATGATTGAAACGCCCATGGATAGCCCACGCCCTCTATTGCCTGCGACGTCGGGAAAGCGCTCCTCCGGCCCGCAGGGGACGCGGCTGTTTATTCAAGAGGATCTGCGCCAACTCGCGTCCGAGACAGGCAAGGCATCCGGAGAACGCGCCAGCGTGCATAAACCGGTTCTGGAGGGAATCAGTCCGGAGCTCGGAGGACGGCGGTTTTCCATTCATCCGGGGCGTCAGACAATCGGCAGGCTCGCCAGCAACGATATTGTTGTCAGTGGCCCGAGCGTCTCCTCTTCGCACGCCTGGATCACGAATCAGCAGGGACGTTGCATCGTCATGAACACATTGTCGACCAACGGCACGTTCGTGAATGACAAGCGGATTCACCAGGCAACCTTGAAGCACGGTGATCGCGTCAGCTTTGGGGATGTCGAGTTGATGTTCCTGACTCGTGATCACGGCGCCCCCGGCCCAAGGCGCGTTGTTCGCCTTGCGCTCGGCTTGATCGTGCTGGCCGGCGTGGCTGCATTGGCCTGGTGGCTTTTCTGATGCCACTTCGATGAGTGGGAGTGCCTGGCCGCAAACCCTTGGTCGCTATCGCATCGAGGGCATCCTCGGCGAAGGAGCGATGGCGGTCGTCTATGCCGGCTTCGATCCCGGCATCGAACGACAGGTGGCGATCAAATGTCTGCACCGGGAAGTGGCTGCCGATCCCGACTACAGGCAGCGGTTCCTGGTCGAAGCCCGTGCAGCGGGCAATCTGACTCATCCCCACATCGTCACGATTTTCGATGCGGGCGAGACCGACGACGGCCGCTCATATATCGCCATGGAGCGCCTCTCGGGGGAGACGCTTGCCAGTCGAGTCGCGAGCGAGGGGTTGCCACCCCTGCCGGTGATCATCGAACTGGCCAGCCAGATTGCTGCGGCACTCGACTATGCCCATGCCCAGGGTGTCATCCATCATGACATCAAGCCGGAAAACATCATGCTGGCCGAGGGCTGGCACTATGCCAAGATCAGCGACTTCGGCATTGCCGATCGTCGCGGGATGCACGATACCGACAGCGGTGAGCGCCGGGAGATTGGCGGAACACCGGCGTACATGGCCCTGGAGCGTTTACGCGGTGAGCCCGCCGATGCACGAAGCGATCTGTTTTCGCTGGGCGTGGTGCTTTACTGGCTGATCACCGGCAAATTGCCCTGGTCGGAAACCAGTGACCCGCGTCGGCTGATCAGGGAGCGGCAATGCTCGCCACTCCCTTCGGTCGAGCCACTCGATCCGGCCACGCCGTCGATGCTGATCGACATCGTGCATACCTTGCTGGCTCCCACCGCGCAGGCACGTTACCAGCGCGGAGCCGAAGTCATCGACGATCTGCGCCGGGCACGTCGCGAGTACGAACGGTTGCGCGAAAGACCCCTGGCCAACCGCATCATCTCGCTGCGACTGCGCTGGGCTGGTGCACTGGGAGCCACGCTGTGCCTCGTATTGTTGCTGGGTCTGGCGACTATCCATTCCAAGCAGAACGCCGCGGTCACCGGTCTGGCGCTGGATTTTGGCAGTTCCCTGGGGCGCATGATCGCCAGCGAATCGGCGGAAAACCTGCTGCTGGGTGATCACGCGGCCACCCGGGCGCTGGTGGAAGACGTCGCACGCAATCAGCAAATCCACTATCTCGCCATTGCCGACCGACATGGCGACATCATTGCCAGCACGCACCGCGCGGAAATCGGGCAGAAATTGGCTGCCTCGGGCGAGCAGACACGCCTGTCGTCATCGGACGGCATCGAAAGCTATCGCAGCGAAGTCGTGGACGGTACGCGTCACGACGAGATGCTGCTGTTCGACGTACCCATCGGTTACCAGACCAAGACCGTCGGTGAACTTCGCCTTGGCGTCAGCAACGAGCCTCTGCGCGCGGCACAGAAGACGATGTTTTGGGTCATCGTTGCCGTCCTCGTGCTGACGCTCGCTGCCCTGGTCGGTGCCGCCTATTGGCTGTTCAGGCGGCCACTGGCCTTGCTGGACATGCTAGGCGATGCCCTGGTACGGGTTGCCCGGGGAGATTTCCGCTACCGCATCCGCCTCGAGCGCAGGGATGAACTGGGTCGACTGTTCACCGCTTTCAACCTGATGAATGGCGCACTGCAGACGCGGCGCCATCTTGCGGAACAACGACCCCCTCGTGTGGCAGCGGACGATATCGCACAACCGACGCAAATCATCAGGCCCGCTGCGGTCGATGAAGAGGCGACCTGAGATATTCCGCTTTTCATCCCGCCTGTCGGGCGACAGCGCAGGCCCGATCCTCGGCAAGGTTCAAATCTGTTTCAGCCGATGCTTGAGCTCGATCGCCCGCGCCCGATAGATGACCGCCGGCTCGTAATTTGGGTTGATCGCCAGGATGCGATCCCACAGCGTGATGGCCTGATCCAGTTGCTGATCGCGGTACAGCACGATCGCACGCTCATGGTAGGAAGACAGCAGTTGCTCGCGCAGGGCGGCGGCTTGCGGTCCCGCGGGTTTCAGCCTGGGTTCGATGGACAGGGCCTCGCCGAGACGTGTCATGGCTTGATCGTTTTGTCCCTGATCGAGCAGAGACAGGCTCTCCCTCTGCAATCGCTGCGCCTTTGCGGTCGGCAACTCGGCCACGGGAGCGCTGTCCCCGGATGAAAGCGACGTGTCGCCGGCGGATGCCACCGGATCAGTGGCCTTGCCGGGTCCGGAACTGGACAAAGGCAGACGTATCGTTTCGCCGGTGCGCAACATGGATGGGTTGGTCGATCCGTTATAGCGCGCCAGGATCAGGAATGCTCCGGGATCGCCCAGATAGCGGGCAGCCAGGGTGCTGTAAGAGTCGCCAGCCTGCACCACATAGGAGCGCGAACGGGAGCCGAGCGATTGTTTGGGGTCAGCCGTGAGCTGGCGCAGCATGGCTTGTGCCGGACGGTCGCCAGGATGCTGTGCCAGATACTGACGCAAGTCCTGCTCGCCCTCGCTGTAGTGGCCGAGCTGGAGCTCGTTGACGATCGCGGTGAACGATTGTGTCGGTCTGGTCTGCGGCTGGACGGCCGGCGTCACACTGATCGTGGTCGAATTTCCGTTGACCTTCGATTTGAGTGCATTGACCTGGGCGCAGCCGGTCATACCCAGCAAGCTCAGCGGGATGGCCATGAGCATGGCTTGCCTGAGCCACGATCCGTCGAAACGAGACTGCCTTGCCAATGTCACGCGCCCCTGATGGTTACCCACGGCCTGCCTGCCAGACCGTTCCGCCATTGTAACGGCGGGTTTCGTCATCGGCCAAAGTTTTCCTGGCGTGATCGCATCGAGCCTTCGCAAGCAACGTGGGTGATATCCGATGCCTGAAGTTGACCGCGCCATGCTGCGCCGCGCCATAATGTGTGGAACACCTCGACGGGACGCAAGCGCACGTGAGCAGAGTCTGGAATTTCAGCGCCGGTCCGGCGGCACTGCCGCTGGCGGTACTTGAACGCGCCCAGCGCGAGATGCTGGACTGGAACGGCAGCGGCGCCTCGGTGATGGAGCAGTCCCACCGCGGCAAGCGCTTCATCGAGATGGCCGCACAGGCCGAAGCCGATCTGCGCTCGCTGCTGGCGATTCCCGCCGATTACGCCGTGCTGTTCCTGCAGGGCGGCGCCACCCAGCACTTCGCGCAGATCCCGATGAACCTGGCCGGTGCCGGCGACAGCGCCGACTACATCGTCAGCGGTCACTGGAGCGCGAAGGCGGTCAGCGAGGCGGCGCCCTATCTGCGAGTGAACGTGGCTGCCAGCGGTGAGGCCGACCACTATCTGAAGCTGCCGGCACGCGAAAGCTGGCAGCTCGATCCGCAGGCCGCGTATGTGCACTACACGCCGAACGAGACGATCCATGGCGTGGAATTCCACGGCATCCCCGATGTGGGCACTGCGCCGCTGGTGGCGGACATGTCCTCGAACATCCTGTCCGAGCCACTGGATGTCTCGCGTTTCGGACTGATCTACGCAGGCGCGCAAAAGAACATCGGGCCATCCGGGCTGGTAGTGATGATCATCCGGCGCGACCTGCTGCAGCGGGCCGGCCGGCCGATGGCGAAGATTTTCCGCTATGCCGAGCATTCGGCGAACGATTCGATGCTCAACACGCCGAATACCTGGGGCTGGTATCTGGCCGGGCTGACCTTTCAGTGGCTGCAGGAGCAGGGCGGCGTCGCCGCGATTGGCGAGCGCAACCGCGCCAAGGCCGAGCTGCTGTACCAGACCATCGACGGTTCGGGCGGTTACTACCGCAGTCCGGTCGAGCCGTCCGCGCGTTCACGCATGAATGTGCCGTTCACCCTGCACGATAGCGCACTGGATGCAGTAATCCTGAAGGAGTCGGAGACTGCCGGGCTGCTCGCGCTGAAGGGGCACAAGGCTGTCGGCGGCATGCGCGCGTCGCTGTACAACGCCGTTCCGCTGGAAGCCGTGCAGGTGTTGACGGCGTTCATGCGGGATTTCGCGCAGCGGCACGGATGATTGGCCATGGAGGCCGCATTTCGGGCATGATGTCTGTCCATCATTTGGACTTCTTTACTTCTAGGCGGCTAAAGCATGACCGATCCAAAAACACCGCTGAGCGAGATGCGCGAGCGCATCGACAGCATCGACCGGCAGATCCAGCAGCTGATTTCCGAGCGCGCGAACCATGCGCAGACGGTAGCCAAGGTGAAGGGCTCGGGGCTTTCGGCGATCGACTATTACCGTCCCGAACGCGAAGCCCACGTGCTGCGCATGGTGGTGGATCGCAATAACGGCCCGCTGTCCGATACCGAAATGGTGCGCCTGTTCCGCGAGATCATGTCGTCGTGCCTGGCGCAGGAAGACCCACTGAAGATCGGTTTCCTCGGCCCGGAGGGTACGTTCAGCGAGCAGGCCGTGCGCAAGCATTTCGGCCATGCCGCCTACGGCCTGCCGCTGGGCAGCATCGAGGAAGTGTTCCAGGAAGTTGCCGCCGGCCACGCGGATTTCGGCGTGGTGCCGGTGGAGAACTCCGGGCAGGGCATGATCCAGGTCACCCTGGACATGTTCCTCACTTCCGAAGCCACCATCTGCGGTGAAGTGGAATTGCGCGTGCACCAGTGCCTGCATTCGCAAGGCGGCAAGCTGGAGGACGTCAAGCGTGTCTATGCGCATGCGCAGTCGCTGCAGCAGTGCAAGACCTGGCTGCGCATCAATCTGCCGGGCGTCGAATGCATCGCGGTCGGCAGCAATGCCGAAGCCGCCCGG
This sequence comes from uncultured Rhodanobacter sp., assembly GCA_966211915.1. GTDB lineage: Bacteria > Pseudomonadota > Gammaproteobacteria > Xanthomonadales > Rhodanobacteraceae > Rhodanobacter. The sequence goes on from CBIHNO010000020.1 coordinate 35,564, forward strand.
CTAGCCCGGCATGCCGATGATGCCGCGGCGATCGCCGGTGAGACCGCTGGCAAGGTCTACGGCCTCAAGACCGTGGCGCAGGGCATTGAGGACCGTGCCGACAACACCACGCGTTTCCTGGTCATCGGCCGTTCGCTGTTTCCGCCGTCCGGCAACGATCGCACCTCGCTGCTGATCACCGTCAACGACAAACCCGGCGCGCTGTATGACGTGCTCAGCCCGTTCGCCAAGCACGGCATCAGCCTGAACCGGATCGAATCGAGGCCGGCGCATACCGGCAAGTGGCAGTACGCGTTCTTCATCGACGTCTCCGGCCATATCGACGGCGATGCGTTGCAGGCCGCGGTGCATGACATCGGCGAGTCGGCCGCGACGATACGCGTGCTGGGTTCCTACCCGGTCGCGTTGCCCTGAACCGCATGGAGACATCGGATTGAATCGTCTCGACTGGGTCAGCCGACCGGGCCAGCCCCTGCGCGGTAGCCTGCGCGTGCCCGGCGACAAGTCGGTGTCGCATCGCGCCCTGATGCTGGCTGCAATTGCCGAAGGAGAGTCATGCATCCGCGGCTTCCTCGAAGGCGAGGACACCCGTGCCACCGCCGCCGTGCTGGCACAGCTCGGTGTACGCATCGACACACCGTCGGCAGGCGAGCGCGTCGTGCATGGCGTCGGCCTGCATGGCTTGCGTGGTTCATCGTTGCCATTGGATTGCGGCAACGCCGGTACCGGCATGCGTCTGCTGGCTGGCCTGCTGGCCGGGCAGGCGTTCGACAGCACCTTGATCGGTGATGCCTCGCTGTCGAAGCGACCGATGCGGCGCGTCACCGATCCGTTGGCTCTGATGGGTGCGCGCATCGATACGCGTGACGGCCTGCCACCGTTGCAAGTGCACGGTGGGCAGCCATTGCATGGCATCCGTTACGAACTGCCGGTGGCCAGTGCGCAGGTGAAGTCCGCATTGTTGCTGGCCGGCCTGTATGGCACCGGCGACACCGAGATCATCGAACCGCACCCGACCCGTGACTACACCGAGCGCATGCTGGCCGCGTTCGGCTGGCCGATTGCGTTCGAGCCGGGTCGCGCAAAGCTGCAAGGCGGCCATGCATTGCACGCCACCGATGTGGGCGTGCCGGCCGACTTCTCCTCGGCAGCCTTTTTCCTGGTTGCCGCCAGCATCGTGCCGGGCTCCGAGCTGCGGCTGCCGGCGGTCGGCCTGAATCCGCGCCGCACCGGACTGTTGCAGGCACTGCGGCTGATGGGCGCCGACATCACGATCGAGCGCCAACGCGAAAGTGGCGGCGAGCCGGTCGGCGATCTGCTGGTGCGCCACGCACCGCTGCATGGCGTCGAGCTGCCCGAGTCGCTGGTGCCTGACATGATCGACGAGTTTCCCGCGCTGTTCATCGCGGCTGCCGTCGCCAGCGGCCGCACGGTCATTCGCGGCGCGGCCGAATTGCGGGTGAAAGAATCCGATCGCATCGCGACCATGGCCACCGGCCTGCGTGCGCTCGGTGCAACAATCGGGGAAACCGCGGACGGTGCGATCATCCACGGCGGCATGCTCGGTACCGGCCGCGTGGAAAGCCACCTAGATCACCGCATCGCGATGAGTTTTGCAGTGGCCGGACTGGTCGCGAGCGGCCCGGTCCGGATCAACGACTGCAGCCACGTCGCCACCTCGTTTCCTGGTTTTCTCGAACTGGCCAATGGTTGCGGCTTCGCGCTGCAAGATGCGGGCTGACCCGTCCGCGCGGGTGCATGTATCGTTGTGATCACGCTTGTCGCCTGGTTGAAGGATTATCCATGTCCAACGCTGTGCCCCCGTTCATCGTCGCCATTCCCGCCCGTTATGGTTCGACTCGTCTGCCGGCGAAGCCGTTGCGCGAGATCGACGGTGTGCCGATGGTGGTGCGGGTGGCGCAACGCGCGCTGCAGACCGGCGCCCGCCAGGTGGTAGTGGCGGTGGACGATCAGCGTATCGCCGATGCACTGGCCGGGCAGGGTGTCGATATCTGCATGACGCGCAGCGACCATGCCTCGGGCAGCGATCGCCTGGCCGAATGCGCGGCGCACTACGGCTGGGCCGATGACAGCATCGTGGTGAACCTGCAGGGCGACGAACCCTTTGCGCCGGCCGCCGGCATTCGCGCCGTGGCGCAGGCGCTGGACGGCGACGACGCGCCGATGGCGACCCTGGCCACGCCGATCATCGATGCCGAAGAGTTGTTCGACCCGAACGTGGTGAAACTGGTACGCACCGTCAACGGGCGGGCGCTGTACTTCAGCCGCGCGCCGTTGCCATGGGCGCGCGATGCGTTTGCCGTCGATCGGCAGGCGTTGCCGTCCGGCTCGCCGTTTCTGCGGCATATCGGCATCTACGCCTATCGGGCCGGATTTCTGGATCGCTATACGCGCCTGCCACGCACGCCGCTGGAACAGACCGAATCGCTGGAGCAGTTGCGCGTGCTGGAACACGGTCACGCGATTGCGGTGCGCCTGACCCCGGAGCCGTTTCCGCCCGGCATCGACACGTTGGCCGACCTCGAGCGTGCCGAGCAGTGGTTGCGCACGCAGCACTGAGCCTCCACATCGGTCGCATAGTCATCCGCACCGCTAGAATCCATCCATGCAGCCCGCGCAACCGCCAACCTTCGACGGCAAGGCCTTCGTCCGCACACTCACGTCCTCGCCCGGGGTGTATCGTCATTTCGACGCCGCGGGCGATCTGCTGTACGTGGGCAAGGCCGGCAATCTCAAGAAGCGCGTCGGCAGCTATTTCCTGAAACCGCGGATGGAACCTCGCATCGCCGCGATGGTGGCGCAGATCGCCCGCGTCGAGATCACCGTGACGCGTACCGAGGGCGAGGCGCTGCTGCTGGAATCGCAGCTGATCAAGTCGCTGAAGCCGCGCTACAACATCCTGCTGCGCGACGACAAAAGCTACCCGTACATCTACCTGTCCGGAGGCGAGGATTACCCACGACTCGCGTTCCATCGCGGCGCGAAGAACTTGCCGGGGCGCTATTTCGGGCCGTATCCAAGCACCTACGCGGTACGCGAAAGCCTCAGCCTGATGCAGAAGCTGTTCAAGGTGCGTCAGTGCGAGGACAGCTATTTCCGCAACCGTTCGCGGCCTTGCCTGCAGTACCAGATCGGTCGTTGCAGCGCGCCGTGCGTGGGCCTGATCAGCGTCGACGATTACCGCAGCGATGTGCGTCACGCCGAGATGTTCCTCGAAGGGCGCAGCAACGCCGTGATCGACGAACTGGCCGAGGCGATGGAGCAGGCCAGCAAGGCGCTGCAGTTCGAACGCGCGGCCAAACTGCGCGATCAGGTCGCCGCCCTGCGCCAGTTGCAAGCGCAGCATCACGTGCACGGTGCCAGCGCCGACATGGATGTGATCGCCTGCCGCATCGAAGCGGGCATGGCCTGCATCAGCGTGCTGTTCTTCCGCAACGGCATCAGCCTCGGCACGCGCGACTTCTTCCCACGGCTGCCGCTGGATGCCGAGCCCGCCGACGTGCTGACCCAGTTCATCGCGCAGTACTACCTGGATCGACCGGTGCCGCGCGAACTGATCCTCGGCGAACCCCTGGCCGACCAGCAGATCCTGGCCGAGTTGCTCACCGAGCACGCCGGTCGTGCGGTGGAACTGAAGTCCAGCGTGCGCGGCGATCGCGCGCAATTCCTGCAGATGGCCGAACGCAATGCACAAGCCTCGCTGACCGCCCGGCTGGCCAGCCGACAGACCCTGGGCACACGTTTCGATGATCTGCAGAAAGTGCTGGGGTTGGCGGCGCCCCCACGTCGGATCGAGTGCTTTGACATCAGTCACACCATGGGCGAGCTGACGGTTGCCTCATGCGTGGTGTTCGGGCCGGAAGGGCCGGAGAAGTCACACTACCGACGCTTCAATATCGCCGGCATCACGCCGGGCGACGACTACGCTGCGATGCATCAGGCGCTGACCCGGCGCTTCCGCAAGGTGGCTGAGGGCGATGGTGTATGCCCGGACATCCTGCTGATCGACGGCGGCAGCGGGCAGGTGGCGCAGGCGCTGGACGTGCTGAAGGAACTCGGCGTCAGCGGCATCGAGGTGGTCGGCGTGGCGAAGGGGCCGGGGCGGCGGGCGGGCGAGGAAACCTTGGTCTTAGCTGACTCGGGACGCGAGTTGCATCCAGGCTCATCGTCACCGGCCTTGCATCTGGTTGCCGCCGTGCGCGACGAAGCCCATCGCTTCGCGATCAGCGGTCATCGCAAGCGCCGCGAAAAGGCTCGCGAGCGCAGCGTGCTGGAAGATGTGCCCGGTATCGGTGCACGCCGGCGTTCGGCATTGCTCAAGGCCTTTGGCGGCATGCAGGGCGTGGAGAGTGCTGGCATCGAGGAGTTGATGCAGGTCAAGGGCATCGATCGCGGTCTGGCTGAGCGCATCTATGCCAGCCTGCACGGCTGAGCATGGGTGCTCGCCGTTACTCGGCAGTGACGCGATGACGTGCGAAACTGCGGCAAATCACTGGAACACATCATGCGCATCAACCTGCCGACCTGGCTGACCCTGTTTCGCGTTGCGCTGCTGCCGGTCATGGTGGCGGTGTTCTACCTGCCATTCCCTGGCCACAACATCACTGCTGCGATCGTGTTCGTGCTGGCGGCGTTTACGGACTGGCTGGACGGTTATCTGGCACGGCGGATGAATCTCACTTCGGCGTTCGGCGCGTTTCTCGATCCGGTCGCCGACAAGTTGATGGTGGCGGTGACGCTGTTCCTGCTGGTCGAGTCCCATCACAGCAATGGCTGGTCCGGTGTGGTGATGGCGGTGACTGCCGCGGTGATCGTCGGGCGCGAGATCAGCGTGTCGGCGTTGCGTGAATGGATGGCCGAAATCGGCATGCGCGCCGCGGTCAAGGTCGCCTTCGTGGGCAAGCTCAAGACCGTGATGCAGATGGTTGCGCTAGTGGTGCTGATCGTGCAGCACGAGAAGGAGGCCACGGCGCTGCGTCTGTACCACATCGGTGAGGCCTTGCTGGTGATTGCCGGTGTGCTCACGATCTGGTCAGGCCTGTACTACCTGCGTGCGGCGTGGCCGATCCTGCGCGGTGATACGCCGTCACAGCCATCCAGCAGAAATGACGAGGCGCGATTGCCATGATGTCCGTATGATCGATACGGGCTTGACGATCTGCATTCACGTATTAGAATGCGCGGCTCCAATGCGGGAATAGCTCAGTTGGTAGAGCACGACCTTGCCAAGGTCGGGGTCGCGAG
>CBIHNO010000021.1:0-40229 GCA_966211915.1 uncultured Rhodanobacter sp.
GTCGGGGTAGGCGTCGGCGTCGGGGTAGGCGTCGGGGTAGGCGTCGGCGTCGGGGTAGGCGTCGGGGTAGGCGTCGGCGTCGGGGTAGGCGTCGGGGTAGGCGTCGGCGTCGGTGCCTGCGCTACAGCGAGGTCGCACTCGAATGTCGTGCCGTCCGGGACAGCCACAGAACAGGCATAAGCGCCTGCGCTGTTGGTCAGGGTGACGTGCGCCGTGCCCACGCCGGTTGCCGCCTGTGCGGCCGCGAGCCCGGTGCCGGTAATGGCCAGCAGTGCCGCCGCGCCCAGTGCATATGCCTTGCGTGTGATTCTCATGTTTCCCTCTCCTGTGGTTCCGTTGGCACGTATGTGCCAGCGGGGGTCTGTTGCTTAGGCTCCGAGGAGCGTGTGCGTCCAAGTGATCGTGAGCGTGTCGCTTGCGCCCTTGCTGGCCACGCCTGCAATGAGCGCGCGGGCGACGGTGTTTGCGGCCGAGCTGGTCGCGTCTGCAAGGAAGTCGAGGAAGATCACAACCTCGGTGATCGCGCTGGCCGTGGTTGCCTTGCCTGCCGCGTAGGTGACCTTGTAGGTGACGACGCGGCCGCCGCTGGTGCCGCTGGTGGACGGGAACGTCGCGTCGAACGCCTGATGCGAGTTGCTCAGGTACGTCACCAGCGCCGCGCCAGCGCCGCTCTTGGCCACGGCCGTCGAGCCGGTGCCGAGCTTCATGCCTGCGGCCGGGCCGTAGTTCTCGCCCGTTGCCGTGCCGAACGCCGAGCCTGCGCCGAGCGCGGTGCCGACGTAGATGCTGAACGTGGTCGCGGAGCCGACGGCGGTGATTGCCCACTTGCCGTTATATCCCGCAGGGGTCACGCCTGCAATGGTCACCACGTCGCCCACACCGAACCCGTGCGCCGCGCTTGTGGTGACGACAGCCGTGGTGCCTGTAGCAATCGCCGTGATTGTCTTGGCACTGCCCTGCGCATTGACGGACCGGTCGCCGTAGTACTGGTCGCCTACGTCCGTCACGAGGTTCTTGGTCACGCCGCGCGTCTTGATGCGCCCGCGCTCATCCCGCAGTACCCATTCCACGCGGCCGACGATGCCAGCCGAATCCTTTACTGCCATGTCGGTCACTCCTTGGGTTGCTTTGGCCATAAAAAAGGGCTCCGCCACACCTGAGGGTAATGTGACGGAGCCAGCTCTTTGGGCAGAGAAATACACTGCCCACTCAGTATATGCGAAAGCGGGTGAGCGTAGTACACTCACCCGCCAGCGCGTTGCGCGCCCTAGCGCAGTGCAACCGTTGTGCCGTGTGCCAGCACGATCTCGCCTACGGTGTTGCGCCGGGGGTTCCACACCCGGACGTAAGCGTTGAACTCGCCGTGCGCGTCAGCGACGGCCTCGTAGTAGTCGCCGCCTACGGTGAACTTGTCGCCGCGCTTGATGTCGTATGCGGAGATTCTTTCGCCTGTTGCCTGTGCCATTTTGATCAGTCCCTCTACCTGTTAGCGGCCGCGTCGCGACCTGCGCGAAGGTTGCCCATCGCATTTTCAACGGCGAGCCCCAAATCGAGGTTCCACCAGTTCTCTTCCTCGGATACCCGCTGGAGGGTTTCCAGTTGCTTTACCCAAGATGCCAGCTTGGGGTCGGCGGCGATTTCTGCCAGAAGCCGATGCGCTTCCTTGGTGCCCTTGGTGCTAAATACCATTTTGATCAGTCCCTCAGTTTGTTGGTTGGTGCTTACGTTGGCCCGGTTCGCGGGGGAGGTTTTCCCGTCCCCCGCTACCGGTGAATCTAGCGTTCTGTGTTCTCCAGCTCGTCTGCCGCCTGCTCCCGGTACTGCATGAGGTCCCGGTACAGGTAGCTGACAACGCCGTCCTCGTACCAGACATCGCTGTCCTTGAGCCAGTTGAGCGTCTCCTGTGCGGTGAAGCTGTCCGTGGTGCCGTACTCGCTTGCAAGGAAGCTTGCGAAGCTGGCCCGCTCGTAGCGGTCCTCGAGGTAGCTGTCAACGGTGCTATTGCTGATTGCTACGATCATCTCGCATGCGGTAAAAGCCATTTTGATCATTCCCTCAGTTTTGGTAGTGCCTGCCTTGCCTTGTGATTTCAGTTTACGCGATTGGCACGTACGGCACAATACTTTCCCGGAAAATAAAACAGGGCCAGCAAGCGCGTCGGTCGGGTACCGCGCTTGCCGCCCTGTCATTTATTGATCCCTATGTGGTCTTCTGCGCCGCACGGTCGGCACCTCCTGATTTTTGTTGGTTGCCCTGCCCCCAAAAGGCTGGTCCCCCCAACAGGGGCGTCAGGTTTTGCCCCTTTTGTCCGGGCCGCTTGTGGCCGCCCGGAGCGAGTGCGTCGTCTATTTGACGTTCACCCAAGCCATGCACGTCTGCAAGACGTTGTCGTAGTTGCCGCTCATCGCCGTGCTGGTGAACTCCTCGATCGCCTCGGGCGCGATGTGCTTCTCCTTCATTGCCCTGCGCACCCGGCCGATGATCATGAACGCATTACCGTCCAGCCCGGTCAACTGCACCTTTACCTGTGGAAACTTCACCTGTGCCATGCTGTCCAACTCCCTCATCTGTTGTGTTGCCCCGGGTGCCGGTGCTGGCAAAAATCAGCACCGGTCCCCGGGATCCTTGTTTACTTGAAGAGCCGGTTCAAGAACCGGGCTGTAGTGCCGTTGACCTTGCGGTAGACCGCCTTGCGCACTACCCGCTTAGCTACCGCCTCGGGTCCTCCGCCGAGCGACTTGATGTCTCGCGACACCCGCGCCGCCCGGTAGAGGAGCTGGCCTAGCTTCATGCAAACTCACCTCCGCAGAGGTTGCATGTGATGCCGCCCATTTCGGCGACCGTGTTGCTGACCCGGATGCGCCGGTTGCAGTTGCAGGTGAGGCTGACACCGTTGTTGCTGGATGCCCGGCCGCCCTTGCGCGGTGTCGGCGTCGCGGTCGGCTGGCCGCTTGTGGTGCCGGTGCTGATCACTGCGCCTGCCCGGTATGCGGTGATCGCCATGTCCAGTTCGAAGATCGCGGCCTCGTACATGTTGGCCGTCTCCTCGGGGAGGGTGGTGGTGCTCCAGCCGAGGTCCTTGTCGTGGTGCACCTCGATGTGCAGTTCCTCCGCGATGCTCTTGAAGTTGCTGTTGTGGTAGCGCCCGTTCCGGGAGCAGTCCTTGATGCCTCTTGCCTCGGCCGCCGCGTGGCTGGCCTCATGAAGCAGGGTGCCCATTACGTGCTGTGCGCCGAGCATAAGGCCCTCGCCGCCTACGAAGAGCTCGTGGACCCTAACGTCCTCGCCGCCCTTGGCCCAAGCGTTCGGGGCGAAGTGGCCGAGCTTGAGGCCCTTGGCAACGATGCCCGAGCCGAGCGTTACCACTACGTCCGGGACGTCGCTGTGCCGTTCTTGAATCGCGGCCCATGCGCCTTCTACTGCCAGTACCAGCGGTGAGGCTACGGTCTGTGCCTTCATGATGTCCAACTCCCTCAGTTGCCTTGCTTGGTTATTTACTACACTTTCAGTTTACCGCGCTGGCAGGGTGGCACAAGAGGTTTTCAAAAGATTTTCCAAGTTTTTTGGCCGGTGCATAACTATTAGTGCTGTATGCAAATACAATGCGTAGGTTTACGCCCATGCAACAGGTGTACCAATAGTTGACTACCAAAAGGCAAGAACGGTACCTGTCGCCGCCTGACGCGAAAGAGCCGTTGTGGTTATGGCTGACCATAGGTGATAGGCCGCGACAGGGGCAGACAGGGCCGATTGTCGGGGTTTCCCGGTTTCAGCCCTGTCTGCGGGGTGCATAACTACGAGGCGGTCCATTCGCGGTAGCCCTTGCCGTAGCCGCTGGCATGCTCGCCGTCGTGGAGCACGGGCCGTCTGCACTGCCGCACCTCGCCGTCCACCACTGCCGGGTCTTGGCACGACTGCCCCCAAGTCGTGTAGGCCATTTCGTCCTCGCGCTTACTTTGCTGGCTCATACGTCCACACCCGCTCCTCCTCGTGCCAGCCCGACCAGTTGTAATCCACCGTGTCTACTTCGAGTGCCGTTGGCTCCCAAGGCCCGTCGACGAACTGCGGGTAGCGTGCGCCGCTGGCCACCACTACGCGGAAGCTCCACCTGTGCGCCGCCTGCGGCATTTCGACCCGGGTGCCGTCGGCCGGGCCGCCCAGCAATAGCCCGGCTCTTGTCTCCGGTGCCCAGCGCATTACGAGCATGACGCTGTCGTACATCGAAAACTCCTCCGGGCGGCCGATGTGCAGGTCCAGCATGTTCAGCTCCACGCCCAGCGGGTGCGCGTAGTTGATCAGGTCATGGCCCATGCGCTCGCACACCGCCTCAAAATAGTCGGTCCCCCGATCCATCACCTCCCGGCTCACCATCTGCCGCTGGGACAGCCGCTCCACCGCAAACACTTGCTTCTGTGACCAGATCACTGGGTTCCTCTTTCCTTACGCGGCCGCCGCAGTAGCCGCAATGCCTGTAGCTGACGCCTTGGTCGCGTCTGAATGTGTCCTGATCGTCAGGAGTATCGAAGGGGCAGGTGCACGCCTTGCTCACGCTGGCCTCCGCCCACTGACCCACAGCATGTCGCCCGCCTGCACGTACGGCAGTGCCTTGGCCGCGTAGTACGGGTCCAGCAATGAGCCGTCCGGCAGGCGGGCCGCCGCAGGTTGCCCGTACTTGCTGGACGGACGCACCACGTCCAGCAAGTCGGGGTCCACGTAGCCGACGCGCTTGTTAGCCGTCGCCAAAATTGTTTCCTTGTTCGCAAGGTCGCTGACGCATACTGCCAGCACGCGCACGCCGCGCCCGGCCGCAGTTACAGCCGCGAGCACTCCAGCGGCCGTCAGCCCTGAGCCGGTAGGCACTACGATGCGCCGCACGTCCTCTGGTGTGTTGTGCACCTGCGACACGGTGTCCTGCGCAGCGTAGTCGAGGTCCCAGCGCACCACGGGCCGCCCGCACTCCTTGCCAAACTCCCGCGCCCGCGCCCGGTAGACGGCAGGGTAGCCCGGCTTCACCTCAGTGACCAGCGCGCCGAGGCGCATGGCCGTCACGGTGGCCGCACTGCGCTCCTTGCGGTACGGGACGAACACGTAGCCGTCACGGCCGGTAGCCGCCGCCGCGTAGGCGACGTAAATCTGCATCGCGCTGTCCGCACTGCACCCGACCAGCAGGATCGCGTTGTCCGGTGCCTGCTTGATCATTGCAAGGTACTGCCGTACCTTCGCGCCGCTTGGCAACGTATGGCCAGCGAACTCTGCAAGGTCCTCACGCTTGGCATACCAGCCGCCAAAGTCGTCCACCCGCGTCAGCTCACTCATCGCCGTACGCCTTGGTCAGTGCGGCCGCCCATTGCAGGGCAGTCTCCTTGTCGAAGGTCAAGTGCATCAGCACGCCGTCCCTCATGTCCACAGCGAACCCCTTGGACCCGCTTGCGTCGGTGCGCAGTGCGTCGGACAGTTTGCCCGGCCGCCCGCTAACTGACAGATATGCCAATTCTCCTAGCCTCCCTCTTGACTGTGCTTAGCTGTTGCCGGTTCCCCGACCGGGTTGTGATGCCCAGCGTCACCCGGCCTCCAGCCGGGTGCGTGAGCTTGACGTGGCCGCCGCCGCTGATCGTGCCGTCCCACTCGAACCCGAGGCCCTGTGCGTACTCGACCACCTCGCGGACGTCCTTGTTACTGATCTTTGCGGTTGCCACTGCGGCTCACCTCGTACTCGGTGATGCGCGCCCGCAGGATGTTGATGTGCTTGGCAACGTCGCTTGCGTCTGCACCGCCCTGCCGCATCAGCTTGGCCAGTGCTTCGGCGTCGGCCGCCAGCCGCTCCTCGTACCCGCGTGCCTTGGCCTTGGCATAGGCCGCCTTGACGTTCTCGGCCTCAGGGTTCCAAAGGTAGGTGCCCGGGTACCAGCCCGTGCTGTGGCCGTACTCCTTGAGGCGGTCCTCCTCCCGCGTGTAGCCCATGTCGACGAAGCGGCGCTCGCTACCCTTCTCGGTCTTGGCAAAGACGCTGGCCTTCGTCACCCGCGTGATCTTGGCCTCGAGGAACTTGCGGTCCCGGCCATAGTTGCCGTTCTCAATGAGCACCCGTGCGCCGACGGTTGCCCAGCTAGGAAGTGCCTTGGTTGCTGTTGCCATTGTGATCAGTCCCTTACTTGCTCGTGAAGCCGTTGCGGTATGCGCGGTACAGGTCCTCGAGATCCTCGAGGCTGAGGCCCGGGTGCTCGGCCTTCATCTGCGCCTTGGTCTGGATGCAAGCACCAGCCATTCTGTCAAGCTTGCCGTTTTCGAATGCCGCCCTGTATGCGCGTGCGGTCTCGAGTGTTGTTTCCATCTTCCTCAGTCCCCTCAGGCTATGTGTAGGGGGTGTCCCTACAAAAGTAAAATTACGCGCCTGCGGCCGGAAACGCAATAGCCCGAGCCAAATCCTCTGAAACAAATCTCTCACCGCACCCTCTGCACTCGCCCCAATTTGTTCCATCGGCCGCGAACGTGATCGCCAGCGCGCGCACGCGCACCGTCTCCCCGTCCTCGTTGCAGGTTGCCACCCGGGCCGCCTTGCACTTGGGGCAGGCCCCATCGATCTCCCAGTGCCGGGCAGGTTGCAACAGCCCGGTAATGCTCGCGCACCAGCCCTCGCACAGCACTTGGCACGTACGCGCCAGCGCCTCGTCCACCCGGCAGACGGCCGCCCACGCCCGGAGCTCGCTGGCCACCTTGCCGCGCCCCAGCCCGTTATGCAGGCGGTACGTCTGCCACCAGTGGTCGTTCACGCTGGTATTGATCTCCTGCAACAGATCATGCGCGGCCGCCGCAATGGGCAAGGGGTTGCCGCTGGAGCTCGCGAACGTTGCGCTCGCCGTGCTGTTGGTAATGGCCATGCGCAACTGCACCAGCAGGGGTGCCGCAGTGACCCAGCGGGTGCCGCCCTCGGGGAGGGCGACACGGTGCTTGCTGTCCCGGGTCAGCAGACCGACCGCCGCATCCAATTTCAGCGTGTCCACTTCACTCGGGTTCCGGGTTCGACCGCAGGTACGCAAGCAGGTCGGCCAGCCGCGTGATCAGCATGTCGCCCGTTGACGCCTCGTGGAACTTGTGGTGCCCGTCGACGATGGTGAAGCTGACGTACCACTGCCGCTTCGGGTTCAGGAAGGTGCCGCCTGTACCGGCCAGCATCACCAGCCCGGGCGACATGCGGAACGGGTGCCCATACTCGTTGCACGCTTCGACGAGGCGGTACACGTCGGCCGCGTCCGTGCTCGGCTCTGGCCCGGACAGCTTGTAGGGGGATGGGAATCTGAACGCTGGGTCAACCGCGTAGCCCGGTGTCAGCACACCGCATTCTGTGCACACTAGATGCCGCCTTTCGTCTGCCGCGCGTATAGCCCCTGCTTCTCGCCAGCCGTTGCACCCTTGAGTGCGGCTTGGTATGCGATCTTCCGCTGTTGCGCGTTCTGTTCCTCGATGGCCGCCTGCAAGCGGTCCTTGTTGGTTTCGCGCCAGTGGCAGGCGCAGTTATTCTGCTTGCCGCAGACGTCGAACGGGGTCTTGCAACAGCCGCCCCTGCACTTGCCGTTCCGGCCGTTCATGGCCGCGCCCCGGTGATCAGTGCAAGCAGGTCGTCCAGCGTCATCGTCACGTACGTCTGCCCGAGCTGTGCCTTACCCTTGCCAGCCCGCTTGTGCACCACGACACCGGCCAGCGCGTCCGCGTTGCCCCGCTCGATCTCAGCCTCGGTGACCCACTTGGCCAGCGCCAGCTTCACGACGTTCTTGCACTCGATCGCCAGCTTGCGGCCGTGCACCTTGACGCCCCGGATGTCGCCCTTGTCTGCGTTGCCGGTCTTCACCTGCCGGTCCACGCCGTCGTCGTCCAGTGCCGCCGCAATGTAGTCGGCGATCAGCCGCTCGAAGCTGGCACCCTTTGGGTTCGTCATTAGCAAGGCACCTCGACGTCAGTGCCGAACCGCTTGGCCACCTTGCGCGCCCAGCTTGCCGGGATGAGGCGGAAGTGCCTGCGGCCGGTAAACGGGCCGGGCCGCCGCCCGACGTCCTCGTGCGTGTGCTCCCAGTACGGTTGCCCGCAGGCGTCGCAGTGGTTGAGCTCCTGCCCGATCCACTCGAAGGCCGGGCAAGCGCCCGCGCTGTTGCGTACGTGCATGCGCTTGTGCTGGTTCATCAGAATCCCATCGTCTGTTCGTTGTGCAGTGCGTTGCGGAACCGGGTCAGGAGGACCTCGCTGGTGCCCTCCGGTACCCAAGTAATGCCCTTGCCCCGTAAAAGTACCTTGGGGAAGTCCCTTGGCTCGCGGTCGCCGCGCCAGTCCTCGAGGGCAAATTTGTACGGGTCGTTCTGGTCGCGCCGCAGGCCCTTGCCAAACTCGGGCCAGCCCAAGATCGCGCTCGAGCCGCGCGGGTGGAGGTCGGCCGTACGGTTGTGCCCGGCATGCGCTTCCATCACCAGCGCACAGCCACGCTCCCGCAGGCTGTCCAGCGCACGGAATACCGGGCCAGCCTCGTCGTCGGTCTGCAACGCGCGCGGGGACAGCTTGTAGAGCGGGCCGATCACCAGCAGGCCAGCCTCGTGCTCGTCCAGCAGGCGGTGCACCTTGCCCAAGTCTTGGTCCCGGGTCAGGTCCAGCGGCCGGGGTTCGCACGACAGCACGAGGTTGCCTGCAAGGTTGCCGATGGTGGCCGCCTGCGTGAACAGTGCGCGCGCGTTGCGCCGCCACTGCCGCTCGCTGTTCTCCCGGTCCACGACCAGCACCTTGACGGGCTGGATCGGGGTGAAGTTGAAGGGGTGGATACCGGCCGCCGCGAAGATTGCGATCTGCCGCATCAGCATGGACTTGCCGCCGCCCTCCGGGCCGGTCAGGATCAGCCGGTCGCCCCGCTCGAACAGGTCCTTGATGACCCAGTCGTACGCCGCGTCCTGCTTGGCCATTACGTCCTCCAACAGCTCGGACGGCAGGCCGTTGCTCGGGCTGTCGTCGCGGGCCGCCTTGAGTTGCCGCAAGGCTTCGGCCAGCACCTCGCCCGGTGCCGCCACCTCGTTGTCAGCCTGCCCGGCCAGCGTGGTTGCAATGGCCCGGAGCCGCCTGCGCATTGCACCCTCGCGCACCTCGGCCGCGTAAAACTCGACCGCGCTGGAGCTTGGCACCTGCGACACTGCGCTGTGCAGATCAGCCGCCTGCACCCGGGAGCCCATCTCAGCGAGCCGTGCTTGCACCGTGATGATGTCCACGGGTTGCCGGGCCGCCTCCAGCCAGCAGATCGCGGTGAAGATTTCCTCGCCCTGCCAGCTACCAAAGTCGCTTGGCATGACGTGCTGTTTAGCGAACCGGATGACGCCCGGGTCCAGCAGGCAAGCCCCGATCACGCCCTCCTCGGGTGTCATGCGGCTTGGCTCCTACGTGCCATAATCCCACGCTTGTAAGTCAGCTTCGCGCTATGCCGAGCCTGATAGGCCCTAGACGCCCGCCTGCGCGCCATTCGCTGTGCCGCGCTATGGTCGGCCGCACCCGGTGCCGCTAGCCCCTGTCCGCCGCCGTCAGGCCCCTGTCGTCTGCCATTGTCGTTCATGCCTTGCCTCCTGTTGGTATTGAGGGGATCTCGCCGCAGAACTGGCACGGTGCGTAGCTCCACCGCAGTTCCGAGCAGATCGCGCACAGGTCCATCGGCGCGATGCCTGCCGCGCTGGTCGCCTTGCCGCTGACCTTGATGCCGCACCGGGCGAACCCGGGGTCGGCCGGTATCTGGCAGTTGCACACGTAGTGCCGCAGTGGTGCCTTCGGCTTCTGCTCGGTGCGCTCGAGCGTGCTGGTGCTTGCCGCTGACTGTGTCACCGGTCAGCCCACGGATCGCCGACGACGGCCGGTGCGCTTGCGTACTGCAAGTACGGGTCACGGAACGTGAGCGGGGTGCGGACATCGGTTGGCACCGCCTGTGCCTGCACACGGCTTGCGCGGTACTTGATCTCGTTGAGAACCCAAGTGCGCCACGCCGCCGACCAGTCCTTGAACTTGGAGCCGATGGACTTATGCCTTTCAACGAAGCGCTCAAACTCGGCTTCGACGTCCACGCCCGGGAGCTTGGCAAGCGCGTAAGCGCGCATCGCATCATCCAAGGCAAATCCGGCAGGGATGGTAGACGCCACTTTTGGCTTAGACGCCAGTTTGGCGGGTGCCTCGAAGAGGCCCTTCCCCTTTTCTTCTTCAAACTCTTCTTCTTCACCTTTATAGCGAGTGCCAATTTTGGTTAGACCCGAGTGCCAATTTTGGTTAGACCCGAGTGCCAATTTGGCACCTGCCTTGTGCCAATTTGGCGCGGCAGTGAAGTGGTAGATGTTCCGGGTGATTTTCACGTTGCCCCGCATG
The DNA here is from genome assembly GCA_966211915.1 of uncultured Rhodanobacter sp. Lineage (GTDB taxonomy): Bacteria > Pseudomonadota > Gammaproteobacteria > Xanthomonadales > Rhodanobacteraceae > Rhodanobacter. Next base: position 10,372 of record CBIHNO010000021.1, read on the forward strand.
TAGGTGTCCTTGCTGATCACCAGCATGCCGGTTTCCTGCAACGTGGTCAGCGCCCGCTGGAACGTTCTTACGGGGATCCCGAACCGGTCACACACCGTATCGCGGCCGGGCCAGCAGGCCTCCCCGCCATGCAAGTACGAGCGCAGTGCGCAGTACACGACGAACGCGGTAGCACTTAGCTCCAGCGCCCCGACGGCCTCTATGGCAAGGTTCGGAACGGACGTGAAGTGGTCGGCCGCCGTCATGACATCTTCGGTAGGTACATCCTCGCTCATGCCAGTGCCCGCAGATGGTAGGTGTTTGCGGCCGCCTTCTTGCGCTCGACGACGATGTAGCCCTGCTCGGCAAGGTACTTGACGTGCCGGTCGATAGAGGCCGTCTCGCTCAGGTCCAGCAGGCTTGCAAGCTCCGACCGGCTGGCCGTTGCCTTGCCCTCCTCGTCGGCTAGGGCAAGGAGCATGATGTACGTTTTCAACGCGGGAGCAGGGATGCCCCCCAGCGTCATCCTAAAGAACGTCAGTGGCTTAGTCTCCACCGCGCCCTCGTGGTAATCGGCATAAAATGAGCGCATTCGCTCTGGCACTTCAAGCTGTTTCAAGACTTTGAATCCCTCCTGCTTTAGTAGCGGCCGCTACGGACGGCGGCATGGATTGATAATACCGCTATACAGCCCAGCGCCGGTAGCTGTTGTCCAGCATGAACCAGCCCTGCGCCGTAACGTCGTAGACGGCGCAAAACTCAGCGTCCTCCCACGACGCGAGTTTCCAGCCGCGCTCCGTGGCCAGTATTGCCGCGTCGGCGTCAGCCTCGATGCGGCCGTTGAAGGCACTGCACAGGACGATGATGTTGCTTGGCACGTTGCGCGCCTTGCTACCGCCCATCCCCCGGTTCTTCCGGTGCTGTGGCACCAGCCCCTCCGTCGTGCCGCAGTGCAGGCACTTCTCCCCGTCCCGGTTCAGGTACCGGGCGAACTCCTTGGGCGTCATTTAGCTGGCCTGCCGGTACATGGAGCGCGTCTGCTCCGCGTCCTTTGCCCGCTGTTCAGCCCGCAGGCGGCGACGCGCTACCCGCTTGTTCTCCGTCTCGCAGTGCTGGCAACGCCGCGCCCCAAGGGTTGTCAGCCCCGTATAGGCGTGCCCCCGCTTGCAGTAGCCCAGCGGTGCCCCCTCGGCCGCCTGACGCGCCCGCTGTGCCGCCCGGGCCACCCTGCGCGCCTCGTTCTCACAGACCCGGCAATGGACCCTGCTCTTGCCCGGCGTCCGCTCCCACGGGTGTCCTTTTGGGCAGTTCTCGGTCCGGGCGATCTCACCGGCCTCGAGCTTGGCCTGCCTGCGCACCGCCAGCGCCTTGCCGTTATCCGACAAGCACGTCGCGCACCGCCTGTGCCCAAGGCTGTCCCGGTGCGTGTACTCGTGGCCGTTGGGACACAGCCCCATCTCCCGGGCCACCTTTGGCCGGTCCACGGTGCCGTCGTTGAAGCTGGCCGGTGTGTGGTGGATAGGCTTCTCGCCCTCGAAGAAGACCCCGTCGGGGTCGATGCCCCGCCTGCGCCGGTCTGCCCACAGCGCTTCGAGGTCTGCTCTTGCCTGCTTGATCATCTGCGCTTCCTCTTCCGGGGTGCGCAGTATCTTGGCCCGCAGGACGCGGCCGTTGCCCTTGCTCCGGTCGGTGTACCGTGCGCCTAGCGCACACTTGGGACACTCGCCGTCTTGGTTTTCGCTTGCAATGGTGCCCGGCCAGTCGGCCGCCTTGGTATGCGCCGGTCTCGTGGCCCGGCCGCAGATGCACGTCTTGGGCCAGCCCAGCGCCACATAATCCTCGCGTGGCTTCACCACTGGTGCCCGGTACCGCTTATTTTTTGAGCCCTCACTCATGACTGTGTCCTTGCCTGAAATGTGTCGGCCGCCCGCTGGTCGGCCGCCTGTGTCCTGTATGCCTCAAGTTCCCCGTGCAATATGCGGAGCGCCTCACGGTCGGCTGTAATCATCTGCTCCGCAAGCCTGTAAGCCAAGTGTGCGGCATGCACGGTGTCATCCATGTCCGCAACATGCCGACAGACGTCGTAATTCTTTTCGCCCTCCTGCCGCATCTGCACCACGACCCGCGCCTGCAACCGGCCGAACTCCGTCTTCGCGTTAGTGTACCGCCAGCACTGGTATTCCAGATCGTGATGGTAGATCCACATCTTCGCGATGATCAGGTTCGCCCCGGACAGGTTCTGCCCGGCAAGCTCCTTGAGCGCCTCGTTTCGGTCCCAGTTAGGCATCGCGCTCCGCCTTGGCCAGCCGCAGACGCTCGTTGACGCTGATCAGCAGGTCGGGCCGCTGGCCCTCGTTGCGTGCCCAGTCCGCCAGCGCGTTGCACATGGCATCGACGGCCGCGTGCCCAAACTTGCGCAGGATGTCGATGTAGTGCTCCGTGCCGTACTGCTCGTCGGCGATCACCTGCACCTCGTAGTCGTCGATCTTGTCCTGCTTGATCATCGCGTCCGGGATGGACTCCCAGCCGGTAGGCCCGCTTGCCAGCGTGTGAAACGCTTGCCTGCCAGCCCGGACGAAAGCTGTTGCCCGCTCAGTTCTGTATGCCAGATCGGCGTCCTCTTCTTTGCTGGTCATTTCGCCTTGTTCCCCTCTGCGTTGATCCGTTCGATTACCTCGGCCGGTGCCTTGGCCGCCTGCGCGTCGCGCCACAGCTTGCCCAGTGCCGCCTTATCACCTGCGGCCTCGCGTATCTGTGCATCCCACTCCGCCAGCGCCGCGTCACGGGCCGCCAGCCGTGCTGTCGCGGCCGCTGTGCCGCCGCCCTGCCCCCACTGCCCGGCCGCCGCCTGCGGCCGCCCTAGCTCGTGCACTTCGCTATCCGGATCAGGTTCCTCTGTGGGCAGGAAGAACGTCTGCAACAGGGCAGTGCGCCACGCGACGGACATTGCCTTGCTGACAGCCTTGTCGCCGCTGTCCATAGCCTCGCCCGGCACGGTGCACTCAATCCAGTCCCCCTCTTGCCCGTAGATGCGGTACGTCACCAGCACGCGGACCATGCTGGCCGGTTTTCCGTTGCTTGTGGTGCACGGAATGTACTCGGGGATTGCCTGCGTGATCGGGACGATGACGAGGCCCTGCTTGCGCATCTCGCCGCTGATCGCTTTCACCACGCGGTCGACGCCCCGGTAGGCGTAACGTGTTTGGCCGCCGTTGAACTGGTCGTCCTTGCTGACCGCCGTCACGCTCTGCATGACGGCGGCAACTGCGGCAAGTACGGTGCTCAATTCAGCCTGTTCTTGAGGTTGAGGGCGAGTTGCCTGAGCGGCTCGCTGATGCGCCACGCTTCCAACAGCCCCTCAACGCAACGCTGGAAGTACACGTTGTGCTGGAAGAGGTCGAAGGCTTGCTCCGATTCCATTTCCAGCGCGTGCCCCACTGCCACGCCCATCTCGATCATCTCAGCCAGCTCGGCGTCGATGCCCTTGAACTCTGCGGGGATCAGGCCAGCCGCTCTGTCGTCATGGAGCTTGTCGAAGAGCTCCAGCGCGCGCACGCCCTGCTCGGCCGTGATAGTAAACGAGCCGTCAGGTGCGGTGAAGTCGGTGTTCATTTTGTATCTCCCTCAGTTCGGTTTAGCTTGCGTGCCTTGCGAGCAATGTACTGCTCGTGATTCAGTTTACGCAATGCAGGCTTGCATGTCGAGCATCCACAGCCCCAATTCCGAGCCCAATATGGATTCCCATGCTGAGCCCCCGGCGGCTCGTAGCCTGCGGCAAGCTTAGCCGCACGCTTGCGCCGCCGCAGGGTGCCCGGCTTGATACTCTCGGGCGAGATGTTGGGCATTACTGCTCCTTCAAGTAGGGGACACCGTCGCGCACAGCCACCCGGGAAGCGATCTTCTGCCCCTCGTAGGTTGCGAACTGTGCCGTGCCCATATGCGCCAGCAGGTGCCCTTTCCACTTGGTCAGGTTGCTGTCTGCCGCCTTGTAGCTGTCCCGGGCGTCAAGGTACGCCTCAGCGATTTCGGGTGTGATCTCGACCTCCGTTTTAGGTGTGATCGAGGGGTTGAGCTTCCGGATTGTTGCGTACGTGCCAACACTGCCGTCAATCGGAGGCGGGGTGTCGCTGTTGAAGAACTCAAGCACCAGCGCCCGCACCGTCTCGGCCTCGAATGGGTCGGCCTCGAAGTAGTAGTCCACGTAGTCGCCGCCCATGTTGGCATAACCTGCCAGCCAGCCGCCCTCGAAGCCGAACGTGTCAACCTGCCACAGTAGTTGCGCCCGGTAGCCCACAGGCGGGCCACCCTCCCAGTCCGCCAGCGTGGGGAAGGTTTTCAGCTCCACCAGCGACGTCGCCAGCCCACTGCCGTCAGGGTAGACCAGCCGGTCCGGATTGCACCCTTGCCACGGCCGCTCCTTGTGCCGCCAGCTACCCGTCGCCCGCAGGACGAGCTCCGGGTGGTCAGCCATGAACAGGCCAGCCACGAACGGCTCCATGTGGTGCCCGTAGGCGTACTTGCGTTGCATGCGCGGCGACACCGGCTCAGGCTCCACCAGCCCCCGCTTCTCATGCCACAGCGTGAACGCCGATTTGTAGCCGACGCCCAAGATGCTGGCCACGTCCGACGAGCCGACAACCGCCAGCCGGGCCGCGTGCCACTCCGGGCTGTCGTGCTCGTAGTCGCCCACAAGCTCGGCCGCGTACTGGTCGGCCGGGTTCTTTACCTTGGTCATTTTGATGCCGACCTCTCCGCGTGTGCCACCACGATCTTCCATCTCCTGACTACCTGTTGCCTGTCGAGTTGGCCCATAACCTGCGTCAACTCCTGCGCCTGTTGCGCCAGCGTGTATGCCAGCCACAGCGCCTCTTTGTTGCCCGGTCCTGCGTTGCGGAGCTTGTGCCCGCAAGTGCAGGCTTCTCCTGTTTTGCGTGCCCCGCAGGTGCACGGTTTCTTTCTCATGCTTCTCCCTCTGCCGTGGCCGCCACAGGCCCAAGCCACTCCGTCGCTCTTTTGCTGTTGCCCTTGACGAACACCAGCGCATACTCGTGCACCCGGGCCGCCTTGCGCCCGGCCTCGAACTGCTTAGGTGCCCGCTGTGGTGCCGTGCCGATCGGGGTCAGCATGACGTGGTCGTTGTAAAGCCCCATGCCAGCGTCCCGGAAAGCGTTGACGGTGTCAGCCACCAGCCCAAGGCAGTTGCCGCCGCCCGTCTTTTCCCGCACCTCACCGATGACCCATACCGCGAACCGGTCAGGTGCCAGCAGGGTTGCCGCGTGCTGGATGATCTCCCGGTAGGCCACAAGGAAGTCGGGGTAGGCCATATTGCTCAGGTCGGCCGGGTCGTCGCTGTACTCCTCGAGGTAGGCGTACGGCGGGCAAGACATGATCATGTCCACCGAGGCAGGCATGCGCTGTGCCCAGTCGGCCAGCACCACGCGGCTGTCGCCCTGCTCCCACATCGGCGGGACGGACGCGCTGGCAATGTGCGCCTGCGCCCGGTTCGCCGCCACCTGCGCCGCAGACAGCTCGACACCGATGTACGGCCGGTCCAGCAGGCTTGCCACGATGCCGCGCACACTGCCGCCAGCGAACGGGTCCAGCACCGTTGCCCCCGGGCGGCTGTACCAGCGGTACATCATCTCCGCCAGCGTGGGGGAGAAGATGCTGGTCTCGCTGGTGAACTTGTCGCTACCCTGCAACGTGGACTTCAGCACCGGGGCGTCCCGCCCAAGCTCGCTTGCTATGCCCATCGCCTTCCACTTCCGGTCCCTGTCCTGCCAGCCGCCTTGCTTGCGGTCCAGCACCGTGAACGGTGGCTCCATATACCGGTCCCGCAGGAAGATCGTCGGTTCCGGTTTCATGTCGAACAGCGCGTCGCCGCCTGCCAGCGGGTCGTCCGCGCCCCCCAGTATCCCCACTAGCCGATCCAGCCAGCGATAAGCGTCCAGAGTCCTTGCACGATCAGCCCGACCATGCCTGCCAGCCCGGCAACCGCCAGCCCTATCCAAGCCTTTTCGCTTGCTCTCATTTTGCTGTTGGGCAATTTACCCTGCACTGTGTGCTCCCTCTGTCGGTGTTGCGGTACGGGTTCAGTTTACCCGCATACCAGTTTACGGCAAAGAAAAAACTCCCCCCGTGGCAACCGCCACAGGGGGAGTATTCTTGGCACGTACGCGCCAGCGGAGGTCAGGCCGCAGGCCCGCCCGGCTTGGGTCCGTTCGCGACCCAATAGGTTAGGCCGAAAGCGCCGAGCTCAAGGTAGCCCAAAGTCAGCCACTGGATCAAACTCACGTCCGCCAGCGTGTCGCCAGCTTGCAGGACGCTGATCAGGTAGGCCAGAGCCACCGCAAACACCGTGCCGACCGCCTTGGCCGTGTACTTGACCCATGCCGGGAACGAATTCGGCACTGTCGGCCCGACAGCGGCCGCCGCAGGCGGGTCAGGCACAACCACTCCGGGTGCTCCGTTTTCGGCCGCGACAGGGGCGACAGCCGCCCCGGGATCTACGTTGCTCATGCTTTTCCTTTCCCGACGCCGAGGAACTCCCGGACGTTCTTCCAGTTATGCCCGTGCGTGATCGCCAGAGCGGTTCGGCCAGCTACCACAGCCATGATGCCCAGCGCGAATGCCGCGCCGCCGAGCGCGCTACGCAAGGCCAGCTTGCCCACGCCGTCACCAGTGCGCGCCCGCAGGCAGGTTGAGCCGCTGGCCGGGGTAGATCAGGTTCGGCTTCACCCTTGGGTTCGCCGCGATCAGCGCCGCCAGCGACACGCCCGTGCGCTGTGCGATGTAGGACATCGTGTCGCCCGGGTCCACGATCCACCAGATCGGGCCGTGCGCCGCAGGGATGGGCGCAGGTGCACGCACCGGGCCAGCAGGCCACTTAGCCCCGGCCGGGAGCCGCAGGTGTTGCCCCACGCGGATCACGTTCGGGTTCACGCCCGGGTTCGCATTGATGAGCGAGCCCAGCGAGATGCCGCACTTAGCCGCAATAGCGGACATCGTGTCCCCCGGGTCCACAATCCACTCAGTAGGCCCTGTCGGGTGCGGTGTCGGCCCGGCGACAACCGGGTGCGCCACAGGTGCCGGGCCAGCCGACTGCGGCTTGACAGCGGTGCCCAGCGGTGCCGTCAGCTTGTTCCACGCCGCTCTGTCGCCGTAGAAGATGTTCAGGTCGAGGTTGCCCGCGTAGCCCGGCAGGTGCCCGCTCGAGGTGTACTGCCACATCGTCACCTGCGCCCAATCGGGCAGGCCGAGCGGTCCCGCAGGCGGATTATATCCGCTGATCGGCTGGTAGCCGACCGTGTACGCGGCGACCCACAGGGGCGAGCCGTCATCGAAGCACGGCTTCAGGTAGCCGAGTTGCGAGACGGAGCCATAGACCCAGCACCGCCGCCCGGACAGCGCCTCGACCTGCCGCTTGAAGGCCAGCGCCCACGCGCTGTCCGTAACGTTGTCGCCCTCCCAGTCAAGGATGAGGGCCGTGTAGTTGTCGAGGTACGGCTTCGCCTTGGATACGAAGTACGCGGCCTCTGCCACCGCACTGCCAGCACAGCCAACCTCGTGCGCGAAGTGGTACAGCCCCAGCAACTTGCCAGCCGCACGCACCTGCCCGATCTGTGCGTCAGCCGCAGGGTTGACGTAGCCGACCCCGCCTGTGATCTTTACCGGCACAATATCGCCCGGCACGGCGGCGATGTTGATGCCCGCCTGCCAGCTTGAAATGTCGAACCCGGTCAGTGTCATCAGCGTTCTCCCTCTAGTTTGGTCGGCCGCTGTGGCGGCCGTAGATTATTTTCCCAACACTGCGCCTCGAGTGCGTCTATATACAACTCATCGAGTTCGTGTTGCCTCCGCAGGGTGCGGAGCTCCGTCTGGTAGTAGCCCGTCAGGTAGTCGGCCGCCGCGCTTGGCCCTTTGCCCTTGCTGTGGTGATCCTTCTTGATATCGCGTTGCTTAGCCCAAGCACGAACTCCCTGAGACCCGAAAAGCACCGCGACGATCAGTGACCCAATCTGATACGCCGCGTTCCAGTCCATCCAAACTCACTCCCCCTGTGCGATTCTGACGATCTGGTGCAAGACGAAGAACCGCCCGGCAAACAGTGCCGCCAGCGCAGTGATGAACGCCACGCGCGGGAAGCTATCCGGGTCGATGTGTTGCCAGCCGTGGATGAGCGCCAGCACCAGCCCGCCAGTGAAGAACGGGAGGCACCAGTACTCCGTTCCGAACCTCCCCTTGTAGGTGGCATAGGCGGCCGGGAACGCCGTCGAAATGAGGGCCGCCCACAGCAGGACGAGCACGTACGCAAGCGCGCCCTGCTCGCGGATGATGGGCGGCTGATACAGGAACAGCCAAGCTCCGCCGATAGCGGTGAACAGGTAGGCCACCGCCCGGCAGATGTCGTCGAGTTTGCGCTTGACGCGCTTCAGGCCGCGCATGGTTACAGGACACCGTCCCAGCGCCACGCGGTGTGCCAAGTCATCGTCGAACCAGCGGTGAGGGTGAAGCCTGCACCGGCCGAGCGGATCAGGAAGGAGCCATCCGACTTGAAGCCAACATGCACGCCTTGGCCGACGCCCGAGTTGGCGGTTGTCGACGTTTCCATTGGGAGGGATGCGCCCGTGACCAGCCGGTACCCTGCCGGGACGACGCCCGCAAGCGAGGTAGGTGTTGCCGTGTTCGCCGGGAGGGTAGCGGCAGGGAGAGAAATGACGCAGTCCACGACAACGATGCCGAACAGGCCGACGCGGAGCCGGGTGAACTTGCACACCGTCATATTCCAAGTGCCGTCGTTGTACGTGCTCGACGCATAGTCAATCTGCATGCCATGCGGTTGCCATGACGTGCTGGCCGAGTCGTAAGTCTCGAACGGTTGCCCGGCAAGGTCGGTGCGGATCACCTTGTCGCCGTTCTGCGGCGACGCCAGCGCGTCGCGCTCAGCGGCCGAGGCGACCTTGATCGGCACGTTGGTCGTGTCCGCCATTGTCGTCAGGTCCGGGACAAGGTTCCACGCATCCGAGTTGAGCGGGACCGTGATCTTATTCTTGCGTACCGTGCTCATTTACCTGCTCCAATACAGTTTGAGGGTGCCCGATGCAGGCTGTGAGAACCTGCCGTTGAAACCTGCGTAATCTTCGCCCGCAATGGCAATGCCGCCGCCATTGAGGAGTGTAGTGCCCCAGCTTGCAGGCAAGCCAAAAGTACGGATGCCCGATCCGGCCGGGATGGTCACATTGAACGGGCCAGAGGTCCGCGACACGTCGCCGCCCGGCTTGCGCGCCGAGGTGTGGAGGTAGAAGTGCACCACGACCGGTGAGTTGTAGTTGCCAACGGCGAACCGCGAGCCGAGGGTGAAGTTGATGCCGGTGATCGTGCGCCCCTTGAGCTGGCCGGGGGAGCCGCCGTAGAACCATGCGCCGTAGTTGGCATACCCGTATGCGGAGCCGCCTTGGTAGACGTGGCCGCCGCCGCCGCGCCAGTGGTCCCACAGCCCCAGCCCGGGCGTCCACGTCCCGCTGTCCGTGGCCGCGTACGTGTTGGAGCCGGTCGACGGTGCCGTTGGGGCAGTCGCCACAGGAGCGGACTTGACCGCCTGCGGCGCAGGCGTAGCCCCATACCTGCCCGTCACGGTGGCATTACCAGCCGACCACGAGAGGGCGACAATGTGCCCGACGGTAGGCGTGTACGACTGCACGAAGTACGCGTCGTAATCCACGCCGTCACTGCCCGTCACGGTGATCGTGTTACTGGAGGGCGGGACCGTTTTGACGGTGCCCGACGACGGCCGTGGCGCGTCGACAAGGCGGCCGGTCACCACAGCCTCGCCGTTGTATATCTGCACGTTGCAGGCGTCGCCGTCCTGCAACGTCACCGGGTCGAGGAAAGTGCATGGCAGGATGTTGCCGCCCACATTGACGCTCAGCACACCGTTGCCGTCATCGACGATGACGCCCCGGTGCCGCTCCGCCTTGTTCGCCGGGATAAGCCGGGCAATGCCAGCAAGGTTACGCCCCACGGTTCACCGCCCCGAGTGCTTGCTGGACATCCGAGTACAGGCACTCAACGACCAGCGTCATCGCGGCCGTGCTGTTGCCGTTCGCGCTTGCAAGGCTCATAACCTTCACCTTCCCGCTGAGTGTTACTGTCTGGCCGTTCACCACAGGCGAAGCCACCGTGACCCAGTCGCCTTGCTGGATGCCCGGGTGCGGCAGGCACGTCACAGTCAAGTCCTGCGTCAGCCCAGCCAGCATCGTATCCCGCATCCGCACAGCATAGGCATTGCACTGCGCCTGCGTGGTAAGCAGGGTCGAGGAGTAGAACGTCGGATAGACGCCGTGCTCCCCGTTCCATGCCAGCGGGCCGGACTCAATACGGGCCAGCCCACGGATAGGCTGTTGCTTACTACCCTGCCCGTCGGCGACGAACTCGTTGTAAAGCCCCTCAATGTTCTGCCCACGGTCGACGCGCACCAGCGCACCCTCAGCGCCGCCGCGTATCTGCCACACGGGCGTCGCCGGGTCGACAGGGTAAATCTCGAACTGCCCATCGCCGTTCATCCGGTACTCGCACCCGATGTTCCTACACAGGTCCTCCACCGCATTGATGCGCTCCTGCGGGTAAATTACCCGCTTGCTGACAGACGCATCCACCACAGTGTCAAGCGCCACCACAGGGCAGATGTCCTCCAACAGGCGGGTGATCTCGCTGAGCACCGTCGGCGACGTGCCCTGCGGGCTCTCGGGCGCAAGGAACCGGGCGTTCTTGATGAGGATGCCAAGGTCGGCCGCGTCGATGTGGATGGAAGCGCCGCCGCTGACCATGATCTGCCGCTTGCCGGTAGGCACTGCCGTGTCAGTGTTCACCGCCCCCGAATCGTCGACGATGTAGGAGTGCCACTGCTCAACAGGGACAGGTGCCGTGATCCTGTACCAGCCAAGGTTCAGGCTACCCGCGCCGCCCACGTTGTAGATCACCTGCAACCGGGAGCCGCCGACGCCGAGCGGGTCTTCCAACAGCCACGGGGCGAGGCCGCCGTCGGGGTCCTTGATGTCGATCGAGGCCGTCTGCACCTGCCTTGTGCTGTCCCAGCTAAACGACCAGTCGGAGACCGGTAGCGGGTCGGGGTAGGCAAGCTGGCCCGCGTACCAGACGTAGACAGTGATCGTGTCAGCAGGCCGCGAACCGTTCAGCGCATCCAGTGATGCTTGGTCCATGTAGCGCATCAGACCAGCACCGTCGCAGAGCAGATGAAGCTCGGCGTGGTGCCCGTCACGACAGCACCGACCCGCCAGTAGGCCGCCTTGATGGGCGTGCTGAAAATGTAGGTGCCCGGGCCGGTCACGTTGCCGATCACGTCCTGTGGTGCCGCGTCGAACCACACCGAGGCATCGTTGCTCCACTGCACCCGGTACTGCGCAAGCGCATCCGCCCCCGTCACGGATGTCACCTGCAACAGCACGCCGATCCAGTTCTGCGTGAAACTGATAGCCCGCCCTTGGTCCGCAATGGTGGCCGTCAGGTTGTAGTTCTGGAAAATCTGTGTCGGTGCCGACATGCCCTGCCCCTTAGTTGTTCGGGTTCTTCTTGGTATCGAGGTAGGAGCGGCCGTTGCCGCTGTAGGTGGTCTGCGCCGACTGGTAGGTGGACCACAGCGCGGCGACAGTTTCGTAGGTGAACAGCGCGACGACCACGGTGATGTTCGACGGCTTCACGAGCGTGCCCTTCAGCTCCCACTCGATGATCTGTCCGCCGTACTGCTCGTCGAGCGGCATCTCCTTTGGCTTGTCGAAGGCCACATAGCAGAGGCCCGGCAGGCCGCTTGCCCAGCCCGGCAACGGCCGGATGAGCACTGGTGCCGCCTGCTTGAGCAGGTTCCGCAAGGTCGTGGCCTGTTGCGCCGCGTCCGTGATCATGTGGAAGGGGACGTTGCTTGCCGCCATAGCCTGCCCAATCAGTGCCACCGGCTCGTCGTCGCCCAAGATCGGGATCAGGTTGATGCCGCTTGCGTACTCGAACGACTTGATCGCGTCCACCCGCAGGCTAGGCTCCCCGTTCGGGCCGTAATCCGCGTACAGCGGTACAGCCCCGGTCGGGTCAAGCGGGTCCTGTATCCAGCCCGAGGTGGCATTGATGGTCACGTTCGCCGGGGCGACTACCGCCTGTGCGCAGATACCTGAAAGCACCTCGACCTCGTACATGACATCCCGCCCCAGCGGTACCTCGTAGTCCGTGATCGCGTCGGAGCCGACGATGGTGCGGTGCCTCCCATTGCGCACCGCGCGCCGCTTGCCCTCGGCCGTGCGCCACACGTTGACGACGTCGTCGTTCGGGTCGAGGTCGGCAATGGTGATATCCACGCGCGGGCAAGGCGAATCGGTGTGCGAGGTGAGCGTGATGGTTGGCACGTACGTTACAGCGGTAGACGTGGAGGCGTCCGCCGTGCCCGTCCATGCGTAAACGATCGAGCCGCCGTCGGGCATTTCGCCGTCGAAGTAGTCGCCGTATGTGGTGCCGTTTTCGATCAGCACGCCCATGCCGTCCAGCGTGTCGCCGTTCGCCCAGTTGGTACCGCTGGTACCAGATACTGCGGCGACCGTGAGGACAGCCTGCGTGACCAGTGCACCGCTGGTGCCCTGCGCCTGCACCGCCGTCAGTGTGTTCGCTGGTACGACAACGGCCGTGCCGGTGATCGTGTTGACCGTGGTGCCGCCCGAGTTTTTGCAGGCAACCGTCAACTGCAACCGCTGGGTCTTGGAGCTGATGACCCACACTTGGAACGCCTGCGCCGTGCTTGCCGGGATGCCGCTGGACTGCGTGTACGTGAAGCCGCCTGACACGGCCGACGTCGCCACTGTCCACGCCGTTCGGGCGAAGCCCGGGCGGAACATGCCGTCGCCAGTGTTGCGCACTGTCGTGGCCGTCCCGCCCGTGCCAGCCACCACTGCCCAGTTAGTGATCGCCGCCGCGACGGCCGGGTTCGTGGCCCGGTTCGTCCTTGTGGTTACGCTCAAGCGTCAGCCCTCCGGTATTTCAGGTCGTTCATGGAACCGTGGATAGCGGCGTCCGCCTTGTGGCCGACCTGCGCCAGCAGGTATTCGCCGGTGAACGGGTTCTGCACGTAGACGGCAGGCATGCCGCCGCCCTGCGCAGATGCACCCGCTGTAACGTACGTGCCAACATTCGCGGTTGCCGCCTTGACGCTGAAGTGCCCGTCAATGGTGTCAGTAACCATGCCAAGCGTGCTCAGCAGGTCCGGGATGCTGTTGCGGAGGCCCTTGTTGAGCGAGCCCATGATCCAGCCGCCGTGCGGTGTCAGCAGGCTTTCGTCGTAGGAACGTGGCCCCTTGTGGTCCGCGATCCACTGGCCGATGCCACCGACGAAGTTGGTCACGTCATTCCACGCGCCCCGCAGGCCGTCGAGGAAGCCGCCCATAATGCTCGCGCCAGCCCCAAGCAGGAGCGAGCCGAGGCCGGACAGCGCCGAGAGGATCTGGCCCGGCAAGCCTTGGACCCAGCGGATCGCATCCTGGATACCGCGCGAGACGCCTTGGCTGAAGTTGCTGAACGCGGTGATGCCGCCAGTGATGAAGTTGCTGATGTTGCTGAACGAGTTCTGGAAGTTAGGCACCAGCGTGCCCGTCACATAGTTGACCACAACCGCGATAACCTGTTGGATCAGCCTGAACGCGCCGTCGACGAAGTCCTTGAACCAGCCGACATTGTTGTAAGCAATCACCAGCGACGCCACCAGCGCCGCAATAGCTATCACCACGATCATGATCGGGTTCGCCGCCATAATGGCATTGAGCGCGGTGAACGCTGTGCCGAACATTTTGGCCATGCCAATGACGCTGGATATTGCCCCGGACAGCTTGCCCACGATCAACAGCAGAGGCCCGGCAACGGCAACGACAGCCGCTATGGTACCGACCGTCCGTTGCATCTCGGGCGACAGCCCCTTGAACCACGTCATGATGCCCTGCACACCGGCCGCCACGTTCTTCATGACCGGGATCAGCCCGACCACAAGGTTCTGCGAGATGTCCTCGAAGGAGCGCCGGGCAATGGCAAGCTGACCCGGCAGGGTCTTGCCTGCCGCCGCCGCACTGCCGCCGAACTCCTTGTTCAGCTCCCCCAAGATGATCTTCTGCGCGCCCATAGTGTCGCCGGTCTTGACCAGCGCCTTGATCTGCGCCTCCTGATCGGCCGTGAAAGCCACGCCCACGCGCCGCAGGGCAGTAAGCCCCTTCACCGGGTCGTTGAGCGCCTTGCCCAGCACGATCGCCTGTTGCGAAGCGTCGCCGCCGAAACGGGCCGCCATGTCAGCGGCCGCCTTGGTCGTCTCATCGAAAATCTTGTTCGGGCCGACGTTCTTGATGTTGGTAAACGTCAACAGCAGGCCCTCGGTCTTGATGATCGAGTCGTCGGTCTGCCCCGAGTAATCCTGAATCTTGCTGGCCAGCTCGACCATCTGATCCTTAGTAACACCGGCCGCGCCGCCCGTGGACTTGATGCCCGCCTCTAGCTGTGCAATACCAGCCTCGGCGTCCACCGTCTCTTCGTAGCCCGTCTTCATGACCTTGGCAATGCCGATGCCAGCGGCCGCAGAGGCAACGCCGCCCAGCATGCCCGTCAGGCCCTTGCCCTTGTCGGCGATGCCGTCGAAGGTCTTGCCGACGTTATGGTCGCGCCCAAAGATGTCGAAGAAAATCTCAGGCATTATTGCCACCAGCCTATCTCTTTGTCCTTGAGTACCTGCACGCCCTGCAAGTAGATGAGCCACATGTCATACGGCAGGTCCCACACGTTGAGCGGGGTGATGCCCGGCCAGTGGTGCGAGACCATGAGGATATTATCGTGAACGGATTCCTCGATGTCCTCTATGAGGAAGGCGTCCGTGTTGGCATGGGAGGCACGGCGTCCGGTGCGGAAGCCGCTGGTGCTTTTGGGTCGCCCGCCTCCTCCTCCGCGTCGGGCAGGACCATCGAGAATTCGTCAAGCGCGAAGTCGTCGTTGGCCTGCTCAAGCGTCAGCTTCTCGCCAGCGTAGCGCCGGGCCATCCAGATGATGATCAGGAACAACTGGAAGGATTCGGTGTCCTCAAGCAGGTCCATCGGGTCGCTGATCTGCTCGAACTTCTTGGCCGTGGACGCCAGCGACTTGAGGCCGACGCCGTGCCGGGACTTGAGTTCGAACAGCGTCAGGAGCGACGCCTTGCGGAGCCCAAGCTCCGCGTCGTAGAGGTTGCCCTTGATCCTGAACTGCATACCTGCCATTGCCCATACCCTCTAATCGATTGCCTTGCTTGCGGTTTTTATGGCCTGCACTATGGCCTCTTTGTACTCGTCCCGGCCGCCCCGCAGGGGTGCATAGAACCAGTCGTGCCCGGACTGCTCGACCCACTCCGGGCGGCCGAACACCGGGTGCCGGAAGGAGCGGGCCATAGAAGCCTTCTCCATTGCCTGTTTCTCGCCCGGTAGCCTGCCCTTGTCGGCGATAACGCGCACTCCCTCGCCCTTGACCCCCGAGCTGGTCTCCCTGCCCGTTGAGATCGTGACTTTCAGGCTGTCAGCCAGCATCTCACGTAGCCCTGTGACCTTCTTGGCAGGCAGGCCGCGCACCGTGTTACGGGCCGCGTCAGCCGCCTTGTTAGCCGCCGCCCGCAGGTTGGCCCGCATTTCACGGCGGCTGACGGCGTCCCAAGTACGGGACGCCTGTATCAGCCGCCGCAAACTGCCGGGCTCGAGCTCTACCCGCTCGATGAAGTCCTCGGACATTACGGGGTGACGTCCAGCGAGCGCAGGACAACCGTGACCGGGCTGACGCCGGAAGCGCCGCCGTCCAGTACCTCGAAGTCGACGGACGTGGTGATCACGCCGTTCTGCGCGTTCGGCACGGAGCCGCCCAGCTTCACGTTCGGGACCACGATCTGCATCGTGTTGTAGACGCCCGCCTGCAACAGCGTGGTCGTGGTGAAGGTGAGGACGATGCTGAGCGTGGTCTGGTTCAGGTACGCGTCCCGGTAGGTGACGGCGTCGAACTCGGCGGTGAACTTGCCCTTGATCTCGGCCAGTGCCAGCGCCGGGCGGCGTCCCTGCTTGCCTCCGTTGCCGTAGGTGTAGCCGTTCGCGTCCAGCTTGTTATCGACCGTCAGGCTGAAGTCGAGCACGTTGGCCACGCTGGTGCCGCCAGTGGCGAGCGCCGTGGTGGTCGGCTGGGTCACGGTGCCGCCGATGGTGAGCGCGCCCTGCGTGAACGTGAAGAGCTCGTTGCTGGCAACGTAGCTGGGAGCCGCGTAGGCGGCGGCCGTGTCCAGCGCCTTGCCGACCCACGAGGTCTTCAGCTTGACGATGTCGCCGACAGCCGACGTAATGGTGCCGCTGTCGCAGACCATGCCGCTGAAGGTGTGCGGCTGGACCGCTCCGCCGCCCAGCAGGGGGATGCCCTTCTGGATGGTGTACGACGGCATCGGGTCCGTCGTCGTCAGCGTGTAGTTGTGCTGGTAGGCCGGGCCAGCGGAGATCTGAGTGCTGGTAACAGCGCCGAACAGCGCCTCGAGGAAGATGCCCATGCCGCGCGACACGCACTCAAGCTCGATGTCACCGCCTACGCTGTTCTTGCCCAGCGCGCGCCGCTCAAGGCGGGAGACGCGGGAGCCAGCCCGGAACCCCTTGCCCTGCATGAACGTAGGCTTCCATTCCAGCGTTTCGCTGAGGAACTCGGGGAAGTGGTCCACCGTTACGGCAGTGCCCCACGTCGATTCCTTCTTGATGCCGACGCTGGTATCCAGTTGCGTGGTCATTCTGTCACATCCTTCACGATTGCTTTAGCGTCCGCACCGACCGGGGCGAAGTTGAGGTCTTGCAGTAGCAGGACAGCCGCCTGCTCATCCGTGACTTCCACGGTTTCACCCGGCTCGACGATCACGCCGAGCAAGGGTACGTCCAGTGCCCCAAAGGGGGACACGTTCTTGATCTTTGCCATGACGGCCTCCTTAGGAACTGATCCGCGCTTTCGCGTCGAATGTTGCGGTGATCTCAATGACCCTGCCCTGCTCAAGCAGTGTCGGGTCGGTGAAGCCGCTGGACTGGTGCTGGATGCAGAAGCACCACAACACCGTTCCGCCCAGCGTCGTGTCAGTGACGCGAGTGTAGGTGTCCAGCGCCCGCAGTAGCACGTAAGCGCGCCGGGCCGCCTCGATCTCCTGCTCCGGGCCGCCAGCGCGCACCACGCTAATCATCACGTCCATCGAGATCGTCTCATCGCGCGCCCGGGTGCCGTAGCCGTTAGGCCCGGCCGTGATGTTGGAGCGGATGCCCATGAAGCTGACGATGTCGTTCGGCATGTACGTGCCGGGCGCACCGTAGGTGACCAGCACCTCGTTTTTGTCCGGGTCGTTCGCCCAAGCGTCCTTGATAGCCGCGTAGAAGTTGTACTTGGCCTCGTCGGCGGCCGTGGCTGTCGGGTAGGTCATGCGAAGCCTCCCGGGCGTGCGTGCGCTTGGCACAGCTCAATGACGCGCCGTGGCACGGCGAAGCCGCTGGACGTGAAGGCCGGGTCCGTCTGCGGCAGGTTGCCGTTGCCACTGCGGGTGCCCTGCTTGCCGATCTGCCACCAGTGCCGCACCAGCTCGCGGGTCGCCAGCCGCACATTCGGCGGGATATCTGCCGTGCCCGCTGTGTACGTGATCGTCGCGATGTCCTGCGTCGGCGTGTAGAAGGTGATCAGGCCAGCGTTCGCGTCGAAAATGTACGCGTCCGCCGTAACAGGCGTGCTGTCGCTGTAGATGATGGAGGTGATCGCGTTCACCGGCCGCTCGTACAGCGCCGCGTACTGCCAGCCGCGTTGCACAATCTGCGTGAAGGTCTTGGACACCACAGCCCCAACAATGTCCTCGATCACCGGGGTCGCGGCCGCAATGTAGAGCCGCAGGTCGTCCAGCCAGTCGGCCGCAACGTTGCCCGCAGGCCAGTTGAGGGCCGCCCGGGCGTCGTCGGTGCTGATGAGGAACTTGGGGTCGGCTGGCCACACGTCGACGATGTCGCTGTAGGCACCAGCCTTGACGCTCGACGCCCACTGCACCAGCCACCGCCCGGCCATGTTTGGCACGTAGGTTACAAGTGCTTGCGAGCCGTTGTAGGTGATGGAGGGCGGGGTGAACGCGGAGCCGTCCGGCCGGGTGATGCTGACCGAGATGGTCCCGCCAGTAGGTGCCCCGGACCAAGTGCTGGTCACAGGTGCGCCGAGGTCGTAGGTGGTCATCGCTTACTTGCCCTCGCTCTTGACTGGACGGCGGCCGCGCCGGGCCGTTGCCTTTTCGGGTGCGTCGGTGGCAGTGGCGATCTCGTTGCCGCTGTCGTCAACCTTGGGCGCAGGCTTCCCGTCCGGGTCCTCTGCCTGCCCAAACTTGATGAGCAGTGCCGCTTCCTCGTCGCTGACCTTGATGGTGTCGCCCGGCTTGGGCCACTGGACGCCGTCGCGGGTGCCGCTGATTTGTGCGCGCATGCGGATCACTTTTGCCATTGTGGTTACCTCTCGGTTGCATAGCCCCTGCAAAAGTATGCAGGGGAGATTTGCGTAAGTTTACTAGGGTGCAACAGGAGTACCAATAGCCTTCTACCAAAAGGCAAAAAAGGCACCTGTCGCCGCGTATCGCGCGCGAGTTGCTGTGGTTGTGCCTGACCATAGGGGTCAGGCCGCGACAGGGGCCGAATCAGGCCGCTGACAGCGTTTCGCGGTTTCATCACAATCTCACCCGGTGCATAGATACACAAAGGGCCACCAGCGACTCCCACTGGTGGCCCTTTGTGCCCTGCCCCAAGCAAGCTTAGGAAGCGCCGCCCGCGTAGTGCTTCACAGCACCGGTCTGGTCGACGAGGATGCCGTCACCGCGCACGAGGCAACGGAAGACGACCACGTCAGCATCGAACGCGAAGTCGTCGGACCGCTCGAAGCGGATGCCGTTGACGAGGCGGACGTAGTACTGGCTCAGGTCACCGAAGGCGACCGACTTTGCGTTGAGGCCGGTGGCCGCAACGTTCGGGTCGGTCTGCACCGGCTTGCCGAGGATGGTGTCCGGGGTGCCCGGCACGAGGGAGGGCTCCCACAGGTAGCGCCCCTGCCCATCCTTGAGCTTGCGGACAGCACCGGCCGTGGTGTCGTTGATCAGCCACGAAGCTTCCGGGCTGTTGCGGTACGGCGGGATGACCGAGTAGTACAGGTCAATGAGGTTGTCGAACGTCGGGACGCCCACAACACCAGTGCCGCCAGTGACGCCCAGCGTGGTCGAAGCGAACAGGCCGAGCGGCTTGCCGGTGCCGTTGCCGACGATCAGGTCGGTGCCGAGCGCGTTGCCAACAGCGCGCCCCGCCTGCCGGGCAAGGTAGCCGAGCAGGTCAACGTCGGTGTCGTCGATCAGTTCGCGCGGTACGCGGATCAGGTCGCCGTACTTGAAGGCGTTCAGCGCACGCTGGCCAAACACCGGGTCGGACTGCGGGATGGTGCCAGCTTCCGCCACCAGCGCGGCAGTGCCGTGCGAGGTGGTGATCGGGATCTGGAGCGTCTCGCCCGAGGAGGTGTTCAGGATGGTCGCGCCGCCACGGAGCAGGCTGGCCGACTGGATCATGTGCTCCACGAGCTTGCCGTAGAAGCTGATCGGTACGGTGTAGCCGCCAGCGGAGTTCGTGCCCTTGGCCAGCGCACGGTGTTCGGTCATGCCCCGCAGTTCCTCCGGGGTCGCCTTGTAGTCCAGCGCCCGCTTTTCGCCACGGAGCACGGAGCGCAGGTTGGTCAGGAGCTCATTGCCCTTGTCCTCTTCGCGCCGCTCGTTCTTCTCGTTGCCGAAACCACGGAGCGCCTCGTTGGCCGCCTCGGTGTCAGCGGCGAACTGGACGATGCTGTCCGCCTGCGTGCGCAGGCTGTTCATGTCCGCGCCCAGCTTTGCGAACGTTGCCTCTTCTTCGCCGGTGAGGCCGCGCTTTTCAGCTTCCGCCCCATCCAGCAGTGCCCGCGCCTGCTCCTCGAGCTGACGCCGCTTCTCGAGGAGAAGCTTGGCCATTGACAGTGCCATGATGATTCCTTCCAAAAGGTAAAGTGCCCGCGCTTGCCCGCAGGCTAAAAGGGTGAGGGGTCTTGCATCATCGGGTGTGTTGCGCACTGCCCGGCAGTTACGGGAGGCTCCATCGCTGGAGCTTGGTACGGAAGGCGATCAACAGGTCCGGGTGAGTTTCGCTCTGCCCGGCCGGTTCGCCACCGTTCCCGCGTTCAGTATCCTGCACAACCAACAGTTTGCGCAAGTCACCCTTGTCCGCAATGGCCCGCACCTCCGCGAGTTCCATGTGCAGGTGCTCCGCCAGCGAGCGCAGGCCGGTCGTCGTGTCCCGGTAGGCCGGGGACACGACAGGGGCGACGTCCATCAGTTGCACGCCCGTCAGGGTGCGCAGGGGGAAGTCGTCGGGCGTGGTGCCCCACTCGTCGCTGATGGTGCGGAAGGCGAACGAGCTGAACCGCAGGTCACCGCGCTTGGCCAGCGCCGCAACGTCCCGCCCGGTCGTCGTGTCCGGCAGGTCCACGCTGTAGCGCAGGCCCGTATTGTCCGAGGACAGCCGCAGGGTGCCCGCCTCCGTGGTGCCGAGCAGGCCGTTGTCCTGATGGTTCAGGCGGGCCACGACCGGCACGTTGTCGGCCAGCGACTTGCGGAACGCGTCCGGGTGGACCTGCTCCACGAAGCCGCCGAGGTTCTGCGACAGGCGGTTGTAGACCGCCGCATAGCCTTCCAGTACTCCGACCCCGTTATCCGAGGCGCGGAATTCAACTACGCCCGGCAGGTGCCGGGCCTCAATCTCGCGCATTTCGCGCCTCCTATTTCTTGGTCTTGGCAGGCGGGTTCGCCTTGCCGGTCTGTGGTGTCGGCAACGGCGGGGAACCCGCAGGTGCGTTAGGGGGGACCGTTGCTGGTGCCGCCGTGTCGGTGCCGCCCGGTGCTTGGTTCGGGTTCGGGAGGGGTGCCATGAGCGAGCCAGCCTTGTGCCCGTACCACGCCTGCCAGTCGGCCGTCTCCTGCGGCGTCATCGGTGCTTGGTCCTCCAGTGCCCGGACGTAATCCTGTGTCCACACACCGGCTTCCAGCCCTGCCCGGTACGCCGTCACGCGCGTCAGGATGTCCGTACGGATCATCGCGTCTGCATTGAACTTGTAGTACTGGCCGGGCGGCAGGATCCGCGTCATATGCGCCTCGAAACGGGCGAAAATCGGCTGTAGCGCACGCACTTGGAGCTTGTATTGGTTCATTTCCAGCGTGCTGTAGGTAAGCGAACTGCCCGCCTCGCCCCCGATATCCTCCGGGGACACGCGGTAAATCGCGGCAATTTGGGTGGCTGTCGCCTTGATTGTCTGCAAGAACTGCGCCTCATCGGCGGAGACAGACAGCGGTTGCCAGTCCCAATCGTTGCCCGAGACGAAGACGTCCTGCCCGGACACGGCCGCCTTGAAGCGTTGCTTGGCCACCGCGCTCTGGTCGGCGTCCAGCGGGCCAGCCTTGAACTTGAGGTGCCCCTTGGGGACGCCCGAATTCTTGAACCAGTCCGCGCCGAACGCGGTAGCGGCCGCCGCCGTCTCCATCTGCGCCTTGAACAACTGGATCGGCGACAGGCCGACAACGGAACCCGGCTTGGGGTACCACGGGATGTGCAGGACCGTTGCCGGGTCCAGCTCCTCCTCGTTGTAGTAGTACTTGGCAATGCCTTCGCGCTCGTCGACGCGCATTGCGTCCGGGTTCATCCAGAAGATCTTGTCCGGGAAACCCCGGTCGTCGATGCTGGTGACCAGCCCGTAAGCGTTGCCCCGCAGGAGGAACGAGGAGCAGAACTGTTGCAACCACTCCACCGTCGTGAACAGCGGGTTCGGGTGCGGTGCGTACATGATGCTCGGCTGGACCGGCAGTTTGCGCCGGATGCCGCCCTTGATCTCGTACGCGTCGACCGGCATGGTGCTGATGCTGTCTGAGATCAGGCCCGTGGCCGCGTAGACAGGCACCAGCTTCAGCGCCGCCTGCATGCTGTCCGTCCAGAAAGGCGAGCCGTAGCGGTAGCCGCCAGTGCCAAAGTCCCGCAGGGGTGCGGACAGCGGGATCGTACGCGCCTCCTCGCGCCTGAACAGGCTCATGATTCCACACCCTTCCGGGCCGCGATACGGCCGACAATGTAGCTAAGTAGCAGGAGGAGCAGGCCGCCAGCCGCCAGAGCGGCAACGATTCCCAGCACGGTCAGTACCTCAACGCAGACCGCCAGCACAAGGAGCAGGCAACCGGCAAGGTCCAGCAGATCAGTCAGTGACACAGTGGCCGCCTTTCAGGCAATGGATTCGAGCGGGTCGTAGCCCGCGTACTTGACGAACGCCCAGCGGGCAATGGTAGCCGCGTACAGCGGAGTAATGTCGGCCCGGGACTTGCCCCGGCTGAAGATCCAAGCCTCGCCGCCGTAGGCGTTCACCTTGGTCGCGCTCAGCATGGCCGAGTTGAGCACCTCGTCGTTCAGGTAGCGCACCTTGCCCTGCACCGCGTCGTCGTACAGGCCGCCGCAGGCGTCCGCACGGTCGCGTGCACTGAGCCGGATGATCTCGAACCCGGCATCCTCGAGGTCCTTGTCCAGCACGCTCGCACTGCCGCTGTTATCCAGCGCCACCTTCCAGCCACCGAACCGGGACGCAAGGTTGACCAGCCTGTCAACGACCCAGCTAGTGCCCTCCTCGTGGTCGATCACCTCGAGGAACGCCCGCGCCTGCGGGTCGAAACTGCGCCCAGCCAGCCCGATTGACGCCCAAGAACGGTCCGGGCTGACGTCCAGCGCCCACATCGGCTCGCCCATCCAAGTGTCTTGGGAGGGGTCAACGAAGTTGCTGTACCAGCTTTCGCGCGGGATCACTGCCTCCTGCGCCTTAGCAACAGGCCACCAGCCCATGTACGCGCGGTCGAACTCCGCCGCGTCCATGTTGTCCATCTCGTCTTGGATGTCCTGTAGCTGGATGGTGTGCCCGATAGCGGGGTGGCAGGCCAGCCACGTCGCCGGGTCCGCCCGATCGGCGTCCAGCGGTGCGCTGTACTCGATGTACGCGGTGCGGCTGTTCGGATCCCCAAGCTCCACCAGCGCCCGCCCGAGCTCCAGCTTGCCCGCAAGGAAGTGGCTGTTAGTGTCACCGGCCGCGCTCGTGATCCACTGTTGCGCGCCCTGCACCGTGATCATCGTCGGGCTGATGTTCTGCTCAATGTGGCTGTCGCGGTGCGCGAACGCCTCATCAACGTGCGCCTCATCCAGCGTGTCGCCGTGGCCGCTCGTGGCACTGTTACTGATGATCGTCAGCTCCGAGCCGTTGACCCAGCGCACCGCCTCAGAGCCGGTAGCCCAGCGCGGCCGCTTCAACAAACTCGCCAGCGGCGACGCCGCGAGCGGCTCATAGATCGTCTTCTCCAGCCGCCTGCGGGCCATGTTCCGGTCCTGCGCCGTGTAAAGCATCCGCGCGCCGTCAGTGAACAATGCCCGGTGCGCCAGCTTGCCGCGCGTCATCGTCGTCTTGCCCGCCTGCCGGGGAACGATGATGATGACCTTGCGGTACCAGAACAACCCCGTCGCCGGATCGATCTCACAGACCACGTCCAAGACGTCACGTTGCCAAGGCATCGGCGTCATGCGCTGTTTAGCGCACACACTCAGCACCTTGGCAACATCACCGCCCACCGTCTCCCGGTTGCTACGTTGCGTAGCGTACAGCGGTGCCGGATTATGGCTTCCTCTCACCAGCCCTAGTGATGCCATTGAGCCAGCCTCCAAGGTCGTTCTCCGGGTCCACCTCCGCAGGCTTGCCCGGTGCCATGTCCTTGAGCTGTTTGTGCAGTTCAAGGATCGTCTTCTGTGCAGATTGCGCAAGGTGCCAGCGCCCGCTATCCGGGATGCTATCCAACAGCTTCGCATTGAACACCATCAGGTCGTGAAGCATCTCCGCCTGCTCCCCCGTACAGCCAAGCTCCGCGATCACCTTCAGCACCCGGACCTGAAAAGCGCCCGCACCAGTAGGTATCTTCACCTTTGGCCCGTCGCCCTGCAACTTCTTCTTATCCCGGTACGCCTTGATCGTCTCAGCGTTCCACCGCCTGCACTCGAAGCAGTGACAGCCCAGCCCGTACGCCTTGCGGGTGCCGTGCTCGACGCCCTCCGGCAACTGAAGCGGAGTATCGTGTGCCATTGAACTGCCCTTCCATTGTGCAATCTGCTTAGTGAAACACCGAGACACTGGCATCCACTCGGTGGCCACCTCGCACCACACTGTGCAATCTGCTCCATGCCAAGCCGAACCATTGGGCGATCTGCTTACTCCCCACATCAACCTCCGACAAAAAAATGAGTAGACGGCGGGGTGGAGCGCTAGCGCCTGTCTAAAAAGTCGGCGGTTTTTTGTGTGGGTTGTGTGGTTTGGGGGGTGTGTGTGCCCTGTGGGGGGTCTTCTGTGGTGTGTGGTGTGTTTTGGCTGTTTCTTGTTGCGTGGCTGTTATGTGCCTTGTGGGAGCCAGAGGGGTCTGCCTGTGCCCTTTACCTGTGTGCATGTGCATGGTGTGCCGTTGCACTGTGGTCCGCAGGTGCCTGCGTGGTCGTGTGTGGTGTGTGCACATACTGTGCGTGTGGTGTCTGCATGCCATGCTGTGCACCGTGCTCTGCCCTGTGTGTGGCAGGTGCATGGTGCCGGGGGTTGTGCGTACCATGCCACCACGTCCCGTGCTGTGTCCCCCGTGCTTGGCCCGTACGTGCCATGCCCTGTGCCTTGGGTGTGCTGTGCACCGCCCGTGCCTGCGCATGCACAGTACTCCGGGCAACACACCTCCTCGCATGCCCCTATGCTCAGGGTGCGTATGTCCCCTGCGTGCATGGCCTGTGCCTGTGCTGGTGTGGCCGCCCATTGTGCGGCTTGCCGCAGGCTGTCCAGCATGGCCACGTCGTATCCCCGTGTCCGTCTGTGCACCCTGCTAAGCCTGTGCTGTCCCTTGCCCACTACTGGATTACCTCCGGGAGGAACATAGGTCCCTCATAGCCCTCATCGAGGCAGATCATGAACGCGCCGCAGTCCTTGCAGTAGACGTTCGTGCTTGTGCCCTTGTCGCTTGCGTGGTCCTTTACTTCGCCCCCGCTGTTGTGCCCGCACTTCACCTTGCCCAGCGCCGCCCCATCAGTTCCGCCTTGCGCCTGCGCATGGCCGCCTTGCGCCGGTAGCTGGCAATCATGTTGTCGAACGTGTCTGCGTCGACCAACAGCTCGGCGGGTACCTTGATCCAGTAGGCCAGCTTGTGCACGCTGATAGGCTTGCCCAGTGAAGGGTTCGAGGCGATCAGTGCCTCTGCCCGGTGCTTAGCCGTCATGGTTGCACTTGTCGCAGTGGCAGGCCGCAGGGGCGTCGGTTTCCAAGTCCCATGCTTGGCTGTCGCACTTTTGGCAGTTGCCGTCGCGGCAGTCCGGTGAGATCGGGTCCATTACCGTTGCCCCCTTTGCCGGGTGTTCCACCAGAACGCGATTCCGCCTGCCAGCGCCAGAGCGCCGAGGATTCTTTGCCAGATCATCTCAGTGGTTCTCCGTTACCATTGCCGCCGCCATTGCCATGCCAGCCGCCCGGGATGCGTAGCTGATCTGCACCTTCCGGGCCAGCCTGCCCCACATTGCCGGGTCGCTACCCTTGTGCTCAGCCAGCCACAATTCCCGGGCGCAAGCCTCCAGCAGGTCCACGCTAGTCGCCGCCCATCACGAGCTTGCCTGCAATGCGCTGGCCGCCAGTATTAGCGCCTGCCCGTATGCCAGCACGGCATCGCCGTACTTGGCCTCGCACTCGTCGCATCTGACGATGTGCAGGTACTCGGCCAGCGAGGGCAGTTTGCCCGCAAGTTCCGGATGCACTTTTAGTCACCGCCCATCAGGACCACGGTGGTGAACGTGATGAACTCGTCGCCGCTCTCCAACCGGATCACGTCGTCGCCGTAGAAGACCTCCATGCTGGCCACTCTGCCGGTCTCGGGGTTTCTGGTCACCCGGCCGATGTACTGCAACGGGTCCAGCGGGATGTCAAGGGGTTCGAATTTGTCGTCGCCCCAGTTGCCTATGGCCATTACCGCACCTCCAGCGGGTCGTTCCAGCTCTTATCAGCCCACGAGCCGCCCTCTGACAGCTTCCTTGCGTGCTGTACGTGGAGGTCGCTGTGGTCGCTCCACTCATACCGGGTGTCGCCGTACGTCACCCGGTGGACGCCTGCGTGGCCGCTGGCCAGTGCGCAAGTCGTTGTGTAGCCGCCGACAGCCTTGGAAATGTGCTGGTGGCCGCAGACCGTGATCGGTCGCGCCTCCGTTATGCGCGGTTCCTGCGCCTTTGGCACGTACGCGCCAGCGGCTTCTGCAAGGTCCTGCGCATCCAGCCACTCTAGGAACTTGCCCGCCCTTGCCAGCATCGGCTCGATGCCCATTGCGTTGCCCCTGCTTGCCTGCGTGCACGCCGCGATCAATGCCGCCTGTGCGTTACTCATCCCTGCCATGTCTGCCCTCGCAGTCCCTCGCCATTGTTGGTACTACATACCAGCCCTTGCACACCTTGCACTGCCAATCAGTGCTGTGGTCCTTGGGAGCCGGATTCTCTTTTAGCTTACGCTGGCCAGTGTATTGCAATATGTAACTTCCCTAGTAGTCACGCGAACGCGGGCGTGTTGCGTCCCTTGTGCCCTTGCCGCGCCTGCTATTGCACCCGAGATGCGCGGGCCGCAGGTTGGCAAGGTCGGTAGGATGCCCGCCCGCGCTGATCGGGATGATGTGGTCTACCGACCGCCCCAGCGGGTGCCGGGGTGGCAGGCCCTCGAAGATGATCGGCTTGCCGCAGATAGCGCAGTACGAGCCGGGCGGGCAAACTATGTCCTTGAGCCGCTCCCATAGCCTTCCGCCCCGCCCGTGCTTGGGGTCCCACTCGTCATACTGCGGCGAGCGATTCAGCACCTTGCGCCCCTGTGGCCGGTTGCTCGCCGTTCAGCACACTGAGGGCAAACTCGTATTGTCGCCGCTTGGTTGCCAGCGCGTCGGCCCGGTTCAAGCTGGCCTCCGCCTCGTTGTTCTGCTTGGCCGCCAGCCACCGCTCCCGCGCCTCTTCCTTGTCCAGCCGCTTGATGATTTTCAGCATTTCCGCCTGCGCCGTGTGTGCGTAGACCACATTGTCAGCCATTGCCATTACCTAACTGTGATTGGCCCTTGCAGGCGCATCGGTTCCACTTCAGGCGCGTCGGTCACCTTGGCCCATACCCAATACGTGCCCGGCACGGTAATGCCAGCAGGCAGGCTAGCTGATACCAACAGCTTCAGCGTGCGGATGTTGTTCGTAGCGCCCGCAACGCTTGCGTCAGGGGCGACCCAGTCGGTGCCCGGGTTCTTGTCGGATCCCAGCGACATGACGAACGGGTCTGCGCTGATGTCCTTGCCCGTGGTCTCGGTAATGGTGCCGCCCACGTACTTGACCGCGCCAGCGGTCACGATGATGTCAACGCTCATGGTCTCTCCCGGGTTCAGTGCTGTTGCCCAGCGCGTAGGTAGTTCTGTTGTCGTCATGGTTGGCACGTACGCGGCAACGCTGTACCGGGTGTCTGCAATGGCCTGCACAGCCCAGCGCGGCAACAGCTCCGAGATCGTCCAGCGCGTCGGCAATGGCACGGCCGACAGGGTGATGTCGCGGTCGAAGGAGTTGCGCACCAGCACAGCGACCATGTGGTCGGTGATACCAACAGCGTCGCCCTGCACGCGCCCAATGCCCAGCACCGTCAGCACAGCATCGGTGATGCCAGCGGCGTCGGCCTGCGCCCTGACGTAGCCCAAGCTCACCGCAAGCGTGTCAGTGAGCCCGGCAGTGTCGGCAGGCGGCCGAGCCGCGTCTATCTTGTCGGTCAGTGTGTCGGCCAGCCCAACAGCGTCGGCCTGCGCAATCGCCTTGCCAAGCTGTGCCAGCAGGCTATCCGCCAGCCCCACAGTATCGGCTTCTGCGCGCACCGCGTCAACGGCCGCTGTCAGCCCGTCTGTCAGCCCGAGTGGGTCCGACTGGGTAATTGCCTTGTCCTGTGCGATTGACAGGCTGTCAGCCACGCCCACGCCGTCGACAGTGGCACGCACGGCGTCCTGCACCGCGCTTGCCGCGTCCGTCAGCCCTACGGGGTCATCGAGGGCGACCATCTTGCCCTTTTGCACCAGCAGGGAGTCCGTTAGGCCGACCGTGTCGGCCTGTGCCCGGACGTTCCCCTGCACCGCCGCAACAGCGTCCGTCAGCCCAACGGCGTCGGCCTGCGCCTCGAACTGCGCCTGCACCACGGTCACGGCATCGGCAATGCCCATGCTGTCGGCCTGCGCCCGCACAGCGTCCTTGCTTACTGCCAGCGCGTCGGTGATGCCAGCGTTGTCGGCCTGCGCCCGCGCATAGCCTGCCACGGCCGCCACGGCGTCCGTCAGGCCCAAACTGTCGCCTTGGGTACGGACGTTGTCCTGCACCGCCGCAAGGCTGTCAGTCAGCCCTACAGCGTCGCCCGGGCTACTGGTGTAGTCCGTTGCGCTTGGCCCTTGGATCTCGACGACGCCGATGTTCCACGCCTGCCCGGCAGGCGCGCTCATACCGTAGCTGTTGGCACCAGCCGCGCCCGCGTCGGTCAGATAGCCGAAATGCGATGAGTAGTCGGCGGCGACCCGCAGGTCGGCCTCGGAGGTAATCGCGGTCCCGTTGACACTGCCCCAAGTGGCCGCGCCCGTAACTGCGTTGAAGTCTGATTCCGTAACTACGACGAAACTGTTGGCCGCCCCGGTGGTCAGCGATACTGATGGTGTGCCGGTGGAGGCGTGCGCAACGGCCGCCGCGCCTACAGATGAGCCGCCCGCGATCTGTTGCACGAAAGCGGACCAAGTGAAGCTTGCACTGCCCTTGACGGTTACGGTGCCAGAACCGGCCGCCGTGACGGTGCCGGTCCACAATGCGACTGTGCCGTAGGAGGCGAATTTGCTCGAGGTGGCGACGGTCCAAGTGATCGAACCGGCCGTGGAAGTAGGTACTGCCGGGACGGCCGCGTTGCCGTCCAGTGCGACCCCGGCAACAAAGATGTCGCCGACGGACATGGTAAAGCTGGTAGTGGTAACGCTTGCGGCTGTCAGGTTAGCGGCGGAATGCCACCCGGCCGTCCGGGTCGGAGCAGTCATTCCGCCGCCTCCTTTAGTTACTGCGCTGTGTTGCCGTAGCCCTGTCGGCAGGTGCCATTCAGCAGGATGTCGCCGCTGACGACCGCGTAGGTCGACTTGGGGTTGACGATCATCGTCTGCACCTTTGTCAGCGCGTTCTCGCAGTTATCGCTCGCGGTGTGCGTGGCAGAAGCTCCGCCGATCCAGATGTCGACCCACTTGGTTGCACCCGGGTCAGCGTCGTTGCCGTTAGCCGTGTTGTAGAGCTTGTGGCAACCGATGTTCTCGGGCCGTGCGCCGTCACCGCAGGTGTCCTCGACGATGAAGTACTTCTTCACGTTGGGGATGTAGAACTTGGTCCCCTCGGGGTAGTCCAGCACGTCCTTGCCGGTGTTCAGCGTGTGCCCGACAGCCACCGTCACCGGGTCAGCGTATGTGCCGGTTCCGCCTGCCTTGGAGTGGATCACCGGGTTGGAGATGTCGCTCGATCCGGCCGGTGTGTTGTCCCACCAGCCATAGCCCGTCACGTAGGTGCCCGGCACGACCGTCTCGTTGCTGGTCGGCGTCGGTGTCGGTGTCGGGGTAGGCGTCGGCGTCGGGGTAGGCGTCGGGGTAGGCGTCGGCGTCGGGGTAGGCGTCGGGGTAGGCGTCGGCGTCGGGG
>CBIHNO010000022.1:0-38564 GCA_966211915.1 uncultured Rhodanobacter sp.
TTATCCCAAAAACCTCCACCCGAAACGGTGGGGGTTTTTTCTTGGCTGACGTCGCTGTGGCGACCACCGGTCGCAACCCGCAACAGGTCACCGCCAGGGGCTTTATCCAAGAAGGCCTCCCCATCCCGGGGAGGCCTTCGTCTTTATGGCGCTTGAGAACGCTTGCGGCGAACCCGCTCAACAACGTCGATGGTTCGTCATCGCCTATGATGGCGAGTGCGCTGCGATAGTCGGTGCCCGAGGGAGCTGCTCTTGTTTGTTCACGTCGAAACGCGTCGTCGACCGCGCTGGCATTGGGCCACCTTGCTGGTGGTGACCGTCTGCGTGTTGTGCTTTGTCGGCTTGGCATTGACCCCACCGCAACAACGAATTTCACTGTTGCTGGAATGGGGCACGGTACCGGCGAACATCTTCGATCCGCATGAGGCGTTGTTGCCGCAGCTGACCGACCCTGCCCTGCTGCGCCTGTTCACGGCGCTGTTCATCCATGTGACCTGGCTGCACTTGCTCAGCAACCTGCTGTTTCTGGTGATCTTTGGATTGCCCGGTGAACGCGCGTTGGGTTCGTTGCGGTTCTTGCTGTTGTTCGTGATCGGCGGAATCGTGGCGAATCTGATTGGTGCGCTGTCGTTGGCGGGAGTACGGCTGCCAATCATTGGCTGCAGTGGTGCGGTGTCCGCGGTGGTGGGTACCTACGTGGCGTTGTTTCCGCGGGCCAAGCTTGGGTTGGTCTTGCCGCTGGGTTTGTATCTGGAGTTTGTTCGGGTACCGGCGTTTCTGCTAATCGGCATCTGGGTGTTGCTGCAATTGCTGTTCAGTTACGCCGGCCCGAGCTACGGCGCCTATGTCTGGTGGGCGCACATCGGTGGTTTTCTGTTTGGTCTGGTGTTTGCGCTGTTTTCACGTGAGGCGATTGCCCGCCGTTTGCGCGGCTGACCACGAAAGCCTCATCCGTCGGCAACGCTCCAGCCATGCCGGCGGGAAAACTGGCGCAGCAGCCGGCGGGCGAATGGCGTGGCTGCCACTGCGCTGAATATTTGTTGCGGATCCGCACCTTCACGTTGCATATCGGCATGCTTGCGCTTGATGTAGGCACGCATCACGTCGGCATTGAACTCCGGATGGAACTGCGCACTGACGGCGCTTGGTCCGTAGCGCAGCAATTGATGTGGATCTCGTGCCGAGCGGGCCAGTACGGCAGAGCCGGGAGGAGGTTCGAGCACGCTTTGTTCGTGCGTGGTGTGCGCACGAAAGCTGGCCGGCAACGTGCGCGCCAGCGGATCGTGCGCGACATCGGGCACCAGTTCGATCGACTGGGTGCCGATTTCGCGACCGCCGGGCAGGTAATCGACTCGTCCGCCCAGCGCGTGCGCCATCAATTGATGGCCGTAGCAGACGCCGAACAGTGGCAGCTCAACGTCCATCGCATCACGAATCCAGCCGGCAGTGCGCTCGCTCCATGTCGCGCGCTCGGTGACCATGGCTGCCGAGCCGGTGATCATGGCGCCGGCGACCTCCTGCGGCGGCGGCAGTGCTTCGCCGGCTGCGACATCGACAATATGCAATTGTCGCGCGTGCAACCCTGCGCCAAGCCGGAACCAGTGGGGAAAGTCGCCGTGGCGGGCACGAATGGCATTCGGCGCGCGGCCAGTGCGGATGATCAATACGGGCTTCATGCAGGAAATTGGCAGTAGATGATTTGGACGTCTTTACGGCTGGGCATCGTCGATTGCGTCAATCGGCGGCAATACGGTGAGGATTTCCTGCACGGTAGTCAATCCGGCAGCTACCTGATCGGCAGCGGAAATGCGTAAAGGGCGCATACCCTCGGACAGCGCGGCCTGACCGAAGCCGCTCAAATCGAGCTGGGCCGATATCAGTCCGCGCAGCCGCGGTGACAACTTCATCATTTCGTAGATGCCGGTACGCCCCGTGAAGCCGGTATTGCGGCACTCCAGGCAGCCAACCGGCTCGAACACCTGCTCCGGCACCGGTATGGTCCAGCCATGAGTGAGTACGATCCATGCTTGCGGATCCTGAGTCGTCGCCCGCTTGCAGTGCGGGCACAGCGTGCGTACCAGTCGTTGTGCGACCACGCCGGTCAGGGTGGACTGGATCAGGTAGTGCGGCACGCCCAGATCTAGCAGTCGGGTGACTGCGCTGGGTGCGTCATTGGTATGCAAGGTGGACAACACCAGATGGCCGGTGAGCGAGGCCTGCACCGCCATCTGAGCGGTTTCCAGATCGCGGATCTCGCCGACCATGATGATGTCCGGATCCTGCCGCAGCAGCGTGCGCACGCCGGCGGCGAAATCCAGATCGATCGCCGCATGCACCTGCATCTGGTTGAATTCGGGCGAGACCATCTCGATCGGGTCTTCCACCGTGCACACGTTGAGCTCCGGCGTGGCCAGATGTTTCAGCGTGGAATACAGCGTGGTGGTCTTGCCCGAGCCGGTCGGGCCGGTGACCAGCACGATGCCGTGCGGGCGCTCGACCATGCTGCGCCAGTTGGCGCTTTCGCCCGGGGAAAAGCCGAGCTGGGCAAAGTCCTTGACCACCAGATCCGGATCGAAGATGCGCATCACCACCTTTTCGCCAAACGCGGTGGGCATGTTCGAGATGCGCAATTCAACCTCGCGGCCGGAGGCCGAGCGCGTCTTGATGCGGCCGTCCTGCGGCCGGCGCTTCTCGGCCACGTCCATGCGCGCGAGGATCTTGATGCGTGCAGTCACCGCCGTCATCACTGGCGCCGGTAGCTCGAACACCTTCTGCATGATGCCGTCGATGCGAAAGCGGATGTGGCCGGTGTCGCGACGTGGTTCCAGATGGATGTCCGACGCGCGCTGCTCGAACGCGTATTGCAGAAGCCAGTCGACGATATGCACCACGTGGCGGTCGTCGGCGCCGACTTCGCCGCTCTTCCCAAGTTCGACCAGCTGCTCGAAGTTGAGGATGGCCGCGGAGCTGTCGTTGCCGGTCTTGGCATCCTGCGCCAGCTGGATCGAGCGCTGTACGCCGTAGAACTCCTGCAAGTAGCGGTTGATGTCGACCGGACTGGCCACGACACGTTTGATATCCCGACGCAGCATCTGCGCCAGATCGGGAGCCCAGCCCGCATCGAACGGTTCACAGGTGGCAAACGTCACCTCGCCCGGTGCGACCGCGATCGGCAGGATCCGATGACGCTTGGCGTAGGCGTGACTCACCGACTGGGTCACCGAAGCGACATTGATCTTCATCGGATCGATTTTCAGGTACGGCAGTCCGGCGTGGCCGGCCAGCCACTCGGTCAGGATTTCCAGACTCAGTGGACGGCCGGTGCCGTGCTGATTCGTCAGCTTGGCGTTGGCGATCAGCACCAATGGATGCAACTCCACCATGCTGCGACCGGCGCGCGCACCCATGCGAACCTGCTTGGCGTCGTCGGCCAGCAGATAACCGTCGACCACCAGCGCGGCCAGCAGATCGTCCAGTTCCAGTCGGCCACGTCGGCCCAGCAGGGATGCGATTTGTGGTGATGCGGCCATCCGGATGTGTCCCCGTAATGCTTTTGCCGGTCTGAAGCCCAGTGGGAAAGCAAGCTGCCGTTATACTAACGCGCTTTACCCAAGGTCACGGAAAGCCATGTCCGCGCGCACCTTCCAGGATGTGATCCAGACCCTCAACCGCTATTGGGCGGCACAGGGTTGCGTATTGCTGCAACCTCTCGATACCGAGGTCGGCGCAGGCACGTTCCACCCCGCCACCTTCCTGCGCGCACTCGGCCCCGAGCCGTGGGCGGCGGCCTATGTGCAGCCCTCGCGTCGACCGACCGACGGCCGTTATGGCGAGAATCCGAACCGCCTGCAGCATTACTACCAGTACCAGGTGGTGATGAAGCCGAACCCGGAGAACATTCTCGAGCTGTACATCGGCTCGTTGAAGGAACTCGGTCTCGACCCGCTGGTGCACGACCTG
This sequence comes from uncultured Rhodanobacter sp., assembly GCA_966211915.1. Taxonomy (GTDB): domain Bacteria; phylum Pseudomonadota; class Gammaproteobacteria; order Xanthomonadales; family Rhodanobacteraceae; genus Rhodanobacter. The sequence goes on from CBIHNO010000022.1 coordinate 3,961, forward strand.
CGCTTCGTCGAAGACAACTGGGAATCCCCGACGCTGGGAGCATGGGGTCTCGGCTGGGAGGTCTGGTTGAACGGGATGGAAGTGACCCAGTTCACCTACTTCCAGCAGGCTGGCGGCCTGGAATGCCGCCCGGTGACCGGCGAGATCACGTATGGTCTGGAACGGCTGGCGATGTACCTGCAAAACGTGGATAACGTCTACGACCTGGTCTGGACCGATGGCCCGCGCGGCAAGGTGACTTACGGCGACGTGTTCCATCAGAACGAGGTGGAGCAGAGCACCTACAACTTCGAGCACGCCAATGTGGCTGATCTGTTGTATTGGTTCGACGCGTGCGAAGCGACGGCCAACCGGCTGATTGCCGCGAACCTGCCGCTGCCGGCCTACGAGCAGGTGATGAAGGCCAGCCACACCTTCAACCTGCTCGATGCGCGTCGCGCAATCGGCGTCACCGAGCGCCAGCGTTACATCCTGCGCGTTCGCACGCTGTCGCGCAGCGTCGCCGAAACCTATGTGGCACAGCGCGAAAAACTCGGCTTCCCGGGTCTGAAGCAAGTGAAGGAGCAGGCCCATGGCTGAGCACAAGCCGCTGTTGATCGAGTTGGGCACCGAGGAGCTGCCGCCGAAGGCGCTGGATGAGTTATCCGCAGCCTTCCTGCGTGGCATCTGCGATGGTCTGGCCAAGCGCGGAGTCCGCGCCGGGCTCGATCTGGCGCAGGCCTATGCATCGCCGCGTCGCTTGGCCGTGCATATCCCCGGTGTTGCGGCAACCCAGCCCGAACAGGCGATCGAGCGGCGTGGGCCGGCACTGAATGCCGCGCTCGATGCCGAGGGTCAGCCTTCCAAAGCGTTGCTCGGTTTTGCACAGTCCTGTGGCGTCGAGGTCGGGCAGCTGGAAAAGCTTGAAACCGACAAGGGTGCCTGGTTCGTCTGGCGCACGCTCAAGCCCGGCCAGACAGTGGTGTCGCTGCTGCCGGAAATCATCGATGAAGCGCTGAAGGCGTTGCCGATTCCCCGGCCGATGCGCTGGGCCGATCACGATTACAGCTTCGTGCGTCCGGTGCACTGGCTGGTGATCCTGCATGGCGCCGAGATCGTCGATGGCGTAGTGCTGGGTCTGCACAGCGGCCGCAAATCGCGCGGCCATCGTTTCATGCACCCGCAACCAGTGCATGTGGCCGATGCGGACGGTTGGCTGGACGCGATGCGCGCGGCCAACGTGCTGGCCGATCCACAGGAGCGACGCCAGCGCATCCGCGCGCAGGTCGCCCAAGCCGCCGAACAGACTGGTGGTGTGCCGCGACTGGATGATGCGCTGTTGAGTGAACTGGCCAACCTCACCGAATGGCCGGTGGCGATTGCCTGCACGTTCGAGCGCGAGTTTCTCGGCGTGCCGCCCGAAGCCCTAGTCACCACGATGGTGGCGAACCAGAAGTTCGTGCCGGTATTCGATGCGGATGGCAAGTTGACCGAGCACTTCATCGGCATCGCCAACATCGAGAGCAAGGATCCGGCCGAGATCCGCAAAGGTTACGAGCGGGTCATCCGGCCGCGCTTCGCCGATGCCAAGTTTTTCTGGGACGAGGATCTGAAGACCCCGCTGGCCAGCTATCAGGAACAGCTCAAGAGCGTCACCTACCAGCAAGCGCTGGGCAGCCTGTGGGACAAGAGCGTGCGCGTGGCCGAGCTGGCGCGGATCATTGCCAACCGGGTCGGTACGGATGCCGCTGCGGCCACCCGCGCGGCAAGCCTGAGCAAGTGCGACCTGCTGACCCGCATGGTTGGCGAGTTCCCCGAACTGCAAGGCGTGATGGGGCGCTACTACGCCAGCCATCACGGTGAATCGGCCGAAGTGGCCGAGGCACTCGACAGTTATTACCAGCCACGTTTCGGCGGCGATGCGATCGCCGCCGGCAAGCTCGGTCAGGTACTGGCCGTGGCGGAACGGCTGGATACCCTGGCCGGCATTTTCGCTGTCGGCATGAAGCCAGGCGGCAACAAGGATCCGTTCGCCCTGCGCCGCACCGCGCTGGGTCTGGCGCGTACGTTGATCGAAGCCGGCATGGAGCTGGATCTGCGCGGCAGCCTTGTTGAGGCGCTGGAGCTGGTGCCCGACAGCGCGCTGGCAGCGGGGCTGAAACCCGGCAAGGACGGAAAGCCGGTTGCCCTGAATGCGGGTCAGCGACGGGCGATCCTGGTCGACGAGTTGTATGACTTCGTGCTCGATCGCCTGCGCGGTTACTACGCCGAACAGGGTTTCGACAACGCCCAGTTCGAAGCGGTGCTGGCGGTGCAGCCGGGCAGCCTGGCCGATTTCGATCGACGCCTGCGCGCGGTGGTCGAGTTCGGCCGCCGCCCGGAAGCGGTCAGCCTGGCGGCGGCCAACAAGCGTGTCGCAAACATCCTGCGCAAGCAGGCGGAAGAGGTCGGCGCGCCTGCCATCGGCCGCGTCGTCGATCCGGCACATTTCGAAGTCGATGCCGAGCGCGAACTGGCTGATGCGCTGGCTTCCGCACAGCGGGATACCGCCGAAGCCCTCGGTGCGGGCGACTACACCGCCGTACTGGGCCGTCTGTCGCAATTGCAGGCGCCGGTGGATACATTCTTCGACAGCGTGCTGGTAAATGCCGATGATCCGGCCGTGCGCGCCAACCGGCTTGCTCTGCTCGGCCAGCTGAAGGCCCAATTCAGCGCGGTTGCCGATATCGCCCTGCTCTGAAAACGAGCCGCAAAAACGCGGCAGCCCTGAGGCTGCCGCGTTTTTGCGACACAGAGACGCGCATAGGGTCAGGCGTTGCCGGACTCCTTGCGCATCCGCTCAGCCAGCCGGTGATTGAACGTCACCATGGCAATCGGATCCACATGGGAACCGCCCGGGCTGAGGATTTCGTAGAGCTGGGTCAACAGATCCGTATTCTCCGACAATCGCAGCTGACTGCCGGCCAGATTCAGTTCCGACTGCAGGATTTGCACGGCGGCGTTCAGCCGCTGGGCGTCGACACCCGCGCCTGCAGCATGGCCATCCGTACCCGTTCGACTATGCGATCGGTGCGGGGTCACCTTTTCCGAACTGTACTGGTCATCCAACGTGGGAACCGTGGGATCGGCCTGCAGCGTACCCTCGCCCGCCACCAACCAGACCAGTGAAATACCCAATGTGCGCGCCAGCGTGACGCAACGTGCGCGCGATGGATCGGTATTGCCATCGCGCCAACTGCGCACCACGCCTTCGGAAAAGCCACACATCCTGGCGATCTCCGTGGCGCTGCCAACGCGCTGGATCAGCAGCTTGATGCGTTCCGCAAAGCTTCCCGCGGCTGGTGGATTCGTGACATTTTGCGTGTTCATGGTCTTGGCCGGAAGGTTTTGGTGGCGTTGTTGACATAGCGCAAGATGATGCGATCAGTCAAGTGAAATATACGTGAGAAAAAGTTACGGAAGTGTTGACCTTCGCACTTCCCTGAATTAACTTCGCAATAACTTGCGTTAAAGACTGCGCAAGAATGTACGTTTAATCGCGCGGATCGGCATGGGCTGGGCACTTTGCTTGGGGATGTCGTCCTTGGATGTTACGCACACACAAAAGTTTCATGTGCCCAGATAGTTCGGGCCGAACCATGGGGAGTTATCGCTAAATGAATTCACGTAAAAATTTTAACAGCAGGCAGCTGCAGCGAACTGCACTTGTCTTGGCACTCGGCATGGGTCTCGCTGGTGCTGCCTTTGCACAGTCCACCAGCGGTACCATTTTTGGCCAGGCACCGGCCACTTCTGGTGAAACGATCACGGTGAAGGGGTCGACTGGCGTTACCCGTGAAGTTCCGGTTGACAGCAGTGGGCGTTACTCGATCAGCAATCTGCCGCTCGGTAGCTACACCGTTACCCTCAAGAAGGACGGTGCGGTTGTAGATTCCCGCAGCAATGTGAACATCGCGGTGGGTGCTGGTACGACAGTCTCTTTCGTGGGATCGCAGAACGCCCAGGATCTGGCTGCAGTGACGGTGCAGGCAAATGCGCTCCCCGTGATCGATGTTTCTACGGTTGATTCGCGGACAGTCATCACGGCTCAGGAGCTCGCCAAACTGCCTCTCGGTCGCAATGCTGAGGCGATTGCTCTGTTGACTCCTGGTGCAGTCGCTGGCAACGGTGCGTTTGGTCGAACGGTTTCGTTTGGCGGCGCTGGTGTCACCGAGAATGCTTACTATATCAACGGCTTCAACACGACGGAGCCGTTGAAGGCTCTCGGCGGTGTTGGTCTGCCGTATGGCTCGATTGATCAGCAGGAAACCTACACCGGCGGCTACAGCGCGATGTACGGTCGCTCCGACGGTGGCGTGATCAGCCAGGTTGGCAAGCGTGGCACCAACGAGTGGCACTTTGGTGCCCAGGTTTCGTGGGCGCCCAAATCCCTGGCCAACGATCCAGAGAACATCTACTACCCGAACCAACAATTGCCATCCGGTTATGCGTACTCCAATCCGGCACAGCCAGGTACGCTCTACCGCAGCCGCAAGGGCAATGCCAGCTGGGATACGACTTACTCGGCTTATGTCGGTGGTCCGCTGATCCAGGATCGCTTGTACATGTTCCTGTCTGCCGAGTCCGAAAAGCAGCAAGGTACGAGCACCACCACCTCGGCAGCGGGTGCGCCCAACATCAACCAGTACAAGTACAGCCTGCCCAAGCTGTACACGAAGTTCGACTGGAACATCAACGACAGCAACATCCTCGAATACACGCACATCCAGAGCAACACATCCTACAGCGGTGACCTGTATGCATATGACTATGCAACCGGCACGCATGGCACCGCCATCTCGGGTCATGACACCTCGAGCAAGGGTGCGAACAAGTACGATATCGCCAAGTACACCGGCTATCTCACCGATGATTTGACGCTGTCAGTGACCTATGGCAAGAGCAAAACAGAGCATTTCACCACGACGCCGGGTCTCAGCACCACGCTGCCGTTCCTCTCGGGCGTGACCAATCAGAACCCGGCCATTACCGGCGGCACTCCGATCCGCAACGGTGTTGCGTCCTACATAACCACCACGCCGGATGCAGGCAGCAAGACGCACGGTCTGCGCGCCGACTTGGAATACAAGTTGGGTGACCATCGCCTTGCCGTGGGCATCGACAACCAGACCTATGCTGCCCACAACGAAGGCCAGGACATGGGTGGCCCAGGCTACATCTGGATCTACAGCAAGGCCGGTAACCCGGCCAAGCCGATCAATCCCGCTCTCGGCGTGGGTGCCCCGGGTGGCAATGGTTACTATGCTCAGAAATACATCTTCAAGACGACGACCAGCATGTCGGTGAAGCAGAAGGCGTTCTATCTTGAAGATCGTTGGCAGCTCAATGACAAGGTGTTGCTGAGCCTGGGTCTGCGTAACGATCACTTCACCAACTACAACAGCGCGGCCAAGCCGTACGTCGACCAGAAGAATCAGTGGGCGCCGCGACTGGGTGCCAGCTGGGATGTGCTTGGAGACTCGACGTTCAAGGTCTACGGCAACCTGGGTCGTTACTTCCTCGCGTTGCCCAACAGTGTGGCGATCCGTGGCGCGTCTGCGTCCACCTTTACCCGCGAATACTTCACCTACACCGGTATCAACCCGGTGACGGGCGCTCCGACTGGTCTGACCACATTCAGCCCGGGTCCGGTCTCCGCCAATGGCGAGTACGGCGTTGCACCGGACAACAAGACTTTCGCCCCGACCGACCTGAAGTCGCAGTATCAGGATGAGGCGATTCTCGGCTTCGACAAAACCTGGGGCGCAGATTGGGCTTATGGCGCGAAGGCGACTTTCCGCCAGTTGCAGTCCGCGATCGATGACGTCTGCGATGGCGGCAAGATCGACGAGAAGCTGACGGCTCAGGGCATCGACACCTCGACGCTCGATATCCACAGCTGCTATATCTTCAACCCGGGCAAGACCAACACCTTCCTGCTCAACGACTCGAACGGCGGTTACAAGAGCGTCCAGATGTCCCAGGCTGATTGGGGCTTCAACCAGGGTGCCAAGCGCAAGTACTACGCCCTCGACATGTATCTTGAACACCCGTTTAACGGCAAGTGGCAGGCACGCGTGGATTACACCTTCTCGCGTAGCTGGGGCAACACCGAAGGTCAGGTTCGCTCGGATCTCGGTCAGGACGACGTGTCCAAGACGGAAGATTGGGATGCAGCTGAGCTGATGATTGCCAGTGGCGGTTTGCTGGCAAACAATCGCCGGCACCAGCTCAAGGTCTACGGTAGCTATCAGATCACGCCGGAGTGGCTGGTATCCGCCGCGGCTCGTATCCAGTCGGGTTCGCCGAAGAACTGCTTGGGCTATTTCGGTCCCAATCAGACTGATCCGATCGGCTACGGTGGTGACTATCACTTCTGCTTCGGGAAGGCCAGTGGGCCGGGAGCCGCGGGTAACACGCCGTGGACGGAGAAGGTCGACCTCGGCGTAACCTACCGACCGGCTTTCGTGGATCACAAGTTGGCCTTTGGGCTCAACGTGTTCAACGTGCTCAACCAGCGCAAGGTCACCAATACCGATCCTCGCTCTGTGACCAACGTGTCCACGGTCTCGAATACCTACGGCATTGGTACCTACTATATGGCACCGCGTTATGTCCGTCTTTCGATGTCGTACGATTACTAAGAGTCACGTCCAAAGGAATGAGCATCTTGCTCTGACCTTGTCTTGAAGAAACGCCACTCTTGATCGGGTGGCGTTTTTTTTTATGTGTTCGAGTTGTGTCAGGAGTTCGCTGGCGGCAATACTTGCCGAATCCGCCATACCTCAAGCGCAATATGGATGGATCAACATCAGGATATCGTATGAGTCAATTCGCACTGCTGGGCAAGCGGCGGTTTGCGCCGTTCTTCTGGACCCAGGCGCTGGGTGCGTTCAACGACAACGCGTTCCGCAATGCGCTGGTGATGCTGGTGGCGTACCAGATGGGCTTGAGCGATCACGCGTCGTCGTTGTACACGAACCTGGCGCCGGCGCTGTTCATCATCCCGTTCTTCCTGTTCTCGGCCACCGCCGGGCAGTTGGCGGAGAAGTTCGAGAAGACACGCATTATCCGTTGGGTGAAGCTGTTCGAGATCGCGGCGATGGCGGTCGCGGTGGTTGGTTTCTACACGCACCATCTCGCACTGCTGCTGATGGTGCTGTTCATGATGGGCATCCACTCGACGGTGTTCGGGCCGATCAAGTACGCGATCTTGCCGCAGGCGCTGAAGCCCACCGAGTTGGTTGGTGGCAACGGGCTGGTGGAGATGGGTACGCAACTGGCGATGCTGATTGGCATGATCGCCGGCAACGAGTTGATGCGGGTGGCAGGCATGGGGCCGCTGCTGGCGTCGGGGCTGACGATCGTGGTGGCGGTGATCGGTTATCTGGCATGTCGGAAGATTCCACAGGCGCCGGCCACCGCGCCCGAGCTGAAGTTCAACTGGAACCCCTTTAGCGAAACGGCGCGGGTGATCGGCATCACGCACGCGGACCGCGCGGTGTGGAACGCGGTGCTGGGCATCTCGTGGTTCTGGTTTTTCGGCACGGTGCTGATCGCGCAGTTGCCAATCTACGCGCGCGCCACATTGGGCGGCGACAGTTCGGTGTACACGCTGGTGCTGACGCTATTCTCGATCGGTAGCGGCATCGGCGCGCTGCTGTGCGAACGGATGTCGGGCAAACGGGTAGAGATCGGTCTCGTGCCGCTGGGTGCATTCGGACTCACTGCGTTCGGCGTGGACCTGTACTTCGCGCGGCACGGCGCAGCGGTGGTGCGCGGGCTCGACTGGCTGGCGTTCCTGCATGGCGCGGGCAGTTGGCGCATCGTGCTCGACCTCACCCTGATCGGCGTGTTCGCCGGCTTCTACGTGGTGCCGTTGTTCGCTTTCGTGCAGGCGCGCGCGCCGCGCGCGAAGCTGTCGCGCATCATTGCTGGCAACAACATCATGAATGCGATGTTGATCGTGCTGGCGGCCGGCTTCGGACTGGGGCTGGGCGCGCTCGGCCTCGATGCGTCGCAGATATTTCTTGCCGCGGCGCTGCTCAACATCGTGGTGGCCGTGTACATCTTCACCCTGGTGCCCGAGTTCGTGATGCGCTTCATCACCTGGGTGCTGGTGAACACGCTGTATCGCGTGCGCACCGACGGCACCCAGCATATCCCTGACGAAGGGCCGGTGCTGCTGGTATGCAACCACGTCAGCTTCATGGATCCGCTGCTGCTGATGGCGAACCTGCGGCGGCCGGTGCGCTTTGTGATGTATTACAAGATTTTCAACATCCCGCTGCTGCGCTTCGTGTTCCGCACGGCCAAGGCGATCCCGATCGCCGGTTACAAGGAAGATCCGGCGGTGCTGCAACAGGCCTATGACGCGATCGACGAGGCGCTGGCCGCTGGCGAGGTGGTGTGCATCTTTCCCGAAGGTGGGCTGACTTGCGATGGTGAGATCGCGGCATTCCGTCCGGGCGTGGAGAAGATCCTGGCACGCCGGCTGGTGCCCGTAGTACCGATGGCCTTGCGCGGCCTGTGGGGCAGCGTGTGGAGTCGGCGCGACTCGATGTTGCGCCGGGCACGCATGCCGCGACGTTTTCGCGCACGGGTGGAATTGGTGGTCGATGCACCGCTGGCGCCGGAGCAGGTCACCGTGGCGATCCTGGAGGCGCGGATACGCGAACTGCGCGGCGAATTCGCCTAGCCTGGGTCAGCTCACCCAGCCGCCGATCACGATCAGTGCCGCCACGCTCAGCCACGCCAGCAGCGCGCGCAGCAAGGCGCTGCGCAGCCGCACCAGTTCGGCCAGCGGATCGCTGTGTTCTTCGGCGTAACCGTCACCGGCCTCGATGTCGATCAGTACATCGGCTTGCGCCGCGGCGCCCAGAAAACCCGGCTCGCTGCTGTACCAGCTGGTAGGTGCGGCCTGACTGTGCCAGCGTCGCCAGGCACCGATCACGGCGTCCCAGTGGCCGACGAAGGCCAGCGTGAAAGTCAGCAGCTGGGCCGGCAGCCAGTCCAGCGCATTGGCCACGTAGCGGGCAGCGCTGTGGCTGCTCGAGTCGAGTTGCAACGAGTCACTGCGTGCCAGCGTCTGCGCCAGCCGATACAGGAGTGCGCCGGCCGGTCCAAGCAGGAAGAACCACAGCAGCACGGCGAAACGACGGCGCAATGCGGCGTAGGCGATCGCCACGCCCAAGGCCGATGCGTTCCACGCGATCGGAGAGCCATCGTCGGCCAGCGTCTGCGCCGCGGCCTCGCGGCTGACACCATCCGGCGCGCCGAGGACCGCCTCCAGGTCGGCCTCGAATTCACGCGGGCCGAAGCAGTAGAGCAGCACGGTCAGCGAAAACAGCAGTTGCAGCAATCCGCCCAGCGGAGTGTGGCCGAGCAACCACCACAGCAGCGCGCACAACACGGTCGGCAGCAGCAGGGCCAGCGCGACCCGACCGCTGCCGCTGGTATCCGCCAGCTGCGTTACCCAGCGACGAAACAGACCATCGCCGCGGCAGCGTGCGAGCTGCGGCATGACATGCAGCAGGCCAAGGGCGATGAGGGCAACAAGCAGACTGATGGCCATGACGGAATGAACTCGCAAGCAGTCGTTGCATTGTATGCGAGAGACCGCTTATTCCACAGATCGGCGTCGGATGGTGTTGCGCGAGGGGCGGCCACTCCGGGCTGGATCAACCTGAGGGAATGGTTGCGGCCAACCTATCCAGATCCAGTCCGGCACGCTGCTGCAGCCAGTACGCCAGCAACCGGTACGACACCGACAGCGCGGTGGACGGCACGAAGCTGCCATCGGCGATGCTCTCGACGATCTGCTGCGGCGTGAACCAGCGCGCGTCTTCCAGTTCTTGGTCGCGCATGTCGATCCGGCGCGACATCGCGGTGGCGATGAAGCCGACCATCAGCGAGGCAGGCATCGGCCATGGTTGCGAGGAGTGATAGTGCACCTCGTCGACGATGACGCCGGCTTCCTCGGCTACTTCGCGGCGCACTGCGTCCTCCAGCGATTCACCCGGCTCGACGAAACCGGCCAGCGTCGAATAGCGGCCGGGCGGCCAACTGGCCTGGCGGCCGAGCAGGCAGGCGCCGTCGTGCTCGACCAGCATGATGACGGCAGCATCGGTGCGTGGGAAATGCAGGCGCGCGCAGTCCGGATTGGTGCACTGCGCGCGATGGCCTGCGGCGACGAGCTGCAGCGGTGCGCCACAACGGGCGCAATGGCGCGTCTCACGCTGCCAGTGCGCCAGGCCCTTGGCATAGGCGAACAGGCCCGCCTCGTCAGCCGCCAGCTGCAGGCCGGCGCTGCGCAGGTTCATGCGGCGTGCGCCGAGTGCGTTCTCCAGTTCGTCGATACGGTGGGTATCGTCCAGCACCAGCAGAAAATGTGGCCGCTGGTCGGCGATGCCGAGCAGGGTTGTGGGTACGTCGCCGAGCCATTGTGCGCGCTCATGGATGTCAAGCCAGCGCAGCGCCTCACGATCGCACCGCATGAAGGCTTCGCCGGCCGCATCCAGCAACAGATAGCGTGCCTCGGTCGAGTTTGCCTGTTCGGCGATCCACGCGGATTCATCGCGCCGCTCGGCGATCCGGTCGAGGATCAGGCTGAGCCCGGCGAAAGTGTTGGGACGCGGCAGCTTGGACCGATCCATGGAACGATCCGCTCAGGTGGAGAACGAGGAGCCGCAGCCGCAGGTGGTCTTGGCATTCGGATTGCTGATCACGAACTGCGCGCCGCTGAGGTTCTCGGCGTAGTCGATCTGCGCGCCGGTGAGGTACTGCAGCGACAGCGGATCGCACAGCAGGGTCACGCCTTCGCGCTCGACCGCAAAGTCGTCTTCGGCCTGGGCTTCGTCGAAGGTGAAGCCGTACTGGAATCCGGAGCAACCGCCACCGCTAATGTACACGCGCAACTTCAATGCCGGATTGCCTTCTTCGGCAATCAGCTCATGCACCTTGTGCGCGGCAGCGGCCGTGAACAGCAGCGGCGCGCCACTGCTGCGGTAATCGGGGATCGCGACGAGAGTTTCCATGGTCATCTAGATGGGGTCGGGACGGGCAAGCGCAAGCATACCGCTTCAGGCCGGCACGGCCTCGTCGAGCTCGGCATCCGGTGCCGGCAACTCACGCTGCGCTTCCTCGGCCTGGCGCGAGATGCGCCCGTTGACCTGCGCACCGGCGGCCATTTCCAGCGTGTGATAGCGCAGGTCGCCGTCGATACGCGCCTGCGGCGCCAGTTCCAGCCGGGCGCTGACATAGACATCACCGGTCACGTGGCCGTTGATCACCGCTTGCGGCACGCGGATCTCGCCATGCACCTGGCCATGCTCGCTGAGCGTGAACATGGCATCGTCGCCTTCGCCCAGTACGGTGCCTTCGATGCGGCCATCCAGATGCAACGCGCCGCTGAAGCGAAGGTCGCCTCGGATCAGCGTGCCGCGGGCAATCAGGCTGGTCTCTTGGCTGGTGTGATTGCGCTCTTTACGTTTACGGTTGAGCATCGTGATCCCCCTCGGCAGTAGTGATATTGCCGCTCAGTGCGGCGCCCCAGGCGACGGTACGGTCAACCGGATCGCCGCTGGCAGGCTGTATGAGAATGCGCAGTCGCGTCGGGCGGAAATCCGCCGGCAACACGAGGGTGCCGTGCAACTGCTGGAAATACATGAAGCGGAACGGCATGCCCTCTTTCTTCGTGGCATCGCCCAGCGCCGGCCAAGCCAGGGTGACCACCTTGTCGCCGCGCAAACCCTCCACACTGATGGTGGCGTTGCCGGTGGTCTCTTCGCCGCGCTTGGCGTTCTGAGTCAAGCTCAGGGTGAGATTCCAGCCGCGCGAACCGGTGATCGGCTGCAGCTTTACCTCCTGCAACTTCAGGCCCTGTCGTTGGGCATCGCCACCGATCAGTCGCGCATAGAAACCCAGGTCGGCACGCAGGCCGCTGAGTTCTTCCTCGCGTTGGGCCAAGGTGCCGCGCAACGAACGGGTAGCGACCTCATTGACCTGGGCGGCGCGCTGCAGGTTTGCGACCTGCTGTTCGAGATCACCGATTCGCGCCTGCAAGGCGCGTTGCTGGCTGAGATCGATGGCGGCGGGCGTGGCACGCCGACTCAAGCTGCCGACGATCAGGCCGACCAGCAACAGGCTGACCAGCCAGGCCAGACCAAGCCACCACCAGCGCCGTCGATGGCCGACGTCATCATGCCTGCGCACGACGAAGCGCGGCGGTGGTCGTGAAGCCATGAAGGCCATTCCGGGAAAACTGAAGATATAGCCCTGCTGTGCTGAAAGCGTCAAGGAACCGGTGCACGCTTCAATGCGGCAGCGCCATCCGGCGCAGCCGCACATGGCGTGGTTTAGCTCTGCATCTTGCTCTGCAGGTAGCGCTCCGCGCCGATGTCCTTGATCAGGCTGAACTGGGTTTCCAGCCAGTCGATGTGTTCTTCCTCGTCGTGCAGGATGTCCTTGAACAGATCGCGGCTGATGTAGTCGGCAATGCCTTCGCTGTGCGCAATCGCGGCGCGCAGATCGACCACGGCGGCCAGTTCCAGATCCAGGTCGCCCTGCAGCGACTCCAGCACGTTCTCGCCGATGCGCAGCTTGCCCAGGTGCTGCAGGTTCGGCAGGCCGTCGAGGAACAGGATTCGCTCGATCAGATGATCGGCATGCTTCATCTCCTCGATCGACTCCTTGTACTCGTGCTCGGCCAGTTCGGTGTAACCCCAGTCCTTGAGCATGCGGTAATGCAGGAAATACTGGTTGATCGCGGTCAGCTCGTTGTAGAGCACCTTGTTGAGGAATTCGATGACCTTGGCATCACCTTTCATGGCCTTTCTCCACGCGACAGTCTGTGTCGACTATACAAAGTCCGCACAGGCACGGACGAAATGCGAATGGCGACGATTAGCCCGCACGTCGAATGTGCATGGACCAAGCGGGCGGTTGATCGGGAGGGGTAACGGGAAGGCTCAGGCGGCAGCGAGCGGCAGCTGGCATAGCACCTGCGAAACCGCCTTGTCGAGCGTGGCACGGGCTTCCTGCTCGCAGCAGCCGCAGCAATCGGAGCAGCCGGTGCGCGCCTGCAATTCGGCAAACGAATGCACGCCATCAGCCGCTTCGCGGCGGATGTCATGATCGGTAACGGCGTTGCACATGCAGATATACATGCCGCGTATAAGAACGCGAATACGAATGATTGTCAACAATCAGTTCGCCGGTCGTTGTCGAATCCGTTCAGGCCGCCTCGCGGCCGTCACGTGGCCCGGTTGGCGGCGTTTCCGCGTTATCCCGCGGCGGCAGCGTGCCGAGTTCGACACTGCACAGGGTCTCCACCAAGGGCGCGAAGTGGCGCAGCGCCCGCTCGTAAACCTGTCGCTTGAAGTTGACCACGTGCGCGGCGGGGTACCAGAAGTCGACCCACCGCCAGAGATCGAACTCTGGCTTGTCGCAGGCATCCAGCTTCAATGCGTCCTCGCCGCCGACCAGTCTGAGCAGGAACCACACCTGCTTCTGGCCGATGCAGGTAGGGCGCTGGTGATGGCGCACATAGCGGTTGGGCAGGCGATAGCGCAGCCAGCCATGGGTCGCGGTGATGACTTCCACATGATGTGCGGCTAGCCCGGTTTCCTCTTCCAGCTCGCGGTACATGGCTTCCAGCGGGGTTTCGTCTGAGCGCATGCCGCCCTGCGGAAACTGCCAGCCATCACGATTGATCCGGCGCGCCCAGAACAGCTGACCGGCTGCATTCAGCAGCACGATGCCTACATTCGGACGATAGCCATCAACATCAATCATGTAGCCTCCTGGAGTCGTACGGCGCGCATTGCCGCGCAAGACCGCACCCAGTCCTGCAGCCGATTCAACCACAGCGCGTGAAGCGGCAGCAAGCTGCGGACTTGAACCAGCCGAGCTACACGACTACACTGCCGCGCCCCGCTCGTATCGTTCTGATCCGGCATGGCGGGTTTCCTCAAGGCTATGTAGCTCAGCTGGTTAGAGCACAGCACTCATAATGCTGGGGTCGGTGGTTCGAGTCCACCCATAGCCACCAAGGCACTGTAGAACGTCAAAAGCCCGCATTCAGCGGGCTTTTTGCTTTCAAGGACTTAGGTCGATTCATCGTCTCGATGCGGACGATCCTCGTCCGGACACCAAATCTCAGGCCTCCTTAAGTTCTGGCTTACGCCCCACTTACGGAAGCCTTAGCCCAATGCGAACCGCCCTCACGAAACGAATCGTCGTCACTGCCCAGCCAGAGGATCGCCCCTACGAGCTCAGGGACGCTCAGGTGCGAGGCCTGCTGTTCAGAGTGCAACCTTCTGGGCACAAGGCTTGGATCGTCACCTGGGCGCATGGGAAGCGCCGCACGCTGGGTTCCGCTGGGCACCTGTCCCTCGACCAAGCCCGGGAGCTCGCCCGCAAGATCATCGCGGAATTCATCCAGACCGGGCTACCTAGCATTGCCAAGCCCAAGCTGCCTCGGATCACGCTGGAGACGTTTCTTGACGACCACTACGCTCCTTGGGCTCAAACCGAGCTCAAAGGAGCGGACAAGTATGCCGAGCGCATAAAGCGGGTTTTCGCCAAAGGCTTGCCCAAGCCCCTTTCTGAAATCAACGAGGCGTGGGTTGCGCGTTGGTGGACTGAGCGGCTCCGGAGTAGGACTCGACCGGGAGCTGAAACGACAATTACGAAGGCAACTGCATGGCGGGATCTGGCAAGTCTGCGCTCTGTTCTGTCCAAGGCTGTGAAGTGGGGTGTGGTTGAGACCAACCCGCTAATCCGCCTTCGCATGAAGGCTGCTCAGCCCCGGAGCGTCGTGCGGTTCCTGAGCGTCGCTGAGGAAAAGCGGCTGCGGCAGGCGCTGAGGGATAGAGACGCATCGTTGGCAGCAGCGCGTGCGTCGGCCAATGAATGGCGGGGAGCGAGGAAGCGCAACCTCTACCCGGAAATACCTGCGGGAGCCTACGCCGACCATCTAACGCCGGTTGTGCTGCTGGCTATGAACACTGGCCTGCGTCGTGGCGAACTGCTGGCGTTGGAGTGGTCAGATATTAATCTCGACGCTCGGATGCTGACGGTCCGGCGGGAGAACGCAAAGAGCGGCAAGCAGCGGCATGTGCCGCTAAACACCGAGGCTCTCGCCGTGCTGAAGCAGTGGGCGTCGCAGACAGGCGGCGCTGGGTCCGTATTCGGCGTGGCGAGCGTCAAGAATGGCTGGGGAAGCCTGCTGATTGCGGCAAAGGTCCAAAACTTCCGGTTCCACGATCTGCGCCATCACTTTGCGAGCCGACTGGTGATGGGTGGAGTGGACCTGAACACAGTCAGGGAGTTACTGGGTCATGCCGACCTGACGATGACCTTGCGTTATGCCCATTTAGCACCTGAGCACTTGGCTGCGGCGGTAGAGAAATTGTCGGTCTAGCTTCCAATCGAAGTTTCCGTTTGTCGATTCGAGTCAACACACGCCCGTTTCAGATGTAATGCTTAAAGGGAAGTGGGGGCTGATCGCGGTCGGGCGGCCCAGCCGTCAGTATTTCGCCTACCGCGTCCGCAAACCGCAGTGTGACGGGCTCACCGTCGCCGTAGATGCATGCATTGAAGTTGAGTTTGGTTAGGCCCATCACGTCGCGCATTACACGCGTTAACGAGGCCTCGCCGCGAACGATGTCAATTCGCAGCGGATTGGGTGTTTCTCGGCCGGGGTAAGTCTTCAAATAAGGGATGTAACCCTTGGTCCACAAATAGCCGGTGCGTTCGCTCTGGCATAGCGCTGTTCCGCGCAGAACGGGATGGCGTTCGAAGCGGAATAACTTGACGCCACTAGCCTGACGTATGCGCACGCCGACCAGATTCGTTTCCGACGGCACCGCTGCTTTGAAGCCTTCCCACTCTTCACTATTGAAGTACGTCTTGCCGTGAATGAACAATTCAGTCGGATAAGTGCCGTGGATGTTTTTGTAGGCATCGACCACCATCGCGATGAGCTTCTGAGCGCTGTCGCGCTGCAAGTGATACTCGCCTTTGCGACCTGTGCGCCAAGGTCCGACTGCGCCTCGGAATACCATGCCATCCCCGGAATCGAGAAACATCTGCGCGCCGCAGCAGGCGGCACTCTCATCCTGCGAAGTTTCCAGCTGCTTGAAGACGAGACCGATATAGCAGACACCCGGACGGACATCTGCCAGCCGCCAAGGGCGTAGACCTGTTTTGAAATAGGCCGTTGTGCAGAGGTTCCAAGCGACAGTTGCAGGGTCTTGAGGCTTTCGGATCGGTTCGTTTTTGGCGTTGAGGAATGCCTGCGGCGCGAGCGTCGTTTCGCGAATGATCTGGACCACAGCGCGGTGGTTCCCCTCCAATAACCGAGCCTTGAGTTGGTTGTGAAAATTCAACTCGTAGTAATAGGGTGTTGCGGCGGTCGCATCCTCTGGAAAAAGCGACGGTTCTGACAGAAGATTTTTGGCCAACTTCTTGTTGATTCCACGTTGCGGTTCGATCCGAAGATTTTTTGGAACGACGGATTGAGGCCTGCCGAATTCATGAACTCGATCCGGAATGACAACGAACCAGACATCAACAAGCGCTTCCTCCTGAGCAAGGTAGCGGCGGATGGGGTCGGCGAACACATCCACCGCCTTGTAGATCGCTTGGTGGCGATCTGCGATATAAAGCGCGGAGTTGATATTTGCATCGGTCACGGCAATCTCGCGGACAGCCTGTGCAGGAAATTTCAGCCCGAATGCTGCTTCGAATCCTGGGAAAGGACGGTGCTGAGCAGAATTCGAATCTAGCGCAGGAATAAACCCACGCACTTGCTCTACCCAATGGCGAAAGTGGCCTATCCCAGCGCTAGTGCCGACGACGCCGAAGCGCAAGCTACCTCCGTGTGCGGCATCGCTCAGCGGGCCGAATAGAAAGAGGCCGTCCTTCGGCGATTCGAGCACCTGACCTTTGCCAAAAATCAGCTTGGGCTCCGGGATGAATTCGAGCTTTTGTGGTGCGCTCATCACGGATATTCCTCGGCGTCCATTTCCGGTGACTCTTCATCGTCCGCGTCGTGCTCATCAATAGCGGGATCATCTGCTTCGTCATCCTGCGGCTCAGCGATGGGTGCCGCAGCGGTGACCGGGCAGTCGAATAGTGCGGGATGTGCGTCCAAGACGAGGCTGAATGATTCCGAGAGCGGAATTTCAAGCGTGTCCTTTCCACCGGCCAGATGGGCGAGATACGCCAGCATCATGTCTCGCCAGCGATCTTGCCACCAGCTTTTGCAGAAGCGGCGCCGTAGGCGATGCGCCCGTGCGGTATCTGAAAGTGGTGTCTTTCCGTCTTCCGTAAAAATGACGTGCGGTGCGACAGAGAATGTCAGTGGCTTGCCTACGACCGGGAGAAGCTCCGGTGCGTAGTGCCAGTAGACGTTGTTCTTAGGGCTGAACCCATTCAGAGCCCGGGCGCCAGAGATGCCCGTCGGACCCTTGAATGATGTTCTCTTGCTTCCCCCTTCCTCTGCAGGCAGAAAGTAGCCGACACGTCCGTTGGCAAACCCTTGGCCGAGCAAACCCTTGCTCTGGGCATACCGACCCCACGCCTGACGCAGGATGCTGCTGACGATGTTGTGTGGGTCTTGGCGACCAAGTGATAGCGCTGGGCCACCACCGCTTTCAACAAAGTGCGATAGATCAAGTTGACTGAAATGCTCGAAGTGGGTTGGATCGCTCTTCTCAAGCCGAGCGAAACTGATCGTCCACTGCCCCTTAATCTCAGCGGGCCATGCAAGCATGTCCGCAGGAGAAACTGACGTGCCAGTTTTGATCTGATGAATGTTGATCGCAATCGGTCCTTGAATTACTGCAAGCACGTTGCCCATCAACGTTTCGCTGATTTCTGAGATGTCGCGATCAATCTGGAGTAAGGATTTTGACCAAGCTGATAACGCATCAGTGTCGGTCGCTGATGCGCGGGGAACATTGTCGAGCTCCAATTTCCTGAGCAGCTTTCCGAGACCGTCTTGCCAAGCCTCGGAAAAATCGATGCCGTTTCGTCGGATGATCTCGGTAGGAAATTCTGCGTAGGCGAGACTATCAAGTCGGACGGGAATGACAAAATCGGCAAGACTATGTTGCCGCTCCACCGCCAAAGCTAAGGATAGTTCGTCCTTAAAGCCTTTTTTTGTGACAGAGATGGTCGAGCACACGGACACGACCTTGATGGCATGCTCGCGGACGGCAGCCTCTATGTTGTCCCAATGCGTTTCGCCACCGATCAGCTTCGTCACGTCCGACCAGACAGAATATCCGGCGCTTGCCAGTCGAGCGCCCAGCCAGAGCGTGAAATCGTTGTCCTGTGGCGTGGCGTGACTAATGAAAATCAGTGTCCTTCCGATCGGCTTGCTTGGGGTCATTTGATTCTATTCCCTTCTCTCGAACCCGCCGAAAATAACTCGTGAGGTATCAAATCGCTTAGTTCTTTGCACCAATCCAGCTTTATCCGATGGAACGGTGCCTAAATACCGTCGGCGAGTTACTAGGTCATGCCGACCTGACGATGACCCTGCGATATGCACATCTGGCTCCAGAACACTTGGCTGCGGCGGTAGAGACGCTGGCGGCTTAGCTGCATGCGTCTTGGAATTTCTTGATTCTGGAAAATCTGCCGAAGTAGGACTCTGCAACCATGCCAAAGAAACCTTCCTGAGCCACCCTGTAATTATTTCCGCCAGCGATTTTGCCGTCCGCAACCAATTTGTCTTCCTTCTCACCGATGATCTTTACGAGCGACCTGCCTCGTGAGGTAAGCGGCGCAACGAACTGCGGCTGCATCTGCCGATCAACCCAATCAATCAAGCAATCCGAGTAATCGACTTGGGCGAGATTTTGTGCCAAAAGGAACTTAACGAAACCGAAAGCAAACTCCTGTTCGTCATTACCCATCCCCATGCCGAACGGAGAGCTAGATGCTTCAAGGTTGAATTCGACTGCATTAACTATCGCGTCCGTTCCATAGTAGAGGCTGCGGCAGATATTGGTCAGCCCGTGAACGAACAAGTCAAAGTAACTTAGTGGGAAGCTACTGTTGCACGACTTGGTTTCCAGCAAGCGTGTCAGAATTTCTTCGATGTCAGGGACAAAATCCAAATTCTGGACTCCTGCGTTCTCGAATAACCTAAAAGGCTCCGTTCCATCCAAGACATTTGTGGATGGCACCTCGATATAAGCCTTTTCATCCCCGGGATTCCTCAGCGCTTGGCGCGCATCGGTCCAATAGGTTTTCTGTGTGTCCGGGTCATGCAGAACGAGCAGAACAGGTAGCGGGAAATTTTCCCAGTAATTTCTGTGTGCCTCGCTGGGGTAGAACTTCCATCCACTTACTGTTTTCTTTTTCTGCTCGAAATATGACACACCAGCTTTGGCCTGAATGGCAACGAGTCGCCCTGTGGCAAAGCCATCTGGACTAACAAATTCGATGTTCCCGTCAACCCCCACATCCCCGGTGTTTGTCTCACGCCATATCTGCGACTGATGCGCCGCATAGGACTGCACAGCACTGATGCCCAATCTTTCAGTGGAATAAGTCCCACCCGCTTTAGGCAATTTCACGATACGTCTCCCAGAGAGATTGCGAGAATCGGGTTCTCACTCGTAGTCACGTGCCAACGCGCACCCGAAGAGGCTCTTGGCGTCGCTCGCCGTCGTAATTGCCGCGCGGACGTCTGAGCGTGTCAAATCCAGCGCTCGCAACCTGCCACCGCCCTCGGCAATCGCTTCAATGCGCCGGTATTTGCTCGCATGAGTTTCTGCGTAGATTGCCAATCCCTGAAGCTTCGGCAGCGCATCGGCCAGATGGGTGCCATGTGGGTCCACGATATCAGCCGCTACCGATCCGTCGTCCTGCGTGGCGAAGAAAACGAAATCCGGTCGGACGATCTCCCACCGATCACCAATGAGGTAGGCGATGCCTAGCGACGATTGCCCTGGCTGTTGAGGATTGCGATACCAGAAGCCGAAACCCTTGCGCTTGGATTCGGTCTCGACAACCTTCGCTTCCCAAGCATTCAACTCTGCCGGATAGCTACCGTTCTCGTCACAGAGTAGATGGTTCTTCCAAACGGGCAGGTCGGTTTCCTTTTCGCCATCGCGTGCCTTGGTCGGCTCGAACTTGGCTTCGGGCTTAACCATGTCCACGTCCTGCGGCTCTGTGCTCATCTCGACTATCTGCCGATAGGACTCTTTGCGGTCGTCGGTGAGCCCCTTGATCTGCGGCCCATGCAGCGCCAGCCATTCCTTCGCCAGCTTGTCGGCTTCGGCATCGAAGTAAGGCGCGATTTCTGTTACCAGTCCCAAGCCTGCGACGGTCACGCGTGCTTCCGCGATGGCCTCCAAAAACTCCTCCGCGTCGTCGTCGGGGTTGGCTACCTTGTAGGCAAGATGGTCGACATAAGTGCGGGAGATGTCTGGGGTGAAGACGCGCGCCGCTCGGCGGTAGGCATCGTCAATCACCGCCATGTCGGCGTCCTCCCAGAAGTCATCAAAAGACTTTGCTTTGCCTTTCAAATCAGCTTTCAAGGTTTGACCATCCACGGTCAGAACAGCTTTGCGTTTGGCTTCGATCTTTTCCTTCTGCCCTTGCTGAAATACATCCAAGGCCTCGTGGAGCAAGGCGTGGGCCTTCCTTCCTGCACCTTCGAGGATGCCGTCATCCGCCAGCTCCTGTGCAAGTGCTGTTAAACGTTTTGCTGGTTTTGCATTGCGTTGTGGACGGGATTGCGACGGTAAGGCCTCGAATATCTCCCAGACAGCATCGGATGCCGCGGGATTGGGCCGCATCTCCACCGGATTGACCAAGATGCGCCCGGGTGTCGCCGGCAAAGTGTCGTCGCCTTTCATCAGCGCATCGACCACGCTTTCCACAGTTTTCTTGTTGAACTTCGGCAACAGGCAGTCCACCGAATTCAAGCGTTCATTGCCGGGGATGCGACGCGCCAGCGGAGAACGCACCATGCGGCCAAGGAGCTGGGTGATGTGGGTGCGGTCGTTGGCGGAGCGGAAAGACACCATGACCTCGGCGCGTGGACAGTCCCAGCCGGTGCTAATGGCGTCCTTGGCCACCAGCACGCGCACCCACGTCGATTCCTGCACGCGTTGCGGCTCGATGTAGGGCACGTCACGGTTGCCGAATCGCTGGGTCGAGTGCTCGCCGAACACATGCGCCACACTACCCAGAGGCAATTCTGGGTAACGCTCGTAGATGGTGTCCAAAGCGCGCCCAATTTCGTTCGGGTCGGGAGTATTTGGAACCTGCAAGACCATCAAGGGTACGACTACTCGCGAATCGTTTTGTTGCTTCGCGTATTCGGCCCACGCGTCGGCGGATGTCTTCAGCTTGTCGGCAGCGCGACGCACTAACACGGTATCGAAGTCACCGACTTCGTCAGGAATGTCGAGAAGGATGGTGTCCTTGATGAGGCCGGACTCTTGAACCTTGGCCGAGTCCACGACCACGTCGGGCAACTTCGTGCGCTTGATCGCGCCTTCAATCGCCTTGTTGAAGCGTTCCACCGTGGCCGAAATGCCCCACACCACGGGAATGCCCGGCACACTGCCGGAGCCATTGATGAGCCGCTGGACAATCGTGCTCTTGTTGTTTTGGATGGCGGCGGATGGATTGCCCATGCCGCGATGGGCCTCGTCCAGCACCAGATACAGGGTCAAATCCGGGTCGTCGATGGTGTTTTGGATGGTGTCCCAGAGGGTGAATGCTTGCGCGTCGGGCTTTGTTTCTGTGATCAGGTCAGCCTCGCCCTCAAAGCCTCTAACCAGAAGGCTGTTTTTGCCGAACTTCTGCGTATTGAGGAAGTAAATCTTCCCGGCTTCGAACTTTGGACGGCTGAAAGGGTGTTCCACCACCAGCATGTCGGTGTGGTTGATGCGGTCGCTTGCTTCCATCAGACGAAAACGGGTCTGCTCGTTCAACGAGGGGTCATCACTGAACCAGATCACCACCGCGCCGGGATCTGCATCGAACTCAAATTCATCGTCGCCGTGAAACAGCGCCTCGAAGGCAGCAGCAGCCATGACCGTCTTGCCCGCGCCGGTTACCGCAGTTAGCGAGAACGCGGTCTTATCAGTGTCACCATGCCAATACTTTCGCGCCTTCTTGAGATTGCCTAAGGCATCTCGCACCGCATCGGATTGGTAGTCCTTGAGGGTGAACTTCATCCTTATTCCCCGTTGGCAAAACTGAAATTGGTCAAGTACGACTCATACAGGCGCACTGGCTCAACGTCTGCAGGCAGGCGCCGCGCTACAGCTTGGAAGCTGCGGTCGTCATCGGTGACGATGTAGGCGATACGCAGGTTCTTACCAGCCTTGGTCACGGTCTTGATGAAGGCCGTGGCCTTGTCCACTTCGGTCAGCAGGCCATAGGTATCGGCCACAGCCCAGCCTTCCACAGGCAGCTTGGCGATGCGTTTTCCGCACGCGCCTGCGCGCAGCCATAGAAGCGGTGCAATGCGGGCATAGGCCAAGTTGTGGTTGACCGCATCCTTCGCTTCGTAGGTCAGGGTGAAGAACTCGGCGTTCTCCTTGAAGCCTTCGGCCATTGGGAATTCGTCGGTGAACTTGTAGTCGCCCTTGATCGGTTCTTCGTCCGGAGTCTTCCCGGCAATGGCGGCTCGCACGCGCGGCTTGGTGATGTAGTCGCAGATACCCCATTGCTCCCACTCGGAGTCACCGGGCCTCAATCCCTGGCCACCTAGCTTCTTTTGCTCCTCAGCTGCCACTTCGTTGTTGGTGACGGAGATGCACTGGCGGCGGCCACCGTCTTGGCGATTTAAGCGCATCGTGGCGTGCGCGGTGGTGCCCGAGCCGGAGAAGAAGTCGACTACGACTGCATCTGGTTTATCGGCTACGAAGAAACGCAGCGCATCCTCAACAGCATAAAGGGACTTCGGGAACGGGAAGCGACGTTCTGGTATCAGCCGAGAAAGAACCAGCGACCCGCCATTTTCAGCGTTGTGTGACGGCATGTTCCACACGCGTTTGGGAATGACTCCTTTCTTCTCAAGATAAATTGCCTGAACTGCGCCATCGACGTCATGCCCAGTTACTTGGATTCGCCCATCTTGGATCCCATCAACAGTGCCGCTCGGCAAATAGTGAATGGCTGCTCGCTCTTCCTCTGGCTTATGATTTCTTGAACGGATGAATCCACTTTTGAGGTATCGCTTCGCAGTTTCAGGGGTTATGCCCCAAAGTCCCTCGTCACCATTTGGTCGGAGCGGCCAAACAGCGAATGTCCCTTTCGGCGCCTTAATTTGCAGGCGGTCGACTTCATCCGTGATTGGGTCACCGATGGACTGAATATAGCCGGAGTCGACGCTGACAAAGATTGGGTAGAACTGATTTGGTCGCGCACCTCGACGTGCGGTCGGCTCACGGCGGCGCAATCCGAGCCAATCAATAGCACGTCCAATTTTGGCAGTTGCCGAACGGGAATCGTCCAACATGTTCTGTTCGCTCAATTGGACCGAGGCAGCACCAAATTTCACGAAGTAGATGAACTCTTCGACTCGCGAAAATTGCCCCACACGGGCGACGCCTTTGGCGCTGATGACGGATGTCACCATTTCGATTGCTGCTTCTGGGAACGCTTGTTCGAGCAACAGACCGAGGCGCAAGTACTCCTTTTCGTCGATGGTGACGATCAACACCGAATCAGCGGGATTCAGCAATTCCTTCGCCACCAGCAAGCGGCGTTCCATAAAGGCCAGCCACTTGCTGTGTCGATACAGATCATCGCCTTCAACGTAGTCGTTGTTGTACTTCCAGTCCTTGGCCCCTGTGTTGTAAGGCGGATCGATGTAGATCACATCAACCTTGCCTCGGTGCGTGTAGGTCAACGCCTTGAGGACGTGATAATTCTCGCCATTGATGACCGTTTGGAAGGGCTTGTCGTCACCACGCTGCACCTTGCCTGTGCTCACCAGCCCCGGATAGATCGTGTCGCGGAACTCCGCCACCACCACCAAGTCATCCAACGCTACCGACTGCTTTTCCGCTTCGGCAGCTCCCAGCAATTCCAGGTCGACAACCTTCATGGCTTTGTGGATGACTTTCACCTGCCACAAACGTTGGTCGCCCCTCCCGGTCGATCCACGCGGCGGGAGAACCCGCACCTTGTCGCCCCTGCGAATGGGCCGCTCCGGTAGCTCAACCACTTCAGGACTATGACGCTCGAAATTCAACCCAAAAGGCAGGCGGGAGGACAGCGCCCTGAACTCCCGTTCCAAGTCGGCACCCATTTGGGGATTCTTGGCTTTGGTCTGGGCGATGAGGTCCGTAAGTCGTGACAAATCGAGCTCCTTAAGGTGGTGCTGGGCGGCTGCCCGCTGCTGGTGACGAAGCTACGGCTAGCAGATTGGAATCCCAAGCTTCCCATGCGATGTCGTTGTCATTCTAGCCAGCACCATCTCAGCCAGCGAGAAATTGCCAGGCGGATTCGTTCCTTTGTATGGAGATTGCCTGATGCGTCGCTGACTTCGGCGCCGCCCATACCGGGTCACCGTCTCCCACCTAGGACTTCGTCCGGGTGCTTTTCGGCGAGCATTTAAAGTGGCTGATGACTGCCGATGGAACATGGGTTTCGTCTTATAGAAGCCCGCAAGTCATTGATGTGTAGGGTGGTCGCTTAGCGGCTGCAAGATTTGGTGATGATGTTCGCCTGCGTTTTCCATGACGTTTACATTGACGTTTGATTGACGTATTGAACGAGCCGGAGAGGCGGTGTGCTCGGTGCTGCTACATGCAAGTGTTGCGAGATGGCGGATGCTCCGGTGACTGCATGCGAGTAGTAAACACTCATGGTCACGACATGCGCAGATCGCGCATGCGCTTCGCCTGACGTACTTCGGCCCGTAGTTCAGGCTGCCCCGGTTTCATCCCGCCAGTGCATCGTAGTCACCGGCTCTCCGTGTCCCGTTTTCGTTACCAATCCAAAAGAGCCCAAGGCAGGTCACTCGCCCCGGGATGACTCCGCGCGTGGGGTGGGTGTAGGTGGTGGCTCGCCGGGCCTCCTGCTGTCTCCTGATGCCATTCCGGAGCACCTATGTGGGAGGAGAGGGGCGGTCTCTGGCATTTAGGTTGCCATGCATCCGTACCCATCCAACCCGGTGCTTTAACACTGTTAGTTGTTCTCAAGCCGAGGCAATTCCGGAACGAGATGAAACCACTCGACACGGCGCGCCCGCCCGGCTTCGCCGGGCAGCGCTGTGACGGCCCGCGCGGCGAGCGCTGGGGGAGCGAGCGAAGCGAGCTGGGGCGAAGCCCCGTGAGCCCGTAGGGCGAACCACTGTCCCACTTCCCGGGCCTCTGTTCCTTCTTTAATTTGTTCTATTAGGTCTACTGCTTTTTTCTTAGTTGCTGTTATCTATTAAGGTGGGCCGCCTTTCGGGGCACGGGACTGGGTGGTCAATCGGGGCGCGGTGTGACCCGATTAACGACCTACTCCATGCATATCCCGGGGCTCGATATCGCACCTTAGTGGCCAGTCTCAGCGTCGCTCACGCGACCATCTGGATAGCCCTCCCTGCCAACGCGCAGGTGCTTTTCCGCAAACGCTTCAGTTAGTGCGGATATCGGCATGCCGTCGAACATGCAGACATGAAATATTTTTTGACAGTGCATGCAAAACTAGCTCGTTCGTGACTACAATATCTATGTAAAGTGCGAGCGCCAGCCATGGCACTCAGCACTCAAGAGATGTTGCGGGCATCGCGCATCCCGGGAGCCATTGGCTACCGACGATCTACCGGCCGATGCAAGCAGGCCACCGCGTGAAGATGCACACGCACATCGACACACCTAGCAGTGAATCGTCCTGCTGCGGCACCGGTAACAAGCTTGCAATAACCAACCACTTAATCAGCTATCCGCCTTGATTGGCGGTGTTGGCGCCGGCTCATGCCGCGCGTTCAAAGGAGACGTATCTATGACACTTTCTGATGATATCTACGCCCCACGGGGCCTGGCTGCCATGCATCACCTTGCGTTACCCCGCTTCAATAGGGAGCACCAAGCCATTGAGGGCAGTGGGTTCACCACCGAACAGGTAGGTATCCACTGATGGCTACTTTCACTCCCAGCACCGATACGGATTCTCGCAGCGGCAAATTGCAGTGGCGCGTCCGGTTCGTATCCATGCCCCACGCCCTGCTGACCCATCCGACCTACAGCGAGCTGACGGGCGGGGCAGCCAAGCTCCTGCTGGCGCTCCTAGCCGACTACGTAGGCAACAACAACGGCCATCTCACGGCGACGTTGTCGCGCATGAAGAGGTTTGGGTTCAACAGTAAGGACTCTCTCGCGAGAGGACTTCGCGAGTTGATCGCGTTTGGATACATCGTGCGCACGAGGACTCAGCATCTCCGCTCACCTGCGCTCTATGCGGTCACATGGCTCCCCATCAACAAGGCACCAGCCGGACAGCCTTACGACACTGGCGCTATCCCTGCGGAGGAAGCGCTGGACCTGTGGCGTCATATTGACCCGTGGAAGGCGAGGAGCGCCGCATGAACTTGACTGAACATTGCGCCCCATACCGCAGTGCGCCTGCAGATTTTGACGAGTCGTTCTACCTTAGCGGTCCAC
This sequence comes from uncultured Rhodanobacter sp., assembly GCA_966211915.1. Classification (GTDB taxonomy): domain Bacteria; phylum Pseudomonadota; class Gammaproteobacteria; order Xanthomonadales; family Rhodanobacteraceae; genus Rhodanobacter. The sequence goes on from CBIHNO010000022.1 coordinate 30,621, forward strand.
TGCCGATCATCGGCCCGGGTGAGCGGTTCGACTACTTCATGGAGTCGGAAATCGCGCACGCCCATTACATTGGTCACCGCTCAATCAACGCCTCTGCGAACACAATGACCTATCACGTCGTCGATGAGGCATGTGAGATCGCCGGGTTCATCTCCTTCAAAGTCGAGCGTGAGGATAGTAGGGCGGCCACCCGAATCTACAATTCAGTCGAGTACATCTACGTCATGCAGAAATTTCGCATGCGCGGTCTGAGCAAGCTGCTGCTGGAGCCCTTGCTTCAGGACGTGCATGTCGTATTACGTCAAGCCACGGGTGTCGGTAGAAAGCTGTTCGTGCGTCTTTACTCGGCAAGCCACCCGGAATCAGCTGGCGGAAACCGCACTCTCCGAGCTCTGGAGGAGAAACTTTTGGGGCTCGCGAGGCGCTACCCCAGGGTGGAGCTGATCGGTCGGCATCATAGTCACGTCACCAGGACTCGCCAGTGCTCGTGGGAGCCATCTCATGACTCAACCTAGGGCGCCGCACTAGGCGCAGCCCAGAGAGCTCGTTAGCGGCACTGGTGATGCTCCCAACGAGGTTCTTCTCACCCGTTAGCTGGGTCGTTAACCCGGCCCAGCTAACCCGCTTCGGAGGTGCCGAACGCCTCCGGCTTAGAGGCCACTTACCTGAGCATCGACGGAACTAGGGTCGCCGGTAGTCATTGATTGGCTGAGATTTATTTAGCCTTGGCTGAATCGAGCCTTTCACTCATAATGCTGGGGTCGGTGGTTCGAGTCCACCCATAGCCACCAAGCGCGTCGCGCGTGTTTTCTGCCGCCGGCTCATCATCAGCACGCAGGCGTTCGCCATGCATATCTTCAAAGTGTTTCAGCTCGAGGCGGCGCATCGGCTGCCCCACGTGCCGGTCGGGCACAAGTGCGCGCGACTGCACGGGCATTCGTTCCGCATCGAGATCCATGTGACGGGCGAGCCTGATCCGCAGCTGGGCTGGGTGATGGACTTTGCCGATCTGAAGACGGCGTTCGCGCCGCTTTACGACCAGCTCGATCATCATTACCTCAACGACATCGAAGGGTTGGAGAATCCGACCAGCGAAATGCTGGCGCGCTGGATCTGGCAACGGCTGTTGCCGCGCCTGCCGGGGCTGGACAAGGTGGTCGTGCATGAGACCTGTACGTCGGGTGCCAGCTGTAGTCGGGACAGTTTTTGACGCGACGCGATATTTTTCAAATCGTCATAAACAGACGTTTTATATGAATTTTTTCTTAATATGTCTGTTCGTGTCGAAAAATATATTGCACTGCACAATATTTGCTGTTAGTGTGCATCCCACTACCCAATCCTCCGTGAGGACAAGATCATGACGCAGCAGATCAACAACCAGCTTTTCGCTTTCACCAAGCAGTTCACCGACAGCGCCTTCAAGGCACAGTCGCTGGCCCTGAAGGGTCTGGAGACGGTCGCCGAGCTGCAGCTCAAGGCGCTCGAGGAGCAGTCCAAGATCTCCGCCGAGTTCGTTGCCGAGGCGATGGAAACCCGTGACGTGAACGGCCTGCGCAGCCTGTGGGAAAAGGGCACCAGCCTGAACCGTGACAACGCCGAGCGTTCGGTGGCTGTCTCGCAGGAGATCCTTGCGATCACCCAGAAGACCGCCGAGTCGCTGAATGCGCTCGTGCAGGAACAGCGTCAGGCCGCAAACGACGCCGTCACCGCGCCGGTTGCCGCTGCCGCCAAGAAGGCTGCCAAGTAATACAGCGGGATCATCGCGGCGTCTGCCGCGACAAACAGGGCCGGACATTCGTGTTCGGCCCTGTTTGCATGTGCACCCACAAAAACGTGCGATCAGGGCGGTGAGGGTTTCGAATCCAGCGTCAGCTTGAATTTTCGGGCGACGGGACAGGATGTCGCAGGCCGCACAGCTTGTCGCTGCATTCGCCGCACTGATATACTTTTGCGGATTGGATCGTGGCCCGTAGCTGTATCGGTGCCGCCTGGTGGAAACCGCGCGGAGACGTTACGTGCTCAATAGTCTTGCCTCTGGTCGACGTCTCGCCTTGCGCATCATGCTGCTGCAGCTTGCAGTGGCGATGTTGGCTGGCCTTGCTTTCCTGGCGCTGGGGCGCCGCGAAGCGATGTCAGCTGCTGCAGGTGCGGCGATTGTGGCGCTGGGTACCGCGCTGCTTTCGGCGCGCTTCTTCAGCGGGCTGAGTGGGGCTGGCATGGCGTTGAGCCGCTTGCTGACGGGCATGATTCTGAAATGGATCGTGATCGTCGGGGGGCTGATCATGATCCTGGTTCAATTCAAGTTGCCGCCACTGGCCGCCATCACGGGGTTGGTGGCTGCCTACGCGGTTTATCTGCTGGCGTTCAGATTCAAGGGTTGAGACATGGCAAGCGAGCCACAAGGCGGACTCACCGAATACATCCAGCACCACCTCACCCACCTCACGCCGCATGCGAGCAACGGTGGTTTCTGGGCGGTGCATATCGACTCGATCACCGTGTCGCTGGTGCTGGGCGTGCTGTTCTGCCTGCTGTTCTGGCTGAAGGCACGCAAGGCCACAGCTGGCGTGCCGAGCAAGGGCCAGGCCTTCGTCGAGATCGTGCTGGAGTTTGTCGACGGCCAGGTCAAGGACGTGTTCCACGGCGATCGCCGTTTCCTTGGGCCGGTGGCGCTGACCGTGTTCGTCTGGGTTTTCCTGATGAATGCGATGGATCTGCTGCCGGTCGATCTGATTCCGTGGATTACCGAGAAGTTCGGCGTCGGCCATTTCCGTGCGGTACCCACTGCGGATACCAGCATGACGTTCGCGATGTCGATCACGGTGTTCGTGTTGATCATTTTCTACAGCTTCAAGGCCAAGGGCTTCAGCGGCTACATGAGCGAGATGTTCACCGCGCCGTTTGGCAAGCACCCGTTGCTGTGGCTCCCCAATTTCGCGCTGAACCTGGTCGAGCTGCTGTCCAAGCCGGTGAGCCTGGCGATGCGACTGTTCGGCAACATGTATGCAGGCGAGCTGGTGTTCATGCTGATCGCCGGTTTGTTCAGTGCCGGCGCTGGCGTGGCAGGCTGGGCGCTGTATGGCGCTGGCATCATCGGTTACACGGTGTGGGGTCTCTTCCACATCCTGATCATCGGCATCCAGGCCTTCATCTTCATGGTGCTGACGATCGTGTACATCTCGATGGCACACGATCACCACTGATCACGCTTATCGAATCGCGTTTTTCGAATCATCCGCTTCAACCATTTAGATCTTTCAAGTTTCAATTTCTCAGGAGACCGTCGTGGAACTCATCGCTCACATTGCTCAAGTGCAGTCCTTCACCGCCATCGCGCTGGGTCTGATCATCGGCCTCGGTGCACTCGGTGCCTGTATCGGTATCGGCGTCATGGGTTCGAAGTTCCTCGAAGCCGCTGCCCGTCAGCCGGAGCTGGTGCCGCTGCTGCAGGGTCGCATGTTCCTGCTCGCCGGCCTGATCGACGCGGCGTTTCTGATTGGCGTGGCGCTGGCGATGTACTTCGCCGTGGCGAACCCGCTGCTGTCGAACGTGATGAATGCCGCTACGGCGGCTGCTGGCCACTGATTTGCCATGCCGCGGTGCCGCTTCGGCGGCACCATACTCCCGCAATAGCGCTTCGGCGCTTTTGCTCGTAATACACCGTATCTACAGGTAACGCAGCGATGCTTCCCAACGGCACTCTGATTGGCGAAATGATTTCGTTCGCCATCCTGATCTGGTTCTGCGTCCACTTCATCTGGCCGCACATCAACAAGGCCATCGAAGATCGTCAGATCAAGATTGCCGAAGGCCTCAATGCGGCCGAGCGCGCGCATGCCGAGTTGAAGGACGCCGACCACAAGGTCGCGGCCGAGATCAAGGTGGCCCGTCAGCAAGCCTCCGAGATCATCGACAAGGCCCAGCAGCAAGCCAATCAGATCATCGACAAGGCGCGCGGCGAAGCCATCACCGAGATCAACCGGCTGAAGGCGAGCGCGCAGGACGATATCGCGTCAATGGCTCAGCGTGCCCGTGACCAGCTGCGCGAGCAGGTGGGTGCACTGGCGGTGCAGGGTGCCAGCAAGATCGTGCAGCGCGAAGTCGATGCGTCGACGCACAAGGCCTTGCTCGACCAGCTCGCGGCCGAGATCTGATCGATGGCACAGGCAATCACCCTCGCCCGTCCGTACGCCCGCGCCGCGTTCGAAGTGGCCCATGCGGCCGGTTCGTTGGCTGCATGGTCGCAGGCGCTGGCCTTCGCTGCCGAGGTGGCGAAGGATTCGCGCGTGGCCGATCTCGGCACCGATCCGCGGGTGCTGCCGGCCCAGCTGGTGGCGCTGCATCTGCCAACCGGTGTCGCCGCCGATGCGCCGTTCGCGCAGTTCCTTGCCGAGATGGCCGAGCAGCGTCGCATGGCGCTGCTGCCGGAAGTGGCCGAGCTGTACGAGGCGTTCAAGCGTGAGTCCGAGTCGCAGCTGCTGGTCAAGGTGACCAGCGCGATGGCATTGGACGCGGCGCAGGCCGAACAGCTCAAGGTGTCGCTGAAGCGCCGCTTCAAGCGCGAGATCGAACTGGAAACCCGGGTCGATGCCTCGCTGCTGGCCGGCGTGGTGATCGATACCGGCGAACAGGTGATCGACGGCTCCGCCCGCGGACGTCTGGCGCAGCTGGCCAGCGCGCTTTCGCACTGATCCAAAGAATCAAAACCTATCGGGTGCCGCTCATGCGGCGCGAATCCCAGGAAAACTTGCCATGTCCAGCACCACTTTGAATCCGTCCGAGATCAGCGAACTGATCAAGAACCGCATCGAGCAGTTCAAGCTCGGCGCGGAAGCACGCAACGAGGGCACGATCATCAGCGTGTCCGACGGCATCGTGCGCATCCACGGCCTCGCCGATGTGATGCAGGGCGAAATGATCGAGCTGCCGGGGAATTCGTTTGCCCTCGCCTTGAACCTTGAGCGCGACTCGGTCGGCGCGGTGGTGCTCGGTGAATACCAGCACCTGCGCGAAGGCGATACTGCCAAGACCACTGGCCGCATCCTCGAAGTGCCGGTCGGTCCGGAACTGCTCGGCCGCGTCGTCGACGCGCTGGGCAACCCAATCGACGGCAAGGGTCCGATCGGTGCGAAGCTCAACGCGGCGATCGAGAAGGTCGCGCCGGGCGTGATCTGGCGCAAGTCGGTCGACCAGCCGCTGCAGACTGGCTACAAGTCGGTCGACGCGATGATCCCGGTCGGTCGTGGCCAGCGCGAGCTGATCATCGGCGATCGCCAGACCGGCAAGACCGCGCTGGCGATCGACGCGATCATCGCGCAGAAGGATTCCGGCATTAAGTGCATCTACGTCGCGATCGGCCAGAAGCGTTCGTCGGTGGCCAACGTGGTGCGCAAGCTCGAAGCGAACGGCGCACTGGCGAACACCATCGTCGTGGTCGCCTCGGCGTCCGAGTCGGCCGCGCTGCAGTACGTCGCGCCGTATTCCGGTTGCGCGATGGGCGAGTACTTCCGCGATCGCGGCGAAGACGCGCTGATCGTGTATGACGATCTGTCCAAGCAGGCCGTGGCCTACCGCCAGATCTCGCTGCTGCTGAAGCGCCCGCCGGGTCGTGAAGCGTACCCGGGCGACGTGTTCTATCTCCATTCGCGCCTTCTCGAGCGCGCCTCGCGCGTGTCCGAGGAATACGTCGAGAAGTTCACCAACGGCGCCGTGAAGGGCAAGACCGGTTCGCTGACCGCGCTGCCGATCATCGAGACCCAGGGCGGCGACGTGTCGGCGTTCGTGCCGACCAACGTGATCTCGATCACCGACGGCCAGATCTTCCTGGAAACCGACCTGTTCAACGCCGGTATCCGACCGGCCGTGAACGCCGGTATCTCGGTGTCCCGCGTTGGCGGTGCCGCGCAGACCAAGATCGTCAAGAAGCTGTCCGGCGGCGTGAAGCTGGCACTGGCGCAGTTCCGTGAGCTGGCTGCGTTCGCGCAGTTCGCCTCGGATCTGGACCCGGCCACCCGCGCCCAGCTCGACCGTGGCCAGCGCGTCACCGAACTGATGAAGCAGGCGCAGTACTCGCCGCTGTCGATCGCCGAGCTGGCGCTGTCGGTGTACGCCGCCGAGAAGGGCTACCTCGACGACCTGGCGGTCAACAAGGTGCTGCCGTTCGAGAAGGGCTTGCACGCGTTCATGCACCAGAACCACGCCGAGCTGATGGCCAAGATCGTGGCCACCGGTGACTGGAACAACGACATCGAAGCCACCTTCAAGGCCTCGCTGGACGAGTACAAGAAAACCGGTAGCTGGTAAGAGAGGCGGGGAAGAGGGAACGGGGAAGTGCGGTTTGCCGCGCTCTCCAAACCCACAGAAAACCCCATTTCCCCGTTTCCCAATACCTGTTCCCCAAGCGAGCACAGCGAGCGAAATAGATGGCCAGCGGACGCGAAATCAAAACCAAGATCAAGAGCACGCAGAACATGCGCAAGGTCACGCGCGCGCTCGAAATGGTCTCTGCTGCAAAGATTCGTCGCGCGCAGGACATGATGAAGGCCTCGCGTCCGTATGCCCGCTCGATGCGCAAGGTGATCGCGCACGTGGCCCAGGCCAGCACCGATTTCAGCCATCCGTTCCTGACCCAGCGCGAGAAAGTGGCGCGGGTCGGTTACATCGTGGTGTCGACCGATCGCGGCCTGTGTGGCGGCCTCAACTCCAACCTGTTCCGTCGCCTGTTGCCGGCGATTGCCGAATGGCAGCAGCAAGGCGTGCAGGTCGACGTGGTGGCGATCGGCCAGAAGGCCATCTCGTTCTTCCGTCGGCTCAAGGGCATCAACCTGATCGGCAGCGTCAGCCATCTCGGTGAGAAGCCGAAGCTGGAGCAGCTGGTCGGCGTGATCAAGGTGATGATGGACGCCTATACGTCCAACGGACTGGATCGCGTGTTCCTCGCCTACAACGACTTCGTCAACACCATGACGCAGAAACCGACCATCGACGCGCTGCTGCCGCTGCCGCTGGTGGCGTCGGAAATGGAAGCGCACCAGGCAGCCGGCGAGTCGGCCTATGCCGGCGTCAAGCTGGAAGCGAGCCACGACTGGGACTACATCTACGAGCCCGATGCGCAGACCGTGCTGGAGCACGTGCTGGGTCGTTACATCGAGTCGGTGGTGTACCAGGCGTCGCTGGAAAATCTGGCCAGCGAGCATGCCGCGCGGATGGTGGCAATGAAGAGCGCGTCTGACAACGCGAACAAGGTGATCGGTGAACTGACGCTGGTCTACAACAAGGCGCGTCAGGCGGCGATCACCCAGGAAATTTCGGAAATCGTCGGCGGGGCTGCGGCTGTATAAGTGCGATCGTCCGTGATCGCAGAACAAGATCAAAAAGCGGCCATCCGTGGCCGCACTCTCAATAAGAGCGACGCTTCGGCGGCGCTGATACGAAACCACAAAAGATCCATCCGGAGCATTCCATGAGCCAGGGTAAAGTTGTTCAGATCATCGGCGCGGTCATCGACGTCGAGTTTCCGCGCGATCAGGTACCGCAGGTGTACGACGCACTGAAGATCGACGGCACCGAGATCACGCTGGAAGTGCAGCAGGTGCTGGGTGACGGCATCGTGCGCACGATCGCGCTCGGTTCCACCGACGGCCTGCGCCGCAACCTGATCGCCCGCAACACCGGCGAAGGCATCAAGGTGCCGGTCGGCAAGGCCACGCTCGGCCGCATCATGGACGTGCTCGGCAACCCGATCGACGAAGCCGGCCCGATCGGCGAGCAGGATCAGTGGGTGATCCATCGCGAGGCGCCGAGCTACGACGACCAGGCCGCCGCGAACGACCTGCTGGAAACCGGCATCAAGGTGATCGACCTGATGTGCCCGTTCGCCAAGGGCGGCAAGGTCGGCCTGTTCGGCGGCGCCGGCGTCGGCAAGACCGTCAACATGATGGA
>CBIHNO010000023.1:0-35462 GCA_966211915.1 uncultured Rhodanobacter sp.
TCATCAACGGCCGATTTCTCTACCTTAGGCCGCTACAAATACGGGGATAAGGTCAGGCGCATGAGGACATCGCGAATACCGACGATGTTCTTTGGATGCTCGCCATGAGCCTGTGCGATTAGTTTCCCGATCACCTCTATCTTGGCGCAAGCCGCCAGAAGAATTCGCGAAAGCTCAATCGAGAATGTGCGCATGTTGTCCCGATGGAACTCAACGAATCTAGAAGTTCGGACGAGATCGGACTCAATGGATAGAAAGTGGTGCCAATGTATGTTGTTGCGTTCCAAATTCCACGCCATTCGCGTTTCCTTAGGTGCCGGACCGCTCCGACGTTTCGTCACGATACACTGAGCCCCACCACCGCACCCATGGTGGCTGAGTTGAGCGTGCGAAAGTTACCTGCCGAGAGGAAAAAAGGGTTCGACCGTACGCTTTGTCGCCCGCTCGATCATCATCGAGATCACAGGGCGGCTCCCGGCCAAGAGCGGACATTCGCAGTTAAACAAAGTCGCTACGAGGCTGACATGTCGGAATTGCGAACGCCGGCCACCACAAGGTATTGGGGAGTGGCAAGTTCAGCATATAGCCGTATCTCAACCAGTGCGTAGGACGCACCCCCGATTGTTCCCCATCCCCCTCTTAGAACGAATGTTTTGTCATCGGCGGGCGGGACCTCTGCGGCACCCCCTACTAAATAACTGACCGCTTCTGTTTTTCCATGGATAAGATCGAGGAGCAATGGTTGGAAAGACTCGAATCCCAAGCTTGCAACAGCATAGGAATGAGCAACCTTCGCCAAGAATCGGCCGAACGTCAACGGCTGTATGGATGCAACATGCAGTCCCTCTCTTCTCCGACCAACTAGACGGAGGGCATCTTCTCCTTTTGAAAGCTTCATCCAGATCTCACCATCGACAGTTTCTGACGGCTGTTTGCCCAAAAGAATCCCAGGCGGATTCAACTTGAGCGCCATATATGCAGTCGGAAGATCCTGTATCGGGATACGAATTCTTTCGCCACTGTCTTGGAGCGGACCGCGCCCCGTTCTGCGGCCAACGCCAACAACAGGGGAGGCGGAGCGCTCGCTCGGATTTCGGGTCGGAGAGCCAATGCGATTTCTGAACAAGCCAAGTGTGCGCTTAAGGTATTGTTGCTCAAACGCCCCAGTTACCGCTGCACATTTTCGGCAACTCGATTGAGGCAGGATCAGTCCATTGCCGGCCATGGCGTAGGGGATGATGTGCTCGTCGGTTAGTTTGGAATGCTTGTCTCCGCAATAAATACAGAACCCAACGGGTTCGTAGCGGTGACTTGTCCCTGCAGAAGGTTTAGGTGGGCTTCGCTTTGTCATTTCCCGTCTACCACCTGATGTCAGGTATAGCAGAGTAAGACCGATAACGGGCGGATGTAATTAAGCCTCCACTGACCGTCTGCTTTGGGTCGAAAGCGGACATGCGCAATCAAAACATCTGGTCAGTCAGCGGCCGCCCCATTCCCGCACCGCCTCCGCAAACGCCAGACAATCCGCAAACCGGTTGTACAGCGGTGCCGGCGAGATACGGATCACGTCGGGTTCGCGCCAGTCGCCGATGATGCCGTGCTCCATCAGGTATTCGAACAGCGCACGGCCGCGTTCGCGGCCGCCGATCACGCGGATCGACAGCTGGGCGCCGCGACGTTCGGGTTCGGCCGGTGTCACCACCTGCAGCACATCGGCCAGCTGGCTTTGCACCAGCCATTCCAGATAGCCGGTGAGCTTGAGCGATTTCTCGCGCAGCTGCGCCATGCCGGCGCGGCGAAAGATCTGCAGCGAGACGCGCAGCGGTGCCAGTGCCAGGATCGGCGGGTTGGACAGTTGCCAGCCATCGGCGCCAGCCGTTGGCACGAACTCGGGACCCATCTGGAAACGGGTGGTCTTGTCGTGGCCCCACCAGCCGGCGAAGCGTGGCAGGTGCGCGCGTGCGTGGCGTTCGTGCACGAAGGCGCCGCCGACAGCGCCGGGGCCGCTGTTGAGATATTTGTAGCTGCACCAGATCGCGAAATCCGCACCGCTGTCGTGCAGTTGCAGTGGCAGATTGCCGACGGCGTGGGCGAGGTCGAAGCCCACCGTGCAGCCATGCTGATGCGCGAGTTCGGTGATGGTCTTGAGGTCGAGCGCCTGACCGGTGCGGTATTGCACGCCGGGCAGCATCACCAGCGCGATGCGCGAACCGTGTTCGGCCAGCGCGCGTTCGATCGCTGCCGTCGAAATCGTGCCGTTGGGCTCGTCGCTCTGCAGTTCGATCAGCGAAAGCGCGGGACTGAAGCCATGGAAGCGGATCTGCGATTCCACCGCGTAACGGTCGGTGGGAAACGCGCCGGGCTCGATCAGGATCGCGTGGCGCTCGGGCGTGGGGCAGTAGAAGCTCACCATCATCAGGTGCAGGTTCACGCCGAGGGTATTCATCGCCACCACTTCGGTGGGTAGTGCACCGACCACGGCGGCGAGGTCGTCGCGCACGAATTCGTGGTAATCCATCCAGGGCAGGCGGCCCTTGAAGTGGCCTTCCACACCCAGCTCGCCCCAGTAGTCCAGTTCCGCGTTGACCGCCTCGCGCACGGCACGCGGCTGCAGGCCGAGCGAGTTGCCGCAGAAGTACACACTGTCATGGCCTTCGTGCGGCGGGATCAGGAACTCGTCGCGGAAGGTGCGCAGTGGATCGGCTGCGTCCTGGGCGTTAGCCCAGTCGAGGTTGGCTTCAAGGCGTGGGGACATCGGGCGATCTCTTCGGTGTATTGGCTCCTCCCCTGCGTGTCCCCAAGGGACTTCCTTCGGTCGCAGGGGGAGGCTGGAGAGGGTTGCTTGGGCTTGCGGGAAGATCAAGAGCAACCCAAGATCAAAAGCACCCCTCCCCAGCCCTCCCCTGCGAGCAGGGGAGGGAGCAATGGCGGTCTACTTCAGCTGCGCCGCGATCGCCTCGCAATCCTTGTCGAATTCGGTCTTCCACGCGACGCCGGCCTGGCTCTGGCTGGGACGCACGCAGCGCAGCTGGATCGCATGACCGTTCTTGAACCAGTAGTGTTCGGTGTAGCTGAATTCGGTGGCGTTTTCCTGCGCTGTGTAGGTGTTGCTGTTCGGCCCCGGCGGCAACGCGGCAACCTTGTAACCGGGCAGTGCCATCGCCTTCGCGGTGGCCTCGCTCCTGTATTGATTGAAGCTGTTGACGTCGTTCACCAGTTTCACCGTCACGGTGACACGGGCGAGGCTGTTCTTGCCGGTAGGCGAAGGATCGGGTACCTGGAACACCTTCGCTTCGGGGTCGCCCTGGGTCTCCATGATGCCGAGCCAGTTGTCCGGCGTGCTGAAGTGGACGCTGCCGTCGGCCATGCTGATCTCGGTGGCATGGCTGGGGCTGGCCAGCAGCAGGGTGGCGGTCAGGGCGATTACGATCGTGGCGGTGTTGCGCAGTAAACTCATGCTGATTCCTTGGAGGTGACGTCGGGGACGAAACGATGGCGGGGCAGTCCCAGCCATTCCAGTGCAGTGCCGTGAAACAGCCGGGCGCGCTCGATGTCGTTCAGGCCCAGTGCCTCGATGCCGCTGCCGGGTTCCTGTTCGCCCAGCGGGAAAGGATAGTCGGTGCCGAGCATCACCTGCTCGACGCCCGTCACATCCAGCAGATAGCGCAGCGCCTTGTCGTCGTGCACGCAGGAGTCGAAGTAGAAGCGCTTGAGGTACTCGCGCGGATTGCGGGGATTGTCGGTGGCGACCAGGTCCGGGCGCATCTTGAAGCCGTGCTCGATGCGTCCGATCGTCGAGGGGAAACTGCCGCCGCCGTGCGCCAGCATCACGCGCAGTTTCGGCAAGCGCTCCAGCACGCCACCGAAGGCGAGGCAGCATGCCGCGCGGGTCTGCTCGGCCGGCATGCCGACCAGCCACGGCATCCAGTACTTCGGCATGCTGTCCGCGCCCATCATGTCCCATGGATGCACCAGCACCGCCGCACCGAGATCGGCGGCGGCCTCGAAGAACGGGAAAAGCTCCGGCGCATCGAGGTTCCAGTCGCCGCAATGCGAACCGATCTGCACGCCTTGCAGCCCCAGCTCGTCGATGCAGCGTTCCAGTTCGCGGATCGCCAGATCGGGTGCCTGCAGCGGCACCGTACCGATGCCGGCATAGTGGCGCGGATAGTCGCGGCAGATGCCGGCCATGTGGTTGTTCAGATGGCGGTGCAGCTCCAGCGCCTGATGACCCGGTGCCCAATACGAGAACAGCACCGGTACGGTCGAAATCACCTGGACGTCGACACCGAAACGGGCGTAGTCGTCGATGCGCGTCTGCGGATCGAACGCCGAATCCCACACTTCACGGAAGAACCGGCTGTCCTTGTAGATGCGGTGGCGCCCGTCGGTATGCGTCATAACCGGAAAGCGGTCGTCGCCATACTTGGCCGCCAGATTCGGCCAGTCACGGGGCAGGATGTGCGCGTGGGTATCGATCTTGAGCATCAGCGCAGTGTAAAACCTCTGCGCAGTGGCGTCGCGTTGCGCTTGCACATGGGGCGCGTCGATTTACGCCGCCGGCTGATCCATGGTGCCGACAAGCTCCTGGCGGCTGCGGTTCGTCACGTGGGCCAGCGTGTTGATGTTGTCGACCAGTCGATCGCTGATCCGTGCCAGCAACTCGGCGGTGGCATGGTCTTCAGCGTGCTGCGTCATGCCGACCAGGGTGCGCTGCATGTCGCGCAGGTCGGGCAGCGGGCCCATGGCGCGCTGTTCGCGCAGGGCTGCGGCGATCGTCTGCAGGGCATCCGCGGCATGCTCGATGAAACGGTTGATCTCGGCTTGCGCGGGCAGCGTGGCAAGGTCGTCGAGCAAGGCTTCCAGTGTCATGGCCGTGCGCGCCAGGCGGTTGCCGTTGGCAAACAGGGCACGAGCCAGCGCCAGCAACTCCGGCGGGGTAGCCGGTTCGGTTCGCATGCGGTCAATCGAAGCCTGCGCATTGGTGCGCGCGGTGCGGGCTGCTGTGCGGGTATCGCGCTGGGCGCCAGCTTGCCCGGGTTGCGCCATGGCGCGCAGGTAGCTGGCGTAGGCATCCAGCATCACCGCCAGTGCGGCGCGCGCGCGGCCGCGCTCCCAGGTTGGCCATGCCACATAGGCGAGCAGAGCCATGCCGCAGCCGAGTGCCGTGTTGATCACCCGATCCGACACTGCCGCGCCGGAATTGACGCCCTCGAACGAAAGCAGGATCACCACAGTGCCGGTCAGCGCCGCTACCGCGATGCCGTAGTGCGCCGTGGCGAGGTAACGGAACGCCATGCACAACACGGTCATCAGCGCCAGGTGCGCCCATGGTTCGTTCGGCGTGATGTGCAGCAGCACGGTGGTGAGCACCAGTCCGAGCACGGTGCCGAGCACGCGCAGCAGGCCGAAGTTGAAGGTAGCGGCGAAGTCAGGTCGCAGCACGATCGCCGCCGTCATCGGCAGCCAGTAGCCGTGTGGCAGCTGCAGCAAGCGGGAGATCCACAACGCGGCGCTGAGGCAGACTGCCATGCGCACGGCGTGGCGGAACGCCACCGAGCGCGGCGTGAGGTTGGCGCGCAAGGTGGCCCAGGTGGAGCCGCTGCGCAACGCCTTGGGCAGGCGGGTTTCCGCGGCACTGGCACGCAGTTCGCCGCGACTGCCGGCCCAGTCGGCATTGCGCACCGCCGCGGCCAGCTGACCGGCGAGGGCATGGATGTGCGCAGCCAGGCCACCGGGGGGATAGTGGCTGCCGAACAGTGCCTGTTCGCTGGCGCGCAGGGTCTGCAGCGCGTGGCTGGCCTGTTCGGGCGACTCGCCTTGTTCCAGCGCATCGGCGATTGCCGCCAGCACGCGCGCGGCGTCGTCGCGGAACATGGCATGGGTGGTCGGGTCGGCATGCAGCTCGGACATCGCAGTGAGCTCCAGCCGGATCCGTTCGGCCAGCTCCAGCAGTACGCCGAATGCTTCCATCGCACGACCATGGGCGCGGTGGCGGCCCAGCAGGGTTTGCTGCAGTGTGGTCATCGCCTCGGTCAGCGCCGGCACATCGGTGTCGTCATGTGACTGTTGCCGGGCCAGTGTGGCGAGGCCGGTGTACACGTTTGCCAGTGCCTGTCGTTCCGGCCAGTAGCGCTGCAACGGCCACGCCGCCAGCGAGAAAACGGTGAGCAGCAGACCGCCGCTGAAGATCAGCGCGGCACCGCCGAGGGCCCCGTGCAACGAGGTCGGCGTCGACGCGGTGATCACCAGCAGGATCATGCTGGTCATGCCGACCCGCGCGGTATCGACGCCGAACACCACCAGCAGGCCGCCGAAGAAGCCGCAGGCGGCAGTGGCGATCAAGATCGGCAGCAAGTGGCCGCCGATCAGGAAGCCCACCAGCGCGGCGAGGCCAGCGGCCAGCGACGCCAGCAACAGCTGGCGCAGGCGCTGCCGATAGGGTCCGGGTTGATCGGAGAACATCGTGTCCAGCGCGCCCGCCGCCACGCCCAGTCCGATCTGCGGATAGCCCATGGCCAGGCCGATGCCCAGCGGCAGCACCACCGCTGCGGTATTGCGCAGAACCACCCGCAACGGCACGTCCGGCCGCTTGATGACGGTCAGACTTTCGATCGCATGGGCGCGTAGCGAATAGTCGCTGGAGGACATCGGAGTTTCGCTGGCATCGCGGAAACGATGATTCTGCACTATACGGACGAAGTCCATGCGGGAGCGACTTCAGTCGCGATGCTTTGCTTCATCGCAAGAATGATCGCGACTGAAGTCGCTCCCACGGAAAACGATCAGGCTCGACCGGCAAACTCGCCAGTGAGCGTGTTCACCCACACCTTCTCGTCGTTGCTGATGTACTCGGGCACCTGCACTTCGATGCCGGTGTTGAGCTTGGCCGGCTTGTTGCGCTTGGTGGCGCTGGAACCCTTCATTTCGGGTGCGGTGTCGACCACGGTCAGGATCACGCTGCTCGGTACCTGCAGGCCGACCGGCGCATCGTCGATCAGCTGCACGTAGTAGCCTTCGATGCCTTCGACGATGTAGCCGGCGTTGTCGCCGACCAGCTCGGGCGAAAGCAGGTACTGGGTGTAATCCTCGGCGTCCATGAACACGAACGTATCATCGTCCATGTACGAGAAATTCGCTGCGCGACGGATCAGATCCATCTCGCGCAGCTCGTCGTCGGCGCGCAGGCTGAGGTCGAACTTGCGTCCGCCGGGAATCGAATACAGGGTGAAACGGAACGTGACGTTGCCGCCACGCGCGCTCGGCGAGCTGCGCTCGATGTCACGGACCTGGTAGACGGTGCCGTCGTGTTCGACCACATTGCCTTTCTTGACGTCGGAAGCTTTCATGCGAGGGATTCGTATGGAGTGAGGTGGTAAACGGGAAGATTACTTCGGTTGCAACCGCACTGCGCCATCGAGACGGATGGTTTCGCCATTGATGTAGCGGTTGCCGAGGATGAAGGCGACGGTGCTGGCGTATTCGCTCGGCTGGCCGAGTCGCGACGGGAAAGGGATCGAGGCGGACAGCGACTGCTGCACGGCTTCGGGCATGCCATCGACCATCGGCGTCCAGAAGATGCCCGGCGCGATTGTCGCCACGCGGATGCCGAAGCGTGCCAGCTCGCGCGCCATCGGCAGGGTCATGCCGACCACGCCGCCCTTGGAGGCGGAATACGCAGCCTGGCCGATCTGGCCTTCGTAGGCGGCGACCGATGCGGTGTTGATGATCACGCCGCGCTCGCCGTCCTCGCCCGCCTCGTTGTTCTGCATCAGTGCGGCAGCGGCCTTGGCCACGTTGAAGCTGCCGACCAGATTCACCATCACGGTGCTGGCGAAGTTCGCCAGCGGCATCGGACCGTCCTTGCCCAGCACGCGGCCGGCGCCGAGGATGCCGGCGCAGTTGATCAGCACATTGAGGCCACCCATCGCATCGCGCGCGGAAGCCACGTTGGCGCTTACGCCGTCTTCGGAGGTGACATCGGTGCGGAAGAAGCGCGCCGCGTCGCCCAGTTCCTTCGCGGCCGCGTGACCTTTCTCGTCGTTGACGTCGAACAGCGCGACCTTGCCGCCATGCGCGACGAAATGCTGCGCCACCGCGTGGCCGAGACCGGAGGCGCCGCCGGTGATGATCGCCCTGACCTGATTGAGCTGCATGGGGGTATCCGGATGCCGAAAAACGCACATAGTAGCGGAGCCGCCCGTCCACCGTGATCCCGATTGCTGATCTGCAGGGACAGGGTGGCGTTCAGCCTGGCGGATCATTTGACCGGCGCCGTTCAGGAAGGCTTGCTAGGCTTCAGCAACGGGAACCATGCTGATGGGTAGCACGGTCCGCGTTCCCCACTTTGCCAAATTTTCCGAGGAGACGCGTCATGAAAAGGTACCTGATTCTGCTTGCTGGCGGCCTGCTGTGTGCCGCGACCGCGGCGGCAGCCAGCCCGGCACCGCAGCATGATGATCGCGGCCAGCAGGATGACCAGAGCTGGCATGGTGATCACGACAACGGCAACCATGGCAAGCACGACGACAGGGACAAACATGACCGCGGCGACCGTGGCCATGAGCGCGACTGGAACGACCACGGCCACCGTGGCCATGATCGGGATCGCCAGGTTCGCTACGACCGTGACGACAACCGCGGCTATTACGTGAGGCACGACCGTGGCCGGCACGAGGGCTGGTACAAGCGTGGCGGTTACATTCCGGTCGAGTACCGTGACCGTCGCTACGTGGTCGATGACTGGCAGGCTTATCACCTGCGCCAGCCGCCGTACGGCTACCGTTATGTGCGTGGTGACGATGGCCAGTTCCTGCTGGTGGCGATCGCCAGCGGCATCATCGCCGACATCCTGCTTTCGCACTGATAGCGAAACTCGCGTGTGAAATCGCTTCACGGAAATATTCACGCGCGCAAGGCTTCTCAACACGGATAGTGCTGGCAGGACTGGCGATCTCTCGAGATCGCCAGTCCCTCGGAATTCTCCGAACGCATCCCGGCAAGAGCCGCTTCCCGGTTCTCGCCCATCCCAAGAGGTGAAGAGTCATGAACAAGCAGCGGAGTTTGTGGGTAGTTTGTGGCGCACTGTTGATGTTTTCCGCTGCCTCTGCGATGGCGCAACCGCCTGCTCAGGATTATCGCGACCAGCAACAGCGCCAGGACCAGGGCAACGATCGCGGCAATCGGGACCAGCATCAGGACCAGGGCAACGATCGCGGTAATCAGGGTCAGTATCAGGACCAGGGTAATCATGGTCGGAATCGCGGTAACCACGGCCACAATCGTAGCTATAGCGGCATGTACGACCGCGGTCGTCACGAGGGCTGGTACAAGCGCGGCGGTCATGTGCCGCCCGAGTATCGCGGCGGTTCCTATGTAGTGACGGATTGGCGCAGCCAGCACCTGCGCCAGCCGCCGCGCGGCTATCGTTACGTGCGCAGCGACAACGGTGACTTCCTGCTGGTCGCGATCACTACCGGCATCATCGCGAGCATCCTTGCTAGTCATTGATGTGTGAACGTGCGGGCTCGCCTGTACGGTGAGTGCTGACGACAGGCCCGCCAATGGCGGGCCTGTCCTTTTCAGGGATCAATCCGGCGGAGCGGCCAGCAAGCGCTGCAGCGCAGTTGACTCGACCATTGCCGGGAAAGGCATGACCGGTTGCGGTGGAGATGCCACAGGCTGCAATTCCTTCTGCCATACGCCGACGTCCCACCATTGCCCGAGCTTGTAGCCGCACTGCCGCCACACACCGGCGGCGGAGAACCCCATCGCTTCATGCATCGCCACGCTGACCGTGCCGGGCAGGGTGATCACGCCGACTGCCTGGTTGATGCCCTGCAACCGCATCGTGTCCAGCAGTACGCCGTAAAGCCGACGTGCGATGCCACGGCGGTGCGCATCCGCGCGTACGTAGATCGAGGTTTCGGCAATCCAGTCGTAGGCGGCGCGCTCGCGGAAGCGGCCGGCGTAGGCATACGCCAGCACCTCGCCGGCTTCTTCCCATACCAGCCAGGGGTAGCGCAGCAGACGGGCACGGATGCGCTCGCCCATCACCGCCACGCCGGGAAGTTCCGTTTCGAACGTGGCCACGCCATCGGTGATCGAGGGTGCGTAGATCGCATGAATGGCGGCGGCGTCTTCGTCGCGGGCGATGCGGATCATCGGGTTCAGCATGTCAGGTATTTCCAGTTGCGCGGTTTGCCCTCGGCCAGCCATTCCAGCGTGGTGGCGATGCGCTTCTGGCGAGTGGCATCGGTCTTCGCTTCGCCGATCCAGTCGACGTATTCGCGCTGCGCGCTCGGGCTGAAGCCTGCATAGGTCTTGCGTGCGGCTGCATGTTTCTTCTGTGCGAGCAGGGCGGCGAGATCGTCCGGCAAGGTCGGCGCGGGCTTCGCGGCGGCTTTCGGTCGCGCCAGTCTCACGCCGGCTTCGTTCAACGCCATCGCTTTCCTGATGTAGGCGGTGAGTTCCTTTTTGGACGGCAGATCCTTCAGTTTAGTCAGTTTGCCGAACTGGCCCATGCCGTCTTCGGCCATGCCACCCACGACTTGCCTGGACAGCCAGAAACCGAAGCCGCAATGCTGCTTGAAGGCGGCCATCATGCACATTGGTGCGCTGTTGTAGCTGAAGAACGGCATGCTCCATTTCAGGCCTTCCTCGACTTCGGGGCAGACGGCATGCACCACCGCGCGAAGATGTTCGAGGATGGGGCGTGCGAACTCGGCCGATTTGGCGATATAGGCGTCGATGCGCGGGTCGTGGCTGCTCATGGCGTGCTCACAGGTCGCGGATGAAAAAGCGGTCGCAGCTGAAATGGCCGGTGCCACCCATCGGAGCGCACAGCGGGGTGAACCCGCTGCGCGCGTACAACGCCTGCGCGGCGTCCATGCCGGTCAGTGTTTCCAGGTAGCAGCGGCGGAAGCCATGCGTACGCGCCGCGTCGAGGCAGCGCTGCATCATCGCGCTGCCGGCACCGATGCCGCGCGCCGGCGGCAGGAAGTACATCTTGCGCAGTTCGCATACGTCCGGCTCGGCGTTTTCCAGCGGCGCGATACCGCCGCCACCGATCACCACGCCGTCGCGCTCGACCACGAAGTAGCTGGACCGCGGTTGCGCGTAGGCCTCGCACATGGTGTCCACCTCGGCATCGTGGATCGCGAAGCCGGGACCGTCGGCGCCGAACTCCGGCATCACGCTGCGGATGATCGCGGCCATCGCCGGGTTGTCGCGCGGCTCGATCGGGCGGATATGGAATGTGTCGTTCATGGCGTGGCTGCGGGGTTGCGATAGGAGATGCCGTCCTTCATCACGAAGACCGGATGGGCGAGGTCGTCGATCTGCGTGCTGGGATCGCCGGTGAACGCGGCGAGGTCGGCAGCCAGGCCCGGTGCGATCCGGCCGAAATGCTGCGACTGGCGCAGGATCTTCGCCGCCACGTCGGTGGCTGCATGGAGTGCCTGCGCCGGCGTCATGCCATCGGCGACCATCGCGGCGGGCTCGCGCCAGTTCTCGCCATGCGCGAACACGCCGACGTCGCTGCCGTTGCCGATCGTCACGCCCAGTTTCAACGCGGTGCGGAACGCATGTTCGGCTTCGCGCATGCGTGCCGTCGGCTCGCTCTTGCCCGGCACGTAATGCTCGAAATATTCGGCGGTGGATTCGACCGCGGTGAGCGTCGGCTCGTAGGCCGTACCGTGCTGCTTGAGCAGCTTGAAGGTCGCTTCGCTGGCGCCATAGCCGTGCTCCACGCTGTCCACGCCGGCATCGACTGCCATGCGCACGCCAGCGTCGCTGGCCGCATGTACAGCCACGGGACGGCCGATCTGGTGTGCGGTGTCGACCAGTGCCTTCAGTTCCGCAGGCGTGAAGGTGGGCGCGGTGGTGCCGTCGGGCCCGACGCGATAGTCGCCATAGATCTTGATCCAGTCGGCACCGCGCGCGGCCTGCTCACGTACCGCCGCCATCGCGGCGTCGACGCCGCTGACTTCCTGTGCGCCGCCGGGCAGGTCGAGGTCCGGACGGAAGCCGCGCGGACCCGGACCATAGCTGGCGGTGGCGACGATCGCACGGGTCGCCACGAACAGTCGCGGCCCGGGAATCAGTCCTTCCGTGATGGCGCGCTTCACCGACACGTCGGCATAGCCGGCGCCTTCCGTACCCAGATCGCGCAAGGTAGTGAAGCCGGCCAGCAGGGTTGCTTTCGCGTGCGCGGCGGCTTCCAGCGTGCGGTAGTCCTGCGGCTCGGTCAGCACCTGATCGTTCCACAGTGTCTCGTTGTACGGATGCAGGAACAGGTGCGAGTGCAGGTCGATCAGTCCGGGCATGAGCGTGGCCCCGGGTAGCTCGACGCGCTGCGTGCCAGCGGGTGCATGCACCGAGGCGACGGGGCCTGCGGCCGTGATCACGCCGTCGTGCACCAACACGGCCCAGCCGCGATGTGCGGTATCGCCATCGCCGGTCCACACGCGTTCGGGCAGCAACAGCCAGTCGCCTTTCGGCGTGGCGGCCAGCGTGGGCAGCGCACACAGCACGAGGAGCAGCGCCGCTGCATGCCGCCACCACATCGTCAGGTTCGCACGCATCGTTTCACCCCGTCAGTCGAAACCCGATGATAGCGACCGCCGGCGGGTTTTCGCGAGACGTTCAGGTCGCCGCAGTGCGCGCGCGCGTGACCCGGCTGGCGGTGTCCTTGTGCAACTGCCCGGCCAGCCACGCGCCGGTGGCGACCAGCAGGTCGAGGTCGACGCCGGTGCTCATGCCCATGCCATGCAGCATGTAGACCACGTCCTCGCTGGCGACGTTGCCAGTGGCGCCCTTCGCGTACGGGCACCCGCCGGTGCCGGAGACCGAGCTGTCGACGACACGCGCGCCTTCTTCCAGACAGGCGAGGATGTTGGCCAGCGCCTGGCCGTAAGTGTCGTGGAAGTGCACCGCCAGCGCGCTGATCGGCACTTCCTGCGCGACCGCGTGCAGCATCGCGCGCGCCTTCGCCGGCGTGCCGACGCCGATGGTGTCGCCCAGCGAGATCTCGTAGCAGCCCAGTTCGTACAGACGCCTGGCGACACGTACCACGTCGCCGACCGGCACCTCGCCCTGATACGGGCAGCCGAGAACGGTGGAGACGTAACCGCGCACCTTGACCTCATCGGCCTGCGCCTGCTCGATCACCGGGATGACGCGCTCGATCGATTCGTCGATGGAGGCATTGGTGTTCTTGCGGCTGAAGGCTTCCGAGGCGGCGGTGAACACCGCGATCTCGGTGGCGCCGACTTCACGCGCACGCGCATAGCCCTGCAGGTTCGGCACCAGCACCGGGTAACTCACGCCAGGCACCTTGCGGATGCCCGCGAAGACTTCCGCAGCATCGGCCAGCTGCGGTACCCACTTCGGGCTGACGAAGCTGGTCGCTTCGATGGTCTGCAGGCCGGTGGAGGAGAGCCGGTCGATCAGCGCGATCTTCACATCAGCCGGCAGCAGCGTCTTCTCGTTCTGCAGGCCGTCGCGGGCGCCGACTTCGACGATGCGGACATGGTTGGATGTGGTCATCTTGTGCTCCGGTCAGTCGGCAAAACGCACCAGCACGGCATCCGCCTCGACGAATTCGCCCTGTGTGGCGTTGATGCTTTCGATGGTGCCGGCGCGTGGAGCTTTCAACGCCAGCTCCATCTTCATCGCCTCCATCACCAGCAGTTCCTGGCCTTGCTCGACGATGTCGCCCGCCCTGGTCTTGACCAGCACGATGCGGCCGGGCATTGGCGCGATGATCTGGTTGCCACCGGCGGCGTCCTTCGATTCCCAGGCGAACGCGGCGGCACGGGCGAAGCTGTAGCGCTGGCCGTGGGCATCGTGCAGCAACACGTGGGCGGCATCGGTGCGCAGTGGCACGCGTAGCGATTCACCGTCGAAGCGGGCGCTCAGGTTGTCGTCGAGCAGACGCGCACCGCGTACTTCGCAAGCCGCTTCGCCGTGGCGCAGCTGATAGCTGCCGTCATGGCCGTGTGCCTCGATGTCGTAACGCTGCTCGCGCAAGGTCAGCGCGATGATCCGCTTGCCGGCATGGCCGATGCGCCATGCGTCGGCGCGCGCCCACGGTGAGTATGGGTCGGTCGCTGCAGTGTTGATGCTCAGCTCGTCATGGAGCAGGGCGGCGGTAGCGGCGGCGAACAGCACCTGATCCGTCGGCACCACCTCGCCGACCAGGAATTCTTCCAGATGGCGATCCAGATAACCGGTGTCGATGCGGCCTTCGACCACGGCCGGATGAAGGGACAGTCGCTCGAGGAAACCGATGTTCGATTTCGGGCCGACGATTTCGCATGCTGCCAAAGCCTCGCGCAGCCGTTGCAGAGCCTGCTCCCGGGTGGCATCGAACACGATCAACTTGGCGATCATCGGGTCGTAGAAGATCGTCACCGTGTCGCCTTCGACCACGCCGCCGTCGAGGCGTACATGCGGCGACGGCGCAGGAAGGCGCAGCGTCTGCAGCTTGCCGGAGCCGGGCAGGAAGTTCTGGTCCGGATCTTCCGCATACAGGCGTACCTCGATCGCGTGGCCGCGTGCGTGAACCTGCTCCTGGTGCAGCGGCAACGGTTGGCCGGCGGCGATGCGGAGTTGCCATTCGACCAGATCGAGTCCCAGAGTCAGCTCGGTGACCGGATGCTCGACCTGCAGGCGCGTGTTCATCTCCATGAAGAAGAACTCGCCGCTTTGCGCCACGATGAATTCCACCGTGCCGGCGCCGACGTAGTCGACGGCTTTCGCCGCGGCCACGGCAGCCTCGCCCATCGCCTTGCGGCGCGCCTCATCGAGGAACGGCGACGGCGTTTCCTCCAGCACCTTCTGGTAGCGGCGCTGCGCCGAGCATTCGCGCTCGTTGAGATGAATCACGTTGCCATGGGTATCGCCGAACACCTGGAATTCGATATGTCGCGGATGCTCGACGTAGCGCTCCAGAATCACGCGTGTATCACCAAACGAGCTGGCCGCTTCGCGTTGTGCGGAGGCGAGTGCATCGGCAAATTCCGCCGCGCTGCGCACGATGCGCATGCCCTTGCCGCCGCCGCCGGCCGCGGCCTTGATCATCAGCGGGAAGCCGGTCTTCGCTGCCTGTTCGGCAAGGAAGCCGGTGTCCTGGTTTTCGCCGTGATAGCCCGGAACCAGCGGCACGGCATGCTGTTCCATCAACGCCTTGGCAGCGGCCTTGGAACCCATCGCGTCGATGCTCTCCGGCTTCGGGCCGATGAACGCGATGCCGGCTTGCATGCAGGCGCGGGCGAAGCCGGTGTTCTCGGACAGGAAACCGTAACCGGGATGGATCGCCTGTGCGCCGGACTTCTTCGCCACCTCGAGAATGGCGTCGCCGCGCAGGTATGAGTCGGCCGGTCGCGGACCGCCGATCGGCCACGCCTCGTCGGCCAGCCGCACGTGCTGCGCATCGCGGTCGGCTTCCGAGTACACCACGATGGTGTGGATGCCGAGACGGCGGCAGGTGCGGATCACCCGGCAGGCAATCTCGCCGCGGTTGGCTATCAGTACGCGTTCGAACATGCGGAATCCTTGGAGCCGTTCGTGTCGATGCAAAGCCAGTAAAACTAGCAGATTGCGGTGCTGCCGCCGATGCGCGGCGCAGCATGGAGGCTCCGCGCGGGGTGGGTTGCGGCGGCTATCGGAGCACTCGCCATCCCGGTAATGCGGCGATGTCGATGATGGGATGGTTCATGCGCATCTCGCGCAGGGAAGACAGCCCATGGGTGAGCTTCCTGACGCATTCATTGCGCCGCGTTGCCGACCCATGCTGGCGCGCGCTTGTCGAGGAAGGCGCCGAGGCCGTGCTGACCTTCCTCGGAGATCCGCAAACGGGCGATCAGTTCGGCATTGGTCTGGTCGATGTGTTCGGCCTGGGCGACATCGGCACCGCCGATGCGCAAGGCCAGCTGCTTCGCCTCGCACTGCGCCTGCGGGCCGGCCTTGGCCAGCAGGTACAACTGGCGCTCTATCGCTTCGTCCAGTTCGGTGGCCGATACCACGGCATGCAGCAATCCGATGCGTGCGGCGACAGCGGCGTCGAACACTTCGCCGGTGATGAACAGCCGGCGCGCCTCGCGCAGACCGATTGCGGCGATCACGTACGGCGAGATCACCGCCGGTACCAGGCCCAGTTTCACTTCCGACAGCGCGAACTTGGCGGTGTCGACGCCAACCGCGATATCGCAGCAGGCGACCAGGCCCACGCCGCCACCGTAGGCGGCGCCGTTGACCCGCGCGATGGTCGGCTTGGACAGGAACTGCAGGTTGCGCATCAGCCGCGCCAGGCGCAGCGAGTCCTCGCGGTTTTCCTGCTCGCTGGCGCCGGCCATGCCGCGCATCCAGTTGAGGTCGGCGCCAGCGGAAAAGCAGCTGCCGTTGCCGCTCAGCACCACCGCGTGCACCGCCGGATCGGCGTCGGCCTGCGCCAGTGCGTCAGTGAGCGCGGCAATCAATGTGTCGTCGAACGCGTTATGGATCTGCGGGCGGTTCAGGGTGAGCCACGCCACCGCGCCACGGCGCTCGCTCAGGATGGAATCAGTCATCGGTCGGCCCTGCAAATAACCCCATGATAAACGCTGGCCATCACCGGAACCCGGCCTGATGCAGTGGAGCGGACAAAGGGCTACAATGCGAACAATTCTTATTTGAGAAGCCGCCCGTGCGTCTGTCCGAATTGTCCAAAGGTGCTCCCGCCGTGGTCGACCGCGTGCACGATGCGCATGCGGCGGATCCGATCGCGCAGCGTCTGCGTGACTTGGGCTTCGTCGACGGCGAACCGGTGCGGGTGGTGGCGATCGGGCCGATGGGCGGCGATCCGGTGCTGATCCAGATCGGTTACACCCGCTTTGCGCTGCGTCGTGCCGAGGCAGCCCGGGTTAGCGTGCGCAGCGAGGTGGCGGCATGAGTGCCTCGACCCTGCGGATCGCCCTGGTCGGCAACCCGAACTGCGGCAAGACCGCGCTGTTCAACCAGCTCACCGGCGGCCGGCAGAAGGTGGCGAACTACGCCGGTGTCACCGTCGAGCGCAAGGAAGGCCGCTTCACCGCACCCTCCGGCCGCGTGCTGCAGATTCTCGATCTGCCGGGTACCTACAGCTTCGAGGCGAACAGTCCGGACGAGCAGATCACCCGCGACGTCTGCGCCGGCAACTATCCGGGCGAGGCGGCGCCGGACCTGATCATCTGCGTGGCCGACGCCACCAATCTGCGCCTGCACCTGCGCTTCGTGCTGGAGGTCAAACGTCTTGGTCGGCCGGTGGTGCTGGCGCTGAACATGATGGATACCGCGCGCCGTCGTGGCATCGTCATCGACGTGGCGGAGTTGCAGCGCCGCCTCGGCCTGCCGGTGGTGGAAACCATCGCGGTGAAGCGTGGTGGCGCGAAGGCGCTGATCGAACGGGTCGACGGCGTAGTGCCTGCCGCCGCGCCGGCGCAGCCGGACGATGCGGCCAGCCGTGCCGACCTGCATGCACAAGTACGCGAAATCCTGAATGCAACAGTGACCATGCCGCGCACCACCGCAGCGCTCGACGATGCGCTCGATCGCTGGGCGCTGCATCCGGTGTTCGGGCTGCTGATTCTCGCCGTGGTGATGTTCCTGGTGTTCCAGGCGGTGTATGCCGCGGGCAAGCCGATGAGCGACCTGATCGGCGGCGGCTTCGGCTGGCTGGGCGAGCACGTCGCCGCGCTGATGCCGGCCGGCCCGCTGCAGAGCCTGGTCACCAATGGTCTGTTCGGCGGCATCGGCACCGTGCTCGGCTTCCTGCCGGTCATCCTGGTGCTGTTCCTGTTCATCCTCACCCTGGAGGAATCCGGCTACCTGCCGCGCGCGGCGTTTCTGCTCGATCGCCTGATGCTGTCGGTGGGGCTGACCGGGCGCTCATTCATCCCGCTGCTGTCGAGTTTTGCCTGCGCGATCCCCGGCATCATGGGTACGCGCAGCATCCAGGATCCACGCGACCGTCTGGCGACGATCCTGATCGCGCCGCTGATGACCTGTTCGGCGCGCTTGCCGGTGTATGCACTGCTGATCGGCGCCTTCATTCCGATCCGTTACGTGTTCGGCGTGTTCAACCTGCAAGGCATCGTGTTGTTCTCGCTGTACCTGGCGGGCATTCTCGGCGCGATGGCGGTCGGTTGGGTGATGAAGCACATCCGCCGCGACAAGAGCGAGCATGCGCTGCTTATGGAACTGCCGTCGTACCGGATGCCGAAGCTGCGCGACGTGGCGATCGGCCTGTACGAGCGCGGCGCGATCTTCCTGAAGCGCCTGACCGGCGTGATCCTGGGGCTGACCGTGCTGATGTGGTTCATCTCCACGTTTCCGTCGCCGCCGGCAGGCGCGACCGGGCCGGCGATCAACTACAGCTTCGCCGGCTACATCGGGCGTGGCCTGCAATACATCTTTGCGCCGATCGGCTTCAACTGGCAGATCAGCCTGGCGCTGATTCCTGCTTTCGCCGCGCGCGAGACCGCGGTGGCGGCGCTGGCGACCGTCTATCTGGTCGGCGGTGAGGCGAGCGGCGGACTGGCTCATGCGCTGGCCGGGCAGATCTCGCTGGCCAGCGCGCTGTCGCTGCTGGTGTGGTTCGCATACGCGCCGCAATGCATGTCTACGCTGGCGGTGATCCGTCGCGAGACCAACTCCTGGCGCAACGTGGCGATCTCGTTCGGCTACATGTTCGGCATGGCTTACGCCGCGTCGTTCATCGTCTACCAGGTGACGAGGATGCTGACATGAGCACGGGCCTGCTGGTGCAGTACGTGGTGATTGGCCTGATCGTGCTGGTCAGTGCGCTGATCGTGTTCCGCAAGCTGGCGCCCACGCTCACCAACCGCTGGCTGGCGGCGGCTTCGATTCATTTCAGCCGTTCCGGCCATGCCGCATGGGTGCGCGCTTTCGGGCAACGCCTGCAGCCGAAGCAGGCGACCGGCAATTGCAGCGATGGCTGCAGCACCTGCGGCGCCTGCGGCCCGAAGCCTCCGGCTGGCGCGCGACCGGGCGAGCCGATGCCGCTGGAGTTTCGTTCGCAGCAGTGAGCCCCTTGACTTTAGCTCCTCCCCCTGCTTGCAGGGGGAGGTTGGGAGGGGTGCTTTTGATCCGTCCTTGAAAGAGCAGATCAAGAGCTTTACCCCACCCCACCCCTCCCCTGCAAGCAGGGGAGGGGGCACAGCACAGACACAAAAAAACCGGCTTGCGCCGGTTTTTTTGTGCAACTCGAATCGCGCCCCGGCTTACGCCAGTTCGCGGATCTTCGCGTTGAGGCGGCTCTTGTGGCGGGCTGCCTTGTTCTTGTGGATCAGGCCGCGGGCAGCGTAACGATCCATCACCGGCTGGGCGATGGTGAAGGCGGCGATGGCACCGGCCTTGTCCTTGGCCTCGATGGCCTTGACGACCTTCTTCAGGGCGGTACGGACCATGGAACGTGCGCTGATGTTGCGCAGGCGGCGCTGTTCGGACTGGCGCGCGCGCTTCTTCGCGGACTTGATGTTGGCCAAGGTAGAACTCCGGAATGCAGTGTAGGGGTTGGAAAAAGACGCCAATTATGCGGTCGATTCGCCGTTGCGTCAATCATTTAGGCAATGGCCGGCGGGTCGTCGCTGATCTGTGGTCGATCCCGGCGGTCACGGCATCGGCATTTTGCCACATCACGGGCTGTCATCTTGCCGGCGGCGGCTGTCAAACTACGCGCCCCGTAGATCGGCGCATAAGGTAACGACAGCCACATGAAGTCCCCCAGCATGTTCCGCGGGCTGCTCTCGTTCAGCAGCATGACGATGATCTCGCGGGTACTCGGCCTGGTGCGCGACATGTCGATCAATGCCGCATTCGGTGCCAACGGGGCCACCGATGCGTTCTGGGTCGCGTTCCGCATCCCCAATTTCATGCGCCGGCTGTTTGCCGAGGGCTCGTTTTCCACCGCATTCGTGCCGGTGTTCACCGAGGTGAAGGAAAAGGGCTCGCATGCGGACCTGAAAAACCTGATGTCGCGGGTATCGGGCACGCTCGGCGGCGTGCTGCTGGTGATCACCGCGCTGGGCATCATCTTTGCGCCGCAGGTGACCGCGCTGTTCTCGCCCGGCGCGATCGACGAGCCACGCAAGTTCGAGCTCACCGTCGAGCTGCTGCGGCTGACCTTTCCGTTCCTGCTGTTCGTGTCGCTGACCGCGCTGTCCGGCGGCGCGCTGAACAGTTTCCATCGTTTCGGCCTGCCGGCACTGACGCCGGTGATCCTCAACCTGTGCATGATCGCCGGCGCGCTGTGGCTGTCGAAGCGGTTGCAGACGCCGATCCTGGCGATGGGCTGGGCGATCATGGTCGCCGGCGTCCTGCAGCTGCTGTTCCAACTGCCGGCATTGCGCGGGCTGGATCTGCTGACCTTGCCGCGCTGGGGTTGGAGTCACCCGGATGTGCGGAAGATCATGCGGCTGATGGTGCCGACTCTGTTTGGCTCCTCGGTGGCGCAGATCAACCTGCTGTTTGACACGGTGATCGCCTCCTACCTGATTGTCGGCTCGCAGAGCTGGCTGTCGCAGGCGGATCGTTTCCTGGAGCTGCCGCTGGGCGTGTTCGGTGTGGCGCTGGGCACGGTGATCCTGCCGTCGCTGTCGCGCCATCACGTCACCACCGACAAGGCCGGTTTTTCGCGCGCGCTGGACTGGGGTCTGCGGGTCACTCTGTTGATCGCTGTGCCGGCGATGTTCGGCTTGATGCTGCTGGCCGGACCGCTGGTGGCCACGTTGTTCCAGCATGGCCACTGGACTGCGCACGACACCGACATGGCGACGCTGTCGATTACCGCGCTGAGTTTCGGGTTGCCGGCGTTTGCGCTGGTGAAGGTGCTACTGCCGGCGTTCTATGCACGCCAGGACACGAGCACGCCGGTACGCGCGGGCGTGGCGTCGATGCTCACCAATATGCTGCTGAACGTGCTGTTTCTGGTACTGCTGTTCGAGCTGTGGGCGCCGGCCGCGTTGAAGCAGTTGCCGTGGCTGGACGGCCTGTCCCAGTTGCCCGGCTTGCACATGGCGCTGGGCCTGGCCAGTGCGGTGGCTTCCTACGTCAACCTGTATCTGCTGTGGCACTGGCTGAAAAAATCCGGCGTATACCAGCGTCAGCCGGGTTGGTCGCGCCATCTGCTGCGGCTGGTGCTGGCGTGCACGGTGATGGTGGCGGTCTTGCTGCTGGGACGCTGGCTGTGGCCGGACTGGTCCAACGTGCGCTGGCTGATCCGGCTGTGGCATCTGCTGGTGCTGGTGACGGCAGGCGGTGTGGCCTATGTCGGCATGCTGTTTGCCAGCGGCTTCCGGCTGCGCGACCTGCGTGCCGCATGAGGCCGGCGGGCAGCCTCAACAGCGCCCGCGCGACCGTTATACTCACGCGATGATGAGACTTTCCAGGGATGTTGCGGGCCCCTGTCTGGCGCCGCGCGGCAGCGTGATTGCGGTCGGCGCGTTCGATGGCCTGCATCGCGGGCATCAGGCCCTGCTGGCGCAGGTGCACGAGCGCGCGCAGACGCTCGGCTGTCGCCCGGTGGTGGTGAGCTTCGAGCCGCTGCCCCGTGCCTTCTTTTCCGCCGAACCGGTACCGCGCCTGTCCAGCGTGCGCGAAAAACTGCGCGGCTTCGCCGCCGCCGGCGTGGAACACACCTTGCTGCTGCGCTTCAACCAGGCATTGACGGCGATGTCGGCCGAGGATTTCGTGCAGCGCGTGCTGGTCGAACGGCTGGCCGCGCGCGAAGTATGGGTGGGCGGCGATTTCCGTTTCGGTCACAAGCGCGCTGGCGACGTCGCGTTGCTGGAGAAAATGGGGGAACAGCTCGGTTTTGCCGCCTGCACGATGCCGCCGGTGCAGCTCGATGGAGCGCGTGTCTCGGCCAGTCGTGTACGTGCGTTGCTGGCTGCTGGCGAGTTTGCCGGCGCTGAGCCGCTGCTGGGCCGGCCCTTCGTGATCGATGGCAAGGTGGAATATGGCAACCAGCTTGGCCGCACGCTCGGCTATCCGACTGCCAATATCCACCTGCAACAGCGGGTCAGTCCGGTGCACGGCATTTTCGCGGTGCGCGTGGGGCTGGGCGAGGGCGAGTGCAGCTGGCCGGGCGTGGCCAGCCTCGGCGTGCGTCCGACCGTGAATCAGGTCAGCGAGCCGCTGCTGGAAGTGCATCTGTTCGACTTCGACGGCGACTTGTACGGCCAGCGCATGGCGGTGGAGTTCGTCGCCAAGCTGCGCGACGAGCAGAAGTTCGACGGGCTGGAACCGCTCAAGGCGCAGATGGCGCTGGATTCCCGCATGGCGCGCGAGCTGCTGGGGATGAATCCGCGGCTGGTCGAGACATGAACCAGCTTCCGGCACGCACGCGTATCGTTTAACTTTGAACTCTTTGTCCGCTCGCTGGCGGACGGCAACACTCAGTGATGGCATCCACGCAATGACCCACGATTACAAGAGCACGATCAACCTGCCGCAGACGGACTTCCCGATGCGCGGCGATTTGCCGAAGCGCGAGCCGGGCTGGCTGGCCGAGTGGGAGCGGGTCGACCGCTATGCGCAGATCCAGCAGAAGACCGCTCATCGCGACAGCGTATTCGTGCTGCACGACGGCCCACCGTATGCGAACGGCTCGATCCATATCGGCCATGCGGTCAACAAGATCCTCAAGGACATGGTGGTCAAGTCCAAGCTGCTGGCCGGCCATCGTGCGCCGTACGTACCGGGCTGGGATTGCCATGGCCTGCCGATCGAGATCGCGGTGGAAAAGAAGTTCGGCAAACCGGGCGACAAGCTCGACGCCGCTGCATTCCGCCAGAAATGCCGCGAGTACGCAGCAGAGCAGGTCGACACCCAGCGCACCGACTTCAAGCGGCTCGGCGTACTGGGCAACTGGCAAAAGCCGTACCGCACGATG
This sequence comes from uncultured Rhodanobacter sp., assembly GCA_966211915.1. GTDB lineage: Bacteria > Pseudomonadota > Gammaproteobacteria > Xanthomonadales > Rhodanobacteraceae > Rhodanobacter. Next base: position 22,934 of record CBIHNO010000023.1, read on the forward strand.
GACTTCAGCTACGAGGCCGACATGCTGCGTGCGCTGGCGCGCATCGTGTCGAACGGCCATGTGGTGCGTGGCGCCAAGCCGGTGTACTGGTGCTTCGACTGCGCTTCGGCGCTGGCCGAAGCGGAGATCGAGTACGGCGACAAGGTCTCGCCCGCGGTCGACGTGGCCTACGACGCCGTCGACGCGAAGGCGCTGGCGGCGAAGTTCGGCGTGGATGCGGGCGATGCGATCGTCGCCATTCCGATCTGGACCACCACGCCGTGGACGCTGCCGGAAAGCCAGGCGGTAGCGCTGGGCGCCGAGCTGGAATACGCACTGATCGAAGGCCCGCAGCGCGACGGCAAGCGCGTGCTGCTGGTGATCGCCAGTGCGCTGGTCGACAAGGCGGCGCAGCGTTATGGCCTTGAGCAGGCGAGCGTGCTCGGCCATGCGTCGGGCAACGCGATGGAAGGCCTGAAACTGCATCATCCGTTCTATCCGCGCGAAGTGCCGGTGATCCTCGGTGAGCACGTCAGCGCCGAAGACGGTACCGGTGCCGTGCACACCTCGCCCGACCACGGCGTCGAGGATTTCGTGGTGGCACGCGAGTACGGCATCGGCCTGCTCAACTACATCGAACCACGCGGCACCTATCGCGCCGACACGCCAGCCGCCGCTCCGCTCCAGCTGGGCGGCATGCATATCTGGAAGGCCAACGACGCCATCGTCGAGCTGCTGCGCCAGCGTGGCGTGCTGCTCGCGTTCGCGAAGATCGAGCACAGTTACCCGAATTGCTGGCGCCACAAGACGCCGGTGATCTACCGCACCACGCCGCAATGGTTCATCTCGATGGAGCAGGCGTCACTGCGCGAGACCTCGCTGACCTCGATCAAGAGCGTGCGCTGGGTGCCAAGCTGGGGCGAGGAGCGCATCGCCGGCATGATCGCCGGACGTCCGGACTGGTGCATCTCGCGCCAGCGCACCTGGGGCGTGCCGATCGCATTGTTCGTGCACAAGGCGACACAGGAGCCGCATCCGGATTCCGTGGCGCTGCTGGAACAGATCGCGAAGAAAGTGGGGCAGGGCGGCGTCGATGCATGGTTCACGCTGGATGCGGCCGAGTTGCTCGGCGACCAGGCGAACGATTACGAGAAAGTCACCGATGTATTGGATGTCTGGTTCGATTCCGGCGTTACCCATTTCGCAGTGATCGGCCAGCGTGCGGAACTGCAGCAGGGCACGGCGCAGCATTACAAGGTGATGTACCTGGAAGGCTCCGACCAGCACCGCGGCTGGTTCCAGTCGTCCTTGCTGACTTCGTCGGCGATCCACGGCCGCGCGCCCTATAACGAAGTGCTCACGCACGGCTTCGCGGTCGACGCGAACGGCCGCAAGATGTCCAAGTCGCTGGGCAACGTGGTGGCGCCGCAGAAGGTGATGGACACGCTCGGCGCCGACGTGCTGCGCATGTGGGTGGCCTCGGCCGACTACCGCAATGAGATGACCGTCTCCGACGAGATTCTCAAGCGCGTCTCCGACACTTACCGGCGCATCCGCAACACGGCGAAGTTTCTGCTCGGCAATCTGGATGGCTTCGACCCGGCCAGGCATCTGGTGCCGGTAGAAGAAAGCCTGCTGCTGGACCAGTGGGCGATCCAGCAGGCGTACGACGTGCAGCAAGCCGTGCTGGCCGCGTACGAGCGTTACGACTTTCCAGAAGTGGTGGCGCGCATCCAGAACTTCTGCACCAACGAGCTCGGCGCGTTGTACCTGGATATCACCAAGGATCGGCTGTACACCATGCCGACCGACAGTCGCGGCCGGCGCAGCGCGCAGAGCGCGATGTACCACATCGCCGAGGCGCTGGTGCGCTGGCTGGCGCCGGTGCTGAGCTTCACCGCTGAAGAGATCTGGCAGCAGCTGCCAGGCGAGCGCGACGACAGCGTGCTGTTCGAGACCTGGTACGACGGCTTGGCCGCTGCACAAGGTGCACCGGAACAGCGACGCTACTGGGCCGATCTGCTGGCGATCCGCGACACCGCCTCGCGCGTGCTCGAAGGCATGCGCAAGGCCGAGCAGATCGGTGCGGCACTCGAAGCGAAGCTGGTGATCCATGCGGACACCGCCACGCAGTCGCGCTATACCGTGGCAGCGGAAGAGTTGCGTTTCTTCTTCATCACGTCCGATCTCGATCTGGCACCGTTGACGCCGCGCCCTGACGGTGCGGTGAAAGTGGAGCTGGAGGGTGTCGAAGTATGGGTGTCCGCCAGTGTCAGTGATGCCGCGAAATGCGTGCGTTGCTGGCACCGCCGCGACGATGTCGGCCGACACGCCGAACATCCCGAACTGTGCGGCCGCTGCATCAACAATATCGAAGGCACCGGCGAGGATCGGCGCTGGTTCTGATGTGCTCCCTCCCTGCGAAGCAAGGGTGGCCCAGCTGTTCTCACTCCCCTGCAAAGCAGGGGAGTGTCGGGGAGGGGGAGGCTCTTGATCTGATCTCCCAAGATCAAAAGCACACCCTCCCAGCCTTCCCCTGCTATTGCAGGGGAAGGCGTCGAAGAATCCTCTATCACTGAGTCCCGGCCCAGCATGACCACCAAACCCAACGCACTCATCTGGCTGTGGCTGTCCGCCGCCGTCGTCGCGGTCGACCAGCTCAGCAAGTGGTGGGCGCTGCAGGCGCTGCAGCCGATCGGCGTGCCGCATCCGGTGATTCCCGGTTTCCTGAACTGGACACTCGCGTTCAACAGTGGTGCCGCTTTCAGCTTTCTGGCCGATGGCGCCGGCTGGCAGCGCTGGTTCTTCGTGCTGCTGGCGCTGGCAATCAGTGCGGTGCTGGTGGGGTGGCTGGCGCGCACACCGCGGCGTGACTGGCGTACCGCTCTGCCGTTGGGGTTGATCATCGGCGGCGCCATCGGCAACCTGATCGATCGCCTGCATGCAGCACAGGTCACCGATTTCATCCACGTGTATTTCCGCCAGTGGAGCTATCCGGTGTTCAACCTCGCCGACTGCGGCATCACGGTCGGTGCCGTGTTACTGATCGCCTTCGGCCTGTTTGCCGGCAAGCCGGCGGACAGCGTGCGATAATTTCGACTTCTCGTCATTCCGGCGCAGGCCGGAATCGCATATCGAGATTTCATCGAGGTCTGTTGTGGACATCCTGCTCGCCAATCCCCGTGGTTTCTGCGCCGGCGTCGATCGCGCCATTGCGATCGTCGAGCGCGCGCTGGAATCGTGGGGCGCACCGATCTATGTGCGGCATGAAGTGGTACACAACCGCTACGTGGTCGACAAGTTGCGCGCCGATGGCGCGGTATTCGTCGAGGAACTGCACGAAGTCCCCGATGGCGCCACGGTGATCTTCAGCGCACACGGCGTGTCGCAGGCCGTGCGTGAAGAAGCCGAACAGCGTCATCTCAAGGTGTTCGACGCCACCTGTCCGCTGGTGACCAAGGTACACATGGAAGTCGCCCGGCTCGGCCGCATCGGGCGCAGCGTGGTGCTGATCGGCCACGCCGGTCATCCGGAAGTCGAGGGCACCATGGGACAGTGGAATCCAGCCAACGCCGGCGAAATCCTGCTGGTCGAGTCGTTGGAGTGCGTGGGGAAACTCACGCCGAAGTTTCCGCATTTGCTGTCCTACGTCACCCAGACCACGTTGTCGGTGGACGACACCAAGGCGATCATCGAAGCCTTGCGCAACAAGTTTTCCGACATCGAAGGCCCGCGCAAGGACGACATCTGCTACGCCACGCAGAATCGGCAGGACGCCGTGCGCCGGCTCGCCGATGCCGTCGACCTGATGCTGGTGGTAGGCTCGATCAACAGCTCCAATTCCAACCGCCTGCGCGAGCTGGCCGAGAAGCAGGGCGTGCGCTCGTTCCTCATCGACGGCGCCGAGCACATCGAGCGCAGCTGGCTCGACGGTGTCAGGTACATCGGCCTCACAGCCGGCGCCTCGGCTCCGGAAAAACTCGTGCGCGACGTGATCGCCCGCCTCCAATCGTGGGGCGCCGGCGACGTACGCGAGCTCGATGGCGAGCCCGAGAACATCACGTTTGCCTTGCCGAAAGAGCTTCGCATCGTCGGGGCCAACACCACGGCCAGCCTCTGAGGTCGGCGCGTCGCTTGCGCCACAACGCCACGCACCGTAAAATCTGCGGCTCTTTGCCGGAATAGCTCAGTTGGTAGAGCGGCGCATTCGTAATGCGTAGGTCGTAGGTTCGATTCCTATTTCCGGCACCAGACTTCAAAGGCCCGCCAACGCGGGCCTTTGTTTTTTTTCGGGGCTCCCACACGGTTCTGCACCCATCCACGCCAAGTGCGATTCGCTGCCTTGGCTGGCCGCACGTGATCAAGATCACCATTCCTGCGTCACCTTTGGCCGCTTGTCGGGCAATTTCTACCGCCTGTCGGCTGAGGGCTGGTCGGGACAGGGCGGGTGAGTACAGTGCAGGCAGGGGTATCAGGGGGAATTCCATGCAAGTCTTGTCGCGCCCGCGAAGCGTTTCACTGATCATCGTGCGGAAATTTGCGAAGCCAGCGCAGGCAGCTACGGCTCGGCGTGATTGCGGCTTTACCTTGGTCGAACTGCTGGTTGCACTCGCCGTGGGCGCCATTCTGGTGCTCATTGCCGTGCCGAGCTTCCAGAACATCACCCTTTCCAACCGGCTCACAACGGCCGTAAACGACATGGTTGGCGCGATCTATACCGCGCGGATGGAGGCGATCAAGCTCAATGCCAATACCCAGCTGTGCAGCAATTCGGCTACCAACAACACGACCACCGATGCGCTGGGTACCGCATGTACCACCCAGGCCGGAGCGGTCTGGGCCCTCGTCGGAGGGACGCCGACGCTGATACGTGCCAGCACGGTAGGTATCTCGACGCCGCTGCAGCTGAATGGCGACATGACGGCGCTGCGTTTCTCGACGGCGGGATTGGGTCAGAAGGCCGGCTCGACGATTCCGTACAGCGGCACGATCGTGGATATATGCACCAGCGCGATAAGCAGCAACAACCATCGCATTATCAGGATGACAACTGGCTCGATCATCGTCACCACCACCACCTCGGGAGCATGCCCTGGATGAAACGCCTGATCCTCCCGTTCGCGTCACCGGTCCTGGCAGCCATGCATGGGGCCTGCCTGCGCTCCGACACCATCAAACGACAGGCCGGCGTTGGCCTGATCGAAGTGCTGGTCGCCGTGCTCGTGCTCTCCATCGGTTTTCTGGGCATTGCCGCGCTGCAGGCGGTTTCGCTGTCGACCAACAACAGCGCGATGGCGCGCAGCATGGCCACGATTGACAGCTACTCGATTCTGGATGCGATGCGAGCAGATGCCGCCAGTGCCAGGGGAGGGGCTTACAACGGGGCACCGGCCGTCACAGCCAGTGCCTGTCCGGCAGCGGCGACAACTGCGTCGCTGTCCAATGCACAGCTCATCCAGTGGTGCAACCAGCTCGGTACCGACCTCGGGGCTGCGGCCACCACTAAGGGTGCAATCAATTGCGGGGCGACGGGCCAGTGCACCATCACCATCACCTTCGACGATAGTCGGGGCGGGGCGGGTGGCGTCAGCAATCAGACAGTCACCACCACGGCCATGCTATGAACATGCGTTGCGCAACCCATCGTGGCTCATCACGGCGCGGACTCGGTCCGGGAATGCCATCGGCTGGCTTCAGTCTGATCGAACTGATGATAGCCATGTTGCTGGGCCTGATCGTCATCGGCGGCGTGGTCAGCGTGTTCCTGGCTAATCAGCAGTCCTATCGCACCAATCAGGCGCTGGGTGATGTGCAGGATGGTTCGCGCATTGCGTTTGAGATGATGGCGCAGGATATCCGCAATGCGGGGCTCACCGGTTGCGACAGCAGCGGCACCGGCAACATCACCAGCGTCCTCAAGAACAGCCCGGCCGGCGGTGGCACCACGTGGTGGGCCAACTGGAACAACGCGCTGATCGGTTACGGCAACGGCACCGCTGCCGACCCGGCACCGCCGGCAGCGACGCCGGCGGTGGCCGGCAACGACTCGCTGGAGCTCATCGGCGCCACCGATGCCGGTCTGAGCGTGTTGAGCCACAGCACGGCCACGACGACGTTCACGCTCAACGAAACCAGTCCGGATCTGGCGGCGGGCGACGCGATGATCGTGTGCGATCCCCAATACTCGGCCATCTTCCAGTCCACCAGCTACAACGCGACCGCCAAGACCATTGTTTACAACACGCTTACCGCCGGGCCCGGCAACTTCTCCAACATTCTGGCCAGCACTGGCATTCCCTACACCTTCGGGGCCAACGCGCTGATCGCCAAAATGACCGCGGTGGACTGGTACATCGGTGCCACTCCGGCTCCGGTGGTCGGCGGCTTTTCGCTATACCGCGTGCAGCTGGCCAACACTGGCGGAGTACTCGGCACGATCAAGAATGAAATGGTGCGCAATGTCACCAAGATGAAGATTCTCTATCTGCAGTCGGGCAGCAGCAGCTTCGTGGATGCGGCAACGGTCGCCGGCAACTGGAGCACGGTAAGTGCCGTGCAGGTCACCCTCACGCTGCAAAGCACGGACCAGCATGCAGGCACCGACACCAAGCCGATCACGCGCGTCTTTACCGCCACAACCACTGCGCGCAACCGGGTGAATTGAGATGAGCCACGACCTCGCATCCCCTCTGGCGAAGAAAGCGGTCCGATGCTGCATTAATAACGCGAATCCGCGATTTGGACGCAGGCTGATGTCGCCTCGCGCGACCCAGCGCGGCGTGGCGCTGGTGGTGGCGTTGATCCTTCTGGTGGTGCTTACCCTGGTCGGGCTGGCGGCGGTTCGCGGCACCATCATGCAGCAGAAAATGACCTCCAATTTCAGCGACCGGCAGATCGCCTTCCAGGTGGGTGAGGCGGGGCTGCGGCAGGCGCAGATCGTTGTGCAAGGCCTGGCGACACCGATCTCGACGGCAGCGTTGCCTGCGACCATCCGCAACTGCTCGCCGGCTAGCGGGATCGTATGCCTAGCCAATCCACTGACGGACACCACTCTCCCGGCCGCCGACATTATTACCGTGCCAAAGGGGTCATTCAATGCAAGCGGCGGCGGCAGCGTGGCTGCCGGCCAACCGAAGTACGTCATCGAATACATGGGGAATTTCAAGGCGCCCACGCCCACCGTGCAGCAGCTTTCGGGCTGCTCGGGTTATGCCCCATGCGGATTGTCGAATACCGCCGATTACTACCGCATTACCGTCAGCAGTGGGCCGACAGACGGATCGGATCGGGCGACTGTGATGCTGCAGTCCATGTTCAGGCGGTAACGTCGTTGTACTCAGCTATGTGCGGGTGCGGTACATCCATCGGGCTCGCCATGCCCTCGTACGTGGTCAGGTCAGTTTATGAACAGGAGCGGATGCGAAGCTCCAATGATCCACCAGTATCCACCCGCATCTCGTCGCATCGCCGGGTTCTTGATCGGCGCCAGTCAGAGACATCCAGTCAAAGAACATGGGGAAGGTCATGTCCATCAAACTCACCAAACTGGCATCCCTGCTCGCGGGCCTGCTGTTTGCTACCGCAGCTACGGCGCAGACCACCTATACCGACAATTTTTCGGGTGCCAAGAGCAGTCTGAGTTGGACCCCGCTGGGTTATGCCTGCCTTACGGCAGGTAGTGGCACTGGGAGCATACCGGCTTGCTCTTCACCCAAGGACGCGACGGGTTCGGGTGCACTTCGATTGACGCCAGCGGCCAATAATCAGACCGGCGCGATTCTCTCGAGTTTCGCCCCCTTTCCGTTAAGCCAGGGCATGCAGGTCACGTTCACCACCTATACGTACGGTGGTGATAAGGGCGGTACCGCAAAAAATGGTGCGGACGGTATTACCTTCATGCTTACCGACGGGACCGTAACGGCACCCACGACGACGGGCGGCGAGGGCGGCAGCATGGGCTACAGCTGCAGCAACGGCAATGGTGTATATGAAGGGATGGCCTATGGCTATCTTGGCCTGGGCATTGATGAGTTTGGCAACTATCTCAACTCGGGCGACAACACCAGCACCGGTATCTACAATACAAACTCCAAATATTATACTGATGGAACGACATATGGAACGAATACCTTCCAGAATGGCGACAGCGCAAAACAGGCAGGTGCTGGTTGGTATTATCAACCCGAACGCATTGGGTTACGGGGTTCTGGCAATACGACCTGGGCATGGTTGAAAGCGCAGAACTCTAGTTACTATTCGGGTAGCGTAGATGCCACAAAGACTCGGGCTGCATGCAGTTCGGGGCAGTATGTATCGGCTGTTGATAAAAAGGGAAATCAAACATTAACGACAATTCCTTATAACTACAACGCGATCCCTGGCGGTTATAAGGTGCTGCCCAATAGCACGCCGATTGCCAATGAGGGTACGTCGACGCGGGCCGGCAACCCGAGTGCTCCCGCCGACTACACCAAGAATGCATGGCCGATTACCTACAAATTGACGATTTCTCCGTCTGGGCTGTTGAATTTTTCCTACAGCTACAATAACGGCGCGTTTCAACCGGTATTGGTCAATAATTTGATTACAGCGAGCAATGGTCCATTGCCCTCATCCCTGCGCTTCGGTTTTTCAGCAGGTACCGGCGGTAGCAACAACGTCCATGAAATCACCTGTTTCCAGGCATCGCCGCTGCAGTCCAACAGCAGCGCCAGCGCGAACACGGTGCAGTCGGGACAGGTGAAGACCGGGTCACAAATCTACCTCGCGTCGTATTCGTCGGATAATTGGTGGGGCTCGCTGGTGTCCGATTCGCTGGTCACCAGCGGCAACACGCTCACCGTCGCCACCGTTGCCAACTGGGACGCCAAATGCGTGCTTACCGGTGGACTGTGCGCGGCGATGGGGACGAATGCACAAGGCACTCCCACCACCACCATCGCGGTGCAGGGCCCGGCTGCACGCACGCTGCTGACTTGGGACAGTGTTGGCGGGACCGCGTTACCGCTCGAATGGGCCAATCTCACCACAGCTCAGCAGACGGTTCTGAACAGCACCGATAGTGCGGGTGCGAATCGCCTGAAATGGCTGCGTGGCGATCGGACGGTCGAGCAGTTGTACAGCCCGACCCCTGGCACGCTGCGGGCGCGGGTCGCAGTGCTTGGCGATATCATCAATTCCAGTCCAACGTGGGTGGGCGCCCCTGTGGCAGGCGCCAATCCGGATGTGTTCAGCGATGGCCTGTACGGGAGCTTGGTCGTCCCGCCTGAGAACAGCAGCAGCGCGCAGGCGTACAGCGCCTTCGCGAGCACGAACGCGACGCGTCTGAACGTGGTCTACGTGGGCGGCAACGATGGGTTCCTGCACGGCTTCCGTGCCGGTGCCTATGACTCCAGCGGCAACTACACGGCTACCAATTCCAGCAACACCTATACCGGCACCAACAACGACGGCAAGGAAGTCCTCGGATTCATGCCTTCGGCGGTGCTTTCAAGCGCGGCGACGGTCAGCCTCGCCAATCCGACCTACGTGCACAACTATTTCGTGGATGCCACCCCCACGGCGGGCGACCTGTTCTACAACAACGCCTGGCATACGTGGCTGGTAGGGGGCGTGGGGACCGGCGGAAAGGAGATCTACGCACTGGATATCACCAACCCGACCAATTTTTCGGAAAGCACTGCTTCCTCGGTGGTGGTCGGCGACTGGACCAATGCGACGGCCGGGCTGTCACATCTCGGACAAACCGTCGGTACACCGATCATCACCCGGATGCACAATGGGCAGTGGGCGATCATCTTCGGCAACGGGCTGGGCAGCGGTACGTCGGCAGGTGTGTATATAGGCTTGGTCGATTCGACCAGCGGGGCGATCACGTTCCAGTTTCTTGACACGGGCGTGGGTTCGTCCACCAGCTCGAATGGCATTTCCTATGTAGTTTCGGCGGACCTCGATGGTGACCATATCGCGGATTACCTGTATGCCGGCGATCTGCAGGGGAATGTCTGGCGTTTCAACGTTACCAGCAAGACGGCTACGAGTTGGGGTGTTTCGAAATTCGGGACAGGCGCAGCCGCGCCACTGTTTGTGGCCAAGAATGCAACGGGTACGGTCCAGCCGATCACCACCGCGCCTGTCATCGCCGCCGTAAAGACAGGCAGCGTGAACCGGATCATGGTGCTGTTCGGCACCGGCCAGAAGACCCCGCTCACCGCCACCAACCCGGATGTCTATGCGACCGGTCAACAGACCTTCTATGGCATCTGGGATTGGGACATGAGCGGATGGAACGCGGTGGCCAGTTCGAAAACGCAGTACGCCAGCTTGACGGGTACCCAAGCAATTGCCCGCAGCGCGCTGCTGACGCAGACGGTGGTGTCAACATCGGCTGGTCCAGGTGGCACCAGCCAGGTGCTCGGCTATCGCAACCTGAGCACGACCAAGGTAGTGTGCTGGCAGGGCAGCACGACCTGTGCATCAGGCAACAGTCAGTATGGCTGGCTGTTCGATTTGCCCGCGACCCAAGAGCAGGTCGTCTACAACCCGGCCATCGTGGGCGGCGCGGTGGTGGTCAGCACGGCCATTCCGCCGGTCATTTCGGCCTCGCAGTGTAATCCCGGACTGCAGAGTGGCTGGACGATGGCGTTCGACCCGGCATCAGGCGGAGCACTTCCGAATGGCTTTTTCCCAAATGGGAGCGGAGCTTTCGGTACCAATTCCGACGGTTCAGCTACTGGCGGAGTCCGGCTCGATGCGGTCGGCAGTCCGACCACGGTGACGTACGGCGGCCAAACCTATATCGTGACCCAAACCGTGACAGGCAGTGCGGCCCTCAGCCAGGTGAATCCACCGAGCAATGATGTTCCGTCGCGGATCTCCTGGAGGGAAATCAGGAATTGATCGGCGCCTGCGTTCGATTGGACAAGCCATCACCTGATGGGACATGACTTGTGTGAGTCTGGAGAAGCGCATCGACCGGTATCTCGCCAGGGCATCACCTCTGGCGAGGTGGCAAAAACCGCCACTGATCTTGGTATTCGATGCGCCCACGTGAATTCGGTGAGGCGAGAGTAAAGTTGGTTGGCCGATGGGGGAGCAAGCTACGTCATGAACAGATCATTTTGCTGGCGAATGAAGTGCCGCATCTCGGCGAGGGGTTTCAGCCTGCTCGAACTGATGATCGTGGTGGCCATCGTGGCCATCCTGACTGCGATCGCCTATCCCTCGTACACCCATTACATCATCAAGACCCGACGGGCCGCGGCGACGGCATGTTTGTCGGAGTACTCCAATTATATGGAGCGGTTCTACACCACCAACCTGGCCTACACGGCAGCTGTCGACCCGGGGCTGGATTGTGAGAGCACGGCGCAGACCGGGAACAATTACGGCTATACCCTGACCATTCCTGACGCCTCGCACTACACCATCAGCGCGACGCCAAAGGGTCCGCAGGTTGCGGATACCGAATGCGGCACGCTTACGCTGAACCAGACTGGCACGCGCACACCGGCGGCCAGTGTGGCAACTTGCTGGTGAGATCAGGTGTGCGGTGTGTATTCATCAGGCACAAGAAGGCGGACTCGCTGTGCTCGTGATTGAAGCATCTCGCGCACGCCGCCTTGACGCTGGACCGGGCGGCTTAGTGTCGCACGCAACGACGCATCGGTAGCCCATATCTCCGCGTGGCTTCGGGCGCGCGAGATGGCGGTGTAGACCAGTTCGCGGGTGAGGATGCGGTTGTCTTCGTCCGGTGGCAGCACCACGGCCACGTCGCGGTATTCCGAGCCCTGGCTGCGGTGGATGGTGATCGCCCAGGCGCTTTCGTGCGCGGGCAGGGCGCGCGGCGAGAAGCTGCGCATGCCGGCGTTGCCGTCGCGGTCGCTCAGTTCGAACCACACGCGCAGTCCCTCCGCAGCTTCCAGTGCAATGCCGACGTCGCCGTTGAACAGGCCGCGGGCGTAGTCGTTGCGGGTGATGAGGACCGGACGACCGTGGTACCAGGCACGGCTGCCGTCGATGCCGAAACGGCTGGCGAGCCGGCGCGCGATCAGTTCGTTGAGGCCTTGCGCGCCGAAGGGACCATCGCGCAGCGCACACAGGATCTGCAGCTGATGCAGGTTCTGCAGCGCAATGCTGGCGTCGACGGAGGAGGTCAGCCATGTCTGCAGCAGTTCGGCATGCCGATCGATCCAGTTGTCCACGCAGGCGCGCAGGGCAGGTGGATTCGGGCAGTGGCGCAGGTGCAGATCGCCATCCGCGCGCACGCTCAGCAGTGTGTCCAGCCATGCCGGGTCGGGCGTGTCGCGCAGTGCTTCGATGCCGCGCTGCAAGCCGCTGCCGGCGCGCCAGCTGTGGGTGAGCGTCAGCACCTGGCCGGCCAGTGCTGCGCCGTCTGTCGCCGTGCCCGGTGCGTCCTGCAGCAAGGGCGCGAGCAGATTGGCCAGGGCCGGTGGCAACTGGTTCGACGGTGCGCTGGCGACGATGTCGGCGAGTACCGAGCCGGCATCGACCGAGGCGAGCTGGCCCGGATCGCCGAGCAGGATCAGCA
>CBIHNO010000024.1:0-24910 GCA_966211915.1 uncultured Rhodanobacter sp.
CAAGGTCGGCCTGTTCGGCGGCGCCGGCGTCGGCAAGACCGTCAACATGATGGAATTGATCAACAACATCGCCAAGGCGCACGAAGGTCTGTCCGTGTTCGCCGGCGTGGGCGAGCGTACCCGCGAGGGCAACGACTTCTACCACGAGATGAAAGACTCCAACGTGCTCGACAAGGTCGCGATGGTGTACGGCCAGATGAACGAGCCGCCGGGCAACCGTCTGCGCGTGGCGCTGACCGGTCTGACCATGGCCGAGTACTTCCGCGACGAGAAGGACGCTTCCGGCAAGGGCCGTGACGTGCTGTTCTTCGTCGACAACATCTACCGCTACACGCTGGCCGGTACCGAAGTGTCCGCGCTGCTCGGCCGCATGCCGTCGGCCGTGGGTTATCAGCCGACGCTGGCCGAGGAAATGGGCGTGCTGCAGGAGCGCATTACCTCGACCAAGACCGGCTCGATCACCTCGATCCAGGCCGTCTACGTTCCCGCGGATGACCTGACCGATCCGTCGCCGGCCACCACCTTCGCCCACCTGGACGCGACCGTGGTGCTGAGCCGCAACATCGCTTCGCTGGGTATCTACCCGGCCGTGGATCCGCTGGATTCCACCAGCCGTCAGCTCGACCCGAACGTGATCGGCGCCGAGCACTACGACGTCGCCCGCCGCGTGCAGGGTACGCTGCAGCGCTACAAGGAGCTGAAGGACATCATTGCGATCCTCGGCATGGACGAGCTGTCCGAAGAAGACAAGCAGGCCGTGTCGCGTGCGCGCAAGATCGAGCGCTTCTTCTCGCAGCCGTTCCACGTGGCCGAAGTGTTCACCGGCTCGCCGGGCAAGTACGTGCCGCTGAAGGAAACCATCCGCGGCTTCAAGATGATCGTCGACGGCGACGTCGACCATCTGCCGGAGCAGGCGTTCTACATGGTTGGCGGCATCGACGAGGCGGTCAAGAAGGCCGAAGACATGGGCGCCAAGAAGGCTGCCTGATCCCCAAGGGCGGACCGTTAGTCCGCCCTGTGTCTTACGCATTCGGAATCTGAGTCATGACCACCCAAACCATACGCGTCGACATCGTCAGTGCCGAAGCCGAGATCTATCACGGCGACGCCGTGATGGTGGTCGCTACCGGCGAGCTGGGCGAGCTGGGCATCACGCCGCGCCACGCCCCGCTGATTACCCGCCTGAAGCCGGGCCACGTCGACGTGGTGCTGGCCGGCGGTGAGCGCCAGCAGTTCTGGGTGTCCGGTGGCATCCTGGAAGTGCAGCCGCAGGTGATCACCGTGCTGGCCGACACCGCTGCCCGCGCGTCCGATCTGGACGAGGCGTCGGCGCAGCGCGCCAAGAAGGAAGCCGAGGACTCGCTGGCCAACCGCAGCGACGCGATGGAAATTGCCGAGGCGCAGGCCAAGCTGGTCCAGGCGATGACCCAGCTGCAGGCGCTGGAGCGTCTGCGCAAGAATCTCAAGCACTGAGGTTTGCCTCACGTCCGTGAGGAATAGAAGACGCCGGCCTTGTGCCGGCGTTTTTGCATCGGCACGATACGGCCAGTGCGCACGGGGATGATGGCGATGACGAGACAGGCAGGCGGTTGGCGCTATGCCGGGTGTGGCGGCTTATTGCTGCTGGCCGCGTGCGCCACCACGCAGAACGCGAAGCCATCCGCGTCACCGGCTACCGGCGAGACGTCGTGGCGGGAGGCGTCGACACCCGACATGGCGCATTACCTGCTGGCGCTGGGCGAGGTGTCCAGTGGCGCCACGCCGATCCAGCGCGTCACGCCGGTCTATCCCGTTGACCAGCTCGCCACCTGCCCGCCACCGCAGGAAGTGCAGGCGCTGCTGGTCGTGGACCCGGCCGGCAAGGTCAGCGAAGTGCGTGTCGTCGACGAGGCGCAGGCCGATGCGGATCAGCGCCAATTCATCACTGCAGCACGCGCGGCCGCGCTGCAGTGGCAGTTCAGTCCGCTGCAGATCAACCACTGGGCGGCCGATGCCAATGGCAACAGCCATGTGGTGGACAGCGAAACGAAACCTTTCAGCCTCGGTTATGTGTTCCGCTTCGCGTGCCACGACGGCAAGTCCGCGATTTCGTCCTCGGCGGCGAAGTCCTGAGCCACGGCTGCCCTAGCCAGCACAGAACTGGCTGCTATGCTTTTTTGATCGAGACGCGTCAGGGCCGACCATCATGAACAACGCACCACTGCACATCATCATCCTCGCCGCCGGTGCCGGCACGCGGATGAAATCGAACCGGGCCAAGGTGCTGATGCCGCTGGCCGGCCGGCCGTTGCTGGCGCATGTGATTGCAGCCGCGCGCGTGCTGCAGCCGGCCACTATCCACGTCGTCTACGGTCATTGCGGCGAACAGGTGCGGGCGGCGTTTGCCGACCAGCCCGATCTGCACTGGGTGCTGCAGGCCGAGCGGCTGGGTACCGGTCATGCGGTGGAGCAGGCGCTTGCGGGTGTGCCCAGAGAGGCTCGCGTGCTGGTGCTGTACGGCGACGTGCCGCTGACTCGGGTGGCGACGCTGCGGCAGCTGGAGCAGGCCGAAGGCGGCTTCAGCCTGCTCACCACCCGGCTCGCCGATCCGCGCGGCTACGGCCGCGTGCTGTGCGACGGCAACGGCAAGGTGCGCGCGGTGATCGAGGAGAAGGACGCCGACGCCGACCAGCGCGCCGTCAACCTGGTCAACACCGGCATCCTCGTCGCCGATGCGAAGGCGTTGCGTGGCTGGATCAAGCGGCTCGATCGCAACAACGCGCAAGGCGAGTATTACCTTACCGACATCTTCGGCATGGCGGCCGAAGAAGGTCGTGGTGCGCTCAGCGTCGAATGCGCCGACCCGATAGAGGCCGCCGGCGCCAACAATCCGCTGCAGTTGACCGAGTTGGAGGCAGCGTATCGCCAACGTGCCGCCCACGCGCTGCTGGCCGATGGTGTGCGACTGGCCGATCCTGTACGCATCGACGTGCGCGGGACGGTCGCGCCCGGCCGTGACGTCGAGCTCGACATCGACGTGATCCTCGAAGGCCATGTGGTGCTCGGCGACGATGTGCGCGTGGGCGCATTCACCCGCCTGAAAGACGTGCAGCTGGCCGCCGGCACCGTGGTGCAGTCGCACTGCGACCTGGAAGGCGTGGTCACCCACGGTCCCTGCACGATCGGGCCGTTCGCTCGGCTGCGACCGGGCACCGAGCTGGATGCCGGCGTGCACGTGGGCAACTTCGTCGAGATCAAGAAGACCCACCTGGGCGAGGGCAGCAAGGCGAACCATCTGAGCTACCTTGGCGACAGCGAGATCGGCCGCGGCGTCAACGTGGGCGCCGGTACCATCACCTGCAACTACGACGGCGTGAACAAGTTCGTGACGCGCATCGGCGACGGCGCCTTCATCGGCTCCAACAGCGCCTTGGTGGCGCCGGTGACGATCGGCGCACAGGCTACGATCGGTGCCGGCTCGGTGATCACGCACGATGCGCCGGAGGGTGAACTCACCGTGGCGCGCGGGCGGCAACAGACGTTCCCGGGCTGGAAGCGGCCGCAGAAATTGCCGAAGTAAGTCGACAGCGCGAACACGTCGTTCGCGCCCAGGAGTTCCCATGACGCAGGTCTGGTTCGTTCCGTTTGGCTGGCTGCACCGGCCGGTGACACTGGTTGGCGGGTTGATCACGCTGGCCGCCTTTGCCTACCTGCTGCAGGTGTTTCTGGCGGTGAATGCACACGTGCATTCGGTCACCGACCTGTTGTACGCGATCTATCCGCACTGGGGCGTCACATTGCTTGGCTGGGACTGGATCGCGCGCCGCGCCAGTCGTGGCACGCCCGCTCAGGCGTAACGCCACCCGTCAATTTCCACCAGCAGCTCGCTGCGGCAGATATCGCCGTGCAGCAGCAGTACCGGCACGCCGGGCAGGCGGCGTTGCAGGAAGTCGCGCACGCGCGAAGCGTCAGTGAGGTGCCGTACGTAGGCCTTCAGCGGCGAATGGGTATCGAAGCCGGCGGTCATGTCGGCGCTGGCCAGCAGCGCTTCGAGGTTGGTCAGGGTTTCGTCGAGCTGGGCGTCCAGATCGTCGTGATGCGCCGAGGCGTGGCCGACCACGGCGGCAGTGCCGGAGATCGCCAGCGCATCCTGCGCTGGCAGCACCATCGCGCGGGCGAAGCTCGGCGGCGTGCGGCCGTACTGGCGCGGGTAGCGCCAGGCGCTGACCTGGCGCGGGTTTTCCACCCGCGTACCGCCCTGGTCGCAGGCCAGCAGATAAACCTGCAGGCGATGCGGATCGCCGTGATGGCCGATCGCGGTGGCGGCGGGGAAGCCTTCGGCGAAGAAATCGCCCATGCCGGCGGCACGGCCGTCGCAGAAATGCTTGTAGCGCTCGGCGTCACCGTCACCATGATTGATCGCGCCGAGATAATTCCACACGCGCAGCACATGTTGCGCGCCGCGGGCTGCCACGAACTGGTGCAACTGCTCGTAGGCCAGCTTCGCTGCGCCGGTGGCGCCGCCGTGTTCGCGTTCATCCAGCTCGATCGCGGCGAACAGCCAACCGCCACCGCTGGACCAGTGCAGCGCACCGTCGCGGCCACAGCTGACCGGCGCATCGACCTGCCAAAGCTCCAGCGGCGCCGGTGCGTCGAGGCTTTCCAGCGCGACCTGCAGATAGCGCGGATCGCCGTTTTCCGGGGCGTCCGCGGCGAAACCGAACAGGGCCAGCGTGCCCGGTTCCTCCAGCGTGCTGGCGACCTCGGCGTAGCGGTAGGACACCCGCGGCGCGCGGCGCGGCAGCGGGTCAATCTGCGGGGTTTCACAGCCTTGAATCATGGAGTACAACCGGGAACGACAAGGGCGCTATGTTACACTCCGCGCCCAATGCCACCGGGGGGAGGCAATGCAACAGGCGTACGGAATCGAGCATGGCAGAGCAGACAGCGGCACAGCACGAATTGGCCACGTTGATCGTGGAATGCCTGAATCTCGAGAGCGTGACGCCGGAGCAGATCGATCCCGATGCCCCGCTGTTTGGCGGCGAACTGGGGCTGGATTCCATCGATGCGCTGGAAATCGCGCTGGCCGTGTCCAAGCGCTACGGTTTCCAGTTGCGCTCGGACAACCCGGACAACAAGCAGATCTTCACCAGCCTGCGCACCTTGTCGGCGCATGTCGAGCAGAACCGCGTCGGCTGAGGCCGGTGCTTGCACACGCCGTCAACGCCGTGGTCGTCACGCCGCATTCCGTCGTCAGTGGCAGGCTTGTGGTTTCGACGGAGCCATCGCGGAACCCGGCATGAGGTCTGTTTCTCCATCGCTTGAAAGCACCCCGCGGCGCTATGCGCTGCTGTTGCTGCCGGCTTATCCGTTGCTGGCGATTGCCGGTGCGGTGACGCATCGGCAGGTGTTCCCGTTGCTGGCGCTGGCCTTGTTGCTGACCGTGCTGATGTTGCCGCGCCTGCTCACCCTTCGCGCGGCACCGTGGCTGGTCTGGCTGGGCGTGCTCGCCGCGCTGTTGCTGCTGTCGCTGTACGGCTTTGCCGGTTTGCTGCTGGAAGCCGTGCCGGTGCTGATCAACGCGCTGCTGGCGTGCTGGTTTGGTCGCACGCTGGGCACGGCCGAGCCGCTGGTGGCGCGCTTCATCGTGGCGATTGAAGGCCCCGAGCGCTTGCAGCAGGCGGGCGTGGCCGATTACGCACGCCAGATCACCTGGTTCTGGACGTTGTTGCTGGGCGCACAGGCACTGCTGTTGAGCGTGTTGCTGCTGTGCGCCGAACACAGCGGTCTGCTGGTGCGCTTCGGCATCGCCTCGCCATTGCAGGTACCCGAACGCTGGGCGGCGACGTGGCTGCATCTGGGCTGCTATGCGTTGCTGGCTGCCGCGTTCCTGCTCGAATACGGCTATCGCCGCTGGCGGTTACGCCACCTGAGCCATCCCGGCCTGCACGACATGCTGCTGCAGCTGGCCCTGCACTGGCCGCAGCTGCTGCGCGGCAAGGGCGCGGTGACGTCATGAGCGGAACGGACCTCAATGAAGCGGGTTTCGAACAGACGTTGTGCATCGACGCGAAGCATCCGGCGTTGCCTGGCCATTTTCCGGGCCAGCCGCTGGTACCGGGCGTGATCCTGCTGGAGCAGCTGGCGCTGGCGCTGCGCGCCTGGCGCGGACAGCGGCTGGCCGGTGTGCTGGAAGCGAAATTCATGGCGCCATTGCTGCCGGACCAGGTCGCTACGCTGCGTTTGACGGAAGCGGATGCGGAGCGCGCGCGATTCCGCTTCGAGATTCGGCGCGACGAGATCTTGCTGGCGCGCGGCATGATCGAGGGCGCGCCATGAGCACGAACGAACACTGGCAGAGCCGCCCGGAAGGCGGTGGCCGCTTCGCGATCTGGCTGATCCGCGCGATCGCGCTGTACGGCGGGCGCCGGGTGGGCCGGCTGTGCCTGTACCCGATCACGCTGTATTTCTACCTGCGCCGCGGGCCGGAACGGTTGGCCTCGAAGCAGTACCTGCAGCGCGCGCTCGGCCGGCCGGTCTCGCAGTGGCAGGTGGTCAAGCACATCCATTGTTTCGCCGCGACGATCCTGGACCGGATCTTCCTGCTGGCGCACGGCGAAAAGCCCTTCCAGATCGAGACGCAGGGATTGGAACTGCTCGACGAACGCATCGCGCAGGGTCGGGGTGTGCTGCTGTTCGGCTCGCATCAGGGCAGCTTCGAGGCGCTGCGGGCGATCGGCGCACGTCGGCCGAAAATGCCGTTGCGGGTGGTGCTGGACAAGCAGAAGACGCCGGCGATGACCGAACTGCTGGAGGCGCTGGCACCGGAAGTGGGCGCCAACGTGATCGACGCGGCGCAGGACGGCACCTCGATCGCGCTGGCGATGGCCGAGGCCTGCCAGAGTGGTGCGGTGGTCGCGATGCTGGCCGATCGCGGCCGCGGCCACGAGGTGCTGCGACGGACCGAGTTCCTCGGCTCACCGGCGCCGTTTCCGATCAGTCCGTGGCTGCTGGCGCAGGCGCTGCAGGTGCCGGTGGTGCTGTGCTTCGGCCTGTACCTGGGCGGCAACCGTTATCGGCTGATCTTCGAGCCACTGGCCGACCGGGTGGACATCCCGCGCAACAACCGCGGCCCGGCACTGGATGCGCTCATCGCCGGTTATGCTCGACGGCTGGAACATTACATCCATGTCGCTCCCTACAACTGGTTCAATTTCTATGATTTCTGGCAAGACACGCCTGTTGCTGCTGAGCCTGCTGCTGTCGCCGTGGGCGAGCGCGTCGGCGTCTGAACCGGCTGCTGCCACGTCATCCACGCAGGCCCTGATTGCCGCGCTGGGCCAGCCGGCGCCGGCGCATACGGCGTTCGCCGAGGCGCGCTTCCTGCAGATGCTGGAGCGGCCGCTGGTGGTGTCCGGCGAGTTGTCGTGGCTGGGCGGCGATCAGCTGCAGCGGCGCGTCGACCATCCGCAACAGGAAACCGCCACCATCGCCAACGGCGAGGTGACCCAGCAGCGCGTCGGCAAAAGCCCGCGCCATTTTTCGTTGAAGCGCGCGCCGCAATTGCAGGTATTGCTGGACAGTTTCGTGGCGTTGCTGAGTGGCGATGCCGGCCGCCTGCAGCAGGCGTTCGAGATCAGGCAGACCGGGGATGCCGCCGCCGCGTGGACGCTCACCTTGCTGCCGCATGATGCAAAGGTGGCGAAGACCGTCGCCAGCATCACCATCGACGGCTACGCGAAGGAGTCGCGCTGCATGCACATGCAGGAGGCCGACGGCGACGTCGCGATCGACCTGCTCGGCACGCTGGCGACGAAGATGCCGGCGCAGCCCACCCGCGAGGCGTTGCAGGCACTGTGCCAGGGCACGCCCTGAACATGCGCCGGGGCGCCCGCGCGACGCTGCTGATCGCATGGCTGCTGGCCTTGGCCGGGCTCGGCTGGATGGTCAGCCAGCGCCTGAAGATCAGCACCGACCTGCGCAGCTTCATGCCGGCACCGACCACGCCGGACCAGCGCCTGCTGATGGAGCAGGTCGGTGACGGGCCCGGTTCGCGCCTGCTGCTGCTATCGATCTCCGGCCAGTCCGATGCGCAGCTGGCCGCGCTGAGCCAGGGTCTCGCCGCGGCGCTGAAGAACGACCAGCGCTACAGCCAGATACTCAACGGCAGTTTCGACCTCGGTGCATTGGATACCAGCCTGCTGCCGTATCGTTACCTGCTCTCGCCGACGCTGGATACGCAGCCGCTGGACGAGGCGTATCTGGCCGATCAGCTGCAGCAGCGGCTGGATGATTTGTCTTCGCCGGCCGCCAGCCTGCTGAAAGGCCTGCTGTCGCGCGACCCCACGCTGGAAGTGCTCAAGCTTGCCGAACTGTGGGCGCCGGCGAAGTCGCCGGACGTGCGCGAGGGCGTGTGGTTCTCGCCGCAGAACGAAGCCCTGCTGCTGGTGCAGACGGTTGCCGCGGGTTTCGATCCGGGCGCGCAGCAACAGGCGATCGACGGCATCCAGCAGGCATTCCATGCGTTGCCCGGCAGCGCCGGCGCGAAGCTCGAACTGAGCGGGCCGGGCTATTTCAGCGTGGTGGTCGGCACACAGACGCGGCACCAGGCCGACTGGATCGGGCGCATTTCCACCGTGGGTTTCATCGCGCTGCTGCTGCTGGCGTATCGCAGCTTCAGCTCGCTGTTGCTGTCGGCGCTGCCGATCGCCAGCGCCGCGCTGGCCGGCATCGCCGCGCTCACCGTGGCGTTTTCCGAAGTGCACGGCATCACCCTGGCGTTCGGCTTCACCCTGCTCGGCGTGGCGCAGGAGTATCCGATCCGCGTGCTCAGCCACCGTCGCGCGGGCGAGGATGCGGTGCAGAGCGTGCGCGCGTTGTGGCCGCTGCTGCTCACCGCGATCGCCTCGGCGTGCATCGCCTACCTGGCGTTCTACGCCTCGGGCGTGAACGGCTTGAAGCAGCTGGCGGTGTTCACCATCGTCGGTCTGCTGGTGGCCGGCTTCAGCACCCGCTACCTGCTGTCGCATCTGTTGCCGGTGCGCGTGCGCGATGTAGCCGACATGCGCTGGCTGGCGAGCGCGCGAGATTTCGTCGACCGACTGCCGCGGCCGCGCTGGATTCCCCTCGTGGTGGCACTGGCGATCGTGCTGATGCTGGCGTTCGCGCGTGGCTCGTTCTGGCAGAACAACCTCGCTGCGCTGACGCCGCTGCCGCAGGACATGCTGCAGCATGACGCGCGCCTGCGCGAGGCACTCGGTGCGCCGGACGTGCGCTACCTGCTGGTGCTGCAGGCATCGAGCGAGCAAGGCGTGCTGGCATTGTCCGAAAAGCTGCAGCCGCGGGTCGATGCGCTGGTGGCGAAGCATGCGGTCGATGCGCTGGAACTGCCATCGCGCTACCTGCCGACGGTGGCCTTGCAGCAGGCACGTCAGCAGAAGTTGCCGGATCGCGCCACGCTGCAGCAGTCCCTGCACGAAGCGCTGCAGGGGCTGCCGTTCCGCCCCGATCTGTTCCAGCCGTTCCTCGCCGATGTGCAGGCGGCACGCACGCTGCCACCACTGACGCCGGAGCGCTATGCACAGACGCCGCTGGGCCAGCGACTCGCCGCGATGCTGGTCCAGCGCGACGGGCACTGGCTGGGACTGGGCACGGTCAGCGGTGTGCACGATGTGGCTGCCTTGCAGGCGCTTGGCAACGACACCCACGGCACGGTGCGCCTGCTCGACCTGAAGGCGGCCTCCGAATCGCTGGTGGTCGATTACCGCACGCGCATCCTGCAGGCCTTGCTGGTCGCCGCGATCCTGCTGGTACTTACCATCACGATCTCGTTGCGCAGCCTGCGTCGCGCCTGGCACGTGCTGGCGCCGATGACGCTGGCGACGTTCCTGGTGCTGGCGGTCGAGCGCGTGGCCGGCGTCGAGATCTCGTTGTTCCACCTGGTCGCGCTGATTCTTGCCGGCGGCCTCGGCCTGCACTACGCGCTGTTTTTCGAACGCGATACCGGCGACCCGGCCGAGCAGCGGCGCACCCTGCACGCGACCATCGTGTGTGTGCTGTCCGCGCTGCTGGTGTTCGGCATGCTGGCGTGGGCGACGATTCCGGTGCTGCGCGCGATCGGACTCACCGTGAGTCTCGGCGTAGCGTTCCACTTCTGCCTGTCGATCCTGATGGCGCCGCATGCTGCCGAAGACTGACTGGGCGCCACTGATCCCGCATGCCGGCACGATGTGCCTGCTGGATGCGGTGCAGGCGTGGGACGCCAGCAAGATCCATGCGGTCAGCGCCGGCCATGCGCGCGTCGACCATCCGCTGCGCGGCAGCCAGGGCCTGCACGCGGTGCAGCTGGCCGAGTACGGTGCGCAGGCGATGGCTGTGCATGGCGCTTTGCTGGCGCGGTCGCGCGGCATCGAGGCGGTGCGCCCCGGCCGGCTGGTCAGCCTGCGCGACGTGCAGCTGTTCGAGGAGTACGTCGATCGGCTGGATGGCCATCTGGATGTCCATGCCGAATGCCTGTACGCCGACGATGGCGGCGCGCAGTATGCGTTCCGCGTCGAGCATCGCGGCCGGCTGCTCGCCAGCGGCCGCGCTGCCGTCATCCACCCCATCAACTGAGCATCGAGCGAGTGTCGTCATGTCCGAAATCATGAGTTCACGTCGCGCACTCGTTACCGGCGGCAGCGGCGAACTGGGCGGCGCGATCTGCCACGCGCTCGCTGGCGCCGGCTGGCACGTGATCGTGCATGGCCACCAGAGCCTGACCCGGGCCGAGGAAACCGCGGCGGCGATCCGTGCGACTGGTGGCAGTGCGCAGGCGATCGCGTTCGATGTGACCGATGCGGAAGTGACGCGCGCCGCGCTGGACGTGTTGCTATCCGAAGGGATGGTTCACGCGGTGATCAACAACGCCGGCGTGCACGACGACGCGCCGATGGCCGGGATGAGCGACGAACAATGGCATCGGGTGATCGACGTCTCGCTGCACGGCTTCTTCCACGTCACCCAGCCGTTATTGCTGCCGATGGCGCGCGCGCGTTTTGGCCGCATCGTGTCGGTCAGTTCGGTGGCCGCGCAGCTGGGCAATCGCGGGCAGACCAACTACGCGGCGGCGAAGGCGGCACTGCACGGCGCCAGCAAATCACTGGCGCGCGAGATGGCCTCGCGCGGGCTCACCGTCAACGTGGTGGCGCCCGGCGTGATCGAGGGACGCATGGCCGACGCGGCGTTTCCGCCGGAGCGCATCCGCGAGGTGGTGCCTGCGCAGCGCGCCGGCAAGCCGGAAGAGGTGGCCGCGCTGGTCGCGTTCCTGTGTTCGGATGCTGCCGGCTACATCAACGGCCAGGTGATCGGGGTCAACGGCGGGATGGGCTGACATCCGCGGCAGGCAGTCATCCGACGACGATCGGGGCGGTGCGCGAACGGCGATGACTGGCCATGACGTTGCCGTAGTGAAAGACCCGGCCGATCGTGTAGAGGGTGATGCGGGTGACATCGCCGACCGGATGGAAATGGCTGAGGCGGAACTCGCCGTGGTAGCGCGAGGCGATCGGCACCGAGACCACGCCAAGCTTTTTCTCGCGCGAGGCGGCGATCAGGATCGCCGCCTCGAACACGAAGTTTTCCGCCGGCAGGTCGACCAGGTCCAGCGCCGCGCGGGGATACCAGCGCTGGCCGCTCTGGGTATCGGCGATCGGTTGCGCGCAGGCCCACGAGATGCCCCAGTCGGCGACCGCGTTGGCGCGGCGGCGGCCCTTCGGCTGCTGCTCACGATCGAGCAGGCGTGCGCCGATCACGATGTGGTCCGGGTATTGCACGGCGGCGGCCACGATGCGCGGGATGTCGCTGGCCAGGTGCTGACCGTCGCCATCCATCGTCAGTACCGCGTCGTAACCCTGGCGCATTGCCTCGCGAAAGCCGTGGCGCAGCGCCTCACCCTTGCCGCGTCGCTCGCCATGGCGCAGCAGGGTCACCGGCAACGCGGCGACGATGTCCGGCGTGCGGTCGTCGGAGCCGTCGTCGACCACGATCACCGGCGCGCCTAATGCCAGCACGGACTCGACCACCGACTGGATCGCGGCTTCCTCGTTGAGGCAGGGAATCAGCACACACCAGCGCGCGACAGCAGTATTCAAGCGACCAGCTCCTTTCAGACATGATCCATGTCGATCTGCAGTCCCAGTGTAGCGGCGGCCGCCAGCTGGCAGCGTCCTTCAGCGCGGGCCAGCAAGGCCAGCAGGGCCAGACCGGCCGCCGACGGGTTGTCATTGCGCCAGCCGGCCAGCGGTTCGTCCAGCGCGCTATCCGGTCGCGTCGGGGTCAGTGTCAGATCGAGCCGGGCCAGCGTCGCGCCGCTGCGCTCCGGCGTCAGCACCAGCGCACAACCGAACGGCTGGCGGCAGTGGGTGATGACGGCCAGCGGTCCGCTGCTGGCGGTATCGCTGCACACCAGCAGCACCGCGCGCTGTTCGGCCAGCACCTGGCTGACCGCCTCGAGCAGGCCGGCGCCGAAGCTGGCGCGTTGCGCGGCCACCGCGGTGGACGGGGCGTGGCAATCGGTGGCGATGGTCCAATAGCCGACCGCCGCGTTGTGCACCGAATTGTGGAAACGGATCGGCGACAGCTCGGCCGGCGCCTGCGCCAGCGTGGCGCACATGTAGTCGGTGATCGGCTGGTCGCCGTGGGAGGAGGCGAAGACGCAGGCCAGCGTGGCGGCGTCGCGACCACTCATCGCCACCGCTTGCCCGGCCACTTCGACTGCCAGCAGCACGCTTTCCGGGGCACGCCGGCGTTCGTTCGGCGGCAGCGTGGCAGCGGCGGGTCGGCCCGTCGACGGCGCCGGCGTGGCGCCGTCCAGCAGGCTCTGCAACGCGGCGAAGTCGGCCAGTTGTGGCGACCACAGGCCGACGCCTTCCACATAGACGCGCAGTGCACTCATGCGGCGAATCCCGCGCGGGCGAACGCGAGGCACGCGTTGTTGCCACCGAAGCCGAACGAGTTGCTGAGCGCCACGTCGATGCGTTGCTGCTCGTTGCGCCAGGCGAATGATGGACCGCAGATCGGGTCGGGCGTATCGCCGCCGAGGTTGCCGGGAACCAGGCCGTGCTCGATCGCCAGCAGCGCGATGGTCGCTTCGACGATGCCGGCCGCCCCCAACGTGTGGCCGGTGAAGCCCTTGGTGGAGCTGGCCCGCGTGCGGGCCGGAAACGCGCGACCAACCAGCGCGGCTTCCACCTCGTCGTTCTTCTGGCTGGCGGTGCCGTGCAGGTTGATGTAGTCGACCTGGGAGGTGACGAGACCGGCGCGGGCCAGCGCATCGCGCAGCGCCAGCTCGGCGCCGAGTCCGTCCGGGTGCGGGGTGGACATGTGGTGCGCGTCGCTGGCTTCGCCGTAGCCGAGCAGTTGCGGCGCGTCGGGCGCAGTGTCGATCCGCTCCAGCAAGGCGAAGCCGGCCGCTTCACCGATCGAGATGCCGTCGCGCGCGGCATCGAACGGCCGGCACGGTGCGGGCGACACCAGCTCCAGCGCGTTGAAGCCGAACAGCACGCTGTCGCACAAGGTATCCACGCCACCGACCACCGCCGCGTCGATCAGGCCGAGGTGGATCATCCGCTCGGCATTGGCGAACACCTTGGCGCTGGACGAGCAGGCGGTCGAGATCGTCAGGCACGGACCTTCCAGTTGCAGCGCGGCCGCCACGAAGGCGGCCAGCGAATGCGGCGCGTGGATCGCCGGGCGCAGCATGTCCTCGGCGAATCCGCCGTCGGCATCGAGCCGGCGGTACGCCTCTTCGGTGGCGCCGATGCTGGCGGTGGAGGTGCCCAGCAGCAGCGCAATGCGGCCGGCACCGTAGCGTTCACGCGCGGCCTGCACGCGGTCCAGGAAGCCGTCCTGGTTCAGCCCAAGCCAGGCCAGCTGGTTGTTGCGGCATGCCCAGACGTCGAGCGCGGCGGGCAGGGCGACGTCTTCGACGCCATCGACGCGGCCGATCCAGCATGCCAGCGGCACGCTGCTGAAGTCGTTCGGACGCAGTCCGCTGCGCGCGGTCCGCAGCGCGTCGAGATGCGCTGTGCGACCGTGGCCGATGGCGGAACTGGCGGTGTACGCGGTGATCGCGAGGGGTGTCATCACATCAAGCATCGCGGAAGCCTAGCGGGCACCCCGTGACTTGCCTAGCCTGCGGGCAGGTCACCACACAGGCGGGCGTTCAGCGTGGTCGCGATGGCATGAAGGTGCCGCGAACACCGCGCGGGGCGGCTAAGCTGATGTACTTCCCTGCACCGGTGCCGTTCACCGCCATGCCTGCCGCACGAAGCCCCTGGCGCTACCTGCGCGACCACGATATCCAGCATGCGGCCATGGTGACCGTGCTGGCGGTGGTGCTGAGTGGTGGCCTGGTCTGGCTGGGCTACCTGATCCATGTCTGGCGGGTGGCCGCACGCAGTCCGCTGGCGCCGCCGCGACGGATGACGGCGCTGGTGCTCGGTCGCCGGCTCGAAAACGATGCACCGGAGCACGACTACCAGCTGCGCTTGCAACGCGTGCTCACCCTGGCCGGGCAGCGACAGACCGATCATGTCTTGCTGCTCGGCGGTTGCAGTGGCGGCCAGTGCAGCGAGGCGGCGGCCGGTCACGCATGGCTGCAGCAACATGGCCTGTCCACCGCTGTGTGGGTGGAGCTGGAACCGGATTCGGTCGACTCGCTGGAGAACCTGCGCCATGCACGGCGCCTGCTGCAGACGCAGACGGAGCAGGCCGAGTTGCCGCCGGTGGCCCTGATCACCAGTCGTTACCATCTCGCGCGTTGCCTGTTGCTGGCGCGCCGGCTCGGTCTCGACGCGATGCCGATCGCCGCCGAACCGGCGATACCGTGGCATGCGCGTTATCTGGGACTGCTGCTGGTCGAAGCAGGCTTTGTGATGTGGACCGATCTCGGCCTGCGCTGGGCGCAGTTGATCGGTCATCGGCGGATGCGCGACCGGATCCGCTGACCTGGCGCAGGCCGGCGTGACGCTGCGTCGCAGCCGTGCATGCCGATGCACTTGCTAAGCTTGCTGCAATCAACCGACGAGCCAGACGATGAGCCAGCAGGCGGATCTTGCCGAAACCTTCTTGTGCGGACTGCAGGATCGCATCTGCGCCGCGATCGAGCAGGTCGATGGCGGCGCACGATTCGAGGAAGACGCGTGGCAACGCGCCGCCGGCGGTGGCGGGCGTACCCGCGTGCTGCGCGATGGCGCGGTGTTCGAACAGGCCGGCGTCAACTTCTCGCGGGTCAGTGGCCACCAGCTGCCGCCCAGCGCGACCGCACACCGGCCCGAGCTGGCCGGCGGCAGTTTCATCGCCACCGGCGTCTCGCTGGTGTTGCACCCGAAGAATCCGCACGTGCCGACCACGCACGCTAACGTGCGTTATTTCGAAGCCAGCAAGGAAGGCGTGGAACCGGTGTGGTGGTTCGGTGGCGGCTTCGATCTGACCCCGTTCTATCCGGTCGACGAGGACGTGGTGCATTGGCACACGGTGGCGCGCGACCTGTGTGCGCCGCATGGCGCGGACGTCTATCCGCGCTACAAGCAGTGGTGCGACGAGTATTTCTATCTGAAGCACCGCGACGAGACGCGCGGCGTCGGTGGCCTGTTCTACGACGATCTGAACGAGGGCGGCTTCGAGCGCTGCTTCGCGTTCACCCGCGCAGTGGGCGAGGGCTTCCTCGATGCTTACCTGCCGATCGTCGAGCGTCGCAAGGACACGCCGTACGGCGAGCGCGAGCGCGAGTTCCAGCTGTACCGGCGCGGCCGCTACGTGGAGTTCAACCTGGTCTACGACCGTGGCACGCTGTTCGGCCTGCAGTCCGGCGGGCGCACCGAGTCGATCCTGATGAGCCTGCCGCCGCGGGTGCGTTTCGAATATGCCTATACGCCCGAAACCGGTACGGCCGAGGCGAAGCTGGCCGACTATCTGAAACCGCGCGACTGGCTGTAAAAGGACGACCCCGCCATGACGGCGAGGCCGTGGTCGGGAAAACTCAGTTGGCTGGCGTCGCGCCGCTGAACTTCACCGGCGTGGCGCCCTTGACCGGGCCGATCTGCGCGCTGTCGCTGACCTTCAGCACCACCTCGCGACGGAACTCCAGCGTGCCCTGCACCACCGCGTGCGGGCCGATCACCACCACCGGCGTGCGGCTGTTGAAGTTGAACCAGCCACCGGGCTTGTCGACCAGGATGCCGCCTTCGACGTGCGAGTTCGCACCGACCGTGATGTCGCCGCCGACGGTCTCGATGCCACCGGCCACATGGGCGTTGTCCAGCATGATCGTGCCGTTGACGTTGCCGAGCTTGCCGCCGACATCGGCGCCCTGCGCCAGATGAATGCTGCCGTTGACCGTGCTCACTTCGCCGCTGACCCGGCTGGCGCTGCCGATGCTGACCGCGCCGTTGACCGTGCCGAGCTCGCTGGCCTGCGCCTTGTCGCCCAGTTCGACCGCGCCGTTGACGGTGCTGGCCTTGTGCACGACGGCGCCGCCGGCGATGTGCACGGCACCGTTGACGGTGCTGACATCGCCGACCTGCTGGCCGGCCTCGACCTGCACCGTGCCATTGACCTTGTCGATATCGTTGTCGCGCGCGGTGGCCAGCAGCGGCAGGCCCAGCGCGAAGGCGGCGAGGATGAGAATCGTCGGGGAACGACGCATGGCAATCTCCGTATGTGTGGGTAATGGGACTAGGATGCTCCGCCCGCGTGGCGGGTTTAGCATGACCTGTGGCAGGGGCCGCATTTGACGATGCCGGGGCAGGCCTGCACCATTCCCGGTTCACCTCATCGAAGTTGAGCGCACCCATGCACAAGCTCGTCCTGATCCGTCACGGCCAATCCCAGTGGAACCTCGACAACCGTTTCAGCGGCTGGGCCGACGTCGACCTCACCGCGCAGGGCATGGCCGAGGCGCAGGAAGCCGGGCGGTTGCTGCAGGCGGACGGCTACACCTTCGACGTGGCGCACACCTCGGTGCTCAAGCGCGCGGTGCGCACGCTGTGGGGCGTGCAGGATGCGATGAACCTGATGTGGCTGCCGGTGGTCACCGACTGGCGCCTCAACGAGCGGCACTACGGCGCGCTGACCGGCCTCAACAAGGCCGAGACCGCGGCGAAGTACGGCGAGGATCAGGTCAAGATCTGGCGCCGCAGCTACGATATCCCGCCGCCGCCGCTGGAGCGCAGCGTGAATGAGTCGGTGCACGATCCGCGTTACGCCACGCTCGATCCGAAAGAGATTCCCGACACCGAATGCCTGAAGGACACCGTGGCTCGCGTGCTGCCGTACTGGCACGAGGTGCTGGCGCCGGCGATCCGCGCCGGCCAGCGCGTACTAGTCGCCGCGCACGGCAATTCGCTGCGTGCGCTGGTGAAATACCTGGACGACATCTCCGACGAGGCCATCGTCGAGCTGAACATCCCCAACGGCGTGCCGCTGGTGTACGAGTTCGACGAGCATCTCAAGCCGCTGCGCCATTACTACCTGGGCGACGCCGAGGCGATTGCGGCGAAGATGGCGGCGGTGGCGAACCAGGGCAAGGCGAAGTAGTGCCGGCATGCCGCACGCCACTTCGCCGAGGAACGCCGCCGCCGCGCTGACCGAGTACTGGTCGCCGCGCATCATCGGCGAACTCGATGACTCCTACATCAAGGTCGCCAAGGTGCTCGGCACATTCGGCTGGCACAGCCACGACGAGGAGGATGAGTTGTTCCTGATCCTCGAGGGCCAGCTGCGCATCGAGATGGATGACGGCGAAGTCGAGCTTGCCGAAGGCGAGATGTTCGTGGTGCCCAGGGGCGTCAGGCACAATCCGGTCGCGTCGGCGGAATGTCTGCTGATGCTGATCGAGCGCAAGTCGACCCTGCATACCGGCAACACGGTGACGGAGCGGACGCGTTCACTGGCCGAGCAGCTGGGCAGCGGCTGAGCCCCGCCGTGATGCCTTGTCGAAAGGTGACAATCGTCAGTCGTCAGCCACCGTTCGCTCGACTAAGCTGGACGCAGTCCATCCCGTGGTGCCGCCGATGCCTGTCCATCTGACCAACTATCTGATCATGCTGCCGCTGCTGGCCTGGATCGTGTGGCGGCGCGTCAGCCGCCAGTTCGGTCGTCAGCCGATCCAGCGCAAGCGGATGATCGCGCGCATCGCGGTATTTGCGATCGTGGGTGTCCTGCTGAGCCTCGCCGGGTTTCACAGCATCCAGCTGCTCGAGGGACTGGCGGCTGGTGTGTTGATCGGTGCGCTGATCGGCATGGTCGGACTCAGGCTCACCCGTTTCGAAGTCGACCCGGTCAAGGGCGATTGCTACGTGCCGAATCCGTGGATCGGCGCCCTGCTGACCGCGTTGCTGCTCGGTCGGCTGATATGGCGTTTCATGCAGATGCAACAGGTCACCGCGGCCGCGCAGGCAGCAGGCTACCCGGCAAACTACACCTATAGCCCGTTGACCATGCTGGTGGTCGGCCTGCTGGTTGGCTACTACATCGTCTACTTCAGCGGCCTGCTGATCCATCACCGCCGTTTCCAGCGGACGCATCCGGGCACGACCACGTTGTAAAGGCCAGCAGTTACGGCGTGCCGAACATCGCCGAGAATTCCCGTGCGAAACGATGCACGTCGCCGCATCCAGCGCATCCCAGCGCCATGGCTCGCGGAACGCGGCGTCCTGCAGCAATGCAGCGCAGGCTGAAGCACTACACGAGCCCACAAAAAACCCGCACTAGGCGGGGTTGATGGTCAAGTGGCAACGTTGCCGGTGATCAACAGGCGGCGTGCTGGTTCTCAAACGGAATGACCTTTGGGCGCTTGTTTTTGCGTGCTATCCAAAGCTCGTACTTGACCTGCATCCCCACCCACATCTCCGCGCTTGCGCCCAATGCAGCTTCCAGGCGCAAAGCCATATCGGCGGAAATGCCGTTGGTGCCGTTAAGGATGCGGGACAAAGACACACGGGTTACGCCGAGCTTGGCAGCAGCCTCCGTAACAGAAACATCTCCGAGATACTCGCGCAGCACCTCGCCAGGATGTGCTGGGTTGTACATGCGTGCCATGGTTGGCCTCCTAGTGATAGTCCTGATAGTCAACAAGAACCGCGTTCTCGCCTTCAAATACGAAGGTCAGGCGCCAATTACCGTTGACTGAAATTGCCCAATGCCCAGCTAACTTCCCGGTGAGCGGATGAAGCTGCCAGCCGGGAACATCCAGATCCTCTGGGCGGATGGCGCTGTCCAAGGTGGTTAGCTGAATACGAAGCCTGGATTTGTGCTTGGCTTGGATTCCAGCCGTCGATCCGGTCTCAAAGAAGTTCTTGATTCCTTTGTGTCGGAAGGACTTGATCATGCGCGTACCGTATATGATCGGTACTCACTTCGCAAGACACTAACTCATATCGATCAGCTTCGATGCTCCGGCGAATTCACGGCACGATGCTCACGTCGATCTCGATCGGATAGCTGGCACGGTCCGGCAGCTTCGGTGGCGCCGGCAGTGTCATCTTGCCCAGGCGGAGGGCGAAACAGTTGGCGACCGGTGTGGCCGGCTGCACGTCGATCCGGTGCGGCTTGCCGTCCGGCGCGACGTCGGCGACCACGGTGAACGGCGATTTGTCCGCTGGTGCGTTGCTGACGATGCAGGCTTTGAGGGCGGCGGCGGACGAATCGGTGATGCGGTCCCACAACTGTTTCTGATAGGCCGGGCCGGTGCTGCCCGCCTCGACCAGTTTGCCCTGCGTCACGCGCGTGGCGAAGCTGTCGGCGGAGGTTCCCTGCGGGGCGCCCAGCAGCAGGGCAAGGGCGAGAAGGGTGGACATCGGCGGTTCCGGCAGTGAGCGACAGCGGACACGTTAGCAGTTCAGCCGCGCCGGTTCATTCGGCCCGGTGTCCCAGCGCCAGGTATGCCTCGCTCTGCATCTCGATCAGGCGCGACTCGGTACGGCCGAATTCGGCGCGCAGGCGTTCGCCGTCGTACAACTCGGTGATCGGCGCGGCGGCGGACAGCACCAGTTTCACGTGGCGGTCGTAGAACTCGTCGACCAACTGCACGAAGCGCTTCGCCGCGTCCTCGCTGTAGATGCTGAACTGCGGCACGTTGGCAATGATGATCGCCGGACCAGCCTTGGCCAGCGCGATGTAGTCGGCGACCGCGCGCGGGCCTTCGCACAAGGCATCGAAGTCGAACCACAGGATGTTGTCGGCGCGCTTGCGATAGGGAATGTCGCGGCCGTTGACCTGCAGCACGCCATCCTGCTGGATCGAGCCGCTGGCCTGGCTGGCGAAGATGCGCTCCAGTGCGCGATGCGCTTCGGCGCCAGGCGGCGTGAGATACACCGGCGCCTGGGTCAGTGCGCGCAGGCGCCAGTCGCGCGACGAGGCCATCTCGACCACGTGGCAGCGCTGTTCGATCAGCGCGATCGCGGGCAGGAAACGGGCGCGCTGCAGGCCGCCCTTGTACAGGTTCGCCGGCGCGGTGTTGGAGGTGGTGACCAGGGTCACGCCGCGGGCGAACAGCGCATCGAGCAGGTTGGCCAGGATCATCGCGTCACCGATGTCGTTGACCAGGAACTCGTCCAGGCACAGCACGCGGCAGCGGGAGGCGAGCCCGGCGGCGACGTCGACCAGCGGACTCTGCCGTTCGCCCAGCGCGCGCAGACTTTCGTGCACTTCGCCCATGAAGCGGTGGTAGTGCCGGCGCAACGCGACGCCGTGCGGCAGGCTGGCCACGAACAAGTCCATCAGGAAGGTCTTGCCGCGACCGACCGTGCCCCACAGGTACAGACCGGGTACCGCGTCGGCCTGCTCGTTGCCGAGCAGGGATTTCAGCCGTCCAAACAGACCGTTGCTTGTTTCGGGCTGCGCGCACAATGCCGCATGCATGCGGTCGAACTCGGGCAGCAGTGCCAGCTGGGTCGGGTCGGATTCCCAGCGGTGCGCGGCGACGCCTTCGTGGTAGCGCGCACTGGGCGCAAGCGATGGGGTTTCACTCATGGAGCAACGTCTTGGATGAGGGGCTGGGCGAACGTCCGGTGCGGCGGACGGTGTGTTTCACGGCTGGCGTGGCGGCGGCAGCCAGCCGAGCACGGCGTGTTTCACGGCGCCGCGCAGGTCCATCAGCCGGCGATGGAAGAAGTGGCCGGTCTCGGGCATGCGCACCAGTTCCGGCGGCACCTCGAGGCTGTCGATCCAGTCGAACACGGCTTGCGGCTCAACCACTTCGTCTTCCTCGCCCATCACCACCAGCCAGGGGCAACCGGGTGGGGTGAGCGTGGCGAACGACCAGCGTCCGGCCGGTGGGGCGATGCTGATCAGCGCCCTGGCCTGCAACTTGGCCGCGTTGCGGATCGTGACGTAGCTGCCGAACGAGAAGCCGGCCAGCCACAGCGCATCGTCCGGCCGCGTGCGACGCACCCAGGCGACCACGGCGGCCAGGTCATCGCCTTCACCGTCGCCGTTGTCGTAGACGCCGGTGGAGGCGCCGGTGCCGCGGAAGTTGAAACGCACGGTGTCCAGCCCGGATTCGCGCAACGCGCGCTCGACCATCGTTACCACCTTGTTGTGCATGGTGCCGCCTTGCACCGGGTTCGGGTGGCAGACCACCGCGACACCGCGGCGTGCGCAGGCCGGCTCGGCGACGTCGCTGATGGTTTCGAGCTTGCCGGCGGGACCGTCGAGCATGAAACTGGCGGCCACATCAGGAAAGTTGGCAGGGTCGGCGGGGAGCGCGGTGGGATTCATGCACACGATGATAACCGCCGCTGAGCTTTGGCGCCGCGGGCGCCAGCGATGAACCACTTGGCGCATGCGCTGCTCGCTGGCGACGACGAGCGGCTGCAGCTGGGCGGCATGCTGGGCGATTTCGTGCACGGCCAGCCCGATCCCGAGTTGTTGCCGCCGCGGGTGATCGCCGGCATCCGCCTGCATCGTGCGATCGATGTCTACACCGATGCCCATCCCGAGGTGCTGGCGGCCAAGGCGCTGCTGTCGCCGCCATACCGTCGCTATGCCGGGATCCTGCTGGACATGTGGTTCGATCATTGCCTGGCGCGGGACTTTCCGCGCTGGAGCGCAAAGCCGCTGGATGGTTACTCCGAGGCGTTGCGTGCGTTGCTGCGGCGGCACGATGCTCTGCTGCCGCCCGAGTTGCGGCGGTTCCGTGGCTATATGGATGCCCATGGGCTGCCGGCCGGCTATGCCGACCGCACGGTGCTGGGGCACGCACTGGCGGGGATCGGGCAGCGCTTGAGTCGAGCCAATCCGCTGGATTCGGCGTTGCCGGTGCTGGTGGAGCGGGAGCTTGAGCTGCAGGAGCGCTTCGAGGCGTTCTTCCCGCAGTTGCAGGGGTTTGCGCGGGAGTGGGTTGAGACGCAGGTTGGATGAGTGGAGGTATCGCGCGAGCACCCGCCCTCTCCTCAATCCTCGGCAATCACTCTTTGCATTGCTCTACCTCCTGCATGCAGTCGTCTCCGGAGGGGGAGAGGAGGCAAACGAAAACACCGCCCGGAGGCGGCGTTGGACGACGGCTTGTTTGATGAAGCCAATTACTTGGCTTGATCGACAATCCAGTGCACGGCGTTCTTCACCTGTTCGTCGGTGAGCGCCGGGTTGCCGCCCTTCGGCGGCATGAAGTTGCCGTCCGGGCCGTGGTAACCCTCGATCGCGTGCTTGACCAGGGTATCGATGCCCTGTGCGATGCGCGGGCTCCACATGCCCTTGTCGCCTACCTTGGGTGCGCCGGCCACGCCGGAGGTGTGGCAGCTGGTGCACAGGTGATCGAAGATCGCCTTGCCGTCGGTGGTGCCACCGTAGGCGACCTGCGAGGCAGCGGCCTTGGCGGCGGCATCGGCGGCCGCCTGCATCGCTGCGCGGCCGGTGTTGCCGGCGTAGACGGCGCCGGCCGGCGCGATCCGCGCGGCGACCTTGGCCGACTGGTCCGGGTTGGTTTCCTGCGGTTCGTGCTCGTAGATCGCCAGTGCCGTGAAGATCAGCACCACCGTCAGTACCGCCAGACCGCCGATCATGACCGAAAACTGGCGCAAGACGCTCTGATCGGATTTGCTCATGGGACCGCTCACGCACGTACTCCTGTCAGTGGGCAACGCGGAACGCCACGATGGCGGCCCCGACCTGCCTGAATTGCCTGTACTGTCGCACCGGTCTGGCGAACCCATACCGGCTATGGATTGTCGTACCGATGGTGTACGACACGTAGTCACTTGCCGCCAGACCCCGATCACGGGACCGGAAGGCGACCAGTCGCGGATTATAAACGAAGCGCGCGGCAAGTTTCAGGCTGGTGTGGCGAGCTGTCATGCTGCCGCTGCTGCCGACGCAGCCCGCGCGGGGCCTGAGAATGCGCCGCCAGCCCTGCCATCGGTCATGCCCCACCCCTGTCAACCGGCATTGTTCAAGTTCGTTCAACTGCCCTTATGCTCCCATCCCGAGAGGTGTTTCCCGGTGCTGTACCCAGCGGTACGGCCTGACAAACGCCAGACACAGCTATAGACGCATACTGCGTTGTTGAGTGCCGGTTGACCGCACCGTTAAGTCCAGGAGTTTTACATGTCGCGTTTTTGGAAGATCGCGTTGATCGTTATTGCCGTGATCGTCGTGGCCGTCGTGGGTTTCCGCCTGTTGCACAAGCCGGCCGGTCCGGCCACGGCGCAAACCGCCGGCAAAGGCAAGGATGGCAAGGATGAGACGCCGCCGGTGCCGGTCACCGTGGTGCCGGTGGTCAAGCAGAACGTGCCGGTCTACCTGACCGCACTGGGTACCGTGCAGGCGCTCAACACGATCACCGTGAACCCGCAGGTGGGCGGCCTGTTGCTCAGCCTCGATTTCACCGAAGGCCAGCCGGTCAAGAAGGGCCAGGTACTGGCGCAGATCGATCCGCGCACCTACCAGGCGGCCTATGATCAGGCGCTGGCGAAGCAGCATCAGGACCAGGCGCTGCTGGATACCGCCAAGAGCAACCTGACGCGCAGCCAGGATCTGGCCGCCAAGGGCTATATCTCCAAGCAGGATCTGGACACCTTGCGCAACACGGCGACCCAGTACCAGGCTGCGGTGGCGGCCGACGCGGCCAGCATCCGCGACAGTCAGGTGCAGCTGGCCTACACCAAGGTGATCTCGCCGATCGACGGTCTGGCCGGTATCCGCGGCGTGGATCCGGGCAACGTGATCACCACGTCCACCGCGCTCGTCACGCTGACCCAGCTGCAGCCGATCAACATCATGTTCACCCTGCCCGAGCAGAACCTCGACATGGTGCGTGCCGCGGCGGCGCAGGACGGCGCGGTATTGCAGGTGACCGCGCTCGATCGCACCGACGCCCATCCGATCGCCAGTGGCGGCGTGCTGAAGGTGATCGACAACCAGATCGACGCCACCACCGGCACGTTCCGCCTCAAGTCTGAATTCCCGAACGCCAAGAACGAGCTGTGGCCGGGCCAGTTCGTCAACGTGCAGTTGCTGGTGAACACCGTCGACGGTGGTCTGGTGATTCCTGCGCAGGCAGTGCAGCGCGGTCCGGACGGCGACTATGTCTACCAGGTGCAAGCCGACAACACGGTCAAGATGCAGCCGGTGGTGATCGCCGGTGAAGTGGGCGACAGCCACGTGATGATCGGCAGCGGCCTCAAGGTCGGCGAGCAGGTGGTCACCGAGGGCCAGTTTCGGCTGAAGCCGGGCAGCAAGGTCAACGCGCTGAAGCCGGGTGAAGTGCCGGCGGCGCCGACCGCGGACCAGCTCGACAAGGCCAAGAAAGACAGCAAGGGCGGTGGTCGCCGTCATTGATGACGTGCCGGTGCGCCCCTAGGCGGCCCCGCCCCCCCCGCGCGAATAACCAAGTCGCGCGGCGGCCAAGATAACGGCGGGAGCCGCACCCCCCCCGTAACGGTATCCCGGG
>CBIHNO010000025.1:0-24566 GCA_966211915.1 uncultured Rhodanobacter sp.
CGTTTCGTCCTAGGTGAGCCGCCCATTCTACATCGCTTTTTACGACCGTCAACACTTTCGCTGAAGCTTTTTTTCGAGGTCCCGGCGGTCCGTCTTGCGACGTTTGGGCGACTGCGGGCCGCGAATAATACGACGTGAGCCTTTTTTCGCAAGCACTTCTTCGTGCGAAGTTTGCAAACGCGCCGCAAACCACTGGGCTGCAGGGAGATTTATTTTTCCCGGATGCCTTCGATCCAGCCGATTCAGGCTTGATGAAGCCCCCCGATCAGGTTCGCACGAGTCTTACACGCGCAAAGTTGCGCTTGCCGACTTGCAACACGCCTTCAAAACCGGCTTCGAAGACACGCTGGGAATCCTCCACCACTTCGGCGTCGATTCGCACGGCGCGCTCCTTCAGCTTGCGGCCGGCTTCGGAATTGCTCGCCGTCAAGCCCGCCGCGGTGAGCAAGGCGGCGATGCGCATGCCCTCGGCTGGCACCTCGATGTCCGCCTGCGGCAGCAGCGAGGTATCGCCTTCGCCGCGCACCACGGCATGCCAGCCGGCGATAGCCAGCTCCGCGGCCCCCGCGCCGTGGAAACGCGCCGTCAACTCACGCGCCAGCCGCAGCTTGGCGTCGCGCGGATTGAGCGCGCCGCGATCGATGTCTTTCCTCATCTGCGCCAACTCATCCATCGACACGTCGAAACTGAGCAGTTCGAACCAGCGCCACATCAACTCGTCACCGATCTTCATGGTCTTGGTGACGATGTCGATCGCCGGCTCGTTGATGCCGATGTAGTTGCCCAGCGACTTGGACATCTTGTTGATGCCATCCAAGCCTTCCAGCAACGGCATGGTCAGCACGATCTGTGGTGGCTGGCCGTGATGCTCCTGCAGCGCGCGCCCCATCAGCAGATTGAACTTCTGGTCGGTGCCGCCCAGTTCGACATCAGCCTTCAGGGCGACCGAGTCATAGCCCTGCACCAGCGGATACAGGAACTCGTGGATCGCGATCGGCTGCTGCGCCGCATAGCGCTTGGTGAAATCGTCGCGCTCGAGCATCCGCGCCACGGTGTGCTGCGCAGCCAGCTTGATCATGTCGGCGGCCGACATCTGGCCGAACCACTCGGAGTTGAAGCGCAGCTCGGTCTTCTCCCGATCCAGCACCTTGTAGACCTGCTCGGCATAGGTCTCGGCGTTGGCCAGCACGTCCTCACGGGTCAGCGGCTTGCGAGTGACGTTCTTGCCGGTCGGATCGCCGATCATGCCGGTGAAGTCGCCGATCAGGAAGATCACCTGGTGACCCAGATCCTGAAATTGGCGCATCTTGTTCAGCAAGACGGTATGGCCGAGGTGCAGATCCGGTGCAGTCGGGTCGAAACCGGCCTTGATCCGTAGTGGGCGACCGCTTTTCAGGCGCTCAGCCAGATCTTCCCGCTTGATGATTTCGTCGGCGCCACGCGCAATCGTGGCCAGCGCCTGCTCAAGCTCGCTCATGCAATTCTCTCTAGAGGTGACGGTTGAGCAGCAGTCCCATATGTGACCGTGCTGTCAACGTTAATTGTGCGTTAACCAGGAATGTCGTGCAAACCCTTGATGGAAAAGGCGTTGACGCCATTTACACATGACCGTTATGGTACGCGCAGTTTGTTACTTTGTACCGCGGGGCGTTCACAGCATGGCTGAAGAAAAGCAGGGGGCGCGGCTTGCCCGCAAGCAGGCGATCTGCCGTCGGGCACAACGCCGGCACTCCCACTTCTACGAGCGCTGCTCGCATTGGTCGTTCAACCGCTCGGCCGAGATCGAGCCGATTCGCTGGCATCGCGAACGTTTCGTACTCGCCGGTACCGCACTGCTGATCACCTTGCTGTCCGGCTTCATCATGCCAGCGTGGGCCAGCGCGATGCGTCCCACGCCGGCACCAGAAGTACACTCGCTCTTGCCGTTGGCGTTGCCGGAAGTCGCGCCGGTCAATACGACGGCTGCCACCGTGGATGACTGGCAGGTGGTGCGGGTGCAGCCCGGCCAGACCCTGTCGGATATCTTCAACGCCCGCGGCCTCGGCATGGCCGACCTGCAGAAAGTGATGGATGCATCGGGCAGTGCGAAGTCCGCGTTGCACAACATCCGTCCTGGCCAGGAATTCGATTTCCTGCTTGACAGCGATGGCAGTCTCAAAGGGTTCCGCTTCGACCAGGATCAGGCCAGTCGCGCGATCGTTCGCCTCGACGGCACGCAGCCCACCGTTTCCATCCAGCAGCGCGACATGGACCTGCGCGAGCAGGTGGCGCACGGCGTCATTCGCAGCAGCCTGTATGCCGCCGGCGACCAGGCTGGCATGAACGCAGCGATGATCGGCAAACTGGCCGACCTGTTCAAGTACGACGTCGATTTCGTGCAGGACCTGCGCGTCGGCGACAGCTTCACGGTGATCTACGACGACGTCTATCGTGACGGCGTGCGCTACGGCGAAGGCAACATCATCGCCGCCGAATTCATCAACCAGGGCACGCGCTACACCGCCTATCGCTTCAAGAAGGCCGACGGCGAGTACGGCTGGTTCAGCGAGGACGGACGGCCGATCCAGAAGTCGTTCCTGCGCATCCCGGTCGACTTTACCCGGATCTCCTCGACCTTCAGCGCGGCACGGATGCATCCGATCCTCGGCCGCATGCGCGCGCACAAGGGCGTCGACTATGCCGCCCCCACCGGCACGCCGATCCATGCCGCCGGCGACGGCGTGATCAAGTTCAAAGGCTGGGAAAACGGCTACGGCAATTTCGTGGTCATTCAGCACAACGGCACGATCAGCACGGCCTACGGCCATATGTCGCGATTCGGCAGTGAACGTGTGGGCCAACATGTCAGCCAGGGCCAGGTGATCGGCTTCGTGGGCATGACCGGCCTGGCCACCGGGCCGCACCTGCACTACGAATTCCGTGTCAACGGCGTGCAGCGCAACCCGCAGACAGTGACCCTGCCGCAGCCCGAACCACTGCCGGCAGTCCAGCTGGCGAAGTTCAAGGCCCAGGTGGTGAAGCCGCAGATGGCGCGGCTGACCGAACTGGATGCCCGCATCAAGCTGGCCCGCACCAACGCTCCTGCCAACAACGACAACTGAGCGAAGCGCGAGCGTGAATGACGCTACGGCGCTTTATCTCGGACTGATCTCCGGCACCAGCGCAGACAGCATCGACGCTGTGCTGGTCGATTTTGCCAGCGGCGCGCCAAAGGTTCTGGCCACCCACACCCATCCATGGCCGGCCGCCTTGCGCGAACGCATGCTGGCCCTGGCGCAAGGTGAGGCCGCGCTGGATCTGGATGGCTTTGGACGGCTGGACGTCGAAATCGGCCGCTGCTTCGCCGACGCAGCCCTGCATTTGCTTGAGCAAAGCGGCACGCCGGCGCACACCGTGCGTGCGATCGGTTCGCACGGGCAGACCTTGCGCCACCGCCCTGGCGGCGACTATCCATTCACCCTGCAACTGGGCGATCCGACCACGATTGCCGAACGCTGCCACATCGATGTGGTGGCGGACTTTCGGCGCGCCGACCTCGCCGCCGGCGGGCAGGGCGCACCGCTGTTGCCAGCAGTGCACGCGATGCTGCTGGCCCGCCCGGGCCATGTGCGGGTGGTGCTCAATCTCGGCGGCATCGCCAATATCACCGTGCTCGATGCCGATGGCAGCGTGCGCGGTTTCGACACCGGTCCGGCCAACGGCCTGCTCGATGCCTGGTGCATGCGTCATCGTGGCGAACCGTTCGATCGCGACGGCGCGTTTGCGGCAAGTGGCCGGCTGGATCCGGATTTGCTTGATGCTCTGCTGGCCGAAGGTTACTTCGCGCTGCCACCACCGAAGAGCACCGGACGTGAACATTTCCATCTGGACTGGCTGGCCACGCAGGCGCCACTGACAGCCTTGAATCCGGCTGATGTGCAGGCCACCCTGCTCGAACTCAGCGCCCGCAGCGTTGCCACCGCGATCGCGCAACATGCGCCGAACGCAGACGAAGTGCTGGCCTGCGGTGGCGGCGTGCACAACGGCGCACTGATGCGCCGACTGGGTGAGCTGCTGGCGCCACGCGCCCTGTGCAGTACCGCTCGCTACGGCATCGATCCGGATTTTCTCGAAGCCACCGCGTTTGCCTGGCTGGCGCGGCAACGCCTGCTCGGGCTGCCCGGCAATCTGCCGGCGGTGACCGGTGCGCGGGGACTGCGGGTACTCGGTGCGATCTATTCCGCGCCCGCGGAAGACCCGTCGAAGCGGATACTTTCCGGCGCCAATTGAGTCGGGTGGGTCTGCGCCAACGCGCGCAGCGCCTC
The DNA here is from genome assembly GCA_966211915.1 of uncultured Rhodanobacter sp. GTDB lineage: Bacteria > Pseudomonadota > Gammaproteobacteria > Xanthomonadales > Rhodanobacteraceae > Rhodanobacter. The sequence goes on from CBIHNO010000025.1 coordinate 4,305, forward strand.
CTCGAATACGCCCTGTTCCGCAGCCCCCCAATCGCCTTCGAGTGCGGCCAGCGTCTGCGGATCACACAGGGTTTCGCTGCGCTGTTGCGCGGCCGACATGCCCAGGCCATTGCGCAAGGCGTGCAGCAGGACATCATTGATCGAACACTGCCGATCCCGCGCCAGCGCCTTGATGCGCTCGGCCAGCAAACTGTCGACGTGCTGCAGGATCATGTCCGGCACAGGCGTCACTCCGTGTTCCGCGGGTAGTTTGGTGCTCTCATCGCGCCGGGTACGGATTCTGAGGCATCCGCCGCACACTTCCGTGGCGCGGTTGGCAATCCAGGCCGGCGGTACGGCTCATGTACCCGGGCGTGATCTAGTCCACGCCCTGCTCGGCAACGGCACGAGCGATCTCCGTGCCGCGAAAGTACGACCACAAGTACAGGAACAACGCCATGGCCGGCAGAATCGACAGCACGGTGATGACGAAATACTGGCCATAGCCGGTCGCCGTCGCAATGCCTCCGGCAAAGAAGCCGAGCAGCTTGCCGGGCAGATTGACCATCGAGCTCAACAAAGCGTACTGGGTGGCGGTGTGCTGGCGACTGACCAGCGAGGACAGGAACGCGACGGTCGGCGGACCCAGCATGCCCAGCGTGAAATTCTCTCCGGAAATCACCAAGGTCAACGCGACCAGGTTGCCGGGATGGGCAATCAGTGCCAGATACAGCAGGTTGCTGCATCCACACAGCACGATGGTGACGCCGAGCGGTCGCCACGCACCCCAGCGCGCCACCGCCGCACCACCCACAAATACGCCGACGATGCCGATCCAGATGCCGTAGATCTTGGTGATGGTGCCGATCTCGGTCTTGGAAAAACCCATGTCGCGATAGAACGGGCTCATGATGCCGCCGATGGTTGCCTGCTCGGGGATCTTGAACAGCAGCAGGAACAGCAATGTCACGCCAGCCAGCGCCCAACCGTAGCGACGCAGAAAATCGGCGAAGGGCTCGAGGACTCCTTCGCGCATGGCGTCACGCCAACGTGCCGGGCGGACACGCAACACTTCCGGCTCGCGCGCCATCAGCGTTGTACCGATGGGAACCAGCATGGCGACAGCCATCACCGCATAGACAACCCGCCAGGGCAGATGGTCCGCCAGGATGAGTGCCACGGCGCCAGCAAGCATCAGTCCGATCCGGTAACCCAGCGAATAGGTAGCAACCAACGCGCCCTGCGCTTCGATCGAGGCTATCTCGATGCGATAGGCGTCCACCGCGATATCCTGGGTCGCTCCCAGGAAGGCGACGACCAGTGTGGCCACGACAAATGGCGTCAGCTGAGCTGGCGTAAGGAACGCCATGGTCAGCAATCCGATCAGCACGCCCAGCTGCGCAAACAACAGCCAGCCGCGGCGCTGTCCGAGACGCGCGAAGCCTGGTATTCGCCAATGATCCAACAACGGCGCCCACAGGAATTTGAACGCGTAAGTCATGCCGGCGCTGGCGATCATCGTGATGTCCTTCAACACGATGCCGTTTTCCTTGAGCCAGTACGCCAACGTACCGGCCACCAGCAGGAATGGCAGCCCCGACGCGAAGCCGAACAGGAACATCGTCCACGCCGCCGGTTGTGCAAAAGATTTCAATACCGACGGCTTCGGCGGTTTTGCCTTCATTGCGGATGTATCCGTCGTCGCCGTCTCAGTCGGCATAGTCGACCGTGTACGGCGCGTGGTCGGAGAAACGCTGCTCGCGGTAGATCGAACAGTCGCGCAGGCGTTCGCGCAGCGAGGGCGTGCAGACCTGGTAGTCGATGCGCCATCCGACATTGTTCGCGCGTGCCTGGCCGCGGTTCGACCACCAGGTGTATTCGACTGCGTCAGGCTTGATCGCACGGAAACTGTCGACCCAGCCGCGCTGCTGGAACAGCAGATCCAGCCACGCGCGCTCCTCCGGCAGGCATCCGGAATTCTTCTGGTTCGAGCTCCAGTTCTTGATGTCGTTCTTGGTGTGCACGATGTTCCAGTCGCCGCAGATCACGTAGTCGCGGCCGCTTTTCAGCCACGCGTCGAAGATCGGCGTGATCCACTCCATCGCCTTGAACTTGAACTGCTGGCGCTCGTCACCGGAGGAGCCGGACGGGAAGTACAGCGACACCACCGAGAGATTGCCGAAACGCGCCTCGATGTAACGGCCCTCGTTGTCGAACTCGTCCCAGCCCAGCTCGGTCAGCACCTGGTCGGGCTCGCGCCTGGCGTAGATAGCCACGCCGCTGTAACCCTTCTTGCTGCTTGCGTCGCGATAGAAACAGTGATGCCCGTCGGGGCGGAACATCGGATCGCTCAGCTGATCCTCCTGCGCCTTGGTTTCCTGCAGGCAGACCACGTCCGCGTTTTGCGTGCGCAGCCAGTCGAACACGCCCTTGTTCGCGGCCGAACGGATGCCGTTGGCATTGAGGCTGATGATGCGCATGAAGTCTCCCGGCTCGTGATGGGTGATCATAACAACCGCAGCGCCTTGCTACCGCCAACGGAAGCGAACATGCCTGAACGTCCCGCCATTCGCGTCGTCCCGGTCGATCTCGAACTGCGCCCGGCTTTGCTGCGACTGCGCGTGCTGCCGACGCAGCTGGACTACGTGGGCGCCATCGACAGCCTGCTGGCCGACGCCACGCTGTGTCCCGGCAGCGAGCCGATGGCGATACTGCATGGCGACACGCCGGTGGGCTACTACCGTATCGAAGCGAATGCACGCAGCGTGGCCGGACACGATTTCAAGGTGCCCGCAGGGGGCTTGCGCACCTTCCTCATCGATGCCGACTGGCAGGGTCGCGGCATCGCCACCGTGGCCCTGACGGCGCTCGTGGTTGATCTCGTCATGCGCCACCCTGTTGCCCGCCTGCTGGTGCTCACGGTGAACCGCAACAACCATGCCGCCTTGCACCTGTACCGGCGTGCCGGCTTCCACGACAGCGGCGAGCTGTACCATGGCGGCCGTTCCGGCCCGCAGCATCTGCTGCTGCGGGCTCTGCCCTGATCCCGACTGCCAGCGAGACGACTTGTGCACGACTACCAGCGCGACTTCATCGAACTCACCCTGCAACGCGAAGTGCTGCGCTTCGGCGAGTTCACCCTGAAATCCGGCCGGCAAAGCCCGTACTTCTTCAACATGGGTCGCATCGATTCAGGCGCCGCGCTGGCCCAGCTCGGGCGTGCCTACGCCGCCGCCATGGTCAATTCCGGCATCGAGATCGACATGCTGTTCGGTCCTGCCTACAAGGGCATTGCACTGGCCGCGGCCACCGCCATCGCCCTGGCCGATCAACACCAGCGTGACTTGCCGTGGGCTTACAACCGCAAGGAAGTGAAGGATCACGGCGAGGGCGGCATGCTGGTTGGCGCACCGCTCAAGGGTCGCGTGCTGATCGTCGATGACGTGATGACCGCGGGCACCGCGGTACGCGAATCGCTGGCATTGATCCGTGCGCACGGCGCCGAACCAGCCGGCGTGCTGATCGCGCTGGATCGGCAGGAGCGCGGCCAGGGCGAGCGCTCCGCCGCGCAGGAAGTGGCTGCCGACTATGGCATCCCGGTGATCGCGATCACCAGCCTCGACGACGTGCTGACGTATGCCGGCGAACGGCCCCAATTGGCTGCCGAGCACACCCGTCTGCTGGCTTATCGCGAACGCTACGGGGTTCAGCGCTGAGTTCACATACGGCCCCGTAAACTCCAGCGAACCCGATCACAGTGGCAGCCGTTGCCGCGGGTGCAGAGCTAGGCAGCGCGATGGCGGCGGCTATACTGGGAAACAAGGGGGAATCCATGCGCAAATCACTGCTCGTTTTTGTTGCTGTCGTGCTGGTCGCGAGCCTGTCGGCGCACGCCCAGAACACCGGCAACATCCGCTACAAATGGTACGACGGGCAGGGTCTGATGCACTTCAGCGACAGCCTTACCACCGAGGCGATGAAGTACGGCTACGACCTGGTCAATGACCATGGCATGGTGGTGCAGCACGTGCCGCGCCAGCTGAGCGCCGAGGAGCGCGCCGCCGCCAACAAGCTGGCCGCGGAACAGGCGGCCAAGCAGCGTGCCGCGCAGGCCATCGCCAACGCCGAAACGCAGATGCTGGCAGCCTACCCGGACGAAGAGTCGTACAAGATCTCGCAGCAGCAGTCGCTGGACACCATCGACCAGCAGATCCACACCACCCAGATCAACCTGCGCAGCCAGGAAAAGGCACTCACCGATCTGCTCGCGCGCGCGGCCGACATGGAGAACGCCAAGACGCCGGTGCCGAAGTTCCTGGTCGACAGCATCGCCCAGCAGCGTGGCGTCGTGACCACACAGCGCAACACGCTGCAGCGCCAACAGGCCTTGCGCGCGCAGACCGTGCAACAACAAGCCAAGCAGCTGGCGCGCTATCGCGAGCTCAAGGCGGCGCAAGCGCAGCCTGCGGGATAACCCACTATCGTTTTCATGAAGGATAAAGGCCGGCTTTCGCCGGCCTTTTCGTTACCACCGGAACCGATTCAGAACGGCAACTTCAACTTGAAATCCACCGCCAGCAACTGTTTGCGGAAGATCTGCTGGATGCGCTTCAGCGCCACCGCATCGTCCGCCTCGAAACGCAGCACCAGCACCGGCGTGGTATTGGAAGCGCGAACCAGACCCCAGCCATCCGACCAGTCCGCGCGCAACCCGTCGATGGTGATCAGAGTGGCATCGTCGAAGTTGGCCTGCTGGCGCAACTTGTCCATGAAACGATAATGCTCACCCTCGGCCAGCTCGATCTTCAGTTCGGGCGTGGAGACGCTCTTCGGCAGCGTGGCGAAGATATCTTCCGGACTGCGCCCCTGCAGGTCGCCGGCAAGGATTTCCAGCAACCGGGCGGCGGCGTAGATGCCATCGTCGAAACCGTACCAGCGCTCCTTGAAGAAGAAGTGACCGCTCATCTCGCCGGCCAGCTCGGCGCCGGTCTCGCGCATCTTCGCCTTGATCAGTGAGTGACCGGTGCGCCACATCAACGGACTGCCGCCGGCATCCAGGATCTGGCCCTTCAGGTGATTGGTGCACTTGACGTCATATATGACGGTGGCACCGGGCTGGCGCGACAGCACATCGCGCGCGAACAGCATCAGCAGACGATCCGGATAGATGATCTCGCCGGAGCGGGTGACCACGCCGAGGCGATCGCCGTCGCCATCAAACGCGATGCCCAGGTCGGCGCCGGTCCGTTTCACCGACAGGATCAGATCCTCGAGATTGTCGGGGTCGGACGGATCCGGATGGTGATTCGGGAACGTGCCGTCGACGTCGCAGTACAGCGGGATCACCTCGCAACCAACGCCCTCCAGCACCTGCGGCGCGATCGCACCGGGAATGCCGTTGCCGCAATCGACGACGATCTTCAGCCGACGCTCGGCCAGCACGTCGGAGACGATCTTCTCGATGTAGTCGGGCGCCACGTCGACCTGACGCAGGTTGCCCCGACCAGCGCTGGCCAGCGCGCCGCTGGCGATCCGCTGGTACAGATCCTGGATCGCGCCTTCGGACAGGGTCTCGCCGCCGACCACGATCTTGAAGCCGTTGTAGTCCGGCGGATTGTGGCTGCCGGTCACCGCCACACCGCAGCCGGTATTGAAGCGGTACGCCGCGTAGTAGACCACCGGGGTGGGTACCGCGCCGACATCGATCACGTCGATGCCGGCCGCGCGCAGGCCATCGGCCAGCGCGCCGGCCAGCTCCGGCCCGGACAGGCGACCATCGCGGCCGACCACGATTTCGCGCAGGCCCTTCTCGTTCATCAGCGCGCCGATCGACTGACCGAGCGCGTGCGCGACCTCCTTGTTCAAGGTCTTGCCGACCACGCCGCGCACGTCGTATGCACGGAAGATGCTCGGATCCACCTCGACCGTCGCCATGACCGGCGGCACCGCCGGCCGGTCAGCCGAGGGGGTCGCGGCTCTGGTCACGGCGGGAACATTTTCGATTCTCGCCGGCAACGCCACTTCCTCGGGTTCAACCGTTGGCATCTCGCGCCAACGCAGGCGCAGCCACAACAGGTAGCCTCCGCCCCCCAGGCCCAGCAAAGTCAGCAATCCACTCAACAACCACGTGCGCGGCAACACGATGAAGGCGCCAGGCAAGCCCGCGCCGATACTGAACACGCTGCCGGCGACCGGCTTGCTGGTCGCCTCGGATTCGGCGGACGCGGCGCCATGCGAAAACAGCTGCATGTTGCCGTGCTCGTCGCCCTGGCGGAACTCCAGCCGACCGCCAGCGGGCGAAATGGATTCGAAACGCTGCCGCAGCGGAGCGAACGGCAGCTCAACCCAGGCCCACGCCTGTGCTTGCTGCGGCGGCCCCAGCGGAATCACCAGACTCAGTCGGCGATCGCCGCTGCCGTAGGAAACACTCTGCGCCAGCGGCAGCCCTTCGGCACTCTGTGCGGCCATCAGCTGGGCCGCCTTGGCGTAACCGAACTCGCGGTAGTTGGCCTTCAGCACCTCGCTCAGGTCGCCGCTGTACAACTCCAGTTTCTTCGCCTGCGGCAACTGCTGGCGCAGCGCCGCCGCGGACTGCGCCGGATCGCTCATCAAGGTGGCTGGGTCCAACCCGGCCAGCGCCTTTTCGACCGTGCCGCGCTGCCTGGCGACTTCATCGGACATCGCCTGCACGGCCTCGTTCTGGGCGACATGCACCCGCTCGATAGCGTTGCCTTCATCGGCGATCAGCCAGGTCTGCCACGCACAGAACAGCCCCAGCAGCAGCAAGAGAGTACCGCCAGCCAGCGGCAACAGCTCCTGCCAGTTGATCTGCAGGTTGCGTAGCCGTTCTTTCGCGATGTTCAACGCCATACCCCATCCCCGCGGCTGTGCCTGCGTGCCGGTCCGATGGATTTCGGACCCACCCGCCTGTTCATTGGATACCGGTCGAGCCAAAACCACCGCCGCCGCGTTCGCTCGGCGCAAAGTCGGTGACGACTTTCAGCCGCGCCTGCGCCACCGGTACCAGCAGCAGCTGGGCAATCCGATCGCCTACCGCGATGGTGTACGACTGCGTGCCGCGATTCCAGCATGAAATCATCAGCGGCCCTTGGTAATCGGCGTCGATCACCCCGACCAGATTGCCCATCACCAGGCCGTGCTTGTGGCCCAGCCCCGAGCGCGGCACGATCAGCGCGCACCAGCCCGGATCGCCGATATGGATCGCCATGCCGCTGGGCACCAGCGCACTTTCGCCCGGTGCCAGCGTCAGTGGCGCGTCCAGTGCGGCGCGCAGATCCATACCGGCGCTGCCGGGCGTGGCGGCCTGCGGCAACGGAATGCTGTCGCCGAGGCGCGGATCGAGAATCTTCAGTTCGACGTCGATCGTCATCCGCGCGTTGCCCGATAGCGTTCGGCCACCTGGACGATCAGCTGGCGCGCCAGCTCGGCTTTCGCCGCCCGCGGCAGCTCGACTGCGCCGTCGGCCCAGTACAGCGTCAACGCGTTGTCGGCCGCTTCGAAACCGAGGCCGTCACCCACCTGATTGGCCGCAATCATGTCCAGCCCCTTGTGCCGCAGTTTGCCCTGCGCGTAGCTCGCCACATCATGCGTCTCCGCGGCGAATCCGACCAGGAACGGGTGCGCGGTTTGCGCCGACAGGCTGGCCAGGATGTCCGGATTCTCGCCGAGCTGCAGCGACAGGCCGCTGCCGTCGCGCTTCTTCAGTTTTTGCGCGGACACTTCCAGCGGGCGGTAATCGCCGACCGCCGCCGCACCGATATAGATATCCGCCTGCGCCGCGGCGGCCAGCACCGCCGCGTGCATCTGCGCCGCGCTACGCACATCGGTGCGTTGCGCCACACCGACCGGTGTCGCCAGGCTGACCGGCCCGGCAATCAAGGTCACCTGGGCACCGGCTTGGGCGGCCGCCGCCGCCACCGCAAAACCCATCCGGCCGGAACTGCGGTTACCGATGAAACGCACCGGGTCGATGTCCTCATAGGTCGGCCCGGCACTGACCAGCACCTTCAGCCCGGCCAGCGACCGGTTGCCGAACGAGGCCAGCAACGCATCACGCAGTTCGTGCGGCTCCAGCATGCGACCACTGCCGACGTCGCCGCAGGCCTGGTCACCAATGGCAGGTCCGAGCAAATACGCGCCGCGCTGGCGCAGCGTGTCGATATTCGCCTGCACCGCCGGATGCGCCCACATCTGCTGGTTCATCGCCGGCGCCAGATAGAGCGGTGCGGCGCTGGCCAGGCACAACGTGGTCAGCAGGTCATCGGCCATGCCGTGCGCCAGCCGCGCCAGCAGGTCGGCGCTGGCCGGCGCAATCAAAATCCGTTCGGCCCAGCGCGCCAGCTCGATATGTCCCATCGCCGCCTCGGCCTGCGCGTCCCACAGACTGACCCGCACGCTCTGACCGGACAAAGCCTGGAACGTGGTCGGACTGACGAAATGGGTGGCACCCTCGGTCATCACCACGCGCACCTCGGCATCGAGGTCGCGCAGGCGGCGAACCAGCTCGCAGGACTTGTAGGCGGCGATGCCGCCGGATACACCCAGCAGGATGCGGCGTTGGGCAAGACTCATGTAAGGCGGGCCTGACAATCGGGCAGACGCCTAGCTTACCGGATTCATTCGCCCTGACCGCTGCCTGACGGCGGTGCTGTCCGGCAAGTTGAGGGCATGAGCATCCGTGACTGGCCCGAAGGCGAACGCCCCCGTGAAAAACTGCTGACTCGCGGCAGTGCCGCGCTGTCAGACGCCGAACTGCTGGCAGTGCTGCTGGGCAGCGGCAGCCGCGGCAAGGACGCGCTGGCGCTAGGTCGCGAGCTGCTGAACACGGCCGGCAGTCTGGGCGCACTGCGCGGCCGACCCGACCAGCAGATCCGCGCCGGCGGACTGGGCCCGGCCAAGCGCGCACGCATCGCCGCCGCACTCGAACTGGCCCGGCGCAGTCTGGCGGAGCAGCTGCACGAGAAGCCCAGCCTGGGCAACCCGCGCGACAGCGGCGATTTCCTGCGCGCGCGTCTGCGCCACCTGCCGTACGAAGTGTTCGGTTGCCTGTATCTGGACAACCGCCACCGCGTGCTGGCGTTCGAGGAACTGTTCCGCGGCACCGTCGACGGTGCCAGCGTGCATCCGCGCGAAGTGGTGCGAGCCTGCCTGCAGCACAATGCCTGCGCCGTGATCTTCGCGCACAACCATCCCTCCGGTGTCGCCGAACCCAGTGCGGCCGATCGTGCGATCACCCACGAGCTGCGCGATGCGCTGCAACTGGTCGGCGTGCGCGTGCTCGATCATCTGGTGATCGGCAGTGGCGAGCCGGTATCGATGGCCGCCCGCGGCCTGCTCTGAAATCTGGCCAGCTCCCATAAAAAAACGGCGTGGAATGAACCACGCCGTGGGGCCGATTGGGGGAGGGGAGAGAGCGGCGTCTCCGATTGCCGTTTCATGGAGGGGAATCATGTCCAGGCCCAATCAGTGTCGCAGCGCCGCATGACGAGTCGATGACACCTGGCGCCCGCATGAAGAGGCGCCAAGTCGTAGAAACTTATGCACAAAAGAGCGATACCGGCCTTCGCCGGCCCGGTCATGCCCTTCACCACAAGTTAATTTCATAATTCGTTGAATTTGTTTGTTTATTTATTGTGGCAAGCCGATTTCCCGTGTCTCAAGGTGGATTTCAAACCGGCCTCCTCAGGTTTCCCCACAGACTTATCCACAGGTCAGTTCGTCGCAGCGCATCAAGACCCATGACCCGGCGCCCGCTGGCGACAAGCGCCACGGCCGGTGCGTTTCGCCGGCATGGCGGTCTGTTAGGATTGGCGGTTCCATCACGAAACCGATCCCACCCGTGAAAGAACAGTTGCGCGACCTGGTGTTGCAGGCGATCCAGACTCTGCAAGACGATGCCACCCTGCCTGCCGACCTGACTCTGCCCGGGTTCGTGATCGAGCGCGCACGCAGCCGCGAACATGGCGACTTCGCCTGCAACGTGGCGATGCTGCTGGCCAAACCGGCTCGTGCCAAGCCCCGTGAACTGGCCGACAAACTGGTGGCCGCGTTGCCGGTGAACGAACTGGTGGCGAAGGTCGATATCGCCGGTCCCGGCTTCATCAACTTCTTTCTCGCCGCTGGCGCCTACCACGCCGAGGTGCGCCGCATCATGGCCGAAGGCGATGCCTACGGCCGCAGCAACGCCGGCCATGGCAAGACGGTCGGTGTGGAATTCGTCTCGGCGAATCCGACCGGTCCGTTGCATGTGGGCCATGGCCGCAACGCCGTCATCGGCGACTGCCTGAGCCGCCTGCTCGACGCCACCGGCTGGAACGTCAAGCGCGAGTATTACTACAACGATGCCGGCATGCAGATCGCGAACCTGGCGATCTCGGTGCAGGCGCGCGCCCGCGGGATCACCCCGGACGACAGCAGCTGGCCTGAAAGCGGCTATCGCGGCGACTACATCGCCGATGTGGCGCGTGCCTACCTCGACCGCGAATCGGTGGTCGCCGATGGCGAGACGGTGACCGGCGCCGGCGATGTCGACGACCTCGACGCGATCCGCCGCTTCGCCGTGGCCAGCCTGCGCCGCGAACAGAACCTGGACCTGAAGGCGTTCGGCGTCGGTTTCGACACGTATTTTCTCGAGTCCTCGCTGTACAGCGACGGCAAGGTGGAAGAGACCGTGCGCGAGCTGGTCGCCCACGGCCACACTTACGAGGAGGGCGGTGCGCTGTGGCTGCGCAGCACCGACTATGGCGATGACAAGGACCGCGTGATGCGCAAGTCCGACGGCAGCTACACCTACTTCGTGCCGGACGTGGCCTACCACCTGAGCAAGTGGCAACGTGGCTACGAGAACGCCATCACCGTGCTTGGCTCCGATCATCACGGCAGCCTGGCGCGGGTGAGGGCCGGGTTGCAGGCGCTGGATGCCGGCATTCCCAAGGGCTGGCCGAATTACGTGCTGTACCAGATGATCACGGTGATGCGCGGCGGCGAGGAAGTGAAGATTTCCAAGCGCGCCGGCAGCTACGTCACCCTGCGCGACCTGATCGACGAGGCCGGCTGCGATGCCACGCGCTACTTCCTGATCGCGCGCAAGACTGATTCGCAGCTGGTGTTCGACATCGACCTGGCCCGTTCGCAATCGAACGACAACCCGGTGTACTACATCCAGTACGCGCATGCCCGCGTGTGCAGCGTGCTGCGCCAGGCCGGCGAGAAGGGCTTCGCGTTCGACCTGCAGGACGGCCTCGCCAACCTGGCCCGGCTGGACAACGAACACGAGCAGATCCTGCTCACCGAACTGTCGAAGTATCCGGAGCTGATCGACGCCGCGGCGGCAAACCTGGAGCCGCATCTGCTCGCCGCGTGGTTGCGCGAACTGGCCAACGCATTCCACACCTACTACAACTCGCACCAGTTCCTGGTCGAGGACGCCGCGCTGCGCAACGCGCGCCTCGCGCTGGTGGTGGCGACGCGGCAAGTGTTGAAGAATGGCTTGGCATTGTTGGGCCTGAGCGCCCCGGAGAGCATGTAATGGCAGCACGCAAGGGCAAGGGTCGGCAGGCCGTGCGCAACAGCAGCAACGGTTTCCCGGGCTGGGGATACGCCGTCATCGGCGTGCTGATCGGCGCCATCCTGATGGCGGTGATGATGCGCGGCAGCCTGTTGACCAGCATGAGCAAGCCCAGCGGCCCGCAGGCGAACCCGCAGGCCACTGCCGAACGCGGCAGCGAGCCTGGCGTGGTCGAACCGGCCACCGGCGACAGCGCGCCGAAGAAACCGCAATTCGACTTCTACTCGGTGCTGTCGGAGAAGGAAGTGCGCATCCCCGATGCCGTGATCAGCGCGCAGGCGCGCGCCGAACAGCAGCAGAAGCAGCAGGCCGCGCAGCTGCAGGCTCAGCAGCAGGCGGCCCAGCAGGCGGTGGCATCGGCCGCGCCTCCGGCAAATGCGCCAGCCGCCGTCAGTGAAAATGTGGTCGCCGCACCGGCGGCTGCCGTGCCACAACCCGCTAGCGGCAGTGGCTACCTGCTGCAAGTCGGCGCGTTTCCGAACTCCGCTGATGCGGAAACCCTGAAGGCAAAACTCGCCATGCAGGGTTTCATCGCCAACGTGCAATCGGTCAACATCGGCGGTCAGACCTACCACCGCGTCCGCCTGGGCCCGTTCCGTTCCGCCACCGAGCTGGAATCGACCAAGCAGCGGCTGGCTGGCGCCGGCATCAACGCGATCGCGCTGAAAGAAGGCAAATAGCACGCAGCGAACCGGCGGCTGCGCCGGCGCAAAGTTACAACCTGCCAAGCTGGACTTTCACGCATGACAACCAAGACTGCATGGATCACCGGCGCCACCTCCGGGTTTGGCGCTGCCACCGTGGAACGTTTCGTGGCCGGTGGCTGGCGGGTGATCGCCAGTGGCCGTCGCGCCGATCGGCTGCAGCAGCTGGTGGAACGCCACGGTGCTGACCGCGTACATGCGACGGCGTTCGACGTTCGCGACGAGGCGGCCATGCGTGCGGCGCACGCGAATTTGCCGTCGGCGTTCACCGGCATCGACCTGCTGGTCAACAACGCCGGCCTGGCGCTGGGCACCGCACCGGCGCAGCAGGCGGACCTGGCACAGTGGAAGCAGATGATCGACACCAACGTCACCGCGCTGGTGACGATAACCCACCTGCTGCTGCCGCAACTGATCGAGCGCCGCGGCGCGATCGTCAACATCAGCTCGATCGCGGGCAGCTACGCCTACCGCGGCGGCAACGTCTACGGCGGCAGTAAGGCCTTCGTCAGCCAGTTCTCGCAGAACCTGCGTTGCGACCTGCATGGCACCGGCGTGCGGGTGAGTTCGATCGAGCCGGGCATGGCCGAAACCGAGTTCACCCTGGTGCGCACCGGCGGCGACCAGGCCACTTCCGACCAGCTCTACGCCGGCGCCCACCCGATCACCGCGGGCGACATCGCCGACACGATCTGGTGGATCGCCAACCAACCGCCACACCTCAACATCAACCGCATCGAGGTGATGCCGGTCAGCCAGTCGGCGGCGGGACTTCAGGTCGCGCGGGACAGCTGAAGCCCCTCAGCCGCCGGGTCCGCCGCGGTGCACGTCGTGCGCCACGAACGGGTGCTCGGGGTCGGGCGCGGCCAGCCACTGCGGGTGTGCCAGCGTGTGGCGCATGTCGTCCAGTCCGCTCTGCCAGTGGCTGTGCATGCTGGCGGCGCTGAATTCGTAGTCCTTGAAATGGCCTTCGTGCGGTCTGTCCCGGTAGATCAGGTGGATCACGTTGGTCAGCGCCTCGGCGGCGCGTGCCTCGGCATGGCGATACGCCGGGTCGTTGCGCCGCTCCTCCGGCACCAGTGCCATCACGTCGTGCAGCAGGCGGCGTTGTTCCTGCGTGCGGCGCATGAATTCGGTGACCAGTCGGGTGCGGCTGGAGTACTGGATCTCCTTGCTGCGCTCGGCCACGTCGGCAAGGTCGCGCGGCAGCGTGCCGCGGGCACTCCACAGGTCGACCTGGAACACCAGCGTGTCGCAGCCGGGGCGCTCGCTCAGCACTTCGTACAGCGGCGTGTTGGAGACCATGCCGCCGTCCCAGTAGAACTCGCCATCGATCTCCACCGCGGGGAACCCCGGCGGCAGCGCGCCGGAGGCCATGAAATGCTCGGGACGCAGACGTTCGCGGCGATTGTCGAAGTACGCGAAGTTGCCGCTGCGCACATTCACCGCACCGACCGCCACGCGCATCGCACGAGGGTCGTTGATGCGGTCGAAATCGACCAGCCGCTCCAGCGTGGTGCGCAACGGCGCGGTGTCGTACCAGCTCACGCTGCGCGGCGTGGCATGCCCGCCCATGAACGGCGGCGGCTGACGCGGATGGAAGAAACCGGCCTGGCCCTCGGTCATTGCACGCCAGGCGGCCAGGCCGCTGAGTCCGGTGAGCCACGAGGTCGGCCACGCGACGGCATCGAACCACGGCAGAACCGGTGTGGCTGGTCCGAGCGGCGGACGGCAGATCGTCTCCCAGAACTCGCGCAACCGTTCGACCCGTCGTCCGGGCGCGTTGCCGGCGATGATCGCCGCATTCAGCGCGCCGATCGAAATGCCGGCAAGACGCGTCGGCTGCAGGCCGGCCTCGTCCAGGGCCTCGAACACGCCGGCCTGATAGGCACCGAGCGCGCCACCACCCTGCAATACCAGGGCGACGGTGCGGTAATCACGGGCCACCGCCGCGGCCAGCGACCCCGCCGGATCGCGCGCGGCCGCCACTACTGCATATACCAGCCGTGGCTGACCACGATCGACTGACCGGTCAGCGCCGCGGACGGGAAGGTGGCCAGATACAACGCCGTCTGCGCAATGTCCTCGACCGTGGTGAACACGCCATCGACGGTGTCCTTCAGCATCACGTTCTTGATCACGTCTGCCTCGCTGATGCCGAGCTCCTTCGCCTGCTCGGGGATCTGCTTCTCGACCAGCGGCGTGCGCACGAAGCCGGGACAGATCACGTGCGAACGCACGTTGTGCGCGACGCCTTCCTTGGCCAGCGTGCGGGCGAGGCCGAGCAAGCCGTGCTTGGCGGCGACGTAGGCCGACTTCAGCTTGGACGCTTCGTGCGAATGCACCGAACCCATGTAGATCACGATGCCGCCGCGGTCGTCCTTGTACATGTGCTTCAGCGCGGCCTTGGTGGTGAGGAAGCCGCCATCGAGGTGGATCGCCAGCATCTTCTTCCAGTCGGCGAACGCGAACTGGTCGATCGGATTGATGATCTGCACGCCGGCATTCGAGATCAGGATGTCGAGCGCGCCGAACGCGGCGACCACCTTGTCGGTGCCGGCATTCACTGCGGCTTCGTCGCTGACATCCATCGCGATGCCAATCGCCTTGCCACCGGCCGCATTGATCTCGGCCGCGGTGGCATCGGCGGCTTGCTGGTTGATATCGGCAATCGCCACGCTGGCGCCGTGCTTCGCATACAGCTCGGCAATCGCCTTGCCGAGGCCGCTGGCCGCGCCGGTGATCAGGGCGACCTTGCCATTGAGAGTTGTCATGCGCTGCTCCTTCAAAGGTACGGGGGAAGACGCGATCGCGGGACCGCGCCCATCCAGCAAATTGTAGGCGCTGCCGTCACGGTCGCCTTCGGACCTTGGGGCAGGCCGCGCGCGGCCGTCGCGCCGTCAGCGTACGTCCTCGGCGAGGTAGGTGTACGCGGTGAGCCCGCCGTTGAGCGTGCCATACAGCTGCTCGGCCTCGGCGCCGATCATGCCCGCGCTGGCGATGCGCTCACGGTAGCTCTGGCGCAGCGCTTCGAGGTCGTAGCCAACGTAATCGAGCATCAGGTCGGTGGTATCGCCACGGCGGATATGCGCGAACTCGTAGCTGTCACCGACCACGCGCACATTCACCGCGTCGGTATCGCCGAACAGGTTGTGGATGTCGCCCAGCGTTTCCTGGTACGCGCCGACCATGAAGATGCCGAGCCGGTAGCTCTCGCCTTCCTTCAACGCATGCAGCGGAAGGCTCACGTCGACGCCATCGGCATCGACGTAGTGGTCGATGCGGCCATCCGAATCGCAGGTGAGGTCGACGATCACGCCGCGGCGGGTCGGCTTCTCGTCGAGCCGCGCGATCGGCGTGATCGGGAAGATCTGCTTGATCGCCCAGATGTCTGGCACCGACTCGAACACCGAGAAGTTGACGAAGTACTTGTCGACCAGCTTCTCGTCCAGATCGTCCAGCGCCGGTCGGTGCGAGCGTTCGGCCGGCAACAGGCGCGCGCGCACGGCGTTGGCGATCGCGTAGTACATCTCGTCCAGTCGCGCGCGATCGGCCAGCGCGAGCTGGCCCAGCGCGTAAAGCGTCTGGCCTTCCTGCAGGTGATGCTGCGCTTCGTGGAACAGCTCCAGCGGAGGACGCCGATCCAGTTCTTCCCAGGTTTCCCGCAGTCGGCGCAGCACGGCCGGCTCGTCTGCGCACGGCGGCGGAATCGCACCGACCGGCACTTCCTCCACCTCGGTCACGTTGACCACCATCACCGCGTGATGCGCGGTCATCGCGCGACCGGCTTCGGTGAGGATATGTGGCGCGGGCAGGCCTTCGGCTTCGACCGCCTCGGCCAGCGACTGCACGATGGTGGCAGCGTACTGCTCGATCGAGTAGTTGATCGAGTTGTGGCTGCGCGAACGGGTGCCCTCGTAGTCCACGCCGAGGCCACCGCCGACATCGACGATTTCCAGCGGCACGCCCATCCGGCTCAGCTCGACGAAGTAGCGCGTGGCCTCGCGCATGCCGTTGGCGATGTCGCGTACGTTGGAGATCTGCGAGCCCATGTGGAAGTGCTGCAGCTTCAGCGTGTGCTTGAGCCCGGCCGCGTCGAGCCGTTCGATCAGGGTCAGCACCTGGTGCGGCGACAGCCCGAACTTGCCCTTGTCGCCGCCGGTGTTCTGCCACTTGCCGGCACCGATCGAGGCCAGCCGCACGCGCACGCCGAGCAGCGGCTTGATACCGAGCGCCTTCGCCTCAGTGAATACATGGTCCAGTTCGGACAGCTTCTCGATCACGATGTGTACGCGCAGGCCGAGCTTCAGCCCGATCAGCGCCAGACGGATGTATTCGCGGTCCTTGTAGCCATTGCAGATCACGATGGAGCCGGGCCGCGCCATCGCCAGCACCGCCATCAGCTCCGGCTTGGAGCCGGCTTCCAGACCGAAACCGCGCGTGCCGGCGGCGACCAGCTCGCCGGCGACGCCACGCTGCTGGTTCACCTTGATCGGATAGATGGCCGTATAGCCGCCCGCGTAATTCCATTCGCCTATCGCCTTGGCGAATGCGCCCTGCAACCGCGCGAGGCGGTCGGCCAGGATGTCCGGAAAGCGCACCAGCAATGGCAAACGCAGACCTTCGCTGCGGGCGCGTTCGACGATCTGCGGCAGCGACAGGGCCGGGCCGCTGGCACCACGCGGGCACATCACGATCTCGCCGGCTGGGCTCACGTCCACGTAGCCATCGCCCCAGTGCGGTACGGCGTAGGTGTGACGGGCGGAGTCGGCATTCCAAGGGTTCGACATCAGCGTAGCTCCTCATGCAGGTGCTTGTTACAAGCATGGATGATGTCGTCGCAGCGGCGAGCCTTGACGGTGTTGCTCCACAAGAGCACGAGTCCGCACGACCGGAAGCCTCGCACGCCGCGGGGTCGATCGGACTTGTCGGCCGCCGCCAGACGCGCTGCGCCGGCGATGCCAGGGTGCCATTGTAATGGGCGCCTGTGACGATATGCGCATGCGTCGCCGGCCCGCTCTCGGGACGTTCACCGCCGTTATCGCTACAATTGGCAGTCTTTATCCTTCTATCCGGTTCGCCAGGAACACCCCGCCATGTCGCAGCAGCTCAGCTGGTTCACCGAAGCCCACCAGGCTTCCGGCTCCTCCATCGGTTTCCGCACCGAGCAACTGCTGCACGCGGAGAAGACCCCGTTCCAGACCATCGAGATCTACAAGACCACCGACTGGGGCAACCTGATGGTGATCGATGGCTGCGTGATGCTGACCACCCGCGACAATTTCTTCTATCACGAGATGATGACCCACCCGGCGCTGTTCACCCATGCGCGCGCCAAGCGCGTGGTGGTCATCGGCGGCGGCGACTGCGGCACGCTGCGCGAGGTGCTCAAGCATGAGGAAGTCGAGTCCGCGGTGCAGGTGGAGATCGACGAGCGCGTGACCCGGCTGGCCGAGGAATATTTCCCCGAGTTGTGCGAATCGAACCATGACCCGCGCGCCGAGCTGCTGTTCATCGACGGCATCAAGTACATGGCCGAGTGCGAGCCCGAGTCGCTGGATCTGGTGATCGTCGACTCGACCGATCCGGTCGGCCCGGCCGAAGGCCTGTTCAACGCCGCGTTCTACGCCAGCTGCCACAAGGCGCTGCGTCACGGCGGCCTGCTGGTGCAGCAGAGCGAGTCGCCGCTGGCGCATCTGGACCTGATCAAGTCGATGCGTTCGGCGATGCGCACCTCCGGCTTCAGCGCGGTTAAGACGCTGCCGTTCCCGCAGCCGTGCTACCCGACCGGCTGGTGGAGCTGCACAATGGCGCGCAAGGGCGGCGACCTGTCCGGCTTCCGCGAGCGCGGCGCGATCAGCAAGAACTTCCCGACCCGCTACTACAACGCCGATATACACAAGGGCGCGCTGGCGCAGCCGGAATTCATGCGCGAAGCGCTCGGCGAATAAGCCACGCGCTCAGAACAAGCTGCCACGCACCTTCGGCAGCACCACCAGTAACAGCGTGGCGAGCGGGCCGAACAGCAACGACAACAGGAACCACAGCAGTCCGCTGCGGTTCTTGCCCTGTGCCAGCGCGGCGTTGATCAGCGCCAGCGTGCCCCAGCCGACGAACCACGGGGCGCCTTCGGCAAATGTCGACAAATGATCCACTACGCGTCTCCCGAAGCATGAGGGCGCGGCCGTGCGCCGAAACGGCAATCCTGACATATCTGATTGTGCCGATCCGTTTGCACGACGCAGCCGGATCAGCCGCGCTTAATCTGCACGAGCTATGCTGAATGCTTTGATTGCGGACCGCCCATGACGCGTGGATTGCGCTACCTCGCCCTGACTTGCGCCTTGTCGCTGGTGATCACGCCGGCCTTCGCCGACAAAACTGCCACCGGCAAACCCCGGCATGAGCCGGAGCCGAGTAAGGCCGCCACGGCCCGCGACAAGGCCCAGCTGGCGTTCCAGCGCGACCTGGTCAGCGTACTGGCGCCGCGCGCCGACGCCCTGCCGCTGCTGGGTGCGGCCTTGCTGGCACGGCCGCTGTTCAATCAGCCGCCGAGCAACAGCTTCCATGCACTGATCGGACGCGCCGCCCAGGCCGAAGGCGCCGACGCTGCGGTCAGCTGGGTGCGACTGGCCGACTGCGACGCCAAGGCCGACGCCTGCCCGAATACCGCCGCGCTGGACCAGCTGCTGATCCAGGCACCGGACAACGCCGCGGTATGGCTGCTCAAGCTCGGCGCAGACGCGCACGACCTGAAGCACGACGCCGCCCGCGAAGATCTGGGCAAGGCCGCCGCCAGCAAGCTTTACGACGACTACACCGGCGCCAGCCTGAAGGCGCTGGCCAGCTCGATCGGCGTGCTGCCGCCACCGGCCGACACCTTCGATCCGGACTCCAGGGCTGGCGCGGTGGGCATGCAGACCATGCTGGTCTACGGGGTCGCCGGCACCCAGCCACAACCGGCCCTGCAGCTGATCGCCAAGCTGTGCGAGAACGCCGGTGGCGACGCCTCGACCAAGGCCGACTGCCTGAAGCTGGGCAAACTGCTCGAATGGGGTGCCAGCCCGCTGTCGCGTTCGCTCGGCCTGCATCTGCGCGAAGTGCTGGCGGACGATCCGGCACAGCAGCAGGAAGCTAAGGACGCCCGCCGCAACCTGATCTGGCAAGTACAGAGCTTCGGCCAGCTGCTGGCCCGGGCGCAGAACGAACCAGCGCTGGCCCAGCATCTGCTGGCACTGGCGCGCAACGGCGGCACCGAGATGAGTCTGTTGCTGGCAGCCTTGCGCGACAACAGCATTCCGGCCGAAGCACCCGCCGACTGGCAGCCGCACCAGCCGGGCTGAGTTCGGCGCTTTGCGCCGCATCCGCAGCCGTGTAGGCTTGGGTCACCTTCCGCGACAAGGGTGAGTCGATGCTTACGACGCTGGTGGCAAGCAGCAAGGGCGGTTGCGGCAAGAGCACGCTGGTAACCCAGCTGGCCTCGCACTGGGCACAGGCAGGGCAGCACACCGCCATCATCGACGGCGACCGGCAAGGTTCCAGCTACCGCTGGGCCAGCCTGCGACCGGACAACGTTCCGGGTGTGCTGGGACTCGAAGGGGGTCGCCGCTCGCTGCAGAAATTGCCGCCGGATACCCAGCAACTGCTGATCGACACCGCCGCCGGCTCCGGCGAGCGAGAACTGGAACCGTATCTGGAACAGGCCGACGTGCTGCTGGTGCCGGTGCTGCCGTCGTCGTTCGACCTGCACGCCACGCTGCACTTCATCGAGGAGCTGCAGTCGATCAACCGCATCCGCCGCGGCAAGCTGCCGGTGGGACTGGTCGCCAACCGGCTCAAGCCCTGGACCCACGCCAGTCAGGACGCGATCGCGCAGCTCGCCGAACAATCCCCGTTTCCGATCGTGGCGCAACTGCGCGACAGCCAGGCCTATGTGTTGCTGGGTGCGCTGGGCAAGGGCATTTTCGATTACCAGTCCGAGCAGGTGCGCAA
>CBIHNO010000026.1:0-20745 GCA_966211915.1 uncultured Rhodanobacter sp.
CCATTCGCGAAGGCGGCCGTACCGTCGGCGCCGGCGTGGTGGCCAAGGTCATCAAATAAGACGCTGTGTGCTTGCATGGGGCTGCCTATGGCGCCCCGTGTGCTGCCAGGTTTCATGTCTGCCATGCGCGTGAGTTGCCCGTTGTCTGATTTTTTCATCGGACTACTTCACTAAGCGGGTTTTTGCAGGTATACTTGGCAGCTTGCTTATCGATCGAGGCTCGTTCTCGGTCAAGCTACCGCGAAATGAGGCACAGGAAGTGCTTCGAGTTCGCTGGCCTGGATGGGCCCTCGCAATTCAATGTAATCACGGGGCGTGCCCTGTCGATCATGTTATTTGCGCGACTGCAATTTCTGTCCAGGCGAGCCGCTTAGCGCTCGCCTGGACTTTTAGAATTCGGGCTGTGCGGTTTGTACGCGGCTGCCGATGTGGTGCTAAAGGGTTGTGCGAGGCGGTGAGAAGCCGTTTCGTTTCACATTACGTTCTTTCGACAACAGGACACGGTTATGGCGAACCAGAAGATTCGGATTCGGCTGAAAGCGTACGATCATCGTCTGATCGATCGTTCAGCCAGCGAGATCGTCGAGACGGCAAAGCGCACGGGTGCCACGGTACTCGGCCCGATTCCGCTCCCGACCAAGATCGAGCGTTACACCATTCTGACGTCGCCGCACGTCGACAAGGATGCACGCGACCAGTACGAGACCCGTACGCACAAGCGTGTGCTCGACATCGTCGACCCGAACGACAAAACCGTGGACGCGCTCATGAAGCTTGATCTCGCCGCTGGCGTCGATGTTCAGATCAAGCTCGGTTGAGCGACAGACAGGATACGAAGATGAGTATCGGATTGGTTGGCCGCAAATGCGGCATGAGCCGACTCTTCACTGAAGATGGCCGCTCGATTCCGGTGACGCTGATTGAAGCGACGCCGAACCGCGTGACCCAGTTGAAGACGGACGATAATGATGGCTACAGCGCCGTCCAGGTTTCCGCAGGCAGCAAGCGCACGAACCTGCTGACGCAGCCGCTAAAGGGTCACTACGCGAAGGCCAAGGTTGAGCCGGGCCGTGGCTTGTGGGAGTTCCGCGTGTCTGCCGACGATCTCGGCAAGTACACCGTGGGCAGCGAGATCAAGGCTGACGACGTGTTCACCGTCGGCCAGATCGTCGACGTTGCCGGCGTGTCGAAAGGCAAGGGCTTCCAGGGCACGATCAAGCGCTGGAACTTCAAGATGGGCGATGCCACCCATGGTAACTCGCTGTCGCATCGCGCGCCGGGTTCCATCGGTCAGCGCCAGACTCCGGGTCGCGTGTTTCCAGGCAAGAAGATGTCCGGCCACATGGGTGCGGTCAACCGCACGCAGCAGGGTCTGGAAGTGGTCAAGGTCGACGCCGAGCGTCATCTGATCGCGGTGAAGGGTGCGGTACCGGGTGCAACCGGTGGCGACGTCATCATCCGCCCGACGACGAAGAGCTGAGGAGAGACGCCATGGAACTCAATGTTATTGGCGCCAAGTCGCTCAACGTGTCGGACGAAGTGTTCGGCGGTGAGTACAAGAAGGCCCTGGTTCATCAGGTCGTGATCGCCTATCAGGCGGCCGGCCGTGCCGGTACCCAGTCGCAGCTGTCGCGCGGCGAGATGTCCGGTACCACCAAGAAATTCAAGAAGCAGAAGGGTGGCGGCGCCCGTCACGGTGATTACCGTGCACCGATCTTTGTCGGTGGTGGCCGCACCTTCGCGGCGAAGCCGCGCAGCTACGAGCAGAAGGTCAACCGCAAGGCTTACCGCGTTGCGATCCGCTCGATCTTCTCCGAACTGATTCGTCAGGATCGCCTGAAGGTTGTCGAGAGTTTCGACATCGAGACACCGAAGACTTCCGCGATGGTGGCCAAGCTGGCCGAGCTGGAAGTATCCGGTCGCGTGCTGCTGGTGTCGGAAGACGCCAACGAGTCCGTGTTCCTGGCCGCACGCAACATTCCCTATATCCACGTACTGGATGTGATGGGCCTGAACCCGGTCAGCCTGGTCGGTTCCGACCATGTGGTGGTCACGGTTGACGCGGTGAAGAAGATCGAGGAGTGGCTGGCATGAACAACGAACGCATTCTCGATACGCTGCGCGCGCCGCACATCTCCGAGAAGTCGGCGCGTCTGGCCGAACACAACCAGTATGTATTCGTGGTCGCTCCCGCAGCGACCAAGGCCGATGTCCGCGCTGCCGTGGAGAAGCTGTTCGACGTGAAAGTCGAGCAGGTCAACCTCGTCAACACCAAGGGCAAGGTCAAAGCCTTCCGTCAACGTGCTGGCAGCCGCCAGGGCAAGCGTAAGGCCTACGTGCGTCTTGCCGATGGCCAGACCATCGACGTTTCCGCCAAGGCCTGAGCCAGGAGTTCTGTGAGATGGCACTAATCAACCACAAGCCGACCTCGCCGGGTCGTCGTGACGCAGTCAGCGTCAAGACGGAAGGTCTGTACAAGGGTGCGCCGTACGCGGCGTTGACCGAGTCGCAGTCCCGCACCGGTGGTCGCAATCATCATGGCCGCATCACCGTGCGTCATCGCGGCGGCGGTCACAAGCAGCATTACCGCATCATCGACTTCAAGCGTGACAAGGAAGGCATTGCCGCCCGCGTCGAGCGCATCGAATACGATCCGAACCGCACCGCGCACATCGCGCTGCTGTGCTACGCCGATGGCGAGCGTCGTTACATCATCGCGCCGAAGGGCGTGCAGGTGGACGATCGTCTGGTGTCCGGTCGCGATGCGCCGATCAAGGCCGGCAACTGCCTGCAGCTGCGCAACATCCCGATGGGCAGCACGATCCATTGCATCGAACTGCGCCCCGGCAAGGGCGCGCAGATTGCCCGCAGCGCCGGTGCCTCGGTGCAGCTGGTGGCACGCGAATCCGGTTACGCCACGCTGCGTCTGCGCTCCGGCGAGATGCGTCGCGTCTCGGTCGATTGCCGCGCCACCATCGGCGAAGTCGGCAACGGTGAGCACAGCTTGAAGAAGCTGGGCAAAGCCGGTGCGAAGCGCTGGCTGGGTATTCGTCCGACCGTTCGCGGTGTGGTGATGAACCCGGTCGACCATCCGCACGGTGGTGGTGAAGGCAAGACTTCAGGTGGTCGTCATCCGGTCAGCCCGTGGGGCACGCCGGCCAAGGGCTACAAGACCCGTAACAACAAGCGCACGCAGCAGTTCATCGTGCGTCGTCGTACGAAGTAACAGGAAACCGACATGCCTCGCTCTCTGAAGAAAGGTCCGTTCGTCGACCTTCACCTCGTAAAGAAGGTGGAAGCTGCGGTTTCCGCCCACAACAAGCGCCCGATCAAGACCTGGTCGCGTCGCTCGATGATCCTGCCGGAAATGGTTGGCTTGACCATCGCTATTCACAACGGCCGTCAGCACGTACCCGTACTGATCAACGAGAACATGGTCGGGCACAAGCTCGGCGAGTTCGCGGTGACCCGTACGTTCAAGGGCCATGTCGGCGACAAGAAGGGCAAGTGATGAGCACTGAAGCCAAAGCGATCCTGCGTGGCGCCCGCATTTCGGCGCAAAAGGCACGCCTGGTGGCTGACCTCGTCCGCGGGCTTCCCGTCGGCCGGGCCAGCGACGTGCTCACCTTTACCAACAAGAAAGCCGCGCTCCTTGTCCGCAAGGTGCTGTTGTCGGCCGTCGCCAACGCCGAGAACAATCTCGGCGCCGACGTCGACGAGCTGAAAGTGGCCAGCATCTTCGTTGACGAAGGTCCGGCGATGAAACGCATGCACGCCCGCGCCAAAGGCCGCGGTTCGCGCATTCTCAAGCGCACCAGCCACATCACTGTGGTTGTTGGTAACTGACCGAGGATATAGACGATGGGTCATAAAGTTCATCCCACCGGTATCCGGCTCGGCATTGCCAAGGACTGGAACTCGAAGTGGTTCGCCAACAAGCGTGATTACGCCAAGTATCTCGTGGCCGACATCAAAGTCCGCGACATGCTGAAGAAGAAGCTGGCTGCCGCCGGCATCTCGAAGATCCAGATCGAGCGTCCGGCCAAGACCGCACGCGTGACGATCCACACCGCCCGTCCGGGCGTGGTGATCGGCAAGAAAGGCGAGGATATCGAGAAGCTGCGCAAGGAAGTCAGCGACATGATGGGCGTTCCGACGCACATCAATGTCAATGAAGTGCGCAAGCCCGAGCTCGACGCGCAGCTGGTGGCCGAGTCCATCGCGCAGCAGCTCGAGCGCCGCATCATGTTCCGCCGCGCGATGAAGCGCTCCGTCGGCAATGCGATGCGCCTCGGCGCGCTGGGTATCAAGATCAACGTGTCCGGTCGTCTGAACGGTGCCGAGATCGCCCGTTCCGAGTGGAGCCGCGAGGGTCGCGTGCCGCTGCATACGCTGCGCGCCGACATCGACTACGGCACTGCCGAAGCGAAAACCACCTACGGCATCATCGGCATCAAGGTGTGGATCTACAAGGGTGAGATCTTCGATCTGGCAGCAGCATCCCAGGAATCGAAGGACGAGCCGTCGTCGTCGCAGCCGCGCCGCGAAGGTGGCGAAGGTCGTCGTAATGATTCGCGTCGCGAGGCCGGTGACGGCCGTCGCGAGCGGTCTGCGAAGTAAGGAGAGTTGCCATGTTGCAACCGAAGCGAACCAAATACCGCAAGCAGTTCAAAGGCCGTAACGACGGCTTGGCCCAGTGCTCCAACCTCGTCAGCTTTGGCGAGTACGGACTGAAGGCCATCACGCATGGCGCGCTCACCGCGCGTCAGATCGAGGCCGCTCGTCGCTGCATCACCCGTTACGTCAAGCGCGGCGGCAAGTTGTGGATCCGCGTGTTCCCGGACAAGCCGATCACCAAGAAGCCGATCGAAGTCCGCATGGGTGCCGGCAAGGGCAGTGTGGAGTTCTGGGTTGCCCAGATCCAGCCCGGCCGCATGCTTTACGAGATCGAGGGCCTCGACGAGGTCACGGCGCGTGAGGCGTTCCGTCTGGCGGCAGCGAAGCTGTCGGTGCAGACCCAGTTCGTGACCAGGGCGGTGATGTGATGGCCAGCAAAGATATCAATAACCAGTCGGCCGAAGAGCTGAACCAGCATCTGCTGGATCTGCGCAAGGAGCAGTTCAACCTTCGCATGCAGAAAGGCTCCGGCCAGCTCACACAGCCGCACCAGCTTCGCCGCGTTCGGCGTGACATCGCCCGCACGAAGTTTGTGCTCGGCGGCAAGAAGTAAGGGACGGCCGACATGAGCGATAACCAGAAACAGACGCGTACCCTCGAAGGTCGCGTTACCAGCAACAAGATGGACAAGACGGTCACCGTACTGGTCGAGCGTCAGGTTCAGCATTGGCTGCTCGGCAAGATCATCCGCCGTTCGACCAAGCTGCATGCGCAGGACGACCTGGGCGCGAACGAGGGTGACCTCGTGCGTATCGCCGAGTGCCGTCCGTTGTCCAAGACCAAACATCACCGCGTGGTTGAAATCATCACGCGCGCCAACGTCTAAGGGAGGGTGCAGCCATGATCCAGATGCAGAGCACGCTTTCCGCAGCGGACAACAGCGGCGCGAAGGAACTGATGTGCATCAAGGTGCTCGGTGGCTCCAAGCGCCGTTACGCCGCGATCGGTGATGTCATCAAGGTCACCGTGAAGGATGCGATTCCCCGCGGCAAGGTAAAGAAGGGCGAGGTGTACAATGCCGTGGTGGTGCGTACCGCCAAGGGTGTACGTCGTCCCGATGGTTCGCTGATCCGTTTCGACGGCAATGCAGCGGTCCTCCTCAACAACAAGCTCGAGCCGATCGGCACCCGTATTTTCGGACCGGTTACCCGCGAGCTGCGCAGCGAGAAGTTCATGAAGATCGTCTCGCTCGCGCCCGAAGTGCTCTGAGCGGAGATCACAAAATGAACCGTATCCGTAAGGGTGATCAGGTCCTCGTGATCACCGGCAAAAACAAGGGTCAACGCGGCGATGTGCTGCGTGTTGCAGACGATCGCGTGTTCGTCTCCAACGTGAATCTGGTCAAGCGTCACACCAAGCCGAACCCGCAGGCCAACCAGGCTGGCGGTATCGTCGAGCGTGAAGCCTCGATCCATCTCTCCAATGTGCAGCTGTTCAACCCCGCCACGAACAAGGGTGAACGCGTCGGCACCAAAACGCTCGAAGATGGGCGCAAGGTCCGCGTGTTCCGTTCGACTGGCGAGGTCGTGGACGCGTAAGGAACACGATCATGACGCGCCTTGAAAATTTTTATAAAGAGCAGGTAGTTGCCAAGCTCACTGAGCAGTTCGGCTACCAGAACGTGATGCAGGTTCCCCGCATCACCAAGATCACGCTGAACATGGGCGTGGGCGAAGCTGCGGGCAACAAGAAAGTGCTCGAGAACGCCGTGGCCGATATGGCCAAGATCGCGGGCCAGAAGCCGATCACGACCAAGGCGCGCGTTTCCGTGGCCTCGTTCAAGATCCGCGACGGCTGGCCGATCGGCTGCAAGGTCACCTTGCGCCGGGCACAGATGTTCGAGTTCCTCGATCGCCTGATCAACATCTCGCTGCCACGCGTCCGCGATTTCCGCGGTGTGTCGGCGAAGGCGTTTGACGGTCGTGGCAACTACAACTTCGGCATCAAGGAACAGATCATCTTCCCGGAGATCGATTTCGACCAGGTTGATGCGCTGCGTGGCATGGATATCTCCATCACCACCACCGCCAAGACCGATGAAGAAGCGAAAGCCCTGCTGGCAGCGTTCAGCTTCCCGTTCCGCAACTGATAGGCGCGTAATCCATGGCCAAGACATCAATGGTGAACCGCGATATCAAGCGGACCAAACTCGTCCAGAAGTTCGCCGCCAAGCGCGCTGAACTGAAGGCGATCGTGCTGAGCTCCACCGCCTCCTACGAGGAGAAGATGGAGGCTCAGACCAAGCTGCAGAAGCTGCCGCGCGATGCGAGCCCGGTGCGCCAGCGCACCCGTTGCGCATTGACCGGTCGCCCGCGTGCCGTCTACGCAAAGTTCGGTCTCGGCCGCAACAAGCTGCGTGAAGCGACCATGCGTGGTGATGTACCTGGCCTGCGCAAGGCCAGCTGGTAACAAACGACTTGCGGGGTCGGTCGACGGAGCCGAGGCTTCGTGACCGATTCACCCGGCTGCACTGTTGCGCGGCCGCTGATGCGACTACCGCATCGAGATTCGCTAAAATCTGGAAATGCTGATATAGTCGGCGGTCTGCGCAAAGCAGCCCGACTTCATGTCGGCTCACAATCTGATTGATTTCCGGTTTTATCGGATATCGGTGCACTCTGAAGGATGTTTTCATGAGCATGACTGATCCCATCGCCGATCTGTTCACGCGCGTCCGCAATGCCCAGGCCATGGGCAAGCCGACCGTGCGTATGCCGTCGTCGAAACTGAAGTTGGCAATCGCCAACCTTCTCAAGAACGAGGGCTATATCCTCGACGCCAAGACTTCCGCCGAGGAAGGCAAGCCGGTGCTCGAGCTCAAGCTCAAGTATTTCGAGGGCCAGCCGGCCATCGAGACCATTTCCCGTGTCAGCCGTTCCGGCCTGCGTGTGTATCGCGGCAAGGACGAGCTGCCGAAGGTCCTCGGCGGCCTGGGTATCTCGATCATCTCGACTTCCGCTGGTCTGCTGACCGACGCACAGGCCCGTGCCAAGGGTCTGGGCGGCGAAGTCATCGGCCAAGTGGCATAAGGAGTCATTCAATGTCACGTGTAGCCAAGAAACCAATTTCCCTGCCCAAGGGCGTCGAGCTGACTGTCGGTACCGACAACATCTCAGTCAAGGGTCCGAAGGGCACGCTGACCGTGCATCACCTGCCGGGCGTTACCGTTGCCGTGGACAATGGCGTTGCCACCATCAGCCTCGCTGAAGGCACCGACGACAAGTTCGGTGGTACCGCTCGCGCGCTGCTGGCCAACATGGTCACCGGCGTTTCGACCGGATATGAGCGCAAGCTCGAACTAGTCGGCGTGGGTTACCGCGTCGCTATGCAGGGCAAGTCGCTGAACCTGAGCCTGGGTTTCTCGCACCCGGTGGTGTTCGAAGCCCCGGAAGGCATCAGCATCGAAACCCCGACGCAGACTGAAGTCCTGATCAAGGGCAACGACAAGCAGGTCGTGGGCCAGGTTGCGGCCAAGATTCGCGGTTTCCGTCCGCCGGAGCCCTACAAGGGCAAGGGTGTTCGTTATGCCGGTGAGAAGATCACGCTGAAGGAAGCCAAGAAGGCGTAATGCGGGTCCCTCCGCGAAAGGCTGGCCATCCGTGGCCAGACTCTTCAAAAGAGCCCCAACTACAAGCCGATCCGCTTTCGAGGAATTAACTATGAACAAGAACGAAAATCGCCTGCGCCGTGCCAAATCCACGCGTTGCCATATCCGCAAGCTGGCTGTAGCCCGCCTGTCGGTGCACCGCACGGGTCAGCACATCTACGCACAGGTGTTCGATGCTTCCGGCGTGAACGTGGTGGCTGCGGCTTCCACCGTGCAGAAGTCGGTTGCCGAGGGCCTCAAGGGCACCAAGAACCTGACTGCCGCTGCTGCGGTGGGCAAGGCGGTCGCCGAACGTGCGATGGCTGCAGGTATCGAGTCGGTGGCATTCGACCGCTCCGGTTTCCGGTTCCATGGTCGCATCAAGGCGCTGGCTGATGCGGCACGCGAAGCGGGCCTCAAGTTCTAAAAGCACTACCTGGGAATCGGGCAGGTCCTGATTTCCGCTGCACTAACTACAACTCCAAGCGGCTCAGCCGCAAGCAAAAGTCCTGGCCTTGCCGGGCACATGGAAAAGAACATGTCTTCTAACGATCGCGAAAATTCGGACGGCTTGCTCGAAAAGCTGATTGCCGTCAACCGCGTGGCCAAGACCGTCAAGGGTGGCCGCCAGATGAGCTTCACCGCGCTGACCGTGGTCGGCGACGGCGAGGGCAAGGTCGGCTTCGGCTATGGCAAGGCGCGTGAAGTGCCGGTGGCCATCTCCAAGGCGATGGAGCGTGCCCGCCGCCAGATGGTGAACATCGAGCTGAACAACGGCACCTTGTGGTACGCCATCAAGGCGAACCATGGCGCGGCGCGCGTCTACATGCAGCCGGCTTCCGAAGGTACCGGCGTGATCGCCGGCGGCGCCATGCGCGCCGTGCTGGAAGTGGTTGGCGTCAAGAACGTGCTGGCGAAGGCCGTCGGTTCGCGCAACCCGATCAACCTGGTGCGCGCCACCATCAAGGGCCTGCAGGCAGTTGCCTCGCCCAAGAAGATCGCCGCCAAGCGTGGCAAGACCCTGGATGAGGTGCTCGGCAATGGCTAAGTCTCAACAAACCGCCGACAAGACCGTGCGCGTGCGCCTGGTCAAGGGCCTGCGCGGCGTGCAGGCACGTCATCGCCTCAGCGTCAAGGCGCTGGGTCTGGGCAAGATCAACGATGTCCGCGACCTGAAGGACAGCCCGCAGGTTCGCGGTCTGATCAACACGGTCTATTACCTGGTCCGGGTCGAGGAGTAAGCATCATGCGTTTGAATACACTTAAGCCGAACGACGGCTCGCACAAGACGCGTCTGCGCGTTGGTCGCGGTATCGGTTCGGGCATGGGCAAGACGGCGGGCCGCGGACACAAGGGTCAGCACGCTCGCGCCGGTGGTACCCACAAGTTCGGTTTCGAGGGCGGTCAGATGCCGCTGAATCGTCGGATGCCGAAAGTCGGCTTCCGTTCGAAGAAGAAGGTCGAGAGCCAGGAAGTGTTCCTGTATCAGCTGGCCAACCTCAAAGGTGACGTGATCGACGTCGTCGCGCTGCATCAGGCTGGCCTGATCAGCAGCCGCGCGAAGAAGGTCAAGGTGGTTCTGAAGGGTGAAATCGGTCGCGCGGTGAAGTTGTCGGGTCTGCTGGCTACCGCCGGCGCCAAGGCAGCCATCGAGGCGGCCGGCGGCAGCGTGGAGTAATCAGGTGGCAGCAGCCAAGGGCAATGCACTCGGCAAACTCGGCAAACTGACCGAGCTTCGGCAGCGCATCTTCTTCGTGATTGGCGCGCTGGTGGTGTTCCGGCTTGGTTCGTTCATTCCGGTACCTGGCGTCAATCCGGAGGCGATGACCAGTCTGGTCAACGGCAACGGCCTGATGGACATGTTCAACATGTTCTCGGGTGGTGCACTGGCGCGATTCTCGGTGTTCGCGCTTGGCGTGATCCCGTACATCTCGGCGTCGATCGTGTTCCAGATGATGGGCTCGGTAGTGCCGAGCATGCAGGCACTGCGCAAGGAAGGTGAGGCCGGCAAGCGCAAGATGACGATGTATACGCGCTATGCCACGGTGGCCTTGGCAGCGTTCCAGTCGTTCGGTATTGCGGTTGCGTTGCAGAACCAGGTCGCCGCTGGCGGCGCGCCGGTGGTTTACACGCCAGGTTTTGGTTTCATCATGTCATCCGTCGTCGGGCTTACCGCTGGCACGATGTTCCTGATGTGGCTGGGCGAGCAGATGACGGAACGCGGCATCGGCAACGGCATTTCGCTGCTGATCTTCGCGGGTATCGTGGCCGGCTTGCCGGGCGCGGTGGTCAATACACTGGGCATGGCCAGCAACGGCGAGTTGTCGTTGATCAAGCTGCTGATGGTGTTTGGTCTGGCGTTGCTGGTGACCGCCTTCGTGGTGTTCATGGAGCGTGCGCAACGACGCATCACGGTGAACTACGCACGACGGTCCGGTGGGCAGAAAGCCTACATGAACCAGAGTTCGAACCTGCCGCTGAAGATCAACATGGCGGGCGTGATTCCGCCGATCTTCGCTTCAAGTCTGCTGATGTTCCCGGCCACCGCGATCAGCTGGTTCAGCACCGGTCAGCAGTCGCGCTGGTTGCAGGATCTGACCCAGTCGCTGAGCCCGGGCAATCCGCTGTACGAAATTGTGTTTTCGGTACTGGTCATCGGTTTTGCGTTCTTCTACACGGCGATCGTGTTCAACGCCGACGAGACCGCCGACAACCTAAAGCGGTCGGGCGCGCTGATTCCGGGGATTCGTCCGGGACGGGCCACGGCCAGTTACATTGATGCGGTGATGACTCGTCTGACCGGTGTCGGTGCGTTGTATCTGGTACTGGTGTGTCTGGTGCCGTCGTTCATGCAGCAGTCTTGGCATGTGCCGTTTTATTTCGGTGGCACGTCGCTGCTGATCGTGGTGGTAGTGGTGATGGATTTCACGGCTCAGGTGCAAGCGCACCTGGTCAGTCATCAGTACGAAAGTCTGCTCAAGAAGGCCAATCTGCGTCGCAGCTAAGGCTGCCAACGGGTAGGTCAAAGTCGGGGAGTGGCGGCACCATGGTGTCGCAGGGCTTTCCAGTCAGGGTAATTCAGGTTAGAATTGCGCGTTTACCGCGCACGAAAAGCATCGGAGAAAGTACATCATGGCGCGCATCGCGGGTGTCAATTTGCCGGTCCAGAAGCATGTCTGGGTTGGTCTGCAGAGCATTTTCGGTATCGGCCGCAGCCGAGCCAAGAAAGTCTGCGTGGATGCTGGCGTGGTTCCCACCACCCAGATCAAGTCCCTCAGTGAAGGCGAGGTGGAGAAAATCCGCCACGAAATCGCCAAGTACACCGTCGAAGGCGATCTGCGCCGTGAGGTGGGTATGGCCATCAAGCGCCTGATGGACCTGGGTTGCTACCGTGGCCTGCGCCATCGTCGCGGCCTGCCGGTGCGCGGCCAGCGCACGCGTACCAACGCACGTACCCGCAAGGGTCCCCGTCGCGCGATCAAGAAGTAACGGATTCCGAATATGGCTAAGCCGGTCAAGACCAAGAAGAAGATCAAGCGCGTTGTCACGGATGCCGTGGCACACGTGCAGGCCTCGTTCAACAACACCATCGTCACCATCACCGATCGCCAGGGCAATGCCTTGTCGTGGGCTACTGCCGGCGGCGCCGGTTTCCGTGGCTCGCGCAAGTCGACCCCATTCGCTGCGCAGGTTGCCGCCGAAAAGGCTGGCCGTGCTGCAGGCGACTACGGCGTGAAGACTGTCGAAGTGCGCATCAAGGGCCCAGGCCCGGGTCGCGAGTCGGCGGTGCGTTCACTGAACGCGTTGGGCTACAAGGTGCTCAACATCATCGATGTCACGCCGATTCCGCATAACGGCTGCCGTCCCCCCAAGAAGCGTCGAGTCTAAGGAGCATACCCATGGCCCGTTATCGTGGAGCTACCTGCAAACTCGCCCGTCGTGAGGGTGCAGATCTCAGCCTGAAGAGCCCGGCGCGTGCGCTGGACTCCAAGTGCAAACTGGAAAACAAGCCCGGCCAGCATGGCGCGAACAAGCGCATGCGCATGTCCGACTATGCCGTCCAGCTGCGCGAGAAGCAGAAGGTCAAGCGCATCTATGGTGTGCTCGAGCGTCAGTTCAGCAACTACTACGCCAAGGCGGCGACCTCGAAGGGCAACACCGGTGAAAACCTGTTGCGTCTGCTCGAGAGCCGTCTGGACAACGTCGTCTATCGCATGGGCTTCGCGGTCACCCGCGCCCAGGCCCGTCAGCTGGTTGCCCACAAGGCGATCCTGGTGAACGGCAAGAAGGTGAACATTCCTTCGTATCAGGTTCGTGCCGGCGACGCGATTGCGCTGACCGAAAAGGCTCGCGCCCAGCTGCGCGTGCAGGAAGCGGCGACCATTTTCGACACCATGGATCTGCGTCCGATCTGGGTCGAAGTCGACGCCAAGAAATTTGAAGGTACGTTCAAGTCGGTGCCGGATCGCGGTGACCTGCCGTCCGACATCAATGAAGCATTGATCGTCGAGCTTTACTCGAAGTAATCACCGGAGCTCTGCATGGCAGTTTCGTCAACTAGTGTGCTGCGGCCCCGAGGCCTCAGCGTCGAACAGCTCGGAGCCAACCGCGCCAAGGTGGTGGTCGAGCCGCTCGAGCGTGGCTTCGGCCACACCCTGGGCAACGCGCTGCGTCGCGTACTGCTCTCCTCGATTCCTGGCAGTGCCATCGTCGAGGTTGAAATCGATGGCGTGCTGCACGAATACACCACCCTGGAAGGCCTGCAGGAGGACGTTATCGAAGTCCTGCTCAACCTCAAGGACGTGGCGATCCGTCAGCATACGGGTGATGAAGTCACCCTGACCTTGTCCAAGAAGGGCAAGGGCGTGGTCACGGCCGGCGACATCGTCGTCGACCACTCGGTGGAAATCATCAACCCCGAGCACGTGATCTGCCACCTGACCAAGGACATCGCGCTCAACATGCGTCTGAAGGTGCGTCGCGGCGTCGGCTACCAGCCGGCCAGCACGCGCCAGCATCCGGATGACGAGGCACGTCCGATTGGCCGTCTGCAGCTGGACGCGTCGTTTGCGCCGGTGCTGCGCGTGGCTTACGAAGTGGACGCCGCTCGTGTCGAGCAGCGCACGAATCTCGACAAGTTGATTCTCGATATTGAGACCAACGGAACGATCGGTGCGGAAGACGCGGTTCGCAAGGCCGCCGAAATCATCAACGACCAGCTGTCCGTGTTCGGTGATTTCTCGCGTCGCGAGAGCGCTACCGACAAGGCGGAGAAGAGCGGTTTCGATCCGCTTTTGCTGCGTCCGATCGACGATCTCGAGCTCACCGTGCGTTCGGCGAACTGCCTGAAGGCCGAGAGCATCTACTACATCGGCGATCTGGTACAGAAGACCGAAGTCGAGCTGCTGAAGACGCCGAATCTTGGCAAGAAGTCGCTGACCGAAATCAAGGATGTGCTGGGCGGACGTGGTCTCGCACTCGGCATGAAGCTCGAGAACTGGCCGCCGCCGGGCCTCTCGCACGGCATGCAGCTGGGTTGATTGTTTTTGCGAACGAATGTTCGTGCGATCGTTCTCGATCGCTGCGTAGCAAGATGCGGTCAGGGTGTGCATAGCACCCTGACTGTGCACCAAAAGCTGCCATCCGTGGCCGCACTCCTCACAAGAGCGTTTGCTCCGATGGGGTTTTCAAGACAGAGCCTCGGATTCAACAAGGCCATATAAGCGGGTAACCGCGGGAAGCCGGACACAGGTGCCGGCTTTTCATAACAACAGACATAGAGACTTTTGCCATGCGCCACCAAAAATCCGGTCGCAAACTCAACCGCACCAGCTCGCACCGCGAAGCCATGTTCAAGAACATGGCATCCTCGCTGATCAAGCATGAGCTGATCCGTACCACCCTGCCCAAGGCGAAGGAACTTCGCCGTGTGGCCGAGCCGCTGATCACGCTCGCCAAGACCGACGGCGTTGCCAATCGCCGCCTGGCCTTCTCGCGTCTGCGTGACAAGGAAGCGGTAGGCAAGCTGTTTGTCGAGCTGGGTCCGCGTTACAGCGAGCGTCCCGGTGGCTACCTGCGCATCCTCAAGTGCGGCTTCCGTCCCGGCGACAATGCGCCGATGGCGTATGTCGAGCTGGTCGGTCGTCCGCAGGTCGAGGCTGTCGACGCCGAGTAAGTTCGCCGGGTCAACCCGATCGAACAGGCGTTCAGACGTCCATATACAGAAACCCGGCCGGGCGACCAGCCGGGTTTCTTGTTTGTGCGTGCAGGCAGGATGAAATTTATTAACGGAATGCCGCAGCCCTGCTGACAGCACGCTGGCGAACAGGTAATGTCGTTGTTCCGCAACGCAGCAATTCGCCATGAATCCATTTCGCTGGTCGTACCGTGTCAGTTTTATCGTCGGCTTCCTGATCTGCGTCGGCCTGCTCGGCTTCGCGCTTTTTACGGAAAAATACTGGCATCTGTTCCCTTGTCCGCTGTGTATTTTCCAGCGGATCGGCTTCATCGTGATGGCCGTATTCTTCCTGCTTGGCGCATTGCATGCGCCACGTGGCGGCGCGCGCTGGGTTTATACCGGTGGAGTGCTGCTGGGGGCGCTGTTCGGTATCGCCGTGGCTGGCCGTCATCTGTGGATACAGTCGCTGCCGGCTGACCAGATTCCGTCCTGCGGTCCGCCACTGGACTATATGTTCGGCGCGTTCCCGTTCGCCAGGGTGCTGCAACTGGTATTCACCGGCTCTGGCGAGTGCGCCAAGATCGAGCCGATTCTGGGGCTGCCGATGCCGGCCTGGACCCTGCTGTGGTTCATCGCCCTGGTCGTGCTGGCCATCGTGGCCACGCGTCGCCGAACCTCCCCGAAATGAACGCTCCAACCGTGATCAAGGCCGTATCGATGAATGCCGGTTTGCCCGACGCTTCCGTTCCCAGTCAGTGGGCTCCCGATTCATGGCAGCGGCGCGAGGCGCTGCAGCAGCCGCAGTACGACGATGCGGTCGAGCTGGCGGCGGCCGGTGCGCAGTTGGCCAAGCTGCCGCCGCTGGTGACGTCGTGGGAAGTACTTGCGCTGAAGCAGTCGCTGGCCGACGCGCAGGAGGGTCGACGTTTCCTGCTGCAGGGGGGCGATTGCGCGGAGAGCTTCGCCGACTGCACCAGCCCGATTATTTCCAACCGGTTGAAAGTGCTGTTGCAGATGAGCCTGGTGCTGGTGCACGGCCTGAAGAAGCCGGTGCTGCGCGTGGGTCGTTTTGCCGGCCAGTACGCGAAGCCGCGTTCGACCGATCTGGAGGTTCGTGACGGTGTGAGTCTGCCGAGCTTCCGCGGCGATCTGGTCAACAGTCCGGAATTCACCGCTGCCGCGCGTCGCCCCGATCCGCAGCGGATGATCCAGGCGCATGCGCATTCGGCGCTGACCATGAACTTCGTGCGTGCGCTGATCGACGGCGGCTTCGCCGATCTGCATCATCCGGAATACTGGGACCTGGCCTGGGTCGAGCATTCGCCGATGGCCGCCGAATACCGGCAGATGGTTGCCGGCATCGGCGACTCGCTGCGCTTCATGGAAACGCTGGCCGGTCCGATTGCAGGATTCTCCAAGGTGGATTTCTTCACCTCGCACGAGGCGCTGCTGTTGCACTACGAACAGGCACTGACCCGGCA
Source organism: uncultured Rhodanobacter sp. (assembly GCA_966211915.1). Taxonomy (GTDB): domain Bacteria; phylum Pseudomonadota; class Gammaproteobacteria; order Xanthomonadales; family Rhodanobacteraceae; genus Rhodanobacter. The sequence continues at coordinate 15,923 of CBIHNO010000026.1, forward strand.
GGTGCCGCGCCATCCGGGCTTCTTCAATCTCTCCACCCATTTCCCATGGATCGGCATGCGCACTGCTGCGCTGGATGGCGCGCATGTGGAGTATTTCCGCGGCATCCGCAATCCGGTGGCGGTGAAGGTCGGTCCCTCAGTGACGCCGGCGCAGCTGCTGCCGTTGATCGAGGCGTTGAACCCGGATGACGAACCGGGTCGCCTGACCCTGATCCATCGCATGGGCAATGCGAAGATCGCCGCCGCGCTGCCAACGCTGCTGGAAGCGGTGAAGCGCGAGGGTCGCCGCGTGTTGTGGGTGGCCGATCCGATGCACGGCAACACCGAGAGCACGTCGAACGGCTACAAGACGCGCCGCTTCGACAATATCCGTGGCGAGCTGGATCAGGCGTTCGACATCCATGCGGCGGCCGGAACCCGGCTGGGCGGCGTGCATCTGGAGCTGACCGGCGAAGACGTTACCGAATGCATGGGCGGCGCACGCGATTTGTCCGAAACCGATCTCGACCGCGCCTACAAGTCGATGGTCGACCCGCGGCTGAACTACGAGCAGTCGCTGGAACTGGCGATGCTGATCGTGCGCAAGTCGGTGGGCGGACACGACTGATTGCACGGAGGGAGATATTCAAAGAAAAGGCGGCCATCGGTCGCCTTTTCTTTGTTTGTTCACCGCGCAGCTGTCACCGGCTGGCCATTCACCGTGTCGAGAAACTGCGGTGGTTGCCATGCCTTGGCGTGTTGCTCGAAGCCATAGGCGATCGAGATCAGCGTCGGCTCGCTCCACTTCGCGCCGAACAGCACGATGCCGACCGGCAGGCCGTGCGCGAATCCGGCCGGCACGGTGATCGATGGATAGCCGGCGACGGCGGCCGGTTGCGAGGCGCCGCCCACGGTGGGATCACCGCTGACCACATGGTCGCCGAGCACCGGATCGGTCATGAAGGCCGGTCCCCACGACGGCGCCAGCAGTGCGTCGAGATGGTCCTTCGCCAGCGCAGCATCGATGCCTTGCGGGCCGGACAGCAGCTTCGCCTTCGCCAGCGCATCCGTATAGACCTTGTCGCTGAGCGGACCTTTCTTCTCGGCCTGCTCGAACAACTCCTGGCCGAACCAGGGCATCTCTTCGGCGGCATGCGCCTGGTTGAAGGCGATCAGGTCGGCCAGTGTCTTCACCTTCAGGCCGGTGCGGGTGGCCAGGTACGTATTGATGTCGTGCTTGAAGTCGTACAGCAACACGGTCAGTTCCGGATCGCCGAGCTCGGCCAGGTGCGGCAGCGTCACCGGATCGACGATGACCGCGCCCTGCGCCTTCATCAGCGCGATGGCCTGCTCGAGTGCGCGGTCGGCATTCGGCTCGGCGCCGGCAAGCTGTCGCACCACGCCGATGCGCTTGCCCTTCAGTCCATTCGGATCGAGGAAGCGACTGTAGTCGGTGGCGTGATGGTCGGCCTCGGCGGTGGCCGGGTCGCGCGGATCGCTGCCGGCGATCACCGTGAGCAACGCGGCGGCATCGGCCACGCTGCGTGCCATCGGGCCGGCGGTGTCCTGGCTGTGGCTGATCGGCACGATCCCGCTGCGGCTGACCAGACCCAGGGTGGGCTTCATGCCGACGATGCCGTTCATCGAGGCCGGGCAGATGCTCGAACCGTCGGTCTCGCTGCCGATCGCCACCGTGACCAGTCCCGCTGCCACCGCGGCCGCCGAGCCGGCGCTGGAGCCGCAGGGATTGCGGTCGAGCGCATAGGGGTTGCGCGTCTGTCCGCCGCGTCCGCTCCAGCCGCTGCTGGCGTGGTTGGAACGGATGTTGGCCCATTCGCTGAGGTTGGTCTTGCCGAGAATCAGCGCGCCGGCCTTGCGCAAGCGCTCGACCAGGCCGGCGTCACGCGGCGCCGGTGCATCGACCAGTGCCAGCGAACCGGCGGTGGTGAGCATGCGGTCGCCGGTGTCGATATTGTCCTTGAGTAGCACCGGAATGCCGTACAGCGGACTGCGTGCCTTGCTGTTCTTGCGCGCGTCGTCAAGCTTGCCGGCAAGCTGCAGCGCATCGGGGTTCGTCTCGAGTACTGCGCGCAGGACAGGTCCGGAACGGTCGATCTGCCGGATGCGTTGCAGGAATTGTTTTGTCAGCTGCCGGCTGTCGAGCGCGCCGGTATCCATGCGCTGCTGCAGTTGCGCGATCGACGCGTACGCGGCGGCGGGTGGTGCGGCATCGGCGGCGATGGCCGGAACCGCAAGCAGTGCGGTGACGAATGCAGCAAGACAGACGGCTGGACGGCTCACGGTAACCCCCGGTTGAGCGAATGCGGCATGTTGTCGCGATGTCCCAGCTTAACGCCATGTCTGGCCGATCGCTGCTGCCGCATACCTGTCGCACGCCTATAATCGGTCGATGAATACGAACGCCAGCCTGCGCCTTGCCAAGCCGTTCGGTGCCGCGGTCCTGTTTGTGGTCGCCATGCTGTCCGGCGTCCCTAGTCATGCCGCCGATGCACCGCCAATACATTCAACACCTCCCGACACTTTGCAGCAGCGCATCGCCGCCTGCACCACTTGCCACGGCGTGCATGGCGAAGGCACGCCGGGCAGCGGTTATTTTCCGCGCCTGGCCGGCAAGCCGGCTGCCTACCTGGCGCGGCAGATGCAGGATTTCCAGAACGGTCTGCGCAAGTACGCGCCGATGGAATACACCGTGCGCCAGCTCAGCCCGGCGTACATGCAGGAGATCGCCGAATATTTTTCCTCGCAGCAGGTGCCGTACAGCCACTCGCCGGTGCCGGCGGTTTCCGCGGCGACCCTGCAGCGTGGTGATGAGCTGGTCAGCAAGGGCGATCCCGTGCGCAAGATTCCCGCCTGCGCCAGCTGCCATGGCAGCCAGCTCACCGGCGTGGAACCGTCCACTCCGGGACTGGTCGGCCTGCCGTACGACTACCTCAGCGCGCAGCTGGGCTCCTGGCGCACGCACACCCGCGCTACGGTGGCGCCTGACTGCATGGCCGTCGTGGCCAATCGGTTGAGCGACTCGGACATCACCGCGGTGGCCGCATCGCTGGCCAGTCGCCAGCTGCCGGCCGACACGCATGCGCAGGCGGCCGGCTCGGTGACGCCGCCGTTGCCCTGCGGTGTGCTGGGCGCCACGGGAGACGGCACATGAAATGGCTGCTTCGACTGTTGCTGTTGATCGTGCTGCTGGCCGCATTGCTGCTGGGGTGGCTGTTTTTCGGTGGCGGCCATCGGCCGACCTCGCCAGCCATGAGCAAGGTGACTGCGGCGACCTTGCAAGATCCCGCCTTGATCGCGCGTGGCGAATACCTTGCCACGCTCGGCGACTGCGCCGGCTGCCATACCGCACAGGGTGGCGCACGCTTTGCCGGTGGCCGCTCGCTGGCAACGCCGTTCGGCAACATCCCGGTACCCAACATCACGCCCGATCGTGAAACCGGTCTGGGCGACTGGAGCTTCGAGGACTTCTGGCAGGCATTGCATGGCGGCAAGGGTCGGCACGGCGAACTGCTGTACCCCGCGTTCTCGTATACCTCGTATACCAAGGTGACGCACGACGATGCACTGGCGATGTTTGCCTACCTGCAATCGCTGCCGGCGGTGCGCGTGCTGTCCACGGTGTCGACGCTGGCGTTCCCGTACAGCGTGCGCAAGAGCCTGACTGCCTGGCGCGCTTTGTATTTCAGGGAAGGCGTGTTCAAGCCCGATCCGGCACAGTCGCCGCAATGGAATCGCGGCGCCTATCTGGTGCAGGGCCTGGGCCACTGCAATGAGTGTCACGCGGCGCGCGACTTGCTCGGCGGCACGTCCGGCGATCAACACCTGACCGGCGGACAGATTCCCATGCAGAACTGGTACGCGCCGGACTTGAGCATGCAGCAGAACGGTGGCCTGCAGGGCTGGGGCGCACAGGACATCGTCGACCTGCTGAAAACCGGGCGGTCGGCCAAGGGCGTGGCGTTCGGTCCGATGGCCGACGTGGTTGCGACCAGCACCCAGCACATGAGTGACGATGATCTGCAGGCGGTTGCCACCTATCTGCAATCGTTGCCGCCGCGCACGCCGCCGGTGGAAGAACCGCAGCTGTTCAATGCCAAGGCGATCGTGCAGCAAGGCGAGAAGATCTACACGCAGCACTGCGCGGATTGTCACGGCAAGGACGGCAGCGGCGTTGCCGGCGTGTATCCGCCGCTCGATGGCAACTCCTCGGTGACCGAACCGACCGGTATCAACGCGACCCGGATGGTTTTGCTGGGAGGCTTTGCGCCGGTGACCGCAGCCAACCCGCGGCCGTATTCGATGCCGCCCTTCGCCCAGCAACTGAGCGACAGCGAGGTGTCGGCCGTGGTCAGCTACATGCGCCGCTCGTGGACCAACAACGCGTCGGTGGTGCGGCCCGAGGATGTCAGCAAGTACCGGCATACGCCGATCGATTGAGTCTGGTCTTGCTCTTGTAGGAGCCCGCTGGCGGGCGATGTTTTTCGAAAAGCATCGCCCGCCAGCAGGCTCCTACAATCGGTTTGCGTTGACAGCGCGGCAGAGCTCGCTCAGCGCCAGCCAAGGCCCAAGATCCCAATGCCCGCGCGCCTGTCCCGAAGGCGACGGCAGCACGAACAGTCTCGTGCCGCCGATGACTTCATGCTGCAGGCCATAGCCGGCGGCATGCCCCAGTGCAGCGCGCGCCGCGTTCTTGCTGGTGAACGCCATCAACCGCGGTTGATGGCGTTCGATCTTGGCGATCAGTGAAGGCACATCGAACGCGTCGCGTGGCAGCTCGTTGTCGTTGCCGCTGTGGCGCTTGGCCAGGTCGGTGAGGCCGATGC
>CBIHNO010000027.1:0-15431 GCA_966211915.1 uncultured Rhodanobacter sp.
ACATGATCAAGGGCAAGCAGGGCCGCTTCCGCCAGAACCTGCTCGGCAAGCGCGTGGATTACTCCGGTCGTTCGGTGATCGTGGTCGGTCCGACCCTGCGTCTGCATCAGTGCGGTCTGCCCAAGAAGATGGCGCTGGAGCTGTTCAAGCCGTTCATCTTCGCCAAGCTGCAGGCGCGTGGCGAAGCCACCACCATCAAGGCGGCGAAGAAGCTGGTCGAGCGCGAAGAGGCCCAGGTGTGGGATATCCTCGAAGAGGTGATCCGCGAGCATCCGGTGCTGCTGAACCGTGCACCGACCCTGCATCGTCTGGGCATCCAGGCGTTCGAGCCGAAACTCATTGAAGGCAAGGCGATCCAGCTGCATCCGCTGGTGTGTACTGCGTTCAACGCCGACTTCGACGGCGATCAGATGGCCGTCCATGTGCCGCTGTCGATCGAGGCGCAGCTGGAAGCGCGCACGCTGATGATGTCGTCGAACAACATCCTCAGCCCCGCCAACGGCGAGCCGATCATCGTGCCGACCCAGGACGTCGTGCTGGGCCTGTACTACATGACTCGCGAGCTGATCAACGTCAAGGGCACCGGCATGGTGTTCTCCGGCATTGCCGAAGTTCGTCGCGCCTACGACAATCGTGCGGTCGAACTGCACGCCCAGGTCAAGGTGCGTCTGAAGCTGGTACACATTGCTGAAGACGGCACCCGCATCAACGAGACGAAGATTGTCGACACCACCGTGGGTCGCGCGCTGCTGGCGGAAATCCTGCCGGAAGGCCTGCCGTTCGAGCTGGCCAATACCGAGCTGACCAAGAAGAACATCTCGCGCCTGATCAACTCCAGCTACCGCTTGCTGGGTTTGAAGGAAACCGTGGTGTTCGCCGACAAGCTGATGTACACCGGCTTCCGCTTCGCCACGCGTGCCGGTATCTCGATCGGCATCGACGACATGCTGATCCCGGCCGAAAAGAAACCGATTCTCGAAGAGTCCGAGAAGGAAGTCGTCGAGATCCAGCAGCAGTACCAGTCGGGTCTGGTCACCGCCGGCGAACGCTACAACAAGGTGGTCGACATCTGGTCGCGTACCAGTGAACTGGTGGCGAAGGCCATGATCGACGGCATCGGCACCGAGAAGGTGATGAATGCCGAAGGCAAGATGGTCAACCAGAAGTCGATGAACTCGCTGTACATCATGGCCGACTCCGGCGCCCGTGGTTCCGTGGCGCAGATTCGTCAGCTGGCCGGTATGCGCGGCCTGATGGCGCGTCCGGACGGCTCGATCATCGAGACCCCGATCAAGGCCAACTTCCGCGAAGGCCTGAACGTGCTGCAGTACTTCAACTCGACCCACGGTGCTCGTAAGGGCCTGGCGGATACCGCGTTGAAGACTGCGAACTCCGGTTACCTGACCCGTCGCCTGGTCGACGTGGCGCAGGACGTGGTGATCACGATGGACGATTGCGGCACCGAGGATGGTGTGATCATGCAGCCGATCGTCGAAGGCGGCGATGTGGTCGAGCCGTTGCGCGAGCGCGTGCTGGGTCGTGTGGTGGTCGAGGACGTCTACGCCCCCGGCGACGACGATCAGGCCATCGTCACGCGTGACACCTTGCTCAACGAGGCACTGGTCGAGAAGCTCGACAAGGCCGGCGTGCAGATCATCAAGGTACGTTCGCCGATCACCTGCGCCGCCCCTCATGGCGTGTGCAAGCTGTGCTACGGCCGCGATCTGGCTCGGGGCCATCTGGTCAACATGGGCGAGGCCGTGGGTGTGGTCGCCGCGCAGTCGATCGGTGAGCCGGGTACCCAGCTGACCATGCGTACGTTCCACATCGGTGGTGCGGCTTCGCGTGCGGCAGCAGTGGACAACGTGACGGTGAAGACCACCGGCTCGCTGAAGTTCAACAACCTCAAGTCCGTGCAGCACAAGCAGGGTCATCTGGTCGCGGTGTCGCGTTCGGGCGAACTCAGCGTGATCGATGCCAGCGGCCGTGAGCGCGAGCGCTACAAGGTGCCGTACGGCGCCATCATCGCGGTCAAGGACGGTGCGCCGGTCAAGCCCGGCCAGACCGTGGCGAACTGGGATCCGCATACCCATCCGATCGTCACCGAAGTGGCCGGCGTGGTGCGCTTCATCGACTTCCTCGATGGCGTCACCGTGCAGAGCCAGACCGACGAGCTGACCGGTCTGGAGTCGGCGGTGGTCACCGATCCGAAGCGTCGCGGTGCGCAGGCGAAGGATCTGCGTCCGATCGTGCGTCTGGAAGATGCCAAGGGTCGCGAGCTCAAGTTGCCGGGCACTGACATCGCCGCGCAGTACTTCCTGCCGGCAGGTGCGATCGTGTCGATCCAGAACGGTGCCGAAGTGGGCGTGGGCGACGTGGTTGCCCGTATCCCGCAGGAAACCTCGAAGACCCGCGATATCACCGGTGGTCTGCCGCGCGTGGCCGATCTGTTCGAGGCGCGCAAGCCGAAGGAGCCGGCGATTCTTGCCGAGCGTTCCGGCATCATCAGCTTCGGCAAGGACACCAAGGGCAAGCAGCGTCTGATCATCAAGGACGTCGACGGCAACGAGCACGAGGAGCTGATTCCGAAGTGGCGTCAGGTCATCGTGTTCGAGGGCGAACATGTGGAGAAGGGCGAAACCGTCGTCGACGGCGAGCCGAGTCCGCATGACATTCTGCGCCTGCTGGGCGTGGAGCCGCTGGCCTCGTACCTGGTCAAGGAAATCCAGGACGTGTATCGCCTGCAGGGCGTGAAGATCAACGACAAGCACATCGAAGCGATCATTCGCCAGATGCTGCGCAAGGTTGAGATCGTCGAGCCGGGTGACAGCCATTACCTGCGCGGTGAGCAGATCGAGCGCGTGCGTATCAACGGCGAGAACGACCGTGCGATCGCCAAGGGCGAGCGTCCGGCCGAGTACCAGTCGATCCTGCTCGGCATCACCAAGGCCTCGCTGGCGACCGAGTCGTTCATCTCGGCAGCCTCGTTCCAGGAAACTACCCGCGTCCTTACCGAAGCGGCGGTTCGTGGTACGCGCGATACCTTGCGCGGCCTGAAGGAAAATGTTATTGTCGGCCGTCTTATTCCGGCAGGTACGGGTCTGGCGTACCACGCAGCGCGTCGTCGCCAGGGCGGTTTGTCCGCTTCGGATCTGGAGACTCTCTCCGGTTCCACACCTGCAGCCTCGTTTGCCGAGGCTCCGGTCGGTAGTGATAACGGTGTTGAGTAAACCCGTTCAGGGTTTCACTCGCTGACATACGAAATGAGGTGCATGGATGCACCTCGTGTTCGGGCCCAGGACGGCAGGGTGCTGGCTTGCCTATGGCAGGTTGCCCATGTTAAATTCCCGCTTCTTGGCAGACCGAGCTTATTCGGGCTGCCTTTATGTTTTCAGGAACAGCTTCGCATGACGACAGTCAACCAATTGGTGCGCAAATCCCGCAGCCCCAAAACCTACAAGAGTGGGTCGCCGGCACTGCAGAGCAGCCCGCAGCGTCGTGGTGTCTGCACGCGCGTTTACACGACCACCCCGAAAAAGCCGAACTCGGCGTTGCGCAAGGTTGCCAAAGTGCGCCTGACCAACGGTTTCGAGATCATCAGCTATATCGGCGGTGAAGGTCACAACCTGCAGGAGCACTCGGTGGTGCTGATCCGCGGCGGTCGCGTCAAGGATCTGCCCGGTGTGCGTTATCACACAGTGCGCGGCAGCCTCGATTGCGCTGGTGTCACCAAGCGTCGTCAATCGCGCTCGAAGTACGGCGCCAAGCGCCCGAAGAAGTAAAGGACTCGAAACATGTCGCGTAAAGGTTCACATCCCGCCCGTCTGATCCTGCCGGATCCCAAGCACGGCAGCCAGCTGATTGCCCGCTTCATCAACATGGTGATGAAGAGCGGCAAGAAATCCGTGGCCGAGAGCATCGTCTACGGTGCGCTGCAGCACATTGGCGAGAAGAATGCCGAGCCGGTGGCTCTGGTTGAGAAGGCGCTCAACAACATCGCTCCGGCGGTCGAAGTGAAGTCGCGCCGTGTTGGCGGCGCTACCTATCAGGTGCCGGTCGAAGTGCGTCCGGGTCGCCGTATGGCGCTGGCGATGCGCTGGGTCATCGATGCTGCACGCAAGCGTGGTGAGACCTCGATGCCGCGCAAGCTGGCTGCCGAGTTGCTCGAGGCTTCGGAAAGCCGCGGCGGCGCCGCCAAGAAGCGCGAAGAGACGCATCGCATGGCAGAAGCCAACAAGGCCTTCTCGCACTATCGCTGGTAAGCGTTTTTGTTTCGCCGTCCTCCATGACGGCGAAGAGCAATCCGCCATCCATGGCGGACATACGATGATTCAAGCCGTCCTCCCGGACGGCAAAGAATCAAGCCGGCATTCATGGCCGGACTTTGATGGGTTGAGGTCGTCCTTCATGGCGACAAAAGAACCAACCGGCAGCCCTGCCGGACTCCTCAATAAACGCGGCCCGGATGGCTGTTTTGAAGCGGGGCAGGTAGCCCGACACAGGTAAATATCAATGGCACGCACGACTCCAATCGACCGCTACCGCAATTTCGGCATCATGGCTCACATCGATGCCGGCAAGACCACGACCACGGAGCGCATTCTGTTCTACACCGGTGTCAGTCACAAGATTGGCGAAGTGCACGACGGCGCGGCCACGATGGACTGGATGGAGCAGGAGCAGGAGCGCGGCATCACCATCACGTCGGCTGCAACGACGGCGTTCTGGAAGGGCATGGATGGCTCGATGGAGCAGCATCGCTTCAACATCATCGACACCCCGGGACACGTCGACTTCACCATTGAAGTCGAGCGTTCGCTGCGCGTGCTGGATGGCGCCGTGTTCGTGCTGTGCGCGGTCGGTGGTGTGCAGCCGCAGTCCGAAACGGTGTGGCGTCAGGCCAACAAATACAAAGTGCCGCGTCTTGCGTTTGTCAACAAGATGGACCGCACCGGTGCCAACTTCGACAAGGTCGTCAGCCAGCTGAAGGCCCGCCTCGGCGCGCACCCGGTACCGATGCAGGTGCCGATCGGTGCCGAAGAGGGTTTCGAAGGCGTGGTCGACCTGCTCAAGATGAAGGCGATCATCTGGGACATGGAATCCCAGGGTATGAAGTTCGAGTACCGGGATATTCCGGCGCACCTGGCCGACAAGGCTGCCGAAGCGCATGCCTTCATGGTCGAGTCCGCCGCCGAGGCGACCGAAGACCTGATGAACAAGTATCTCGAAGGTGGTGACCTCACCGAGGCCGAGATCATCGGCGGTCTTCGTCAGCGCACGCTCGCCAACGAAATCATTCCGACCTACTGCGGTACGGCGTTCAAGAACAAGGGTGTCCAGGCAATGCTCGACGCGGTGGTGCAGTTGCTGCCGTCGCCGACCGATCGTCCGCCGGTCGCCGGTATCGATGAAGACGACAACGAAGCCACGCGCAAGGCCGACGATACGGCGCCGTTCTCCGCGCTCGCGTTCAAGATCATGACTGACCCGTTCGTCGGCTCGCTGACGTTCTTCCGTGTTTACTCGGGCACGCTGAACTCCGGCGACGCCGTGTACAACCCAGTCAAGAGCAAGAAGGAGCGCATCGGCCGCATTCTGCAGATGCACGCGAACGAGCGTCAGGAGCTGAAGGAAGTCCGTGCCGGCGATATCGCCGCCGCGGTTGGCCTGAAAGACGTGACGACCGGCGACACGCTGTGCGCACAGGATCACATCATCACCCTGGAGCGCATGACGTTCCCGGAGCCGGTGATCTCGATGGCGGTCGAGCCGAAGACCAAGTCGGACCAGGAAAAGATGGGCATCGCCCTCGGCCGCCTGGCCGCGGAAGATCCGTCGTTCCGCGTGCGCACGGATGAAGAGTCGGGCCAGACGATCATCTCGGGCATGGGCGAGCTGCACTTGGACATCCTGGTCGACCGCATGCGCCGCGAGTTCAATGTCGAGGCCAATGTCGGCAAGCCGCAGGTGGCTTACCGCGAGACGATTCGCCTGTCGGACGTCAAGTCGGATTACAAGCACGCCAAGCAGTCCGGTGGCAAGGGTCAGTACGGTCACGTCGTGATCGAACTGTCCCCGATGACCGAGGCCGATCGTGCCGATCCGAACGTGAAGAATGATTTCCTCTTCATCAACGACATCACCGGTGGCGTGATTCCGAAGGAATTCATCCCGTCGGTCGAAAAGGGCCTGCGCGAAACCATCACCAGCGGTCCGCTGGCCGGCTTCCCGGTCGTTGGCGTGAAGGTGAAGCTCGTGTTCGGTTCCTATCACGACGTTGACTCGTCCGAAATGGCGTTCAAGCTCGCCGCATCGATGGCGTTCAAGCAGGGCTTCGCCAAGGCGTCGCCGGTGCTGCTCGAGCCGATCATGAAGATCGAGGTGGTGACGCCGGAAGAGTACGTCGGTGACGTCATGGGTGACATGAGTCGCCGTCGTGGTCTGCTCCAGGGCCAGGACGACACGCCGTCGGGCAAGACCATCGATGCGATGGTTCCGCTGGGTGAGATGTTCGGTTACGCGACGACGATCCGTTCGCTGACCCAGGGACGCGCCACTTTCACGATGGAATTCGACCATTACGCCGAAGCGCCGAACAACGTTGCCGAGCAGGTCATAAAGAAGGCCTGACAAGGCTGACTTTCCCATGCTTAATTAGTGCGATCGTCCCTGGTCGCGAAGATCAAAAGGCGGCCTTCCATGGCCGCACTAATTAACAAGTTCTTTTATAGAGGTTCAGAGTCATGGCAAAGGGTAAATTCGAACGCACCAAGCCGCACGTCAACGTCGGCACGATTGGTCACGTGGATCACGGCAAGACGACGCTGACGGCAGCGCTGACGAAGGTCGGTGCGGAACGTTTTGGTGGCGAGTTCAAGGATTACAGCTCGATCGACGCAGCGCCGGAAGAGAAGGCGCGCGGCATCACGATCTCGACCGCGCACGTGGAATACGAGTCGCCGCTGCGCCATTACGCGCACGTGGATTGCCCGGGCCATGCTGACTATGTGAAGAACATGATCACCGGTGCGGCGCAGATGGACGGCGCGATCCTGGTGTGCTCGGCCGCGGACGGCCCGATGCCGCAGACGCGCGAGCACATCCTGCTGAGCCGTCAGGTGGGCGTACCGTACATCATCGTGTACCTGAACAAGGCCGACCTGGTGGACGACGCCGAGTTGCTTGAGCTGGTCGAGATGGAAGTGCGCGAGCTGCTGTCCAAGTACGACTTCCCGGGCGACGACACCCCGATGATCCACGGTTCGGCCCGTTTGGCGCTGGAAGGCGACCAGAGCGAGATCGGCGTGCCGTCGATCATCAAGCTGGTCGACGCGCTGGACAGCTACATTCCGGAGCCGGTGCGCACGATCGACAAGCCGTTCCTGATGCCGGTGGAAGACGTGTTCTCGATCTCGGGCCGCGGCACCGTGGTGACCGGTCGTATCGAGCGCGGTATCATCAAGGTCGGCGACGAAATCGAAGTGGTCGGCATTCGTGACACGCAGAAGACCACGGTCACCGGCGTGGAAATGTTCCGCAAGCTGCTGGATCAGGGTCAGGCAGGTGATAACGCCGGTCTGCTGCTGCGCGGCCTGAAGCGTGACGACGTGGAGCGTGGCCAGGTGCTGGCCAAGCCGGGCACGATCACCCCGCATACCGACTTCGAGGCTGAGGTGTATGTGCTGTCGAAGGACGAGGGTGGCCGTCATACGCCGTTCTTCAAGGGTTACCGTCCGCAGTTCTACTTCCGCACGACCGACGTGACCGGCGCTTGCCAGTTGCCGGACGGCGTGGAGATGGTGATGCCGGGCGACAACGTGAAGATGGTGGTGAGCCTGATCCACCCGATCGCGATGGACGAAGGTCTGCGTTTCGCCATTCGCGAAGGCGGCCGTACCGTCGGCGCCGGCGTGGTGGCCAAGGTCATCAAGTAAGATAGGGGTGGCGCGCTTCGGTGCGCTGCTCAAAGTTCACGGGGCGAGCGGACTCAAAGCCGCTCGCCGTCGTGTTTCAAGTTCAAGCCATGTACGCCAGTAGCTCAATTGGCAGAGCAGCGGTCTCCAAAACCGCAGGTTGGGGGTTCAAGTCCCTCCTGGCGTGCCACTTCCCCGAGGATCGAGACGGGTGACGATGGCAAGGTCGGCCGCGAGGCACGGCATGCTGCTGACACCTGGTCACTAGTGCATGAATACCAAGGCAGAACAGCCCAAGGGCACGAACGCCGCCGACATCGGCAAGCTGGTACTGGCGTTGCTGGTGCTGGTTGCCGGTATCTTTGCCTATTCCTGGTTCGGCAGGGACGGCAACATTTCCTCGTCGGTGCGCCTGCTTGGCGTGCTGGCCGCGCTGGTGCTGGCGCTGGCGATTGCCGCGTTCACCGCGCTGGGTCGGCGGGTGCGAAATTTCATCGCCGAGTCGCAGTTCGAAATGCGCAAGGTGGTCTGGCCGACTCGCGACGAGACGATCAAGACGACCGGCATCATTATCCTGGTGGTGATTGTCCTGTCGCTGCTGCTGGGTCTGATCGATCTGATCCTGAAGTCGGTCATTCTCGACTGGCTGCTGAAGTTGGGTGGCTGAGGTGAGCATGAGCAAGCGCTGGTATGTGGTGCACGCCTATTCGGGCTTCGAGAATCAGGTAAAGCGTTCCCTCGAGGAGCGTATCAAGCGCGCCGAGATGGAAGAGAAGTTCGGCGAAGTGCTGGTGCCGACCGAGGAAGTGATCGAAATGCGCGGCGGCCAGAAACGGCGCAGCGAGCGCAAGTTCTTCCCCGGCTATGTGCTGGTGCAGATCGAGACGAATACCGAGGGCAAGGCGCCGCGCATCGACGACGAGTGCTGGCATCTGATCAAGGAAACCCCGAAGGTGATGGGTTTCATCGGCGGCACCGCCGATCGTCCGCTGCCGATCAAGGACAGCGAAGCCGAAGCCATCCTCAGCCGCGTGCGCGAGGGTGTCGAAAAGCCCCGCCCCAAGGTGCTGTTCGAGCCAGGCGAGATGGTGCGCGTCACCGAGGGCCCGTTCAACGATTTCAACGGCGTGGTCGAGGAAGTCAACTACGAGAAGAGCCGCCTGCGCGTTGCAGTGCTGATCTTCGGTCGTTCGACCCCGGTCGAGCTGGAATTCGGTCAGGTCGAGAAGGCCTGATTCGGACGGTTTCTGTCATCTTGGCACGGGGCTTGCTGAAAGCCTGACCAATCTCTATACTGCGCGGTTCACGCTGGATCTTTTTGATTCGGCGTGCCCGCGTTTCAGGATCCGCATGAGGCGGATCCGTTCCTTTCATCCACGGACCGGTGCACAGCGAGGAGCCGCAAGGCGTCTGGACTCGCGAGGAAAATCCCATGGCAAAGAAAGTTGTCGGTTACATCAAGTTGCAGGTCAAGGCCGGTCAGGCCAATCCGTCGCCGCCGGTGGGCCCCGCCCTCGGTCAGCGCGGTCTGAACATCATGGAGTTCTGCAAGGCGTTCAACGCCGCCACGCAGAAGCTGGAGCCGGGTCTGCCGATTCCGTGCATCATCACGGCGTACTCCGACCGCAGCTTCACCTTCATCACCAAGACCCCGCCCGCCACGATTCTTCTGAAGAAGATCACCGGCACCGCCAAGGGTTCGCCGAAGCCGAATACCGACAAGGTCGGCAAGGTCACCCGCAAGCAGCTGGAAGACGTAGCGAAGCAGAAGGAGCCGGATCTGACGGCTGCCGATCTCGACGCCGCGGTGCGCACCATTGCCGGTAGCGCTCGCAGCATGGGCCTTGTGGTGGAGGGTTAAGACATGGCAAAGCTCACGAAGCGTATGAAGTCGGCTGCGGCCGCGGTGCAGCCGGGCAAGTTCTACGGTCTGGAAGAAGCCCTGAAGATCGTCAAGGACAACGCCACGGCGAAGTTCGCCGAGTCGGTGGACGTGGCCGTGCGTCTGGGTATCGACGCGAAGAAGTCCGACCAGGGCGTGCGTGGTTCCTCGCTGCTGCCGCATGGCACCGGCAAGACCGTCAAGGTCGCCGTGTTCTGCCCACCGGGCGAGAAGGCCGAGGCTGCCAAGGCTGCCGGTGCCGACGCTGTCGGCATGGACGATCTGGCCGAGCGCATGCAGGCCGGTGATCTCGACTTCGGTCGCGTGATCGCCACGCCGGACGCGATGCGCGTGGTCGGCAAGCTCGGCCAGTTGCTCGGCCCGCGCGGCCTGATGCCGAACCCGAAGGACGGCTCGGTCACCGCCGATGTCGCCACTGCGGTGAAGAACGCCAAGGCCGGTCAGGTGAAGTTCCGCAACGACAAGGCGGGCATCATCCACGCCACCATCGGCAAGGCCAGCTTCGAGGCGTCCCAGCTCGCGGACAACCTCAACACGCTGATCGCTGACCTGCTGAAGGCCAAGCCGTCCACGGCGAAGGGGCAGTTCCTGCAGAAAGTGGCTCTGTCCAGCACGATGGGCGTCGGCGTTGCCGTCGATACCTCGTCGCTGACCATTTCCGCCAAGTAAGACTTCAAGTCCCGCATCGGCGTTTCGTCGATGCGGGCAAGTTTTTGAAGGCAGCCCCGGCCGCGTAGGCCGGAGCAGCCGTCAAAGACCGCAGGCGCGATCAGCGCGCGATGACGACGGGCAGGACGCTCGCACTGGCATGGAATCGCCGTCGTCGCCAGCGGGATCGCTTAATCGGGTTTCTTGCAAATCCGGCCTGCGCAGATGGTGCTGCCCGATCTGGAATTGTTCGACTGTTCTGGAAAGGCCAACACCCGGGACACCCAGTGTCCCCGACGTCAAGGATGGCGTCGCCCAGGACCGCAAGCGGCAGGAGCCGTAAGCGGAGTTCATTTGGAGGAGTGCAATGGCTCTAAATCTGTCTCAGAAGCATGAAGTAGTCGCCGAACTGGCAGAAGTCGCCGCGAAGGCTCACTCCTTGATTGCTGTCGAGTATGCAGGCACCACGGTCGAGCAAATGACCGCGATGCGCAAGAAGGCTCGTGAATCCAGTGTGTACTTGAAGGTTGTCAAGAACACGCTCGCTTCGCGCGCTGTAGTCGGCACCGAATTCGAGGTCGTCAAGGACGCCCTGGTCGGTCCGCTGCTGTACGCATTCTCGATGGAAGAACCCGGCGCTGCCGGGCGTCTGATCAAGGAATTCGCCAAGAGCAACGACAAGCTGAAGGCGAAGATCGTCTCGGTGGAAGGCAAGTTGCTGCCGGCTGCGCACGTCGACGTGCTGGCCGCGCTGCCGACCCGCGAACAGGCGCTAGCCATGCTGGCCCGTCTGCTGGCCGAACCGGCTTCGATGTTTGCCCGTGCCGTCAAGGCCGTGGCCGACAAGCAGGGTGGTGGCGAAGTCGCCGCCGAAGCCCCGGCCGAAGTCGAGCCCGCCTAAGTTCGTCGTCTATCAAACTGAACCCATTTCCAGAGGTAAATCAAATGTCCCTGTCCAACGAACAAATCGTTGAAGCCGTAGCCGCCAAGTCACTGATGGAAGTGATGGACCTGGTCAAGGCCATCGAAGAGAAGTTTGGCGTGTCCGCCGCTGCCCCGGTTGCCGCGGCTGGCCCGGCTGCTGCTGCCCCGGTTGCCGAAGCGCAGACCGAGTTCGACGTCATCCTGAAGAACGCCGGCGCCAAGAAGGTCGACGTGATCAAGGCTGTTCGCGCGATCACCGGCCTGGGCCTGAAGGAAGCCAAGGACCTCACCGAGGCCGGCGGCGTCCTGAAGGAAGCTGTGTCGAAGGAAGACGCCGAGAAGTTCAAGAAGGACCTCGAAGCTGCCGGCGCCACGGTCGAACTGAAGTAATTGGCGCCTTGCGCGTCGTCAGTTTGATCTAGCGTCAAGCAAGCCTGGGGGCGCGAGCCCCCGGGCTTTGCCTGCTTAGGCGCGAAAGAGTTGAACGAGGAGGGGCATGGAGAATAGGGACTCGCCGGTCGATTCCACATTCTCGATTCCCAAATCCCCGGATTTGTCGAACACCTGATTTTTCATTCAGCCGGTGTGTGCACCACCGGCGTCACTGCGAACCGAGGCGCTACCGATCATGGCCTACTCGTTTACCGAGAAGAAACGCATCCGCAAGGATTTTGGCAAGCGTCCGCCCGTACTGGGTGTGCCGAACCTGCTGACCATCCAGACTGATTCCTACCGGGAGTTTCTGCAGGAGCATGTCGCGCCCAAACAGCGCGGCGAGAAGGGTTTGCACGCGGCACTGAAATCGGTATTCCCGATTACCAGCTATTCGGGCAATGCTGCGCTGGAATATGTCGACTACCGTCTCGGTGAGCCGGCGTTCGACGAGCGCGAATGCCGCAACCGCGGCATGACCTACGGTGCGCCGCTGCGTACCACCGTGCGCCTGGTCATCTATGACAAGGACAGCCCGGCCTCGAAGAAGGTGGTCAAGTACATCAAGGAGCAGGAGGTCTACATGGGCGAGATTCCGCTCATGACCGACACCGGCACCTTCATCATCAACGGCACCGAGCGCGTCATCGTCTCGCAGCTGCACCGTTCGCCGGGTGTGTTCTTCGATCACGACCGCGGCAAGACGCACAGCTCGGGCAAGCTGCTGTTCTCGGCGCGCGTGATTCCTTATCGCGGTTCGTGGCTGGACTTCGAGTTCGACCCGAAGGACGCGCTGTTTACCCGCATCGATCGTCGCCGCAAGTTGCCGGTGACGGTGCTGTTGCGCGCGCTCGGTTACAATAACGAGGAGATGCTGGGCATCTTCTTCGAGCACAACGTGTTCCACCTCGGCAAGAAGGGTGGCACCACGCTGGAGCTGGTCGCCGAGCGTCTGCGCGGCGAGACGCTGAGCTTCGATCTGGCGATCGGCGGCACCGTGCTGGTGGAAGCCGGCAAGCGCATCACGGCGCGTCACGTGCGTCAGCTGGCGGCCGAGAACATCACCGCGCTGGAAGTGCCGGACGATTATCCGATCGGCCGCATCCTGGCCACCGACATCGTCGACAGCAAGACTGGTGAGTTGCTGGCCTCGGCCAACGACGAGATCACCGCCGAGCAGCTGGAGAACTTCCGCAAGGCTGGTATCGAAGTCGTGCCGACGCTGTACGTCAACGATCTCGACCGTGGCGCCTACATCTCGCACACCCTGCGCATCGACAACACCAAGACGCCGCTCGAGGCGCTGGTGGAAATCTATCGCATGATGCGTCCGGGCGAGCCGCCGACCAAGGATGCCGCGCAGAACCTGTTCTTCAACCTGTTCTTCACCTTCGACCGTTACGACTTGTCGGGCGTGGGCCGGATGAAGTTCAACCGCCGCGTGGGCCGCAAGGAAATCCTCGGTCCGGGCGTGCTGTACGACCACAAGTACTTCAGCGAGCGCAAGGAAGAGGAATCCCAGCGGCTGGTCAAGGAGCAGGGCGAGACGTCCGACATTCTTGACGTGCTCAAGGTGCTGATCGACATCAAGAACGGTCACGGTACCGTCGATGACATCGATCACCTGGGCAACCGTCGCGTGCGTTCGGTCGGCGAAATGGCCGAGAACACCTTCCGCATCGGCCTGGTGCGTGTCGAGCGTGCGGTGCGCGAGCGCCTGTCGCTGGCCGAGGCCGATGGCCTCACCCCGCAGGACCTGATCAACGCCAAGCCGGTCGCGGCGGCGGTGAAGGAGTTCTTCGGTTCGTCGCAGCTGTCCCAGTTCATGGATCAGAACAACCCGCTGTCCGAAGTGACGCACAAGCGCCGCGTCTCCGCGCTCGGGCCGGGCGGCCTGACCCGCGAACGCGCCGGCTTCGAAGTGCGCGACGTGCATCCGACCCATTACGGCCGCGTCTGCACCATCGAGACGCCGGAAGGCCCGAACATCGGCCTGATCAATTCGCTCGCGGTCTTCGCGCGCACCAACAAGTACGGCTTCCTCGAGACGCCGTACCGCAAGGTCGTGAACGGCAAGGTCACCGACGACGTCGAGTTCCTCTCGGCGATCGAGGAGAACGAGTACGTCATCGCCCAGGCCAACGCGCCGCAGGACGAGAAGGGCTCGCTCACCACGCAGTTCATCGCCTGCCGCTACCAGGGCGAGTCGCTGCTCAAGCCGCCATCCGAGATCCACTTCATGGACGTCTCGCCGATGCAGACCGTGTCGGTCGCGGCGGCGCTCGTGCCGTTCCTCGAGCACGACGACGCCAACCGTGCGTTGATGGGCGCCAACATGCAGCGCCAGGCCGTGCCGACGCTGCGTGCGCAGAAGCCGCTGGTCGGTACCGGCATCGAGCGTGCGGTGGCGCGCGACTCGGGCGTGACCGTGAACGCACGCCGCGGTGGCACGATCGAGCAGATCGACGCCGCGCGCATCGTGGTCAAGGTCAACGAGAACGAGATCGTCGGCCAGACCGATGCCGGCGTCGACATCTACACGCTGATCAAGTACACGCGCTCCAACCAGAACACCTGCATCAACCAGACTCCGCTGGTGAACGTCGGTGACGTGGTCGCGCGCGGCGACGTGCTGGCCGACGGTCCCTCGACCGACATCGGCGAGCTCGCGCTGGGCCAGAACATGCTGGTCGCGTTCATGCCGTGGAACGGCTACAACTTCGAGGACTCGATCCTGCTCTCCGAGCGCGTGGTCGAGCAGGATCGCTACACCACGATCCACATCGAAGAACTCACCGCGGTCGCGCGCGATACCAAGCTCGGGCCGGAGGAAATCTCCGCCGACATCCCGAACGTCTCCGAGCAGGCATTGAACCGCCTCGACGAGTCCGGCGTGGTCTACATCGGTGCCGAAGTGCGTGCCGGTGACATCCTGGTCGGCAAGGTGACGCCGAAGGGCGAGAGCCAGCTGACCCCGGAAGAGAAGCTGCTGCGCGCGATCTTCGGCGAGAAGGCCAGCGACGTGAAGGACAGCTCGCTGCGCGTGCCGCCGGGCATGGACGGCGTCGTCATCGACGTGCAGGTCTTCACCCGCGACGGCATCGAGAAGGACAAGCGCGCCCTCAAGATCCAGGAGGAGGAGATCCGCCGGGTCAAGAAGGACTTCGACGACCAGTTCCGGATCCTCGAGGCGGCCATCTACGACCGCCTGCGCGGCCAGCTGCTGGGCAAGACCGCGAACGGCGGCCCGGGCCTGAAGAAGGGCGACACCGTCACCTCGCTGGTGCTCGACGGGCTGAAGAAGTCCGACTGGTTCCAGCTGCGGATGAAGGACGAGGACGCGGCCGAGGCGGTCGAGCGCGCGCAGAAGCAGATCGACGCGCACAAGGCCGAGTTCGACAAGCGCTTCGCCGACAAGCGCGGCAAGATCACCCAGGGCGACGACCTCGCCCCGGGCGTGCTGAAGATGGTCAAGGTGTACCTGGCGGTGAAGCGCCGCATCCAGCCGGGCGACAAGATGGCCGGCCGCCACGGCAACAAGGGCGTGGTGTCCACCATCGTGCCGGTGCAGGACATGCCGTACATGGCCGACGGCCAGACCGTCGACATCG
>CBIHNO010000028.1:0-2745 GCA_966211915.1 uncultured Rhodanobacter sp.
AGCACCAGCCTTCTAAGCTGGGGGTCGGGGGTTCGAGTCCCTCCGGGCAGGCCACTTGACCGTTCCGGAACGTACCAAGCGATCCCACGAAGTGCCGGAAACCTAGCAATCATGCGGGTTTGCGGGCCCAAGCCGGTTCAAACGGTTTCGCAGCAGCTCACCGGATTCGGGGCATAGGTAGGGGAACAGGCGCATAATCGGGACCTACAGTTTCGGTTGTTCCCCTTGTTGCTCACTGACATCGCCTGCCGCAACTCGGCCTGCCCGGCCGATAAAAAGCGTGTGCGCCTCAACGACGGAGGTGGGCTGTACCTTGAGGTAGCACCCAACCTGTCTCGTCGCTGGTTCTGGAAGTACTACTTCGGTGGCAAGGAGAAGCGCCTCGCACTGGGGCACTACGCCGAAGCCGGCTCGAAGAAGGTGTCCGTGTCGCTAAAGGCGGCGCGCGAAGCGCGCGACGACGCGCGCAAGCTGCTGCGCGCGGGCACTGACCCCGCTCAGAAGCGCCAGCTCGACAAGCTGACCCGTCAGGCCGTGGCGGGCATCACGTTCGAAGCGGTGGCCCGTGAGCTGCACGCCACCAAGCAAAGTGGCTGGAGCCCACGTTATGCCGAGCGCTGGATCGAGCGCATGGAGAAGGACCTCTTCCCATGGATCGGCAGCCTGCCGCTACAAGACATCACCGCGCCGCTGCTGCTGCACACGCTGCGCCGCATCGAGAGCCGCGGCGCGCACGAAACTGCACACACCTTGCGGCAGACATCCGGCCAGGTGTTCCGATACGGCATCGTGACCGGCCGCTGTGAGCGGAACCCGTCACCGGATCTGAATGGCGCACTCAAGCCCATCATGGTGAAGCACATGGCGGCGGTGCTCGAACCCTCCGGCGCGAGTGCTTTGATGCGAGCGATCACGGCTTACGAAGGCCAGCCACTGACCCGCGCAGCGCTGGAGCTTTCCGCGCTGCTGTTCCAGCGCCCCGGCAACATTCGTCAGATGGAATGGGCCGAGGTGGATCTTGAGCGGGCACTGTGGACGATCCCGGCCGCGAAAATGAAGCGCACTGTGCATGGCAAGATCAATGGCCGTCCGCATCTGGTGCCCCTTGCCAAGCGGGCGGTAGTCATCCTGAGCGACCTGCGCCAACTCACTGGCCACGGTCGCTACGTGTTCCCCAGCCTGCTGACGGGCGAGCGCTGCATGAGCGAGAACACGTTGCGCACTGCGTTGCGCCGCATGGGCTACACGAACGATGAGATGACGCCGCACGGCTTTCGCGCCATGGCGCGCACGATCCTGGTCGAGCAGCTGGACGTCAATCCCGACGTGATCGAGGCGCAGCTCGCGCATGGCAAGAGCGGGCCGCTGGGAGCCGCCTACGACCGGGCTGAGTTCATGGCCCAGAGGCGCGCGATGATGACGCAATGGGCCGACTACCTCGATGGCTTGCGCCGCGGTGAGACCGAGTCCGTGCGCGGCTCTCGGAGCCGTCGCCGAGGCAAGGACGTTCCGCGCCCGCCGGCCTGAATGGGTTGCAATTGCAGGCCTCATCTATCCGCTTAGATTGGACTGAGACATTCGGGGTCTGAGGTGAAGTACTGCGATCGGGCTCATGGGCCACCAACTACTAGCCACTCACTCCCCAAACGCATCTTGATGCGGACGTTTGTCAGTGGTCTTCCAATAATCCCCAGCTGGGGGGCGCGGCAGAAAACTTGGACTGGTTAGATAGCTGTTCCCAGGGACCTGCGGTGCTCCAAGGGGCTTTGCGAGCTGGCGCGGCCGGCAGCAGGGCACAGTTGGGAAGTTCCGAATTTTGTTGCCGCGGTTGCGAAGTTCCAGTCTTGGTTTTCTTCCCAGGCGACTGAAAGTGGAACTGCAATCAAACGGTCCGAAGCGCCCCCACTTTGCTGCGGTAGCACATTTCCTTTCCTCTACGTCGATCGGCGCCACAAAAATGTCGCTGCCGTTGCACTTGCCAACAAGACTGCCACGATTGTCTGGGCCACTTATTGCGCGCGATCGGCAGTTCGGCGCCGGCTATGCCACCGCGTAGGGCAGCGCTGAGCACCAGCAACCATCCCCCCCGCCCTTCCAGCCGGCGGGAAGGGAGCCCCAACGACTTCAGCAAGACGAGGAGATTCTCACCGCCGATTGCTCGAGCGATCAGCACATTGTTGGCACGACAGGTCAGCCCGTGGTTGGCACACCGCACAGGAGTGTTGTTGTCCGCCAAGAAGGAGGCACTGGCCGTGGCGGTGCTGATGGCCACGAGCGTCAGTACCGTCCCCTCCAAGACGGGGAAATGACCATACACCACCCATAGGAACACAGCGGCCATCGAGGCAAACATCATCCATGTGCCAATCTGGACTCGAGCCAGGCTATAGCCCGCACGTACCGGTTTCCATGGGTCAATCCGCAACGCCAAGCCGATGATGGTGTTGTTGATGTCCTCGGGCGTCTTTGGATTTGTGCCGGTTACTGCGGCTGCGGCCGCCTTCTCGTAGACATCTGATCTGGTGGCATCAAACTTGGTGCCGCCGTAGAAGCTCTTGGCAACTTGATCCATCGCGGCCGGCAGCAGCGTCTTTGTCAGCTTGGGGGACCTTTGCCACCAACGGGAATTCTTGAGGCCGGACTTTCCTATTTCCTTGCGTATCTGCCTTCGCAACGAAGATGCCAACCCCCATGATTTCGCAACAAAAGTGGCCTAGGGGTTTGCCTGCTAAAGGCTGAGTTGCG